>NZ_BAGF01000039.1 GCF_000308755.1 Nocardia pneumoniae NBRC 100136
CTCCGCTGGCTCCGCCATCGAATTGCACCGGGGCGACGAGGACGAAATCGATCGCACCGCCGCCAATCTCGGAATAACCCTGTCCCGCAACGAATCCGCATCGGTCGACGACCTTCCGAGCTGATCCGGATGTGAGTGCTGCCGCGCACCGGATCCCCGGTGCGCGGCATTCCCAGACGTGCCCGAATGCCGCTGTCATGCGGTCGGAATAGGTTGTGCGGCGGCCCATGGAAAACGTGCGCTGGAGGTGCCCCGCCTCGCGGGCGAGGCACCTCGGCTCAGGTCAATCCATCCGCGTTAGTCGCGCGATGATGGTCGCCGCCATCGAGGCTGGGTCGCCGTGGTCGGGTCGCAGGACGACATCGGCGTTAACCGGTGCCTCGTAGGGATCATCGATGCCGGTGAAGCCGCGGATCTCGCCCGCCCGCGCCTTGGCGTACATGCCCTTGGGGTCGCGGGCTTCGCAGACCGCCAGCGGCGTGTCGACGAAGACCTCCAGGAACGGAATGCCCGCCGCCTCGTGCGCGGCGCGAACCCGATCGCGGTCGGCCCGGTAGGGGCTGATCAGCGAAACCACCGCTACCACTCCGGCTTCGGCGAACAGGCGGGCCACCTCGCCGACGCGGCGGACGTTCTCGACCCGGTCGGCCGCGCTGAATCCGAGATCGGAGTTGAGCCCGTGGCGCAGGTTGTCGCCGTCGAGGAGGAATGCCGGGCGGCCCGCGGCCACCAACCTGCGTTCCAGTTCCACCGCGACGGTGGACTTTCCGGAGCCGGACATACCGGTCAGCCAGACGGTGAGACCGCGGGTGGCGCGCTCGTCGCGCCCGACCGCGGTGGAATGCCAGACCACCCGGGCCGACGGCAGGGTCGGGCCGGTGATCATGCCCGCGGCGACGGTGTTGTTGGTTGCCTCGTCGACCAGGATGAAACTGCCGGTGGCGCGGTTGCGCCGGTACGGATCGAACAGCAGCGGCTGACGGCAGCGCAGCTGAACGCGGCCGATTTCGTTGAGCGACAACGACTCCGCGCCCTCGTCGCGATGCAGCGTGTTGACGTCCAGCCGGTAGTCCAGGGAACGGACCTCGGCTGTGGCGGCACGGGTGGTGTGCCGGATCGTGTAGGTGGCGCCGGGGGTGAGCTGGGTTTCCTCGGCGAACCAGCACACCATCGCGTCCAGGTCGCGGCCCGCATGCGGGCGATTGTTGGGTCGGCAGATCAAGTCGCCTCGGGAAATGTCCAGCTCATCGGCGAGCTGAATCGTGACCGCCTGCGGCGGAAAGGCTTCCGCGACCGGTTTGCCGCCCGGACCCCAGATCGCGGTGACCGTGGTGGTGAATCCGGACGGCAGCACCGCGACTTCGTCGCCCGGCTTGAACACCCCGCCCGCGACGGTGCCCGCATATCCGCGGAAATCCTCGGCGTGCCTGCGCGTGACGTACTGCACCGGGAACCGCGCGTCGATCAGATTGCGGTCCGAGGCGATGTGCACCTCCTCGAGGTGGTGCAGCAGGGGAGTGCCCTCGTACCACGGCATGCTGGCGCCGCGGTGCACGATATTGTCGCCGTGCAGCGCCGACACCGGAACGAACGTCAGGTCGGAGACGTCGAGCTTGGAGGCGAATCGCGCGAATTCCTCGCGGATCTCCTCGAACCGCTCCTGCGACCAGTCGACCAGATCCATCTTGTTCACGCACAGCACCAAGTGCGGGATGCCGAGCAGGCTGGCCAGGAAGGCATGGCGGCGGGTCTGCTCCACCACGCCTTTACGCGCGTCCACCAGGATCAGCGCCAAGTCGGCGGTGGAGGCGCCGGTCACCATATTCCGGGTGTACTGCACGTGCCCCGGGGTGTCGGCGATGATGAATTTCCTTCTGGGCGTGGCGAAATACCGGTGCGCCACATCGATGGTGATGCCCTGTTCGCGTTCGGCGCGCAGGCCGTCGGTGAGCAGTGCCAGGTTCGGGTAGTCGTCGCCGCGGTCGCGGCTGGTGCGCTCCACCGCGGCGAGCTGGTCGGTGAAAAGGGTCTTCGAGTCGAACAGCAGTCGTCCGATCAGGGTCGACTTGCCGTCGTCGACGCTGCCCGCGGTCGCGAGGCGCAACAAGGTGGTGGTCGTCATCAGAAGTAGCCTTCGCGTTTGCGGTCTTCCATGCCTGCCTCGGAGATGCGGTCGTCGGCGCGGGTGGCGCCGCGCTCGGTGACCCGCGCGGCGGCGACCTCGGCCACCACTTCCGCCGGGGTCGTCGCGGTGGATTCGACGCAGCCGGTGCAGGTGGCGTCGCCGACGGTGCGGAATCGCACGGTGGCCTCGTACGGGTGCTCGCCGTCGAGGAGCTGGAGAAAACGGGTGTGCGCCAAGAGCATTCCGTCGCGTTGCACCACCGGCCTGCGGTGCGCGTAGTACAGCGCGGGCAATTCGATGCCCTCGGCGGCGATGTAGCTCCAGATGTCCAGCTCGGTCCAGTTCGAGAGCGGGAACACCCGGATGTGCTCGCCCGGCCGGTGCCTGCCGTTGTAGAGGTTCCACAGCTCGGGCCGCTGCCTGCGCGGATCCCATTGCCCGTACTCGTCGCGGAAGCTGAACACCCGCTCCTTGGCGCGAGCCTTCTCCTCGTCGCGGCGCGCGCCGCCGAAGACCGCGTCGAACGATCCCTCCTGGATCGCGCGCAGCAACGTCGTCGTCTGCAACCGATTGCGGGAGGCACGTGGGCCGCTCTCCTCGACCACGCGTCCGGCATCGATGTCGTCCTGGACCCGCCCCACGACCAGGCGCAGTCCCAAGCGCGCCACCGTGGCGTCGCGGTAGGCGATCACCTCGTCGAAGTTGTGCCCGGTGTCGATGTGCAGCACCGGGAACGGCAGCGGCGCGGGCCAGAAGGCCTTGGCCGCCAGGTGCAGCATCACCACCGAGTCCTTGCCGCCGGAGAACAGCAACACCGGGCGTTCGAATGTTGCTGCCACTTCACGGAATATGTGCGCCGACTCGGCCTCGAGCGCGTCCAGATGGGGCAGCTCGTAGGTGCTCGCCGTCGACTTCGCGTACTGGCTCACACCGCAAAACTAGAACACGTTTCGGTTATCGGTCAATGGTTTGCGGCCACCCGAGCTCGCCGTCACCGCGTCGGCGGCGGCCACCAGCGCCGCGCCGCGCCGGGCGATCTCCGCGCCGGTGATGGAGGCGCCGACATACATCGTGAGCACCATGTTCTGCCTGCCGTCGCCGTCATAGGTCGGCGCGGCGAGCAGGCTCACGGCGTGCTCCTTGCGTGGCCGCAGATCCGACCCCAGATAGACCCGCTCGCCGAGACTCGTCACCAGCTCGGCGACCAGTTCGCGCAGCTCAGGGGGTAGGTCCCGGTCCGCGACCCCGGCCAGGAGCGAGTACAGCCGCCGTCCCGCGGCGGTCATGCTCTCCACCAGGAACCCGCGCTCGCGGCACTCGGCGACCACCTGGCGCAGGCGTGCCTCGTCCTGTCGCAGCGGCACCGCCGGCGGCTTGGCCAGCCAGGCGTCGAAGGCGGCGTCGGTGTCCCAGAGTACGTACATCAGGCCGACCGGTGGCGCGAAATGGTAGGCCGCGCCCACCTTGACCAGGCCGGGCCCGGTGCTTTCCAGCACCATGATCTGCTCGCCGACCACGGCCGACGCGGTGCAGGTCGTGCGATAGCGCGCGGTGAGTTTCTCCAGCTCCACGCGGGCGAGCGCGGAGATCGCGAAACTGTCCTGCGCCACCCGGCCCGCGGCGATCAGCGCTGGTCCGAGCCCGTAGGTGCGGGTATCCGCGTCGCGCACCAGGTAGCCGCCCGCGGTCAGTTCGGTGAGGATGCCCAGACAGGTCGGTTTGGCCAGGTCGAGCTCGCGGGCGAGTTCGGAGAGCCCGAAGCGTTTGCCGCGCTGCTCGACGAAGAAATCCAGCACCTGAACCACCCGCGCGGTGGGCGCGGACCGACGGCCGACCATTGACCACTCCTAGAACACGTTCTAATCTTCCCTGTATCGAAATGTACCAGAGTGGTACATATTTGGAACACCGGAGAGAGCCTCTTGCTGACACAGCCGTTCGCGGACGCCATCGCCGCCGCCGAGCAGATCATCACCGGAGCCGCGCACATCCGCACCGAACAGGACCTCGTCGAGGGCTACGACTATCTGGCGGGCAGCATCCGCGCGTCGCTGCAAATGGCCTGGGCCTACGAGCGGGACTTCCCGTTCTTCGTGCAGTCCACCGGGCCGTACACCAAGATGGGCTTGGACAACCCGGACACCCTCTACTTCCACTCCTACCTGCGGCCGGACGCGGAATACGTGGTGACCGGCACCCGCGGCACCACCCGCGACCTGAGCTTCCAGGTGCTCAACGGCGACTATTCGCCGGTGGACGTACCCGACAGCCTCACCGCCTTCGATGATCGCGAACTCGCGATCGGCGCCGACGGGTCCTACCAGATCCGGTTCGGCCCCGGCGAGGCGCGGCCCGGCTACGTGCACCTGAGCCCGGACGCGGCGATGCTCGTGGTGCGCGAGGTCTACAGCGATTGGTCGACCGAGAAGGCGGGCACGATCCGCATCCAGCGGGTGGACCGGATCGGCGCCGCCCCGCCGCCGCTGACCAAGGACGTGCTCACCAAGCGGTACGGCGTGGCGGGCAAGATGCTGGTGTCGCGGCTGAAGACCTTCCTCGCCTTCCCGGAGTGGTTCTATCTGAACCTGCCGGTGAACACGCTCACCGAGCCGCGCTCGACGCCGGGCGGGCTCACCACCCAGTTCTCCTCGGTCGGTCATTACGACCTGGACGACGACCAGGCCGTGATCATCACGGTGCCGAAGTCGGACGCGCCGTATCAGGGATTCCAGCTCGGCAGCATGTGGTACCTGTCGCTGGACTACATCAACCACCAGACCAGCCTCACCGCCGACCAGGCGCACGTGGACCCGGACGGGATGATCCGGCTGGTGGTCAGCGAGCGCGACCCCGGCCTGGCCAATTGGATCGAACGCACCGGCCACGCCCGGGGGTATCTGCAGTTCCGCTGGCAGCGGTTGTCCAGGGACATGAAACCCGACGACGGCCCCACCGTCGAGGTCGTTTCGGTCGCCGACCTGCCCGAGCGGCTGCCCTTCTACGACCGGGCGCGCGTCACGCCGGAGCAGTGGCGCGAGCGGATCGCGGCGCGGCAGGTGGCCGTCGCGGAGAGGATGCTCGGCTGATGTTGTTGCAGGACAAGGTTGTTGTGGTTTCCGGTGTCGGGCCGGGACTGGGCCGCGCCATCGCCGTGCAGAGCGCGAAAGCGGGCGCGGACGTGGTGCTCGCCTCGCGGACGGAATCCCGCCTGATCGAAGTGGCCAAGGAGATCACCGAACTCGGCAGGCGCGCCGTGGTCGTGCCGACCGACATCGACGACGAGGCCGCGGCGGCGAATCTGGCCGAGACCGCGCTCAGCGCGTTCGGCAAGGTCGACACGCTGGTCAACAACGCGTTCGCGATCCCGCCCATCGTGGATCTCCTCGATGTCGACCTGGACCAGGTGCGGGCGGGGTTCGAGACCAACGTGCTGGCCGCGCTGCGGCTGACCAGGCTGTTCGTGCCCGCGCTCACCGAGACCAAGGGTTCGGTGGTGATGATCAACTCGGCGGTGCTGCGCCATTCGCGGCGGACCTTCGGTCCGTACAAGATGGCGAAGTCCAGCCTGCTCGCGTTGGCGCAGAGCTTGGCCACCGAACTCGGGCCGAAGGGCATTCGGGTGAATTCCGTTGCGCCCGGCTACATTTGGGCCGACAACCTGAAGTGGTACTTCAACTACCTGGCGCAGCAGCGGGGGATCACCGCCGAAGAGGTCTACGCCGAGACCGCGAAGACCATCGACTTGCGCAAACTGCCCGAACCCGACGAGATCGCCGACGCGGTCGTGTTCTTCGCGTCCGCCCTGTCGCGCGCGATCACCGGCGCGTGCCTGGACGTCAACGGCGGCGAATACCACCACTAGGAGATGACCGTGATCGGTAGGGACGACGTCGGGACCATCGACGATCTGCACGCCTCGGCCACCAAGGTGGTCGGGCTGGATGATTTCGGTACCGACGATTACCGCGAAGGGCTCGAGGTGCTGCTCGAGTCCTACGCCAAGGACGCCGAGCTGACCCCGTTCGGCAACAAGGTGAATCGCGCTTTTCTGCGCGGCGCGCTGATCGCCCGGCTGCTCAGCGAGGCGGCCTGGCGACGTTTTCCGGAACACGCCGACGTGGCGATCGAGCGTCCGATCTTCGTGACCGGGCTGCCGCGCTCGGGCACGACGGCGGTGCATCGCCTGCTCAACGCCGACCCGGCGCACCAGGGACTGGAGATGTGGCTGACCGAGATGCCGCAGCCGCGCCCGCCACGGGAGACGTGGGCGAGCAACCCGGTGTACCAGCGCCTCGCGGCGGCCTACGAGAAGCACCACGTGGAGCACCCGGAATTCATGGGTGTGCACCACATCTCGGCCGACCAGGTCGAAGAGTGCTGGCAGTTGCTGCGGCAATCGGCCATGTCGGTGTCCTACGAGTGCCTGGCCTACCTGCCCCGCTATTCCGAATGGCTGCGGGACCGGGATTGGACTCCCGCATACCGCAGGCACCGGCGCAACCTGCAACTGATCGGGCTGCCGGACGCCGGAAAACGCTGGGTGCTCAAGAACCCGAGCCACCTGTTCGCCTTGGACGCCATTTTCGAGGTCTACCCGGACGCGCTGATCATCCAGATGCACCGTGACCCGCGCACGATCATCGCGTCGGTGTGCAGCCTGAACGAGCAGGCGTCGGCGGGCTGGTCGGAGAAATTCCGCGGACCGGTGGTCGGCGCGGCACAACTGGACCTGTGGGCGCGCGGCGCGGAACGGTTCCTCGCCGATCGCAAGCGACACGACGCTGCCCAGTTCTGCGACGTCGACTACGACGACTTCGTCGCCGACCCGATCGGCACGGTCGAGTCGATCTATCGTCATTTCGACCTGCCGTTGACGGAGGAAGCGACCGCCGCGATGACCGCGTTGCACGCCGAAAGCACCTCGGGCGCGGCACGTCCGGCGCATCGCTACACCCTGGATGATTTCGGCCTGACCGCCGAGCAGGTGGACGCACGGTTCGGCGCGTATCGAGCGGCGCACTTCCCGGGGCGCTGAGGGCCTTCGGTACCGCACCGATGGCGGCGACCAGCCGGGAGGGGTGCTCGCGTGCCCGAGCGCGTGGCGCAGCGCGGTGAACAGCACCACGATCCGCGGCGCTGATCTCGCCGCTCGTCCACCGGCGTCGCCGTCACGACCCGTGCGAGGTCGCACGCGGTCGTGACGGCGAAGAGTCCGGAGGCGGTGGGTGTCGATCAGGTGGCGGCGCGGCCCTCCGAGTCGGCTCGCGGCGGCCGTGGGTCATTCGGGTTGTCCGGGTCGGGGTCGCCGAACCACCGCGACGGCGTGTGCTGGCCGTATGCGTCGTGCCAGTCCCACCATTCGTAGGGCGGGGTCTGCGGGTAGCCGTCCGGCGAGTCCTCCCACTGCTCTTGGCGTCCCAGCGCGGTCATGTCGAGGTAGCTCCACGTGGTCCCCAGTGCCTCGTCGCCGCGACTGTTGATGAAGTAGGTGCGGAACACGCGGTCGCCGTCGCGGATGAATGCGTTCGTGCCGTGCCATTCGTCCACGCCGAAGTCGGCGTCGAAGTCGTCGGTGATGGTGTACCACGGCATCTCCCAGCCCATCCGAGCCTTCAGGCGCTGGATGTCCTCCTGTGGTGCGCGGGAGGCGTACACGAGTGTCGTGTCGCGGGCGTTGAGGTGGGCCGAATTGGGGACGTGATCGGCCATCATGGAGCAGCCGCGGCAGGCGTGCTCGGGCCAGCCGTGCACGCCGGGCTCGAAGAAGGCGCGGTAGACGATCAGCTGACGCCGACCCTGGAACAGGTCGAGCAGGCTCGCCTTGCCCTCGGGACCCTCGAACACGTACTCCTTGTCCACGGCCTGCCACGGCATCCGCCGCCGCGAGGCGGCCAGCGCGTCACGTGCGCGGGTCAACTCCTTCTCCTTCACGAGCATTTGCTGCCACGCTGCCTCCCACTCCTGTGGTGAGACGATCGGCGGTGTTTGCATTGCGATGTCCTTCCTGTCGGTTTCGGTCATTCAGGCCAGCGGTGATATGCCCGCGGAGGTGAGCGTGTTCGCGTGGTGAACCGGGTGCTCGGCGGTCGCGATTTCGAGAACCGACTTGCCCACCTGATCCGGGGTGAGCGTGGGTCCCAGGGACCGCACGAACGTGTCGACGTCGACACCTTGCCGCTCGGCGTAGGCCGTCACCGCCGCGGCGCCCAGGTCGGTGGCGGGCGTCAACTGTGGGAGGACGGATACGAACCGGATCCCCAGCCCGGCCCGTTCCGACTCGACGGCGGCATAGCTCGTGATGAGCCGGACGGTGGCCTTTGCCCCCGCGTAGCCGCCGCTGAGCGGCGACCCGTTGATCGCCGCGCCGCTGGAGATCGCGATCACCGAGCTACCTGGTTGAAGCGGGCGCCGAAGTGCTTCGCGAATCCAGTGGAACGCCTGCGCTACGTCGACATTCCAGTTCTGGCTGAAGGTCTCCCACGTCTGGTCCTGCAAGGGGCTCATCCGTGGAGCGGCCCCCGCGCACAGGACCACCGTGCGCGGTTGATGCTCGTCGAGTAGCCTGCTGGCCGTCGCGGGGTCGGCGGCGTCCGCGGCCACCGCGGTGAAGGTAGCGCCGAGTTCGTCGCGCACGGCGTCGAGCTGCGCGCTGGTCCGGGCGACGCCGACGACATGCGCACCGGCGGCTGACAGCGCCTTGGCGATGCCGCGGCCGAATCCACGGCTGGCCCCGGTCACGATCGCCGTCGTGCCGTCGAGGCCGCTGGGCTCGAATGTTTCGTTCACGGTCGTATTCGCTTTCGTTGGTGATGTGCTCGAGGTCCTCACCAATTCAGATACGTCGCGCCGCCCCGATTCATCGGTGCGCCGCCGACCGGTCGCTTTCCTTGACGATCTGGGGCCGAGCCGACCGATGAATTTCGGCCGCCGGACGTATCTGTACTGGTAGGGGTGCCCATCCCTGTCCCGTCGAGACCTAGGAGTACGACCGTGCCCGTCCAGGAGGATTTCATCGAGCAGGCGGCGCCGTTCCGTGCCGAATTGATCGCGCACTGCTACCGCATGCTCGGTTCGGTGCACGACGCCGAGGATCTCGTCCAGGAGACGTACCTGCGCGGCTGGCGCGGCTATCCGGCGTTCGAGGAACGCGCGGCGCTGCGGACCTGGTTGTACCGCATCGCGACGACCGCGTGCCTGCGCGCACTGGAGAACCGCGCTCGCCGGGTGCTACCGGCCGGACTGGGCGCAGGCTCGGTCGACCCCGATGCGGGTCTCGACCGCGACACCGGTGCTTACCAATGGATGCAGCCGCTGCCAGACGCGTTGACACCGGAAACGGCGCTTGTCGCCAGGGAAAGCATCCGGCTGGCCGTGGTGACGGCCATGCAAGAGCTGCCCGCGCGTCAGCGGGCTGTGTTGATCCTGCGCGATGTCGCACAGTTCAGTGCCGCTGAAGTGGCGGAACTGCTCGAAACCACCCCTGCCGCGGTCAACAGCGCCCTGCAGCGGGCCCGCGCCCACCTCGCCGAGGTCGCCCCCACCGACGAAAACGCGACCGAACCGGAGGACGCCGAACGCCGCGCACTGCTCGACCGCTACTGCGCGGCATTCGAGAACGCCGACCTCGCAGCCCTCACCGAGCTCTTGGCGGCCGACGTCAGGCTGGAAATGCCGCCGGTGCCGCTGTGGTTCACCGGACGCGACGCTGTCACTCGCTTCCTCGCCAAGCGTGCCTTCGCGAAGCCTGGCGATCTCATGCTCATCCCCACGGCCGCGAACGGACAACCCGCTGTCGCCGAATACCGTCGCGACGCAGATGGCATCCTGGAAGCCCATTCGATCCACGTCATCACCACGGGCTTCGACGGGATCGCCGCCATCACCGTCTTTCTCGAGCCAACGCTGTTCGCCGCTTTCGGCATGCCGCTGACCCACCCGAAGGGCGATTGACGGGAGCTAGTGCCTCATCCAGACAGCTTCTGCTGTAACCGCCGGTATGGACAAGTCCGCGAAGGTAGTCGAAAGGCGGCTGGCCACGGCGTGTCGCACCGCCATTCGACTAACCTCGTCGCGTCACCGAACTCGAATACCAGTGAAGCTATCTGGACGGGGCACTAGGAAGAACGTCTGTTCAGTTGAGGATCGCCGTGGCTTCGATCTCGACCAGATGTTCGGGAACGTCCAGTGCCGCGACGCCCAGCAGCGTGCCAGGCGGTACGGGGGTGACCCCGAGCTTCGCGGCCACCCGAGCAACGCCCTCCAGGAACAGGGTCATCTTGTCGGGGGTCCAATCGACGACGTAGACGGTCAGTTTCGCCACGTCGTCGAAGGATCCACCGACCTCGGCCAGGGCCGTGCCGATGTTGAGGTAGCACTGCTCGACCTGAGCGGCGAGGTCACCCGCGCCGACCGTGACACCATCGGCGTCCCAGGCGACCTGCCCGGCGATGAAGACAAGCTTCGACCCGGTCGCGATCGACACCTGCCGGTAGGCGTCGATCTCCGGCAATCCGCGCGGATTCACCAAGGTGATGGCCATACTCCCTGCCTCCTCGTCATGAGAGCCGGCTCGTGCTCTCTTGTGGTTACTGAGAAACCGTAGGAGAGTGTTCGGTGACATGGAAGAACGCACTTTTCAGTGACTGAGGAACCATATGGTGACCAAACAGTTCAGCGGCTCACCCAACCAAGCGGACCTGACGCGCGCGGACTCGCTGGCGCGAGAGATCTTCTCGGACGTCGCCAACAAGTGGGCTCTGCTGATCATCGAGGCGCTAGGCGAACGCACCCTGCGCTTCGGCGAATTACGGAACGAAGTCGAGGGCATCAGCCACAAGATGCTCACCCAGAACCTGCGCATGCTCGAACGCAACGGCCTGGCCGAGCGCACCGTCCACCCCACCGTCCCGCCGCGAGTCGACTACACCCTCACCGAGCCAGGTCAGGCCCTCTGCGAGACGGTCCACCGAATGTGCGACTGGACGCAGCTCTACCTCGGGCACATCGAGGCATCCCGTCGCCGCTTCGACGCCTGACGGGTGGAGCGCTCGGGGCCATCACCTGTGGATGCCGCGAGTAGCAGACCGTATTGCCGGATTGCGGACATATGCAGCCCACGAAACAGGCTACGGCTTCTGGGTTCCCTTCAGGTGCCGCTCTACGGACTCGACTTTCGATGTGATCGCGTTTGTCGAACCGGGGCGCACATCGCCCTTGAGCACGATGCTGCATCGTGGCGCTACTTCCATGACGGCGTCTATCGCCTGCTTGATCACTGCCATGACCTCATCCCATTCTCCTTCGATGGTGGTGAACAGCGCGTTGGTCTCGTTCGGTAAGCCACTGGCGCGTATGACGCGTACCGCTTCGGCCACTGCGGCACCGACACTTTCACCCGTCCCAACTGGAGTTACGGAGAAGGCGATGATCACTATGACTCCTATGCTGCGTTGGTCATCGACTACGCGGCTGTCGATATCTCCTTGATACCAGGCCGCAAGTCGAGCACCTGTGGTGACTTCTAAAAGATGTTTACCAAAAATTAGCTCAATCACCGTGAGCAACGATCGCGCAACGCTTCGATGACTCGGCTGGTCAGCGCAACTCGCGGATCAGCACATCGAAACGTGGAGCGCCGGGCCAAGATGGGCGCCGCCATCCGACCCTATTCCAGCCCCATCGCCGATAACGCTCGTAGGCGCGGTCGTTGTCCGCTTCGACGAGCAGTGTCGCACGCTGCTCGGTTCTGGAGCTCAGCAATTCGTCATGCAGCGCATGTGCGATTCCCTGACCTGCATATTCAGCGCACACCATGATCTCGCTGACTCCGAACGTCCGTGTGCCGTCCTCGGCAGTGAACTCCTCGAGGTCGCCGCTGTCGAGATGCAATCCTGTCCACCATCGCGCGTTCGGCGGTAGCGGCCAGCCCCAGATCTGGCCTGCGGGCTTACCGTCCACTCGCGCAAGCACATACGCGAATCCGCTGTGACGGGGATCGGTGTAGGAATCGAACCGGCGCATAAATTCCGAAGGCGAGTCGAATGGATCTCCGGAGGCGATGGCGTCGACATATGAACTGCGGTAGATATCCTCGACCATTTGGCGTCGAGAACGTGCTTCGGCAGCGGTGCAATGCTCGAATTCCAGGCCCTCCGGAAAGCCGGTCATGCGGTTATCGCTTTCTGAGCCAGGGAGTCGTACAGGTCGCGGAAATCCGTACCGGCAGCTAGTCCATCGACCGCTGTCCGCACCGGCTCTAGTCGACGCAATATGCGTGTCGACGCCATGGCGGACGGGTTCGTCAATGCCGGGTACCCATGTTCGAGTGCGCCACTCACATCGCCGAGACGGGCCCTGGTTGCGGCTGACCATGCGCGAACGATCGTGGCGTTACGCATTCCTGCGGGTCGGTCCACGGCAGTCGCGTACAACTCGACAGATCGACGCAGGTCACCCATGTCAGCGTAGCCGCGGGCCTCGTGATCGGCGATCTCGGAATATGTCACGAATCGCAGCCACTGGGGAACTTCCTCCAGCGGCTCGAGCTGCATAGCCTGGTCCAACTCACGCCACGCTGTCGCAATAGCACGGCCGAACGCAATCCGGTCACCGAGTAGGCCGTACGCCTGTGCCTCACGAACGGCGATCAACGCATGGATTCGACCTGGTGGCCGACCACGCATCAGGTCGCGGGCACGATTAGCCAGTTGCAGCGCCTTATAGGGGCTTCCGCCGAGGTCGGCACGCGTAAGAGAGCAGGATTGAAGCGCCGCATACAAGCAACTATGTGCGATCAGGTCACTGTCGTCGGCCTCAGTGGCGAGCGCCATGGCGTCTGCAAAGCACCGGCGCGCGAGCTGGTGCCGATCCGCGTCGTAGGCGAGCCACCCAGCGAGCACTGCGAGTTGTCCGGTCGCACTGGTGAAGGCGTTCCCAATAGGCGGGTCGAACGCACCGGTTTCGAGCCAGTTTTTGGCGTGCGCCAGCTTTTCGACGGCAGCATCAACCAACTGGGCTCCGCCTGTGCGCTGATCCTCCTGATCGAGTGCGTCGACACCGGCCAAGAGCCGTTGGACGTCACCCATGCCAATCCGGCCGCGGCTTTCGGAGAGAAAGATTGCGACAGCACCGGCTGTAGCCAGCTTGCCGAACTCGCGCCGTTTCACGTCGTGCTCGACTTCCTGCACCGCCGCGTCCGGCACGCGAAGATCACCACTACCTTCGACCGCGATGATAGGACGATTTGCCGACTCCACGCCGGAACCAACCGAGCACCCGGACTCGGCCAACGCTGCCTGAAACCGCGCCAACTGGGGCTCATCCAGCCTTCCGAGCACCGTATCCATGCCAGCGGCGAACTCACCGGCCAGTGTGATCGTCGCGCCACGACGTTCCCACTTTCCTATGACCGCCTCGGAAAATCCTGTCATCTCGGCGAACTTCGGCTGGCTGACGCGCAGTGCCTCCCTTCGCAATGCACGTACCCCCACGCCGGTCCACCTGGTCACTACGAACATCACGCCCCCGTCCCCGCCTGTGTTCTTCGTACAGGCAGCGTAAGGGCTCGGTCGCCGTCGCGTGACTGCAACGACAGCAACGGTCACGCGACGCTGATGAGCAGCCCCACCGCCGGGTCGATGCCGTGCCCTTCATCGGCTCCCCGGCGGTGGGCGCTCACCAATGACGAGCAGGGGAAGGCCCACGCATGCCAATTGCGGAATCCGGGATACTCGAAGACACACCGTTGACCCGGTGCCGGTTCTACCGGGAGGTCTGCGGGCTCGCGGCGGTAGTGCAGCCAGAGGCCGGTGGACGAATCATCGTGCCGACAGGCAGCGTCGGCGCGATCACCATGCCCGCGCCCCTCGGTGCACGCGTGAAGAACCACATGCTCGACCGCAAAGTCGGACTCGGCCCCATCGTCTCGCACCCTCGATCGAAACGCTGGTCTTTCCTGGCGCGGCCGGATGTGCCCGACGATACGAAACTGTTCGCCGAACTGTTTCGGCTCAACGTCTCCGTTTCGCCCTTCGGAGCACAGATCGCATTGCCCTCGCCCACCTCCGGGCCGATCAGTTTCCGAACATGGGTGCACGCTCCCCGCGACTTGTTCCGCCCGTCCGGACTTGCGGTCGTCGACTCGATTCGGGCATGCAGCGCCGTTCGGCTGGGGGCCTGACGGCGAATGAGCCATTACGCATCTCCACGGCCTGACGAGGACGACGTCCACCTGTCGATTCAATTCCATGACCTGCGTTTGGACTTCGTCGCCTGCGTGACGGCCGCATGGACCTTCATGCAGGACTGGCGCTCTCGCCACTACCACGACGCGGTGACCGTCATTCCCGGCGACACGGCTGGGCTGCCGCGCTTGCCGAACGAGCGGCTTTACCTCGAGCCTTGAACTCGAAACGTCGCGACCTCGGCCGTCTTCCCGAGGTCAGAAATGACTGAACCTGAGATGCGCTTGACATTGTCACTGTGTGAAGCCTTTGACTGGCTGCCGGAGGTGGTCACCATCAACTCGACACACAGGAATCCACAAGAGACTCGACTGCTCGACGCACTGGCGGTTGGGAACTCGTCGGCGCGGCTGGCGGCGGCTCTGGCAGTGGGCACGCGTTCGGAGCCCGGTTTCGTCGATGCGCTTGTCGAGAGGTGCGCGATCGAGCCGGACTTCTTCGTGCGCGACATGCTGACGTGGGCGCTTACCCGTCTCCCGTCGGAGATCACGGTTCCGAAACTTCGCGCGGAGCTCCGTTCCGAACGCGCACAGGCCCGGAGCCAGGCGTTGCACACGTTGTCCAAGATCGGCGACAAGAGCGCGTGGTCAGCGATCACGCGGTCGTTGCTGCACGATTCCGACGACGAGGTCGCGCGCAGTGCATGGCGCGCTGCCGTCGTTCTCGTGTCCGACGGGGAGAAGGCGGCGCTGGCCGCGGAACTGGCCGTGCAATTCGGCCGCGGTGACCGGGAGGTACAACGGAGTCTGAGCCGTGCCCTTGTCGCGCTCGGCGATATGGTCGAGCCGGTCTTGCGAAAAGCGATGGCAAGTCACGACCCGGCGGTGCGGGCGCATGCGAGCGCCACGCAGCGGCTTCTGCGCGACCCGGATGCCGGATTCGACCTCGCCGTCGATGCGGCGCGGCGGGTCGTCGCGCTCGGACCGGACCGAGAGGAGACAACCGCGTGCTGATCGGCGAGGTGGCGCGGCGCTCGGGGGTGAGCGCCCGGATGCTCAGGCACTACGACTCCCTCGGGTTGGTACGACCGACCGGCCGCACCGTGGGTGGCTACCGGGAATACTCCCCCGAAGACATCCGGCGGATCTTGCACGTCGAGGGGCTGCGGTCGCTGGGACTGTCACTGAGCCAAATCGGGCGCGCTCTCGACGATCCCGGGTTCACCCCGGCCACGCTGGTCGGCGACCTCATCCGAAAGACCGAAGAACGACTGAACCGGGAGCGAGAACTCCTCGAGCGGCTCCGTGCGGTCGATGCGGCCGAGCCCTGCGGCTGGCAAGACGTCCTGCGCATCGTCGCGCTCCTGCACGGACTCGGTTCGCAGAGCGCCGCCCGGCGGCAGCAGGCCGTCCTGGCCCCGGCCGATGACGTGACGGTGCCCGCCGAGCTGCTGGCCGAGGCGATCCTCACCGAATCCGATCCGAATGTTGCCGGAGCCCTGCGGTGGGCGCTCGCTCGGGCCGACGGAGAGGGCGTGGCGATCGTGGCATCCGGCATGGGCTCAGCAGACGTCGACGTCCGGCGGCGGGCGGTCCTGGCGCTCGCCGAGCTACCGGGTGACGAGACGACCGCGGTGCTCACCGACGCGCTCGGCGACGCGGACACGACGGTCCGCAGACATGCCGCTCTCGCGCTGGGGGCGCGGGGCGTGACCCAGGCGGTACCGGCGCTTGTCGGCACGGTGGCCGAAGGCCCGAACGATGTCGAGGCGGCCGAGCTCTTGGGAACGTTGGCGCGGGACGCGCAGTGCGCAGACCGGATCATGAATGCGCTGGTCGACGAACTGACCGCACACGCGGCGGACTCGGCGGCGCGGATACGACTGACCCAGGCACTCGCCGAGATGCCGGGGACCATTGCGCTGGATATTCTCCGGCGACTGACCCGCGACGATGATCGGGCCGTGGCCCTCATCGCGTCGGCCCTCGTGGAAATGCTCGAAGAACGGCCGGGCGAGGAGTTGGGGCAACCCTAGCGATACTCGCTCATCGGCATTGCAGGATGCCATGGGGCGCAGGGCATCTCATGTCACGACCGATGTCACGTGGCCGTTTTGCGGATCTACAATCCCCGCGTGACGCTCACCCTCGCCGACCTGGTCGGCTACACCGAACGCGACCTCGACACCGACCTGGCGCGTTGGTTCCCTGATTCCGAACCCGTCCACCTTCCCGAGCAGACCCGACCGGTGGCGGCGTTTCTCGAGCGCCTGGCGCCCACCGATGCGGCGGCGCTGGCCGCGTTCGACAGCCGGGTGCGCTCAGGACGGTTGCCGCAGTTCTTGGACATCTTCGATTGGTCCTACGGGTTCGATTTCGCCGGCAACGACTGCCGCGTCATCGATGCGGACTACCCGACCGAGCTGACCGACGACGATGTGTACTCCATCGGTGCGGACGGAGGCGGCAATCTGTATGTCCTGCTCGCCAACGGCCAAGTGGCCGTGTGGTTCCACGAGGAGCAGGTGCTCGAAGGGGGCACTCGCTTCGACAATCTCGATGTCTTCCTCTGGTCGTTCGTGCGCTACCGCGCGGTACGCGCGGGGAAGCTCGCACGCTCGGCCGTAGCGGCTGACTTCCGTGCGCTCGGCCAGGACGGCGCACTCGAACCGCAACTCGGCCTGCTGAGGCTCATGGACTAGTTTCGAACCACTGTCTCCACTTGTACCAACTGTCGAATTGGAAGCAACACCATGCGCGTCACCATCGACGGGACACAGATCCGGACCCATGCGGACCTGCACCACGCGCTGTGGGCCCCCCTGGACTTCGGCCCGTACTACGGGCACAACCTGGCCGCCCTGTGGGACCGCCTGACCACGGACGTCGAACGCCCGGTCGAGATCGTCTGGGAGAACTCCGGGGTCAGCAGAGAACTGATGGGCGTCGAAGCGTTCGAAGCGATCTCCTCCGTGCTGATCAAAGCCGCCGAGCGGGACGAGTCGAACCCGGTGGACAAAAGGCTCACGGTGCGCTTCGCCTGACCGGCGAGGGGGTGGTGGTCAGCAGGTCAGGGTTGGCCGGGTTTGAGCACGATGAACAGGCCGTTCGCCTCGGCGCACAGGCGCTCGCCGTCGTGCAGGGTGGCGCGGACGTAGACCTTGCGCCCCTCGTGGCGTTCGGCCCACGCGCGGACCTTCAGCTCGGTGTTCAGCGGGGTGATGGAGCGGTAATCGACGGTGAGGGAGGCGGTTCTGGTCACCGCGCCCGCGTGGACGGCGGCGGCCATGCCGAGCAGATCATCGAAGGCGATGGCGATCTGGCCGCCGTGGGCGGCGCTGTTGCCGCCGAGGTGGTAGGTGCGGAACGTGACGTGGGCGTCGACGCCGTGCTGGTCGACGTGGTCGATGACGAACGGCGGCAGGGTGATGTTGCCGCGGGCGGGCAGGTCGAAGCGGGTCCAGTTCGGGGTCGACCACTCGTCCACGAGGGCGTCGTCGAGCTTGTCGTTCAGCTGCTTGAGCAGGCCGATCGCCTCTACCGCGAGGTCGTCGGAGGGGCTGGCCAACCGGACCCGGTCCATCAGGCCGCGGACCTGTTCGATGAACTGGCCGTAGTGCGGCCCGCCTCGGGAGATGTCGTCCTTGGCGGCCTCGTGGGCGGCGATGAGCTCGGGCATCGGGCGGAAACCGCCCTCGTGGTGCTCCTTGCTCGGTAGCGCGTCGCCGGTCTGCGGTTCGTTCATGAGAACACGTTATCGGTTGCCGGGTGGATGTTCGCTGGTCGGGTGCCGGGTGCTCCGTAGTCCGCTGGCGACGGTGCGGCCGGGTGCGGTCAGTCCCTAGCGCGCCGGGCCGAGCGGAGACGGGGCAGCCGCCTAGGCTGGTGATCGATCGGTGATCGCGCTCTTACGGGTGACCCGGCGCGGTTCCGGCGGTCGAGTGCGGGACTCGGCCCGGATCTACCTCTGACCGTTTCGGTTGGTGAAAGGCTTTGTGTGCATGGGTATTACGGCGGTTGTCTTCGACATGGACGGCGTACTGATCGATTCCGAGCCGGTGTGGGAGCGGGTGCGGCGCGGGTACGTCGCGGAGAAGGGTGGACGGTGGCTGCCCGATACCCAGCAGCGGCTGATGGGGATGAGCACCGGCGAATGGTCGGAGTACCTCAGCGGTGAACTCGGCGTCGGCGAGCCGCCGGAAACCGTCGCCCGCGAGGTCGTCGACCGGATGGCCGCGCACTACGACGAGGCCGTCCCGCTGCTGCCGGGCGCGGTCGAGGCCGTGCAGCGGATCAGCGAGCACTGGCCGCTCGGGTTGGCCAGCTCGTCGCCGCGTGCCCTGATCGACAGCGTGCTCGGCCGCACCGGTCTGATCGAGTTCTTCACCGTCACCTTCTCCACCGAGGAGGTCGATCAGGGCAAGCCCGCGCCGGACGTCTACCTGACGGTCGCGACGTTCCTGCGTCAACGGCCCACCGACTGTGTGGCCGTGGAGGATTCGAGCAACGGCCTACGCTCGGCGCACGCGGCGGGCATGCGCGTCATCGCGGCCCCGCGACCGGAGTACCCGCCTGCCGCCGACGCGCTGCGATTGGCCTGCCGGGTGATCGACGGTCTCGACGAACTCACACCCGCGCTGATCACCGGTTGAGCCCGGCCTCAGCGTCGGTAGGAGGTCAGCAGGGTGCGGGCGGCGGCGGTCACGTCGTCTTCCAGCCATTCGGGCAGCGACGGGGCTTGGGCGTGGCGGCGCAGCGCCGCGTAAGGAAGGTCGACTATCGCGCGGGTGACCGCATCGATTTCGCGCTCGCCGTCGCGGCCGAACAACCCTTCCGTGATGCGACGCAGATGCTCGATCAAGGGCGCGTTCATCTCGGCCAAGGTGGCGCGGAACTCCGCGTCGGGGCCGCCGTCGAGCAGATCGCTGGGGCGCAGGTTGAGCAGAAGCCTGGCGTCCTCGGGTAGTTCGCGTCCGAACCGCAGCGCGGCCCGCGCCATCGCGACACCGGCCTCGACCGGGTCGGATTCGTCGGCCGCGGCCAGGGTGCGGTCCTGGAAACGCCGCAGCGCGCGCAACCATGCGGCGGTGAGCACACCATTGCGGTTGCCGAAGCGGTGATACAGCGTGCCCACCGGAGCGCCGCTGGCCTCGGCGATCGCCGACACGCTGGCCGCGCGGGGTCCGTCGGCGAGCACCAGGGTGCGTGCTGCGTCGAGGATCACGTCGGTGTCGTGCTTGCGGGGTGGCGCCATGTACTAGTACGTTCCTTCTATATGGAGCGTTTGCCCTATATAGATGAGCATGCCAGATCGGTCGACGCGAACCGGGATCGGGCGTGGAAAGCGGTGCTGAAAGTGGTCTGCAAAGATCCACACGATCCGTCATCGGTCCCGTCCGGGTTCGTCCTCGATTCCGCCGAGGAACCGCACCGGTTGGCGTTGCGAGGACAGCACTGGTTCTCGAAGTACGCGCTGATCTTCGAACTGGACGAAGAGGGGCCGAGCCGCACCCGCGTCCGCGCGCGGAGCTACGGCGACTTCCCCGGCCTGCACGGCCGGATCTATCGCGCGCTGGTCATCGGCACCGGCGGCCACCGCATGGTGGTGCGCGGGATGCTGCGTCGAATCGCGGCTGCGGCATGATTCCCGGAACCGTATGGGGCGCCACCGAAGCCGAGCGTGCGGCGCCGCTACCGTGCGACGAACGGCAGCCCGGTGGGCTGCAAGCCGACCGGTCGATCAGCATCGCCGCGCCGCCCGCGCTCGTCTTCGCCTGGCTGTGCCAGTTGCGCATCGCTCCCTACAGCTATGACCTACTGGACAACTTCGGCAAGCCCAGCCCGCGTCATCGCGATCCCCAGCTCACCGAATTGGAAGTGGGACAACGGTTCATGTCCCAGTTCGAACTGGACTCCTTCGTCCTCGACCGGCATATCACGCTGATCACCGGCAAGATCTGCGTCACCTATGCGGTGCGTCCCGAAGGGGCGGGGACCAGGTTGGTCGTCCGGGTTCGCTTCGGCGGACCGAAACCCCTCGCGGTGGCGCTGGCGCTGGGTGACGTCATCATGATGCGCAAGCAGTTGCTGAACCTCCGGGAACTCGCCGAGGCCGAATACCGGTCTGGTGCGGCGGAGGACACGGCTGGGCACTGAGGGGTGCGCGCGGCCCGCAGCTGTGGAGTTCGGCGTACGTCACGAGGGCCGGGCTCGAGCCGAGGCGTCGTCCGAGTGCGGACCAACCCGCTGGGTCGCTATCAGTTGCGGCGTTCGACCAGGTCGAACTTCAGTTGCTCGAATCCCTCCGGCACGATGTCGCGCACCGACACCAACGCGTTCGCCCAAGAGCCGAGAAGGGTGTGGTCGCCGATGGTTCGGCCGGTGTCCGGTGTGGGTTCCGCAGCGAGCAAAGGCAGTGGGTGGATGCGATGACGGGCGTCGTTTTCCAGCACGGTCGCCTTGTCCACGAAGACCCGTCGGTCGTGATTGATCAGGTACCGGCCGACGGCGCCATGCTCGGGCGCTACCAGTGCCGCGACGGAACTCGCCGTGTGGTAGAGGTTTTCGCGATCCGGTTCAGATGGCGGTGCCGCGTAACCTGCCCACACCACGCGGGCGGGCGTCCCGAGCAGCCGCTCGACTCCTTGGACGACATGGTGGCCGATCCTGGCGTGTTCCATGAGTTTCGGGCCCGCCTCGACGTAGCCGAGCAGGCGATGGTCGTCGGTGCGGAGTACCGCTCGATACAGCTGCCACACGGAATCGGATTCCCTTCGGTGGTAGGCGATTTCGTTGCATGCTCACACGCGTTTGCGGTGTGGCGATTACAGCGGCGTTACCACCGTGGTGCGGACTGTTCTCCGCGAGGACGAAGAGAATGGAAGGCGCTGCCCTGCAACATCTTCCGTTCCGATGCGGCGCTACTCGATCACTGCGACGGCCAGGCCGTCGGTCTGCGCGCCGCGCGGGCGGTCCAGCGCCCGTCGTCGTAGCGGACCTCGACCGGGTGGGCGAAGGCGGTGGTGACGTTCTCGGTGGTGATCGTCTCCGGCGCGGGTCCTGCCGCGACGGTGTGGCCGTCGGCGATGAGCAGGGCGTGGGTAGTCGTGCTGGGCAGCTCCTCCAAGTGGTGCGTGACCAGGACGGACGCCACGTCCGGATGGGTACGGTCGAGGGTGTCGATGGTGTCCAGCAGTTGTTCGCGCGCGGCCACGTCCAAGCCGGTGGACGGCTCGTCGAACAGCAGCAGCCGCGGCTGCGCGATCAGGGCTCGCGCGATGAGCGTGCGCCCGCGCTCGCCCTGGGAGAGGGTGGGCCAGATCTCGTCCGCCTTGCCGGTCAGGCCGACGGTGTCGATCATCGCGTCGGCGCGGCTGAGCTCGTCCGGTGTTGGCGTCCAGCGCATCGGGGTGTCGATCGTCGCGGTGAGGCCGGTCAGCACGACTTCGCGGATCGTCAGGGGAGAGCGCAGCGGATGGCGCGGGTTCACGTGGCCGATGTGGCGGCGCAGACGCTGTAGTTCGACACGGCCGAGCTCCGCGCCGAGCACGCGCACGGAGCCGGAGGTGGGGAAGGTGACCGCGCCGCAGAACCCGAGCAGGGTGCTCTTGCCCGCGCCGTTGGGGCCGAGCAGCGCCCAGCGCTCGCCCGCGCGCACGGTGAGCGAGATGCCGTCGATGATCTTTTTGCCGTCGCGGCGGAACGTCACGTCGGTCAGTTCGAGCACCGGAGCGTCGGTCACGTGAATGCCTCTTTCAGCGCGGTCAGATGGGTGCGGCTGTATTCCGCGGCCGCGGTGGAGTTCCGGGCGGCGATCGCGTCGGCCAGCCGTTCGTGTGCGGCGTGATCCGCGGATTCGGAGGGCACCGGGCGGATCTTCAGCATGTCGATCATCGCCAGGCGCAGGCGGGGGAGGAAGCTGTCGAACAGCTGGGTGAGCACGTCGTTGTGGGCGGCGACGAGGACCGCCCGGTGGAACGCCATATCGGCGTCGACGTGCTCGGCCACCGGCTCGCCGTGCGCCTCGCGTGCCGCCAAGGCGCGGCGGATCGCCCGCAGGTCGGCCGGGGTGCGTCGCTGCGCGGCCAGCGCGGCCGCTTCGGCCTCGATGGCGATGCGCGCCTCGATCACCGAGGCGATGGTGGCGCGGCGCAGCACGACATCCCATTCCTCGGTGACGTCCAGCGCGGTGACGAAGACGCCCGCGCCTTGGCGGCTGTCCAGCACGCCCTTGCCCGCCAGCTCGCGAATCGCCTCGCGCAGCGTGGAACGTCCGACGCCGAGTTGCGCGGCCAGCGTCGTCTCGCCGGGCAGCCGGTGGCCGAGCGGCCATTCGCCCGCCCTGACGCGCGCGAGCAGCGCCTCGGCCGTCTGCGCCGCCAAGGGATGACGCCGTACCTGCGCGATCATCACAACCTCTCTACTTGTCTGAGGAGTTGGGTATAGTCTAGCCATCATGCGCACCATGCTTCTGCTTAGCCGCCACGGCGGGGCCTGACCGACCGGCCTCCCGCCGTGGGGCTTCGTCGTGGCCGGTCACTTTTCGTCGTGACGGCCGTGACGGCCAGGAAGCAGAACCATGACTCCCGTTTTCCCGACCATCGATACGCCCGCGGGCGCCATACCCGACGACGCCCCGGCGTGGAATCGCCAACGCAGCTCGCACATGCCATCGGCTCGCTACCGCGACGTCTACCAGCGTGTGGACGTTCCCCTGACCCAACGGCATTGGCCGGACGCGCGGATCACCCGAGCGCCGCTGTGGGTGCCGGTCGACCTGCGCGACGGCAACCAGGCGCTGGCCGAGCCGATGGACCCGGCACGCAAGCGGCGCTTCTTCGAGCTCATGATCGCGATGGGCTACAAGGAGATCGAGGTCGGCTACCCGTCGGCGTCGCAGACCGACTTCGATTTCGTCCGGCTCATCGCCGAGGCCGATCTCGCGCCCGAGGACGTGACGATCGTCGTCTTCACTCCGGCGCGCCGCGAGCTCATCGAGCGCACCGTCGAATCGGTCCGCGGCGTCCGCAACGAGGTGGTGATCCACCTGTACACGGCCACCGCCCCCGTCTGGCGCGAGACCGTGCTCGGCAAGGACCGCGCCACCCTGCGCGAGCTGATCCTCGACGGCGCTCGCGACGTGCTGGCGTGCGCGGGCGATCTGCCGAACGTGCGCTTCGAGTTCTCGCCCGAGGTGTTCAACCTGACCGAGCCCGACTACGTGCTCGACATCTGCGACCGGATCACCACGCTGTGGGACGCCACCGTGCGGCGGCCGGTGATCCTGAACCTGCCCGCCACCGTCGAGGTCGCCACCCCGAACGTCTACGCCGACCAGATCGAATACATGCACCGCAACCTGGCCCGCCGCGACAGCGTCATCCTGTCGGTGCACCCGCACAACGATCGCGGCACCGGCATCGCGTGCGCCGAGCTGGCGGTGCTGGCGGGCGCGCAGCGCGTCGAGGGCTGCCTGTTCGGCAACGGCGAACGCACCGGCAACGTCGACATCGTCACGCTCGCGTTGAATCTGCATGCGCAAGGCATCGATCCGATGATCGATTTCTCCGATATCGACGAGGTCCGGCGCACTGTCGAATACTGCACGCGGATGCCGATCCACGAACGCCACCCGTACGTCGGCGACCTGGTGCACACCGCGTTCTCCGGCACCCATCAAGACGCGATCAAGAAAGGTCTGGCCGAGCATCGCGCCCGCGCCGCGGCGACCGGCGTCGCGGAACGCGAACTCGACTGGCGGGTGCCGTATCTGCCCATCGATCCCGCCGACCTCGGTCGCGGCTACGAAGCGGTGATCCGGGTGAATTCGCAATCCGGCAAGGGCGGCATCGCCTATCTGTTGCACACCGAATACGGCATGGACCTGCCACGTCGCTTGCAGATCGAGTTCGCCCGGCACGTGCAGGAGCGCGCCGACGACACCGGCGCCGAGATCACCGCCGCCCAACTCCGCGATCTGTTCGAGGCGATCTATTGCGAGGACCCGTCCTGGATCGAGCTGAAGGACTGGCGCACCAGCAGCGACGGCACCGAGATCACGCTGACGGTCGACGGCGTGACCCACCGTTCGGTGCATCGCGACGTCGACCCGATCGCGGGCCTCACCGCGGCGCTGGCCGACAGCGGTCACCCGATCGAGATACTCGGCATGACCCAGCAGTCGATCGAGTCGGGCGACGATGCCCCCGCGGTCGCCTATCTGGAGTACCGCAGTGGAGGACGTTCCGGGTGGGCCTGCGGCCGAGGCGATTCCGCGCTCACGGCGTCGCTGGCAGCGGTGGTGCGCGCGGCGGGACACCGCTGACGACTACCGGCGGTGGATCGCACGTCGAGTGGCCGTGCGATCCACCACGCGGGCATCAGAACATGCCGTGTGGCACGTCGGCGGGTTCGGGCACCGGCTGAACGACATCCCAATGCTCCACGATCTTGCCGTCGACGAACCGCCAGATGTCGGCGACGGCTACGCCACGCTCGTCGTCGGGCGCAACCATGCGGTAATGCATGACCACGTACTCGTCGTCGGCGATCACCCTGGCGAGCTCGAGCCGCGAGCGGGCGACGGGAGCCCGCGCGATGAACTCGACGAAAGCATCCTTGCCGGAGGGATTTCCGGGACTGTGCTCGATGAAGTCGTCGTGCAGGAGAGTGCGGAGCACCTCGATGTCACCGGCCGCGAACTCCGTGAATCCGCGCAGAGCCAGTTCTTTGTTGCGTACTGCCAGGTTGTTGTCCGTCATGGCGAAGAGAGTGACGGTGCGGCGGTGACGGTGTCGATTACCAGCCATGTAATGGCGGACGCGACCGCACCGCCACGATACTGGGCCGATGACCGGAGACCGGGGAGTCGGCGAGCTGCTGCGGGAGTGGCGGCATCGGCGGAAGTTGAGTCAGCTGGATCTGGCCATTCAGGCGGACGTGTCGGCCCGGCACGTCAGTTTCGTCGAGACGGGGCGGACGACACCCAGCCGTTCCATGGTGCTGCACTTGGCCGAGCAGCTGAATATTCCACTCGGCGAACGCAACCGACTGCTGATCGCCGCCGGGTACGCCCCCGAATTCCGCCGCCGCGCCTGGACCGATCCCGCCCTGCGGCGCGCCCGCGACGCGGTCCAACGAGTGCTGCACCTGCACGAGCCGTATCCGGCCCTGGCGGTCGACCGCCGCTGGAACCTCGTCCAGGCCAACGACTGCGTGCGGGTCTTCTTCGACGATGTCGACCCCGGCCTGCTCGAACCGCCGATCAACATGATGCGACTCGGTCTGCACCCCGGGGGATTCGCGTCCCGGCTCCGAAACCTGGAGGAGGTGCGCGGCTTCCTCCTGCCCCGGCTGGCCCGCCAAGTCATGGCCACCGGCGATCCCGAGCTGTCCGCGCTGCACGAAGAATTGCGGTCCTACGGCACCCCGGGCGGCGCCGACCTCGATCCCGGCGCCATCGTGCTGCCGATCCGGCTGTGCCACCGCGACACCGAACTGTCCTTCTTCAGCACGGTCACCACGTTCGGCGCGGCCTTCGACATCACGCTCGACGAGGTCGCGGTGGAGGCATACTTTCCCGCCGACGACGAAACCGGGGCATATCTGCGCGAGCTGGCGGCGGTTTCTACCCCCCGCGCGGCCTGGGCGGCGCCGTGCTGTTGACCGCTCCGGCCTCGGAGAAGGCCGCGGAACTGGCTGCCGAGGCGTCACCCGTAGACCGCTCGGCGTGCTCGCCGGTACTGCGCGCGAATCAGCTGCCCGACCGAGGCGTCGGCGGGAGCGGGCATCTCCGCGGCCGTGCGCGCCTGCCACACGGGCGGCCTGGGCGCACCACTGAGCGCCCAAGCGGCCTGCCGTGCGGCGCCGAGCGCGACGTACTCGGCGGGTTCCGGCACCGTCACCGTGACGCCGAAAACCTGGGCGGCGATCGCCGCGACCAGCGGTGAGCGGGCGGCGCCGCCGACGAGCAGCACGCGTCGCGGCGAAATGCCGAGCCCGGTGAGATGGTCGAGCGCGTCGGCGAGGTGGCAGAGCATGCCCTCGTAGGCGGCGCGTGCGACGGTGGCGGTGCGCATGGTGTCCGGGCGCAACCCGTGCAGACTGCCCGTGGCGTGTGGCAGGTTGGGTGTGCGTTCACCCGCCAGATAGGGCAGCAGGACCACGCCGTCCGCGCCCGGCAGCGCTTGCGCGGCAAGCGATTCGAGCGCGGGGAGGTCCACGCCGAGCAGGTCGGCGGTCGAGGTCAGGACGCGGGCGGCGTTGAGCGTGCAGACCAGGGGCAGGAACGCGCCGGTCGCGTCCGCGAATCCGGAGACCGCGCCGCTCGGGTCGGCGCAGGCGCGGCTGGAGCGGGCGAAGGCCGTGCCGCTGGTGCCGAGCGAGACGACCACGTCTCCGTCGGCGATGTCCAGGCCGAGTGCGGCCCCGGCGTTGTCTCCGGTTCCCGCGGCGACCAGCGCGCCCCACGGCGTCCGCCCCGCCGGTTCGGCGGGACCGAGCACGCTGGGGAGCGCGGGTGCGCGTCCGCGAAAGGCCATGGTGAGCAGATCTTCGCGGTAAGCGCCGCTGCTGGGCGACCAATACCCGGTACCGGAAGCGTCGCCGCGGTCGGTGGTCGGCTCCGGCATGCGTCCCGGCTCGCCGCGCAGTCGCCAGGTCAGGTAGTCGTGCGGCAGCAGAACCCGCGCGGTTCGGTCGGCGAGTTCCGGCTCGTGATCGGCCATCCAGCGCAGTTTGGCGATGGTCAACGCCGCCACCGGTACGTTGCCGACCGCCTCTGCCCACGCCCGCGGGCCGCCCAGCTCCGCGATCAATTCCTCGGCCGCCCGGGCGGAGCGGAGGTCGTTCCACAGCAACGCGTCGCGCACGGGCATGCCCGTGGCGTCCAGAGCGACCAGGCCGTGCTGCTGCCCCGCGACGGCGATAGCGTCGACGTCATCGAGCAATCCGGCTCCCGCGGTGCGCAACGCGTCCCACCAAGCGGTGGGGTCGACCTCGGTTCCGTCGGGGTGCGCCGCCTGCGCTTGCCGCACAATGGCGCCGGTGTCGGCGTCGCAGACGACCACTTTGCACGATTGGGTGGAACTGTCCACTCCCGCGACCGTCGTCATGCGTCCGGCCCCGATCCGATTCGGCGTGCAGCGGGGAACCTGTCGACCGTTCGCAGCACAGACATGTCCCCACCTTGCACCCGAAACGCCGCGCTACGGTGCGTTTCGGGTAATCGACCACCCCATCGTGCAGACTGACGCGATGAGCATCGACCCCACCGACGTGCGCGTTCGCGCGGGAGACGGGACGCCGCTGCCGGAACTCACCGAGGACGCGCTCGGCACCCTGCTGGACGAACCGCCCCGCCCGGACCAGGCCATTCTCGAGCTCAGCCGCGCCGACCTGCACGACATCCGGGCCGCGCGCCTGCCCGACGGCGTCTACGAACTGGAGTACCGAGCCGGGTCGGCGACCGAGTCCTTCCAGATGTACACCTCCGACCCGGTGCTGGTGCGGGACGTGCTGTGGGCCTGGCTGTCCGGCGATCCGTGGTGGCGGGAGGCGGTCGCGTGGTACCCGGTCGATCCGGCGATCGCGGAACTGCGTGCGATGCGTGACGAACTCATCGGTCTGCTGGACGGTCTCACCGTGATGGGCGATCTGACCGCGGGCATGGACGCGGCACTGGCCCGCGCCGACGAGCTGCTGGCGCCGGACTCGCAGCAAACGGATACGCCGGAATCACCGGCTCAGGACTGATACCACCACGCGGTCGTCGCGATCTCGGCGTCTTCCAGCGGCAGATAGGTTTCCGCGTCCCGCCATCCGAGCGCCTGCACGGTGACGCGCAGATCGCGCTCGAAACAGATCGGATCGCGCACATGCCAGCGGTACATCCCGAAGCACTGGTCAGGTCGATAGATTTCGTCCGGCGGAAGGATCTGATGCAGCCCGAGATAGGGGGTGCAATATGTCCGATATGTCCCGTCGAGGTCGAAATTCCAGGCGCCGCCGAAATAATCCTCGGTGCCGGTCCCGCAGATAGTGGGGTGCTCGGCGTCGCCGTCGAGATAGAACTTGACCTCGCCTTCGCCCCACCATCCCGGAGCGCCGGGGCGAATGGCGAGGTAGGTGCCGACGTAGCGACCGGGCCCCGGCGCCATGTCCAGAATCGTGTGCACAGCCGGATTGCCCAAGCGGGCCGCACGCGACCAACGGGTGTGCAGATAACCGGCGGCGTCCGGCACATCCTCCTCGGTGTAGGTAGCTTGGTAGTAGACCGGTATTTCCCGGCCGCAGCGATTTTCCAGCGTGATCCGGGCACGGTGCCGAAACGGCATGGGCCAATAGCTGTTCAGGCCGCCCGCAGGGGCGACCACCACCATCTCCGAGGCGAGCAGTGCCAGCTCGCCCCATCCGTTGCAGAAGAAATCGCCGAGCGGCAGCTCGATCGCGGGCCGAGGCGCGTCGTCCCAGTACACGCGCAGCGTCAGCGCGCACAGCACCGAGCGCTCGGTGGTCAACCAGAAGTGCCGGATCACTCCCGGGCCGGGAACGTCGGCCAGCGTGGCGTTTTCGCCGTCGGCGAGCGCGATCGAGGGCGATACCTTCCACCCGGCGCCCAGCAATCGAGCCGCGTGCGCGCCGGTGCCGTCGATCGCGCGTGCGCCTGCGCCGGGAGCTCCGGTGGGGTTCTCGGCGCTGACCGACCGCGTTCGCGCGCCGTCCAGCCGCCACAGATCCGCGCCCGGCGCGGTCACAGTCCGGGCCAGCCGTATCGGGGTGAGACCGGTGCGAGTCCGGCCCGGCGTGCGGTTGCGGAGGCTCCCGTGGTGGCGAGCTGTCGCGCGTCCTGTTCGGACAGTTGCCGGCGGACCTGGTCCATGTCCAGCCAGAGAATCTCCTGCACCAGGTCTTCCAGCGCGTCCGGCGCCAATGCGCCCGCCTGGGAATACACCAGCAAGCCCTCCCGGAACGCCATCAGCGTCGGATACTGGGTCACCTGCGCGCTGGTGCTCAACGCGACCTCGGCCTCGGTGTCGACTTTGCCGTGCACGATCTCCGGGTGCCGGTCCGACGACGCCTCGTACACGGGCGCGAAACGCTGACACGGCCCACACCAGCTTGCCCACCAATCGACCAGCACGATCGCGTTGGACGCGACGACGGAATCGAAATTCTGCTGGGTCAAGCTGATTGTCGGCATGGAATCCTCGTGTGGTTCTGCGGGTCAACCTTGCATCGTCGCATAGATACCCGCGATCAGGAAGATGTTCAGCCGCGATCGTGTTCGGCCGCGAGAAAATGCGTGATAGCCGTTGTGCATTCGTACAGTTCGCGGTAGCGCCGATAGTACTCAACGTATTTCGCGGTGCGCTCGGGATAAGGCCGCACGGTGTCGACGATGGGATTCCACCCGGAGGTGTCGACACCGGAGGCTTCGGCCGCGAGCAAAGCGTCGCCGAGACAGGCGCCCACGGTGTCCGCGGGCAATTGCTGCTCCAAGCCGGTGACGTCGGAGACGATCTGCGTCCACAATCCGCCCTTGGTGCCGCCGCCCACCGCGACCAGACGCGCCGCCTGTCCGCCCGCCCCGGTCATGGCCGCCAGGTTGTGCCGCACGCCGTAGGCGATACCTTCCAGCACCGCCCGATACAGTTCGGCACGCCCGTGCCGCAGCGTCAATCCCGCGATGATGCCTCGGGCGTCGGGATCGAACAGGGGAGTGCGCTCACCGGCGAAGTACGGCAGCGCGAGCAACCCCCGGCTGCCGACCGGCACGTCCGCGGCGGCCGCGACCAGGTCGGTGAACTCGCCGCCGACGAGCTTGCGCAGCCAGTCCGTCACCGCCCCGGAGGTGGCCATGCCCGCGGCGAGCGTGTACGTGCCCGGCCACGCGCCGCAGGTGCCCCAGAGGCCGGGATGCGGGCGCGGATCGGTGAGCACCTGCACCATGAACAGGGTGGTGCCGTACATGATCATCGCATCGCCGGGGGCGCGAACACCCACACTCGCTGCCTCGGCCCATGCGTCGATGGTCCCCGTGGTGACCGGCAGCCCCGCCGGTAGTCCGGTGACGGACGCCGCGTCGGCGGTGACGTGTCCGACGATCTCGGTCGGCCAAGCCAGTTCCGGCAGCGACCATCCCGGCACGACTTGCTCGGCCCAGTCCGTCGCCCACGCGCGTGCGCGCAGGTCGTACAGGGGCACGCATTGACTGGCCGACTGATGGTCGAGAACGTACCGGCCGGTCAGCCGGTGCACCAGGAAGGAACTCGCCATCAGCAGCATCGCGGTGCGCGCCGCGACTTCCGGCTCGTGCCGGACCAGCCACCGAGCCTTGGGGCCCACGGCCTGGCTGGTCAGCGGTGACCCCGCACGGTCGAGCACCGCTTGCGTCCCGAATTCCTGGTCGAGTTCCGCGATTTCGGCACCAGCTCGCGTGTCGACGCCGTAGAGGATGGCCGGACGCAGCGGATTTCCCTTCGCGTCGGCGGGCAGCAGGCACGGGCCGATACCCGACACCGCCAGCCCGTCGAGCGAAGCACCGTCGGCGGCGCGCACCAGCTCCTGGGCGAGCGAGACGAAGTCGGCCCACCACACCGTTTCCGCGTCGTGCTCCACCCATCCGGGATGGGGCATGGAGATCTCGTGCGCTCGTTCGGCCTTGGCGACGATCGTGCCGTCGGCGTCGACCAGCACACCCTTGGAACTGGAGGTCCCGATATCGATGCCGAGGAACATCGTCACCGGGTGAACTCGTCCAGCGTGACGTCCAACAGCTCGCAGGCGGCGCGAACCGCGGCCCGGTGGTCGCCTGGTATCGCATGGATGTGGTTGGCGCCGAAGCGATTCAAGAAGTCTTCGGCGCGCGCGTCCAGCCTGGCGAAGGCGTGCGGCCACTCCCAGGTGGATTGCTTCATCAGCGCTTCGTTCGTCTGCTGGTCGTAGGCTTCGAAGTCGCCGAGCATCAGCTGCATCCGGTAGTCACCGTCGAGCCGGGTGAGCCGTGCCAGCGTCATCCGGCCGGGCGCGGCCAGATGGTGCACCGAGGCGCCGCCCGCCGGGAAGAAGAACACCTCCGGATACAGATGCACCTTCGCCAGATTCTCCGCGGGATCGGCGCTGCGCGCGGCGAACCAGGTGGCGTGCTGGCCGGAATTGCACAGATCCCAGATGTCCCGGTCCGCGTGATAGTGCCGGACGTCGGCGAACAGCACCGGGGTCCCCGCGATCCGCTTCAGCAGCTGCATGGTCAGCGCGCCGTCCATATCCGCCTCGGTGGCGCAGACATGCGGTTCTTTCGGACCGTTCCAGTCGTAGGGATCGTTGAGGAACGCCTCCGTGACGTCCATGGTGGCGAAATATTGGGTGAGTTCGGGCTGTCCTTTGATGCCCGAGAAGTCCAGTCGCCATTCCGCGATCAGCTCCCGCACCGCCAGGTACGACCGGATCTGGCGTTCCAGCAGCTCCGGCGTGAGTTTGGCGCCGTCGTAGTGCACGCCCGCGGTGTGCCGCTCCAACCACTCGCGCGCCGCCTTCGCCTCACCGGTGTCGGCGAGCTCCGCGCGGCGCACGATTTCCCACTGATCGATCTCCTCGACATCGATGCCGAAGCGCCGCTGCCACTGGTCGGTGTTGGCGACCGCGGTGTTCATGCCCATCGGCCGCCCACCGAAGCGCCCGAATGTCGACCCACGCAAACCGGATACGGCCGCCGCGGCCCGCGCCCGCACGCCGATGGCCTCGATCAACTCCGGATCGGACGGATCTCCCCACAGCCTGGTGTGCTTGCGCCCGATCTGGTCGAGTGCGCCACCCGCCGCGAGCATCCCCACCATGCCGGGCTGCACGGGATCGATGTTCGACAGCAACAGCAGCGGGCCGGGTGTCGCGCCCGCCGCGAGCATGGTGAAATGCGGAAACGACCAGACCGCGTAGTGCAGCACGGTCAGATCGACGCCCGCCGCGGCGACCGTGCGCGCGACCGAGCTCGCCGCTGCGTTGTCGCTGATCGGTGCGCTGCCGCGGACCACGTCGTGTCCCGCCGCGGTGAGCGCGGCCACCACACGGTCCTCGGTCGAGATGATGAAATCGGCGATGCCCGCATGCACGTAGTCGCGGCCATCGGAAATGCTGATAACGCCGATACGGGCCATGCCGGTCCCTCCCGTTGGGGATGGTCGGAGAGTTCGCCTCGATCAACAGATACCAGCCGTTGCGTGCTCGTTGGCGCGTTTCGGGAAATCGGGCCCTTGCCGGTGCTTCGGACCGCTTATCGCGGAACCGCTTTGGCCGCACGCGACTGCGGGAACGTCAGCGACGCGAGGTGGACGCCACCCTGACCCCAGCCCGCGCTCGTGATCCACCAGCGGCCGTCCTCGTGGACCACTTCGGCCGCGTGCGCGGCGATATGTCCGATCTTGTCCCCGATGCCGAAGCGAAACGGGCTGTCGCTGCGGAAGACGTCGGTGCCGACGTAGTCCGGGCGCGGGCCGATGAACAGGTACCACCAACCGTCGTGCCGCAAGACGTACGGAGACTCGGTATTGCCCGCTTCCGTGCCTTTCGCCGGGTCGGTGTAGGCGATATGGCGTTCACCCCAGTGCACGAGGTCGGTGCTGGTGCGGTAGGCGACGACGTGATGTCCGCCGGTGGCGGCGCTGGTCGCGCAGTAGTACATCACCCACTGGTCGCCCACACGCGCCACCATCGGATCGCGAGCGTCGTAGCCGTCGTGGAACAGCGGACCTGTCGGCAGTCTCGTCCACTGGAACAGGTCGGTCGAGGTGGCCAGGTTCATCGCCGCGGCGGTGCGGTCGGCGCCGCCCGCGGCGTAGAACATGTAGTACCGGCCGTGCGCGCCGACCACGTACGGCGCCCACAGATGTGTCTCCCCGTAGTCCCGCTGGACCCGCAAGGCGGACGGGTGCTTGGTCCACGGCCCGTGCAACCGCTCGGCGCAGGCGTGCGCGAATTCGATTTCGTCGAACGGGTCCGCCGGTTCCGGATGGGTGATCCCGAACAGGTGCCATCGCCCGGACCCGTCGCGAACCAGCGTGTGATCGTTGATGTACCACGCATCCGGCTCCCCGGCGCTGGGGTCGTAGATCCGCGCGAACGTCCCCGCCCGAACCACCTCGCGCGTCGTCATGCATTCATGATGCCGCCGCAACCCCTCGGGAGACTGCGGTCCCGCGGATTTCGGCACGACGGTGACCAGGGTGTTCGTATCGGCTCCGGCCAAATATCCGCTGCCTGCCACGGTCGAGGCGAATCCGTCCGCGCACCGACGGTCATCCGAGAACCACGCTGCGCCGCAGATAGTCCGCGGTGATGGAGCGAGCATCGTTCAGCAACGCCGACGGCGTTCCGGCGAAAGCTATCTCACCACCGTGCTTTCCGCCGTCCGGCCCGAGATCGATCACCCAGTCGGCGCGGGCGACGACGTCCAGGTCGTGCTCGATGACGATCACCGTGTTGCCCGCGTCGACCAGCCGGTCCAGCAGCTCGACCAGGGTGTCCACGTCGGCCATGTGCAACCCGGTGGTCGGTTCGTCCAGGACGTAGACCTCGCCGCGGCGATGCAGGTGATCGGCCAATTTGATGCGCTGGCGTTCCCCGCCGGAAAGGGAACTCAGCGAGCGGCCGAGGGTGAGATAGCCGAGACCGACGTCGAGCAGCGCCCGCAGCGGCGTGCGAATCCGCTGGTCATCCAGCTCGGCCCAGAAATCGAGGGCTTGTTCGGCGGTCATCTCCAGCACGTCGGCGATGGACGCGCCGCGGATCTGGTACGCAAGCGCATCCGGCCGGTACCGGCGGCCGTGACAGGCCTGGCACACCGTGGTGACCGGATCCATGTACGCCAGGTCGGTGAAGATCACGCCCGCGCCACCGCATTCGCCGCACCCGCCGTCGGAGTTGAAGCTGAACAGGCCCGGCCGCACGCCGTGCCGCTTGGCGAACAGCTGACGCAGCGGATCCATCATGCCGAGATAGGTGGCCGGGCTGGAGCGCCGTGAGGCGGCGATCGCGGCTTGGTCGACCGCGATGACCCGCGGATGCGCCGCGACGAACGCGCCGGAGACCAGCGTGCTCTTCCCGGAGCCCGCCACGCCGGTCACCGCGGTGAGCACGCCCGTGGGAAAACGCGCGGTGAGATTCTTCAGGTTGTAGGTGTCGACGTCGGTGACCGTCAACCATCCGGTCGGCCGACGCGTATGCTCCTTGATCCGGCGCACCCGGCGCAACCGCTCGCCGGTGGACGTCGCCGCGCTGCGCAGTTCGTCGACCGTGCCCTGGAACACCACCCGCCCGCCGTGCGCGCCCGCGCCGGGCCCCATGTCGATGACGTGATCGGCGACGGCGATCACGTCGGGGGAGTGTTCCACCACCAGCACGGTATTTCCCTTGTCCCGCAATCGGATCAGCAGATTGTTCAGTCGGCCCACGTCACGCGGATGCATGCCGACGCTCGGCTCGTCGAAGATGTAGGTCATGCCGGTCAGGCTGGAGCCGAGATGCCGCACGACCTTGAGGCGCTGCGCCTCGCCGCCGGACAGGGTCGAGGTCTCCCGATCGAGCGAGAGATAGCCGAGCCCGACCTCCTCGATCCGGCGCAATCGGCCGATCGCGGCGCTCGCGATCGGCTCGGCCACCGGATCGTCGATGGCGGCGAGCACCTCGATGAGGTCGGTGATCTCCAGCCTGCCGTAGTCGGCGATGCCGAGCCCATCGATCCGGCTCGCCAGCGCGGCGGCGTTGAGCCGGGCGCCGCCGCAGTCCGGGCAGACCTCCTCGGTGACCACCGCCTGCGCGGCCGCACGGTTCTTGTCCGACAGCGCGGTGAGGTCGCGCTTGATGTAGAGCCGGTCGAACCGCTCCAGCAGTCCTTCGTAGGCGTTGCTGCCCGCCGATCCGTTCCTGTTCCGTCGCGGCACGCGGAAACCGTTGCCGTGCAAGAACAATTGCCACTCCTCCGGAGTGAACTCACGCAGCGGCTTGTTCGGGTCGAACAGCCCGGACTCGGCGTAGAGCTGCCACTGGAAGGTGCCGATCGCGAAGGGAGCGAAGGTGATAGCGCCCTCGTTGAGCGACTTGGCGGAGTCGATGAGCTTGTCCAGATCCGGACGTACCACGTGGCCGAGCCCGCCGCAGGTCGGGCACATGCCCAGCGGGTCGTTGAACGAATAGCGCGTGGCCTCGCCCGCGCTGGGCACACCGTGCCGGGAGAACAGCACGCGGATGACCGACTGGATGTCGGTCATGGTCCCGACCGTGGAACGCGCATTGCCGCCGATCGGCTTCTGGTCGACGACGACGGCGGGCGCCAGGTTGTCGATCACGTCGGCTTCGGGCCGCTCGTATTTGGGCAGCCGATTGCGGATGAACCAGGTGAAGGTCTCGTTGAGCTGCCGCTGTGATTCGACCGCGACGGTCCCGAAGACCACCGACGACTTCCCCGAACCGGAGACGCCGGTGAAGACCACGATCTTGCCCTTGGGAATGGTCAGCGAGACGTCGCGGAGATTGTTCTCGCGGGCGCCGACGATTCTGATGGTGTCTCGATCTGCATGCACGACCGCGACGTTAGGAGGCCATGAGGTCGGTTTCTGTCCTCATTCGCGGCCATACTGGATCACGTGACCCAGACCGCCGCGCGCCTGCTACAGCTGCTGTCGCTGCTGCAGACCCGCCGCGAATGGAGCGGTCCGGAACTTGCCGCGCGGCTGGGGGTGACGGTGCGGACGGTGCGCCGGGATGTCGAGCGCCTGCGCGAGCTGGAGTATCCGGTGGTCGCGACCCTCGGCGCGGTCGGCGGATACCGGCTGCAAGCGGGCGCCGCGCTGCCACCGCTGCTGCTCGACGACGAAGAGGCGGTGGCGATCACGCTGGGCCTGCGCGGGGCCGCCCAGGGCGCGGTCGCGGGCATCGAGGAATCGGCCGCCCGCGCCCTGGTGAAACTCCAGCAGGTGCTGCCGTCGCGACTACGACGCCGGGTCGACGCGATCGACACCGCCACCGTGTCGCTCGCCGGTCCCGCCGCGGGCCCGGTGATCGACCCCGAGATCCTCGTCGTCCTGGCCGCCGCCGCCCGCGACGGCGAACGCATCCGCTTCCACTACCGGGATAAGGCCGATACCGAAACCAGCCGCCTCGCCGAGCCGCACAGCCTGGTCTCCGCGGGCCGCCGCTGGTATCTGGTGGCCTGGGACGTCGACCGCGCCGACTGGCGCACCTTCCGCGTGGACCGCTTGACTTCCCCGCATCCCACCGGGATACACTGCTCTCCAAGAGAACTCCCCACCGAGGACGCGGCAAGCTTCGTCACCAGCCAACTGGCCCGCTCCCGCCCGCTCCGCCACGTGGTCCTGCGCGTCCACGCCCCCGCCGACACGCTCGTCGACTCCTTCCGTGTTCGTCCCGAGGAGATCGAGCCCGTGGACGCCCAGACCTGCCTGCTGCGCACATCAGCGGATTCTTTGGAGTGGACCGCCTTGCGCATCGCGCATTTGAACATCGACTTCGAAGTCATCGAACCCCGAGAAATGAAAGAACTACTGAGCACCCTCGGCGCCAAATTACTTCGCGCGGCCGGAAATCCGCCCTAGGACACCTTCGCGGCCGGACGATATTCACCTGACCGGCGCCAAGGGCGGCACTACGGTGCTGCGCATGACCCTATCGATGGAAGACCGTATAGCGATCAACGACCTGATCGCCCGGCACGGTCACCTGGTGGACGCTGGCGAACTCGATCGGATGGCGGAGTTGTTCAGCCCGGGGATCGTCTACGACCTGACCGAGCTGGGGTTCGGCGAATTGCGCGGCGTCGCGGCCCTGCGGGAGGCCGCGCTGGCGCTCGGCGAAGCGAATCCGGTCGGGCATCACGTCACCAACGTCATCATCTCCGAGAGCGAGGCGGGGGAGGTTCTGGTGCGGTCCAAAGGAATCGGAATCAGTGCCGACGGCCGCTGTGGGAGCGTGACATACGAGGATGTAGTAGTGCGCGAAGCGGGTGGCTGGCGCATCTCGTACCGCAAGATCCTTCCGCGGCGGGCGCCCTTGGGCGGCTGACCGGCGATCCACTCGCCGCGGCTGTCGCCAAAGCCGGTACACGCGCGTGCGTGTGTTGCTATCGTCTCGCCATGTCGGACACGCTGGGCGCTCGGGTGGACGAGCAGGAGCGCCCGCCTGTCGTGGAGTTCGACGACGAGGAGCGGCCCGCGCGAGTGCTGAGCGGCTGGGCGGAGCGAGTGGTCGCCGTCGCCGCGTTCGCTGTCGCGCTGCTCGCGCTGTGGCAGGTGTTCCGGCCGTTGGCACAGGGGAGCCAGTACTACCTGGTGATCTTCCTGGCGGGCACGTTGCCCACGGTCTTCCTCGCCTACGGGTCGGGTCTTCGCTTCCTGGATCGGCGCAACCGCCCCGGCCTCCTGGACTGGCTGCTGGCGGCGGTGGCGCTGGGGGTCTGCCTGTATCCGGTGGTCCCGATGACGATCGGATCGGGCGGCGGCGGATACGACGCGTTCCTCGATCGGCAAGGACTGCTCCATCCGGTCGACGTCGCGGTCGGCACGGTGTTGCTGGCGCTCGTCGTGGAGGCATGCCGGCGGACGACGGGCTGGGTGCTGCCCGCGGTGTGCCTGGTCTTTCTCGCCTACGGGTACTACGGAGGGCTGCTGCCGCAGGAATGGAGCATCGCGCACGCCGGACTGGACATCGGCCAGATCGTCGACGCCCTGTTCAATTCCGGAAGCGGCTTCTACGGCACCCCGCTCGATGTCGCGGCCACCTACATCGTGCTGTTCACCCTGTACGGCGCGGTGCTCGAATTCTCCGGCGCGGCACAGTTCTTCGTCGATCTGTCGGTCGCGGCGTTCCGGCGGTCGCGCGGGGCCGCCGGACGCACCGCCGTGGCATCGGGTTTCCTGCTCGGCACGGTGTCCGGATCCGGAACCGCCACCGCGGTGAGCGTCGGCGCGGTGACCTGGCCGATCCTGCGGCGCGCGGGGTACCCGCCCGAACAGGCGGGCGGAATGCTGGCCGCGGCCGGCGTCGGCGCGATCCTGTCGCCGCCCACGCTGGGAGTCGCGGCGTTCATCGTGGCCGAATACCTCGAGGTCTCGTATGTCACCGTGCTCGGCTGGGCGCTGATCCCTACCCTCCTCTATTACCTGGGCATCCTGCTGGCCGTCGAGATCGATGCGCGCAGACTGGGCACCGAACCGGTCGAGATCGGCGGCACGTCGGCGGTTCGGCTGCTGCTGCGGTTCGGCTATCACTTCCTGTCGCTGATCGTGATCGTCGTGCTGCTGCTCATCGGGGTGAGCGCGACGCGAGCGGTGGTCTACGCGACCGCGCTGGCGTTCATCCTGGCCTTCTTCGACGCCCGCACCAGCGCCGCGGCCCGGTCGCCGCGCCGGGTGTTCGCCATGGTCGGCAGCGGCGTCCGTTCGGCGCTGCCGGTGGTGGCGGTGTGTGCGGCCGCGGGCGTCATCACCGCGATGACGACCAAGACCGGCCTCGGCGCACAGCTCGCGGCATTGCTGGTGCGCGCCGCGAAGGCGCTGTCGGACGATCACACCGTCGTGCTGGCCTGCACCGTCGCACTTGCCGCTGTCGCGCTGGCGCTGCTCGGGCTCGCCGTCCCGGTCACGGCGTCGTTCATCATCGGCTGGGCGATCATCGGTCCGGCGCTGCTGGCCCTCGACGTGCCCGCGCCCGCCGCCGCGATGTTCGTCTTCTACTACTCGGTGCTCTCGGAGGTGACGCCGCCGACCGCGCTCGCGGCGGTGGGCGCCGCCGCGATCACCGGAGCCCGCACGGTGCCCACCATGTGGCAGGCCCTGAAATACGCGTTGCCCGCCTTCCTGGTGCCGATCGTGTTCGTACTGACCGGACCGGGTGAATATCTGCTCGGGCGCGGGCCCATCGTCGGCATCCTCTGGACCACCGTGGTCGCGTGCATCGGTGTCGCCGCGCTGGCGGCGGCCACCGGTGGCTGGCTCCCCGGCATCGGACCCGCGCCGCTCGCGGCACGCGTTCTGGCCGCCGTCGGCGGGTTGACGCTGCTGTATTTGGCGCCTCTCGCGCTGATCATCGGGGTGTGCGCGCTGCTGGCGGCCGCCGGGATCACCCTGCTGTCGCGAAGGAGAACGACATGAGAAGAGCCGCATTGGTATTCGCCGTCATCACGCTCGCGGCGGGACTGCTCGCGGGCTGCGGCGGCCGCAGGGACACCCCGCGGACCGACTCGGGGGCGGCGGTCACCTGCGCGCTCGAGCGAGAAACCCGCGTCGGCATCGCGACCGGCAACGCCACCGGAGTCTATTTCGCGCTCGGCAACGCCTACGCCGACCAGATCGCCCAGGCGACCGACGGCAAGGTGAAGGCGACCGCCGCAGAGACCGGTGCGTCGGTGCAGAACATCCAGCAGGTCGTCGCGGGAAGCTACCAGGTGGCGTTCTCCTTGGCCGACAGCGCCGCCGACGCCGTGCTCGGCACGGGAAGCTTCGACGGCAAGAAACAGCCGGTGCAGGCGCTCGCGCGGCTGTATCCGAACTACACCCAGGTGGTCGTGCGCCGGGACGCGGGCATCAACTCGGTGACCGACCTGCGCGGCAAGCGGGTCTCCACAGGCTCGCCGAAGTCGGGCACCGAGGTGATCGCCCAGCGGATACTGCAAGCCGCCGGTCTCGATCCCGATCGCGACATCTCGGCCCAGCGGCTGGATCTCACCAAGACCGTGGACGGCATGAAGGACGGGTCCATCGACGCCATGTTCTTCTCCGGCGGCCTGCCCACGCCGGGCATCACCGACCTGTTCACCGTGGCCCGCGACCGGCTCCGATTCCTGGACGTCACCGATCAGCTGCCCGGCCTGCGCAAGATCAATCCCGTCTACGAAGAGGGCGCCATTCCCGCCGCCGCGTACGGCCTGCCCGCCGATGTGAAGACGATCGTCGTGCCGAACGTCCTCCTGGTCCGCGACGACCTGGACGCCGATCTCGCCTGCGTGCTGACCAGGACCCTGTTCGAACGCAAGACCCAGCTGGAACAGGCCAACTCGGCGGCGAAAGGGATCAGCAGGGAAACCGCACGGGATACCGCTCCCGTGCCGCTGCACCGCGGCGCTGCCCACGCCCTCGGTAACTGAGCGGCGTGCCGCGACCATTCCGGGACGATCTTGTGGTGGCTTGAATCACATTTGTGTCATTCTGCCGTCGCTCGTGCCGATCGCGCGCCTCTGACCTGCGAATTAGCGCGCTGCCCAGGCGATTTGACGAAGCGAAATCCGCCGCGTAACTTATTCCAGGTCAGAGCGACACGGACACCGACCCGGAGCCGAGAAGCGAGGCGCGAGCCGAGCGGAGGGACCGGGAAACGAGGTAGGACGAGGAGCGCCTGGCGATCACACTAGCTTGATCGGGACCCCGATTTCGACCGGGTGAACGGCTGAGCTAAGCTGGATAGGTTGCCTCACTGAAGGTCCGGTGCAATCCGGGGCGACGG
>NZ_BAGF01000038.1 GCF_000308755.1 Nocardia pneumoniae NBRC 100136
CTTGAGCGCGGACGGCGCCGGCGAAGTAGCGGAAGTGATCGACCGCCAACGGCAGGTCGGCGGCCAGCGTTTCGCGCACCGGCTTGCCGTTCTCCCAGGTCTCGGCGACCGCGAGCGCCTCGAGGTTGTCCTCGATCCGGTCGGCGATCTTGTTGAGGATGTTGGCCCGTTCGGTCGTCGATGTCGCGCCCCAGGCGTCGGCGGCCTGGTGCGCGGCGTCCAACGCCAGGTCGATGTCGGCGGCCGAGGACCGCGCCACCTCGCAGAACGTCTGTCCGTCCACCGGGGAGGGATTCTCGAAGTAGCGGCCCTCGACGGGGGCGGTCCATTCGCCGCCGATGAAGTTCTCGTAACGGGCGGCAAAGCTGACGATGCTGCCCTCGGCACCAGGCTTGGTGTAGATCATGACGCGTGCTCCTCGCTGAGTACTGAGGCGTATGCCACACGACGGCAAAGTCGTGATGCGACTCACTTTGGGTGGCGAGGGTTGGCAGAAGGTTGCGCGATCAACCGGACGTCAGGCGCGCAGCGCCGTGTGCAACCGCGCGGCGGCCACCGCGCGGCGGGCGTCCGTGCCGGGCAGCAGCCGCAGCGCGTGCTCATGCACCTCGATATCGTCGAGTGCCCGCTCGCCGTAGCGCAGCGCGTGCTCGACGTTGTCGCTGGCCAGGACGGCGGTGCGTACGCCGACTTCCAGGTATTCACGCCACTCCACGATGCCGGGCGTATCCGATTCGGGCAGCAACGGTCCGCGATACAGCTGCACGGCGGTCGTCGTATCCCCGGCTTCGAGCGCGGCCAGCAGATCCACCGCATCGCACGACAGCGGGGTCATCAGCTGGTACACGCGGTTGGCGATCTCGCCGCCGGTGGTTCGCCGCAGGTGCGACACGTCCGCCTTGAGCGTGCTCGAACTGGCCGGACGGTCGCCGTAGATGGCCAGATGCAGCCGCTCGGGAGTAAAGCCGTCGGGTTCCAACGCGAGCAGTACCAGAATCTCCAACTGGCGTCGCCGCAACCGGATCTGTTGTCCGTCACGGACCAGCCGGGCGGCTCCCAGGCAACTGAGCCGAAGACCTGAGTCGGTGTGCGTCATGCTGGCGCGCAACTGGGTTTCGATGGCGCTGACCAGCGTCCGGACCGTGGACATGGCCAGCGGATGGGACCGGTCCCAGGTGGAGGACAGATCGAGCACGCCGAGTTGACGTCCGTCGGCCGCCCGGATCGGCGCGCAGTAACAGACCCAGCCGTGCAAGGCGGCGACCAGATGCTCGGCCGAGAAAACGGTGCTCGGCTGCCCGGTGCGCAGGGCGAGCGAGAGGGCGTTGGTGCCCATATGGGCCTCGTCCCACCGGCCGCCCGGGGCGAACCCCACCTGTTCGGCCCGACGGCGCATGACGGCCCCTCCATAGGACCAGAGGATGGTGCCGGAATCATCGGTCACCGCAGCCACGTAGCCCGCGTCGTTGGCGATGCTGTGCAGTTGCTCGGACAGTTCGGTCACCGGAGCGCGCAACGGCGACTCGACCCACCGCGAGCCGACATCGGAGGAATCCGCAGGCGCGCAATCGAGCGCTGGATCTACAGTACGAAGGGAGCGCCGCCAGGATTGGGCGACTTCGCTGCGCAGGCTGGAATTGCTGGCGCGCGCCGTAAGAGGATGCGCTGCTCCCGGCACCCATCGAGCCCATTCCTTCTCCAAAGCAGCTCGCTGCTCCGAGAGAGTAGTGAAGTGCGCCATCTCGCTGGTCCGTGTCTTCCTCATCACATTCACCGACAACCCCATCTTTGCGCGGCGCATGCTCGCGCGCCAGCACTTCTGTGACCTGCGCAACCTGTCGCCAACCTTTTCCGCCGACACTCCCCGCCATGGACGACCTCACCACCACCCCGCCTTTCCAACCGGTGCGCAGCCGCACGGGTGTGGCCGCGGAGCTGTACGAACATGCCCAACTGGATTGGGAGGGCTTCTGGGCGCAGCAGGCCGACCGCCTGCACTGGCACACCAAGTGGCACACCGTACTGGACTGGTCCACGGCGCCGTTCGCGACCTGGTTCGGTGGGGGCACGCTGAATGTCGCGCACAACTGTGTGGACCGGCACGTCGACGCGGGGCACGGCGATCAGGTAGCCATCCATTGGGTGGGGGAACCCGGCGACACCCGCGACCTGACCTATGCCGATCTCCGCAGCGCGGTGTGCGCGGCCGCGAACGCGCTTGCCTCGCTCGGCCTGCAGCCGGGTGATCGTGTCGCCGTCCAGCTGCCGATGATTCCCGAGGCGATCATCACGATGCTCGCCTGCGCCCGGCTCGGTCTGGTGCACAGCGTCGTGTTCGCCGGCTTCTCGCCGACGGCGTTGCGGGCCCGCGTCGATGACGCGCAGGCGCGGGTGGTGATCACCGCCGACGGACAATACCGTCGCGGTCGCGCCGTTCCGATGAAGCGGAACGTGGACGAGGCGCTGGCCGGAGCGGCGAGTGTCGAGAAGGTGATCGTCGTGCGGCGCACCGGGGGCGACCTGGCCGGTGAGGTGCCATGGACACCTGGTCGCGATGTGTGGTGGCACGACTTGATGAGCGGGCAGTCCGACGAGCATCGCTGCGAAGCCTTCGACGCCGAGCATCCGCTGTTCATCCTGTACACCTCGGGCACTACCGGGAAACCGAAAGGCATCCTGCACACCTCGGGCGGCTACCTGGTGCAGGCCGCTTATTCGCATGAGGTGGCCTTCGACCACCAGCCAGGCCGGGACGTGTACTGGTGCACCGCCGATATCGGCTGGGTGACCGGCCATTCCTATCTCGTCTACGGGCCGTTGGCCAACCGGGCCACCCAGGTCGTCTACGAGGGAACGCCGAACACCCCGCACGAGGGCAGGCATTGGGAGATCATCGAGAAGTACGGCGTCTCCATCTACTACACCGCGCCCACGCTGATCCGCACCTTCATGAAGTGGGGAGACGACATTCCGGCGAAATACGATCTGTCCACTCTTCGGGTGCTCGGCAGTGTCGGCGAGCCGATCAATCCCGAAGCCTGGCTCTGGTACCGCGACCACATCGGCGCCGGGCGTGCACCCATCGTGGACACCTGGTGGCAGACCGAGACCGGTGCGATCATGGTCGCCCCGGTTCCCGGTGTTCGTCCCCCGAAGCCGGGTTCCGCCCAACGGCCGCTGCCGGGGATATCGGCGCGGGTGGTCGACGATCAGGGTGTGGAGGTCGCTCGTGGAGAGAGCGGCTATCTGGTGTTGACCAAGCCCTGGCCGTCGATGGTGCGGGGCGTCTGGGGCGACGAAGAACGGTTCCGGAAGAACTATTGGGACCGGTTCGCCGCGCACGGCTACTACTTCGCCGGTGATGGGGCGAAATACGATGATGATGGCGACATCTGGGTGCTCGGTCGTACTGACGACGTCATGAACGTGTCCGGCCATCGCTTGTCGACTTCGGAAATCGAATCGGCACTGGTATCGCATCCGGCTGTCGCGGAGGCCGCGGTGGTCGGCGCCGCCGATCCGGTCACCGGCCAGCGCGTCGTCGCGTTCGTCGTCCTGCGGGACGACGCCGGTGAACTCGGCGGCGAGGAGCTGCGCAGGCATGTGGTCACCGCGATCGGGCCGATCGCCGCTCCGCGGCAGACGCTGATCGTCGCCGAACTCCCGAAAACGCGATCGGGCAAGATCGTGCGCCGCCTGCTCCGCGATATCGCCGAGGGTCACGACCTCGGCGAGACGACCACCCTCGCCGATCCTGCTGTGGTGCATCGGATCGCCGCGTCCTACCGGACCGACGGCAACTGAATCCATCGCTCTATTCACCTCGCACGCTGCCACGGGGCGGTCACGGCTGGATGTAGAGCCGTTCCGTGGGCAAGCGCGGGAACTCGGCTGTGTCCCTGGGACGCAGGATGGTTACGGTGCCACGCTCGCGAGCCGGCCATTCCTGCACGAACACCAGCGCCGCCGTCAAGCACGCCACGAAATCCAGCTGCTGGCAACCGAATACGATCCGCAAACACACGTCCGGTTCGTTCGGCAACGGAGAACGCCGCCCTCGGTGCAGGCGTTGCACGCGGAAACGCCGCTCATGGAGACTCATCGTTACGGCGTCTTCTGGTGAATCGCGGCGACAGCGGTACGAGGGTCCGGTGCCGAAGACATCCGGTCCATACCCCGAGCGAGTAGGCGGCATCGTCAGCGATACGCAGCGTCAGCCAGGCGGTACCGTGGCGGCCACCGACAGCTTCAGCAAGGCACACTCCGAGGCTCAGCAGCAGCACGCGCCGACCGGTCGGAGTGAGCAGCGCTAACGGCCACCAGGTACGGCGGACGGCGTCGGCCAGCGCCTGGCCTGCGCCGATGTGCGCTCCGCCGGTGACGGCCAGGGCCGCAGTGGCGGGAATACCGCGGAGCCGGCGCAGCGTCAGCGCCGCGGCGACCGCAGCGGCGGAAGCGGCCAGGATCGGGCGGCCGGTCACGGCCGAAGCCCAAGACAGCGCATGCAATGGGCTCAGCCGAGCACAGGCGAGCCGTTCCGGATGCCGGATCGCCAGCGGCGCGGCCGACGTCCCGTAATCGAACCGCTGCCGTAACCAGGCCCACACGCTGCGGCGTGGCGTGTGCCAGGTGACGGCGCTCGGCTGATAGCGGACCAGATGACCCGCGTCGGCGAGCCTCCAAACCAGATCGACATCCTCGCCGAAGCGCAGCCGCTCATCGAATCCACCGATCTGAGCCAATGCGTCGCGACGGACGACGAGCGCGGCGGCGGGAACATAGGCCACCCGGCTCATCGGCCGGACCACGGCGGGGTGTCGGCCCATATCCAGACTGGAACGGCCTTCTTCATAGCGGCTTACGGACCTGGCACCTGACGGGGCAGATTCCCCTGGCACGCGCTCGGTGCAACTGCGCACGCGAGGGGCCACGGCTGCGACCCTTGGATCGTCGAACAGCGGCAGTACAGCATCCAGCCAATCCGCTTCCGGAACGACATCGGAGTCGAGAAAGGCGACCAGATCGGTGCGAGCCCGACGCCAGCCGGTATTGCGGGCCGCGGCCGGACCATGCGGGGTGTGGTGGCGAATCGTCGCCTGCCCCAGGGCAATTTCCGATCCATCGTCCACAACGATGCGGTGGCGCAGTTCGCACGTCGCGTCGAGCAGTCGAGACAGACCGGCGGCGTTGTCTTTGACCGGCACGACGAGCGTGACATCGGCCGCGGTGTATGTCGCTGGACCGGGGACCGGATGCACGAGCCCCGCGCTGAGCAGATGCTGCAGCAACATCGCCGACCGCGCGTCGGCGCCGACCGGCGCACCGACGAGCCACCGGTCGACGCGACGCGCCCCATCCGCCGACAGCCGCACCAGACGCAATGGCGACCCACCGAGCAATACCCGGCCCGCCGCGTAACGGCGGACGCTGTGATCGAGAACGATTTCGGGCAACTCAGCCGCCCTCCGTTGACGCCGCCCGGCCATCTTCACATGCCTCGCCGGAATCCGTCCGGGATGAGCACGTCCTCTTGGTGCACCTCATGGATATCGGAACGGCCGAGACCATACAGCGTGGAGTCGATACCCTGCCGCAGTATTTCCAGCACATTGTGCACGCCGCGCTCACCGTTCGCGGCCATGCCCCACAGGTAGGGGCGGCCGATCATGACCGCGCGCGCACCGAGCGCGACGGCCTTGACCACATCGCTGCCGCGGCGGATCCCTCCATCGAGCAACACCTCCAGCTGATCGCCCACCGCCTCCACCACACCGGGCAGCGCTCGAATGGCTGCGGGTGTCGAATCGAGGTTGTTTCCGCCGTGGTTGGACACCGAAATGGCGGTGGCGCCGACGTCGACGGCTCGCCGCGCATCGTCGGCGCGCATGACGCCCTTGATCATCATCGGGCCGTCCCACTGCTCACGCAGCCACGCCAAGTCCTGCCATGTCGGGGGCGGCGTGCCCATCCACTCGCCATACGCGCCGAAGAACGTGGGGCCGCTTTCGCCTATCCCAACGAGATTCGGTGTGGTGAGGTCGGGCAGCGCGCCTGCGCGCAGGAATCGCCACAGCCATCCCGGCCGGACGACGACGCTCGGCGCGAACCGCAGCGCGGTTTTGACATCGATTCGTTCCGGCAGCGGAGGACTCCCCCAGTCGCGGGCGGTGGCGAACACCCAGTCCAACGTGACGATCAGCCCCTTGGCTCCCGCCCGTTTCGCCCGATCCAGGCGGGCCAGCATGGCATCCTTGCTGCCGAGCCAGTACACCTGGAAGAACACCTTGTCGTTGGCCTCGATAACGTCCTCGATCGGTTTGGAGGCGAACGACGACAGCCCCATCGCGGTGCCCGAGGCCGCGGCGGCCCGGGCGACACCGACCTCGCCGTGCGGGTCGACGGCCTGTACACCGGTGGGCGAGATGATCACCGGTAGCGAGATCTGCTGTTCCAGAACGCTCGTCGCCTGCGACCGGACAGCAGGGAGGTCGGCGATGCGCGGGCGAAAGCCGAGCTCGGCGAAGGCCGCGGTGTTATCGGCCAGCGTGACCCCGGCCTGCGAACCAGCCAACAGCGCGCGGTACACCGGCTCGGGCACACGCTTTTTCGCGCGTTCCTTGGCCTCGGCGACCGTTTCGAACCAGTCCTTCGTGCTTGCCATGAGAAATCCTTGTGTATCAGTGAATTCCGGAGATAGGGCTGGTGTCGCACGCCCGGTCCGGAACCGGAAAGCGCGCGGTGGGTATGCCGAGCGGGACCGATCCTGACCGGGCGGCCCTGCGGGAATGGTCCTTGTCGGGTCTCGGCACACCCCCCGCGCCGACGGCGGCGAACGCGGCTTCGGCGTTGCCTCGGACGCATTCCGGGTCCGGCCCATCCAGCGGCAACCCGGTGAAGAATTTCGCGGCCATGCACCCGCCTTGGCACGCGTCGAACGCAGGGCAGGCGGTGCAGCTTCCACCGGTCTGAGGTTGCCGCAACCGGGTGAAGAGCTCGGATGTGCCCCAGACCTTCTCGAAGCCGCCCGGATCGCGGACATTACCGGCGAGGAACTCGTCGTGAATAGCGAACGGACAGGCATAGACATCGCCGACCGGGTCGATCAGGCACACCACCCGTCCGGCGCCACACAGGTTCAAGCCAGGCAACGGCGTGGATCCGAGGGCGTTGAGATGAAAGAACGAGTCGCCGGTCAGCACGTTCGCGCCGTTGGCGATCAACCACTCGTAGATCTGCAACTGTTGGGCTGCGGTGGGATGCAGGTCGTCCCAGACATCGGCACCGCGGCCTGATGGACGCAGCCGGGTGATCCGCAGTTGCGCGCCGAACCGGTCCGCGAGCGTTGCGAACTCATCGAGTTGCGCGACATTGTGTCGGGTCATCACCACCGAGATCTTGAAATTCTGAAATCCCGCGTCGGCGAGGTTGGCCATCGCCCGATGAGCCATCGCGAACGACCCCCGGCCGCGCACGGCGTCGTTGACCTCCGCGGTGGCGCCGTCGATGGAGATCTGCACGTCTACGTAATCAGTGGCGGCCAGTCGTCGCGCCCGCTCCGGGGTGATCCGAACTCCATTGGTGGAGAACTTGACACCCACCCCGTGATCGATCGAGTAGTCGAGCAGTTCCCAGAAGTCGGGCCGCACCGTCGGCTCACCGCCGCCGATGTTGACATAGAACACCTGCATCCGTTGCAGATCATCAATGACGGTCTTGCATTCGGCTGTGCTGAGCTCGCGGGGATCGCGCCGACCTGACGAGGAAAGGCAATGCTCGCACGCCAGGTTGCAGGCGTAGGTGAGCTCCCAGGTCAAGCAGATCGGCGCGGCCAGACCATGTTTGAACTGCTCCACCAACCTCATCGGATTCCTCCTCTGCCGTTCGCTCACGCCTGCGAGCGAGCTTGAATCGTGCCCGCAGCGGCCAGGTCGGCCAGGGCGTTCAGATAGCGCGGTCTGTCCGTGCGCGGGACCTCGGCCGCCGCCAGCGCGGACGCCGCGTCGGTGTGGTCCGCCAACGTGCGGACCACCCGCACCAACGCGGGTGTCTTCAGAAATGACAGCCGGCGGGTGCCGTAGTCGTACAGCAGCGCCCCGAACGGCTCCGGCCGGACCGCCACCGACGGCGTGAGGCGGTATGGCCGGGTCGGGTCGAAGGGCGGGGTCTCAGTAGACACCGCACATGCCATCGATAGACACGTCCTCGACCAGCAGGTCCTGTTCGACCGTCTCATCGATCGAATGCTCGTTCATGGGGAAGCTCCTTTCATCGGTGGCCATCTATGACCGCGACCACGAAGCTAGGGGCATTCGGCACCGAAGAGAACGGCGTCGCGGCACAACCATCCGATCGCCACACCGAACTGCCCGGACGGAGAGGTTCGATGCCCGACGCCCGGTTCGGTCGTGATCGTCCTGGGGGCACCTGTCCGATCGGGTAGGTGCCCCCAGCACGATCGCAGGGTATGACCGCCCTCACATCGAGGACTAGCCTGGAGACGTTCGGCAGTGTCGCCGTATGTGGGCGAGTGAGGAGCAGTCGTGACGCAGTTGACCCGGCTGGCATCGGGTACGGCGCAGCGGCCCGCCGCGAAGACCGAGATCCTGCCTACCGGTCCGGGTGACGCGACAGCGGAGCTCACCGGTCCGCAGGCTCTGAAGACCGCCATGGGCGCGCCGCAGCTCGCCAAATTCCACACGCCCGAGGTCGTCTTCGGTCCCGGCGCACTGGCCGAACTCGGCCACTGCGCGCTGCGGGTGGGTGCGCGTCGCCCGTTCTTGGTCACGGACCCGGGAATCATCGAATCCGGCTGGGTCGCCGAGGCCACCCGCCATCTGCAGGAGGTCGGCTTGCAGCCGGCCCTGTGGTCGGCGATCACGCCCAATCCGAAAGATCACGAGATCGCCGCGGCATATGAGCAGTACCAGGCGACGGGCAGCGATGTGGTGATCGCCGTCGGCGGCGGCTCCTGTATCGACGCGGCCAAGGGCGTCGCGATTCTGGCCGGAAACGGCGGCGCCATCCTCGACTACGCGGGTGTCGACCACGTAGTGCGTCCCATCCCGCCGCTGGTAGTGGCTCCGTCGACCTCCGGCACCGGCGCTGATGTTTCGCAGTTCGCCATCGTCACCGACACGGCCCGGCACACCAAGATCACCATCATCAGCCGGACTCTGGTCCCGGACATCTCCATCGTCGATCCTCGACTGCTTATCACCATGCCCGATGAGTTGAACGCGGCCACCGGCCTGGACGCGCTGACCCACGCGATCGAGTCGTTCGTCTCCCGGGCGCACAACCGGCTCACCGATCACCACGCATTGCGCGCCGCGCACCTGATCACGAACAACCTGCAGCAGACCATGGCCCGGCCACGCCTCGCCGAGCCTCGGATCGCGATGGCTCACGGCGCGCTCGAAGCCGGCATGGCATTCACCAATGCCATCCTCGGCATCACCCACGCCATGAGCCACCAGGTGGGTGGACTGCTCGACGCGCCACATGGAGTGCTGAACGGGGTACTTCTGCCGCACTGCATCCGGTTCAATGCAGCGACAGATCCCACACCGTATGTTCCGTTGGCCGCGGCGGTGGGGATCGACGTTTCCGGCAGACCCGCCTCGGAGGTCGCCGAGCAACTGGCCGAGCGGGTGCGGCAGCTCGCGGACGACGTGGGAGTACCGAGTGGTCTCGCCGCACTCGGTGTCACCGCGGACGATATTCCGATCATGGCCAGAACGACACTGGATGATGCCTGCCTGGCGACCAATCCCCGCGATGCCGATGCCGCCGACATCGAGGCGTTGTTCCGCAGGGCGCTGTGAGGCGCACGATGACCGGATTCTCCAGCCCTGACCGCCCGAGCATCAGCAGCACAGCCACCGACCTGGGCGTCCTGACCGGCGTCCGCTCCGGAAAACGATCCTTCTATCCGGCGTACGTACGCTCGGCCGAGCGGCTGGAAAACGCGGTGCGCGCCCTCGACCGGATTTCGCGCGCGTTGGTGCGCACGGCTGAAGGGCCGCGCGGTCTCGTGGAGGCGGTGCTACAGGCAGCCGCCGACCATCTGCAGGCCGACTGGTTGCTGGTCACCCTGTCCGATGGCGCATTGCAAGCGGCCCGGCCGCGTTTCCTGCTGCTCGGCGGTAGCGGCCTGATCGAGGACGAGCGATTGGTGCCTGCGGACGTGCTGCCGCACCTGCGGGTGCTGCGCACCCGGCCGTGGGAAGCCGAGGACCTGGCCGATGGCGGTGTCGTGCGGGTCGCGATGACCTTGGACGGCGAACCGGTCGGCGGCATCGCCGGGCTGCCGGGCCGCGATGTCGAGATCGGCGACACCGATCTGGCGATTCTGCGCGTACTGGCGAACCAGGTCGCGGTGGCGTTGCACAACGCGTTCCTGCTGCACGACACCACCCGGCTGCGCGACCGCGCCGAGGAGCTCAGCGAGGCCACCGCTCAGCAGGCGCGCGATCTCGCCGCGCGCGACGCCGAGCTCGCCCATATCCAGCAGCGATTGGGCGATGCCATGCAGCGGCAGGCGCTCGACGACGAACGGCACCGCATCGCGCGCGAGCTGCACGACAGCGTCACCCAGGATGTGCTGTCGGCGGGAATGACCATCGAGATCTGCCGTTCCGAACTGGCGGCGTCGCGCGGCGAGCACGACGAAATCGTCGAAAAGCTCTCGGCCGCAAAGGATCTCACCCGACATGTGGTGGAGCGGCTGCGTGCGGCGATCTACGCGCTGCATCACGCCGCCGACGAGGCGCCGGGGGCACTGCCGATATTGCTCGAACGATTGTCCAGCGTGCACCTGCCCAGCGATCTGAAGGTGCAGGTCACCGTGATCGGTGACCCGGTACCGTTGTCCAGTGAAACGGAGCACTCGCTCCTGCGCATCACCGGCGAGGCGTTGTTCAACACCGTCTCACACAGCAACGCCTTCCGTGCGCACGTCCGCCTGCTCTATCACCCCGACCGGATTGTGCTCACCATTTCCGACGACGGCGACGGCGACCCCGCCCAACTGCGAAAGATGCTGAGGGTCACGGCGTCCACCAACCTGGCCGGCGCGCACCGGGGGCTCGCCAACATGCGCGCCCGAGCCGAGGAAATGGGCGGATCCATGTCCATCCGCCGGGCGCAACTCGGCGGAATCATGATCCGGTTCCAGATTCCGCTGCCGATCGCCACCGACGGAAGGACTCAGCGATGACCGTCAGCAGACCCGCCACAGCCTCGCACCCGCAGACGCGAGAACTGCGTATCGTCCTCGTCGACGATCACGCCATCGTCCGGCAGGGCCTGCGATCCATCCTCGAACGCGAACACGACATGCATGTCGTCGGCGAAGCCGCGACAGCCGCCGAGGCCATTTCGGTAGTGGCCGGACAGCGACCGGATATCGTGCTGCTCGACCTCAAACTGGGCACCGGTTCCGACACCGAGGGCCTCGAGGTGTGCTCCGAGCTCACCTCCCGTTTTCCCGACGCGGGAGTCCTCGTACTGACAACTTTCCTGGACGACGCGTTGGTGCTCGAGGCCGTCCATCGCGGCGCCAAGGGCTACGTCATCAAGGACGTCGACACCACCGCATTGGTCTCCTCCATCCGGGCCGTCGCCCGCGACGAAAGCGCTTTCGACCCGCGATCGGCCTCCGTGATGATGCGCACCATCCGGACCGCATCGGATGAACCGGCGCTGACCGACCGCGAGCACCGGGTCCTCGAACTGCTCGCCCAAGGCAAGAGCAACCGGGAAATCGGCGGCAAGCTCTTCATTTCGGAGACAACGGTCAAATTCCACGTCCGCAACATCATGCGCAAACTCTCGGCGTCCACTCGCGCGGGAGCCGTGTACGAGGCCAGCAAGATGGGGCTGATCTGACCGGCGCACCACGACGGCTGCCCCGCTCGCTACAGAAGAAGCCGAGCTGCTGCCACACCCGTACGTGGGCCGTCCGCCGAAACTCCTCGGCGTCGGCGCGCTGGCTGCCGGTCACCGCCCGAGGAACAATCGTTCGCAGGGCAGGCGCGGCAGCAGCCGGCAGTCCTCGATGGTGCTGCGAAGCAATTCGATTGTGCACCACCGATTACATCGCGCGCCTTCACCTGTCAGCAATCACAAATCCGCGCCACCCGGCGAGACAAGGATCTTGACGTTCTCCTCCTTGTTGCCGATCAGTTCGTCGAACCCCCGCCGCACGATATCGTCGAGCTGGATGCGGCCGGTGATGAACTGGTGTGGGTCGACCTTGCCGGTGGCTATCAGGTCGATGGTGGCGGGGTGGTCGCCGGCGTACGCGAGCGACCCGATCACGCTGACCTCGCCGAAGACCAAATCGTTCATGGCGACTCGCGCCTCATGACCCCAAATTGCCACGTTCACGCAGGTGCCGCCGGCGCGCGTGGATCGGATCGCCGACGCGAGCACCGCGTCGACTCCAGCGCATTCGAAGGTGATGTCCGCGCCGCGGCCATCGGTCAGGTCGAGGACCTGCTCGATGACGTCGCCGGCGGTCGGGTCGAGCACCTGATCGGCGCCCGCGAGCGCGGCCTTGGCCTTGCGCACCTCGGCCGGTTCGACGGTGATGACGTGATCGACGCCGACGGCGCGCAGCACCGCCGTGGTGACCAAGCCGATCGGCCCCGCACCGAAGACGAGCGCCGTGTCGCCGCCGGAAACACCCGACAACCGCACCGCGTGGTAGGCGACCGCAAGCGGCTCCACCAGCGCGCCCACATCGGTGCCCAGGTCGCCGAGCGGATGAATCCAGCGGCGATCGGCCACCACATAGCGGGCGAAGCCGCCACCGCGGCCGGAAAGCCCCACGAAACCCAGTGTGCGGCAGACGTTGTAGCGCCCGCGGCGGCATGCGTCGCAGCGACCGCAGACGATGTACGGTTCCACCACGACCCGGTCACCGACGCGCAGATCTTCCACCCCCTCCCCCAACTCGACCACTACACCGGCGAATTCGTGACCGAGGGTGATCGGGACCGTTTCGCCGGTGAGCGGGTGTGGTGTGGTCGCGGGTGGGGCGAAGATCGGTCCTTCCAGATACTCGTGCAGATCGGTGCCGCAGATGCCGCACCATTCGACCTCGACTTTCACCGTCCCTGGCCGGGTGGCCGGCTCCGGCACCTCCTCGACACGGACATCGCCGGGACCGTGGAAACGTGCTGCCCTCATTGATGGTTCTCCTTGGGATTCAATAAGTTGCAAGCCGGGCCGCCGAATACGGCGACCCGGCGGCGAAGACGGCTCAGCTCAGGTGGTGGACTTCCTGCAACCCGTAGACCGGAGTTGGCAGGCCCTCGTAGCGAGCCTTGAGCTGCAGCGCCAAATACAGTGAGTAATGGCGGGATTGGTGCAGGTTGCCGCCGTGGAACCACAGGCCATCCTGGTGGGTCGGCTTCCACATATTGCGCAGTTCACCTTCGAAGGGGCCGGGGTCCTTGGTGGTTCCGGAGCCGTAGCCCCAGCACTTGCCGACCTTGTCGGCGACGTCCTGGCCGATGAGGTCGGCGGCCCAGCCGTTCATCGAGCCGTATCCGGTGGCGTAGACGACGAGGTCGGCGGGCAGTTCAGTGCCGTCGTCGAGGATCACCGAGTGCTCGGTGAGTTCGCGCACCTCACCGTGCGCGAGCTTGATGTCGCCGTCGGCGACCAACTCCGAGGCGCCGACGTCGATGTAGTAGCCGGAGCCGCGGCGCAGGTACTTCATGAACAGGCCGGAGCCGTCGTCGCCCCAGTCGAGCTGGAAGCCGACGCGCTCGAGGCGGGCGTAGAAGTCGGCGTCGCGTTCGCGGATGGCGTCGTAGACGGGGATCTGGAACTGGTGCATGATCCGGTACGGCATGGACGCGAAGGTGAGGTCGGCCTTGTCGGTGGTCATGCCCGCGGCCAAGGCGCGATCGGAGTACAGGTCGCCCAGGCCCAGGTCCATCAGGGAGTCGGATTTGACGATGTGGGTCGAGGAGCGCTGCACCATCGTCACATCGGCGCCGGCTTCCCAGAGGGCGCCGCAGATGTCGTGCGCGGAGTTGTTGGAGCCGATGACGACGGCGCGCTTGCCGGCGTAGGCGTCGGGGCCGGGGTGCTGGCTGGAGTGGTGCTGGTCGCCCTGAAAGCGGTCCATGCCGGGGAAGTTCGGGATGTTGGGCTTGCCGGACATGCCGGTGGCCAGCACGAGGTGCTTGGGTCGCAGCACCATCGGTTCGCCGTCACGCTCGACATGGACGGTCCATTCCTGAGTCTGCTCGTCATAGGTGGCGCTGCGGCAGGTGGTCTTGGACCAGTACGGCACCTCCATGATCTTGGTGTACATCTCGAGCCAGTCGCCGATCTTGTCCTTCGGCGTGAACACCGGCCAGTTGTCGGGGAACGGCAGGTACGGCAGGTGGTCGTACCAGACGGGGTCGTGCAGGCACAGCGACTTGTAGCGTTTGCGCCACTGGTCGCCGGGCCGGTCGTGCTTGTCGATCACCAGCGCGGGCACGCCGAGCTGCCGCATCCGGGCGCCGAGCGCGATGCCGCCCTGACCGCCGCCGACCACCACCACGTATGGCTGCCGGGTGACGCCGAGCTCGCTCTCCTCCCGCGCCCGCTGCTCCGCCCAGGTGACACGGTTCCGGTTCGCACCATGCTCAGTGCCTTTGGGGCGACGCGGTCCTTTGTTCTCCTCGAAGCCGCGCAACTCGCGCAGCGAGGTGAGCAGCGTCCATGCGCCCTCGTCGGTGAGCCGCAGGTGGCCAACGCCGCGCCCGGTGGCGGTCTCGAACCCGATCCAGGCGGTGAGCACGCCGTCGGCCTCGGTGACCGGCTCGGTGGTGTGGAAGCCGCGCGGATCGGTGTCGTTGAGCCGCGCCCGCAGCATGTCGGCGACGCCGCCGCGGCCCTCCACGGTCTTGATGTTCCAGGTGAAGGCGACCAGATCACGCCAGAAGCTGTCCACGGCGAACATGCCCGCGGCTGATTCGATGTCGCGCGCCGCGAGCGCGGATTCGAACTCGCGCAACCAGGCGTCCACCCGCTGCTGCGGTCCGGCCGATTCCTCACGCGCCGCCGGTTCCAGTGTCCGAGTCACCGGATTCTCCTTCCCACAAAGGTTTGTGACCTACAGCACACGGCATATGAGTCGGAGTCACAATCGTTGCAAGACGTTGCATCTCGGTGAGGGTGCGATATTGGCTGCCGGGATCCTTGTCTGCGTCGGCGGACCTCGGACCACCGGCGGACGGGCATCATCAGCGAATTCAGTGCAGTCGCATCTAGGCTCGGCCCCCCGCTATACGCGTGACCGGTCCGGATGCACGACGCCGTCATCGGAGCGCGGCGCTCCCACTGCGACCGCGGTGGCGCGCGCTCCTGGCAACGCGTTTCGCGCCGCGGCAGTGACTCAGGATCGGCCCAACGCCTGGGCCATACGGTCACTGGACCAGGTCCAGCAACGTCGCCGCGAATCCCCGTTTGCCGAAGTCACGGCGAAATTCCCTGACTTCGCCGCCGCAGCGCAGATGATCACGGTGGTGACCGCCGCCGACGGGGTGGCGCTCTGACCCCGCCCTGTCATCACCGCACCGGTGGATACCGCAGTCCGTACTCGCGGAAGACGAACCGCTGGGGCATCAACACCCGTAGAAAGGCGCTCAGGCTACGCCTTCCCACCGACCCGGAGAGGGAAATGTGGCAGCTCTTCTCATTCTCTCGCGCCGGTCCGAAACGCTAGCTCACGAATGACTGGACTGGACTGGCGCGAACGCACTATCCACCGCGTCCGGCCCCGCTCCGAAACTCACCGTCATCTCCACCGCGGGCGCCAGCCGATACGGTCGATTCTCCACCACCGACCCCACCACCCGGCGCAACCGCGACAACTCCGCCCGCACCGCCACCGCATGATCGGGGTCGCCGTAGAGCGCCTCACTCAACGCCGTCACCGTCATCCCCGCCGTACCGCACCGGTGCAACAACAACAGGATCTCCGCATGCCGCGTAGAAAGAGTGCGCCGCCAGTCCGACTCACCCCGCGCCATCAGCACCGGTGCACCCGACAGATCCAGTGTCAGCCGGATTCTGTCGTCGGCCGAGCGTGGCCGCACCAACCATCCGCTGTTCAACGGCTTCGCCTCACACAATCCCAGCCCCGGGACGTGCACCGCCCGCACCGCATCCGGCACCGCGATCCGCCGGCCCGCCGCCACCCCGACCGCATGCGCCACCCACCCGTGCTCGTCCACCAGCAACGCGGGCCCGCTCAACGACGACAACGCCGGCATCGACGCCATCCGCAGCCGCTCCAGCCGCTCCTGCTGATGCCGCAGCAGCTGCCCCTCCGCCAGCCGCACCGCCGCCCCGATCAACGCCGTGATTGTCGGATGCAACGTCAACGCCGGACCGCTGACATCCACCACCCCGATCAACTCACCCGTGCGCGGATCGTGCACCGGCGCCGCCGTGCAATACCAGGGATGCTGTGACTGCTCGAAATGCTCCCCCGACACCAACTGCACCGGCTCGGCCTCCGCCAGCGCTGTGCCGATCGCGTTCGTGCCGACTGCCGACTCCGTCCACGTCGCCCCCTCCTGAAAACCCAGCCCGTCCGCGCGATGACGCACCTTCGCCGACCCGGCGCGCCAGAGCACGATGCCGTCCGCGTCGGTCACTACCATGATCATCTGCGCCGCGTCGGCGACACTGTCGATCAGCTGCGTTATCCCACCGATAACCGAACTCAACGGCGACTCCCGGCGCCGACGCTCCACCTCCGAGGGCGGCAACACCGTGCGCGCGTTCACCCGGTCCGGCACCAGACCCGCCGCCAGCACCCGCGCCCATGACCGCGCCACCACCGTGCGCGGCCGCAACGGCGAACGACCGCCGCCGATCACCGCATCGTGCATGCGCACCAGGTCACGGGCATAGCGGGGAAGATCCGTCCCCGGAGTGATCGCGTTGAATTCGCCCATCGTGCCTGTCCGCTCTTTGCTCCCGAGTTGCGCCGCACGCGACACAACCCCCCCCGCTCCTGTACGCGCGACCATCGATGATGCAACGCCTTACAACATCGTGACTCGATTTCCCGGCCGCGTGTTATAGATCACACAACACCGGATCGGCGACGTCAAGACGACCAAAACCCACGTCATCGGTCTCGGCGCTGGGCTGAACGCTGAACGCATGCCGCGCGCACTGCCGCCTGCACCTAGAGCCGCCATCCACTGGCCTGCGGTACTGATCCGCATAGCTGGGCACCTCCGCGCGAAGCACAACTACCGACCGCGTCGCAGCCCGTGCGACATCGCGATGAACTCGCACGTAACCGGCGCGTCCGGTAGCTCGGCGCCTGCAGCAACCAGCGGTTCTTTCCGGAGCTGAGACCGGCACCCTGCCAACCGCAGCGATCGCCGCGGCACCTGTAACCTGTCGGCACCCCGAGCCCGGTTTCCACCGCAGGAGATCGCGCCCACCCTGGCAACGAGCGATCCGCCAGGCCTGGCTTACCGACCAGATCGGTGCCGTGCACGCCGCCACGCGACACCTACGGCGCTCCGCGGGTGCACGCCGAACTCACCCCTCCGTATCAGCATCGGATATAGCCAGGTCGAGTTGTCGATCGCGCGTACAGGGATCGGGCCTCGTGAATTTCTTCTGGTGGCGCGGCCTCGCTCGCGACACCATGGCCGCCCGAGCCCCGACTATCCCGTTGCCAGTCCCTGGACCGCCTGCGGCGGTGGCCGCGAACGCGCTACCGAGGACCAGGCTGATCAGCCCTGAGACCAAAACCGCTGTGGCGCCTTTCCGACCCTTCCGGTGCCGACGCGACCGACGCGGACGAGCCTTCGCCCGCCCCCGAGCAGACCGACGGCCTTGGCATGGTCGTAGGTAAGGTACCGGCTCACGTCGGTGAAGTACTGATTCGACGCGCTCAGAGGGCCTTTGGTGGCCTCGTCATAGCCGTTGGCCACGATCTTGACGAACTCGTCGCGATCGAGGGCCACCTGCAGCGCCTGGCGGACCAGCACATCCTCGAGAAACTTCGAGGAGGAGTTCACCGGCAGCTCGGTCCCGGTCGCGAGATCGAGCCTCTTTGAGATGGTGAGACCGCCCACGAACCCGATGCCGAAAGTCGGCTGATTTAGCCGATCGCCACCGGCACTCGGTCTCGCGGCAACTCGTCGCGGACGATGGCGAAGGCTCCAACGCTCTCGCCTGTAGAGCTTGACTGGCTGGCAAACACTTTGCGCACGCCCGAGCGGCCAATTTACTGGACGTCTTCGTGGGTCGTGATCAGTCAGCACCGCGAATCTTCACGTGGTTCTCGTCGCTGTTGGCTGACATGGCATTCGGCAGGCCAGCTGCCGGGTCGGGTGTTTCGTTCGATATCGGCAAGCGTCGCGCGGGCAGCGTCCAGGCTGATCTGGAGTCTTTGGACTTCGCCGAGCCAGGGTCTGTCAGTCATCCGCGCAGAGGAGCCGCCCGCGGCATTCTCGACTTCCTTGATCGCCAAGTGAAGCTGCTATGCAGCGATAACTGTGGACAGCGGATGCGCGCGTGCCCGGCTGGCTGTTTTCGGCGAATGTACTTTTCTGGCAGCGCTACTGGCGCTTGTGCTGACGCAGATAACAACTCCGGTTTGGGTGACGGCACTGGTCACTGGAGTCGCCCTTGGGTGGAGTCGGCCGCGCGTCGTGGACCGGCTGGCGGGCTCACGGCGCCGGTGCGAGTGGCGCGGATCCGTTGGGACGGACGTAGCATTGACTGCACCGGCTTTGGTTGACCCGCGGGGTTGATGGGTTCAGGCCGCGAGTAAATGCACCCAAACTGGGTGTCTTCCAAGCATTGACGGGCACCACGACCGGACGCAATGCTTTACGCGTGGCGAGTAAACAAGATTGCGCACCGCATACCGGCGAGGACTCCCCCGAATCGACGCCCGATCAGAGAAATACGCTCCGCACGGGACCTCGGTCCGTGGAACGTCGCAACCTATCCACCGAAACCGGGTACTTCGCTCAGACGCATTGCAGCGAAATGGACTTAAGCAAATCTGTAGCAGCGGGCGTCTGCCGCAGGGGCGTGTCCGAAGGAGGCCGCAAACGAGAGAAATGTGTATGGTGATGGCATGTGCACACTAGTGGTGCACATCTGCTGCAATTCCGGTGTACGACTCCCCTCCGGACACCGTTTTGACATGCGTCCTCCGCAAATTTGCAGAGGATGCATTCTTTCTTGGGATGTGGACGGTGCTCGGAGGGGTTCCGGACACCGTCGATCTGCAAATTTGCGCAGGTGGCCCGTTAAAAGGCGTAAACGGTGACACGGGTGAGTGAGTACTCGCGGCGGCCGTCGTCCTGGACACCGGTCAGCCTGTTGGCGCACTTGGGTCAGTCACTCGACCAGTAGCACCGTGCCGAACTCGGCCTCGTGTTCGGTCTCGACGACCTTCAACGCCTCATCGATCCCGACACGGTCGATCAGGCCGGATCGTCGCTTTGGCGTTGACCCTGACCGCAGCCGGCTACGGATTCGCCGGGTGGGCCGTTGTCGGTGCCGTCGCCGCTGCGGCGCTGGTTGGCCCAGGCATCGCGTGGATACTGCTCGAGCACCGGCGGTCAACGCCAAGGAAGGCCTGGCTCTCACTGGTCAGCGGGGGCACTGATACCAAGCCGTCCTGATCCGCTGGGCCCTACGACAGCGCTATCGCGTGCGGGCCCGGCCTGCGATGCGGAGCCCGACCGCCACCGGGACGGCAGCGAGGTCGGGCGCCGTACGCAGCTGGGTGACGGCGTGTCCGAGGATCCGCTGCCGCAGGGCGGGCGAACACGCGCCTGGCGGCCCAGCCCTGGCCAGAAGCGAGAAACCTCACCCGATGAGTACGAACCGCCCATCACAGGCTATTGTTGATCGAGTGCGTGACCTGTCACGCCAAGCGTCGTAGATCGCATTCGCTTCGCAACCAGCGCTTGCCGCATCCGCTCTTCTTACGGCGATCGATTTTGCCCATCGGCAATCTCGCCATTTCGTGCCCCCGGCGCGGACCCGGAAGGTCCGTAGACGGCTCGGCACCACCTGATGCCCGAAAGGCACCGCAACACCTATGAGTTCTGCTGACATCTCTTTTGCCGCGCTCGGCGTGAGCGCACCGCTGGTAAAGGCGTTGACTCGCGCCGGGATCACCGAACCTTTTCCGATACAGACCGACACCCTGCCCGATTCGCTGGCCGGACGCGACGTGCTGGGCCGTGGCCGGACCGGCAGCGGCAAGACGCTGGCCTTCGCCATTCCGATGGTCAACCGTCTCGGCGGCGGTCTCGCCGGTAGACGCGCACCGAGCCGCCCGACCGGCCTGGTGCTGGCGCCGACTCGGGAATTGGCCACCCAGATCGCGGCCGCGCTGGAACCCCTCACCGCGGCCTATCGCATGACCGTCACCACGATTTTCGGTGGGGTCTCGCAGAACCGGCAGGTCCGGGCCCTGCGCGCCGGTGTCGACATTGTCGTCGCCTGCCCCGGCCGGCTCGAGGATCTGATGAACCAACGTCTGATCTCCCTGGATGCCGTCGAGGTCACCGTTATCGACGAGGCCGACCACATGGCCGACCTCGGGTTCCTGCCAGGCGTGACCCGCATTCTCGCGGCCACCCCGAACCACGGTCAGCGCCTGCTGTTCTCGGCCACCCTGGACAACGGCGTCAACAAGCTGGTCAGCCGCTTCCTGCCGGATGCCAAGCTGCATACGGTCGATGAGGCGAACTCCCCGGTCGCCGCCATGACCCATCACGTTTTCGAAACCGCGAGCGTCGAAGCCAAGCGCGAGGTCGTACACCGGCTCGCTTCGGGCTCGGGTCGGCGAATCCTGTTCATGCGCACCAAACATCAGGCTCGCAAACTGGCCAAGCAGCTGACCCTCGCCGGAATCCCGGCCGTCGATCTGCACGGCAACCTCTCGCAGGGCGCCCGCGACCGCAACCTCGCGGTCTTCGCCGCCGGCGATGCCCTGGTGCTGGTGGCCACCGATGTGGCCGCGCGCGGCGTGCACGTCGACGATGTCGAGCTGGTCGTGCACGTGGACCCGCCCGCCGAACACAAGGCCTACCTGCACCGTTCAGGCCGTACCGCGCGGGCCGGCAACTCCGGTGAAGTGATCACCCTGGTGCTGCCCGGCGAACGACGCGACCTGGCCGACCTCATGCGCAAGGCCAAGATCACCGTGACCCCGCAACGGGTCACCGCCGATTCGCCTGTGGTGGCCGAGCTCGTCGGCACGACCGCCCGATTCATCGCGCCCTCCTACCGCGAGCGGGCGGCACATGAAGATGACCGCCGCAGCAGCAGACCGTACCGCAGCAGTGGCGGACCGCGCCAAGGCAGCGGCCGTCGCAACGGCAATGCGGCCCAAGGGCAGTCGCGCACCAAGCCGCGCGCTCACTCCGCCCGCGGAACGGCCACATAGGGCCCGTTATTCGGTCGCTCCCCAGACAAGCCCATGCCGAGATCGCCGAGGCGCTGAGCATCGCCGGCGAATCCTTTCTATCAAGTGCGAAAGCCGTTTTAATCTGGCGGGGCTTGATGGAGCGCAGAAGCGAAGAGTGCGAGCGGCAGGCGCGAATCAATGCGGTACTGGCGGGCAGTAGAGTACTTCAGATCCCAAGAAGGGGATTTGTGCGATCTACCACGGACGCCCGTTGCCCTGGAAGCATGGGGCATTGGCCCTTCGAAAAATAGGATATGGCGGCACAGTGTGTACGCTGGGGTTTTTCGACGTGACCAAGGCCGGACCGCGGGTGTCGGCGTGGGTGCAATCATCGGTCGCCGTCCGATCACTGCTCCCCGCGCGGATTACTGAGCCGTCTCGGGGCGTGCGGCCGCCGACTCCATGAGTGCTGCCGCCCTGTTGGTGAGATCGTCGTGGACATCGGTTGCACGCCCTGGTCGAGTTCTCGCCGGCATCTCAGTTCTTCGGCGCGGGGTTGATTGTGTCACCGTCCCAGCTCAGATCCGATTCCTCGGCGATCCCGAAGGCCTCGAAACGATCGTCGGCCAGGACCGCGTCGATCAGAGCCCGTGAGCCGGCGACGATCGTGGAGTCGAAGTCGATCTCGCTGGCCACGACCCATGCGTGGTCGGCGGGCCAGAGCAGCTGGGGCGTCACTCCGGGGAAGTCGGTCGTCCATCCCAGGCCCGCCGCATGCACCCAACTGGGGTCGGCGAGTTCGGAGAGGCTGGTGTCGAACAGCATGAAATCGCGTCCCGGCCACCGCAGGAAAGGCCCTGCCTCAACCGCCCATCTGACCTGCGGCGCGACAGAGGCAGCCAGCTCGGCGTCGATTCGAGCTCGCTCGCGTTCGAGGTTCTGCGGATCGCCGTCGGCGGACGCGACGAACACCGCACTCGAGGATGTGTTCAGCTGGCCGAATCCATTCCAAACGCCAGCCGTCACCTCTTCCGGTGCCTCGGTGGCCGCGCGAAGGTGGACAGTGAGCGCGGCCAGCAGGCATGGGTCGAACCACCCCTCGACGGTCTGGTCGACTTCCCAGCCGTCGTCGAACGACATCGCCGCTTCGTCCTCATCGTCGGTGAGGTTGCGCCACTGCACCAGCGGATGCATCACTCTGCCGTTGCGCACGGCAACCTCGGCCCACGGCCACATCGCCTCCTCCACGATCTCGGGATTGCCCCACTCGTCGGTGACCGTGACGTCGCGGCGGGTCGCCTCAACCGGGTGCAGGATCCGCGCATAAGCCTCGAAGCCGGTACCAGCGACGCCGCCGACCCCGTGTTCGCCGACGCGCGCCAGCAGCCACCCACCACGCTCGAAATCCGTTGTGAACTCCACCCAGCCAGCCTAGTGAGCCACGCCTGCCGGGCAGCTCTGTCTCTGGCGTCAGCTCCGTCAGGATCACTGGACTGACTATCCTGTCCATCGCCGGTGATGCGACGTTCGATTCGAACTACAAGCCGCCAGCCAATGCGTATGACCCCAAACGGCCGAAGGCTGATGGAAGGGTGTGGGTACCGACCGGCCAGGGTTCGACAGCGCACGGCGGCCCGCACTGGGACGTGCAAGAGAAGAAAGGTGGTTATCCGAACGTGTATCCGGGCGGGAAGTCGCGATGAACAGCACCGGCACCGTGGTCATCGAGGCCGCCGACGTCACCTACTATTCGCCGCAAGACGAGGCGGCGTTCTTCGGATGGCTCGACAATATCTCCTGCGTCGAGTCGTACCACGGACGAGTGCGCACCTTGTACCTCACCGTCGATCTCAACGCCGTCGATGAAGACGGGTTGCGCGAAATCGTCGCGCTTTACCGCAGATACAGCATCGACCTGAAGGAGTTACGAGTCCTGGCCGCGGACCGGGTCGGCCCCTGGTTCAGCCACCCCGATCGCTGGTGGCACGAGGAAGTCTTCGGGTAGGACACTCCGAGCCGGTCGTCGGCTTGGGAATGCCTTCTGTATCGAAGCCGCCATAAGGGTCACATCATTCGATCCGAAACGCACGTCTGTCAGGGCACTTACGCGAGGGTCTGTACCTGTCGTCGACGAAGCACGTGTCGTAGTGGTCCACTCCCCCTCCAGACACGAAAAACACGCATTCAGTGCATCAATGCACTGTATGCGTGTTTCTTTATTGCTCGAAGTGTGTGTTCTCACACATGCTCGGGGCTTTTGCGCCCTGTTGAGGGCATGGATGCCCGCTTTGGGTGTTTGAAGTCTTGCCCGGACACGTTCGCGAAGTCGGCAAGCGGTTAGTCGCCATCGGGCCGTGTTCGATGGGGGGTTTGTATCGGTTGACCAGGTTTGCCGGGTGCCTGGATGCTGGAGGAGCGCTGCTTGTCGGTGGCAGCGCCGTGGGGGATTCATCCGATGATCTCGGTCGACGAGGAGACGCGTGAACTGGCCAGTCGATTCCCGAATGTACGGTGGCATGAGCTCGAATCCCGCCGATCCCGTCACCGCCCAGCAGCCTGTGTTCCGCCCGTTCCGGAAGCCGGGACCACCTGTTGCGCCCGAGGACGCTGCGGCGATGTACACGCCGACCCGGCCGCGAGTGGCCGCGCGGCCGACGAGCCCGGCGACCGGGACCTGCCGGATCACCGGCTCGCACCGCCCTCGGTGATCTATTGTTGGACTGCTCGACAACCGCTCTTCTTGTCGGAACAGGGTGGTGGTCAACCTGATTCATTCTGAATACGGAGCCGGAGGCGGGCGTGAGACGATGGGCAGCGGGGGCGATAGGGCTGGTGGCCGCGGTCACGGTGATCGAATGCGGCGGGCCGGCACAGGCGGCTGATCCCGTCTTCTTCAACTACCGAGGGTTGAACTGCGCGGTCTCGTCCGACGGCCTACTGGGTTGTGACCTACCGGACGGGTTGGTAGTGACGCAGCGGCCGGGGTTCCTGCCGTCCGGCAGCGCGGAGGGTCTGTCCTTGCCGGTGCCGGGGCGGCAGATCACGCAGGACGTGGTGGGTGGACCGATGCACGGGGCATCCCTTCCGGGAACACCGTTCACCCTCGCGGGCGGTAATCCGCCCCCGGTGCGCGGTCCGAACGGCTGCCCGGGACAGGCTTGTACGCCTAATCCGCCCATCCTCGGAACCCAGGTCGTGTGCGGCGACGGCCATTACATGGCCGCCGGCTGCGTCAACGGGGACGGTCATGGGTTCTCGCTGTCACAACCTGGCCGAGTCTACGTGTACTGAAGTTCACGACCTGACGCATGCTCAGCGGGCCAGTCGGCGGGCACCAACGGGCGAGTGGGGTTGGGCAGCAGGTGGTTTCATGTGCGGCTGTGCGTGATCAGGGCGTTGTGGAGTACGGCCGGTTTCCGGTGTTGTCGCTGATGCAGCATCAAGAGCGACGGCTTGCGCCGCGGCTGCGATCAGCACGGCGTCGCCCTCGGCTACCGGCCGCCGGGCACCCGCACCGGTTCGACGCCGGCCCAGTCGATCTCGCTGTACCATCGCGGCGGGTGCATAGCCGCTACCTGCGCCGTTTGGCCGACACCGCGATCGACTGCTTGGTCCGATTCCACGAATACGGCGACGCGATCCGGTGGCAGCCGATCGCCACTGCCCTGATGAACCGCCTGCTCGGCCACGTCAGGCACCGCGGTGCCCGCACGGCCACCGATGAAGTACTGCGCTACCAAGACGGTAGGCCAGTTGATCTCGCCCGCTACCAATACCTCGTTCGCCGGTTCCGTTGTGAACTCTCCTGGGCTGACGAGCTCCAAGTGAACATGGACTGGATCTGTCAGACCACAGAGGCGTTCGTCGAGAAGCAATTCGGGCGTCGCACTGCGAGCCTGTTCAAACGCGGACCCAGACGTATCGACAACCACGAACACCGCGATCCGTACGATCCCAGGCGCATAGCCCAAGTGGCTGAGGTGTTGGTCGCACTCACCGGCGCGCCTCACCCCTTGCCCGCCGGTAACGGCGTACTCCTGTCGCGCGCTGCTGCGCTGCGGATATCGGCGGGATACCCCGTTAGCGAATCGGCGGCACCTGACGAGTAGTAATTTGCCCACTTCAAAGAGTCCGCGCTCGAGGATGGGGGCGCGTCGAACTGTGTGAAGGCGCCCGTCACCACGCTCAGCAGGAGTCCCGACATCGGCGAGTCCTCTCCGGTGAAGCTCAGCTCTAGGCTCACTCCGGCCAGAAGGGGTAGACCAGATGTCATCTGGCTTGGAGGCCGCGCAAGTAGGCGCTGTGCTCAGACCCTGCAACCGGGCCTTTGTAGTGCGGTAGTGGCTTACCTGCCTCCGGTGTAAACCGGCCCGAGACCCGGCCGACTCACAGTCCCCGATGTTCTGAAGGTGCGGCATCGGAGCTGGATTGTCGGTGGGCCCTGAGAGTATGCCCGCGAATGTTGTCGAGCATGGGAGAAGTGCATGACGGATAAGACTTTACGGGTGATCGGCGAGCTCATGGGTTCGGTGTTGCCGGCGGGTTCATTTGCTGCGCGTCGGAGGGGGTCGGCGGAGAACCTGGTGATCGAGGTGGAGGGGGTGGGGCCGATCCGGTTGCCGGTGACGCCGGATCAGGCGCGGCGACTGTGCGAGGTCGCGCGGCCGGCGCGGTATGGATTGCGCGAGCAGACGCTATTGGACGCGAACGTGCGCGACACGTGGGAGGTTCCGCCGGAGCGGGTAACGGTCGACGAGCGGCAGTGGCGCGAGACGTTGCTGCCCATGCTGGACATACTGCGGGCCGAGCTGGGTCTGGCGCCGGACTGCCAGTTGTCGGCGGAGCTGCATTCGATGCTGGTGTATGAGCCGGGACAATTCTTTCAGCGCCATCAGGATTCGGAGAAGGCCGACGGCATGATCGGCACGTTGGTGGTGACTCTGCCTTCGGCGTTCACCGGCGGGGAGTTGGTGATCGAGCAGCAGGGGACGAAGGTCACCGACCAGGGTTCGCCGCAGGAGCTGTCCTTCGTCGCGTTCTATGGCGACTGCGCGCATGAGGTGCTGCCGGTCACCGACGGTTTCCGGATCACGCTGACCTACAACCTGGTGGCGAAGGGGCGTACCGGCCCGGACGCCGCCGCTTTCGCCATGCATCCGTCGGTCGGGTTACTGGCCGAGCAGTTGCGCGCGCATTTCACCACACCGATGGAATTGTCGACGTGGCCATTGCACCGCGAGCCGGCGAAACGCCCCCCTCATCAACTCGTCTACCTGTTGGATCATCAGTATTCCCGGCACGGATTCGGGTGGGATCAGCTCAAGGGAGGCGATGCTTCCCGGGCTGGGCTGATGCTCGCGGCGGCCGACGTCGCGGGATACGACGCGTCGCTGGCGCTCGCGGAGGTCGAGGACTCCTACGAGGAGGACTACACCTCGTGGATGATGATCTATCGTCAGCGTTGGGAGCGCGTTGCGGACGGGTGGAAATGCGTCGAAAGCGCTGATGTGGAGTTCGATGAAGACGGGGAAATGGTGGAGCCTGTGCCCGATGACCCGGCGAGCCTTCCGGTGCGCTCCAGCCTTCCTTTGGTCCCGGGATCGGAAGATGTCGGCGAGCTGCGCTGGTCGACTGTCACATTGACGTGGCTGATCGACCGGTCAGGGGCGGCCGGTGAGCCCGCTGTGCGGGAGGTACGGGATGAGGAGTTGTGTACGGGCGGATCGAAGTCGACGTTGGAGCCGTTCGCGTCGGAAATCGAGGGTTACATGGGCAATGAAGGAAACACCGCCAATTTCTGGTATAGGCGCGCGGCGATCATCATCCGGCCCCGTCAGTAGAACGGCCCGGCAAGCAATCCTCGGCGTCAACCTTCGACGCGGAACGACCTGTCAGCCACGGGCCGCCGAGTCGGCGGGGTTGCCTCTGCCGCTGTTTGATCGGGGCGAGTCAGGTCAGAAGTAGCGCTTGTGACGGCCGCAGCGATCGTCGGTGCTCGTATCCGGCCTGTCAGTGATTCGGATGCCACGCAGCGCCTGAACCGGACCGCAAAGTCGCCAGTCCATGCGCGAACTCCGCAGCGAGCCCGGACGGCGGCGGAGGTCCGGGACCGCGGAGGTGACCAGCAGAAGTTCCCGGATGCGCCGAAGCGCCGGCCACTGGGGCGAATCGGCCACGTCCTGGACATATGCGGCGACGAACGCATCACGAAATCCACTCTCCCCGAACGGGATACTGTCCACAGCAACTACAACCAGGTCCCATGCGGTCGGACCCGTTCCAGCGCCATGGAGGTCGGCGAGAACTGTAGAACCGTCGGCGCTATGAGGAGGTTGCCGGTGTGTGGGTGACGATTGTTAGCGAAGTTTCGGCCCACATGGCCCTCGGACTTCGGTTAGCAGCAACTTCAGCAGTTCCCACTGCTTATCGGCCAGAACCTGGTATCGATCGCCGATCGCGGTCGCCACGGACGACATGATGCACGATCGGCCCCGACCACGGGGCCGATCGATTCACCTCATTGGAAGACGGAACCTAGTGCCAGTCGAACAACTCTTGCCGAACTGGCACATGCCCTGGCGTGCGAGTTCGCTTGGCGAACTGGCGAACTCGCACCCGACCGGTCACGATGCCCGGGGTGCGGCCTGGTCGGTGATTTCGCTGATGCCGTCGGCGGTGACCTCGAGCACGCAGGCGCTGGCGATGTCGAAGAACAGGCACGACACTGTCAGGCCGCGGTCGGCGACGGCTTGGCGGATCACCGGGTGGCGTTGCAGGATCTCCATGCGCACGGCGACGTTGACCATGCTCAGCGGTGCGGCTTCGCCGTAGCCCGCGGCCGCCGCAGCCGCCGGCATCGGGTGTCCGGCACGGGGTCGCGTGCCGGGGCGCAGGAAGACGGGATGGGATGGCGTTGGCCGGCCTCCTGCTTTCAGGCATCTCGTACTGATCGTCACGGTCGCGGTGGTGGCTGTAGCCCTGATTCCGGCCGCACAGCAGTAGTACGTCGCAATCCTCGCGGAAGTGCTTGCCCGGTAGCAGTTCGATCTGCGGCCGGACCTGGGTGGCCGTCTCGGCGGGGGCCGGACCCGGCGATGAGACCGAGCTCCTGCGCCGCCCGCAGGGCAGCGATGCGGTCGTGTACGCCGAGCTTGCGGTAGAGGTTCTCCGTGTGTTTGGTCGCGGTCGCGGATGCGATACCGAGTCGGGTCCCGATGGCGCGGGCAGTCAAGCCCTCGCACAGCAGTCCGAGTACAGCCATTTCGCGTAAGGTAAGCCGGTATTCGGTGGGATCACCCGGCCCGCGACGCCCGAACGCCGCCGTCTCGTGGGCCTCCACCGCATCCAGCAGCGAGCGGGCGAGGGTGGCGTATTCGAGGTCATGGCCGCTGAACCCGTGGCCGCTGCGGCTCATGATTACCCCGCGGATACGGCCCGGCCCTGCCGCCAACGGCAGCGCCAGCTGCCGGTCGATGCCGATGGCGTCCTTGCCCGCACGATATGCCTCACCCTTCCACCAGCGATCGTCGGCGACCTCGTCCATGGTCAGCGGCATCGTGTCCCGGGTGCGGGCGTAGTGCCGGAGCAGGGGGTGGGATCGCATGTGGGCGTGGATGAGTGCGTCCAGCGGTGCCTCGTGCAACCAGTCCGGGGAGCCGGTGAGGGCGTGGCCGGTGCCCGCGTCCCAGTCGAGATCGATCAGCACCGCGAGATCGCACGGCAGGTCGACGGTGAGCCGCTCCATCAGTAGCGGCCAGACCCGCACAGGATTGCGTTCGGTGATGATCGCCAGGGCCAGGTCGTGGATCTTCTTGGCACTCGAGTCGGGTACCGGCTTCACTCACGTATTGTGCACCAACGCATTCCGTGTTCTGGCCGAAGTGAAGACCGCTATACGAAGTTGTTCGTATGGTTCGCCTACCGTGCTGGATCCTACTGTCGTTTCTGTACGAAAACAGCTGAGCTCGAGTCGATTCCATCGAATCAGAGCTCGGCGGCAAAGAGGTCGCGGAGACCGGAAGAGGGGAAACGACATGCGACGCACGACAACGACGGCCAGGGTGGTCTTGGCCGCGGCTGCGCTCGTCTCGTCGATCACGGGGACGGCATCGGCGCAGGTGAGCGCCGACGTGGTCGGGCACCGGGGACGTACCGAAAGGAAGAAGTCAATGCTCAACCGAAAAGCGCATCACGCAGCACGATGGGCCACCCTTGTCGTCGCCGCGACCGCGGCGTTGGGTCTGACAGCGACTCCCGCCAGTGCCGGGCAGATCCCAGATTCCTGGTGGTCGAACACGGTACGGTTTTGGGAGACCACCGGCTTCAGCAACGACGGCGTCGAACTCGGACCCGGCGCCTACGATCTGCGAACCGTCACCAGGGACTGCGTAATCTTCTGCTGGAACGACTGGAACAACGTGCCGTCCTCCCTGCACGTCGCCCCGCACACCTGGCTGACCGTGTGGGAGAACGAGGACGGACAAGGCGCCTGTGTGAGCTTCTGGGGCGGTGAGCCCTTCCAGCCCGGCGGAAATACGCCCGGCCGCGCCTGGGACAATCTCGGCAACATCGCTGCCGGCGACTCCTCAGGTAACTGGGCGAAACGAATCAGCTACGTGATGGTGACCTCGGTGTCCGCGTACCAAGAACGCCCGATGACGGCCTGCCCGGAGGCCGTCTGGTGATTACGCGGGGCTCGGTGCGCCCATCGATGTAGGTCAGCTCTAACGACGGATCGTGACGTTGGAACACCTTCCAGCCCTACGGCACGGATCCCGTCAGCTACGACCGCGCGCAGAGACGAAGCTTCGATCTGACCGGGCTCGGGCAGCGCGTGTGGGCGTTCGTCCGTATACCAGGCGCACTCGATTCCACTGAGCCAGCCGTTCTCGACCCATAAGATGACCTCGCCGATCGGTGATCCGTTGCGGTCGGTGACCGCTCGCTGGCGAAGATCCCGTCCGTCGAACCGGATGCTTGCACCGCACCGGGCCGCACCGCCAGATCGACGCTAGGTGAACCGACACCCCACGTTGCGACGACCTGCGCATACGGCACCTGTGCGAGATACTCGGAGGCGCCGGGGGCGTTCGACGACAGCAGCTTGGTGACGACGCTGGTTGCCAGTTTGCGCTTCGGCACGAAGACTTGCTCCATTGCCTCTTTGTCGAGCCCGTAATCCAGCGAGCTCTTCAGCTTGTCGCGCGCGATCCTGGCAATATCGGCGGTGCGCTGTGCGAGGAGGTCGGCGATACGCTGCAGTTCGGTGCGCCTGACTGCGAGGTCCTCGCCGGTTTCGGTGACTTTGTCGACGAATTTGGCCGCGCGTTTGGCGGCCGGCACGCGGTCGACATACTTCTTCGATACCACACCCATTCGACCGGTCGGACACGGCAGTCAGGGCACTTACGCCAAGGTCAGTACCTGTCGTCGACGAAGAGCGTGTGCGTAGTGGTCGACTCCCCCTCCGGACACTCAATGACACGGTTTCGCAGCAAATATGCCCCGGAACCGTGTTTTTTGGGTCTTTGACAGGGTCCGGACACAAAAGGTGATCCAGAAATGCGCAGGTTCGGTGTTATTGACCCGCCCGGACACCTTCCTCGTGTCGGGGGTCGGTTGGGAGCGTGAGACGTGTGCCTTGGCTCAACGCAGAGCCGGCACCTATCGCGTGTGGCGACGCGTCGAGGGCGTGCCGGAAAGCTGCGCGTATAGCTGGATGACCTGCGCAAAAGTCACCCAAGGTGGGTGCCTTAACGATCTTGACCCGCCCCTGTCAGGGTCGGATGATGACTGTCTGACAGCCGCGTCGCTCAGTGCCGAACTCGGGGGATTTCCAGGTTCGGCTGCTGAGCTGAACCGACGTGTTCAGCGCACTCGGCGCTGGAGCTTGCTGCCGGTAACCAACTTCGTTCCCGTGGTCGCGCCAATTCGCGTGACGGGCGCGGTGCCGCGGAGAATCTCGTCTCTGCCCTCCGGCACCTCTACAAGCTCGCTGTGCGCGACGGACTCGTCGACCCATCCGCCAACCCGGCAACCGAGGCCACACTTCCGACCCGGCTTACCGGCACAGGCGACATCCTGACCAACGAGCAGCTACTCGAAATCCGCCGCGTCGCGTCCACCACCGGCAACGACCCGGAGCTGGACGAGCTGATCGTCGTGCTGCATATCCCAACGATCGCCGAGCGGCAGACTGTCAGCGACCTCACGCTCGACGACCTCGACCACGACAATTGCCTTGTACGGCTACGCAACCGGGGCGGCAGACTCTACTGGCATCCTCTCTCGCCCCGTCTGATGGCCGCGCTGCGACAGCATGTCGCCCGCCGGGGAGGTGAAAACACCACCCATCGCCTGCTGCGCAAACGCAACGGCCGGCCGATCACCTACCGCCGCTACGACGCGCTCTGGGGCCGAATCCGCGAAACCCTCCCGTGGCCAGCGGAATTGGACGTCACGACCTATTCGATCACCGAAACCGTGCGTGCCCACGTCAAACAGCTATTCGGTGAGAAGGTCGAGCGGGTCTACGCCGGGCACCACCGCGACGACGTAAGCTGTCCTCACCCACATCCGCGGTGACGTCATCGAGGCACTACTGACCATCACCGGTGAATCCCACCCACTCGCCCGCAACAAGCGACATCCAAGCTCGCGGCCGACATAACGAAGCCGGTATGCGACCGCCGAGGATGACCCCGGGCCACGGGTCTGGTCGGCTGCCTCGCCCTGACCTTCACCCAGCCGCTGTCCTCGGTCCTCACCAGCGCGGCCGTCGTGGCCGCAGAATGCTTCCGCTACGGCCTTCGCCGCGTTCTTTCCCCCACCGGCCCGACGACGGGCGGAATGACCCAAAGCACTGAACGGAAAGATGGGAACCCCGCTCGTGTTCGGCATCATTTCATTGATGACCCGCCTGACCACGACCGCCGCTACCTCAGGACCCGCAAATGGTGGTACTGATCCACTTCTATGTCGGCGCGATCTTCCTGTTCGAAGGCATCCAGCAATTCCTCTACCCCGACCGGCTCGGCACGGGCCGCTTCGACAAAATCGGAATCCCCGCGCCCGGCTTCGTCGCACCACTGGACGCTGTCTTCCAAATCGCCTGCGGCGCCTTGAGCTCGCCGGGCTACTCACCCGCGTCGCGGTCATCCTGATGATCGTGAACATGGCTGGCGCGCTGCTGATCACCAAACTGCCCATCATGTGGGGCGACGCACCGCTGTTCACCAAGGACTCCGGGTGGTGGGACTTCGTCCACGAATCCCGCACCGACCTGGCAATGCTGTGCGGCAGCGTCTTCCTGCTCCTCGTCGGCGGCGGAGCGTGGTCATTAGACGCCCGCCTGCGCACCACCCACGACACCACCACCCACGACACCACACAGCCGGTCACACACTGACCGGTCACTACACACAGGGATGCTGAGGACGCAAATACCTCACCGCGCCTGCGTCGCCGGTGCGTGGAGGTCCTTGGAATGCCCGCCCGATTGGGTCGCGTGAGGTCGCAGCGGAGTGCTCCGCCGCGGCCGTCCTACTACGCCGGGGCGACTGGGGTAGGAAGCGCAGGCGGTGATCGGCGGTGAACACGCGCCGCGCGAAGCCAGGGCCACGACCACGGTGGTGGGCACCGAAGCCAGCGCCGACCGCGGCGCGGCCCGCACGTAGCCTATTGGTTCGTGGTTTTGCGGGTCGTGCTGATCGTGGGCGAACGCAGGGTATCGAGCCGGTTGAGGTATTCGTCTCGGTCGATCTCGCCGCGGGCGAATCGTTCGGCCAGAACTTGTTCCGCGGTGGGGCGTTGTGGTCCCTGCGGCTGGCTGCGGTCGGTTTGTGTGGCGTATTTGACGAGCAAGACGAAGCCGGTGATCAGCGCTGCCCAGAACACCACCATCCCTATGCCCATCCAGGCGTATCCCCATCCGCTCATGTCGTGGTCGTACCAGAACATCACAATCGTCATCTCCTCTGCACACGTCGAGCGTGGAAAACGCCTCGATCCTGTTGCCGGTTCAGCGTGCGCCGCGATCTCATCGGCGCGATAGGGACAAACGCCCTGACTGGCGAGTGCTAATGGTCAACTTGTTTTGCCGTCCTGGGGCGAGCGTGGCGATCGGAGTTGACGACGGCCAGGGCCGTTCCTCGATGTCGATCCCTTTCCATCCCTTCGGATGAGGGTTCTCCTGGCGGTAGGGACTTTGGACGCGCACGGGGATGCCTTTAGGGTCCAGCAAACGCGGACCTGAGCCCATAGTCATCCGGGGAAGATGGGCGCATCGTTGAGCGCGTAGTCGGTGAGGAAGGGGTACGAGCGGCCGTGGGGCTCGACCACCGCACCTGATCAACTGAGCGGAGCACCCATGTCCACACAGCATGCCCGGTCCGACAGTCCCGCCACCGAAATGCACACTGCGGCGACGACGTGCGCGCCGGTGTTGACCGCCACTGGGATCGGTAAATCGTTCCGTCGTGGCGGGTGGCCCTTCTCGTCGAGGCAGATGGTGCTGCGCGGTGTGGACCTGGCGTTGTGCCCCGGTGAGGTGGTGGGGATGGTCGGGGAGAACGGGTCGGGCAAATCGACGGTGATGAAGATCCTGGTGGGCGAACTGCAACCGGACACCGGTACCGTCACTCGATCCGGGCTGCTCGGATACTGCCCGCAGCAGCCGGTGATCTACGAACGGTTGACCTGTGACGAGCACATCGAGCTGTTCGCCCGCGCCTACCGGATGACCCGGGCGGATCAACTGCGCGCACAGCGAGAACTGTATGCGGCGTTGGGTTTCGAGCGTTACGCCCGGACCAGGGCGGATCGTCTGTCCGGCGGGACGCTGGCCAAACTGAATCTCACCCTCGCCCTGCTGGCCGATCCCGCCGTGCTGCTGCTCGACGAGCCCTACGCCGGATTCGACTGGGACACCTACCTGAAATTCTGGGAGCTGGTCGCTCACCGCCGCGCCGCGGGCCGCTCGGTGTTGATCATCAGTCACTTCGTCGCCGACGAGGACCGCTTCGACCGCATCCTGGAACTACGCGACGGGCAGGTGACACCGCGAATCGCCGGCGCTGCGGCATCGGACCGACCGCCCTCCACCAGCGAGCCGAGGCCATGAACCGATCCGTCCTGCCCTACGTGCGGGCCTTCGTCACCGATTACGCCCGCAACCCAGTGAACCTGGTGGTGCTGGTGCTCGTGCCCGCACTGTTCGTGTTCGTCGCCGCGGGAACGATCTCCGATGCCATGGAACTGCTCGGCGGTATCGAGATGTCGGTGCAGACCGCGACAGTCGGCTGGTCAGCTGGTTTCCTCGCGGGCCTGGCGATGTACTTCCAGGTCCGCGCTGCCCGCGCCGCCGACCGGCGGCTGGTGGTTGCCGGGCTGGCGCCCGGACGACTGGTCGCCGCCCGCGCCACTACGGGACTGCTGCTTGCCGTGCTGGTGTCGGCGGTGTCGCTGGCGGCGTTGGCGGCGCGCACCGGCCTCGACCACCCGCTCCGCACGATCGCCGGGACGCTGATGTTCGCGGTGATCTATCTGGCCATCGGCGCCGTGATCGGGGTGCTGGCCAGCAACCCGGTCAACGGCGCGGTGCTGGTGCTGTTCGTGTGGATCATCGACGTGTTCTTCGGGCCCTCCCGCATGGGCACCGACCAAACCTTCATTCGCTGGTTGCCGACGCATTTCGTGACCTTGTGGATGATCGACCTGCCCTCCGGGCACGGCGGACGGATCACCGACCTCGGCTACGCCCTGCTGTGGTCGATCGCCGCGGTCGCAGTCGGCTCGGTCGTGCTTGTCCGCGCCGCCCGCGCCGCGCCGCCCGCGCGCCGCCCGTCCGGGCAGCTGGTCACCGGGCTGCGGTTAGGGCTGGTCGAACTGCGCCGCAACCCGGCGCTGCTGGCGTTGCTGGTGGTCGTGCCGGTGGTGTTCATCCTGCTCGCCAAGGTGACCACCCCAGAACGCACCATTGCGATCTCGGTGCGTCACGGCGATCGGACCGTTGCCGACACATTCTGGTTCCCCGAGGTGCACGCGGGCACGATGGCACCTATCGCGGTCGCCGCGTTGGCCACCCTGGCCGGGCTGTTCGTGGTGGCCGACTCCGAGGCGGGCGATCGACGACTGCGACTGGCCGGATACCGCCGCAGCGTACTGCTCGCCGTTCGTTTCGGCGTCCTCACGGTCGCGGTGGCGGTCATCGGCCTCGCCGCCCTCGCGATCACAGCGACGGTCTTCACGCCCGCGCAGTGGGCCGGATTCATCACCGCCCTCATGCTCGCCGCGATCACCTACGCTCTGATCGGGATGATTCTCGCGCCGCTGTTCGGCCGCGTGGCCGGTGTCTTCGTCGCCTTCCTGATCCCGTTCCTGGACCTCGGCCTGATCCAGAGCCCGATGCTGCGCCCCGAACCCGCGCCCTGGGCGCGGTTCTGGCCCGGATACGCGAGCACCCGATTACTGTTCGACACTGGCCTGACCACCGACTTCGACCTGCCCGCAACGCTGCTGCTCGCCCTGGCCTGGCCGAGCGGGTTGGTCGTGATCGCAGCCGTGCTCTTCGGCCGCGGCACGCGAGCGCGACCACGCCTGGGCATCTGATCGGGAGGAGCGCCAGTGAAGATCGCGATATACGAAGTCGAGCAGTGGGAACACACAGCGTGCCTACGGTTGCATCCGGAACATGAGCTGATCTGCTCGCCCGCGCCGCTGGACACGCATACCGCGGCCGAAGCGGCCGATGCCGACGTGCTCAGCACGTTCATCCGCTCACGGCTCGACGCCGATGTGCTCGAACGGTTCCCGAAGCTGCAACTGGTGGCCACCCGGTCCACCGGCTACGACCATATCGATCTCGCGTACTGTGCCGCGCACGGCATCACCGTCAGCAATGTTCCCGACTACGGCGACTCCACCGTCGCCGAACACGTCTTCGCCTTGATCCTCGGCCTCGCCCGCCACCTCGTCGACGCGGCCGAACGCACCCGCCGCGGCGGGTTCTCCCAGGCCGGACTGCGCGGATTCGAGCTGCGCGGCAAGACCCTGGGCGTGATCGGGACAGGGCGGATCGGCCGCCGCGTCATCGAGATCGCGGGCGGGTTCGGCATGGCCGTCGTCGCGACCGACCTCCAGCCCGATCATGCGGTCGCCGAGCGTCTCGGGTTCCGATACGCCGACCTGGATGACACGCTGGCCGCCGCCGATATCCTCACCCTGCACGTTCCGGCTACCACGGACACGGTTCATCTCATCTCCGACCGAGAGTTCGACCTGATGAAGGCGGGCGCTGTCCTCATCAATACCGCACGGGGCCGCATCGTCGACGTCGCCGCCCTCATCAGGGCGCTGACCAGCGGAAAAGTGAAAGCGGCCGGACTGGACGTGCTGCCCGAGGAATCGGTCATCCAGGAAGAAGCCGAGATCTTCCGGGATCGCGCCCTCAGCCCACTCGAGCTGAGAACGCTTGTGGCCGAACATGTCTTGTTCGGCTTCCCCAATGTCTTGATCACGCCGCACAACGCCTACAACACTGACGAGGCAGTACACCGGATCATCGATACAACGCTGCGGAACATCGAAGCATTCGCGCGGGGGGAACCGCGCAATACCGTACCGACCGTACCGCCCTTTTGATCATGGCCCATGGTTCCGCCGTAGGCGAAGGCTTGCGCCGTCCCCCTGCTGATGGTGAACCATCGCCTCAGCCGCGACCGGTTTCGTCGGAGTGCTGTTCAACAACTCCTACCAGGCGTTCTACTACCAGGCGGCCATCCTGGCCGGACCACTGGTCGGGCGCGGGGTGATGGCCTTGGATCTCCGGGTGGCCGCGGGTGCGGCAGCAGCAATGTTCGCAAACCCGATGACCGCTGAGGGGCGAACGCGGCAATGATCGCCAGGTCGTAAGTCCTCGACGGCAGGCCGATCGGCCATTCCACGACCCCGAGTTCGCGGGCATCGTAGAGATCGAGGCGGGATCCGCTGTTCCGGCCTCGCACGATTCTGGCCGGAAGGAATATCGACAATGGACGTGAACACCGGGCACGCTACGGCGGTTCTCGATGTCAAAGGGATGCTGCGGGCCAGCGAGAAGAACGTCGTCGACGCGGTGTTGGGCCGCCAGCCCGGCGTTGTCGAGGTGTCGGCGAACCCGGTGTCGCAGACCGCGACCGTGGTCTACGACCCGGACCGCACCTCGGTTGCGGAATTGCGCCGGGTGGTCCGTGATTGCGGCTACCACTGCGCAGGCCGGTCGGTGCCGGCGCACATTTGCGACCCGATGCAGGAACCCGATCCGCCTGCTCACGCTGGCACCGCGCCCATGGTGTTGCCACCGCCGCCGCATGAGCGTGCGGTGGCACCGGTCGACCATGCCGTGCACGCCCGGCCGCGGAAGACGGCCGAGGTTCTGCGTTCCCCGCATGAGGCGATGGGCCACGGCGGGCATGCGGGCACCTCGATGGCGGCGATGGTGGCCGATATGCGCAACCGGTTCCTGGTGGCGATGGCGTTCTCGATCCCGATCGTGCTGTGGTCCCCGATGGGCTCACAAATGTTCGGCCGCGACCTGGCGGTACCGTTCGGCCTACGCCAAGATGTGTGGGCATTGGCGCTGAGCCTGCCGGTGATCTTCTACTCATGCTGGATCTTCTTCGACGGCGCGATCCGTGCGTTGCGGGCACGGACGTTGGACATGATGGTGCTCGTCGCCGTCGCGGTCGGCGCGGGCTGGGGCTATTCGCTGGTGATCACCCTGACCGGCGGCGGCGAAGTGTTCTACGAAGCCGCGACCGTGCTCGCCTCCTTTGTGCTGCTGGGACATTGGTTCGAGATGCGTGCCCGCGGCGGCGCCAACGACGCTATCCGCGCACTGCTCGACCTCTCCCCGTCGAAAGCCGTCGTACTGCGCGACGGTGAACCGGTGGAGATCCCGACCGCCGACGTCGCGGTCGGTGATCTGCTGCTGGTGCGGCCCGGGGCGAAGATCGCCGTCGACGGCGTCGTCGAGGACGGCGACAGCGAGGTCGACGAATCCATGGTCACCGGCGAAAGCCTGCCCGTGCACAAAGCGGCGGGTTCAGAAGTGATCGGCGCGACCATCAACGCCAACGGCACCCTGCGCGTGCGCGCCACCAAGGTCGGTTCCGACACCGCGCTGGCACAGATCGTCGCACTCGTTCAACAAGCTCAGAACTCGAAGGCGCCGGGCCAGAAGCTGGCCGACCGGGCCGCGTTCTGGCTGGTCCTCGTCGCCCTGATCGGCGGCGGGCTCACCCTCGCGGCATGGTTGCTGCTCACCGACCGCCCATTCAGTGCCGCGATCCTGTTCGCCATCACCGTCGTGGTCATCACCTGCCCCGACGCTCTCGGACTGGCGACTCCGACTGCCATCATGGTCGGCACCGGACTCGGCGCCAAGCGCGGCGTGCTGTTCAAAAACGCTCTCGCCCTGGAAACCTCAGCTCGGGTCCAGGTGGTCGTGATGGACAAGACCGGCACCCTCACCAGAGGCGAGCCCGAAGTCACCGACGTCGTCACCGGCGGTGGACCTACCGCGAGGTCCGGCGATGACATGCTGCGGTTGGTGGCAG
>NZ_BAGF01000037.1 GCF_000308755.1 Nocardia pneumoniae NBRC 100136
ATCGACGTGGTGCCGGGACGCGGCAGCGGGTTCTCCCTGGAAGCGCCCGAAGGCGTGCGCTTCCTGATCCGGTCGCGGCTGCTCACCGACGCGGAACTCACCGCCCTGGAAACCGAACCGCCGCCCACCGGAGCGGACCTGTCGCACTGACCCGGTGCACCGGCGCTGATGGATACGGTAGCGCCCGTGCACCGCCATGGCTGCCCACCGAACCGCCGCCTCGGTGGGCAGCCCCTCCGATTCTCCGTATTGAGTGGGTTCCCGGGAATGCGGCCCACTCGATGAATGTCGCCGCATTCAATATATCGTCAGTCGTGCGCTTCGCTCTGAAGGGCTGCGGAAACGCTGGCGCGAATGGAATCGTTCTGTCGCGCGGTGCCGAATTGATGTCAGAGCATGGCGGCTGGACTATCCGCAGGTGTATATGCCTCAGCCGACGCTGCGTTAGTCGGCTCTACCGAATTCCGATCGGCGTAGTTGCGGTGCGCCGTGGCGGCGAGCGGTCCATTCCCGCCGCCCCGACAGGATCTACCTCGGGGTCGACGTCCTTGTCGACCGCCCTCGGCGCCTTTGCCGTGCGGCGGAGCGGCGGAGCACTCACACCCTGAGGTACGAAGATCCGGTCCGGTTCCTTTCGGATCGGGCATCACCGGGAGATCTCGGTATCCACGGTGCGCTGGAAAGGTTGCCGGAAGGTTGGCGGTTTTCGGTGAATAAGTTCGGCTGGCGACCGAGGAGGCATGCCGTGCGAAAAAATTTTACTGCCACCACCTGGAATCCCTGATCAATCGGACAGTGGGCGCCGCCCATTCGATTTGGGTCCGTGTTTCATCCGAACAGTTTCGAGCCGAATGACTTCCGGAGATGTGATCGCGGCCATACGGTCGATTCACCGGGATATCCCGGAATGTGAATTACCTTCCGAAAGGATTGGACGATGCAGGTAGACGAGCTGATCAAGCCGTTTCCGATCAAGGAGTTCCACCCCTTCCCCCGAGCCCTCCTCGGCCCTGGCGCACATGAGATCATCGGCCCCGAGGCATTGAAGCTCGGCTTCAAGAAGGTCCTCGTGATGACCAGCGGCCTGCGTGGCACGAATATCGTGAACAAGATCGTCGGTTCGCTCGAGTACCACGGCCTCGAGGTCGTGCTCTACGACAAGGTCGAGTCCAATCCGAAGGACTACAACGTGATGGATGCCGTGGCGTTGTACCAGCAGAACGGTTGCGACAGTTTCGTCTCCATCGGCGGCGGCTCCTCGCACGACGCTTGTAAGGGCGCGCGAATCTCCGTCGCCCACGACGGCCGTAACGTCAACGAGTTCGAGGGCTTCAACAAGTCGGAGAACCCGAAGAACCCGCCGCACATCGCCGTCTCCACCACGGCAGGCACCGGCTCGGAAACCTCGTGGGCGTACGTCATCACCGACACCACCACTGACCCGGGAAACCCGCACAAGTACGTGGCCTTCGACGATGCGGCCGTGGCGACGCTGGCCATCGATGACCCGGTACTGTATTACGACCTGCCCAGCGACTACACCGCGCAGTGCGGATTCGACGTGCTCGCGCATGCCTCGGAGCCGTACGTCTCGCGGCTGAATTTCATCCCGTCACTCGGCAGCGCGTTGCAGTCTATCGAACTGGTGGCCCAGCATCTACGCACCGCCACGTGGAACCCGACCGACTTGTCCGGCCGGGAAGGCATGATGTACGCGCAGTATGTCGCCGCGCAGGCGTTCAACTCCGGTGGCCTCGGCATCGTCCACTCCATCTCGCACGCCGTGTCGGCGTTCTACGACACACACCACGGCATCAACAACGCCATCGCGCTGCCGCGGGTGTGGGCGTTCAACATGCCTGTCGCCTATAAGCGATTCGCCCGCATCGCGGAGGCGATGGGCGTCAATACCCACGGCATGTCGGACGTGCAGGCCGCTGACGCCGCGCTGGCCGCCTCTATTCGGCTGCTGCGCGACGTGGGCATCCCGGAGAAGTTCACCGACATCACCAAGGACACCTACAGCAAGTGCCGGCTCGGCTCAGGACCCACCGAGTACTACGAGAACAACAACGTGATCAAGGGCACGGACGACGACATAGACCGCATCACCCGGCACATCCTCGGCGACACCTGCACGCCGGGCAACCCGAAGGAGTGCACCTTCGAGACGGTCCGCCCAGTGGTTGCCCATTGCATGCACGGCGACCTCGACGACCTGCTGAGCTGACCATCCGAACCGGGCCGCGGACGAAGTGGAGCCCCATTCGTCCGCGGCCGACTCCCTTATGCCCCGAAGGACCGTCATGCCGGAGAAATCGCAGACTCTGTTCGCCAGCGTCGAGGACGTGCGGGAAGCACTGTCCGCGACCGGATACATCGCCGACCAGCGACTCGCCACCACGGTTTTCCTGCAAACCCGCCTGGAGAAGCCGTTGCTGATCGAAGGACCGGCCGGTGTCGGCAAGACCGAGCTCGCCAAATCGCTCGCGATGGCGACCGGCCGAAGACTGTTGCGGCTGCAATGCTACGAGGGCCAGGACGAGACCCGCGCGCTGTACGAGTGGGACTACGGCAAGCAGTTGCTCTACACCCAGATCCTGCGGGAGAAGGCCGGGCAGATCGTCGCCGGCGCCACCGGCCTGTCCGACGCGGTCGAGCGAATCGGCCAGCAGGACAGTGTCTTCTACTCCGAACGCTTCCTCAGCCCGCGACCACTGCTGGAGGCGGTGCGCTCCGAGGAACCGGTGGTGCTGTTGATCGACGAGATCGACCGGGCCGACGAGGCTTTGGAGGCGGTGCTGCTGGAATTCCTGGGCGAATACCAGCTCTCTGTGCCGGAGCTGGGCACCTTCCGCGCCGTGCACCCACCGCTGGTGATTCTGACCTCCAACAACACTCGCGATCTGGCGGCCGCGCTGAAACGGCGCTGCCTGCACTTGTTCGCCGACTATCCCTCGGCCGAGCGAGAACTGAACATCATCCGCACCAAGCACACCGGACTGGACGACGCGCTGGCCGCGGAATTGGTCCGAGTCGTGCGCGCCCTGCGCGCGCTGGGGCTGCGCAAATCTCCTAGCATCTCCGAGACCGTGGATTGGGCACGCACTCTGGCCGTGCTGAATGCACGGACGCTGTCGCAGCGCGTGCTGGCCGACACCATGTCGGTAGTTGTGAAATACGACAAGGATTTGACCACCGCACTCGATTCACTGCCCCGGCTGCTCGATGGCGACTTCAGCGAACCAGTTCGGCCCGACCCCGCCGACGCCGTGGACGGGCGCGAGGTCCGCGACGCCATGGACAGTCCAGGCCGCTTCGACGAGGGCTACTACGGCGGGCAATCCCGCACCCTCACCCGCACGTCCGTGACCGCCAGCCAGGGTGCGCGGTCGTTCCCGCGACGTGGACGTTAGGCGCGGGCATGGAGGCGACACTGCACCGGTTCGTCGGCCTGCTGCGGCGGTGGGGCGTGCGGGTGTCGGTGGCCGAGGCCATCGACGCGATGCACTGTGCGCGCCAGCCGGGCGTCCTAGCCGACCGGGAACTACTGCGCTGCGCCCTGCGCACGGCGTTGCTCAAGGATCAGCGCGACACGGCCGTGTTCGAGGACCTGTTCGACGCGTTCTTCGCGCAGGTCCGCATCGGCGGCGCGACGCACGCCACCGGATCCGGCGCCGGGCGTCCGGGCAGCGTCGACGACATCCCGTCCTACACCGGCGATCTCGATTCGTTCACGCTGTCCGGCGAGCCATCAGAAGCGGAGTCCAGTGCAGGTGCCCGCCCCGAGGACGTCCGCCATCTGTTCGACACCGACATCTTGGCATCGAGTTTCAATCTCAGCCAGGACGACGGCATGATCGACCTGTCCGCACCAACTGATGAGATCGCTTTCTCGCACGGCAATCAGATCATCGACAACGAGGGGTTCCGCATTCAGCTGGAGGCCCCGCGCATGCATGCCAGTGGTGCCCCAGGGCAGCTGACGAGCGCTCCTGGTGCGATGGTCGAGCTGGGGCTTACCGCTGAGGAGCAGCGAGCGCTGCTGGACTGGCTGGGCGACCCCGACGATCCGGACGCAGCAGCCGCGTTCGAGGATGCGCGGGTCCTCGGCGATCTTCCGGCCGCCCTGCAACGCCACGCCGAGGCACTGTTGGCGTTGGAACGGAATATGGGACAACCGGATCGTCGTCGTGTGGTCGCGGTTGGCGAGCTCGACGGCGCCGACCGGACCGAATTGGAGGATGCCCTGCGCCGGATCGTGCGCTCGCTGGGCGGCGCCCGCACCCATCGCCGCACCGTAGCGCCGCGCGGCCGGGTCGACGCCGCTCGCACGATGCGCCGCTGCCTACGCTATGACGGCGTGCCGTTCACCCCGGTCACCGTACGGCGGCCCGAGGACCGGCCACGCCTGGTCGTGCTCGCCGATGTGAGCTTGTCGGTGCGCGCGACCGCGCACTTCACCTTGAATCTCGTGCATTCGTTGCAGGATTTGGTCGCTCAGGTGCGATCGTTCGCCTTCGTCGCCGATGTCGTGGAGACGACCGCGCTGTTCGCCGAGCACCATGCCGAATCGGCCTTGGGGGCGCTGTTCGGCGGCGATCTGCTGGATCTGGATGCCAACTCCGACTATGGCTCGGTCTTCGGCGACCTCCTCGCCGAGCATGCGGGGGCGCTGTGCCGGCGCACTACGCTGCTCATCCTCGGCGACGGCCGCGGCAACGGCAACGATCCCGGACTGGCGGAATTCGCCGAGATCACTCGCCGCGTCCGCGAAACCATCTGGCTGACACCCGAGCCGAGGTACTCCTGGCGGCTGGGCAGCTGTGACCTTCCGGCCTATGCCGACTACTGCAACCGAGTGCGGGTCGTTCGCGGACTCCGCGAACTTGCCCGGACTGCACGGGATCTCGGTGCGGAGGTGGCGGGGCGGTGACCGGAACCGAGGTAGCTGCCGCAGTGGATCCGCTGGCGCCGCTGTGCGATGGATTCTACGACGACGGTGTGGTCCGCGTCGGCGGGGTGCGCGACGGTTCGACGCGCCTGAGGACAACGCACTTTCATGTCCGGCTCGCCGACAACCGGATCGTGGTCGGTCACCGCTTGACCCGGCACGACCTCGACAACGACGTCACCGGGATGATCGCCGACGAACTTTTCCGCTCCGGCCCGCTCACCGGTACCGAGCTCTTCGAGCGAGTGCTCACCGGCGTGGTACGCACCACCGTGGCGGAGCCGCTGACGGCCTGGAACACGTTCTACGACAACACGCTGGCGAAGATCCGTGCGCTGTGGACTATGACGCCTGAGCCGGGAACCCCGATCGCCGACATGGCCCCGGTATACCGCCGCGCCCTGGCTTTCGTGCCGCCCGGCCGGGTACTCGACCTCGGGTCCTGCTTCGGCTTCTTCCCGCTGCTGCTCGCCGAGGGCGGTCGCCACGACGCGATCGCCACCGACCTGGTCCGCGGCAGTATGGCACTGCTGTCGCGAATCGCGCGGCTGCGCGGTACGGCGTTGGACACCTTGGCCTGCGACGCGGTGTCGGTTCCGCTGCCGGACGACTGCGTGCGCACCGTCACCGTCCTGCACCTGCTCGAACACCTCGATCCGGTCCAGGCGCGGGCCGTGATCGCGGAGGCGGTACGCGTGGCCGGGGAGCGGGTGGTGGTCGCGGTGCCGTTCGAGCAGGAGCCGGATGCCACCTACGGTCATGTGCGCACGTTCGACCTGGCCGAATTGGCGGTGCTGGGTGTCGAGACCGGCTTGCCGTTCACAGTGTCCGAACATCACGGCGGGTGGTTGGTGCTGGACACCAGATGAGGTGCACCGAGTGCGCCACGGTTCGGCTTGGCCGCCCTCCGCCGGACCGGTCAGCGAGTCGCCGCTGCGTTCGGATCACGGCGGCCACGATATCGGACGCCCGCGCGGCACGAACTCACTCCACGCGTTCTCCCACAATGCGACGATCGCCGGATACCGTGGCCCCCACTTTTTGGCGGACTCACCGAACCGCTCTTTTGCCGCTCGGCCAGCTTCTTGGTATCCACCGCGTCCTTCTTCGCCACGAACATCGAGTGCCTCCAACACTGCTCGATCCTTCCCGCCGAACTGTCAGCTCCGGCCAGTCAGACCCAGGTCGAATCCGCCGTTGTTCCAAGGTTCTGACACTCCCAGTGGCCCCGGTTGCTCGTCGCCGAGACCGCCGGGCTCCGGTAGTGCCGTAATCCAGGCCGAGTTGCGCGGTAATACGACCGGTTCCTGTTTTGGCGACCGCTGTCAGGGATTGGTTCGGTGTCAGCCCGGTCTGTGACGGTATCGGCGTGCCGACTGCTTCAGCAGACGATGATCGGCAGCAGGTACTTTCGCGCGAAATCGTTCATCTCGGAGTCCGAGTCGAGCCGCATGCCGCCGTCCGGGGCGAGGATCAGGGAGTGGACGACGCGGCAGACGACTTCCGCGCGGGCCGTCACGTCCGGGGTCTCGGGGAGCAACTCGCGCTCGATGGCGCGTTCGAGGGCGGCTGCCGCGGTCGCCACGGACATCGCGAATGTCGTCGCGCCCTCGGTGGTGAGTTTGGTGATCATGCGGTCGGGCTCGATCGTCAGCATCCGGTGGACCAGCGAGTGGTTGCGCCACCGAGTGAGCACGGTGACGAAGATGTCGGCGACCAGGTCGGCGATGTTGTCGTGCCGGTCGGGGATCTGCGCCACTTCGGCGAGGACGGCGCCGACCTCGCGGCTGACCACTGCTCGCACCAGGTCGTCGCGTGAGCCGACGCGCCGGTAGACGGTGACGCGGTCGACGCCCGCCTGGCGGGCGACGTCCTCGATGGTCGTCTTCTTGACGCCGACCTTCTCGAACTGGACCAGGGCCGCGTCGAGGATCCGCGATTCGACGCTGTCGTCCTCGTTTTTCGGGCTGACGGGGCTGGTCGGCTCGGCTATCACGCCTCGAAGCCTAGCAGTTTTCGAAGGCTCTGCAACATATGGCAACCAAATGTTGCGGCAACATTGCAATGCAATTTGTTGCGGTGTATCGTCCGATCTATGGCTGAGAAAGCTGCTACGACGGAGCGCCCCTACCGCGACGAGGCGCACGCGATCAACGCCCGCGACGTCCGGTTCGACTTCGACTCGGTTCCGATGCACTACATCCCCGGCGAGGTGCTGGCGACCCACATCGTCAACGTGATGCATCTGGTTCTGCCCGAGGGCGAGCGCGCCATGGCGCAGTGCCTGGCGGAGGCCCTCCCGCATATCGACGACGAGCGGCTGCGGGAGGAGGTGCAGGGTTTCATCGGCCAGGAATCCATGCATGCCAGCAGTCACGAGAGCGCGCGCAAGCATCTGCAGTCGATCGGCCTGGATGTCGATTCCTACGTGTCGAAGGTCGCCTGGCTGGTCGACCGCGTCCTCGGAGACCACGGACTCACCGGCCGTGCCAGCGAGGAATGGCTGAAGGATCGCCTCGGCCTGTTCGCCGGCATGGAACATTTCACCGCGGTGATCGGCGAATGGCTGCTGAACGCGGACATCCTCGAGGAACAGGGCATGCATCCAGCGATGCTGGACCTGGTCCGCTGGCACGGCGCGGAAGAGGTCGAGCATCGCAGCGTCGTGTTCGACGCGTTCCAGTACGTCGACGGGAGTTACGCGCGCCGGGCGCGTACCGCGATCTTGGCCACGGCCACACTGCTGCCGCTGTTCATCGTGTCGACGGCGTACCTGTACAAGAGGGATCCGTCGGAGCACAAGGGCCGGTCGTGGATCCGGCAGTTCGTCAGCGCGACCCGGCGCGGCGTGATCCCAAGTTGGACAGTGTTTTTCACCGAAATGCCGAGATATCTGCGGCCGAGCTTTCATCCGTCGCAGCTGGGCTCGATGGACACCGCACTGCAGTATCTCGCGCACTCGCCCGCAGCCCGGGCGGCCGGTCACTGATGGGAAACGTCATGGGCACAGCGGAATTCACGCCGCCGCCGAGCCTGCGCATGCTCGGCACGGTGATCGATACTTATAAGCACGTCTTCGTCTCCGGTCCGGCCGCGCCGCTACTGTCGAGATCGAAACCGGTGCGGCGTTACGGATTCGATCTCGATCTGGTGGTCGATCGAGTGCACCCGGAGGCAGTCGACGTGATCGGCTTCACGCTACGCCGGGCGGATGGCGGGCCGCTGCCGCGGTGGCGGCCGGGAGCGCATCTCGATGTGTTCCTCCCGTCCGGCAAGCAGCGCCAGTACTCGCTGTGCGGCGATCCGAACGACCCGTTCCACTATCGAATCGCGGTGCGGCGCATCATCGATGGCGGGGGAGGGTCGATCGAGATGCACTACGCCGTGCGGCCCGGCCAATTGTTGCGGACGCGCGGGCCACGCAATGCGTTCACCTTCGTGGATGCCCCGTCATACCTGTTCATCGCGGGCGGCATCGGCATCACACCGATCCTGCCGATGGTGCAGGCGGCCGGGGCACGCGGCCACCTGGTGTATCTGGGACGGACGCGGGATTCGATGCCGTTTCTGGATGAACTGCCCGGCGCCGAGATTCGTCCCGACGACGAATGCGGCCTGCCCGATATCGCGGAACTGCTGAAGCGAGCGGAACCGGGTGCGGCCGTGTACGTGTGCGGTCCGCCGCCGGTACTGGCCGCTGCCCAGCGCAGCATGTTCACGATCAATCCGACCGGGTCGCTGCACACCGAGCGCTTCTCCGCGCCGCCGGTCACCGACGGACGGGAATTCGATCTCACCCTGGCCCGCACCGGCCGCACCATCCGGGTCGGTGCCGACGAAACCGCGCTTACCGCGATCCGGCGCGCGGTTCCCGGAGCGGTCTACTCCTGCCGGCAGGGTTTCTGCGGCACGTGCAAGATCGGCGTGCTGGCCGGGCAGATCGATCACCGGGACCACATCCTGCCCGACGCCGAGCGCGGCGATCACATGCTCGCCTGCGTGTCCCGCGCGGCAGGCGACTCCCTGGTCATCGACCTCTAGAACGATCCGAAGGGACGACGATGTCCATGGCACAACGCTACGCACTAGCCGAATCCGATGACGCGTTCCTCGCGACGACGGCCCGGCGTTACGAACACACCGTCGAGATAGCGGCCGGCCCTGACACGGTATGGGCGGCGCTGACCGGTGACGACGCGCTGGTCTCCTGGTCCACGGTGATCACCGGGATCCAGTGGACCACGCCACGCCCGTTCGGCGTCGGCACGACCCGAACGGTGACCCTCGGGCATCTCATCCGGCTCGACGAGCGGTTCTACCGCTGGGACGACGGTGAACGCATGACTTTCACCGTGGACGCCGCCTCCATCCCCGGGCTACGACGTTTCGCCGAGGACATCGCGCTCACGCCACACGCGGGAGGCACCCGGCTCACGTGGACCTTCGCGCTGGAAGGCGAACCGGCGCTGCGACCGCTGCTGGCCCTGGCCGGGCCGGGCAATCGACTCGTCACCGCCGCCATCGCCGGGGGCATCGCACATCGGATCCGCACCAGCCGGGAACGGGGAACTGATGTCCGTTGACACGAAAACGCCGAATGCTGTCATGGTTTCCACTTTCGAGGTGCGCAACCCGGCGACGGGGGAGACGGCGGGTGCCTACCCCGTGCACACGGCGGCGCAGGTGGACGCGGCGGTGGCCCTCGGCTACGAGGCGGCGGCCTGGTGGGCGGATCTCGGGTTCGCTGGCCGCGCACGCCGGCTCGACGCCTGGCGTGCCGAAATTGCCCGTAGGCGTGACGCGCTGGCCCGTGTCGTGCACGAGGAGATGGGCAAGCCCATCTCCGACGCCAAACTCGAAATCGTCATGGCGCTCGAGCATCTGAAATGGGCCGCGCGGCATGCGGAAAAGGTGCTCGGGCGACGGCCGGTGCCGTCGAGCCTGCTGACAATCAACCATGCGGCCGAGGTCGAGTACCGTCCGTTCGGCGTGGTCGGGGTGATCGGCCCGTGGAACTACCCGGTGTTCACTCCGCTGAGCTCGGTCTCCTTCGCGCTGGCGGCGGGCAACGCGGTCGTGTTCAAGCCGAGCGAGTACACCCCCGGCGTAGGCGTCCTGCTGGCCGAGATGTTCTCCCGCGTCGTGCCGGAAAAAGCTGTATTGCAGGTGGTTACCGGGTTCGGCGAGACCGGTGCGGCGCTGTGCCGCAGCAACGTCGGCAAGATCGGATTCACCGGTTCGACCGCCACCGGCAAGCGAGTGATGGCGGCCTGCGCGGAGAACCTGACACCGGTACTGATGGAATGCGGCGGCAAGGACGCACTGGTCGTCGATGCCGACGCCGATCTCGATGCGGCCGCCGATGTCGCCGTGTGGGGCGGCATGTCGAATGCGGGCCAGACCTGCCTCGGTGTGGAGCGGGTGTACGTGCACACCGCCGTCTACCGCGAATTCGTCGCGAAGGTGGTGGAGCGGGCAGCCACCGTAGGCGCGGGTACCGGCTCGGCCAAGATCGGTCCGATCACCATGCCGAAGCAGATCGAGATCATTCGCGGGCACATCGGGGACGCGCTGGCCCGTGGCGCGCGGGCGCTGCTCGGCGGGCCCGACGCCATCGACGGACAATTCGTACAGCCTACCGTCCTCGTCGACGTCCCCGAGGAGGCCACGGCCGTCACCGAGGAGACCTTCGGTCCGACGCTCACCATCACCGAGGTCGCCGACATGGACGACGCCGTCGACCGGGTGAACGCGACCTCGTACGGGCTCGGTGGCACGGTGTTCTCCGGTCGCAACGGCCAGGCCGTCGCCGATCGCATCCGGGCCGGCGGCGTCTCCGTCAACGCCTTCGTCGCGCATGCGCTCGTTCCGGCGCTACCGCTCGGCGGTGTCGGCGACTCCGGATTCGGCCGGGTGCACGGCCCTGATGGACTCAAAGAGTTCGCCTACGCCAAAGCGACGACGCGACAGCGCTTCCCGTCGCCGCTCGCGCTCACCACATTCGCCCGCAGCGCGGCCGCCGACGCGATCGTCGACCGCCTCATCGCGGTGCTGCACGGAAGGATCCGATAGCGATGAGCGACTCGATCGAACATCGGCACATCGTCATCGTCGGCTCGGGTTTCAGCGGCATCGGTCTGGCGATCAAGATGCGGGAGGCCGGATTCGAGGATCTGGTGATTCTGGAGCGTGCGGATGACCTCGGTGGTACCTGGCGCGCCAATACCTACCCGGGATGTGCCTGCGACGTGCCCTCCCACCTGTACAGCTATTCCTTCGCGCCGAACCCGGACTGGTCGCGCACCTACGG
>NZ_BAGF01000036.1 GCF_000308755.1 Nocardia pneumoniae NBRC 100136
CCAGTGAGGGTCCTGAAGAGTCGGGATCGCTTCTGGCAGAGGCCATTACGCAGGCGAATGTTCTGCGGTGGTTGCTCATGGGTGGAACGCTGGCATGTGCTGGTCCTTCGGGGCTGGATGTAGTCGACACACTGTTGGGTCCTGAGAGAACAGACGTTCTTTCTAGGCAATATGACGATCCGGGAGTTTCTCCGGTCATACCGGTTCCGGCCCTTGTGGGTGGGGATGCTGGTGTCGGGTGTGGATTCTTTC
>NZ_BAGF01000035.1 GCF_000308755.1 Nocardia pneumoniae NBRC 100136
AGCGCGGCTGACCGCACTGTTGCGCGGCGACGGGGACGGCGGGCGGCCGATCGGTATCATCAGTGGCCCGCCCGGGGTCGGGAAGTCGAGTCTGGCACTGCGGGTGGCGCACGCGCTGCGCACGGATTTTCCGGACGGTCAGCTGTATCTGGATCTGCATGGCTATAGCGCGATGCCGACGTCGACGGCGTACGAGGCACTGGACCGTTTCGTGCGGGCGCTCGACGACACCGCGCGGGGCGATCCCGAACTGGACGAAGAACGGCTGGCCCAGCGCTACCGTGCGTTACTCGATGGTCGGCGAGTGCTGGTGGTGATCGATAACGCGCTGACGCCGGAGCAGGTGCGGCCGCTGTTGCCGCCGCCGTGCTCCGCGGCGGTCGTCACCTCGCGGGGTCCGCTGTCCGGGCTGGTGGTGCGGGACAATGCGGTCCGGCTCGTGCTGCGCCCGCTGGCGCCGGTCCATGCCGAGGCATTACTGCGGACCGCGACCGGCTCGCCGGACAGTGGTGCCGCGGCGACGGTGGCGCGGATGTGCGGATATCTGCCGTTGACGCTGAAGATCGCGGCCGAACATGCGGCCCTGTCGAGCCTCACCCTGCCGGAACTCGCGGCGGAGCTGGCGAACGAACGCAACCGGCTGGACGCACTGGCCGGTGTTGACGGTGACCCGACATCGGAGGTACGGATGGTGTTCTCCTGGTCTTACCGACATCTGCCCGAGGATCTGCGCCGGGCGTTCCGGCTGCTCGGACTGCACCCGGGCGGTGAGTTCAGTACCACCGCCGCGGCGGCGCTGCTGGGTCTGCCGCCGGATCGAGCGCGCCGGACCCTCGACGCACTGGTGGCGTTCAGCGTGCTGGAGCGCCTGTCCCGCGATCGCTACCGATTGCTGGACCTGCTGCGGGAGTACGCCGCCGAGCGGGCTGCCGAAGACGAGCCGGAGAGCGAGCGCCACGCGGCGCTGACCCGAGAATTCGATTGGTACGCCCACACCGTCGACGCCGCAGACCGGCTGCTGGCGCCGATGCGGCGTCACGTGCCGCTGGGGCCGCCCGGTCCCGGAACCCCGATCACCGAGCTCGGTACCTATGACGCCGCTCTGCGCTGGTGCGATTCCGAACGAGCCAATCTGACCGCGGCGGTGCGGGCCGCGGGTACCGATGGTATGCCGGACCTCGCCTGGCGGCTGGCCCTCGCGGCGGTGACCTTCTACAAGATCCGCCGCTACCATGACGATTGGCTTGCGACCAGCGAGCTCGCCGTGGCCGCGGCACGGGCGGCGGGTGATGCCTTCGCCGAACAGTGGTGCCTGACCAGCCTGGGTGGCGCGCTGGTCGAGGTCGGCCGGATCGATGAGGCGCGGTCGGCGTACGAGCAGTCTCTGCGGATCAATCGCGAGATCGGGGATCGGATCGGGGAGGGGATGGCGCTCGGGAACCTCGGGGAGGCCGCGCGCGAGCTCGACCGCCCCGACTACGCGCGTGAGCTGGGCGAGCAGGCGCTCGCGATCTGGCGCGAGATCGGTGATCGGCGCAACGAGGCGATCGTGCTGCGGGATGTGCTGGCGCGGACGCGATTCGATCGCGGTGACTACCCAGCGGCGGAACAGCTCTACCGGGATGCCCTTGCGGCGTGTCACGGCATCGACTCGCATACCGAGGGGAACGTCCTCCACGATCTCGGCATGACCCTGCAGGCCATGTCGCGGCCCGGTGAGGCCGCCGACACCTATGAAGAGGCGCTTGCGGTGCGGCGAATGAGCGGCGACCGTTTCGGGGAGGGCGAGACCCTCGCTGCCCTCGGCGAGGCCCGCACGCTGCTCGGCGACCGGGTCGGGGCACAGAGCGCCCTGCTCCAGTCTTTGGGCGTCTACGGGGAATTGGGGTCGCCCCGCGCCGACGCCGTTCGCGCGCGACTGCGTCAGCTCGGGTTCGATCCGGAGGAGCGCCAGCCCGGTTAGACGGCCGCTATCCCGCCCGTTCGGCGCGGATCGCGCCGAGCGAGGTTCCGCGCTCGGCCAAGCCGTCCGCGACCCGCCGCTCGATATGGGTGATCACGGCGAAGAGATCGGCGCAGTAGACCGATGGATTGCGGAAGCCGCTTCCCGGTCGATACCGATGTGGATAGAGCCCGCCGCCGCAGATCCGGCGATGGACGCACGCGCGACAGGTGTGCGACAGCGCGTCGAACCCGAGTTGCCTGGCCACGAAGGCGGGCAGCTGTAGTACCTCGTCGAGCGAGTGCCGGACGACATCGAGCCCGGTGGCTGCCGCCCCCTCGTGCACCGCTTTCATGCTGTCGACCTGCTCATAGGAGCCGTCGGTCTCGATGACGACGAGCGTGACCGGATTCAAGCCGAATGACTCGTAGCTCTGAGTGCCCCCCAGCACCAGATGCACCAGGTCTTCGAAGATGCGCACCCTGCATGGACGTTCGGGTGCGTCGAACCACTGGTCGAAAATGGGGATGAGCCAGTCGGCATACGGCGTGCTCCGGTCGTCGGGGATCAATCCGGGCGGCGGGTTCTGCCAGGTGCCGTGCGGGAGAAGAAAATCGAGCGCGGGAACATCCAGGTCGAGCAGGCCACGCCAGACTCGGAGCGGGTCGGCCTCGAGCTGAACCGTGCTCAGCACTCCGCTGAAGAACGCGCTGCGGGCCGGTTCGCGCATGACTGCGATGGCCGCCGACACAGCGTCGTAACTGGATCTGCCGTCGCGGAAGCGACGGTGCAGATCGTTGGCCGTTCGGTCGCCGTCGAGGCTGATGCCGACACCGATGTCGGCGGCAATCAAACGGTCGGCCGTCTCCGCGTCGAGCAGCACACCGTTTGTCTGAATCGACGTGACGACCCGGATTGGAGCGATTCGGTCGCGCAGCGTCTCGACGATCCGCACGACGTAGCCGGGGCCGCCGAGCAAGGGCTCGCCACCGTGTAGCCGGACCGTGACGCTGTCCAGGTCGTGCGCCCGGGCGTGCTCGGCGATGCGATCGGCTGTGGCGGCGACGACGTGCGGCGTCATCCTGCGGGGTTGGTTGCGCCAGGATTGGTCCGCCAGGTGGTAGACGTAGCAGTAGTCACAGTCCAGATTGCAGCGCGACTGCACCTTGAGGATGAACTCGCGGAACGGGTGCAGGTTCTCGCTCGGTCGCCGCGTGCGCGGGCCGAAGCCCGGCCACGGCAGATCCGCGGGCATCGAACGATCCGGTTACCGGTCGTGTCGTGGGGTTCGAGCCGCAGTGACCAAGCGGCCGTTCGAGCTATGGGCGTAGGCGGCGCAGTCCTCGGCCCGGGGGTCTCGCAGGCGCTCCAGGGCCAAGTCGAGCGCGGCGGCCGGAGCGGAACCCGGCGAGATCTGGGTGGGCGAATTCATGGCGGCTCCTTCCGCAAAATGCAGCTCTATCATCGCATTTCAGCCACTGCGATGGGGTCCGAACGGAGAGGCCGGCCACCGATCGGGCCGCCGCGCGGGGTCGCGGGTCCGTCGGTCCCGGTGTGCCGGGTGTCCGGGTCGGCACTTGTCGGTGCCGGTCCCTAGACTCATGCCCGTGAGTTCACCGACGACTGCCCAGCGTTCCGCCACCGCGTCCGACCCTGCCGGGGACCGGCCGACGCTGCTGCTGCTGGACGGGCATTCGATCGCCTACCGCGCGTTCTTCGCGCTACCGGCGGAGAACTTCAAGACGGTCACCGGGCAGACCACGAACGCGGTGTACGGGTTCACCGCGATGTTGATCAACCTGCTGCGCGACGAGAAGCCGACGCATGTGGCCGCGGCGTTCGACGTGTCGCGCCAGACCTTCCGCGCCGAGGCGTACCCGGAGTACAAGGCCAACCGCACCACCACGCCGGAGGAGTTCCGCGGGCAGGTCGAGCTCACCAAGGACGTGCTCGGCGCGCTGGGCATTCCGGTGATGGCGATCGACGGCTTCGAAGCCGACGACATCATCGCCACGCTCACCACGCGCGCGTCGGCCCAGGGCTTCCGCGTGCTCATCGTCACCGGTGACCGGGACTCCATCCAGTTGGTCGACGAGAACGTCACCGTGCTGTACCCCCGCAAGGGTGTCTCCGACCTGACCAGGTTCACCCCCGACGAGGTGATGGCCAAGTACGGTCTCACCCCGAACCAGTACCCCGACTACGCGGCGTTGCGCGGCGACCCGAGCGACAATCTCCCGGGCATCCCCGGTGTCGGAGAGAAGACCGCCGCCAAGTGGATCCGCGAGTACGGCAACCTGAACGCCCTGGTCGACAAGGTCGACGAGGTGAAGGGCAAGGTCGGCGACGCGCTGCGGGCCAACCTGAGCAGCGTGGTGCTCAACCGCCAGCTCACCGAGTTGATGCGGGACGTGCCGCTGCCGTACACGCCCGACCAGCTGGCGCAGGGGCCGTGGGATCGGGAGAAGATCCACCGCTTGTTCGACGATCTCGAGTTCCGTGTGCTGCGCGACCGGCTGTTCGAGACGCTGGCACCGCCGGAACCCGAGGCGGAGGCGGGCTTCGAGATCAGCGGCGGCGCGCTGGAGATCGGCGCCGTCGCCAGCTGGCTCGCCGAGCACGCGAAAGCCGGTGTGCGCCATGGCGTCTCGATCGTCGGAACGGGTACTCCGGCGCACGGTGACGTGCGCGCGATCGCCATCGCGGCCGGTGACGGCGAGAGCGGCTACATCGACGTCACCGTGCTCACCCCGGAGGACGAGGCGGCGCTGGGCGCCTGGCTCGCCGATCCGGCCGTGCCGAAGGCGCTGCACGAGGCGAAGGCCGCCGTGCACGCGCTACGCGGCCGCGGCTGGACCCTCGGCGGGCTGACCAGCGACACGGCGCTGGCCGCCTACCTGGTCCGCCCCGGCCAGCGCACCTTCAACCTCGACGACCTCTCGCTGCGCTACCTGCATCGGGAGCTGCGCGCCGAGACCGCCGAGACCGCGCAGCTGTCCCTGCTCGACGAGGAGGACACCGTCGACGCCGAACTGGCGCGGGCGCAGATGCTGCGTGCCCGCGCCGTCGCCGACCTGGCCGACGCGCTGGACGAGGAGCTGGGCAAGATCGAGTCCACGCCGCTGCTGGCCGATATGGAGCTGCCGCTGCTCGGCGTGCTGTCCACGCTGGAGGACGCGGGCATCGCGGTGGACACCGATCAGCTGGCGACGTTGCAGCGGCAATTCGCCGACCGGGTCACCGAGGCGGCCAACGCGGCCTACGACGTGATCGGCAAGCAGATCAACCTGGGTTCGCCCAAGCAGCTGCAGGTGGTGCTGTTCGACGAGCTGGACATGCCGAAGACCAAGCGCACCAAGACCGGCTACACCACCGACGCGGACGCGCTGGAGTCGCTGTTCGAGAAGACCCAGCACCCGTTCCTGGAGCACCTGCTCGCGCACCGCGACGCCACCCGGCTCAAGGTCACCGTCGACGGCCTGCTCAAGTGCGTCGCCGAGGACGGGCGCATCCACACCACGTTCAACCAGACGATCGCCGCGACCGGCCGGTTGTCCTCGACCGACCCGAACCTGCAGAACATCCCGATCCGCACCGACACCGGACGGCAGATCCGCGACACCTTCGTTGTCGGCTCCGGCTACGAGTCGCTGATGACCGCGGATTACAGCCAGATCGAGATGCGGATCATGGCGCACCTGTCCGGGGACGAGGGCTTGATCGAGGCGTTCAACTCCGGGGAGGACCTGCACAGCTTCGTCGCGTCGAAGGCGTTCGACATCCCGATCGCCGAGGTGACTCCGGAGTTGCGCCGCCGGATCAAGGCGATGTCCTACGGCCTGGCCTATGGCCTGAGTTCCTACGGACTGTCGGCGCAGCTGAAGATCAGCACCACCGAGGCGAAGGAGCAGATGGAGGTCTACTTCGCCCGCTTCGGCCGGATCCGCGACTACCTGTACGAGGTGGTCGAGCAGGCCCGCAAGGTCGGCTACACCGAGACGCTGTTCGGCCGTCGCCGCTACCTGCCCGATCTGGACTCCAGCAACCGGCAGCGCCGGGAGGCGGCCGAGCGGATGGCGCTCAACGCCCCGATCCAGGGCACCGCGGCCGACATCATCAAGGTCGCGATGATCAACGTGCACCGGGCGATGCGGTCGGCCGGGCTGCGCTCGCGGATGCTGCTGCAGATCCACGACGAGTTGCTGTTCGAGGTCGCGGAAGGGGAGCGGGAGACGTTGCAGGCGCTGGCGCGCGAACAGATGTCCTCGGCGATCGCCCTGTCGGTGCCCTTGGAGGTCTCGGTGGGCGTCGGCCGCAGCTGGGACGCCGCCGCGCACTGACAACCCGGCGAAACGCGCCGGTCGGACAGTACGGGCCCGGCTTCCGGCTTTTCGGGAGCTATCATCGGCTCGCCGCGCCAGCAAAGGAATCACCGTGAACGGGACGCGTGTCCCGCCGCGCGCGGGCATCTACCGTGAAGCTGGTCATATAGGGATTCACGCATACCGAGCGCAGGGGATGTCCCATGACTGTCACCGACGAATACCTGGCGAACAATGCGGCGTACGCGAGCACCTTCCAAGGCCCGCTACCTTTGCCGCCCTCGAAGGGCGTGGCCGTGGTCGCGTGCATGGACGCGCGGCTCAACGTCTACGGCGCGCTCGGCCTCGCGGAGGGGGAGGCGCACGTCATCCGCAACGCGGGCGGTGTGGTGACCGCCGACGAGATCCGCTCGCTGGCGATCAGTCAGCGGTTGCTCGGCACCAGGGAGATCATTCTGATCCACCATACCGATTGCGGCATGCTCACCTTCACCGACGACGCCTTCAAGGCCGCCATCCAGGAGGAGACCGGAATCAAGCCGGAGTGGTCGGTGGAATCGTTCTCGGACCTGGAAACCGATGTGCGCCAGTCGATCGCGCGCATCGTCGCCAGCCCGTTCGTGCCGCACAAGAACGCCATCCGCGGCTTCGTCTTCGACGTCGCCACCGGCGAGCTGAACGAGGTAGCCGCTCGCTGACGGAGCGAACAGCGTGATGCGACAACGAGATTCGATGCGCCGCTCGGATCGCGCTGTGACACAGTGCTTTACTGCGGGCGTTGCCGCACCAGGCGCGCCGAACCGCTGGCGAGATCCACCTCATCGCGCGGCGGCGCGCCGTCGGACTTGTCTTCCCGATGCATCAGCGTGGTCATGCGCTGCTCGAATTCGTAATGCTTCGCGCCCTGGAACAACGCCGTCACCTCTTCGAATCCGACGGCCGACACCGGACGACCGGACCGTTTCCTGGTCCACGGCAGTACGCGGCTTCCGGTGAGTTTGTTCCACCCGACTTCGGCGAAGGCGAGCGCGATGAGCAGCAGGGACAGACCCGGGATGGTCATGGCGACGAGACCCATGCCACCGACGGTACCTTCGCGCTGCCCGCAACCTCCTGAACTGCGCGAATGGTACTCGCCAGTAGACAAATCGGGCACTCGGATATGGTTGCTATTGCGCCGCGATGTCCCTATCCTCGATCGCGTGCCGAATCCCGTCGACCGCCACAGTGCAGCGCTCCGCGTCGCAGACCGCGACCGCGCTGTGTCCATGGCGTCGCTCACCGGGCCCTCCGTGGTTGCGTCGGCTACCGCCGCCGCGCCGGAGGATCGTGCCGGGCTAGTTCCGCTTACCGCGATGGTGGCGCGGCGTCGTCGAGGCCTCGTAGTAGCCCGCCGTAGCGGGGTCTGATCCGGACCGGCTCCCTCGCTGCGGGCTGTTCGACTTGTTAGTGCTGGTCCCCTCTGTCAACTCCAGGCACGACATTCTTCGGGAAGACCTACTTTCAATGACCATCCTGTCTCTCGATACCGAAACCTTCCATGCCGCCGCTCCCAAGGGCCTGCGGGCCGAAAGCGCCGGCCTCACCTCGGCGGAGTTCCACCGCCGCTACTGCGAGCACAATGGCCCCATCCGCCTCGGTGACTGGTCGCCTGCGGGCAGCCGCACCGCCGAGTTCACCGCCACCCTCGAGTTCGCCGGGCACCTGCGGACCGTCGTCGCCACCGGCAGCCCGGTCGCGGCGATGACCTCGGCCCTCTACGACGAGGGATTCCCGGTGGAGATCCTGCAGTTCCACCAGCGGCGCACCGCGAGTGGCACCGCCACCTTCGTGCAGTGCGAATGCGACGGCAGGCGCGGCTGGGGCGCGGCCATCGCCGACGACGGAGCCGAATCGACCGTGCGCGCGATGATCGCGGGCGTCAACCTGCTCGGCGCGTCCTGATAGCGAACGTCGACCGCGGGGAGGCGGAACACCCCGCGGTCGACGCGTCTCATCCGGCTGCGGACGCACGCCAGGCCCGGACTCGGACTGCCCCTCGCAGGGCGTCCGTGTCCGGGCCTGGCGTCGTATCGGTGTCGCGCGGGAACTTACCGCGCCGCGGTCACTGCTGACCGGCCTGCTGTTCAGCGAGCTGCTTGCGCACCTCGTCCATGTCCAGCGCCTTGACCTGGGTCACCAGATCCTCGAGCGCGGCGGGCGGCAGCGCGCCGGGCTGCGCGAAGACCAGCACACCCTCCCGGAAGGCCATGATGGTCGGGATCGAACGGATGTTGGCGGCCGCCGCGAGGCCCTGCTCGGCTTCGGTGTCGACCTTTCCGTGCACCACGTCGGGGTGCTTGTCGGAGGAGGCCTCGAAGGTCGGTGCGAAACTCTTGCACGGGCCGCACCAATCGGCCCAGAAATCGACGAGTACCACGTCGTTCCCGGTGACTACCTCGTCGAAATTCTGCTGGGTCAGCGTCTGGGTGGCCATGACGTCCTCTCGTTTCGGTGTGCCAGCTATAACGCGGGCTGCCTCGGTTATCTTCCACGGCGGATCCGGCCGACCGGCCACTCGCGCCGCTGATCACCATCCCATCGACGGATACCCAGCACGGTCGCCGGAAAATCCCGGTCCCGGGCGACGGCGTGGATCGCCTCCCCGAGCAGCTGCGGCGGCACCCGCCTGGCCAGGGTGATGTGCGGTGTCCAGGCGTCCGGGCGCAGGTTGGCCGGAATGCCGGGGCAGGGGGAGATCGTGTGGAAGATCCGCCGGTGCAGCGTCAGCAGCGGCTCCGACGGCGCCACCAGCCGCACCAGGATTAGGCGGCGCGCACCGAAGACCGCCAGCCCGCCGAGGCGCACCGCGATCGGCGCGAAGGCCTGCTCGTGCAACGCCTGCTCGATGCGCGGCCACACCTGCTTGGCCACCGCGGCGGTGATGTGCGGGCGGTTGGTCTCGTCGGTGCGCGCGGCCAGGCTCGACACGCCGGCCTCCGCCAGCAGCCGCCACTGCTGGCGGATCTCCGCGTCGGCGGCGTCATCGAGGAGTAGTTCGACCGACTGCACCATGGTTCCCCGAAGGTAACCGCATCGGGGGCCTGCGCGGGCCGGTTCCGCCGTCGGGGTGCCGCGGCGGGAGGATGTTCCGGTGAACGACGCGAACAAACCCCGTGCGGCGCTGCGGCTGGGCCTGATCGACGGTGACGGCATCGGGCCCGAGGTGGTGCGCGCCGCCAGGCAGGTGGTCGACGAGGCGCTGTCGGCGGTCGGCGCGGCGCCGGTCGACTGGGTGCCGCTGGCGATGGGACACCGTGCCATCGCCGAATTCGGTACTCCGCTGCCCGAGCGGACGCTCGACGCGCTCGACGGAGTGGACGGCTGGATTCTCGGCCCGCACGACAACGCGTCCTATCCCGCCGAGCATCGCGCCGCGGTGGCGCCGGGCGGCGCGATCCGCAAACGCTTCGACCTCTACGCCAATATCCGTCCCGCGCGGGCGTTTCCGGGCGTGCACGCCACCGCGCCGGACATCGATCTGGTGATCGTCCGGGAGAACAGCGAGGGCTTCTACGCCGATCGCAACATGTTCGCGGGCACGGGCGAGTTCCGGCCGACACCGGATGTCGCGATGTCCGTCGGCCTGGTGACCCGCGCCGCCTGCGAGCGGATCGCGCATCAGGCGTTCCGGCTGGCCGAGACGCGGCGCAGGCGGGTGACCATCGTGCACAAGGCCAACGTGCTGCCGCTGACCATGGGACTGTTCCGGGACGTCTGCTACGAGGTGGCCCGGTCCTATCCGGGTGTCGAGGTCGACGACGAGCACGTCGACGCGGCCGCCGCGCACCTGGTCCGCGCCGCCGCCGACTACGACGTGCTGGTCACCGAGAACCTGTTCGGCGACATCCTGTCCGACCTGGCGGGGGAGTTGAGCGGCTCGCTCGGACTGGCCGCGTCGCTGAACTGTTCCGCGACCAGGGCCATGGCCCAGGCCGTGCACGGCGCCGCCCCCACACTGGCCGGGCACAATCGCGCGAACCCCGCGGCGCTGCAGCTGTCGTCGGCGATGTTGTTGCGGTGGTTGGCGGTCAGGGACGCGGAGACGGCGTTCGCCCGGGCCGGAGCGCGGATCGAGCGGGCCGTCGCCGCGACGCTCGAGGCGGGCGTCGCCACCGCCGACCTCGGCGGCCTGGCTTCGACCAGCGAGTTCACCGAGCAGGTGTGCGCCAGGGTGCACCGCAGATAGCGCTGTGCATCCCAAAGCCGCTGGTCACCGAGCAAGCGGGTAGGGTGTCGCGGCGATGTACCGGCACGTGGACGCCAGGGCACCGTGCAACGACTTCGTGTCGCTGTTTCCGCACTGCCCAGCGCGAACCGCGCCGGTCGCTTAGATTGCCAAACGGGTGGTGACGCCCGGGTTGCGTGTAGTCGAAATGTGGAGGACTGCTGTGTCTGATCGATCGTTTCCCGGCAGGCGCGCCCTGCGGGCCGCACTGGGCGTGCTCGCCGCGGGCGCACTGGTGCTGACGGGCTGTACCACGAACACCGAGGAGTCCGGGCCCTCGGTGCCCAAGGTGCAGGTGGACAAGGTCGACGAGATCGCCGCGCAACTCCCCGACAAGATCAAGCAGTCGGGCAAGATCGTCGTCGGCGTGAACATCCCCTACCAGCCCAACGAGTACAAGGACGCCAGCGGCCGGATCGTCGGCTTCGATGTGGACCTGATGGACGCCGTCGCGACCGTGCTCGGCGTCAAGGCCGAATACGTCGAGTCGGCCTTCGAGAAGATCATCCCCGCGATCCAGGCGGGCACCTACGACGTGGGCATGTCCTCGATCACCGACTCCAAGGAACGCGAGCAGCAGGTCGACTTCACCACCTACTTCAACGCGGGCATCCAGTGGGCCCAGCAGAAGGGCAAGCCGGTCGACCCGGAGAACGCCTGCGGCAAGAAGGTCGCCGTGCAGGCAACCACCGTGGAACACACCGACGAGGTGCCCGCCAAGAGCGCCAAGTGCGTCGCCGAGGGCAAGCCCGCCATCGATATCAAGCCGTTCGACGAGCAGAGCGCAGCGACCAACGCGCTGGTCCTCGGCCAGGTCGACGCCATGTCGGCCGACTCTCCGGTGACCGCGTACGCGATCAAGCAGAGCGACGGCAAGATCGAGACCGCGGGCCCGGTGTTCGACTCCGCGCCGTACGGCTGGGCGGTGCCCAAGGGCGCGCCGCTGGCCGCGGTGTTGCAGAAGGCGGTCCAGCACCTGATCGACAGCGGTAAGTACCTCGAGATCACCAGGAACTGGGGTGTCCAGGACGGCGCCATCACCAAGTCCGTGATCAACGGCGCCGTGAGCTGATCGATGACCGACAACGACACCCGGCCGGCGCCCGGCGATCCCGGGCCCGACAGGGCGGACTCGACGCGGGAACCGGAGCCGATCAAAGCGGTTCCGCTGCGCAGGCCCGGTCGCTGGATAGCCGCGGCGATCATTCTGATCCTGGTGGCGCTGTTCGTCTACGGCGCCGCGACGAACCCGGCCTACCGCTGGGATACCTACGGAAAGTATCTGTTCGACAGCCGGATCACCGCCGGCGCCATCGTGACGCTGGAATTGACCGTGCTCGCGATGGCCATGGCCGTCGCGCTCGGGACGGTGCTGGCCGTGATGCGCCTGTCGCCGAACCCGGTCCTGCGGGCCACGGCGTGGGTGTACCTGTGGATCTTCCGCGGGACTCCGGTCTTCGTGCAGTTGGTGTTCTGGGGTCTGTTCCCCTCGCTGTATCGGCAGATCCACCTCGGCGTTCCGTTCGGCCCGCAGTTCTTCGAACTCGACGTGCAGGGGCTGCAAGCGGCGTTCGCCTTCGCCGTGATCGGTCTCGGCCTCAACGAAGCCGCCTACATGGCCGAGATCGTCCGGGCGGGCATCAATTCGGTCGGTGAAGGGCAGCGGGAAGCGTCCATAGCGCTCGGTATGTCCTGGAGCCAGACCATGCGCAGGACGGTTCTGCCGCAGGCGATGCGGGTGATCATTCCGCCGACCGGCAACGAGCTCATCGGCATGCTGAAGACCACCGCGCTGGTCACCGCCATCCCGTTGAGCACCGACCTCTACGGCCGGGCTCGCGATATCTACGGGGTGAACTTCCAGCCCATTCCGCTGCTGCTGGTCACCGCCACCTGGTATCTGGCGATCACCAGCGTGCTGATGGTCGGGCAGTACTATCTCGAGCGCTATTACTCGCGCGGCGTCTCCCGGCAGCTGACCGCCAAGCAGCTGCAGGAACTCGCCGACGCCCAAGCGGTGGTGAAGGCGAAATGAGCACCGATCTCGGAAAGACCACGCCTCCGTCGATGATCGTCGCGGATCGGGTGTGCAAGAACTTCGGTGCGCTGCAGGTGCTCAAAGGCGTTTCGCTCGAGGTGGGCCGCGGCGAAGTGCTGTGCGTCATCGGGCCGTCCGGCTCCGGCAAGTCCACCTTCCTGCGCTGCATCAACCACCTCGAACAGGTGAACGCGGGCAGGCTGTACGTCGACGGCGAACTGGTGGGCTACCGGGAGAAGAACGGCAAGCTCTACGAGCTGCATCCGCGCGACGCGGCCAAGCAGCGCCGCGAGATCGGCATGGTGTTCCAGCACTTCAACCTGTTCCCGCACCGGACCGCGCTGGAGAACGTCATCGAGGCGCCCACCCAGGTCAAGAAGGTCCGCAAGGCGGAGGCGGTGACCCGGGCGCGAGAACTGCTGGACCGCGTCGGCTTGGCCGAGAAGGCGAACGCCTATCCGGCGCAGCTGTCCGGCGGCCAGCAGCAGCGCGTGGCCATCGCCCGCGCGCTGGCCATGGACCCGAAGCTCATGCTGTTCGACGAGCCCACCTCCGCGCTGGACCCGGAACTGGTCGGCGAGGTGCTCACCGTGATGCGCGAACTCGCGGAGTCGGGCATGACGATGGTCGTGGTCACCCACGAGATGGGCTTCGCGCGGGAGGTCGCCGACCAGTTGGTCTTCATGGACGGCGGTGTGGTCGTGGAGGCGGGGCCGCCCCGCGAATTGCTGGCGAACCCGCGGCACGAGCGCACCAAGGCGTTCCTCTCGCGGCTGCTCTGAACCGGGCGCAGCGCGGCGCGAACCGCCGCCGAGCAGGTGTGTCAACGAGCAAGGCAGGGGCGTTGCACGCGGTTCGGCTGAGGGTGATACCTGCGGCCGTGTCGCGCGTCCCTTTACATGGCGGCGCGCAAGGCGATTCGCAGCTGACCGAGGAGGACCTTGGCCGCCGGACTACTCGGATGATGGGTGCGCCAGGCCAGTGCGAGCTGTCCACATAGTTCCGGCTCGACGATGCGGACGGCCCGCACCCCGAATGCCGCGGCCTCCTGTGTGGTGAGCGCGGGCACCACGGCGACGCCGAGGCCGCGCGCGGCCAGTCGCAGCAGCAGCGGGGGCGCCGCCGCCTCGTAGGCGATGCTGGGCTCGAAACCCGCGGCGGCGCACGCACGCTGGAATACGCCGCGAATACCGGTGCCTGGGGGCAGGCAGATCAGCGGACGATCACGCAGCGCCGCGAGCGGAATCTCGGCGTCGTAGTCGGCGTCCGCCACCGGGACCGCTGCCACTATCGCCGTGTCCAGCACCACGTCGATGCCGATGCCGGGATCCAGTTCCGCTCCGGTCAGTCCGACCAGCGCGATGTCCAGTTCGCCGCGGCCGAGGGCGGCGAGCATCCGCTCGGACGTGTCCTCGCTGAGGCTGATGGCGACCTGCGGATGGTCGTCGTGGAAATCGGCGAGCACTGCGGCGACATCGAATTCCTCGACCGCCGCGCCGGAGATGAGCCCGACCCGGACCTGTCCGCGCAGCAGGCCGGTGAACTCGTCCACGGTCCGGGTGATCCGCTCGGCAGCGGCCAGCGCCTCTTCCGCGTGCGGCAGCACGGCGGCGCCGACTTCGGTGAGCCTCACCGTGCGCCCGCCGCGGTCCAGTAGCGGCTGGCCGAGTTCGCGTTCCAGTTGCCGGATCTGCGCGCTGAGACCGGGCTGGGCCAGATGCAGCCGGGCCGCGGCGCGGGTGAAGCTGGCCTCCCGCGCGACCGTGACGAAGTACCGGAGCTGGCGCAATTCCATAACTGTTGATTCTAGATCACAGAAGAACTATCTGTTTTACTTCTTGATCGCGGTAGAGCATCGTCGAAGGCATGGGAAACAACACCGCACAGACCATCGACATCGACGCCTTCACCGGTCCCGTCTTCCGCCCGGGCGAACCGGACTACGACGCGGAGATCGCCGGTTTCCAGACCGCCTACACCCACCGGCCCGCGCTGATCGTCGGCGCGGTGCACGCCGAGGACGTGCGCGCCGCGGTGGAATACGCCGCGCGCCACGATCTTCCGATCGCCGTGCAGGCCACCGGGCACGGGCTGTCGGTCGCGGCCGACGGGGGAGTGCTCATCAGCACGCGCCGGATGACCCGCATCCGGATCGATCCGGTGAGCCGGACGGCGCACATCGGCGCGGGGGTGCGCGCGGGCGCGCTGGTCGAAGCGGCCGCCGAGCACGGGCTCGCGCCGCTGAACGGTTCGTCGCCCTCGGTCGGTGTGGTGGGTTACCTGCTCGGCGGCGGGGTCGGGCTGCTCGCCCGGCAGTTCGGGTACGCCGCCGAGCACGTCCGGGCGATCGAGCTGGTCACCGCCGACGGCCGGGTGCGCACGCTGCGGCCCGGCGACGAGCTGTTCGGCGCGGTGCTCGGTAGCGGAGGCAACTTCGGCGTCGTCACGGCGCTGGACGTCGCGCTGGTTCCGCTCACCGAGGTGTACGGCGGGCAGTTGGTGTTCGACACACCGCTGGTCGAGCCCGCGCTGGACGCGTGGCGGCGGTGGACCGCGACCGTGCCGGACGAGCTGACCTCGACGGTCACCATGCTCGCCTTCCCGGATATTCCGCAGGTGCCCGCGCCGCTGCGCGGGCGGTACGTCGCCTCGATTCGGATCGCCTTCACCGGCCCGGCCGAGGAGGGCGAGCGCCTGGTCGCGCCGCTGCGCGCGGTCGGCGAGCGGCTGAGAGACGACCTGCGCGCGATGCCCTACACCGAGTCGCACACCATCCACAGCGACCCCGACCACCCGCATGCCTACGCCGCCACCAACGCGCTGCTCGGTGCGCTCCCCGAGGACGCGGCCGCCGCACTGCTGGCCGCCGCCGGTCCGGAGTCCGGCGCGGGCGCGGTCGTCGACGTCCGTCATCTCGGCGGGGCGTTGGCTCGTCCGGGCGACGCCGGAATCGCGGTGGATCATCGCGAGGCCGAGTACATCGTGCGGATCATCACCGCACCAGAAGACGACGCGGCCCGGGCCGCGATCCGTGCCGCGCTGGCGCCGTGGACTCTCGGGCACAGCCTGAATTTCCTCTACGGCGCCGGCGAGGAGGCCGACGAGGCGCAGACCCGCGCGGGATATCGGCCCGAGACCTACGCGCGGCTGGCCGCGCTCAAGGCGAAGCACGACCCGCGCAACCTCTTCCGCTTCAACCGCAATATCCGGCCCGCCCGCTGATGCCCTTCGCGCCGTCGCGCCCTGGTCGGCGCGACGGCGAGATGCTATCTTCGTGATATCACTCTGATATTGGGAGGATGTCATGCAGTTTCGCTCCGCGTTCCGCCTCAACGGCTTCCTGGTGCTGTTGGGCTGGTTCGTGCTCACGGTGGCGTTCGGCGCCGCCGCGGCGCTCGGTTTCGTCGCGGGAGCCAAGGACGGCAACGCGCTCGCTATCGGCGGTGCGGTGGCCGCGACGGTCGTCGTGGTGGTCCTGCTGTTGCTCGCGACCGGCCTGACCGTGGTGAACCCGAACGAGGCCAAGGTGGTGCAGTTCTTCGGCCGCTACGTCGGATCGGTGAGCGAGCCGGGGTTCTTCTCGGTGCTCCCGTTGACCGACCGCAAGAGCATCTCGCTGCGCGTGCGCAACTTCGAGACCCAGAAGCTCAAGGTCAACGACGCCGACGGCAACCCGGTGGAGATCGCCGCCGTGGTGGTCTACCGGGTGGTGGACAGCTTCAAGGCCGCCTTCGCCGTCGACGACTACGAGGAGTACGTCGAGACCCAGTCCGAGGCGGCGGTCCGCCATCTGGCCACCACGCATCCCTACGACGCGCACGACGCGGGCCGCACCAGCCTGCGCGACGGCGCCGAGGTCGCCGAGGAACTCACCGTCGAACTGCGGGAGCGCACCGAGATGGCGGGCATCGAGGTGCTGGAGGCCAGGATCACCCACCTCGCCTACGCGCCCGAGATCGCCCAGGCCATGCTGGTTCGCCAGCAGGCCGCCCAGGTGGTCGCGGCGCGCACCCGGATCGTCGAGGGCGCGGTCGGCATGGTCGGCTTGGCGCTGGAGCGGCTGGCCCAGGAGGGCATGGTGGAGCTGGACGAGGAGCGCAAGGCGGCGATGGTGTCGAATCTGCTCGTCGTGCTCTGCGGTGATCGTCCGACCCAGCCCGTCGTCAACGCCGGTTCGCTCTACTCCTGAGGCGGGCGGCCCGTGGCTGAGCGGAAGAAACTGCTGCTACGCCTGGACCCGGCCGTCCACGACGCCATCGCGAAGTGGGCGGCCGACGACCTGCGCAGTATCAATGCCCAGATCGAGTACGCGCTGCGCCTGGCGCTGGCACAGGCCGGGCGCACACCCAAAACCGGTGAGGGAACGGCGTCGGCAGGGGCGACCGAGTGACGCTGCGGCGCGTTCCGGACCGGAAATGGCTGGTGCCGGACCTTCCCGGCGCGAAGACTGGTTATCAGCAACCTTCCAGCGGCCCGCACCGAAAGGGGAGTCCGATGACCACGACAGTGCACGTCGACAACACCGTGCGCGACTACGACACCTGGAAGAGGATGTTCGACGATCTGGAACAGTTCCGCGCCGAGGCCGGAGCCCGCACCTGCCGGGTGGAGCGGTTCACGCACAACCCGAACCGGGTGCTCATCGACCTGGATTTCGATACCGCGGCAGCGGCCGAAGCCTTCCGGGACGCATTGCACAAGATCACCGACAGCGCACAGGCCCAGGCGATGCTGGTCTTCCACGAGGTCTCCCTCCTCGAACTGGTCGACGAGCACCACCCCTCCTCGCTCACGGCTTCCTAGTCACGAAGATGGCGGTGCCAGGGAACAGCTCGCCGCGCAGCGGGCTCCACTGGCCCCATTCGCGGTCGAGCCATTCCGGCCACTCCGGCTCGACGATGTCCTCCACCACCAGTCCCGCCGCGACGATCTCCCGCACCCGGTCGCCGATGGTCCGGTGGTGCTCGACGTAGGTGGGCACGCCCGCGTCGTCCACCTCGACATAGGGGGTGCGGTCGAAGTAGGGGATGGTGGCGGTCAGGCCCGCCGGGCCGGGATCGTCCGGGAAGATCCAGCGCATCGGGTGATTCACCGAGAACACCCACCGTCCGCCCGGCCGCAGCACCCGCGCCACCTCGCGCATCACCAGCGCCGAGTCGGCGACGAACGGCACCGCGCCGAACGCCGAACAAGCCAGGTCGAACGACGCGTCGGCGAACGGAAGGGCCTCCGCGTCCGCCTGCACCAGCGGCACCCGCGGGCCGCCGCGGGCCATGACGGCCTGTCCCCGCTCCAGCATCCCGTGCGACAGGTCCAGCCCTACCGGCCGCGCGCCCTGCCCGGCCAGCCAGCGCGAGCAGGGCGCCGAGCCGCAGCCGATCTCCAGGACCACTTTGCCCGCGACGTCGCCGAGCAGCCGCCAGTCGCCCTCGTGCACGCCCTCCGGGCACCACACGAACTCGCCGCCGGGGGAATCGACGCCGAGGAACTCCGCGTGCGTCCTGTGGTACTCCGCGGCGTCGGCATCCCACCAGCGTCGGCTGGCCAGCCTGCTGGCCGCCGATCCGATCCGGGTACGGGTCGTGCCCGCCGTTCCGAGCAGTGCGTTTGCTTGCGCGTGGTGATCTTCCGACACGCCGATCAGACTATCGGCGTGGCGGCCCGACCGGTTTGCCCGGCCGGACCAAGGTCGCGTACGCTGAACGCGCGAGTGTCTTCCGTACAACCGTACCGGAGTTCAACCCGTGCTGAGTTTCACGCGCGTTGCGTGCGGTACGTTCCTAAGTGTCCGTCTTCACACCTCGCGGTGAGATCGCAGCGTACCGAAAGTTCCAATGTCCGCAACCGACCACAATCCGTCCGGAGCAAACCGACACATGCCCACCACCGTCACCTCGCCGCAGGTAGCCGTCAACGACATCGGCTCCGCCGAGGATTTCCTCGCCGCCATCGACGCCACGATCAAGTACTTCAACGACGGCGACATCGTCGAAGGAACCATCGTCAAGGTCGATCGCGACGAGGTCCTGCTCGACATCGGTTACAAGACCGAAGGCGTCATCCCCTCCCGCGAACTCTCCATCAAGCACGATGTCGACCCCAACGAGGTCGTTTCCGTGGGCGATGAGGTCGAGGCGCTTGTTCTCACCAAGGAGGACAAGGAAGGCCGCCTGATCCTGTCGAAGAAGCGGGCGCAGTACGAGCGTGCGTGGGGCACCATCGAGGAGCTCAAGGAGAAGGACGAGGCCGTCCGCGGCACCGTCATCGAGGTCGTCAAGGGCGGCCTGATCCTCGACATCGGCCTGCGCGGCTTCCTGCCCGCCTCGCTCGTCGAGATGCGCCGGGTGCGCGATCTGCAGCCGTACGTCGGCAAGGAGATCGAAGCCAAGATCATCGAGCTGGACAAGAACCGCAACAACGTCGTGCTGTCGCGGCGCGCCTGGCTGGAGCAGACCCAGTCCGAGGTCCGCAGCGAGTTCCTGCACCAGCTGCAGAAGGGCCAGGTCCGCAAGGGTGTGGTCTCCTCGATCGTCAACTTCGGCGCGTTCGTCGACCTGGGCGGCGTCGACGGTCTGGTGCACGTCTCCGAGCTGTCCTGGAAGCACATCGACCACCCGTCCGAGGTCGTCGAGGTCGGCAACGAGGTCACCGTCGAGGTGCTCGACGTCGATCTGGACCGCGAGCGCGTCTCGCTGTCGCTCAAGGCGACCCAGGAAGACCCGTGGCGGCAGTTCGCCCGCACCCACGCGATCGGCCAGATCGTGCCGGGCAAGGTCACCAAGCTCGTTCCGTTCGGCGCGTTCGTTCGCGTCGAGGAGGGCATCGAGGGCCTGGTGCACATCTCCGAGCTGGCCGAGCGCCACGTCGAGGTCCCGGACCAGGTCGTCGCGGTCGGCGACGACGCGATGGTCAAGGTCATCGACATCGACCTGGAGCGCCGCCGGATCTCGCTGAGCCTCAAGCAGGCCAACGAGGACTACCACGCCGAGTTCGACCCGTCGAAGTACGGCATGGCCGACAGCTACGACGAGCAGGGCAACTACATCTTCCCCGAGGGCTTCGACCCCGAGACCAACGAATGGCTCGAGGGCTACGAGAAGCAGCGCGAGGAGTGGGAGTCCCGCTACGCCGAGGCGGAGCGTCGCCACAAGATGCACACCGCGCAGATGGAGAAGATGGCGGCCGACGCCGCGGCCGAGGCCGCGAACGGCGGCGGCGCGTCGAACTACTCCTCCGAGAGCGGTGCGCAGTCCTCCGCCAACCAGGCCGAGCCCGCCGGCGGTTCGCTCGCCAGCGACGCCCAGCTCGCCGCCCTGCGGGAGAAGCTCTCCGGCAACGCCTGATCGGCAAAGCCGAACGACTGCGCCCCAACCGGGATTCCGGTTGGGGCGCAGTCGTCTTTCCATCAGTGCCTGGCGGTGTGCTCATGCCGCCAGGGTTTCGTGGTACCGCGACGGACTTGGGGCGCTTCGGCAGGCGGTTGTGCCGCTTCGTGCGGCGCCACCATTTGGGCCGTGGTGAGCGCGACGACCTGGATTTGCTCGAGCCGCAACCCGAGCGTGGCCAGCCGGGCGATGACGCCCAGCCGATGCTCCGCCAATCCGGGCCGGATCTCCAGCGGATCCCGCTGCGGAGCGCGCAGGACGTATGTCCGGCGCTCAGCGTCGAATCGCACGGGCATGCCGTCCCGGATGGCGCGGTACGCGTCCAGATCCAGCGTGCTGTGCCGGATCGGGTCGATCATCAGCGATTCGATGAACTGCTCCGCCTGCCGCAGCCACGGCTCCCGCTCGGACGGGTCCAAGTGCTCGACCCGCTGGGCGACGCGCCACCGATAGTCCTCCGCCGCGGGGCGCAACAGAGACCGGTGTCGCTCGATCTCCACCGCGAAGGCCACGAGTTCTTCGTGGTCCGCGGCCAGGCGGTCGGGCGTCGAAGCATGGACCTCGGGCATAGTGCCCCCTATCTCTCAGGTTGCGGATTACTTTGCGTGGCAACCAGAGCGACGTCCGACGCGTTCTATTGTGCCGGAGGGGTCCGACAGAAATCGGTGCCGCGAGCGCGACACCGAGCCTGGCGATCAGACGGTTTTCAACGCGCCGCCGTCGACGATCAGGTCGGCGCCGACGACGCTGCGAGCGTGGTCGGAGGCCAGGAAGGCGACCTGGGCCGCGATCTCCTCGGCCTCGATCAGGCGTCCGGTGGTCATGCCGACGGCGGCGGGAAGCCGAGGGAGGAACTCCGCCACGTCGGTTCCGTTGGCGGCGGCGATCTTTCCGCCCGGCCCGTCTGGGGATGCCCAGAACGCGGTCCGCACGGGCCCGGGCGACACGGTGTTCACTCGCACACCGAGTGGGCCGAACTGCTCGGCCAGCACCTTGCTCAACGCCGTCACCGCCGCCTTGGCCACGCCGTAGTCGGCGACCGCGGCGCCCGGTGCGCGCCCGACGATCGAGGACACGTTGATCACCGTGCCGCGGCGCTCGAGCAGGCTCGGCAGCGCAGCCCTGGTCACCCGCACGGTACTGAAGAAGTTCAGATCCAATGTGCGCCGCCAGGTGTCGTCATCTATATCGAGGAATCCGGCGAGCGCGTTGAACTCCGCGCCGCCCACGTTGTTGACCAGTACGTCGATGCCGCCCAGCGTGGTGACCGCCGCCTCGACGAGCGTTCGGGCGCCCTCCGCGGTGCCCAGATCGGCCGAGACGACGTCGGCGCCCGTGGCGCGCAACTCGTCGGTGATCGTGCGTGCGGCGCCGACGACCCGCATGCCCTCCGCCGCCAGCGTCCGGGTGATCGCCAGGCCGATGCCGCGCCCCGCGCCGGTGACGACGGCGGTGCGCCCGGTGAGTCCGAGTTCCATGATCAGTGCGTCCTTTCTCAGTAGCCGACGGTGAAGCGGCGCTGGATGAATCGGGGTTGCTCGACTTCGTCGAGGAGAGCCAGGGCCACGTCCTCCGCGGAGATGTCCGCGCCGCCGACGAGCAGTTGGTCGCCTCCGATGCGGAAGCGACCGGTGCGCGCGCCGGGATTGATCCGGCCGGACGACGGGCTGAGGTAGGTCCAGTTGCGATTGGACTGGCGATAGACGTTCAAGGCGTCGCGCAGTGCGCGCACCACTTCGGCGTATTCCGCCGGTACGTCCAACGCCTCGGTGAGTATGCGGGTGAAATCGTCGCCGGTGTCGAGCAGTTGCACCCCGGGGGCGACCTCCAGGCTGCCCGCGCCGCCCACCGCGATCAGGCGCACCCGCGGGTGCCGGTTGAGCGCGGCCACCATCGCCTGCGCGCCGACTACGAAATTGCTTGCGTTGGCGATGGTGTCCGGGATGCCGTGTCCCGCGTTCACCGCGCTCACGACGACATCGAGATCCGCGATGGCGGCGGCGATGCTGTCGGCATTCAGCCAGTCGGCCACCTCCCACGTCTCCTGTCCCCGTTCGGCGGGGATCCGCGCGGCGTCGCGCGTGAAGGCGGTGACCCGATGCCCCCGCTGCAATGCTTCGGTGACGACCCGCGAACCGATGACGCCGGTCGCCCCGAAAACCCCGATATGCACAAGCACTCCTAAACATCGTTCAGTTACTACACGCCGTTCAGTAACGACACGGCCGATAGTAGCCAAACGCTGTAGAGTGTCAACCGTGGCCGAGATCGTGCGAAGTCGCCGGGAACGTCTGCGGGCGCAGACCCTCGCGGACATCAAGACGATCGCCATGCGTCTGCTCGCCGAGGGCGGACCCGACGCGATCTCGTTGCGCGCCATCGCGCGGGAGATGGGCATGACGGCGGGCGCCGTCTACGGCTACTACGCCACCCGCGACGACTTGATCTCCACGCTCATCTCCGACGTCTACACCGCACTGGTCGACCGCCTCGAAGCGGCGCGCGACGCCGTGCCCGCCGAAGACCCGGCCGGGCGCATCGTGGCGTGGGGAGAAGCGGTGCGTGACTGGGCGGTCGAGCGCCCAGCCGAATTCCGGCTCATCTACGGCGACCCGGTTCCGGGTTATCAGCCGCCACCCGGCGGCCCCGCCGCGGCGGCCGAATTGCGCGCCTGCACCGGCTTGGTGGGTCTCGCGGCGGCTGCCTGGCCGCATGCCGCGCAGCGACAGACCATCGGCGCGTGTGCGTGGTCGGACTTCGACGCGGACCTGGCCGAGCACGTCCGGTCAGAATTTCCGGCGCTGCCTCCGGACGCGCTCGCTCTCGCGTTGCGCATGTGGGGCCGGATGCACGGCTTGATCGCGCTCGAGGTGTACGGCCATCTGCGGCCCCAATCACAAGCTCCCGCAAAGCTTTTCCACGCCGAGATGGTAGACCTGATCCGCTCCCTCGGGCTGTAGGTCAGCGCCGCCTATCTCGTTGCGGCGCTGGGGAACGCTGATCGTCGCGGCGGTATCGGGGTGCCTGTTCGCGCGAGCCGTCGTGCGGCCGCGCTGCCGTCATCCGGTGTTCCGTCTCCACGCCGCTTTGGGACTGCCGAATCCGCCGCGGCGAATCCCCTCCACGATGGCTGTGTGAGCGACCGGTGGGCCTGGCGGCATTGTGAGGTAACTGCCGGTGGACGACAACCGAAACAGGGGGAGCATGCCGGGGCCGTGGGCTACTCGCACGGGCTTGATTCTGTATGTAACGATCCTTACAGTAGCGGCATGGCGGAGAAGTCGGTCGAGGTGGACAGAAGCGCCGCGGCGTCGAGGGAGCAATTTCTCGATGCGGCGGAGCGGTTGATGAGCGAACGCGGCTACGCGGGCACCTCGGTGTCGGCGATCTGCAAGCAGGTCGGCGTCGCGGCCACCTCGCTGTACTGGCATTTCGGCAGCAAGGAAGGGTTGCTCGCCGCGGTGATGGAGCGCGGGGCGGCGCGGTGGTTCGCGGGGCTGCCGCGCTGGGACGACCTGGTCGGCGACGTCGAGCAGCGCACGGAGGAAGTCCGGCGTCGCGGCGCGGCCGCGGTCACCAGCCATCCGGTTTTCCTGCGCCTGTTCTATCTGCTCGCGCTGGAGGGCAGCGCGGACCAGGTCGCGGGCGAGTTGGTCGTGCAGGTGCGCGAGCGTGCGCGCGGGTACTTCGCCGAGGCGATCGCCGCGATGCTGGCGGACGCGGTCGAGCCCGAAGTCGCGCGCGCCGCGGCCGACGAACTGGCGCGGTTCGCCGTCGCCTTCTCCGACGGCTGTTTCTTCGCGACCCAGCTCGAGCCCGGCGAAGCGGACTTGTCGACCATGTACGGCGATCTCGTCACCGCGCTGCATGCCCTCGCGCCCGCCGCGATCGCTCGGGCCCAGCACACGAAAGACCGGACAGGGCAGGGCCGGTCATGAGCGCCCGGCGAACAGTGTTGATCACCGGTGGCACGGGCAGCCTTGGCTTCCGGACCGCCGAAGCGATTCTGCGGGGAGACCCGGATCGGGTCGTCGTCATCACCGGCCGCGGCGCCGACGCGGTGGACACGGCCGCGGCACGACTCGGTGACCGGGCCGTGGGAATGCCCCTGGATTTGGCCTCGCTGTCCGCCGTGCGCGGCTTCGCCCGCGGGTTCGGCGAGGTGGGGCTTCCGCCGCTGGACGCGATCGTCTGCAACGCGGGCACCCAGATCGTTTCCGGCACCCTGCGCACCGTCGACGGCATCGAGCAGACCTTCGCGGTCAACCACCTCGCGCATTTCCTGCTGGTCCGCGAACTTCTGCCCGCACTGGCCACGCCTGGACGAATCGTATTCGTCGCCAGCGACACCCACGACCCGGCCAAACCCACCGGCATGCCCGCGCCGGTCTATACAACGGCGTGGGACCTGGCTTATCCGGACGATTCCGAGACGGTAGCCCCTGGCTCGGCCGGTCGTCGCCGGTACACCACGTCCAAGCTCTGCAACGTTCTGGCGACCTACCAATTCGCCCGAAAACTCGACACGCGGACCGTCCCGCCCGCCGTTACCGTGAACGCTTTCGATCCGGGTCTCATGCCGGGTACCGGGCTCGGCCGGGATTATCACGGAATCCAAGGCTGGGCCTGGCGCTATCTCCTTCCCGCGCTGACGATCGTCCCGGGAATCAATGTTCATACCCCGCGCCGTTCGGCCGCCGCACTGGCACGACTCGTGCTGGCACCCGAATTGGCCGGGACCACCGGGCGATATTTCTCCGGTCGGCGGGAGATCAAGTCCTCCGCCGAGTCCTATGACATCGCCAAAGGCGAGGATTTGTGGACCACCAGCGTGGAAATCATCGAGAAGAGGTAATCCGCTGGGCTTACCGCAGCCGCATGAGCGTGATCGTGCATTTGTACGCACACTGCCGCGACGGCGGCAGGCGGTCTTCGGTGCGCTCCGAGGCATCTTCGTCCACCGAGCCGATACCCCGTACGACCTCGCTTCTCGCGTGATGTCGCCTCGACGCACACCACGAACTGCGACTGCCGGTCTCCTGCCGCGCCCTGAGCGCATGCCCCGGTTCATCTAGTTCGAGTACCACGTGTGACCTGCGACGTTCGGCATATCGCGACGCGGGGGCGCACAGCAGAGTGGCCCAGCCTTGGCGAGAGGCTGGGCCACTTCGACATCGGGGGTTCAGCTGGCTGTTGCAGGTACCCAACGGACCGCGGGTGCGGTCGCGCGCTTCCGCGTGGCGGCGAAACTGTGCCGCGCGGGACTGATGAACGCGGTGAACCAAGAACGACGGTGCTCCGCGAGCGCCGCCGCCACAGCAGGGATCCGAATGCAGTGCACTCGCCCCGCCATACCCAGGCGGTGGCGACCCGTCTGGTTGATTCTGGTGCCCAATGTTGTTCCTTTACTTTGCTGGTGTCGGCCTGGATCGCCACGGCGAAGATTAGCCGAACGAAAGTGCCCGCCAAAGTATTTTCCGCGAGTAATTGCCTCGGCGTGTCGGAAACTCGGCTCGTCGAACCGGAAACCTCCGGAATTGTTGCGAATCGGTCTCGGCGTAGTCACGGATCGGGCAAACGGCGGCAGAAGTGGTGGAATGCGCGACCGCATTGGGTAATAGGGCTGATCGCCGTCCATGGGCGCCCGTCGGCATGCCCGTACATCGCACGCCACGCGGTCGGCGCTCGGGATCGGGGCGGCGCGGGCGAGCGCCCCGGCCGGATGCGAGACTGGGCGAATGTTACGAATCGGCCTCACCGGAGGCATGGGAGCGGGCAAGTCGACGGTGGCCAGGGTCCTCGCGGACCTCGGCGCGGTGGTCATCGACTCCGATCTGCTCGCCAGGGAGGTGGTCGCGCCGGGCACCGAGGGCCTCGCGGCGCTGGCCGAGGCGTTCGGCGCCGATATTCTCGCCGCGGACGGAAGTCTCGACCGTCCGGCGCTGGCGGCCAAGGCATTCGGTGACGACGCCGCACGCGCGAAACTGAATTCGATTACCCACCCATTGGTCGGAAAGCGCACCGCGGAATTGATCGCCGCGGCGCCGCCGGACGCGATTGTCGTGCAGGATATTCCGCTCTTGGTGGAAAACGGTCTCGCACCACTGATGAATCTCGTTCTGGTTGTGGATGTCGACGCCGAAACGCGTATCCGCCGCCTCGTAGAATTTCGCGGTATCGCCGAAGCCGATGCCCGAGCGCGTATTTCGGCACAGGCCACCGACGAGCAACGCCGAGCCGTTGCCGACGTGTTGCTGGACAACAGTGGCGCGCCCGGCGAGGTCGAGGCCGAGGTGCGCCGGCTGTGGGCCCGGCGGCTGGTGCCGTTCGAGCACAACTTGCGGACGGGGACCGCCGCACGACGCGGCGAGGTGCGGATCGTGCCCGCGAACCCGGACTGGCCCGCGCAGGCGCAGCGGCTGATCGCCCGATTGTGGGTAGCCTGCGGCGCCGCCGCGTCCCGGATCGACCACATCGGCTCGACCTCGGTGCCGGGGCTGCCCGCCAAGGACGTGATCGATCTGCAGATCACGGTCCCCGACCTGGCCGCGGCCGACGGCCTGCGGGATGCGCTCGGCGCCGCCGGATTCCCGGTTCGGCCGGAGACCACCCAGGACAATCCCAAGCCGACGCCGCAGGACCCCGCGGGTGTCGACACCGTGCTGTGGTCCAAGCGATTCCACCAGAACGCCGACCCGGGGCGGTTGGCCAACGTGCACGTGCGGGCCGAGGGCTCGCCCGGTCAGCAGTACGCCCTGCTGCTGCGGGACTGGCTGCGCGCCGACGCCGCCGCTCGCGCGGAATATGTCGCGGTGAAACGGGAAGGCGAGGCCAAGGCCGCGGGGTTGGGCGGTGCGGAGGCGACCTCGGCCTATCTCGCGGTCAAGGAGCCGTGGTTCGACGCCGCCTATCCGCGGGCCCTGGCTTGGCGGGACCGCTAGCGTGTAGCAACTGGGCGGGGCGGTCGGAAGGAGCCCTCGAATTCCCGCGACCGAGCGCTTACATCCAGGTCAGGTCGATGTCCATGGACTCCATCCAGCCCTCGAAGGTGTGGCCGTTGGCGGCGATGCCATCGATGGCGGCGGTCGCGTGCTGCACGGCGGCCTCGGCCTCGGCGAGCGTGACCAGTCCGGCGGCGTGCGCGGCGAACAGCTCGTCGACGTCGAGGAGCTGGGTTTCCCGCGAGGAGCGCACGACGATGTCGAGATAGTGGTCGACGGACTTCCACTTCTTCGGCGCGACCACGGTGAATTCCCCGACGTCGAGGTAGTAGTCCTGGTCGCGCCGATGGGCGGGGAGGTAGTGGAACACGGTCGCGCGCAGGAACAGCTTCGGCAGCAGCCAGGACTCGATGTAGTGGAACTGCGGATGATCCGAGGTGCGCGCCATGTACAGACCCCACGGCTCGACGTGGTATCGCTCGACCGGGCGTACGAAGCCCTTCGGGTCCGTATTGGTCAGGTCCGCGATATTGAAGTACTCGACTTTGGGCCGGTGCACGTCGACGGAAGGTGCCTGCGTCATGCATCAAGAATCTACCGCCGCCCCGACCGCGTCGAGCCGGACGCGGTAATCGGCTGGCTACATCCAGGTGAGCGTGATGCCGCGCGTGCCGAGCCAGTCCTCGACGCTGTGGTCGTGCGCCGCCAGTCCGTCCAGTACCGTCGTGGCGCGTTCGACGGCTCGATGCGCCTGGACCGTGTCGACCAGCCCGGCGGCGTGCGCGGCCAGCAACTCGTCGACGCCGAGGAGTTCGGCGGGGCGGCCGCGGCGCACGACGATGTCCAGATAGTGGTCCACCGACTTCCAGCGCTTGGGGCCGATGCGGCTGAACTCGCCGATGTCCAGGCGATAACCGGGGTCTCGGTGATGTGCGGGGTTGCGTCGCGCGACCGTGACGCGCAGCGAGAGCTCCGGCAGCAGCCAGGACTCCAGATAGTGCGAATCGGGTCCGCCGACCGCGCGCGCCATGTACAGACCCCACGGCTCGACATGGAACCGTTCGACCGGCCGGACGAATCCCTTGGCGTCGGTATTGGTGAGCTCGGCGAGATTGAAGTACTCCACCCGCGGCCGGTGCGGCGGCGGCGTGGTCGGCTCGGCGGGCCCCGGTGGCGCGGCCGTGGCGGCACCGGCCATAGCGGGAACCATGGTGCGGAGATCTCTGGCGACGTATCCGGCGAGGCCGGTGACGGCGGGTGCGGCGACAAGCAAGGGAATCAGACCGCTCATGACTGCACCTCGCTCCGCTCGGCTCCGTCATGCGCGGTGCGCGCTGTGTTGATGATTCGCTCGCTTCGCTCGCTCATGGTTCATCCTTCAACATCAGAACAACCACGTCAGGTTACACCCGGGGGAGGTCGTGCGCGCGGTTCCGGATAAAGTGTTCTCGAACACGAAACCTGTTGCCGCAACGGACATTTCGGACATGTAACCGAATGCGCCGATGGGTCCGAGGACAGCTGTGAGAACACCGCCGTCGCCGTTGTCCGACGCGAGGTCGGCGGCCGGAAATGTCGCTTCGGACACCCCCGCGCGAGCGCCCGCAAACGCGGCCAGACCGCGTCACCGGATCAGGGGATTCGCCGCCGTCGGAATCTGTCGGTGGCTCGGCCTAGGCTGGTGAACATGGCATTCGCAACCGAGATTCCGGCGGAGGGCTACGAGGACAGGGCCGCCGAGCAGCCGCTCGCGCACTCGGAGTTCCGCCCGGTCGGCGAGATCCAGCGCGTCGGCGGCCGGTTCGAGGTGGTCAGCGAACATCAGCCGGCCGGTGACCAGCCCGCCGCGATCGATGAGCTGGAGCGCAGGATCAAGGCGGGGGAGCGCGACGTGGTGCTGCTCGGCGCCACCGGCACCGGCAAATCGGCCACCACGGCCTGGCTGATCGAGCGGCTGCAGCGGCCGACGCTGGTGATGGCGCCGAACAAGACGCTGGCCGCCCAGCTGGCCAACGAACTGCGCGAGATGCTGCCGAACAACGCCGTCGAGTACTTCGTCTCGTACTACGACTACTACCAACCCGAGGCGTACATCGCCCAGACCGACACCTACATCGAGAAGGACAGCTCGATCAACGACGACGTCGAGCGGCTGCGCCATTCGGCGACCTCCAGCCTGCTGTCCCGGCGCGACGTGGTGGTGGTCGCGTCGGTGTCGTGCATCTACGGCCTCGGCACGCCGCAGTCGTACCTGGACCGGTCGGTGCAGTTGGAGGTGGGCACCGAGATCGACCGGGACGCGCTGCTGCGGCTGCTGGTCGACGTGCAGTACACCCGCAACGACATGGCGTTCACCCGGGGCTCGTTCCGGGTGCGCGGCGACACCGTGGAGATCATTCCGTCCTACGAGGAACTCGCGGTCCGCATCGAGTTCTTCGGTGACGAGATCGAGGCGCTGTACTACCTGCACCCGCTCACCGGCGACGTGGTCCGCCAGGTCGACACGCTGCGGATCTTCCCGGCCACCCACTACGTGGCCGGGCCGGAGCGGATGGAGCGCGCGGTGCGCGATATCGAGGCCGAGCTCGACGAGCGGCTCGCCGAACTCGAGCGTCAGGGCAAATTGCTCGAGGCGCAGCGCCTGCGCATGCGCACCCAGTACGACCTGGAGATGATCCGGCAGGTCGGGTTCTGCTCCGGCATCGAGAACTATTCGCGGCACATCGACGGCCGCCCGGCCGGTTCGGCCCCCGCCACGCTGCTGGACTACTTCCCGGAGGATTTCCTGCTCGTCATCGACGAGTCGCACAACACCGTCCCGCAGATCGGCGGCATGTACGAGGGCGACATGTCCCGCAAACGCAACCTGGTGGAGTACGGGTTCCGCCTGCCGTCCGCGGTGGACAACCGGCCGCTCACCTGGGAGGAGTTCGCCGACCGGATCGGTCAGACGGTCTACCTGTCGGCCACGCCGGGCCCGTACGAGCTCGGGCAGACCGGCGGCGAGGTGGTCGAGCAGGTCATCCGGCCGACCGGCCTGGTCGATCCGAAGGTGGTGGTCAAGCCGACCAAGGGCCAGATCGACGACCTGATCCACGAGATCCGCGAGCGCACCGAGCGCGACGAACGGGTGCTGGTCACCACGCTCACGAAGAAGATGGCCGAGGATCTCACCGACTATCTGCTCGGGCTCGGGATCCGGGTGCGCTATCTGCACTCGGAGATCGACACCCTGCGCCGCGTCGAATTGCTGCGGCAGTTGCGCCTGGGCGAATACGACGTGCTGGTGGGCATCAACCTGCTGCGCGAGGGCCTCGACCTGCCCGAGGTGTCGCTGGTGGCGATTCTCGACGCGGACAAGGAGGGGTTCCTGCGCAGCACCACGGCGCTGATCCAGACCATCGGACGCGCCGCGCGCAACGTCTCCGGCGAAGTGCACATGTACGCGGACAAGATCACCGACTCCATGCGGTACGCCATCGACGAGACCGAACGCCGCCGGGCGAAGCAGATCGCCTACAACGAGGAGATGGGCATCGATCCGAAGCCGTTGCGCAAGAAGATCGCCGACATCCTCGACCAGGTGTATCGAGAGGCCGACGAGACCGAGGTGGAGGTCGGCGGCTCCGGCCGCAATGTCAGCCGCGGCAGGCGCGCCCAGGGTGAGCCGGGCCGGGCGGTCAGCACGGGCGTCTACGAAGGTCGCGACGTCAAGTCGATGCCGCGAGCCGAACTCGCCGATCTCGTCAAAGAGCTCACCGATCAGATGATGAACGCGGCCAGGGAGTTGCAGTTCGAACTCGCCGGCCGGTTGCGCGACGAGATCGCGGACCTGAAGAAGGAATTGCGCGGCATGGACGCCGCCGGATTGAGTTGAGTCGCACTGTGTTCCACGCGCCGTCCTCGGTGCGGCGCCTCGCTGTGCTCGGGCGGCTTGGTGCGGTACGTCGCCAGGTCGTCACCGTGCTGAGCGTCGGAAACCGGCGCACCCTGGCGGCGCTGCCGCATGAGGTGGACTTGGCGTCGACTTTCGACGCTCTGCCTCCGCGGACCGGGCACCGCCCAGCCGCGGAGGCAGCGGGGCCGTCAGGCCTGGGTGGCCAGCCATTCGTTGACGCGGCGCTCGGCTTCCTCGCGCGAGACGTCCTCGACCTTGGTGAGCACCGCCCAGCGGTGGCCGAACGGATCGATGATCACGCCGTAGCGATCGCCGGTCACGAACGTCTGCGGTTCTTCGACGCTGCGTGCGCCGTGCTCGATCGCGCGCCGCACAACCGCGTCGACATCGGGGCAGTAGTGCACGATCGAGGTGTGCACCCACTCGCCGTTCGGGGCGAGCACGCCGTTGTCCGGGATCGGCATTCCCAGTTGCAGGGTCGAATCGCCGATCTTCAGCTCCGCGTGCGCGGGCTGGCCGTCGGGCAGGTCGTTGCGACTGAGCACCTCGGCCCCGAAGACGGCGGTGTAGAAATCAATGGCTTTGTTGCCGTCACCGACAGCGAGAAAGCAGGTGATCGAGTGGTAGCCGTCGGCGATGGGATTCACTGTGTTCGTCATGACCACAACTTTTGTCGATCGTGGTCCGGGGGTCTTGTAAGAAAGCGACACCGTGCCGAGTAATGCCGAATCCGCCGGACCGCGGCTGTCGCGTAATCCAGTGGCGCCCACCGACACCAAAGGCATTCTGCATCCGGCCGAGCAGGCCGAGCATCGCTCGTTGCATCGTTTGCCGCCGAGCAAGGCGGTGGATCGCTACGTCGAGTGGTACTGGGCGGTGCGCTGGGATCTGCGCGGCAGACCGCCGTATCGCGCCGAGGTGCTGTCCTATCCGAGCGTGAATGTCACCTTCGAGCGATCCGCCACGCACACCGGTGGATTCGTCAACGGTGTGCGCACCACCAAATTCATTCGCGAACTCAGCGGAGTCGGGGAGACATTCGGTATCCGCTTCCGGGCAGGTGGTTTCGGCGCGTTCACCGGGCTCCACGTCGGCTCCTTTCGCGACCGCGTCGTCGCCATCACCGACGTCATGCCCGATGCGGCCGGTTTGACCGAGCGGGTGCTCGACGCCGCCACCGACGAGCGGCGCCGCGCCGTCGTCGAGGAGTACCTCACGGGCAGGCCCGTGGTCGACGATCCGACCTACCGGCTGGTGCTGCGCATCGTCGACGCCATGGCCGCCGACCAGGAATTGACCAGGGTCGACCAGATCGCCGACCGCTTCGGCGTGCCCGCTCGCACGCTGCAGCGCATGTTCCGCCGATACGTCGGGGCGGGTCCGAAATGGGTGCTGCGGCGTTATCGGCTGCAGGACGGCGCCGATCTGCTGGCCAAGGGCCGGACCGAAGATCTCGCCGCGCTGGCCGCGGAACTGGGCTATTTCGACCAGGCGCACTTCTCGCGTGAGTTCACCGCGGAAGTGGGTATGGCACCCCTGGAATATGCCAAACATTCGCTACGATCCCGCGACGAGGTCACCGCGAAGGTCATGCCGACCAGGACGTAGTTGCTGGACAGCCAACGAGGAGCCGCAGATGGATGTCGTGGTGTTGATCGGGCGGGTGCTGTTCGTGGTGCTGTTCCTGAGCTCCGCGTTCGGGCACTTCACCCAGACCGGGGCGATGGCGGGGTACACGCAGAGCCGTGGCGTGCCCATGCCGAAGTACGCCGTGCTCGCCTCGGGTGTGCTGCTGGCGCTCGGCGGCCTGAGTGTGTTGCTCGGGGTGTGGGCCGATCTGGGGTCGCTGCTGCTGGTGGTCATGTTGCTGCCGACCGCCTTCCTGATGCACGCGTTCTGGAAGGAGACCGATCCGCAAGCCCAGCAGCAAGAGATGGTCCAGTTCAACAAGGATCTCGCCCTGGCGGGCGCCGCCCTGATGCTGTTCGCCTTCTTCGCGCACGTGGAGGAACTCGGATTGACCATCACCGGGCCGCTTTTCGACCTCTAGCCCGGTCGGCGCGCTAATATTGCACGTCCTTTATCGCGGGAAGAGGAAGACATGGACATCATCGGAGCGATTCTCGGCATATTCTGGGCCAACTATCGGCAGTGGCCGTAGCGGCGCGGTAGCCGAGCTCGGTCGGCCCGTCCCGGTGCGTGATTCACACGGCCGTGGGCGGGCCGATTCGTGTGTGATGTGCCCGGTCCTGTGACGAATATCCCAGGGGCGCAGTCGCCTTCGATTCCGTTGTGGCACATCACAGGTTTACTTCACCGAAATTGGGTCCGTGCTGGTTGGTCGGGCCATTCCGGCATTCTCCGGCGAATCGGTGGCGGGAATCGTCGAACACCCCAAGTGTGATGTCTTGCGATTTCGGATATTTCCGGTCGGTTTGCCGCTATGGTCGACCCCAGTCGCCGCGCCGCCGCCCCGACCTGGCCGGGAGATCCCCCGCGCGGCACCCGACCCACCGCATAGTTGGAGGAGAGAATGACCGCCTACCGGACCATTGTCGTCGGTACCGATGGCTCGGACTCATCATATGTCGCCGTCGAGAAGGCCGGCGCTCTGGCCGGCGTCTCCGGCGCGACGCTGATCGTCGCCTGCGCGTACTACCCGACCGACGATCGCGATATCGCCGCCGCCGCAGATGTGCTCAAGGAGGAGGCCTACCAGGTCCGCGGTTCCGCGCCGACCAACGAGATCCTGCGCATCGCGCGCGACAAGGCCATCGCGGCGGGCGCGGCCGACATCATCGAGCGCGCCGTGGTCGGTGAGCCGGTGGAGTCGCTGCTGTCGCTGGTCAAGGAGGTAGAGGCCGATCTGCTCGTGGTCGGCAACCGGGGTCTGAACACGCTGACCGGCCGGCTGCTCGGTTCGGTGCCCTCCGACGTGGCGCGCAAGTCGCGTTCGGACGTGCTGATCGTGCACACCGTGCGCTGAGGTTCACGGAGTCAGCGGGAGTACTCCCGGATCGAATCGGAATCCAGGCTCGCAGCCCGGCGGACGCCGGGCACCCGCGATGCAAAGCAGGCCCGACCGCGGCCGAACTGCTGACGAGGTCCGGTGTCGGTCGCGAATCGCGATGCGATACCGGACCTTTCGTCGTCCATGGGCAGTGCTGTCAGCGCAACCGGTCGAGCACATCCGGCAACTCGCCGCTGTGCACCACACCCAGCCGCTGGGTCGCGCGGGTGAGCGCGACGTACAGATCGTTGAGCCCGCGCGGCGATTCGCCGAGAATGCTCTGCGGCTCGACCAGGTAGACCGCGTCGAACTCCAGGCCCTTCACCTCGTGCACGGTCAGCACCCGCACCGACTCGCCCGCGAGGTCGCTCAGCTCCGCCACCAGCGCGTGCGGCGCGATCACCGCCGTGGTGCCCGGTCCGGTCTCGGCGGCGACGAGCCGAGCGACCTGCGCGTGCACGTCGCCGGGAGCGACCCGGTAGGCGCGGGGCGCGACGCCGGTCTCGCGGACCGACCGCGGCGCGGACGCGGTGGGATCGATCGCGGCGAGGACGTCGGCGGCGACGTCCATGATTTCGGCGGGGGTGCGGTAGTTGACGGTCAGCTCGGTCAGCTTCCACCGGGCGGCGACGTAGGGTTCCAGCATCCGCTGCCACGAGGACGTGCCCGCGGGGTCGCCGGTCTGCGCGACGTCGCCGACCACGGTGACCCACCGGTTCGGGATGCGCCGCATCACCATGCGCCAGGCCATCTCCGACAATTCCTGCGCCTCGTCCACGATGACGTGCCCGTAGGTCCAGGTGCGGTCGCCCGCGGCGCGCTCCGCGGTGGTCTGCCGGGTGCGCACGTCCTGGCGTTCGGCCAGCTGGCTCGCGTCGATCAGGTCGTAGGCCATGAGGATCTCGGGGTCGAGCTCGTCTTCGAGATCCTGCGGTGCGGAGCCGGTCAGGATGTCCAGCGCGTCCTGCGCCTCGGCGATCTGGGCGCGCCAGCGGCGACGGGCGCGCTCGCGCTCCTCGGTGTCGTCCACGCCGAGCAATTCGGCGAGCTCGTCCAGCAGCGGCGCGTCGGCGGCGCTGAACTCGCCGTTGTCCGGGCGCAGCAGTTCGGCGCGGTCGGCCGGGTCCAGTGAGCTCGCGGCCCGCTCCAGCCGCTTGGGGTCGGCGAGCAGGTCGGCGAGGACGTCCTGCGGCGACAGAATCGGCCACAGCTCGCTGATGGCGGCCTGGATCTGCGGGTCGGCGCGCATCTCGTCCCGGATCTCGGTGAGGTCGGCCGAACTGAGCAGGCTGGGACCTCCGGAGAGATCGGCGCCCATGGTGCTCGCGAGCTGGTCGGTCAGCGCGTCGATCACCGAGGCCGCGAAGATCGGCCGGGCCAGATTGTGCGGGCGGCGCGAGGACCGGGCGCGGCCACGAGCCTTGGTGACGATCTTGCGGTCCAGTACCACCGGATACCCGTCGAAGCTCAGCCGGATCGGTTCGGCAGGCACCTCCTGACGGTCGCGCACCGCCTGCTTGAGCACGTCGAGTATCGCCAGCGAACCCTTGATCTCGCCCGCGCGCAGGGAGTCCTCGCGGGTCGCCCGAACGCCCGGATAGAGGTCGCCGATGGTGGACAGCAGGACTCCCGTCTCGCCGAGTGAGGGGAGCACTTGCCCGATGTAGTCCAGGAAGGTGGCGTTCGGCCCGATGATCAGCACGCCGCTCTTGGCCAGCTGCTGGCGGTAGGTGTAGAGCAGGTAGGCGGCGCGGTGCAGCGCGACGGCGGTCTTGCCGGTGCCCGGCCCGCCCTGCACGACGAGCACGCTCTTGTGCTCGGAGCGGATGATCGCGTCCTGCTCGTGCTGGATCGTCTCGACGATGTCGTTCATGTGGCCGGTGCGTGCGGCGTTGAGCGCGGCCAGCAACGCGCTCTCGCTGCCGACACCGCCGTCGCCCGCGGTGACCCCGGCTCGTCGCGCGGCCTCCAGGTCGAGGTATTCGTCGTTGATCGCGGTCACCGTGCGGTTGCGCGAGCGGATGTGCCTGCGGCGGGTCACGCCGTCCGGGGCAGCGGTGGTGGCCAGGTAGAACGGCCGGGCCAGCGGGGCGCGCCAGTCCAGCAGCAGGGACTCGTAGTCGTCCTTCTCGTCCAGGATGCCGAGCCTGCCGATGTAGCGGTACTCCTCCTGGTCACCGTCGAGGTCGATGCGGCCGAAGCACAGCCCGTGCTCGGCGGCGTCGTATTTCGCCAGGTCCTCGGTGTAGAGCTGGGTGAAGGACTCTCGTTCGCTGCGGGCCTGCGGGGTGCCGCCGGTCTCCAGCAGCACCGTGCGCAGCCGGTTGCGCGCGTAGGCGCGCATCTCGTCCAGCCGGTCGTACAGCACCGACAGGTAGGCCTGTTCCTGTTCGGTCTCGCGGGTCCGCTCGGGGGTGCCGGCATCGGCGGCACGGTCCTGAGTGAGGTCGGGCAAAACGGAACTCCTTGTCACCGCGAAGAGCCGCGAGCACGCTACCCGGCCGGGCAGGTGAACGCTCGGAAAGCAGAGTTGTCGAGTCTACTGGGGTTGCGGAGGGCTCGCCGTAATCGCAGGTCACCCTCGTGACGGCGAGCTGGCGGCCTGGTCATCCGGCACGGCGAGCGTCACCGGCGTGAAGTGCTCGACCACCGGGAACGGGTCGTAGAAGTGATGCAAGAGGTCCTTCCAGCGCTGGTATTCCGGGGATCCGCGGAATCCGACGACGTGATCGTCGAGGTGGTCCCACTCCACCCGCAGCAGGTAGCTGCCCGGCGACTCGATGCCCCGGGACAGCGACAGCGACCGGAAACCGGGCATGCTCGCGATGATCGGCCGCGCCGCGGCGAAGGCGGCCTCGAAGTCGGCGGCCGACTCCGGGCGAACGGGCAGCAGGGCGTGTTCGATGATCATGCGTCGACCCGTCAGGAGGCGTGGGTGGTGTTCGGCCGGCGGACCGAGGTGGCGGCGCCGTCCCGGTGTCCCGCTGGTTTCGCGCGGTACATCGCGAGGTCCGCGTCGTGCAGCACGGCCTCCGGGGTGCGCCGGTCGCCCGCGCTGAGCTCGGTGACCCCGATCGAGGCGTTCACCTGGATGCGGTGCCCGCGGGCGATGATCGGCTCGGCCATGGTGGAACGCAGGCGGGCCACCAGCGCGTCGATGTCGACCCGCCGGGTGACGCCGGACAACAGCACGAGGAACTCGTCACCGCCGAGCCTGCCGACGATGTCGTCACCGCGCAGCGCGCGTTGCAGCCGCTGCGCGACGATCTGCAGCACGGTGTCGCCGATGGCGTGCCCGAGCGTGTCGTTGATCGCCTTGAACCCGTCCAGGTCGATGAACAGCACGGTGGACACCGGCAGCAGCTCCTCGGTGCTGGCCAGCGCGGCGGCCAGCTGGGACAGGATCAAGGAGCGGTTCGCCAGGCCGGTCAGCGAATCGTGCGTGGCCTGGTACTCCAGTTGCCGCCTGCTGGCGCGGAATTCGGTGATGTCGGCGAAGGACGAGACCGCCGAGGAACGCGCGTCGCCGGGATTGAGCAGGCGGCTGCTGCCCGACAGCCAGCGGCGCTGGCCGTCGACGCGGTCGACGCCGAAGACGTAGCCGGTGATGGTCTCGCCCGTGGCGAGGGTGCGTGCGACGGGGTGGCGGCTCGGCGGCAGCGGCTGAGCGTTGGCGTCCAGCAGCACCAGCGGCAGCGACTGGATGGTGCGGCCGATCACGTGCCGGTCGGGTCCCTCGGTGCCGAAGATGCGTTTGGCCGCCGGGTTCATCGACTCGATCCGCCCCTCCGGATCGATCACCACGACACCCTCCTCCAGCTGGGAGACCACCGTGGTGAAGTAGTGCTCGGCCTTGCGCTGCGCGGCCTCGGCGTGCCGCTGGGCGGTCAGGTCGTGGATGACCACCTGGTAGGCGAGCCGGTCGTGCCACGCGGTCAACACCGACACCGTTTCGACGGGGACGGTCTCGCCGTCCAGCCGCATCAGCGTCACCTCGGTCGGAACGGAGGCGGCGCCCGCGACTGTGAGTGCGCCGATGCGGTCGAGCATCGTGGGGACCGAGGCCGGATGGACGAAGTCGGTCAGCGGCCGGCCCACCACCTGTTCGGCGCTCTCGGCGGCCAGCAGCCGGACGGTAGCGGGATTGACGTAGACGACCATCCCGCCCTCGTGCACACAGATCCCGTCGGGGGTGTGCTCGACCAGGGAGCGGTAGCGCGCGGCCAGCTGTTCGGCGGCGTCGACCGCGGCGGCTAGCTTGTCATCACCCACTCGAACCCCCGATCATCGACCCCATTATGGCCATTGGAACACGGGATTATTGTGGTATCGACGTGGACAAGATCACACTGACCACGCTTTTGCTCTGATCACAGTACTGGCATTATTTCGCGTTCGATCCGGCGTGCATTACACAACCGACTGTGTCCCGGTGTGGACGCCCGCTCGGTCGGCCAGGGGCCGGTGGAGGAGCGATACCGCCGGGCGTCGACCCGAATACGGCTACCCATTCCATTCCGAGAAAACTCACCGCCGTATCAAGATCAGATGACGATTGCCGGGATCGGCGCGATCGTCGGATACGGCTGGATCGGGAGACTCTCTGGGCGGGTTTGCTCACCGGCGAGTGCGGCCTCCCTCCGCGCGCCGCAGGTCGTTCGTCGGATCGCCGTTGTCGTAGCCGCTTCGGCCAGGTCGACGACAGCGCGTTCCCGTGGACGCCGAGCGCGCCAGCGCGGGGGTGGATTGCGCTGATCGCGGTCCGTACGATGGTGCATGGTGTTGTGTATTCACGAGGGCTGGATCCGGGAGTGCGCCAGCGGAATTCGCCGATGGTGACTTTCGGCCCTGTTCGCGGCACTTTTGCGGTGGTGGCATAGGGGCGGACTGGATCGATCTGGAAAGTGGGGCGTGACAGATGGTTTCCTCGGGGCGGCGATTCACGTCGGAACAGTGGGCGACGGCGGCGGAACCGGAAGTGGCTGTGACCACCCGTGGGCCCGTGCCGGACACGGACGTGACCCGGACCGTGCGGGCGATCGGCCGCGTGCTGCGCAGACATCACCTCGACGCGGCCGCCCGGGCGCGCCTGACCGCGCCGCCCGACCCGGAACAGCCGACGGTGGCGCAGGTCGACGTCCGCGGCCGGGACATCACCACGCGGGTCCAGGTCACCGGGCCGCGCGGCTTCGCGGTCACGTTCGCGGTCGAACGCCTCGACCGTCAGCTGGCCCGCCTGGCCGCGCGGGAGTCACGGATCTGGCCCGACCCGGCGCGCCCTCCGCTGGCTCTGGTCGGCGAACCGAGGGGGATCGTCCGCAGGAAACTCTGCACCCCGCAGACCTGCACGCCCGCTGAGGCGGTCGCCGTGCTGGACGCGATGGACTACGACGCCCACCTGTTCACCGACGTGGAGACCGGCGAGGACGCCGTGGTGCACTGGGCGGCCGAGGGTGTGCGCCTCATCCGGCAGCGCGCGACGTGCCCGCCGGACTGGTCGCCGCAGGTGATCGTGGGCTCGGTCCCGATCGTCGTCGACGCGGAACCGGCCCCGCGCCTCAACCCGGGCGACGCCGCGAACATGCTCTGCCGCAAGGGATTGCCGTTCTTGTTCTACACCGACCCGGACACCGGCCGCGGCGGGCTGCTGTACCGGCGTTACGACGACGACCTCGCGCTCGTCGTTCCCGCCTGACGCGCTAGGCCAGCGGCGCGGACCAGCGGACCCTGGTGCCGCCGTTCGCGGCGCGTTCCACGGTGCAGCGGCCGTCCGACAGATGCGCGCGATGCGCGAGATTGGCCAGGCCGCTGCGCGTCACGTCCGCGGGCATGCCCGCGCCGTTGTCCTCGACGAGGACGGTCAATTCGTCACCGACGGCGATCTCGACGGACAGCCGGTTCCCGCCGGAGTGACGCACCGCGTTGCTGACCGATTCGCGCACCACGGCTTCGGCGTGATCGGCGAGCGCGTCGCCCACCACCGACAGCGGTCCGGAGAACCGCACGCTGGTCCGGAAGGCGGCGTCCGCGGTCTGCTGACGGATCGCGTCTTCCAGCCGCCGCCGCAGGGGGTCGCCGCCGTGCAGGTCGAAGATCGACGTGCGGATCTCCTGCACCACCTCCTGCAGACCGTCCATCTCGGCCGAAAGTCGTTGCCGCACTTGTGGATCCTCGGTGTGGGCCGCGGTGGCGCGCAGCCCGAGGCCGACCGCGAACAGCCGCTGGATGACATGGTCGTGCAGATCGCGCGCGATGCGGTCGCGGTCGGCGAGTACGTCGAGGTCGCGCATCCTGCGCTGGGTCTCGGCCAACTGCATGGCCAGCGCCGCTTGGTCGGTGAAGGCCGCGGTCAGTTCGATCAGGTCGTCGGTGTAGGGACCGCGGGCGGGTGGACGCGCGAGGATCAGCACGCCGAGCACGAGGTCGGCCGTGCGCAGCGGCAGGATCAGCGCGGGCCCCGCGGGCCCGATCGGTGCGCCCAGATCGACGGACCCGGCGTCGGTCACCTGCACCACCGCGCGTTCGGAGAGCGACTTGCCGGTGGCGGTGTCGGCGATGCGGACCCGTGGCGGGCCGGCGCCGGGGCCGAACCATTGCGCCACGAGGAGTTCGGTGGCCTCCTCGGGCGGCGTTCCCGGCGCCACCACGGCGAGCAACGCCTGATGCGAGCCGGTCAGCGCGCGAGCACGGGCGACCACCTGCGCGAGGACCAGATCCGGCGTGGTGCCCGCGAGGAACTCGGTCGCGATGTCGCGGGTCGCCGTGATCCATGCCTGCCTGGTCCGCGCGGATTCGTACAGCCTGGCGTTCTCGATCGCGATGCCCGCCGCGGCGGCCAGCGCCAGCACGGTCGACTCGTCGTCGTCGGTGAACGGTTGCCCGCCCGCCTTTTCGGTCAGGTACAGGTTGCCGAAGATCTCCTCGCCGATCCGCACCGGGACGCCGAGAAAGCTCCCCATCGGCGGATGCCGGGGCGGGAACCCCACCGACGCCGGATGTTTCGACAGATCCGCCAGCCGGATCGGCTCCGGTTGCACGAACAGCAGCCCCAGCACACCGTGCCCCTCGGGCAGTCGGCCGATCCGCGCCCTGGTCACCTCGTCGATGCCCTCGTGGATGAATTCGACCAGCTGCCGGTCGTGCCCGCGCACGCCGAGCGCGCCGTAGCGTGCGTCGACCAGGCGTGCGGCGGTCCGCACGATGGCGCGCAAGGTGTCGAGCACCGTAGCCGGGAGGCTGGTAGTGACGTCCGTCATAGATGTTTCCGGAGGCCGGGGGTGCGCAGAGCCCGCTCAGTCTAGTCGGCTGTCCGCGCGCTTGCCCCGGAGTCGCGGCAGCTGCACACCATGTGGGGTGCGGTCGATAGCCCCGAGTCGGGCTGGCGGGGCCCGCCCTGTGCACCGCGCGACCACCCGGCGGAATGACTGTCCGCGTCGTGCTGTTGACCAGTGTTGCCGGGAGGGCGATGCTACGAAGGCGTCCTGGCCCGTTTCCGGCCCCCATCCGTGATCTCCGGCCGAAGGTTCCCGCCATTCATCGAGGTGGCGGGCGGTCGGTGAAACTTGTCGGTGCCGATGCCTAGCATGGCGGCCGGGGGTATGTCCGGACGTCGAACACGAAGGAGAAGGGACGGCCTGTGGCGGAACGCCTCACTGTGCGCGGAGCTCGGGAGCACAACCTGAAGGGGGTCGACCTCGACCTGCCCCGCGACAGTCTCATCGTGTTCACCGGTCTGTCCGGCTCGGGCAAGTCGAGTCTGGCCTTCGACACGATCTTCGCGGAAGGGCAGCGGCGCTACGTCGAGTCGCTGTCGGCCTACGCGCGCCAGTTCCTCGGTCAGATGGACAAGCCCGACGTCGACTTCATCGAGGGTCTGTCGCCCGCGGTGTCGATCGACCAGAAGTCCACCAACCGCAACCCCCGCTCCACCGTGGGCACCATCACCGAGGTGTACGACTACCTGCGCCTGCTCTACGCGCGCGCGGGCACCCCGCACTGCCCGGTGTGCGGCGAGCTGATCGCCAAGCAGACGCCACAGCAGATCGTCGACCAGGTGCTGGCCATGGAGGAGGGCATCCGCTTCCAGGTGCTCGCCCCGGTCGTGCGCACCCGCAAGGGCGAGTTCGTCGACCTGTTCGACCAGCTGAACACGCAGGGCTACTCCCGCGTGCGGGTCGACGGCGTGGTGTATCCGCTCACCGATCCGCCGAAGCTGAAGAAGCAGGAGAAGCACGACGTCGAGGTCGTGGTCGATCGCCTCGCGGTCAAGCCGACCTCCAAGCAGCGCCTCACCGACTCGATCGAGACCGCGTTGCGGCTGGCCGACGGCATCGTCGTGCTCGATTTCGTGGACCGCGACGAGCACGCGCACGACCGGGAGCGCCGCTTCTCCGAGCGCCTGGCCTGCCCGAACGGGCACCCGCTCGACATCGAGGACCTGGAGCCGCGCTCGTTCTCGTTCAACTCGCCCTATGGCGCCTGCCCGGACTGCACCGGCCTCGGCATCCGCAAGGAGGTCGACCCGGACCTGGTGGTGCCCGACCCGGCGCTGAGCCTGAACGAGGGCGCGATCGCCCCGTGGTCGCGCGGGCAGACTGCCGAGTACTTCACCAGGCTGCTGTCCGGCCTCGCCGATTCCATCGGTTTCTCGATGGACACCCCGTGGCAGGACCTCCCGCTCAAGGCGCGCAAGGCGGTGCTGGAGGGCAGCGCCGACCAGGTGCACGTCTCCTACACCAACCGCTACGGCCGCAAACGCTCGTACTACGCGGACTTCGAGGGCGTGATGCCGTTCTTGCAGCGGCGCATGGAGAACACCGAGTCCGAGCAGATGAAAGAGCACTACGACGGGTACATGCGCGACATCCCGTGCCCGGTCTGCAACGGCGCCCGGCTGCGGCCGGAGATCCTCGCGGTCACCATCGCCGCCGATGGCGACAAGAAATCCATCGCCGACGTCAGCGACCTGTCCATCGGCGATTGCGCCCGGTTCCTGAACTCGCTGACCCTGGGCGAGCGCGAGACCGCCATCGCCGGGCAGGTGCTCAAAGAGGTGCAGGCGCGACTGGGCTTCCTGCTCGACGTCGGCTTGGAGTACCTGTCGCTCTCCCGCGCGGCCGCCACCCTCTCCGGTGGCGAGGCGCAGCGCATCCGGCTCGCCACCCAGATCGGCTCCGGCCTGGTCGGCGTGCTGTACGTGCTCGACGAGCCGTCCATCGGCTTGCACCAGCGGGACAACCGCAGGCTCATCGAAACCCTCACGCGCCTGCGCAATCTGGGCAACACGCTGATCGTGGTCGAGCACGACGAGGACACCATCCGCGCCTCCGACTGGGTGGTCGACATCGGCCCGTACGCCGGCGAGCACGGCGGCACGGTGGTGCACAGCGGGCCCTACGAGGAACTGCTCACCGATCCGAATTCCCTCACCGGCGCGTACCTTTCCGGCCGCGAGCGCATCGAGGTTCCGCTGGTGCGCCGGCCGGTCAGCAAGAAGCGGCAGCTCACCGTGGTCGGTGCGAGCGAGCACAATCTCGAGGGCATCGACGTCAGCTTCCCGCTCGGCGTGCTCACCGCGGTGACCGGCGTATCGGGATCGGGAAAGTCGACGCTGGTGAACGACATCCTGGCGACGGTGCTGGCGAACCGGCTCAACGGCGCGCGGCAGGTGCCGGGCAGGCACACCCGGGTCAACGGGCTCGACCACCTGGACAAGCTGGTGCAGGTGGACCAGTCGCCGATCGGCCGCACGCCGCGGTCGAACCCGGCCACCTACACGGGCGTCTTCGACAAGATCCGCACGCTGTTCGCGGCCACCACCGAGGCGAAGGTCCGCGGTTACCAGCCCGGCCGATTCTCGTTCAACGTCAAGGGCGGCCGCTGCGAGGCGTGCTCCGGCGACGGCACGCTGAAGATCGAGATGAACTTCCTGCCGGACGTGTACGTCCCGTGTGAGGTCTGCCACGGCGCCCGCTACAACCGGGAAACCCTCGAGGTGCACTACAAGGGCAAGACCATCGCCGAGGTGCTGGACATGTCCATCGAGGAGGCCGCGGCGTTCTTCGAGCCGGTCACCTCGATCTACCGCTATCTCAAGACCCTGGTGGACGTCGGGCTCGGCTACGTGCGCCTTGGTCAGAGCGCGCCGACCCTGTCCGGCGGCGAGGCGCAGCGCGTGAAGCTGGCCGCCGAACTGCAGAAGCGGTCCACCGGACGCACGGTGTACATCCTCGACGAGCCGACCACCGGCCTGCACTTCGAGGACATCCGCAAGCTGCTGGCCGTGATCAACGGGCTGGTGGACAAGGGCAACACGGTGATCGTCATCGAACACAACCTGGACGTCATCAAGACCTCCGACTGGGTGATCGATATGGGTCCGGAGGGCGGATCCGGCGGCGGCACCGTGGTGGCCGAGGGCACGCCGGAAGATGTCGCGGCGGTCGCGGGAAGCTACACCGGCCAGTTCCTCCGGGACGTGCTGGACCAGCCGCCCGCGCCGAAAGTCGCGAAGAAGGCCCCGGCGAAGAAGGCCGCCGCGGCCAAGGCCACGAAGCGGGTGACGAAGAAGGCGGCGGTGGTCGGCTGACCTGTCGTCGGCGCGGCGGGGTCCCGATTCGCTCGGGTCGCGCCGCGTTTCGTCGCTGGCGGGGCGGCTGAAGGTGTCGCCCCGTCGATGATGTCAGCAGGCGATGTCAGCGATTTGCGATCGCATCGATGAGCTCCGCGAGTTCTTTCGGCTTGGACCACATCGGCCAGTGACCGGTCGGCAGGTCGACGTACTCGGCATCGATGCGGCCCAGCTCGGCGAAGATCGCGGCTTCGCCGTTGTCCCGCAGCTTCTTGACCAGCTCGGCGGTCATGGTGCTGCAGATCACGGTGGTGGGGACGGCCCGGCGCGCGGGTGAATCGCTCAAACGCAGCGGTGCCGCGGCGATGGACACCGGCTCGGACACGGCGCGCTCGCGGAAGCGCGCCAAGGCCGCCTCGTCCAGTCCGGCCAGGCTGCTGCCCTCAGCCTCCAGCTCGGACCATTCCGGCAGGGTCCATTCGCGCGCCGCGATGTCGAGCGCGGAGTTGATGACGAAGCCGTTCGGCAGCGGCGCGCTGTCGACGTAGATCGCGCGGCGGAACAGCTCGGGTGCGCGGTCGATGGCCAGATAGGCGGGTGCCGCGCCGCCGGAATGCGCGACCAGAACGACGGTTTCACCCGGGGGCACCGCGTCGATGACGGCCTGGGCCTGGGCTTCCAGGGTCGCCGACAGCCGGTCTGGGTCCGCCGCGTCCAGGCCGGGCAGCGTGAGCGCTGTTACCTCGTTGCCGCGCTGGCGCAGATCAGGGGCGACCTCGTCCCACGCCCATGCACCGAGCCAGAATCCGGGAGCGAGAAGAATCCGAGTAGCCATGGCCTCACTGTGCCCTACCCTCTGGGAATTTTCCTAAACTTCGGGGCGGCAGAGTGTGATTCGTCCAGAATTCCCGCCCCGCGCCGTGATTTTCGCGTCGCGGCGGCCGGGTGGCTTTCCTCCCTGGGCCGGGAGTCGGCTCCGCTTCGCGTCAGTAGACCGGGCCGGTGTATTTCTCGCCCGGACCTTTGCCCGGCTCGTCGGGATGGGCGGACGACTCGCGGAAGGCGCGCTGCAGCGATTGCAGACCCTCGCGGATCGGCCCCGCGTGCGGACCCAGGTACTCCACCGACGCCGTCACCAGTCCGGCCAGCGCGGTGATCACGCGCCGCGCCTCGTCCAGGTCGCGGCGCGGACTGGCGTCCGGATCCTCCTCTGCCAGCCCGAGTTTCTCCGCCGCGGAGCTCATCAGCATCACGGCGGCGCGGCTGATCACCTCGACCGCGGGGATGTCGGCCAGTTCGCGTACGGAGGTGTCGAGCTCGTCAGTCATGCCCTTCAGGCTAGCGACGCCGCCCGCAGCATCCGGAGGTGGCCGATCTCCGTGATGTTCTTCATCAGCTCCGCGTTCACCCAGCCCGCCAGATGCGCGAGGGTCAATCCGGCGTCGGCGGGCCACGGATACGCGGTGGGGCGATCCAAGTCGGATCCGGTCAGTCCGTCGAGCACACGCTCCCACTCCGTGCCGAGGTCGCGCAGGCAGGCGATGGCCGCGGCGCCGTCGCCGGGCCAATGCACGTCCTCGCGTGCGGGTGGCGTCAGCCCCTCGGCGTGGTCGATGGCCGTGCCCCACCACCAGCCGATGTGCCAGGTGAGCCAGCCGATCGTGGGGACCGGCACGGGGTCTGGTTCGGTGTCGGCCCAGTCCGGTCGCCACACGCCGTCCGCGTCGGGGCGCACGGTCCAGGTGAGCCCGGCAGGTTCCCAGAGGAAATCCTCGGGCGCCAGCGCGTCGAGATGGATGCCGGCGAGCGACCAGGTCAGGTCGAACTGCCAGCGCAGCAGGTCACGGCGTGGTTCGCGCACCGGGGGAGCGTGGCACGCGCGATACGGCCGGGCAAGCGGTTTTCCTCCGGATTCGTCCCGATTCGGCGATAGCCGAACGGAATGTTAGACTGGCCGCTGACGACCGCCCCGGGGCTTGCCCGGGGCTGATAAGTGGAGCCCGACTCCCACCGTTTCCGACGAGTGATCGTACGGTCGACGGTCCGGTCACCCGCCCCGCGAGGGCGGGTTCCTCGTGCCGGGGTTCTCGCAGGAGAGCCGCCGCACGAGGGTCGATGCGAGTTCGCTCGTGATCGGCGATCGGTCGACATCGGGCCCCGTGTCGCGGAATACCGCGCCGGGGCCTTCGTGTTGAACAGGGGTTGCAGTTATTGCGTGCGGTCGTCTGACGACACCGCTTGACCTAGGAGGCCCCATCAGCACTGAGACCCGCATCAACGATCGCATCCGTGTTCCCGAGGTCCGTCTCATCGGACCTGGCGGCGAGCAGGTTGGGATCGTGCGTGTTGAGGATGCATTACGCGTCGCCCTCGAAGCCGACCTCGATCTGGTCGAGGTGGCACCCGATGCCCGTCCGCCGGTCTGCAAGATCATGGACTACGGCAAGTTCAAGTACGAGACGGCGCAGAAGGCGCGCGAGTCTCGGAAGAACCAGCAGCAGACGGTGATCAAGGAGCAGAAGCTCCGTCCGAAGATCGATGACCACGACTACGAGACCAAGAAGCGGAACGTCGTTCGCTTCCTCGAGGCCGGGTCCAAGGTCAAGGTGACCATCATGTTCCGCGGCCGTGAGCAGTCCCGGCCCGAACTCGGTTTCCGGCTGCTGCAGCGGCTGGCGTCCGACGTCGCCGACCTCGGTTTCGTGGAAACCTCGGCCAAGCAGGACGGTCGCAACATGACCATGGTCCTCGCCCCCCACAAGGGTGCGAAGACGCGGGTGAAGGCGCAGCAGGAGTCCGCGCAGCGCCCGGCGCCCAGCGCCGCACCGGCCGGTCAGCCCGCCGCGGAGCAGGCCGAGACGGCCGGCCCGCAGTAACACCGATCAGAACACCGGCGGTCCCACGGGGCCGCCGGACGACAGATAGAGGAATCCATGCCGAAGATGAAGAGCCACAGCGGCGCCTCGAAGCGATTCAAGGTGTCCGGTAAAGGCAAGCTGCTTCGCCAGCAGGCGAACCGTCGCCACCTGTTCGAGCACAAGCCCACCCGCCGGACTCGTCGTCTGGACGGCGTGGAGGTCGTCGCGGCCGCCGACGTCCGTCGCGTGAAGAAGCTGCTCGGTATCTGATCGCGCCGCCGCGCAGACCAGCCGGCACACCGCGACCGGACCCTGTCCGGCGCCATTCCCGACCCATTTCCGGGCGCCGCCCCGCGCCCCCACATCGAACAGGACTGACCAGTGGCACGCGTCAAAAGGGCCGTCAACGCGCAGAAGAAGCGCCGTTCCATTCTCGAGGCCTCCAAGGGCTACCGCGGCCAGCGCTCGCGGCTGTACCGCAAGGCCAAGGAGCAGCAGCTGCACTCGCTCGCCTACGCGTACCGGGACCGCCGGGCGCGCAAGGGTGACTTCCGCAAGCTGTGGATCGCCCGGATCAACGCCGCGGCGCGGATCAACGACATCACCTACAACCGCTTCATCCAGGGCCTGAAGGCCGCGGGTGTCGAGGTGGACCGCAAGATTCTCGCCGAGCTCGCGGTGTCGGACGCCGAGGCGTTCGCCGGTCTCGTCGCGGTCGCCAAGGCCGCCCTGCCCCAGGATGTCAACGCCCCGGCCGCCTGATCCGGACGCCGATTGATACCCGGACACGGACAACTGTCGGAACGACCCGTGGAAGCGCTCAACGAGCGCACTCCGCGGGTCGTTCTGTCGAGTCGGCCTTCGGCGGATCGCTGTGGAAGCTGACTTCATAGACTGGCGCAACCCTCGTGTCGTCGCCGCCGTCAAACTCCAGCGCGGCGCGCAGCGTCGCAAGACGGGCCGGTTCCTCGCCGAGGGCGCCAACGCGGTCGCCGCCGCGCTGGAGACGGCACGGGTGCACGAGCTGTTCTATTCGCGAGCGGCCGCCGAACGCGACCACGCGCTGATCGCCGCAGCGGCCGCCACGGGCGTTCGCACCACGCTGGTGAGCGACCGCGCGGCGCAGCATCTGAGCGAGACCGTCACCGCGCCCGGCTTGATAGCGGTCTGCGATCTGATCGACGTGCCGTTGGCGCACATCCTCGACGCGAGCCCGCGGATTCTGGCCGTTCCCGTCGAGATGGCCGAGCCCGGCAATGCGGGGACGCTGGTGCGGGTCGCCGATTCCGTCGGCGCCGACGGCGTGGTGCTGGCGGGCGACACCGTCGACCCGCACAACGGCAAATGCGTGCGGGCCAGCGCGGGCAGCATCTTCCACGTGCCGATCGCGCGGCACCGGGACGTCGGCGAGACGCTGGAGTCGATCGCGGCGGCGGGCATCACGATCCTGGCGACCGCGGCGAACGGTGAAGTCGACCTCGACGACGCCGACGAACTGTTCACCCGCCCCGTCGCGTGGCTGTTCGGGAACGAGGCGCACGGCCTGGATCCCGCCGTCGCGCGCCGCGCCGACCACCGCGTCCGCATCCCCATTCGCGGCCGCGCCGAAAGCCTGAATCTGGCGACCGCGGCCGCGATCTGCCTCTACGCGAACTCCCGCGTCCGCTACGGCGTCTAATGGTCAATCGCCGTACTTGCTCAGGTCCTGCATGATCTCCGCCGCCCACGCCGCGGGCACCGACTCCGGCCCGGCGACCCGCATCGCGCTCATCACCGTCAGCAGCATGCCGGTGGCGAGGAACCGCCGGGCCTCGGTCGCGGGTGCTCCGGTCAGTTCCCGGATCAGCTGGTAGATCGCGCCGAACCGCTCCCTGACCTCGTCGCCGATCTCGGGGTCGGCGCTGGCCGCGAAGCCGTGCAGCAGCACCTGGAGCAGTTCTCGTTCCGCCAGGAACACCGAATAGCCGTTGGCGAGGGCGGTCAGGGCCTCGTCGGGGCTCGCGTCGGGCGGCGCGGCATTGCGTGACGTCCGGAAGATGTCCTCGATCCGGTCGCATACGCGGTGCATCGCGGCGCGGAAGAGGTGCTGCTTGGTGCCGAAGAGCCGGATCACGTACGGCTGCGAAACGCCCGCGCGCCTGGCGATCTCGTCGGTCCGGGTGGCGGCGTAACCGGACTCGGCGAAGGCCGAGACGGCCGCGCACAATACCTGCTCGCCCCGTTCGGTCGCGGTCATTCTGGTCCTGGTCGTTCCCGCCATCGTGCTCCATCTCTGTCGGTTCTCGCGGCTGGCGATGTCGCTGGAGAACTCGCCACTGCTGGCTCGCCTTGACATGTTATCAGTCAATGCATACTGTTCGGGACATTAGTTATCAGTCAATTACAACAAGGGCTGGACATGACCGAAACTCTTCCCTCCGCCGCCGCGACGCCGGTCGCGGCGGCGCCCGCGCCGACCATCGGCGGGCGCAGGCTCGCCGCCGTCCTGGCCGCCGTCGGCATCCCGATGTTCATGGTCACGCTGGACAACCTCGTCGTGACGAACGCACTGCCGGTGATCCGCACCGAACTGGGTGCTTCGCTCACCGACTTGCAGTGGTTCGTCAACGCGTACACGCTGTCGTTCGCCTCGCTGCTGCTCACCGCCTCCGCCATCGGCGACCGGCTGGGCAGGCGCAGGATCTTCCTGCTCGGCATCGCCCTGTTCACGCTGGCGTCCGCCGCCTGCGCCCTGGCGACCGAGCCGGGCATGCTGATCGCCGCACGCGCGGTGCAGGGCTTCGGCGCGGCGGGCGTGATGCCGCTGTCGCTGACCTTGCTGTCGGCAGCCGTTCCGGAGCGGATGCGCAATGCGGCCATCGGCATCTGGGGTGGGATCGCCGGTCTCGGCGTCGCGCTCGGGCCGCTCATCGGCGGCGCGGTGGTGGACGGGCTGAGCTGGCAGTGGATCTTCTGGCTGAACGTGCCCATCGGCCTGCTGGTGTTGCCGTTCGCGGCGCGGGTGCTGGCCGAATCGCACGGTGGCAGCCGCCGCCTCGATCCGGTGGGCCTGCTGCTGTCGGCGGGCGGCGTGCTCGCCATCGTGTGGGGCGTCGTGCACGGGGCCGACGACGGCTGGACCTCCGCAGGTGTGCTGTCCGCGCTCATCGGCGGCGCCGCGCTGCTGGCCGGCCTGATCGGCTGGGAACTGCGGACGCCGGACCCGATGTTGCCGCTGCGGCTGTTCCGTTCCCGGGCCTTCAGCGTCAGCAATGTGGTCGGTTTTGCATTCTCGGTCGGCGTGTTCGGGTCGATCTTCCTGCTGGCACAGTATTTCCAGGTGGTGCAGGGCTACAGCCCGCTGGAATCGGGCGTGCGCACCATGCCGTGGACCATGGCGCCGATGGTGGTGGCGCCGATCGCGGGTCTGCTGGTGGACCGGATCGGCGCGCGCACATTGATCACCGCCGGGCAGGTGCTGCTGGCCGCCGCGCTGGCCTGGATGGCCGCGATCACCACCGTTGACATCGGCTACGGCTCGTACGTCGCGCCGTTCCTGCTCGCGGGCGTCGGCATGGGCCTGACCTTCGCGCCCGCATCGACCATCGTGATGGCCAGCGCGGCGCCGGAGGACCAGGCCATGGCCTCCGGTACCAACAACACAGTCCGCGAAGTCGGCGTGGCGATGGGTGTCGCGGTGCTCGCGTCGGTCTTCGCCTCGTCCGGTTCCTACCTCGGGCCGCAGAGTTTCGTGGACGGGCTGGTGCCAGCGGTGTGGGTCGGCGCGGGCATTGTCGCGGTGGGGGCGCTGGTGTCACTTCTGTTGCCGCGGCGGGTGGTCGCGGCGGGCTGATCGCATGCGATGCGCCTCTCCAACGCTTCGGCGGGGAGGGGCGCATTGTGCTGTAGGTGGCGCGACCGTGACACCGACCACGTCGTCGCACGTCATGGTGATCCAGGCTCTCCACCGCCGTTATCGGCGCTGGTCCCCGCGCCGATAACAGACTGTCCGGTCTGCGTTAGCGGGTAATCCGCGTGAATCGCCCCCGAGCCATCGAATACGATTCGACCAGCAGCAATGCGGGTCGGCAATCAGCTGTGCCCGCGAACCGATCCCCAGGGGAGAGACGGAGCATCGTGGCCGACGACATCGACGCAGGCGAGCAGAACGCGGCGCTGACCGAGGAGGCACTGGCCGCGGCCGCGGCGGCCGCCGAGAAGGCGTTCGCCGCTGCCGCCGACCTGGATGCGCTCGCGGTCGCGAAAACCGAACACCTCGGCGCCAAGGCGCCGCTGGCGCTGGCCCAGCGCGCTCTCGGTGGCCTGCCGAAGTCGGAGAAGGCCGACGCGGGCAAGCGGGTCAACCTCGCCAGGGGCCGCGTGTCCGAGGCCTTCGAGGCACGCCGCGCCACCCTGCTGGCCGAGCGCGACGCCGCCGTGCTGGTCGCCGAGGCCATCGACGTGACGCTGCCCGCGCGCCGCACGGCGGTGGGCGCCCGGCACCCGATCACCGTCATCTCCGAGCAGATCGCCGACGTGTTCGTCGCGATGGGCTGGGAGGTCGCCGAGGGTCCCGAGGTGGAGACCGAGCACTTCAACTTCGACGCGCTGAACTTCCTGCCCGACCATCCGGCGCGCACCATGCAGGACACCTTCCACATCGCGCCGGAGGGTTCCCGGCAGGTCCTGCGCACGCACACCTCTCCGGTGCAGGTGCGCTCGATGCTGGAACGCGACCTGCCGATCTACGTGGTCTGCCCCGGTCGCACGTTCCGCACCGACGAACTGGATGCCACGCACACCCCGGTGTTCTCCCAGGTCGAGGGCCTGGCGGTGGACAAGGGCCTGACCATGGCGCACCTGCGTGGCACCCTGGACGCGTTCGCCAGGGCGCTGTTCGGTCCGGAGACCCGGACCCGCATGCGCCCGAACTACTTTCCGTTCACCGAGCCCTCCGCCGAGGTCGACGTGTGGTTCCCGGACAAGAAGGGCGGTCCCGGCTGGGTCGAATGGGGCGGTTGCGGCATGGTGAACCCGAAGGTGCTGATCGCCAGCGGGATCGATCCCGAGGTGTACAGCGGGTTCGCGTTCGGCATGGGCTTGGAGCGCACCCTGCAGTTCCGCAACGGCATCCCGGACATGCGCGACATCGTCGAAGGCGACGTGCGTTTCACGCTGCCCTTCGGTATCCGGTCCTGAACCCACCCTTCGATCGAGAGAGCGAAACGTCAAGTGCGAGTAGCGCAGTCCTGGCTGACCGACATCATCCAGCGCACCAACCCCGAGTGGTCGGTGACGCCGGAGGAGCTCGACGCGGGATTCGTCCGGGTCGGGTTGGAAGTCGAAGAGGTCGACAAGCTCCAGCGCGTCGACGGCGGGGACGGGCGGCCGCCGCTGGTGGTCGGCCGGGTCGCCGAGATCACCGAGCTGACCGAGTTCAAGAAGCCGATCCGCTTCTGCAAGGTGGACATCGGCCAGCCCGAATTGCAGGAGATCATCTGCGGGGCGAGCAATTTCGCGGTCGGTGACCTGGTGGTCGTGGTGCTGCCGGGCGGTGTGCTGCCCGGCGGCTTCCAGATCACCTCGCGCAAGACCTACGGCCATGTCTCCAACGGCATGATCTGCTCGGTCGCCGAACTGGGCATCGGCAAGGACCACTCCGGCATCCTGGTGCTGGAGCCGGGCACCGCCGAGCCGGGTACCGACGCCAACGAGCTGCTCGGGCTGGACGACACCGTCATCGAGCTGAACATCACCCCCGACCGCGGCTACTGCTTCTCGGTGCGCGGGCTGGCCCGCGAACTGGCCTGCGGTTTCGATCTCGACTACGCCGACCCGGCCGTGCGGACGCTGCCCGACCACGAGCAGGAAGCCTGGCCGATCCGGGTCGAGCCGAGTTCGCTGTGCACCCGCTTCGCGGCGCGCCGGGTCACCGGCATCGATCCGACGGCGGTCAGCCCCTGGTGGTTGCAGCGCAGGCTGCTGCTGTCGGGTGTGCGGCCCATCTCGCCCGCGGTGGACGTCACCAACTACGTGATGCTCGAGCTCGGGCAGCCGCTGCACGCGTTCGACGCGGCGAAGGTGTCGGGCGGCCTGGTGGTCCGCGGCGCGAGCACCGGCGAGAAGCTGCGCACCCTGGACGACGTGGAGCGCGTCCTCGACCCCGAGGACGTGGTGATCGCCGACGATTCCGGGGTCATCTCGCTGGCGGGTGTGATGGGTGGCGCGAGCACCGAGGTGGGGGCCGAGAGCGCCGACATCCTGCTGGAGGCGGCCACCTGGAACCCGCTGCGGATCTACCGGACCGCGCGCAGGCACAAGCTGGTGTCCGAGGCGGGCAAGCGGTACGAGCGCGTCGTCGATCCGGAGATCAACGTCGCCGCGCTCGACCGCGCCGCGAGCCTGCTCGCGGAGATCGCGGGCGGCACCGTGGAACCCGTGCTCACCGACGTGCGGATCCCCGTTCCCGCCGCCGAGCCGATCCGCATCGACATCGATCTGGCCGATCGCGTCGCTGGCCTCGTCTACCCCACCGGGACCTCGGCGCGCCGCCTGGCTCAGATCGGCTGCACCGTCGAGGTCGGCGTCAGCGAGACCGGGCACGGTCAGCTGATCGTGACCCCGCCGAGCTGGCGGCCCGACCTGGCCCAGCCCGCCGACCTGGTGGAGGAGGTGCTGCGGCTGGAGGGGCTCGAGCAGATCCCGTCCGTGCTGCCCGCCGCCCCGGCCGGGCGCGGGCTCACCCCGGCCCAGCGCCGCCGTCGCGCGGTGAGCCGCGCGCTCGCGTTCGCCGGTGCCGTCGAGGTTCCGCCGCCGGTGTTCCTGCCCGCCGGTGTGTTCGACACCTGGGGCTTGGACGCCGAGGACCCGCGCCGGGTCACCACCCGGGTGCTGAATCCGCTCGACGTGGAGCGCGCCGAACTGGCCACCACCCTGCTGCCCGGGCTGCTCGAAGTGGCCGCACGCAACATCTCGCGCGGTGCGCGCGACCTCGCGATCTACGGCATCGCGCAGGTGGTGCTGCCCGGCCCGAACACCCGGGCCGTCGAGCCGCTTCCGGTGGACCGGCGTCCCACCGACGACGAGGTGGCCGAGCTGCTGGACTCGCTGCCCCACCAGCCGGTGCACGTGGCCGCCGTCCTGACCGGTCGCCGCGAGCCGCGCGGGCCGTGGGGGCCGGGTCGCCCGGTCGAGGCCGCGGACGCGTTCGCGCTGGCGGACGCGGTCGCCGACGCGGCGGGCGTCACCATCGAGCGCCGCCCCGCCGCTGTCCTGCCCTGGCACCCCGGTCGCTGCGCCGAGCTGCTGGTCGAGGGCGCCGTCGTCGGCTACGCGGGCGAGCTGCACCCCGCCGTGCTGGAGCGTTCGGGTCTGCCGCCGCGCACCTGCGCCGTCGAACTCGACCTGGACGCGCTGCCGCTGCGGGAAGCCAGGCCGGTGCCGCTGGTGTCGCCGTTCCCGGCGGTGCTCCAGGACGTTTCGGTGAGCGTCGAGAAGACGATTCCGGCGGCGTCGGTGGAGTCCGCGCTGCGGTCCGGCGGTGGCGAGCTGCTGGAGGACATCGCCCTGTTCGACGTGTACGAGGGCGCGCAGGCGGGCGAGGGACGCAAGTCGCTCACCTACGCGCTGCGTTTCCGCGCCGCCGATCGGACGCTGACCGAAGACGAGGCCAGCGCCGCGCGGGACGCGGCCGTCGCGGCGGCCGCCGACGCTGTCGGCGCGGTCCTGCGCGGCTGAGCCGCCGCACCGCAGATCCGGAGCCCGTGCAGCCCTTTCGGCGCACGGTCTCGTTCCTGTCGCTGCCTGAACGCTCTCTGTCGGCAACTGCGCCGCGGCCGGGGCGGTGCTGCGTCGAAGCTTGCGCTTCTGGATTCCCCGCGCGCCGAGCGCGTGTTCTCGCACCACCCGCCTGCCGCCTCGCTGCCGCGCGGGAGTAAGAACAGGGCATGCGACATCCGGCCAGTCCGATCCTCAACGCGCTGACCTACCTGCCGGAACGGGCGATCGCGCAGACCCCGGCGTTGCTCGGCATGGACTACACCGACCTGTCCGTGACCACCTTGGACGGGGAAGTCCTGCACGCCTGGTGGATTCCGGCGCGGGAATCGGCCGGGCACATCCTGTTCGCGCACGGCAACGCGGGCAATATCGGTGACCGGGTGCCGATCTTCGCGTTGCTGACCGAGGCGGGGTTCGACGTGCTGGCCTTCGACTACCGCGGGTACGGGCGCAGCACCGGAAGGCCCACCGAGCACGGCACCTATCTCGACGCCCGCGCGGCGCGTGAGGCACTGCTGGCGCAGCCCGGTGTGGATCCGAATAAAGTGCTCTACCTGGGCAAATCGCTCGGCGGCGGCGTCGTGCTCGAGCTGGCGCAGTATCACCCACCGGCCGGGGTGATGCTGATGTCCACGTTTACCGGCCTGCGCGACGCGGCCCGCTCGGTGTACCCGTTCCTGCCCTCGCCTCTGGTCCCGAACGCGTATCCGAACGAACGCCGCATCCGCGAGCTGCGCGCCCCGGTGCTGATCATGCACGGCGACCAGGACGAGCTGTTGCCGCCGCGGCACGCGGAACGGCTCTACGCCGCGGCCAGGGAGCCGAAACGGCTCGTCGTCTTTCCCGGCGCGGGGCACAACGACCTGATCACGGTCGGCGGCTCGGCCTGGTACGACCTGGTCCGGCACTGGGCGTCCAGCGTGCTGCGGCGGTGAACCGGACACCCAGGTCACCGCTGCGTAGCCTGGCGTCATGAGTGACAACAGCGAAATCGCGAGCCGGTTGGCCGGGTTGTCCGACGCGGAACTGGCGGGCGTCCTGCTGGTCGCGACGGCGGGACGGCCGGGGTTCGCGGCGGTCCACGCGGCGCTGGTGGGACTGCTCGAGTCGGGTGCTGAAGGCCCCGCGGCGGATGTGACTCCTGCCACGTCACCCGGCGCGGGTACGAACCCCGTCCAAGCGCCCGGGGTATCCGGGCAGGTCGGAGCCGGTTCCGCGGTACCGGCGGTACCGGTACCGCCGCCGGGTATCGCCACACCCGCCGAGAGCGGAGGATATTCGGCCTCGGGTGTTCCTACTTTCGAGTCAGTTCGCGATAAGGTCGAGCAGCGCTTCGGCACCGCGCAGGGTATGAGCGAACTCGACCGGCAGACTCCCGCGGGCCGCGGCGTGGACGAACAATGGCAGGCACGCGAGAAGGCAGCGCGGGAACGCCTGGATCGGATTCGGAAATCGTTGCACGACAACGACATCGACCCAGACCAGCCGTGACCCGGGCCGGGCGTGCCGGACGACGACTGTGATGGATGGATTTCGATGAGCGAGCCGCGTGAGATCGCCGAACGGCTGCTGGACGCCCAAGTGGAATTCCTGCTCGCCGAGGTGACCGGAGACCGCTTCGCCGAGGTGATCGCGCGCGACACCGAAGCCGTGCTCGCGGTCGCCGACACGCTGGTCTTCCGGGACGTCGTCGGGATCGAGCATGCCAAGGAAACCGTCCGCACCGTCATCGAGCTGATCGGCGGCAGTCCGGTGCTGGCCGACATGGTCGGGGTGTTCGCCGATTCCATCTACGACCACATCGCCGCCAACCACGACTACACGCTCGGCGAGGTGGTCGACCGCGAGCCGGTCGAGGCGCTGCTGGAGAAGATCTTCGGCATGCATCAGGCGCAGGAGCGCATCCTGGACCGGCTCACCGAGAGCCCGCTGGTCGCCACCGTCGCCTCGAAGTTCGTGGACAAGCTGATCACCGACTTCATGCAGGCCAACCGGGAACGCGCCGAGAAGATCCCGGGCGTCTCCTCGCTCATGTCGCTGGGGCAATCCGCCGCAAATCGGGCGAAGAAGGTCGCCGACAGCACCTTCGTGGGCGACCTGGCGGGCAAGGGCGCGCTGTTCGCGCTCAAGCGCACCAACAACGCCATCCGGGAGATGCTGCGCGACGCACCGGTGCACGACGCCGCGATGGAGTTCTGGGACCTGCACGCCGACGAACCGGTCAGCGGGCTGCGCGAATACCTGACCCAGAAGGATCTCAACGAGCTCGTGCTGCTGTGCTACGAGGTCGCGGTCACCACCCGCGAGAAGGAGTACTTCGGCCTGCTCGTGGACGAATGCGTCGAGGTGTTCTTCACCAAGTACGGTGACTACACGCTGGCGGCCATGCTGCCCGAACTCGGGCTCTCCGGCGACGACATCGCCAAGGAGATCCTGCGCTACGGCCCCGCGGTCATCGAGGGCGCGAAGCGGGATGGTGTGCTGGCCCGGCTGATTCGCGAGCGCCTCGCGCCGTTCTACACCTCCGACGCGGTGCTCGGGATTCTCGCGGGAGAATAGTGCTCGGCGACGGGGACAACTCCGCTACATCGGCAGTGCCGGGACGACAGCCTCGCCGACCTGCGCCAGCCGGTCGCACGGACTCTCTCCGGCGGTCTTGTTGACGAGCGTCAGTTGCAGCAGCCCCTGCTTCGCCGAGAACAGCACGTCGCACATCTGATCCTTGGCGGCGCCGTCGACGCGGAACTGGCGGCCCGCGCGTCCGGCGATGGTGACGTCCTGGAACTCGACATTGCCCGGCTTCCGCTCGAACTCGGCGACGGTGCCGCTGGTGGAGAACACGCCGAGGGTGAAGTCGGCGCCCTTCCATCCGCAGATCTCCCAGCCGGGCTGCTCGACGCCGCCGACGCCGACCTGTTCGGTCGCCGGGTCGAGTCCGGCCGCGGTCAGCGCGTTCTCGGGGATGCCGGTGCACGGGTCGAACAGCTGGGCTTGCGTGCCGCTGGCGCTCGTGGCCTGCGTGCTGGTCGCGGGCGGCGAGCCGCCGGATTCGTCTCCGCCGCAGGCGGTCAGCCCCAGCGCAAGCGCTACCGCCAAGGGAACCAACGTGATTCGGTACGCCATCCCGCTCTCTTACCCTTCGCCAGTGTCGGGCCGGACTGTATCAGAGCCGCACCACCGGGTTTGATACCGGGCGAAGAGGGGTATCACGCAGTGTGATTCGGCATCCGATCCGGCGGGGATGGATGCCGGTTTTGTCGCGCCCGGTAACCCTTCGTTGCCAGTGTGTTTAGAAGTCCGCACAGTGTCCGATTTGTCCGATTTTCGCGTTGACAGGGGGTAGGCGCTGTGAAAGCTTGCCCTTGTTTTCGTGCGCTCACCGCGGAGCGATCACGGCGGGGCAATCGGAGGAGCCAGGGTGGTGCGGTTACGTCGACGGCCGGAAAATTCCGGCGGCACACGGGTTGCCACGCCCGTCGCCCCCGTCGGTGAACGGCAGGCGTCCAGCAGCGGAATTGTCCGCCCTCGAACCATTCGCGGGCAGCTGGGCCGAATCCTGGTCGTTTCACTGGTTCTGGTGCTCGCGTTGCTGGGCGCCCTGGTCACCCGCGAGATCGACGCGTACCGCAAGAGCCGGGACACGGTGGCCGCGGTGTCGCTGGCGCTCGCGGTGCAGGACCTGGTGCACGAGACGCAGCGCGAGCGCGGCCTGACCAACGGCCTCCTCGGCGGCGACGGGCGACTGCGGCAGCCGGTGGACGACCAGCGCGGCGCCGTCGACCGCGCGCTGCGCGACTTGCAGCAGGCGATGGCGAGCAACCCGCCCGGCGCGGACCGGGTGCGCTCGGCCGCCCGGCCGCTGACCGACCTGGACGCGACCCGGTCCAGGATCGATGAGCTGCGTACGGCACGGCAGGCGGCCTTCCAGTACTACACCGACGCCATCGACGCGCTCAACCAGCTGTCCCTCGGTCTCGACCAGGCCAGCGACCCCACGGTCCGGCACGGTCTGCAAGCGCTGTACGCGCTGGGCGAGGCCAAGGAGCAGACCGCGCGGGAACGCGGCTTCCTCAACGGGGTCTTCGCCGCCGACGAGTTCGGGCCGGGCGAGTACGTGCAGTTCCTCGACATCCGTGCCGCCAAGCTGGCCGGTCTGGCCGCGTTCGCCCGCGACGCCACCCCGGCCCAGCGGTCCCGCCTGGACGCCGCGCTGGACAGCGCCGACGCGGTCGCGGCGGCGGAGTCGGAGAACATCGCGATCGCCTCCAGCGCGGGACGGCTGGTGCGGCCGGTCGACCCGATCACCTGGTGGACCCGGATGACCGCGGTGATCGACGAGCAGCGCACCGTGCAGCAGGCGGTCGGCGCCGACGTGCGCCAGCGCGCCGACGCGTTGCGCCGCGCGGCCGCGGTCATCCTCGGCGCGTTCGTGCTCGCCGCGTTGGCCGCCATCGCGGTGGAGGTGGCGCTGGTCGTCGCCGCGGTGCGGGCGATCGTGCGGCCGCTGGCGACGCTGGCCGCCGACGCCGACGACGTCTCGGGCAGGCGCCTGCCCGACGTGATCGCCGCCTGGCGCGCCGGCGCCGACACCCGGCCGGAGCCGCCGGCGCCGGTGCGCACACCGCCGGGGGCGAGCGCCGAGATCGCCGCGGTGGCCGGAGCGCTGGACCGGGTGCAGTCCACCGCGTTCGAACTCGCGTCGGAGCAGGCGCTGGTGCGCCGCAACACCACCGAGTCGATGGTGAGCCTGGCCCGCCGCAGCCAGAACCTGGTGCGCCGCCAGCTCAATCTGATCAGCGAATTCGAGCGCGAGGAACTCGATCCCAAGGCGCTGTCGAACCTGTTCGAGCTCGACCACCTCGCCACCCGCATGCGCCGCAACGCCGAAAGCCTGCTCGTGCTGGTCGGCGAGGCGAGCCCGCGCCGCTGGGCGGAACCGATCCCGCTGAGCGACGTGATACGGGCCGGTCTGTCCGAGGTCGACGACTACCGCAGGGTGGTGCTGCGACGCATGGACGACGTGCTGATCGCCGGGACGGCGGCCAGCGAGCTGGCGCACATGCTCGCCGAGCTGATCGAGAACGGACTCGCGTTCTCCCCGCCGGATCTCGAAGTGGAGATCTACGGGCGCGCCGTGCCGGGCGGCTATCTGCTCGCCGTGGTCGATCACGGTGTGGGCATGCCCGCGGAGCAGCTGGACCAGGCCAACGCGCGACTGCGCGGCGAACAGGACTTCGTCGTCGCGCCCACCCGCAATCTCGGCCACTACGTGGTCGGCAGGCTGGCCCGGCGTCTCGGGATCGGCGTCGAGCTGAGTGCCTCGCCGGTGAGCGGCATTGTCGCGCGTCTGATGCTGCCGCCGGGAATGCTGGAAGCTGAATCGGATTCTCCACGCGCGCGCGAGCAGTCCGCCGCGTCCGGAACCGAAACCGGGCGCGAGTCCGAACGGGCGGCCGCAGTGACGTACTCCGCGTCAGTTGGCCACGCGCGCGGTGATACCGCTCCACTTCCGGTTGTTTCGGGTCCGGAGGTGCAGCGCCCTCCCGCGGAAGTGGCCTATCGGATCGGTGCGCCGACCACGTCGGAGATCTCGGCCCCGGCGCAGTCTGTGGCCAGCGCGTCGGAATCGGCGGCCGCACCGATCGTTCCCATGATCGAATCCACTCGTCCGACCACGCAACCGGGCTCCGACGAGTCGGCGATTCAGCGCACCAAGAACGGCTTGGTCAAGCGAAACAAGAAGGCCCGCGCGGCCGCCGCGCGCCCCGGACCCGCCGCCGTGCCCCGGCCGCAGCTCGCACCAGCGGTCGATCGCTCTCCTGCGGACACCCGCAGCATGCTGTCCGCCTTCCGGGCCGGGCACCAGCGCGGCGCACCGGCCGCCGCACCGCGCCCCGCCGACATCCGCGCCGTCGATTCGGCGTACGAATTCCAGCCTGCCGTGCCCATCGCAGAGGAGGCCCGATGAGACATGATCGCGCAGCGCTCATCGAGCCGACCGGGTGCGGGAACCCCCGCGAGAAACAGGAGATCCGGTGACCACCCACCTATCGAGCGCCGACCCGCACACGTTCAACTGGATGCTGGCGAACTTCGTCCGCGAGACCCACGGCGTCCGGGAAGCCGTCGCGGTCTCGTCGGACGGACTGCTCATCGCGATGTCCGAAGGCTTGGACCGCACCTCCGCCGACCGGCTGGCCGCCATGGTGTCCGGTTTGGTCGGCCTCGCCAAGAGCGCGTCGCGCAGCTACTCGTTCAACGGGCTGAAACTGATCATGATCGAGATGAAACGCGGGTTCCTGCTCGTCTCGGCAATGGGTGACGGCAGCTGCCTCGGCGTGATCGCCGACAGCGGATGCGACGTCGGCCTGGTCGGCTACGAGATGGCGGTACTCGCCGACCGCGCGGGCGCACTGCTGGACCCGGCGCTGATCGCCGAACTCCGTGAGACGCTGCGGCGATGAGACCGCCGGATCTACCTCGGCTGCCGGACCCGCGCATGATCTCGGTCCAGGGCACCTACGGCGGGTTCGGCACGCCGCCGAACCGCCCGGCCGACGAATCAGCCGCTGGCGACGAACGATTCGTGCGCCCCTTCGTCGTCACCGCCGGACGCACCACCCCGCTGCTGGACGGGCTGCGGATCGAGACGCTGGTGCGGGCGGAGCCCGGGGCGCTGTCCGCCCCGCTGCGCTTCGAGCAGCACACCCTCGTGCGGCTGTGCCAGCAGCCGCACTCCATCGCCGAGATCGGGACCGCGCTGCGCGTTCCGATCGGGGTCGCGAAGGTCGTCGTCAGCGACCTGGCCGCCACCGGACACGTGACCGTGCGCGCCGCCGACCAGCTCACCGCCGCTGCCATCGAGAGGATCAGGGACCTTGTCCGGGCACTCTGACATACGAACGCCTACCATGCCGTCCTCGGTGAAAATCGTGGTCAGCGGCGGATTCGGCGTCGGGAAGACGACATTCATCGGGGCCATCTCCGAGATCGAGCCGCTGGTGACGGAGGCGGCGATGACCGAAATGGCCGTCGGCGTGGACGATCCGGGACGCGCGGACAAGACGCAGACCACGGTCGCCCTGGACTTCGGCCGCATCACCCTGGACGGTTCGCTGATCCTGTACCTGTTCGGCACGCCGGGCCAGGACCGGTTCGTCTTCCTCTGGGACGACCTGGTCGACGGCGCGCTCGGCGCGGTGATCGTGGTGGACACCGGCCGCGTCGACGACTGCTATCCGGTACTGGACTACTTCGAGGAACGCGGCACGCCGTTCGTCGTCGCGGTCAACCGGTTCGAGGGCGGCGCCCACTTCGACCTCGACGAGGTCCGCGAGGCGCTCGAACTGGAGCACTGGATTCCGGTGCTGGAGTGCGATGCCAGACAGCGCGATTCGGTCAAAGACGTGCTGGTGTCGCTGCTCGAGCAGGTGCTCCTGCACCGTACGGTCGACCTGCCCGCCTGAGCCGCTGGCTGAGCACCGCGGCACGCCTCGTCACCGGTCTGGGTCCACACCGCCGGTCGAGCACCGCGGAGCTGGCGTCGCGCATTTGACCACCGGCGCTTTCGCGGCCGTGCCGCTCGCCGCGATCCAGAGATGCTACGGTCCCCGCGACGGGACGACTCCTCGACTTGCCCGACGACGGCGAAGTGACTCCTGAGGAAGAGGATGTTCGACCCACCGATGAATTCGCCGCGCCGCGCCCGTCTGTAGTGGTGCCCGGTTCGACGAGTAGAAAGCGCAGCATCATGAGCAATGGCAAAGACCTCGCCCTGTCCCACGTCGGCGTGCTGGTCGCGGACCAGCAGAAGGCGCTGGAGTTCTACCGCGACGTGATCGGTCTCGAGGTGCGCGCCGACCTGCCGTTCGCGGGCGGGCGCTGGGTGACGGTCGGTCCGGCGCAGCAGCCGGGGATCGAGTTCATCCTGGAGACCCCCGAGATGGTTCCGGACGACGCGGCCCGCACGGCGGCGCAGAGCCGCCTGGCCAGTGGCGCGCAGGGAACGCTGATCTTCGTCACCGACGCCGTGGACGCGACCTTCGCCCGGCTGCGCGACGCCGGGGTCGAGGTGACGCAGGAGCCCATCTCGCAGCCGTACGGTGTCCGTGACTGCGGATTCCGCGACCCGTGGGGCAACCACCTGCGCTTTTCCGAACTCCCGGGCTGAGCCGGGACGGCCCGGCGCGGGCCGCGTCGCCAACATTCGCAGACCGGACAATACTGTCTGATCATGGGCGAATCGACGATCGACACCGCACAGGACGCCATCCGGCCGCTGCGTGACGACATCCGGTTCCTCGGTGGCGTGCTCGGCGACACCATCCGCGACCACGAGGGACCGGAGGTCTTCGACCTCATCGAGCGGGTGCGCATCGAGGCGTTCCGGGTGCGTCGCGAGGAGGTCGGGCGCAGCGCCGTCGCGCAGATGCTGGACGGTGTCGACATCGCGGTGGCCCTCCCGCTCATCCGAGCGTTCAGCTATTTCGTCCTGCTGGCCAACCTGGCCGAGGACATCCAGCGCGACCGTCGCCGCGCCGCGCACGAAGCGGCCGGGGAACCGCCGCAGGACTCCTCGCTCGCGGCGACCTACCGCAAGCTGGACGCGGCGGCGCTGGACGGCGACCGGGTCGCCGATCTGCTGGCCGACGCGCTGGTGTCGCCGGTGATCACCGCGCATCCGACGGAGACCCGCCGCCGCACCGTCTTCGACGCGCAGGCCAGGATCACCGAACTGATGCGGCGCCGCCAGCGCTACGCCGAGAGCGAACGCGAGCGCGCCGACCTCGAGTTGCGGATCCGTCGCCAGGTGCTCAGCCTGTGGCGCACCGCGCTGATCCGGTTGGCCCGGCTGCGCATCCAGGACGAGATCTCGGTGGGGTTGCGCTATTACGACCTCACGCTGTTCGACGTGATCCCGGCGATCAACGCCGAGGTACGCGCCGCGCTGCGGTCACGCTGGCCCGGTGTGGAGTTGCTGCCGCGCCCGATTCTGCGGCCCGGCTCGTGGATCGGCGGCGACCGGGACGGAAACCCGTACGTCACCGCCGATGTCGTGCGTCAGGCCGCCTACCGCGCCGCGGGGGTCGCCTTCGAGCGCTATCTGCGCGAGCTGGTCGAGTTGGAGAAGACCCTGTCGCTGTCGGCCCGGCTCGTCACGGTGACGCCCGAGGTGGCCGAGCTCGCCGAGACCGGATATCCCGATCCGGCCACGCACGCCGACGAGCCGTATCGCCGTGCGCTGCACCATATCCGCGCTCGCCTGACCGCCACCGCGCAGGCCGCGCTCGGAGAGGTTCCGCCGAACGGCCTGGATATGGGGGCGCGACCCTACGCGACCCCGCAGGCGGTGCTGGACGACCTCGACGCCGTGGACGCCTCGCTGCGTCGCAGCGGTGACGACCTGCTCGCCGACGACCGCCTCGCCGCGCTGCGCTACGCCCTGGAGACCTTCGGCTTCCACCTGCAGGGTCTGGACATGCGGCAGAACTCCGAGGTGCACGAGCAGGTGGTCGCGGAGCTGCTGGCCTGGGCGGGGGCGCACCCGGACTACGCGAGTCTGCCGGAGACGCGGCGGGTGGAGCTGCTCGCGGCCGAGCTGAGCACTCGCCGCCCGCTGCTGGGCCCGCACGCGCGGCTGAGCGAGTTGGCCGCGAAGGAACTCGGCATCGTCCGCGCCGCACGGGAGGTGGTGGAAACCCTCGGCGCGGAGGCGGTGCCGAACTACATCATCAGCATGTGCACGTCGGTCAGCGACCTGCTGGAAGCCGCCCTGCTGCTGAAGGAGGGCGGCCTGCTCGACCCGGGTGAGCCGGATGGGCCGCCGAGCTGCCCGGTGGGCATCGTGCCGCTGTTCGAGACCATCGAGGACCTCGGAGCCGGGGCGGACACGCTGTCCGCGGCGTTGGAGGTTCCGGTCTATCGCGAACTGGTGGCGGCACAGGGGATGCGCCAGGAAGTGATGCTCGGCTACTCCGACTCCAACAAGGACGGCGGATATCTCGCCGCCAACTGGGCGTTGTACCGGGCGGAGCTGGACCTGATCGAGGTGGCCCGCAAGACCGGAATCCGGTTGCGGCTGTTCCACGGGCGCGGCGGCACGGTGGGCCGCGGCGGCGGACGCAGTTACGACGCGATCCTCGCCCAGCCCGCGGGTGCGGTGCGCGGCTCGCTGCGGCTCACCGAACAGGGCGAGGTGATCGCCGCGAAATACGCCGAACCCGGTGCGGCGCACCGCAATCTGGAGTCGCTGATCGCGGGCACCCTGGAGTCGACCCTGCTGGACGTGGAGGGCCTCGGGCCGGACGCGGAGCCGTCCTACGGGATCATGGACGACCTGGCGGCGCGCGCCCGCGCGGCGTATTCGCGTCTGGTGCACGAAACCCCTGGCTTCGTCGAGTATTTCCGCCAGTCGACGCCGGTCGCGGAGGTCGGCGACCTGAACATCGGCAGCAGACCCGCGTCGCGCAAGCCGACCAACTCGGTCGCCGACCTGCGTGCCATCCCGTGGGTGATGTCGTGGAGCCAGGCGCGAGTGATGCTGCCCGGGTGGTACGGCACCGGCACCGCGCTCGAGCAGTGGATCGGCGGCGACCCGGAACGTCTGGCGACGCTGGCGGATCTGTACCGCCGCTGGCCGTTCTTCCGGACGGTGCTGTCCAACCTGGCCCAGGTGATGGCCAAGAGCGATCTGGACATCGCCGCCCGCTACGCCGAACTCGTCGACAACGCGGCGCTGCGGGAGCAGATCTTCGGCATGATCCGCGACGAGCACGCCAGAACCATCCGCATGCACGCCGCGATCACCGGCAACGATCACCTGCTGGCCGACAACCCCTCGCTGGCCGAGTCCATCCACAACCGCTTCCCGTACCTGGAACCGCTCAACCAGATGCAGGTGGAACTGCTGCGCCGACTGCGCGCCGGGGACGACTCGGAATTGGTCAAGCGCGGAATACTCCTGACCATGAACGGTCTGGCCACCGCCCTGCGCAACTCGGGCTAGCAGTCAGGTGTCGGAACGCCGGGATCCCCGGACCCCGCTGGGAGGAGTGCGGTGCGGTGTCGGATTGACGCTGCGGCTGTGGCGGGACTCGGGGTCCGTGTGGTCGGTGTCGGGCACAAGAGGAAGCCGCGCGCGTGATCGGTGCACCATGCGTAAATTTCGTACCCCGCATCGAGTCTCGAATGTGCGGAGCGGAGAAGTCGGCCGGACTCTGGCCGGGAAGGGACTCTCGATTGATGCAGCGGCGTGGCGGCACTCGCGTGACCGCATGATCGGCCACCGGGCAAGTGCCGAGCACAAAGCAAGCACCCGGCCATGGGCAGCTTCGCAGGAGTTGGTCTCTGCCGCATTCATTCGCGTGGTTGGAAGGAGAGTCGGTCGAATCCGGCTGAGAAGAAGCGCCATGCCGATCGATACAGCAGCTGTGGTGGCACGCGGGGATCGCGTGAAAGGGTCCTACGCACATGCGCAAGCCGCCCAGGACCGGGCTGGCATGCGGTAATTGCGGTCACCGTCGGTTTTTGGGTGGTTGGAGAAGAGAAGCCGGTCGGTTCCGGCTGGGAAGGAGCGCCGTGTCGATCGATGAAGCAGCCGTGGCGGCACTCGGGGATCGGGTCATAGGTCCGGAGCACAAGGGCATGCCGCCGACTTCCTGGGGTCGTACCGTGCGGGAATTCGTCGCCACCGGACCGACTCTCGATCAGCTGGAGACACCGGTGCTCACCGTCGATCGCGCGGCGGTCGCGACGAACATCGCGGTGATGGCCGACTGGGTGCGCGCGGCGGGCGTGCGGCTCGCACCGCACGGCAAGACCACGATGGCCCCGCAGTTGTGGGCCGATCAGCTGGCCGCCAGCTCGTGGGGGATCACCTTGGCCACGATTTGGCAGACGCAGGTGGCGCGATCCTTCGGCGTCGCGCGTGTGCTGCTGGCCAATGCGCTGGTCGATCCGATCGGATTGCACTGGTTGGCAAGAGAATTGGCGAACAACCCTGGTTTCGAGTTCATCTGTTGGGCCGACAGCGTCGAGACGGTCGCGCTGATGGACGAGCACTTGCGCACCGCGCCGGGCTCGGAGCGCGTCCGGGTTCTGGTCGAACTCGGCGGGCCGCGCGGCCGGACCGGAGCACGGACGGTCGAGCAGGCGCATGCCGTCGCGCGGGCGATCGACCGGGCATCGCGGCTGACGCTGGCCGGGGTCGGTGGCTACGAGGGCGCGCTCGCGCACGACCGCACCCAGGACGCCATCCGCGCGGTGCGCGACTATCTCGCCGAACTCGCCCGCCTGCATCACGAACTCGCTGCTGCCGGGCTGTATCGGGGTTCGGCGATCGTCACCGCGGGCGGCAGCGCCTACCCGGAGCTGGCGGTCGAATACCTCGCCCCGCTGGCCGACGAGCACGGCGCGCGTGGTGCCGCCACCACGGTCGTCCTGCGCTCCGGGGCGTACGTCATCCACGACGACGGCTTCTACGCGGCCATGTCGCCCTTGGCGGCACCCCGCTGCGAGCGGCCGTTGCGCTCCGCGATGCACGGCTGGGCCCGCACGCTCTCGCGCCCAGAGCCCGGGCTCGCCCTGCTGGACGCCGGAAAGCGCGATCTGCCGTTCGACGAGGGCTTCCCGATCCCGCAGCGCATTGCCGGACCGGACAGCATTCCACTCGATCCGGACGCCACGGTTTCTGCGCTCAACGACCAGCACACCTTCTTGCGCTTACCGGGCGGCGCCGCAACGGAATTGCCGATCGGCGCGGTCGTGCGCCTCGGCCTCTCCCACCCCTGCACTGCCTTCGACAAGTGGCGGCTCATCCCGGTGATCGATGACGCCGACGCCCCGACCCCGCGTGTGGTCGACTTCTTGCACACCTTTTTCTGACGGCGCGCCGAATCGGACGTCGAGGAGGTGGCGCAAGCCGGGAATCGGTCGATTGCGGGAAAGCGCAATGCTTTCCGGCGGCAGTGTCGGCAGCGGGAGCATCCGTCCGACCAGACCGGCGGCCGCACCCAGCAGGTCACCGCTGGGCGTGACCAGCGCGACCGCCGCCGCGGGACCTGTCTACGCGTCTCCCGAATCGGCTGTGCGCAGCGAGCGGTCGTCGCCAGACCCATTGCTGGCTGTCAGCGCGGCCCGGGCCTCGGGATCAGGGCCAGATGTTGTGATCGAGGTGAAAGAGGTTGTCAGAAGTCCACGTAGCCGCCGCCAGTGCAGTGTTGTTCCCGAGCCGTGTAGCGGCGATATCCCAACGGCGCGCCCGGAGTCGTGTACTTCGGCGAAGACGGCGCGCGCCCCGCCCTTTTCGACCCGCGTCGCGGCGGGCGAAAACGGACCGCGTCGGATCGTTTGCGCGGCAACGCTTTCCAGAGCAGGCAAGAGGGCGGCATTTCGTAGGTGCGCGTCGCGCGGGTCGGCTAGGTTGGGGAGGTGACCAAGGTCGTCTGGGAGGCATATCCGCAACGGGCCGGACTCGCTGAGCACGCACCCGGTTACCTACTATCCGACGATCCGTTCCAGATTGCCGAGCGGCTTTCCGATGTAGGTTTCGAGACGGTCCATCTCACCGGCGCCCGCTGGACTCGGTCCGACGAGAACTACACCTACACCGCGACCGTCACCGAATCCGAGGGGTCGCACGCTGATGCCGCCGCCGAGATCAATCGGTACCTGAAGGCGACCGAGCTCCAGCAGGACGTCCGGCGCATCCTGTACGCCTTCGTGATCCGCCAGGACTGCGGCGACGGGCCGGTCAGCCGTGACGAGGCATTACGGGTCGCCGGTAGTCATGCCGCCCTCGACGCGTTGATCTATCTGCGCCCGCGGGCCGATGACGTTGGCGTGGACGAGATACTGCACCGCGGGATCGACGCGCTCGCCCTGCTGCACGCCGAACGAGAACTGGGACTGCTGAACGACGACTAGCCGATCCGGTGGTCAGCTTGCCGCGCCGCCGATCAGCGCGCGCACCAACCGGTCCAGCGCGGGGCGTGGATCGAAGTCCGGCGCTGGATTCACCAGCTGGTGCAGGATGATGCCGTCGAACTGGGCGACGAGGATCCGCGTCGCCGCTTCGTCGCCGCCGACTCCGGCCAGGAGGGTGGCGGCCCAGTCGGTCAGCCGACGGTGCCCGCGTCGCACGCTCTCGCGCAGCGCGGGCATGGTCTGCGCTTCCAGGAACAGGGCGTAGCGGGCCAGCGTTCGTATCCGGTCGGTGCGCGCCGCGTGGACGACGAACGCGGCCATGCCGTCGACGAGTTCATCGACCGTGCGCGGAACGGGCTGGCGGTTGAGCGCTTCCCAGTCGGCGTAGTCGCGTGCTTCGAGCCGCTCGGCGATGCCGGTCAGCAGCGCCTCGCGGCTGCGGAAGTAGTTGGAGGCCGACCCGGCGGGCATGCCGGCGACCTCGTCGACCGCGCGGTGGGTGAGCGCGCGGGTGCCGCGGGACCCCAGCAGCTCGATCGCCGCGTCCAAGACCAGTTCGCGCTTGGTGGACACACCGTAATACTACATCGGTAGTGATGCTTGTTACAGCCGACGTGGCTCGCACTACATTAGTAGTAAGCTCGGGGCAGCTGCCTGCGGCGGTGCGGGCGGCGGAAAGGGAAAGCCGTGTCGCAGGCGGTCATCGTGGGCGGTGGCATCGGCGGTCTGGCGGCCGCGGTGGCCTTCCTCCAGCAGGGGTGGGACGTCCACGTGCTCGAGCGGGCCACCGAAATCACGGCCGTCGGCGCAGGATTGTCCTTGTGGCCCAATGCTCTTCGCGCCCTCGACGCGCTCGGTCTCGGCGATCGGGTCCGCGAACGCGCCGTCGAGGGAGGGACCGCGGGCATCCGTGACCCAGCGGGCCGCTGGCTGACGCGGATGGACGCTGAGGCGACCCGAGCGCGCTACGGCAGCCCGATCATGATGCACCGCGCCGATCTGGTGCACATCCTGCGCTCGGCGATCCCCGCGGACGCGGTGCGCACCCGCGTCACGGTGACCGACGCGGGGACCGACGGCACGGTGGTGCACTCGGCCGGAACGTCCAGCGGTGAGGTCGTCGTCGGCGCCGACGGCATCCGCAGCGTTGTGCGTCGCGCGGTCTGCGGGGAAGTGCGGCCGCGCTATGGCGGCTATACCGCGTGGCGGGTGGTCGTCACGCCGCGCGAGCCGGTCCTCGGGATGGGCGAAACCTGGGGCCGCGGCGAGCGTTTCGGCTACGGCGCGCTCGCCGACGGCCGGGTCTACTGCTTCGCGACGGCGAACATGCCCGCGGGCACCCCCGGCGGCGGGCTGGCCGAGCTGCGTGACCGCTTCGGCGCGTGGCACGAGCCGATCCCCGCCCTGCTGGCGGCGGCCGAAGAATCCGACCTGCTGAAGCACGACCTCTACGATCTGCCCGCGCTGAAAACCTATGTCGCCGGGCGTATCGCGCTGGTCGGCGACGCGGCGCACGCGATGATGCCCACCCTCGGACAGGGCGCCTGCCAGGCGCTGGAGGACGCGGTCGTGCTGGCGCGGGCGGCGGTCGACGGAGACCTGAGCCGCTACGACCGGGAGCGCAGGCCGCGTACGCGGATGATCGCGAGCCGTTCCCGCCGCCTCGGCGCGGCGGCGCAACTCTCGTTCGCGCCGGTCGTCGCGATCCGCGACTCCTTGGTGCGCGTGGTTCCTTCGTCGGTGCAGCTCAAATCGCTGGCCGCGGTGCTGGATTGGAGCTGTTAGCCGACCGCCGACACCGGGACACACGGCACAATCGCCGCAGGCGCGCGGATGCCTCGATGTCTTCCTGCGAGCACGCTGAAGTCGAGGTGAGGGGGCATCCATACCGAATGCGCAGGTGGGCGCCGACATGCGGACGGCAGCGGACGCTCGACACGGAGAAGTGGTGCGCAGCTTCCCCGCAGCGGGCCGCTCGGGCGGAGGGCGCCGACAACGTCCGGCGGACCGGTCGCATGAACTCGAGGTGAAGCCAGGTGATCGTCCACACCGACTGATCCGATCTTCGTGCGCCGAGGTGGGACACGGCTGGCGGACGTTGGATGACCGCCTCGGTCGGCCTCGACAGACGGTTACGGCACTGGGAAGTCGCGCAGGGCGTGGTCGCAGCGGGCGGCTTGGGTGCGGAAGGCGTCGGCGAGTTCCTGCGGCCCGGTGAGCAAGGTGAAGTCGAGGTCGACCGAGGTGATCATCCACACCAATTGCTCCGGTGATTCGGCGCCGACATGCAGGCGGCAGCTGTGGTCGTCGACGGCTTCCACGGCGCCCATCCCGGGCCACACGCGGTCGGCGGCGTCCTCGGCGGATCGGTGCAGGAGCACGGTCGCCTGACACGGCCATGCATGGAGCGACAACCGCATCGAAAGATACTTCGCCACATCGCCTTCCGGGGGCTCCCGTGGTGTGAAGCGGGGGCCGGTCGGGATCCGCGGGGTGATCCGGTCGACCCGGAAGGTGCGCCAGTCGGCGCGGTCCACGTCCCAGGCGACCAGGTACCAGTGCCTGCTGAAGTGCACAAGCGTGCGCGGCTCGACCATGCGCACGGTGGGTGTGCCGTCATGCGCGCGGTAGTCGAATCGCAGGCGTTCGTGTCGCTGGCAGGTCTCGGCGATGGCCATGAGGGTCCCGGGGTGGACCCGCGTGGCGGGCGCGGCGACGCGGAGTGTCGCGCCGCGCAGCGTGCGGACGCGATGCCGCAACCGGGGCGGCAGCACGTGTTCCAGCTTGGTCAAGGCGCGCAGCGAGGCTTCCTCGAGACCGGTTACGGTGCCGGAAGCGCTGCGCAGGCCGACGGCCACCGCGACCGCTTCGTCGTCGTCGAGCAGCAAGGGCGGTAGCGCCGCGCCCGCGCCGAGCCGGTAACCGGCGGCGCCCTGGGTCGCGTGCACCGGATAGCCGAGTTCGCGCAGCCGGTCGATGTCGCGGCGCACGGTTCGTCCGGTGACGCCGAGCCGTTCGGCCAGTTCGGCGCCGGTCCAGTCGCGGCGGGTCTGCAACAGGGCCAGCAGTTTCAGCAGGCGGGCCGACGTTTCCCACATCCCGTCAGAATGCCGGAAACTTAGGAACAAATCCGTCCTAAGCGGTTTCTACGGTGGCCCGCATGACTACCGACCAGGACATCCGCCCCTTCCGCATCGAGATCCCCCAGGAGAAGATCGACGATCTGCACCGCCGCCTCGCGAACACGCTGTGGCCGCGGGACCTGCCCGGCGTGGGATGGGGCAAGGGCATGCGCGTGTCCTACCTGCGGCCGCTGGCCGAGTACTGGCGCACCGAATTCGACTGGCGCGCCGTGGAAGCGAAGCTGAACGAGCTGCCGCAGTTCGTCACCGAGATCGACGGGCAGCAGGTGCACTTCCTGCATGTGCGCTCGCCGGAGCCGGATGCCATGCCGCTGGTGCTCAACCACGGCTGGCCCGCGTCGTTCGTCGAGTTCCTGCCGGTGATCGGGCCGCTGAGTGATCCCCGTGCGCACGGCGCCGACCCCGCGGACGCGTTCCACCTGGTCATTCCCTCGCTGCCGGGGTTCGCCTTCTCCGAGGTTGCCCCGGACGCCGGGGCGGGCTCGACCGAACGCTTCGCGGAAGTGGTCGCCGAGCTCATGGCGCGGCTCGGCTATGACCGCTACGGCGTGCAGGGCGGCGACGCCGGGTACTTCGTCGCCGCGCAGCTTGGGCACATCGCGCGTGAGCACCTCGCGGGCATCCACGTGAACGGTCCGATCACGATCCCCGCGTGGGACAGCTACGAATTCCGAAACGGCGCGGAGGAATCCGGGTCTGGGGGCGAGCGGTCCCAGGGCGGCGCGGACCAATCAGTGTCGGCGGGGGAGTGGTCCACCGGCGGTGCGGGCGAGTCCGCGTCCGCGGGGGACTGGTCCGCGGTCGGTGCGTATTCCGAGTACAGCCCGGAAGATCAGGCGAAACTGGCCGTGCTGACCGGCCCGGAAAGCTATTCCCGCTACGACTACGCGACCTTGCAGGCCAACCGTCCGCAGACGCTGGCGATCGGCGTGCACGACTCGCCCGCGGGGCTGTTGTCCTGGGTCACCGACCTGTTCCGGCAGTACACCAACCCGGCGATCGAATCGCCGGATGACGCGGTGGGCCGCGACGCGCTGCTGACCAACATCAGCCTCTACTGGTTCACCGGAACCTTCGCCTCGTCGCTTCGGCTCTACAGTGAGTCCGCGGCCTGGGGCGCGCCGGTGCGGAAGTCCGATGTGCCCACAGCGGCGGCGCTCTTCCCCGGTGACATGTCCATCCGCAAGCTCGCCGAAGACACGCACAATATCGTGCGGTGGACCGAGTTCGACCGCGGCGGGCATTTCGCCGCGATGGAGGCGCCGGATCTACTGACCGCGGACGTGCGGGAGTTCTTCCGGTCGCTGCGCTGATCATCGGGATCCGCCGCCGAGGGAGGACGTGCTGATCGACACACTCGGCCCAGGGTGGCCTACTCGCCGGAGTAGCGCGCGTGCATGGCGGCGGCTGTCGCCGCGAGTCGCGCGCGCAGCTGCGGTGGTTCGAGCACTTCGACGAACTCGCCGAGCGGAAGAAGGCCCGTCGCGAGCACCTCATAGGACTCGGAGGGCACGACCACCTCCACCCAGCCTTCGGCATCCGGCGGTCCCGCGGAGGCCAGTGCCTCGGCGACCGCTGCCGGGTCGTTCATCAGCCGCAGCAGCCGCACGTGGTCGGCCGCGATCCGGCAGCGCGCCCGCACGCGCAGCATCGAACGCGCGAAATCCTCCGCGGCGTCGGCCCAGTGCGCTCGCAAATCGAATTCCGCTGGGCGAACGAAGGTTGCGCCGGTCGGTTCGGCGGCAAGGATGCGGCTCACCCGGTAGGAACGCAGCGCCGACCCGTCCCGGGCCACCAGGTACCAGGTGCCCGCCTTGAGCACCAGGCCCAGCGGGTCGAGCAGGCGTTCGACCACCTTGTCCTTGCGGCCGTACCGCACACGCAGCCGCCGGTCGTGCCAGAGCGCGTCGGCGACGGTCGCGAGCGTCGGCGTCTCGTCCGGCCGGTGGAACCAGCCCGGCGCGTCCACGTGCACCCGCTCGGCGATGCGGGTCGCACGTCCACGCAGTTCGGGCGGCAGCGCGGCGAGCACCTTCAGCTGCGCGGTGGCCAGCACCGTGCCGAGCCCGAGATCGGCTGCGGCGCCGGGCAATCCGGTCAGCAGTACCGCGTCGGCCTCCTCGGTGGTGAGTCCGGTCAGCCGGGTCCGGTAGCCGTCGACCAGCCGCACGCCGCCCGCCCGGCCCGGCTCGCTGTACACCGGGACGCCCGCGGCCGAGAGCGCGTCGATGTCGCGGTACACGGTGCGCACCGACACCTCCAGCTCCCTGGCCAATTCCGGCGCCGTCAACCGGCCGCGCGTCTGCAGCAGCAACAGCAGCTGTACCAGTCGACTCGCCCGCACGCCTGCGACACTAGCCGGAAAACCTGACAGAAGATGGCAAGGATCAGCCGTACCGTCGTCCGCATGACCAATTGGAGCCGATTCACCGAAGAAGCGCCGCACATCGCCGAGATCTTCCTGCGCAGGCACCGCGCCGCGGGCAACCTCTGCATGCTCGGCACCCTCCGTTCCGACGGATACCCGCGGATCAGCCCGGTCGAGCCGCGCATCTTCGAGGACCTCCTCGTCATCGCGGGCATGCCGGGGACGACCAAGTTCCGCGACCTGGCCCGGGACCCGCGCTTCTGCCTGCACACCGCCACCGTCGACACGAACGTCTCCGACGGCGACGCCAAACTCTTCGGCACCGTCGTCGACCTCCCCGACCGGGCCGTGCACGCCCGCTTCGCCCAGCAGCTGTTCGACGAAACCGGCTTCGACATACGCGACCAGGAATTCGACCATTTCTACGTCGCCGATCTCACCGGCGCCTCGACCGTGGAGGTCGTCGAGGACCACCTCGACATCACCATCTGGAAGCCCGGCGAGGGCGAGCGCGTGGTCCAGAAGCGCTGAGCCGGCGGTCGCGCGTTGTCACCGGAGGGGCGCGTCGCATGGTACGCACCGCCCAGGTGCTCTATACCCTCTGGCGCACGGGGGCCGATGAAGGCCACACAGATGTGCTGCTATCGGCTCGACTCACTCCAGCCGCGCTCGGCGCGGCGGCGGGTGAGGAAGTCTCGTTCGGCCGCGTTCCCGGCACGGGTGATGGCGGCGTCGTAGGCGGCCACGGCGTCGGCGGTGCGTCCGAGCCGCGCCAGCAGGTCGGCGCGAATGGCGTGAAAGAGGTGGTAGCCGTCCAGTGCGAGGCCTTCCACTAGGTTCAATGCCGTTGCCGGACCGTCTACTTCGGCGACCGCCACCGCACGGTTGAGCGCGACGATCGGGCTCGGGGTGAGCGCGGCGAGCTGGTCGTAGAGCCGCAGTATCTGGGTCCAGTCGGTGGCCGCGGCGACGGGTGCGTCGGTGTGCACCGCGTTGATCGCCGCCTGCAGTTGGTACGGCCCCGGCCGGTTGCTGCGCAGACACTGCCGGACAAGGGCGTGTCCCTCGGCGATCAGATCGCGGTCCCACCGGCTGCGGTCCTGCTCCCGCAGCGGCACCAGTGACCCGTCGGCGCCGGTCCGGGCGGTTCGACGGGACTCACTCAGCAGCATCAGGGCCAGCAGCCCGGCGACCTCTGGTTCGTCCGGCATGAGCTCGTTCAGCAGGCGCCCGAGACGGATCGCCTCGGCGCACAGATCGGCGCGGACGAGGCGTGTGCCGGAGGTGGCGGTGTGTCCTTCGGTGAAGATCAGATACACGACGGCGAGCACCGCGCGCAGCCGAGCGGGCAGCTCCGCGTCGGCGGGCACACGGTAGGGGATGCGGGCGTCGCGGATCTTGCCTTTGGCGCGGACCAGCCGCTGCGCCATGGTCGATTCGGAGGTCACGAAGGCGCGGGCGATCTGCGCGGTGCTCAGGCCGCCGAGCAGTCGCAGGGTCAGCGCCACCTGCGCGGGCACCGCCAGCGCGGGATGGCAGCAGGTGAAGATCAAGCGGAGGCGATCGTCGCGCAGCGTGCTCACCACCTCGTCGGGCTCGTTCTCGGCGTGCAGCAGGGCGGCCTGCGCGTGCCGGTCCGCGCGGGACGCTTCGCGGCGCAGGCGGTCGATGGCCCGATTGCGTGCGGTGGTGATGATCCAGCCCGGCGGGCTCGGTGGGAGGCCGTCGGCGGGCCAGCGCTGGACCGCCGCGGTGAACGCGTCCTGCACCGCGTCCTCGGCGACGCCGATGTCGCCGAAGACGCGGATCAGGCTTGCCACCGCGCGCCCGTAGTGCTCGGTGAACACCGCCTCGATCACCGCGCCGGTCACGGGTGCGCCCATCTACTCGTCCTGGATCGGCCGGACCTCGATGGGCAAGGTGAGGACGGCGGTCAGCTTGCGTCCCCACGCCAGCGCCTCATCGAGATCGGCGGCTCGGATGACGGTGAATCCGCCGATGTGCTCCTTGCCCTCGATATAGGGGCCATCGGTGACGAGCATGTCGCCGTCCTTGGCGTGCAGCACGGTGGCGGTCTCGGGCGCGTGCAGACCGGCGGCGAACACCCACGCGCCCGCTGCCCGCATCTCGGCGTTCAGCTCGCCGAGATCGCGCATGATCTCATCCAGGTTGTCCGGGACGCCCTCGCCGTCGGGCTGGTAGATGCTGAGCAAATACTGCTTCATCGGGTCGTCCTCCTCATTCGCGCCGGTAGCTGGCGATGATGACGCCGGTGCTGGTCGCGACGGCGTCGGCGAACCGCAGATCGCCCAGTTCCACGCCGTCGAACAGTCGACGGCCCGAGCCGATCACCAACGGGTGGATCAGCACAACGTACTTGTCGACCAGATCCCGCCGCATCAGCGAGCGCAGTAGATCGCCGCTGCCGAGCACCACCAGGTTCCGGCCCGGCTGCCGCCGCAGCAGTTCGGGGACCGTCGTCGCCGCGTCGCCGGTGAGCCAGGTCGAGTTCTGCCAGGCCAGCGGCCCGTTCGCGGTGCGGGACGCGACGAATTTCTCGGTCTTGTCCAGCACCTCGGTGATCGGATTACCGATCTGGTGCGGCCAGTATCCGGCGAAATCCTCGTAGGTGCGTCTGCCGAACAGCAGCGCGCCGCGATGGGCTGACATATGCCTGCCCATCACCTCGGCCTGGACCGGATCGTCGTATCGGTGCGCCCAGCCCCCATAAGCGAATCCGTCTCTGGTGTCCTCGTCGGCACGCCCCGGGGCCTGCATGACGCCGTCCAGGGTCAGGTGTTCCACCGCGATGATCTTGCTCATGTCCGCTCCTTCCGCGGCCGGGTCGGCACCGGCCTCATCCTCTACACGAACGGACCCGCGGCGAATCGACAGTGACCGCGCGATTTCTCCGCCTAGCGGACGGATCCCTCTGGAGCGGACGAAGGAGTTCCCCTACTGAGCGGGCAGGAGGCGCTGGATGTCGGGATAGGTCAGGATGCCGGATGGCAGGGGCGTGTCGTGTAGCACGGCGCGCGCGACGTCCACGGCGGCTGACAGCGCCGCACGGTAGAGCAGGGAGCCGGTGCTGACCCGGCGCACGCCGAGTTCGGCCAGCGTCGCGATGGTGGGGCCGACGGCGGCGTACAGGATGTTCACCGGCAGATCGGTCGTTGTGACGATCCGTTCGATCCCCGCTCGGTCGGTCAGGCCGGGAACGAAGATGCCGTCGGCTCCGGCCGCGGTGTAGCGCTGAACGCGGTCGTGTGTGGAGCCGTGGTCGAGGCTCAGCCAGTAGGTGTCGACGCGGGCGTTGATGAACAGCTCCGGCGTGCGGTCCTTGATCGCGGCGATGAGCTCGGCTTGGTCGCCGGGTGCGGCGAGGGCGTTTCCCGCGCGGCCGTCTTCGAGGTTCACGCCCGCGATCCCGCACGCCGCGAGCTGCTCGACGAAATCCGCCACTGCGCTAGGTCTTTCGTCGAATCCGCCTTCGATGTCGACGGTCACCGGCACCGGCAGCCGCGCCAGCCGCTGGGCGATGGCGAGCGTTTCGCGCTTGGTGATGCCCGCGCCGTCGGCGAGCCCGGCAGCGGCGGCGACCCCGAGACTGGTCGTGCCGATCGCCGGGAATCCCTCTACCGCGAGCAGGGCGGCCGAGGCGAAATCCCAGGCGTTCGGCAGCACCAAGGGCTGCTCCCGGTAGTGCAGATCGCGAAAGATCTCGAACTTGGTCGTCGGGGCCGGCGCGGCAGGCGAAGTCATGTGGTGACCGTAGGCGCGAGACGCTTCGGCATCGACCGAAATGACGGGGCGCGATCATGGTGTGGTGCCGACCAGAGGAGCCGAACTCGCGGGCTTGGCCGCGCTGCTCGCCGACCGTACCCGCGCCGATATCTGCCTCGCCCTGTTGGACGGGCGGGCCTGGACCGCGGGCGAGCTCGCACGCCGCAGCGGCGTCGCGCCGTCCACCGCCACCGAGCATCTCAACCGCTTGCTGAGCGGTGGGCTGCTGGTCGAACACCGCCAAGGCCGCCACCGGTACGTCCAGCTGGCTGGACCTCAGGTGGCGGAGCTGCTCGAAGGCATGGTCGCCCACCTGGATCTACCCCGTCCCGCCGTGACCGGACTGCGGGCCGCCACCGTCGCCGCGGCGCTGGTCCGCGGACGCACCTGCTACGACCATCTCGCGGGCCGTCTCGGTGTGGCGGTGACCGACGCGATGATCGCGCGCGGCCTGCTCGACAGCGAAGGTGGTTTCGCACTCACGGCATCGGGCCGGAGCTGGCTCGCCGATCCGATGGGTATCGAACCCGCTGCGCTGCTGACTACGCGGCGGGCTATCGCGCGCCCCTGCCTCGACTGGACCGAACGACGCATCCACCTCGGCGGCTCGGCGGGCGCGCAGCTGTACCGGAGGCTGCGGGAGTTGGCGTGGATCGAGCGGGTCGGCACCGGACGCGCCGTGCGCGCAACGCCACGGGGTGAAGCCGGGCTGGCGGAAGCGCTCGGTATCGAACCGGTGGCGCTGCGCTGAATCGTCGGTGCCCAATGGACCAAGCGCACGGGCGAGCCGGTTCGACGAGCCGGAGACCTCCCTGACAGTGCGCTGGAGCGCCGCGAAGGCAGCGCCTTCGCGATCGAACGGGCTGGCGCCGCGCGTACGGTTGCTTGTGCGGTTTGCGTACTTCCCGGCCGGGTAACACCCTGCCCGTGACCGAGCCGGGCAACCCAGGCTGTGAATGAGCTTGCACAGTCATGCATAATCATCACATGGTTGATTCCTCGGGCGGACCCGTCATCCGGGTCGCGGTAGCCGGTGCCAGTGGGTACGCGGGCGGTGAAGTGTTGCGTCTGCTGCTGGGTCATCCGGCCTACCGAACCGGGCGCCTCGTCATCGGGGCGCTGACCGCGGGCTCGAACGCCGGAACCGCGCTCGGGGAGCTGCAGCCGCATCTGCTGCCGCTGGCCGATCGGGTGCTGGCGCCGACAACGGTCGCCGAACTGGCCGGGCACGATGTGGTCTTCCTCGGGCTGCCCCATGGGCAGTCGGCCGCCATCGCCGCCGAGCTGCCCGAGTCCACGGTGGTCATCGACTGCGGCGCCGACTTCCGGCTCACCGACCCGAAGGCATGGGAGAAATACTACGGCAGCCCGCACGCGGGCAGCTGGCCCTACGGTCTGCCCGAACTGCCCGGCGGCCGGGACAAGCTGCGCGGCGCGACGCGTATCGCGGTTCCGGGGTGCTACCCGACCGTCGCCAGCCTCGCGTTGGCTCCCGCGGTCGCCGCGGGCATCGTGGAGCCCGCAGTGCACGTGGTCGCGGTGAGCGGCACGTCGGGGGCGGGCCGCAAGCTGGACGTGGCGTTGCTCGGCTCCGAGGTGATGGGCTCGGCGCGGGCTTACGGCATCGCGGGCGCGCACCGGCACACACCGGAGATCGCGCAGAATTTGGCGGCGGCGGGCGGTACGGACGTCGCGGTGTCGTTCACCCCGGTGCTCGCCCCGATGCCCCGCGGAATCCTCGCCACCTGCACCGCGCCGATCAGGGTGGACGCCGCCCAGGCGCGCGCCGTCTACGAAAAAGCTTACGCCGACGAGCCTTTCGTGCATCTGCTGCCGGAAGGCGTACTCCCGCAGACCGGTTCGGTGCTGGGTTCCAACGCCGTCACCCTGCAGGTGGCCGTGGACGCCGACGCCGGGCTGCTCGTGGTGATCGGCGCGATCGACAACTTGACCAAGGGCACCGCGGGCGCGGCGGTGCAATCGATGAACCTGGCACTCGGATTCGACGAGACCGAAGGACTTTCCACCGTAGGAGTGGCACCGTGACGACAACCGATACCGCTAGCGGCAAGCTGGTCCGGACCCAGGGCGTGACCGCCCCGCTCGGCTTCCGCGCGGCGGGCATCGCCGCGGGCATCAAGGCCAGTGGCAAGCCGGATCTCGCGCTGGTGTTCAACGAAGGCCCGGAATACCCGGCCGCGGGCGTGTTCACCCGCAACAAGGTGAAGGCGGCGCCGGTGCTGTGGTCGCAGCAGGTGCTGACCGGCAAGCGGCTGCGCGCGGTGATCCTCAATTCCGGCGGCGCCAACGCCTGCACCGGCCCGGGCGGATTCCAGGACACGCACAAGACCGCCGAGGAACTCGCGGCCGCGCTGAGCAACTGGGGCACCGAGACCGGCGCGGGCGAGATCGCGGTCTGCTCGACCGGGCTGATCGGCGACCGGCTCCCGATGGACAAGCTGATCCCCGCCGTCACGGAGATCGTCCACGAGATGGGCGGCGGCCTGTCCGGCGGCTCGGACGCCGCCTGGGCCATCATGACCACCGACACGGTGCCCAAGGAGGCGGCGTTCCACCACCGCGACAAGTGGAACGTCGGCGGCATGGCCAAGGGCGCAGGCATGCTGGCCCCGTCGCTGGCGACCATGCTGGTGGTGCTCACCACCGACGCCGCGGTCACCGCCGACCAGCTCGACCACGCCCTGCGCAACGCCACCGCGCGCACCTTCGACCGGCTCGACGTCGACGGCTCCTGCTCCACCAACGACACCGTCCTGCTGCTCGCCAACGGCGCCAGCGAGGTGACCCCGAGCCAGGAGGAACTCGACGCGGCCGTGCTCGCGGTCTGCGACGACCTGGCCGCCCAGCTGATGGCCGACGCCGAGGGCGTCACCAAGCGGGTGCTGGTCACCGTCACCGGAGCGGCGACCGAGGACGAGGCGGTGGCCGCGGCCCGCACCGTGGCCCGCGACAGCCTGGTCAAGACGGCGCTGTTCGGCTCCGACCCGAACTGGGGCCGAGTGCTGGCCGCGGTGGGCATGGCGCCGGTGACACTCGACCCGAACCGGATCTCGGTGTCGTTCAACGGAAAACCGGTGTGCGTGGACGGCGTCGGCGCGCCGGGGGCCCGCGAGGTGGACCTGTCCGGCGCCGACATCGAGGTGCTGATCGACCTGAAGGTCGGCTCGGCGACCGCGACCATCCGCACCACCGACCTTTCGCACGGTTACGTCGAAGAGAACTCGGCCTACAGCTCATGAGTCAGGTGTTGCACACGCTGTCCGCGCTGGACAAAGCGCACGTTCTGGCCGATGCCCTGCCGTGGTTGCAGAAGTTCCGGGACAAGATCGTCGTCGTCAAATACGGCGGCAACGCCATGATCGACGACAACCTCAAGCAGGCCTTCGCCGCCGACATGGCCTTCCTGCGCACGGTCGGCGTGCACCCGGTGGTGGTGCACGGCGGCGGCCCGCAGATCAGCGCGATGCTGAAGAAGCTGGGTCTGCACGGCGAATTCCGCGGCGGCTTCCGGGTGACCACGCCCGAGGTGATGGACGTGGTGCGGATGGTGCTGTTCGGTCAGGTCGGCCGCGAGCTGGTCGGCCTGATCAACGCGCACGGCCCGTACGCGGTCGGTACCTCCGGTGAGGACGCCGGGCTGTTCACCGCGACCCGCCGCACCGTCGAGGTGGACGGCGAGCCGACCGACATCGGCCTGGTCGGCGACGTCACCGAGGTGAACCCGGACGCCGTGCTCGACCTCATCGGCGCAGGCCGCATCCCGGTCGTGTCGACCATCGCGCCGGACGCCGACGGCGTGGTGCACAACATCAACGCCGACACCGCCGCCGCCGCGCTCGCCGAGGGCATCGGTGCCGAGAAACTGGTGGTCCTCACCGACGTCGAGGGCCTGTACACGAACTGGCCGGATCGGTCGTCGCTCACCACGCACATCGACACGGACGCGCTGGCCGAGTTGCTCCCCGGGCTCGATGCGGGCATGGTGCCCAAGATGGAAGCCTGCCTGCGCGCCGTGCGAGCGGGAGTGCCGTCCGCGCATGTGATCGACGGACGGGTCCCGCACGCGGTGCTGCTGGAACTGTTCACCGGAGAAGGAATCGGAACGATGGTGACGCCCACCCCCGAAGGGCCGGGCTCGCTGGACGGAACGAAACAATGAGCACAGCTGAACTGCAGAAGCGGTGGTCTGCCGCGCTGATGAACAACTACGGCACGCCCCAGGTCGCGCTGGTGCGCGGAGCGGGCGCCGTGGTCTACGACGCGGACGGCAAACGCTACGTCGACTTCCTCGGCGGCATCGCGGTCAACAGCCTCGGCCACGCGCACCCGGCGATCCTGGAGGCGGTCACCCAGCAGCTCGGCACGCTGGGGCACGTCTCGAATCTGTACGCCAGCGAGCCGGTCGTCGAGCTGGCCGAACGGTTGCTCGCGCACTTCGGCGACGGCGAGGGCAGGGCGTTCTTCTGCAACTCCGGCACCGAGGCGGTCGAGGCGGCGTTCAAGATCGCGCGGTTGACCGGGCGGCACAAGATCGTCGCCTGCGAGGAGGCCTTCCACGGCCGCACCATGGGCGCGCTCGCGCTCACCGGCCAGCCGTCCAAGCGGACGCCGTTCGAGCCGATGCCACCCGGCGTCGTGCACGTGCCCTACGGTGACGCCGCGGCGCTGGACGCCGTGGTCGACGAGGACACCGCCGCGGTGTTCCTGGAGCCGATCATGGGGGAGAGCGGCGTGGTGGTACCGCCGTTCGACTACTTGGCCAAGGCGCGCGAGATCACCGCGCGCAACGGCGCGCTGCTGGTGCTCGACGAGGTGCAGACCGGCATCGGCCGCACCGGCACGTTCTACGCACACCAAGCCGTCGGCATCGTGCCGGACGTGATCACCCTGGCCAAGGGCCTCGGCGGCGGATTGCCCATCGGCGCGGTGCTGGCCAACGGACGCGCGGCCGAGTTGCTGACGCCCGGCCTGCACGGCACCACCTTCGGCGGCAATCCGGTGTGCGCCGCGGCGGCGCTCGCGGTGCTGCGCACGATCGATGAAACCGACTTGCTCTCGCATGTGGAATCGGTCGGCAAGCGGCTCAGCGACGGTATCGAGCTGCTGCAGCATCCGCTGGTCGACCAGGTGCGCGGCGCGGGTCTGCTGCTGGGCATCGTGCTCACCGACAACGTGTCGGCGCTGGTCGAGGCGCGGGCGCGGGCGGCGGGCTATCTCGTCAACCCGGCCAAGCCGAACGTGATCCGCCTCGCGCCGCCGCTGGTGCTCACCGAGACGCAGGCGGACAACTTCGTCGCCGATCTGCCGGAGATCCTCGACGACGCCCTTGCCGACGCGAAAGGGGCTGCGGCACAATGACATCCGTGCGGCACTTCCTGCGCGACGACGACGTCAGCCCGGCCGAGCAAGCCGAGATCCTCGCGCTCGCGGCCGAACTCAAGAAGGAGCCGTTCGCGCGGCAACCGCTGGCCGGCCCCCGCGGCGTCGGCGTGATCTTCGAGAAGAACTCCACCCGCACCAGGTTCTCCTTCGAGATGGGCATCGCCCAGCTCGGCGGGCACGCGGTGGTCGTCGACGGCCGCGACACCCAGCTGGGCCGGGAGGAGACGCTCGGCGACACCGGCCGGGTCCTCTCCCGCTACGTGGACGCGATCGTGTGGCGCACCTTCGAGCAGTCCCGGCTCGACGAGATGGCCGCCACCGCGACGGTTCCGGTGGTCAACGCGCTGTCCAACGAGTTCCATCCGTGTCAGGTGCTGGCGGATCTGCAGACGCTGGCCGAGCACAAGGGCGATCTGACCGGGCGCGAGCTCGCCTACTTCGGCGACGGCGGCAACAACATGGCGCACTCGCTGCTGCTCGGCGGCGTCACGGCGGGCCTGAACGTGACCATCGCCGCACCGGCCGGATTCGAGCCGCTGCCCTGGATCGTGGAGGCCGCGCGCAAGCGGGCCGCCGAAACCGGAGCCACCATCACGCTGACCGGCGACCCGGTCGCCGCCGCGTGGGGCGCCGACGCGCTGGTCACCGACACCTGGACCTCCATGGGACAGGAGAACGACGGCCGGGACCGGGTCGGCCCGTTCCGGCCGTTCCAGCTCAACGCCGACCTGCTGGCACACGCCAAGCCGGACGCCGTCGTGCTGCACTGCCTTCCCGCGCATCGCGGCGAAGAGGTCACCGACGAGGTGCTGGACGGACCGCGCAGCGTCGTCTGGGACGAGGCGGAGAACCGGCTGCACGCACAGAAGGCGCTGCTGGTCTGGTTGCTGGAGCGACGATACGGGGGCGGGAGATGAGCGAAGGCGGGCGAAGCGCCGGGAGTGTTCGCGCACATCGCGTCGAGCGGGACGGCGTCAGCGAGCGCCGACGCCTGCGCCGAGAAGGCGCTGTCGTGAGCGAGCGTCGGGCAGTGCGCCAAGGGCACAGCGGACGCACGACGAACCCGCTTGCCGGGGAGGCGCTGTCGTGAGCGTCTCGCAGTCGGAATCAGGCAGGACCGGTCCGGCGATCGCACGCACCCGCGCCGGGCGGCAGTCGCGCATCGTCGAGCTGCTGTCCGCGCACGCGGTGCGCAGCCAGACCGAACTGGCGGCGCTGCTCGCGGCCGAAGGCATCGAGACCACCCAGGCGACGTTGTCCCGGGACCTGGACGAACTGGGCGCGGTGAAGCTGCGCGCCGCCGACGGCGGGGCGGGCGTCTACGTGGTGCCCGAGGACGGCAGCCCGGTCCGCGGCGTCACCGGCGGCACCGACCGGTTGTCCAAGCTGCTCGGCGACCTCCTGGTCTCCACCGACGCCAGCGGCAACATCGCGGTGCTGCGGACGCCGCCCGGCGCCGCGCACTTCCTGGCCAGCGCGCTCGATCGCGCCGCCCTGCCCTACATCGTCGGCACCATCGCGGGCGACGACACCATCGCCGTCATCGCGCGCGAGCCGCTGACCGGCGCGGAGGTCGCCGCGAAGATCGAAGAACTCGCGTGAGCGCTCCGCGCTTGTCCGGCCGCGCCGGGTCTATGGGCCGTCGCGTTCACGCGAGGGATATCGGCCCCGTCGGTTGATGTCCGCCGCTTCGGCCCTGGCTGAGGCCCTTGGGAATCCCGCTTGCGAGCGCGGAGGGCGCTGGCTGTGCGAGGGTGTATGCGTGCCTGTTGTCCCAGCGTAGGGACGACACCACCCGGTTGTGAATGAGCTTGCATCATCATGCATAATCATTTGCAGGACGGTGCGGGCCGCTGTGGCGGGAAGCCGGTCCGTACTACACAGACGAGCACCGAAACATCGAGGAGCACACAGACATGTCCGAGCGCGTCGTACTCGCCTACTCCGGTGGGCTGGATACCTCCGTCGCGATCAGCTGGATCGGCAAGGAGACCGGCGCCGAGGTGGTGGCCGTCGCCATCGACCTGGGCCAGGGTGGCGAGGACATGAACGTGGTGCGCCAGCGCGCGCTGGACTGCGGCGCCGTCGAGGCGATCGTGATCGACGCCCGCGACGAGTTCGCCGACGAGTACTGCCTGCCCACCATCCAGGCCAACGCGCTGTACATGGGCCAGTACCCGCTGGTGTCCGCCATCAGCCGCCCGCTCATCGTCAAGCACCTGGTCGAGGCCGCCAAGTTCCACGGTGCGAGCACGGTCGCGCACGGCTGCACCGGCAAGGGCAACGACCAGGTCCGCTTCGAGGTCGGCATCGGCGCGCTCGCGCCCGACCTGAACGTGATCGCCCCGGTCCGCGACTACGCGTGGACCAGGGAGAAGGCCATCGCGTTCGCCGAGGAGAACGCGCTGCCGATCAACGTCACCAAGAAGTCGCCGTTCTCCATCGACCAGAACGTCTGGGGCCGCGCGGTGGAGACCGGCTTCCTCGAGGACCTGTGGAACGCCCCGACCAAGGACGTCTACGACTACACCTCCGACCCGACCGTCCACTTCGAGGCGCCGGACGAGCTGATCATCAGCTTCGAGCGCGGCGTTCCGGTGGCCATCGACGGCCGCCAGGTCAGCGTGCTGGAGGCGATCGTCGAGCTCAACCACCGCGCGGGCCGCCAGGGCGTGGGCCGGTTGGACATGGTCGAGGACCGCCTGGTCGGCATCAAGAGCCGCGAGATCTACGAGGCGCCCGGCGCGATCGCGCTGATCACCGCGCACCAGGCGCTGGAGAACGTCACCATCGAACGCGAACTGGGCCGCTACAAGCGGCAGGTCGAGCAGCGCTGGGGCGAGCTGGCCTACGACGGTCTGTGGTTCTCCCCGCTCAAGCGGGCGCTGGACGCTTTCATCGGCGACACCCAGCAGCACGTCTCCGGCGACATCCGGATGGTCCTGCACGGCGGCTCCGCGGTGGTCAACGGCCGCCGCTCCGAGCAGTCGCTCTACGACTTCAACCTGGCCACCTACGACGAGGGCGACACCTTCGACCAGTCGCTGGCCAAGGGCTTCGTGCAGATCCACGGTCTGTCCTCCAAGGTCGCCGCCCGCCGCGACCTGAACCAGAAGTAATCCGGCGTGAGCACGAATCAAGGTGCGCTCTGGGGCGGGCGCTTCGCGTCCGGACCGGCCGAGGCGATGGCCGCGCTGAGCAAGTCGACGCACTTCGACTGGGCGTTGGCCCCCTACGACATCCGCGCGTCGAAGGCGCATGCGCGAGTGCTGCACAAGGCGGGCCTGCTGTCCGACACCGACCTCTCGGGCATGCTGGCCGGACTGGATCGGCTTGCGGCGGACGTGGATTCGGGCGCGTTCGGCCCCGCCGAGTCGGACGAGGACGTGCACGGTGCGCTGGAACGCGGCCTGATCGAGCGGGTCGGCGCCGAACTCGGCGGCAGGCTACGCGCAGGACGATCGCGCAACGACCAGGTGGCCACCCTGTTCCGGATGTGGTTGCGCGATGCCGTGCGCCGGGTCGCCGCCGGTGTGCTCGCGGTGGTGGACGCGCTGGTGGAGCAGGCCGCCGCGCACCCGGACGCGGTGATGCCGGGTAAGACCCACCTGCAGGCCGCCCAGCCGGTGCTGCTGGCCCACCATCTGCTCGCGCACGCCCATCCGCTGCTGCGCGATCTCGATCGGCTGCGCGATTTCGACAAGCGTGCGGCCGTGTCGCCGTATGGTTCCGGCGCGCTGGCCGGTTCCTCGCTCGGACTCGACCCGGAGGCGATCGCCGCGGAACTGCACTTCGACGCGGCCGCCGCCAACTCGATCGACGCCACCTCGGCGCGGGATTTCGCCGCCGAGGCCGCGTTCGTGCTGGCCATGATCGGCGTCGACCTGAGCCGCATGGCCGAAGAGGTGATCATCTGGAGCACACCGGAATTCGGCTACGTCACGCTCGCCGACGCGTGGTCGACCGGGTCCTCGATCATGCCGCAGAAGAAGAATCCGGACGTCTCCGAGCTCACCCGAGGCAAGGCGGGCAGGCTGATCGGCAACCTCACCGGACTGCTGGCCACCCTCAAAGCGCAACCGCTCGCCTACAACCGTGACCTTCAAGAGGACAAGGAACCCCTGTTCGACTCGGTCGCGCAACTCGAGCTGCTGCTGCCTGCCATCGCGGGCTTGGTGTCGACGCTGACCTTCCACACCGACCGCATGGCCGACCTGGCACCGGCGGGATTCACGCTGGCAACCGACATCGCCGAATGGCTGGTCCGCCAAGGCGTTCCCTTCCGCGTCGCGCACGAGGCGGCGGGCGCGTGCGTGCGCGCCGCCGAATCCCGCGGCGTCGGTCTCGACGACCTCACCGACGAGGAATTCGCCGCCATCGACCCGGCGCTGACCGGAAAGGTGCGCGAGGTCCTCACCGTGCAGGGCTCCATCGCGTCACGCAACGCGCGGGGCGGAACGGCCGGTGTGCAGGTCGCGGCGCAGCTCGATGAGGTGCGTCAAGCGGCGTCCGCTGCCCGCGCCTGGCTGGGCTGAGCCAGGGGACCCCGTCATCCCGCCATGAGCTCTCCGCCGAGAAGTTCGGGCACCGCGCGAGACGGTGATATTCGGCCGGTGCTCAACTGCCGCTGGTTTCTCGGCCGAGTCTGCCCTACCCGGCATCGACCCCGTGCACGTCTATCTGTCCTGCAGCCGCAGCTCGAGGAGGTCCGCCCGGCGGGGTCCGGCACGGAAGCCCGGCTGGGCTGACCGCGTGCTCGGCGCGGCTCGGTTCGTCGTGCAACCGTCCGCGGAGATGTTCGATTGCGGCGAGTTGGTCTACGCGACGATGGTGATGTCGGCCCCGCTGAACAGCAGGTCGCTGGGACGCTGGGCCCCCGCGTCCGGCACGAGCTCGGCCCCCGGCGCCACCTCGTGTAGCTGCCGGAGGAATACTTCGACGGCCAGCGTGGCCATACTTTTGCCCGGACAGACATGCCTGCCGAATCCGAAGGTCAACGGCAGCTTGCCGGTTCCGTGCAGGTCCAGGCAGCCCGGGAACGCCTCCGGATCGCGGTTGGCGGCGGCGAACAGCACCAGCACTCCTCCTGCGGGCAGCCGGGTGCCGCTGGCCAGCACGACCGGCGTCCTGGCTCGGCGTTTCCACGCGACCAGGCCGGGATCGAGCTGGAGGATCTTCGCGGCCACCCGGGCGCAGCCTGCCGGGTCGTCGAGCAGATTCCACCACGTCCGCGCCGGGTCGTCTAGCAACCGCTGCAGGCCTTGCTGGATGCTGCCGCTTACTGTGTGCACCCCGGCGGCGAGCGAATTCGCCATGGCCGACACCGCGATCCGATGGGAGAGCCCGGCGTCGCGGAGCCTGCGCGCGAAACCGATCGCCTCGCTGCCGCGACCCGCTCGCACGGCTTTGCCGCTCACGGTGAACAACCAGCCGAGCGCGCCCACCGCGTCGGCCAGTTCGCGTCCGCGCATCGCGCGACCCAGCAGACCCGATTGCGCGCCGCTCCACGCGGCTACGTGCGGCCAGTCCGATGCGGGCAGGCCGACGGCCGCGCCCACCGTCCGCGCGGCGTACGCGATCGACAACGCCGTGATGTCGAGCGGCGATCCGGATCGATGGCCCGTTTCGCGCAGCGCGTCGTGAAAATGCTCGGCCATGTCCGCGGCCCGGCGCGGCCGGTCCGCGGCGGAAATCGTGAAGTGTCCGGACGGACCGGCCATGGTGTTCCACACCCGCTTGTGCAGCCGGTCGTCGGTCAGGTTGGCCGTCGCCTTGGCGGGTGGCGGAACCAGATGCCGCACGAAATGCGGGATCGCTCGCGGCGTCGTCGCGATGCGCGGGTAACCCACCAGGGGGTCCAGCGAATTCGCGTTGGAGATGCCGGGTGTCGTCGCGTCCAGTACCTCGCGCACGTCGGCGTACTTCCAGATCATGTGTAGCCCGGAGGGGTGCCGATAGGTCGGCTCCGGCCATTCGTGCAGTCGGCGATATCGTTCGTCGCGTTCGGCGTACGACATCTCATTGCAGGTCAGCTTGTCGAACGGAAATTCCGTCGCCGCGACGATCGGCTCGAGCACGACGTGATCGTAGGGATGCGCGGCGAAGAATGCCGACCGGTCTTTCTCGAGGGTGGGAAGCGTCGGTCGGGTCGACTTCGCGATCGAACCGGCCCGCGGCCCGCGCCCCTGGCTACGCTGCGGCAATGACCTTGCTGCTGCTTGCCTTTGCCATCGCCTCCGAGGTGACCGCGACTGTCTCACTGAAGCTTTCCGACGGATTCAGCAAGCTCATTCCGTCGATCGTTGTCGTCGTCGGGTACTGCGGGGCGTTCTACTTCCTGGCCCGGGCATTGAAACGCGGCATGCCGATCGGGGTGGCCTACGGCATCTGGTCGGCGGTCGGCGTCGCCGCGATCGCCGTGATCGGCGTGCTGTTCCTGGACGAACGGCTCAGCCTGGTGCAGGTCGGCGGCATCGCGCTGGTGATCCTCGGCGTGCTGGCGCTGGAACTCGGTGGCGCGCACTGATACCGCTGCCTGCGGTCGGCGCGTGACCGATCTCGCCGGATCGTGATCATGTTCCGCCACAATGTCCGCGCGCGCCGATCGTGAGCCATCGTGCCGACCGTCAATCCTCCACTCGGACAAGGTATCTCGCATTGGACAGTGCCGTGAGCACATCCTCGCGATGGGTGGGCCCCCGGGTCTCCAGGGTCAGCGACACCTCGACCTCGTCCACCGCCAGCCAGGTGCCGGTCCGTGAGTGCGCGACATCGACGACGCTCGCGCCCGTCTTCCCGATGACGGCGAGCAGCGCGCCGAGCGCGCCGGGACGATCGGAAATCGTCACCCGCACAGCCAGATAGCGGCCCGCCGCGCTCAGACCGTGGCCGATCACACGGGTCAGCAGCAGTGGGTCGATATTGCCTCCGGACAAGATCGCGCAGACCGGACCGCGCAGCTCGAGTTCCTCCGGCGCACGACTCATCAGCGCGGCGACCGCCGCCGCGCCCGCGGGTTCCACGACCAGCTTCGCGCGTTCCAAGCACAGCAGCAGCGCCTGCGACAGCGCTTCCTCGTCCACCGTTACGATCGCCGGAACATGCTCGGCCACATGGGCGAACGGCACCGCGCCGGGCTGCCCGACCGCGATGCCGTCGGCCATCGTCGACATGCGATCGACCCGGACCGGACGGCCCGCCGCCAGCGAATCCGGCCAGGCGGCCGCCTCCGCGGCCTGGACGCCGATCACCCGCACCCCAGGCGCCAAGTGCTGACACGCGACCGCGACACCCGCCAAGAGCCCACCCCCGCCGGTCGGCACCAGCACCGTGCCGACCTCGGGGAGTTGCTCCAGGATCTCCACACCGACGGTCGCCTGTCCGGCGACGATATCGGGATGGTCGAAGGGGTGGATGAGCGTCGCCCCGGTGCGGTCGGCGAAATCCAGCGCGGCGTCCAGTGACTCGTCGATGGTCTCGCCGACTTGGCGCACCTGCGCTCCGTACGCCTTGGTCGCCATGAGTTTCGGCAGCGACGCGCCGATCGGCATGAAGACCGTCGACTCGATGCCGAGCGAAGCCGCCGACCACGCGACACCTTGCGCATGATTCCCCGCGCTCGCGGCGACGACCCCGCGCGACCGCGCCTCCTCCGGCAGATTCGCGATGCGGTGGTAGGCGCCGCGAGGCTTGAACGACCCGGTTCGCTGGAGGTTCTCGCACTTCAGCCACACCTCGGCGCCCGCACGCTCGGACAACACCCGCGACGCCACCAGCGGCGTCCGGCGGATCACCGGAGCGAGCAGCCGCGCCGCCGCCTCGATCCGCGCCATCTCGACCAACTCCATGCCGCCATGCTGCCACTGTGCCTATCCGGCAGACGACGGTCAGACGGTCGAGCGACCGCAGCCACCAATGCGACCGGTCGGTACTGTGAGATTTTCCTGACCGTCACATGAGTGTCCGGGAACGCAACACGATTCCCCTAGCGTGTTGCCATGCCCCCGAGACGACGTTCGGCGCTGCTCGCGAGGTTGGTCGTCGACGAGCCAGGCCGCCCGCAGATCATCCTCGGCGAACTGCGCCGCGTGATCCTCGACGGAGCGGTGCCGCCCCGCACTCTCATCCCGCTGCGCGGGGTGGCGGAGTTGTTCGGGGTGAGCCACATTCCGGTGCGTGAGGCGCTGAAGACGCTGATCGGGGAGGGGCTGGTCACGCACGAACCGCACGCCGGATACGCGGTGGCTCAGCTGACCGCCGCCGAGCTGCGCGAGATGTACGTCGTGCGGGAGACGCTGGAGACCGCGTCGCTGGCCGCCGCGGCGCTGAATCACTCCGCCGCGGATCGCGCCGAGTTGCTGAACGTGAACGCGAGTCTGGAACAGGCGATCCGTGACGACGATCCGGCCGCCTACCATCGCAGGTCGCGCACGTTCCACGTCGCGTTGACCCGGCCCTCGCGCATGTTCCGGCTGCTGCACATGCTCGAGTCGGCGTGGAACGTCACCGAGCCGGTGCAGTCGATGGTGCATATCGGCCGGGCCGATCGGGTCCGTCTGCACACCGACCACGCCCTGATGCTCGACGCGTTTCTCGCCAGGGACGTCGATCGGCTGCTGCTCGTCGCCGAACAGCACCATCGCCGGCTGGAGGCCGTGATCGCGACGCTGCCCACCGACACGGGGTTGCTTGCTCCGGAAGATATATCTGCTGCGCAATAGCCGGGCAATAACCGCGCAACCACCGGGCAATAGCCGATTCCTACCGTCGTTTCGATCGCAGTTTCACCCTTCGGATGGGAAACACCATGACCGAAACCATCGCCCCGGTAGCACCGGCCGCCCCGACACCTACCGATTACGATCCGCGGCTCACCAACGAAGACCTGGCGCCGCTGCGCGACCAGGGCTGGGGCACGTACAACATCTTCGCGTTCTGGATGTCGGACGTGCACAGCGTGGGTGGTTACGTCACCGCGGGCAGCCTGTTCGCGCTCGGGCTCGCCAGCTGGCAGGTGCTCGCGGCGCTGCTGATCGGCATCACCCTGGTGTACTTCTTCTGCAACCTCGTCGCCAAGCCGAGCCAGGTGACCGGCGTGCCGTATCCGGTCATCTGCCGCAGCGCGTTCGGTGTGCTGGGCGCCAATATCCCGGCCATCATCCGCGGTTTGATCGCGGTGGCCTGGTATGGCATTCAGACCTTCTTGGCTTCGGCGGCGCTGGATGTGATTCTGGTGAAGCTCTTTCCGTCGCTCGTGCCTTACGCGGTGGCCGACGACTACGGGTTCCTCGGTCTCTCGTTGCTCGGCTGGGGCAGTTACCTGACGCTGTGGGTAGTGCAGGCCTGCGTGTTCTGGCGTGGCATGGAGTCCATCCGTCGATTCATCGACTTCTGCGGGCCCGCGGTGTACGTGGTGATGTTCCTGCTGTGCGGCTACCTGATCGCGAAGGCGGGCTGGGGCGCCATCGACCTGAAACTCGGCGCGGTGCGGTACACCGGATGGGATTCGGTGCCGGTCATGCTCGGCGCCATCGCGCTCGTGGTGTCCTATTTCTCCGGTCCGATGCTGAACTTCGGCGACTTCTCCCGATACGGAAAGTCGTTCACGGTGGTGCGGCGGGGCAACCTGCTCGGCCTCCCGGTGAACTTCCTGCTGTTCTCGCTGCTGGTGGTGATCACCGCTTCGCTGACCGTGCCGGTCTATGGCGAGCTGATCACCGACCCGGTCGCCACGGTGGCGCGGATCGACAGCACCTTCGCGATCGTGCTCGGCGCGCTGACCTTCACTGTCGCCACCATCGGCATCAACATCGTCGCGAACTTCATCTCGCCCGCCTTCGACTTCTCGCACGTGAGCCCGCAGCGGATCAGCTGGCGCGCAGGCGGCATGATCGCCGCGGTCGGCTCGGTGCTGATCACGCCGTGGAACCTGTACAACAACCCGGACGTCATCCACTACACCCTCGAGGTACTGGGCGCCTTCATCGGCCCGCTGTTCGGTGTGCTCATCGCCGACTACTACCTGGTGCGCAAACAGCACGTGGTGGTGGACGACCTGTTCACCATGTCCAGTAGTGGAACCTATTGGTACCGCCGGGGGTACAACCCCGCCGCGGTCATCGCGACCGCGATCGGCGCGCTGGTCGCCGTGATCCCGGTGCTGGCCAAGGATCTCACCGGGATGTACACCGCGGCGCAGTACAGCTGGTTCATCGGCTGCGGTCTCGGTTTTCTGGTCTACTTCGCGCTGGCCACCCGTACACGGTTGGCGGTGCGGGGAAGCGCGGACTGATGCGCATCCGGGTGGTCAATCCGAACACCACCAGGTCGATGACCACCACGATCGAGCAGTGCGCCAGGGTCGTCGCAGGCCCTGGCGTGCTGCTCGACGCGGTGACCTCGGAGATGGGACCCGCGTCCATCGAAAGTCACTACGACGAAGCGCTGAGCGTCCCCGGCCTGCTCGCCGCGATCCGGCGCGGGGAAGCCGACGGCGTCGACGGCTATGTGCTGGCCTGCTTCGGCGATCCCGGTCTCGACGCCGCCCGCGAGCTGGCCGCGGGACCGGTGGTCGGGATCGCCGAGGCCGCCATGCGCACGGCGAGCTACCTCGGTCGGGGATTCAGCGTGGTCACCACGCTGCACCGGACTATCGGCCGGGCCACCGATCTGGCGGACCGCTATGGGATGCGGCGGTTCTGTCGCGGCATTCACGCCTGTGAGATTCCGGTCCTGGCGCTCGGCGCCGATCCGGACGCGCGCAAGATCGTCACGGAGGTGTGCCGGGAGGCGGTCGAGGCGGACGGGTCGGACGCGATCGTCCTCGGCTGCGCGGGCATGGCCGACCTCTGTGCGCAGGTAGGCGCCGAGGTGGGCGTGCCGGTGGTGGACGGCGTGGCGGCGGCGACGTTGACCGTACAGTCGCTGCTCACGCTCGGTCTGCGGAAATCGGGCAGGGGAGAGTTCGCCGCGCCGCCGCCCAAGCCGTACACCGGGTCCCTGCGGTCCTTCGGCGCCTGAACGCGGTCAGGCGGCCGCGGCGGTGGCGAGCCTGTGCAACTCGGTGTCCGGCTCGGCGACGTCGATGATCAGCCGGGTAACCTCGGCGCCCGCCAGGTCGATACGAATGGCGTGGCCGTCGAACCGTGTGTCCCAGAATTCCTTGCGTCCCTTGCCGCGGAACGTGCCCGCCGCGATCACGCCTGGAAAGAACGTGCCGGGTGTGCGCACCCACGGTGGGCGGCGGTCGACACCGGCCAGACCGAGCGCGGTGATATCGGACAAATCGAAGGTCAGCCGTTCGCGCAGCGCGAGCAGTTGATGCGCACCGAGCACGTGAACCGTAACCGTCGTTCCCGTGACCTCGATCTCGACCATCGCGCACCTCATTCCACCGAGAACTCGTACAACATCAGGATGAAGAACGGTCCTGGCCAAAGCCTGTGCCGTTCCTATGATTTCTCTCAGTTTCGGGACATGGTGTTACAGGGATATGCGCATCTATCCATGTTTCGCCGATAGGCATGGAACAAAGTGGTGAAGCAGCCAGGAGGAGGGGCGGTCTTACCCCCGGCGGACGGATGTGCGTCGTGGAATGGGCTCGAGGCGGCCGGTTGATCGCTCCGTGCGCGGTGGCGCGCGGTCGATACGCCGTGGCCGCCTCGAACCGACGATCAGCGCACTCACGTTCCCGTGACGTGCGCGTGGGCGGCGATATCGAGGACTCCGGCCAGCCACGGCGTGTAGGCCTCCGGATTGTCGGCCAAGGCGTCTCGGAGCGCGTCCAACCGGATCCACGCGTAGTCGGCGACCTCGGCGGGGTCCGGCCGGGGTGTGCCGACAGCCAGCCGGCCGATCAGCACGTGATCCCACTCGGACTCGACGCGGCCGGTGCGCCGGTCCGCGGCGTGATAGCGGTAGATTCCGGCCTCGGTCAGGGCGGTCGTCAACCCCATTTCCTGGGACAGCCGGAGCGCCGCCGCGGCGGCGACCGGCTCACCGGGGGCGGGGTGGCCGCAGCAGGTGTTGGCCCAGAGCGAGGGGAACCTGGTCTTCACCGCCGCGCGCCGCTGCAACAGCACCCGGTCCGCCGCGTCGAACAGCAGCACGGAGAACGCGCGATGCAGAAGTCCGGGAGCCATATGGGCTTCGGCGACCGAACACGCGCCGACCGCGCGCCCCGCGTCGTCGACCAGTTCGACGGGCAGGGCCTCGCGGTCGGTGATCGGCTGGGCGAGGGTGTCGGTCACCTGCTCACCTTATCGGCGGCGATCAGCAGGTAGTGGAAGCTGCCCTCGCGATAGGCGGTCAGGAACGGCTTCTCCACACCCGTCGCGAGCTCGGATTTCGTGCGCAACTCCCAGTACGGGATGGTCGCCGCCGTGAGGTCGGTCACGGCGATGGGCACCAAGTGATTCTCGGCCAAAGCGCGGAAGTACTCGCCGCGCGGATGGATCATGCAGCCGTAGTGCGCGTCGATCCAGCTGACCGAGGACGAGCGTCCTCCGGTCACGTCATTGGAGCAGCCGGTGATGCACACGTAGCGTCCACCCGGCTCCAGCAGCCGGGAGAACTCGCGGAACAGATCGAACAGGTCCACGTACATCGTCGTCTCGTTGGTCCAGATGCCGCGCATGGAACCGGCCTCGAATCCGGTGTCCAGCATGTTGCGGAAGTGGAACCGCACCTTGTCCGCGACGCCGCGGTGGGCGGCCTGTTCGTTGGCGAAGCCGACCTGGTATTCGGAGATGGTCACCCCGTCGACCTGGCAGCCGAAGCGCTGATTGGCCATGAAACTGGTGCCGCCGCGGCCGGAACCGCCGTCCAGCAGCCGGTCGCCGGGGCGGACGTCACCGAGGTGGTCGAGCAGGAAGTCCGCCTGCGCGGTTTCCAGCCGGTGCAGCTCGGTGACGATGCGTTCCTCGCGGGTGTCCTCCGGTCCGGTCAGCACGGACAGGTCGGGCTCGCCGATGCCGTAGTGGTGGTGATAGAGGCCGTCGACCTCGCCGAGTCTGGTGTTGACCCGGTCGTCGTTCGGATTGTTGTTCCAGTACGCGGCGACGGACCTCTGGTAACTGGTACGCAGAACGGCCCCGGTCTCCGGGTTGAGCATGGTCATGCGCGATCATCCTCTCTCGGTGCTGGTACTGCCTCAGTGCGGGTCGCGATAGCGCTTGCTGTCGGCGTGCCAGGCGCGGTTGCCGCCCATCCAGGCCCACAGACCGGCGAGGAAGCGGCCCAGCTCCGGCGATCCCGCCGTGGCCAACGGCGCCGCTTCGCGTTCGAATCGGTGCACCAGTTCGTCGTGCACCTCGGCGGTGCGCACGACGGCCTCCCGGCGCGAGCAGCGCTCCTCGGCGGCCAGGACGGTCGGCAGGTTGAATTCCCTGCCACCGGAAAGGTCCTCGCGCGCCATGGAATACAGGTCGTTCACCATCTGGCTGGCGAGCGCGGCCGTGGTGACCACCCGGCGCACCGCGGGATCGGTGTATTCGGCCGCCCCCAGTTCATAGCCGCCGACCACGTCGGTCGGCGCCATACAGGGCAGGAAACTGTGCGGCTGCCGGTTGGTGAGGTACTCCCATACCGGCGGCATTCGTCCCGCCGCCCGCCATCCCGCCTCCGCGCCGAGTGCGATGAACCAGCCCGCGATCTCGGTGCGCAGCCGGGCCAGCTGCGCCGAGCTGGCGTAGCGGGCCAGATGGGCGAAGGAGGTGCGGAACGCGCGCAGGATCGGGTCGGCGTCGAGGGCTGCCTCGAGCTGGGCTTGGTAGCGCGCGGGCAGATGGACCGGATCGATCGCGGCGGCGGCCAACTCGAGACGCGGCCCCAATTCCGCCTCGGCGCTGGATGGCGTGCCGTCCGGCGCGTGGTCGTCGGCGTCCTCCTCGCAGTAGTAGTCGTCCACCGACCATTCCGACACCGCGCATTTCGCCACCGCAAGCAGCCGGTCGGGGTCGTCGCAGTCGGGATGCGCGAGCATGATCAGCCGCCCGAAGTCGGCGTCGCGCAGCGTGTCCAAGCGGCCTTCGTACAGGCCGATATCCCTGGCCCAGTCCACGATTCCGTCGTTGACGGCCGCGGCGAGCGCGGGATCGTCGCGCAGCGGTGGCGGACAGTACAGCGGGGGAATCGGGTCCTGATTATCGCGGTTCGCCTCGGCGATGCCCGGCCCGGTCGGCCCTCGTGGAACACGCCTGGAGTTGCCTGCGGGTTCCGGTTGGTCCCTTCCGGCTGGCGGGACAGATACCCCGCGGTGTCTGTCGAGGAACGCCGACGCTGTACCCAGCCCGGTCGGTCCGGTGGGAATGCGGGGCGGTGCAATCTGTCGCGCGGCCCCGAGAATCGCTTCCGATGTTCTGGCGCTGGGGACTGCTGTGGTCGGCGCGGTGCCCGTAGCGTTGCCCAGCGTATTGCGGGCCGTGGCCGGTGAGATCGCCGCGACGCCGGAGGGTGGCCGCGCAACCGATGGCGGCTCCGCCGAGGGCGGTAACGGCCCCGCTGAGGACGAGCCCGGGGCGCACGAGCCGTCGGCAGCCGCTGCGGTGCGGTCGATCCCGCGCGGCGGAAGCAGCAACGCGGCGCTACCGAGCCCGCGTGGGCCTGGTAATGCGCGTGGCGCGACCTTCGCTCGAGTGGGTAGTATCGAATCACTCTGCGCTACAGCATTTTCCGCGTGTGCTACGGCCGTCGAGCCCACGGCCTGCCGAGCAGCCGCGGACCGGCGCGGATCAATCGCGTCTACATTCTGCTCCCCAGTGGGAAACAGCTCGCGCGGCGCGGTCGCCCGGGTATCGGCGAGCAGCGCGATGACGGTGGCAGCCACCTCGTCGGTCGCCTTGGCCGCCGCGGCGCGGGAGAGCACCGACATGCCCCTCACCCCGGTCAGTCCGCTTGCCGGGCGACCAGGACGTTGTCGAGCACGCCCAGCGCGTCGGGCACCAGCACGGCCGCCGAGTAGTAGCAGCTGACCAGGTAGGAGATGATCGACTGGTCATCGATGCCTTTGAAGCGGACGTTCAGGCTCGGCTCGTACTCGTCCGGGATGCCGGTCTGGTGCAGGCCGATCACGCCCTGGTCCTTCTCGCCGGTGCGCATGGCCAGGATCGACGTGGTCTGGGTGTCGCTCACCGGGATCTTGCCGCACGGGAAGATCGGCACGCCGCGCCATGCGGGCACCCGGTGCCCGTCGATCTCGACCGGATCCGGGTAGAGCCCGCGCTTGCTGCATTCGCGCCCGAAGGCGGCGATCGCCTTCGGATGGGCGAGAAAGAGTTTCGTGCTGCGGCGCATGCTGAGCAGCTCGTCCATGTCGTCCGGGGTCGGCGGGCCGGACTCGGTGTAGATGCGCTGCTTGAGATCGCAGTTGTGCAGCAGGCCGAAATCGGGGTTGTTGACCAGGTCGTGCTCGCGCCGTTCGTAGAGCGCCTCGATGGTAAGCCGCAGCTGTTGCTCCACCTGGTTCATCGGGTCGTTGAACAGATCGGCGACTCGCGTGTGCACCCGCAGCACGCTCTGGGCCAGGCTGAGCTCGTACTCGCGCGGGGAGGCGTCGTAGTCGACGAACGTGCCCGCCAGCAGGGGCTCGCCGGAGTGGCCGGAGGCGACCTCGATGTCGGCCTCGCCCTTGGTGTTCTGCGGGCGGCTGGGCGCTGCGGCGACGCTGGCGAGTTGCTCCCGGAGCGCTGGGGCGCTGTCGAGCAGGTCGGCCAGCGATTGCCGGGGGAGAACCAGCAGGGTCGTCCTGGTGACGGTCTTGACCGTGACCGGCCAGATCGCCGACGGGTCGGTGAGCATGGCGTCGCCGAAGAAATCACCGCCGCCCAGCATGCCGAGCTTGGTCTGCTCGCCGTATTCGCCCGACCCGATCTTGGTCAGTTTGCCGTGCACGATCAGCAGGACCTGATCCATCGGATTTCCGAATTCCGCTATCACAGTGCCCGGTTCGAGATCGCGCTGTTCGAAATGCCGTGCGAGGGAAGCCAACACCGCTTCGTCGTCGAAGTCGCGCAGCGGCGGGAGCTCGCGCAGTTCCTGCGGTATGACCCGCGCGGTCGAGCCCTCGATGACAAATTCCACCTCGCCGTTGCCCACGGTGTGGGTCAGGCGGCGGTTCACGCGGTACACACCACCGCTGACCTGCGTCCATGGCAGCATGCGGGTGAGCCAGCGGGAGCTGATGCCCTGCATCTGCGGTTCGGATTTGGTGGTGTGCGCGAGCAGCCCGGCCGTGCTGGTACTGAGGCTCTTGCGCCCGTTGTTTTCCGTTTGGACCGGCATTTCTATGGTCATGCGTGCGTCCTCACCTCGAGACGGCCACCGAGACAATCGATGGTGACGGGTTTGGGGGTCGATAGTTCAGAGTCGCTGGGTGTTCACAACAAATCGGCAGACACGAGGTCTGCGAAGCTCATCGAACGAAATGACCTACGCGCCAGGGCGTTCCAGACGTGGTCAATGGTAGACCGCGAAACCGCCTGTGCGCAGAGAAATCTCGAAGATGCCTCGGCGGTATTCCGGATGGTCACGACACGCGGTCGATTCCGGTAACGGTGGGTGCCGTCCCGGGCTGGATCTCCGAATCAGTTTGTGATCGCTGTGAATTAGCTGTTTTCGTGGCTCTTGTTTGCCCGGGTCTACCGCTGCCCGTCGGGGCCGGACTACGGGTTCATCACCTTCCGCGGTCCGCTGGCGCTGACGCTTCCCGCCGAGCCGTACCCGCCACGGGCGTCCGGCCTGGAGTCGGCCGCAACGACACGGACGCCACGATGCCCACCATCGGCGGCGTCCACTACGACCTGACCGCCGCGGGCCGCGACCGGGCTCGGAGCGCCGCTGTTGCTCGGCTCGATGTCGTTCCGATCGGCACGCAGACCCTCCGATCCGCGCTGAGCAGGGCGTTGGGCCGGACGCGTTCGCGGGCAAGTACGGGAATGTCATGGCAGGCTGACCGTGCCGCCGGTCATGTGACGTGTCACAGCGGACACATAATGGACATGAGGTGTGGGAAGCTCGTCTGAACACCTCGGGGTGTGTGATGCGGGTCACGTTCCAGCGTAGGGCCAGGAGTGATGGTGAAGTTGAGTGCGAAGGATGTGGTGGGCTCGGTGCAGCGGTTGATGGCGACCGCGCAGAACGGCCTCGAGGTCATCCGCTTCGGCGGACTGACCCACGACGTCGAGGCGTCTCCGTTCGAGGTCGTCGAGCGCAGACGCATGTACCGGTTGCGCCGTTACTTCCCCGAGGACACCACGCCCGGCCGTCCCGTCGCCCTGCTGGTTCCCCCGCTCATGGTGAACGCCGACATCTGGGACGTGAACGCCGAAGGCGGCGCCGTCGGCATCCTGCACAGCGGCGGAGTCGATTGCTGGGTGGTCGATTTCGGCTCACCGGCGAGCGAGGAGGGCGGCTGGCAGCGTGACCTCGCCGACCACGTGCTCGCGATCAGCAGCGCGATCGACACCGTCACCGAGGCCACCGGCAGCGGCGTGCACCTCATGGGCTACTCCCAGGGCGGCATGTTCGCCTACCAGACCGCCGCCTACCGGTACGGCAAAGGCGTGGACAGCATCGTCACCTTCGGCAGCCCGGTCGACATCGTCGCGGGCATCCCGTTCGGGCTGCCCTACGGCATGGTCTCCGACCTCGCCGATTTCCTGGCCGACCACGTGGTCACCCGGCTGCCGATCACCGACTCCATGGTGCGGATCGGCTTCCAGCTGCTCGATCCGGTGAAGACCGCCAAGTCGAGGATCGATTTCCTGCGTCAGCTGCACGACCGGGAGGCCCTGCTGCCGAAGGAGCGTCAGCGCCGGTTCCTCAACAGCGAAGGCTGGGTCGGATACGCGGGCCCGGCCGCGGCGGATCTGCTCAAGCAGTTCGTCGCGCACAACCGGCTGATGCTCGGCGGTTTCGTCATCCGCGATCAGCCGGTCTCGCTGGCCGAGCTGAAATGCCCGATTCTGGCGTTCGTCGGCGAGGTCGACGACATCGGCCAACCGGCCGCGGTGCGCGGCATCGTCCGTGCCGCGCCGAACGCGGAGGTCTACGAGGCGACGCTGGTAGCCGGGCATTTCGGCTTGGTGGCCGGGAGCATGGCCACCAACCACACTTGGCCGCTGGTGCGGGAGTGGGTCCACTGGATGAACGGCGACAAGCCGCTGCCTCCCGAGATCGTGCCGATGGCCGAGCACGTGCCGAACAATCGCCCGCGATCGGCGGCCACCCGGGTGATCCACACCGCCGCGAGCCTGGCGGAAGCGGGCACCGGGGTGGGGAAGGCGCTCGAGGGCATCGCGAACAACACCGTGCGCGGCTCGTTCGAGCTGGCCGGCGAGGCGGCGCGGGCGCTGCCGAGGCTGACCCGCCTCGGCATGATCCAGCCGCACACCAGGATCTCGCTCGGCCGCCTGGTCGCCGAACAGGCGCGGCGCGCTCCGCAGCGGGACCTGTTCCTGTTCGACGACCGGGTGCACACCAACGCCGCGGTCAACACGCGCATCGACAACGTGGTGCGCGGCCTGATCCAGGTCGGTGTGCGTCCCGCGATGCGCGTCGGCGTGGTGATGGAGACCCGGCCCAGCGCACTGGCCGCCGTCGCGGCGCTGTCGCGGCTCGGCGCGGTGGCGGTACTGCTGGCTCCGAGCAGCGAACTGGGTCACGCCATCGAGCTGACCGGCGTGGAAACGCTGATCTCCGATCCGGAGAACCTGCGGCAAGCCGCCGCGACCGGCGCCAGGGTGCTGGTGCTCGGCGGCGGTGCCGCGCGCGAGCTGTCGATCCCCACCAGTGACCGGATGATCGACCTCGAGCAGATCGATCCTGCCCAAGTGCGGCTGCCCGCGTGGTACCGGCCGGATCCCGGTCTGGCCCGGGAGTTGGCGTTCGTGCTCGTCACCGGGACCGGCAACCGGCTGGAGACCAAGTACATCACCAACCATCGCTGGGCGCTGTCGGCGTTCGGCACCGCGACCACGGCGGACCTCAACCGCAGGGATACGGTGTACTGCCTCGCCCCGCTGCATCATTCGTCCGGGCTGCTGGTGAGCCTCGGCGGTGCGGTCGCGGGCGGAAGCCGGATCGCGCTGGCGCGTTCGCTCGATCCGCGGCGCTTCGCGGCGGAGGTGCACCGCTACGGCGTCACCGTGGTCACCTACACCTGGACCATGCTGCGCGACATTCTCGACGCCGATGTCTTCCCGGCCGGTCACCGGCACCCGATCCGGCTGTTCATCGGCTCCGGCATGCCCGCGGGGCTGTGGCGGCGCACCGTCGAGCAGTTCGAGCCCGCCCGCGTGCTGGAGTTCTACGCCTCCATCGAAGGCGACGTGGTGCTGGCCAACGTGACCGGCGCGAAGCGCGGCTGCAAGGGCAGGCCGGTGCCGGGCACCGCCAAGGTGGAACTGGTGGCCTACGACCCGATCACCGAGAGAATTCTCCTCGACGGGTCCGGTTTCGCCCGGCGCTGCGCGGACAACGAGGTCGGGCTGCTGATCGGCAAGGCGTCCGAAGGCGTGGACATCTCCGCGGGCGGCCTGCGCGGGGTGTTCACCGCGGGTGACTCCTGGATGCCGACGGAGAACCTGTTCCGCCGCGACAGCGACGGCGACTACTGGCTGATGGACCGCACCGACACGGTGATCCGCACCCGCCGCGGCCCGGTCTTCGGCCAACCCATCGTCGACGCGCTCAACGACATCACCGCCGTCGACATGGAGGTCGCCTACGGCCTCGACGTCGGCGACCACTGCGTCGCCGTCGCGGCGGTGAGCGTGCGCGAGGGCTTCCGCCTCGAACCCAAGGACATCACCGAGGCGGTGCGCGCACTGGAACCGGACCAGCGTCCCGACCTGGTGTATCTGGTGGACGACATCCCGCGCAGCCCGTCCTACCGCCCCTCGACCCGTGCGGTGCAGGCCGCCGGGCGACCGCGGCCGGGGCCCGGCACCTGGTGGTACAACCGCGCATCGGACGCCTACGAGGTCCTCACCGAGAGCCGGGCGCGCACGCTGTTCGGCGATTGACGAGGCGCTGAGCCCCCCTTGATCGCGCATTGCCAGTCACGTTGCCGAAGCACGGGATTCACCGGCCAATGGCATAGTGAGTCCTTGTGAGAACGAGCCTCATCTACCGCAACGGGACCGTCTACGAGGTGCTGATGCGCGGGTTGTACGGCAGGCACTACACGGCTCGGTATCGCGCCATCGCGGAACTCGTCCCGGCGGGGGCGAGCGTGGTCGACCTGTGCTGCGGGCCCGCGACGCTCTACACCCGCTATCTGCGCCACAAGTCGGTCGACTACACGGGCCTCGACCTGAACGAGCGCTTCGTCGCGCGGGTGAGCGAGGCGGGCGGGCAGGGCAAAGTGTGGAACCTGCGTTCCGACCAGCCGCTGCCCGCCGCCGACTACGTGATCATGCAGGCCAGCCTCTACCACTTCCTTCCCGAGCCGGGGCCGGTGATCGATCGGATGCTCGCGGCGGCCACCGAGCAGGTGGTCGTCGCCGAACCGGTCCGCAACCTGGCGACCAGCGACAATCCGGTCCTCGCCACCATCGGCAAGCGGTTCACCGACGCGGGCGACGGCGAACAGGCCCACCGCTTCACCGAGCGGACGCTGGACGAGTTCTTCACCGGGTACGGCCCTCGGGTGGTGCGGCAATCCCTGATCGCGGGCGGCAGGGAGAAGCTCTACGTGCTCACGGCGTAAGGGTCGCGGTCCGGTCCATCACCGCGAACCGGGTCTGTACGGTGTCCGGATCGACGACGCGGCACGACCCGCGGCAGCCGCCCGGTGGCCGGAATCCCTGAGCGTGAGGCCGGGAATCCGGGTTCGTCGTGGACCGGCCCCGGGCTGTCAGACGGTGAACGCGGTGACCGCGTCGATGACTCGGCCGACCTGCTCGTCGGTCAGGTCCGGCCACAGCGGCAGGCGTACGACGGTCGCGGAGAACTCCGCGCTCCGAAGGCACGGCCGGGGTGTGCGGCCGAGTTTGAAGCCCGCCGGGCTGGAGTCCAGCGGAATGTAGTGGAACGGCGCCGAGATGCCCCGCGCCGCGAGGTGGGCGATGAGGTCGTCGCGGCGGCGTTCGGTCGGGGTGCGCAAGTAGTACAGGTGCGCGGTGTGCCCGCGGTCGGCGGGCACCGACATGAGGCGCACGTCGTTGCGCCGAGCCCAGTCCGGGAGGGCGGCGGCGTAGGTGTCCCACACGCGGTGGCGCCCGGCCTGGATGGTGTCGAACTCCTCCAGTTGCGCGTCCAGCACGGCCGCGTTCAGCTCGCTGGGCAGGTAGCTGGAGCCGATGTCCTGCCAGGAGTACTTGTCCACCGCGCCGCGCAGGAATCGCGCCCGGTCGGTGCCCTTCTCCCGGATGATCTCGGCCCTGGCCATCAGGATCTCGTCGGTGAGCAGCAGTGCGCCGCCCTCGCCGCAGTGCACGTTCTTGGTGTCGTGGAAGCTGAGCGTGCCCATCGTGCCGATGGTGCCCAGCTGACGGCCGCGCCAGGTGCCGCCGAGCCCGTGCGCGTTGTCCTCGACGACGGCGAAGCCGTGCGCGTTCGCCAGCTCCAGCAGCCCGGCCATGTCGGCGGCGACGCCGCCGTAGTGGATGACCACCACGGCCTTGGTCCGCTCGCTGATCAGGGCGGCGACCGATGCCGGGTCCAGATTTCCGGTCGCCGGGTCGATGTCGGCGAACACGCAGGTGGCGCCGCGCAACGCCATGGCGGTGGCGGTGGAGGTGAACGCGAAGCTGGGCACGATCACTTCGTCGTCGGGGCCGAGTTCCAGCAGCAGGCCCGACATCTCCAGCGCGGAGGTGCAGGAGGTGGTCAGCAGGGCGTGCGGCGCGCCGGTGATGGCCTTCAACTTCGCGGTGGCCGACGCGGTGAACTGCCCGTCGCCGTGGCTGTGGTCGGAGGCCAGCACCGCCTCCAGATTGGCTAGTTCCTTCGGCGCCCGGAACGGGCGGCTGAAGATGACGCGGTCAGTGTTCAACCCGGTCGGTCTCCCTGCTGGCGGTGGTCGCGGTCGGTTCCGAAGCATCGGCCGGACGCGGCGTCGGCGTCTCGACGGTGAGATAGAGCGGCTTGCCCACCAGAATGTGCAGGGCGACGCCCAGATACTCGGCGATGAGTCCGAGCGAGAAGAGGATGGCGCCGGAGCAGAGCAGCAGCACGACGATGGTCGAGGCCCAGCCCTCGGGCGCCCAGCCATCGGTGGTCAGCGCCTCGAACACGACGATGGCCGCCATCACGCCACCGGCCAGGGCGAGCGTGACGCCGAGCAGGCTGACCAGCCGCAGGCCGCGCGTGCCGCTGCACAGCACCATCTTCCAGAACAGGGAGAACAGGCGGCGGTAGTTGTAGCCGGAGTCCTCGCGCCCCTCGGCGCGCAGCACCACCGGCGCCTGCGCGACGGCGCCGACCACCCAGGTCAGCGCGACGTCGAGGTAGACGCCGTTGGAGGCGACCTCGGCGAGTTGCCTGCCGATGTCGCCGCGGATCAGCCGGTAGCTTTCGAACCGGGTGGAATCCGGGAACGCGAACAGCGTCGCCAGCACCAGTTTGGCCCCGCGCGAGGTCAGGTTGCGCAGGAAGCCGTGCGGCCGGGTGTTGGTCGGCTTGGAGTACACCAGGTCGGCCCGCTCGGCCAGAGCCGTGTCCAGGAACGAGCTGATGAAGCGAGGATCGTGCTGACCGTCCTCGTCCATGGTGACGATCCAGTCGCCCGCCGCGGCCGACATCCCGGCGATCGTGGCCGCGTCCTGCCCGAAGTTGCGGCTGAGCCAGACCGTGCGCACCTCGGCGTAGGTCTGCGCCAGTTCCTGCAGCACCACGTCGGAACGGTCGGGGCCGTGGTCGTGCACGAGGATGATCTCGCTGACGGTGAAGGTGATCCCGCCGGGAGTTTCCACGGGGCGGGTCAGACCGTGCAATTCGGCGACCAGCCCGGCGATGGTGTCCTCGCCCCGGTACACCGGCACGACCACCGATATCGTGTGCGGCCGGTCCAGGCCGGGCCGAGCCGGATCACCGTTCGTCGCCGGGGCGCCGGAACGGAGTGCACGGGCATGGGGAATCGGCATCAGCTGGATCGACTTTCGATGACGGTGCGTGCCGGTACTCGTTGCAGGACTGCAGAGCCCGAACCGGTGTGGACTCTAGCACGGTGCGGTTTCCGGCTACCGGAGCAGCTGATCATGCCCTCATCATGGTGGCCTCGCTCGACCGATGCCAAGCGGACAGGCGCACTGTAGGGTTTGGAACTCGTGACGGACAGTGCAGTGCTCGGCTCGCCGCAGGATGTCTATTCGCGGCGGGATGTCTACCGGTGGGGGGCCATCACCGCGCTCGGAGTGGTCGCGGGTTATGTCGCTGTGCTGCTCGCCAATATCCGGCATTTCTTCACCGACGACACCGAATCCCAGTACACCTCGCTGTGGGTCGGTCTGGGCCGTGCGCTGCGTGAGGGCACCTTCCCGGTGATGGTGCCCGAGCAGTGGATGTCGGGCAACAACACGATGGACGACGCGGGCCTGTTCAATCCGCCGCAGCTGCTGATCGATCTGATCGCGCCTTCGGTGGACAACGTCGCGCTGTACGCCACCGTCGTGAAGCTGATCTTCTCGATCATCGCCGCGCTCGGCGTCTACCGGGTATGCCTGGCCTACGGCGGGCGTCCGTCCTGGTCGGCGGTGGCCGGTATCGCGCTACCGCTGTCGGGTTTCTTCCTGTTCTTCGACGAAGCCAGCTGGATGACCGCGCTCACCGGCACCGCGTGGCTGGTGCACGCCTGGGCGGCGTCGGTGCGATACACCCGCGGCCTCGGCGGGAGCGACGGGCCCGGAGGCGGTAGCTTGCGTGACCACGCAGGGCCCCGCGTACGCCGCATCATATCCAGCGGGCCGATCCCGGTGTTCGTCTATCTGTATCTGACAATCTCGACGCAGTACATCTTCCCGGCGGTCGAGGCCGTGCTGATGCTGCTGGCGGTGGCCGTGGGCGAGCTGGTGTACCAGCGCAAGTGGCAGCCCGTGCTGCGGCTGACCGTCGCGGCGGGCTGCGCGGGGCTCGCGGGCCTGCTGACCTTCCTGCCCTCCATGCTGTCGGCGAAGGTGACCTGGCGTGGCACCGCGCAGATCAACAACGATCAGTTCCTCACGGTGCCGTGGTCGGAGTCGCTCAACGCCAGCCTGCCCAGCTCGCTGCCCGCGTTCAGCTCGTGGTGGGGTTACGTGCAGCCGCTGCCGGTCACCTATATCGCCTGGTTCCTGATTCCGGCGCTGGCGTTCGTCGACTGGCGTCGCGCCCGCGAGGCGTGGCGGGAACTCAGCGCGGTGGCGCTCTTCGCGATCATGATGCTGATGTGGACCGCGGGCCCCGGTTCGGTCGGGCCGCTGCGCTGGCCCGCTCGCGTGCTCCCGATGCTGGCGATCGGTCTGCTGGTGCTGGTGTGCGTGCTGCTCGGTCGCTTCGGCACGGTGCGGGACGCGAAGAATCGCGGGATCGCGGCGGGTGTGCTGATCCTGGCGCTGTGGGTGCGGTCCTTCTCCGCCGACCCGCACGACTGGGTCTGGCACGTGGTAGCGGCGGTCGCGCTGGCCGCGCTGGTGGCCGCGGCGGTGTGGCTGGGACGAACCAAGGGCACCGCCGCGGCGTGCGCGCTGACCATCCTGGCGATGTTCCCGATCGCCTACTTCCAGGTCAGCGCCGCGCAACCCACTCCGATGTCCTGGAACCTGCCCGCCAAGCGGTCGGAGGCGAAGGCGGCGTTCCCCGATTTCGCGGGTAACACCATCCAGCTGGGCGACCGCGGTCTGCTGCAACCGCAGGACAAGAGCGTCGAAGGCGCCTACGGGTCGCTCGTCTTCGGCAACTACGCCCGGGGGCTCGAACTCACCTACGTCAACGGCTACACACCGAGCGGGCACTTCTATTTCGGCGAGCTGCTGTGCATGCGCTGGGACGGCAGCGTCTGCCCGGATGCCTACCGGCGGATGTTCGCACCGGAATCGGCCACGGGGCGGCCGCTGGTCGACCTGATGAAGCTGGACCGGGTCGTGCTGCAACGCGCGCTGTTCCCGGACGCGCCGAATCAGCCCGCGCCGGAGGGCTGGAAGTGGGTCGACTATCCCGGTCACGAACGCTACATCGCGGTGCTGGAACGAGTGGCCGGTCCGATCTCGACGACCAACGGCCGCGTCGCCGACGCCAAGGGCGTGACCGCGACTTCGATCTCCGAAACCGACACCACCAGCCGGGTGCGGGTGTCCTCGGCCGACGGCGGCCGGATCGTGTTCTCGCGGCTGGGCTGGCCGGGCTACCGAGTCACCGTGAACGGCCGGTCGATGCCCATTACGACGGTCGCCAAATCGTTCGTCGCCGTGGACGTCCCCGCGGGCACCCAGAACGCCGAGCTGGTGCTGACCTGGCGTCCGCCGGGCTGGAAGATCGGCATCGCCGCCGCGGTGGCGGGTGTGCTCGGCATCGGCGTGCTGCAGTGGCTGCACGTGCGCGCGCGGCGGCGCGAGGAGCCGGAGCCGAGCGATGATTCGGCTCCTACCGAGCCGGACCGCGAATTGGCGGACGTCGTTTCGTGACGGCGAACGAACGCCTCGCCGCCACGACCGCGGCGGCCGATGAGCCTGCCGCGGGGCTGCTGGTGCGCGTCGTGCGTAGGCAGGAAGTCGCCTTCGCCCTGGTCGGTGTGTGCAACACCCTGCTCGGTATCGCGCTGACGGTGGCGTGGCTGGCCGTGCTGGGTGACGCGTGGCCACCCGCTGTGGCCGTCGTCCTGGCCTACGGCATGGGCATCGTCGTGGCCTTCGTCCTGCACCGGACCCTGGTGTTCCGGGTGCGTGGCCGGGTGCTGCGCGATTTCGCCGGCTTCGTCGTGGTGAATTCCGGTGGGCTGCTGATGAATACGGTGCTGCTCTCGCTCGCGGTCACGGTATTGCGCCTCCCGCGGATTCCGTCCGCGGTGGTGGTGATGGGTCTGGTGGCGGTCGCCAGCTTCTTCGGCCATCGCTACATCTCGTTCCGCCGTCGCCCCGAGGTCCGGTCCGGCGGCGCGGCGGGGTAGTTCCCGGCACCGGCTGGCCGGGATAGCGCGGCGTTGCCTGTAGGGTCTGTGACTCGTGGCCGAACGTAGAACCTTCGCTTCGCGAGAAGTCTTCACCTGGGGCATCGTCACCGCGCTCGGTGTGGTCGCGGGATACGGAGCGGTTCTACTGGCGAACGTTCGGCATTTCTATACCGACGACACCGAGTCGCAGTACGCGCCGCTATGGGTGATGCTGGGTCGGTACCTGCGCGAGGGACGGTTTCCCGCGCTCGTGCCCGAGCATTGGATGGCGGGCAACTACACCATCGAAGAGGCGGGCCTGCTCAATCCGCCGCAGCTGCTGATCGATCTGATCGCGCCGTCGGTCGACGATCTCGCCCTGTACGCCACCGTGGTGAAACTGATCTTCGCGATCGTCCTCGGGCTCGGCGTCTACCGGATCTGCCTGGCCTACGCGGCGAAGGCGCCCTGGGCGGCGGTGGCGGGCGTCGCCATCCCCTTCACCGGATGGCTGCTGTTCTTCGACGAATCCAGCTGGATGACCGCGTTCACCGGCACGGCCTGGCTGGCCCACGCGTGGGCTTCCGGGGTGCGTTACGCCCGTGGCGACAGCGGCCCGATCCCGACATTCGTCTTTCTGTATCTGGCCATCTCGGTGCAGTACATCTTCCCCGCGGTCGAGGCCGGTCTGATGATCGGCGCCGTCGCGATCGGCGAACTCGTGCACCAGAAGGCGTGGCAGCCGTCGCTGCGCTTGCTCACGGTGGCCGCCTGCGCCGCGCTGGCCGGTTTGGCGACCTACCTGCCGAGCATGCTGTCGGCGAAGGTGACCTGGCGCGGCACCGCGCAGATCAACAACGATCAGTTCTTCACCGTGCCGTGGTCGGAGTCGCTGAACGCGAGCCTGCCCAGTACGTTGCCCGCGTTCAACTCGTGGTGGGGCTATGTGCAGCCGATGCCGGTGGTCTACATCGCGTGGTTCCTGATTCCGGCGCTGGCCTTCGTGGACTGGGGCAAGGCGCTGGCCTCGGCGCGCGAACTGGTCGCGCCCGCGCTGTTCGCGGTGATGGCGCTCATGTGGACCGCGGGGCCTGGCGCGATCGGTCCCCTGCGCTGGCCCGCCCGCGTACTGCCGATGATCGCGCTGGGCCTGCTGGTGCTCGTGTGCGTGCTGCTGGGGCGTTTCGCGACCTTCGACGACTGGCGGCGGCGCGGCATCGCGGCGGCGGTGCTCATCGGTCTGTTGTGGGCGCGATCGTTCTCCGCGGCTCCGCAAGACGTGATCTGGCACGTCGTCGCCGCGCTCGGCATCGCCGCGCTCGGGGCGGCCGTGGTCTGGCTGGCCCGCGGTCGCGGCGTGGTCGCCGCGTGCGCGCTGGTGATCGCGTCGGTGTTCCCGATCGCGTATCTGCAGGTGTGGGCGGCGCAGCCGACGCCGATGGGCTGGAACCTGCCGGAGAACCGGTCGGAGATGAAGGCCGCGTTCCCCGACTTTCCCGGGACCACGCTGCAACTCGGCGACCGCATGCTCATCCCGCGGGAGGAGCGGAGCTTGCGTGGCGCGTACGGGTCGCTGGTGTTCGGCAACTACGCCAAGGATCTCGAGCTGACGTATGTCAGCGGATACACCCCGAACGGGCATTACTGGTTCGGCGAGACGCTGTGCATGCGCTGGGACACCAGCGTCTGCCCCGACGCCTACCGGCGCGCTTTCGCGACCGAACCGACCACCGGCGAGACCATCGTCGACCTGATGAAGATCGACCGGGTCGTGCTGCATCGCGCCCTGTACCCGGACGCACGCGAGCAGCCCGCGCCGCCGGGCTGGACATGGGTCGACTATCCGGGACACGAAAAGTACATCTCGGTGCTGGAACGCAGCGAGGGCCTGATCTCTGCCCGGAACGGCCGGATCGCGGCCGTCCAGGGCGGGACCGCCAGCTCGATCGGCGAATCGGATACCACCAGCCGGGTGCGAGTGAGTTCCCCCGAGGGCGGACGGGTGGTGTTCGCCCGGCTCGGGTGGCCCGGCTACCGCGTGACGCTCGACGGTCGCGAGATCCCCACCACACTCGTGGCCAAAACATTTGTGGCCGTGGATATTCCGGCTGGCACGACCGGCGGTGAGCTGGTGCTGAGCTGGCGGCCGCCCGGCTGGCAGCTGGGCGTGGCCGCGGCACTGCTGGGCTTGGTCGGCGTCGGCGTCTTGGAATGGGCGTATCTGCGCGGCAGGCGGCGGACGGACCGTCCGGTCGACGGGACCGATGAGCCCGCGCTGTCCGATGCCGCCGCCACCCCGGAGCCCGACCTGGCGGACGCTGCCCGATGAGCGCGGGCGCGGCGGCGCGGGCGAGGATCATGCGGCGTCTCGACGCCACGAACGCGATGGAGTCCCTCGCCGCGTTCGGGACGAATGCCGGATCCGGCGGCAACCCGGACCGGAAGGACATCGCCCCGGACCCGGGGCCCTTGCTGCGATTGGTGCGACGCCAAGAGATCGCGTTCGCGGTCGTGGGCATGGTGAACACCGGGCTCGGCATGGCCCTGACGGTGATGTGGCTGGTACTGGTCGGCGACCGGGTCCCCGCCGCGGTCGCGCCCGCCGCGGCCTACGCCGTCAGCGTCGTTGTGGCGTTCGTCCTGCACCGGACCCTCGTCTTCCGGGTGCGGGGCCGGGTGATGCGCGATTTCGTCGCCTTCGTCGCGGTGAACTCCGGCGGACTGCTGCTGAACATGGCGCTGCTCCAAATGGCGGTCTCGATCCTGCATCTGCCGAGCATCCCGTCCGCGATCGGGGTCATGGCGCTGGTGGCGGTGGCGAGTTTCTTCGGGCATCGCCACATCTCGTTTCGCCGCGCGCCCGCCACGGACGGTTCCCGACCCGATTCGACCGGAAGGTAGGTTTCCAGGTATGCCTGAGCACACCACCCTGGATGCCACACTGCTGAGCTTGCTGGCCTGCCCGCAGGACAAGGGCCCGTTGCGGCTGGTCCATGCCGCCGACGGCAGCACGCTGCTCTACAACCCGCGCCTGCGCCGGGCATACCCCGTCGAGAACGGCATCCCCGTGCTGCTCATCGACGAGGCCAGGGACGTCACCGACGCCGAACACGAAGCGTTCACCGCGCCGGAGGCCGACGCCTGACCCTGCGCGCGTTCTGCTGAACTCCGCTCTCCCCGCTCCCGGGAACGCGAGGCCGAGGCTCGGCAACGGATGAGTCACGTTCGTTTGGGTTCGTTGACCCTCCGAAGCCGGGTCCGCCATGATCATTTACACCTCGCGAAGGTCCGCACGCTCCGGCGTCGGGCGCTCGAACCAGCCTGCTGAGCAACACAGGGGGCGTAAGGGGAGAGAGGTCGGGAACGTAATGAGCAGCTTGCGTTTACGTAACTGGACAGCTCGATGTGCGATTTTCTGCGGTGTGGTGGCGGCGGGGTTCGCCATGGCCGCCCCCGCACCGGCCGAACCACTCTGGCCGGGTGGCCCGGACATTCCCGGTCTGCCCGCACTGATTCCGCCGCCACCGCCGCCACCGCCCGTGGCGCCTTGTTCCACCGCCGCCCGCGCGTGTATGCGGCTGTCGACCGATGAAGCCTGGCTGATGGACGGTGGCCGGGTGGTCTACGGTCCGACGCCGATTTCGCATGGGATGCCGGGATACGAAACGCCGCCCGGGGTCTTCAAAGTGTCGTTCAAGAAGGAATTCCACTGGAGCACGATGCACAACGCTCCGATGGAGTACGCGGTCTTCTTCAACGGCGATATCGCCTTCCACGTCGGCCCCATCGAGAAGAAATCACACGGTTGCGTCCGAATGACGTATGAAGGCGCCAAGGCGTTCTACGAGTACTTGTCGCCCGGCGACATCGTCGAAGTCGTCGAATGACCGGCCGCGATGATCGCGGGCGTCACCCCGAGGCCGTTTCGTGGCCGATGTCCCCGGTCAGATAGCGCTGCAGCGTCGGGCCCACCGCGGCGACCAACTCGGACGCAGGCATGGAGGCCAGCGGTTCGACGCCGATTATCTTGCGCCCCACCAGGACACCGATCATCTGTGCGGCGACCAGCGCGATCCGGGTGCGACCGTCGTCCTGCGGGGTGGCGATCCGGTGGCGGACGCGTTCCAGCACGACTTCCAACAGGAACGTCCTGGCCAGGGCCGGGTCGTCGCTTCCGGCGAGGATGCTGCGCACCGCCGCGACGATACCCGGCCCAGCCGGGGAATCCCACACCGCGACAACGGCGCGAAGAATGGTTTCGCCCAATTGATCCAGCGGAGCCGACTCGATGATCTTCAGTGTCGCTTCCGGATCCACCGGGAGCTCCACCACCGCGGCGAAAAGCTGTTGTTTGGTGCCGAAGTAGTGATGCACCAGGGCCGGATCGACCCCGGCGTCGGTGGCGACCGCGCGAATCGAGGTCTTGTGGAACCCGACGTCGGCGAACCGCGCGCGGGCGGCCGCGAGGATGGCCTCGCGGGCGCCCGACTGTCCCGGCCTGCGGCCGCTGCGGCCGGGCCGCTCGCCGGAACCGTCGCCTGCCGTCACGCGGTCCGCCGTCGTAGCGTCGCCGCGCCCAAGATCAGGGCCACGATCGCGAATCCGGCGACGATCGCCAGATCGCGCCACATCTGTCCGGTGACCTCCGGATGGGTCGAAACCTGTTGCAGCGCGTCGACGGCGTAGCTCAACGGCATCACGTTGCTGATCACCTCCAGCCAATCGGGCAGCTGGCCGCGGGGAACGAGCAAGCCGCACAGGAAGATCTGCGGCGCCACCACGACCGGCATGAACTGTACGGCCTGGAACTCCGTGCGCGCGAAGGCGCTTGCCAGCAGCCCCAGAGCCACCCCGCAGATCGCGTCGACCACCGCGATCAGCACGATCCAGCCGGGGCTGCCCGCCGCGTCGAGCCCGAGCAGGCCGAAGGAGACCACGCAGGCGACGGTGGCCTGCGCGGCCGCGGCCAGCGAGAACGCGGTGCCGTATCCGGCGAGCAGGTCCAGTTTCGACAGCGGTGTGGACAGCAATCGCTCCAGCGTGCCCGAGGTGCGTTCGCGTTGCATGGCGATCGCGGTGATCAGGAACATCACGATGAACGGCAGGATGCCGAGCATGCTGATGCCGACCCGGTCGAACAGCGGGACCGGGTTCAGCGGGTTGGCCGGGGTGTCTTTGTAGATGAAGTACAGCAGCGCCATCAGCAGGGCCGGAACCACCAGGATCATCGCGACGGTGCGGTGGTCGTTGCGCAGCTGTTTCAAGATGCGGCCGGTGGTCGCGGCGTAGGGGCGCAGCGTCGGCGTCCGCCGCGGCGCGGCTTCGAGGGTGGCGGTCATGCGTTCGGTCCCATCGTGATCAGGGTGAGGAAGGCGGTCTCGAGGTTCTGTTCGCCGGTCCGCGCGCGCAGTTCGTCCGGACTGAGCTGGGCGAGCAGCCGCCCTTCGCGCATCAGCAGCAGCCGGTCGCAGTGCTCGGCCTCGTCCATGACGTGGCTGGACACCAGCAGCGTCGTCCCGTTCGCCGCCAATTCGTGGAACTGCTTCCAGAGTTCGACGCGCAGCACGGGGTCGAGCCCGACCGTCGGTTCGTCCAGCACCAGCAGATCGGGCTGGGCGACCAGCGAGCACGCGAGGGAGGCGCGGGTCTTCTGGCCGCCGGACAGCTCGTCGCCGCGCTGGTGGGCGTGCTCGATCAGGCCGACCGCGGTGATCGCGTCGTCGACGTCGGCGCGATCACAGCCGTAGAGCGCGGCGAAGTACGCGACGTTGTCGCGGACGCTGATGTCGGGGTAGATGCTCGGCGCCTGGGTGACGTAGCCGATCCGGTGGCGCAATGCCGCCGAGCCCGCCGCCAGGCCCAGGGCAGTGACATTTCCCGATTCGACGATCTGGGTGCCGACGACGCAGCGCATCAGTGTGGTCTTGCCGCAACCCGACGGGCCGAGCAGCCCGGTGATCGAGCCGCGCGGGATGGTCAGCGAGACATCGTGCAGTACTTCGCGGCCGCCGCGGCGGACCCGCAGGCTGCGGACTTCGACGGCGGGAGAAGAGGTGGATTGCGACACGGTCGCCTCAATTCATCGAGTGTTGAATTCACTGTGTGATGAATTTAGCGCGAACGCGGCCGACCGGCAAGGGTGTCGCCGTGGAAAAGTCAGTGGCCGTGGTGGGGCGGCGGCGTTCCGGCGGTCTCGCCCGGGTTCACGACCACGAATTGGCCCATCATGCCGAGGTCCTCGTGCCAGAGCAGGTGGCAGTGATACATGTAGGGCGCGTCCGGATCGGCCGGGCCGTCGAAGCGCATGGCCAGCCGTACCGTGACGTTCGGCGGCAGGAAGACGGTGTCCTTGGCTCCGGTCAGCGCGGCGGGCGGTGGGGCGTCGTCGACCGCGAGCACCCGGAATCGCACGTCGTGGATGTGGAAGTTGTGCGGCATGCCGTCGTTGTTGCGTACCACCCACGTCTCGGCGGTGCCGCGGGTGACCGCGACATCGATGCGGTCCATCGCCATCGGCGTGCCGTTGATCCCGGAAAGGTCCAGATCGAAATGCCGTTCCCGCACCGAATCCGTGCCGTCCGGAACGGTGGGGACCGCAAGCGTCGCGGGGAGTTCCGGTGACGGCCGCAGCGTCTCGGCCGCACGCAGTTCGAGAATGTCGAAGGTGTCGTCGCCGCCGGAGAACCGCTGGGTCCAGAAATCCAGTCCGGCATCGAGTTCGCCGCTGCGCAGCACGGTTCGCTCGCCGGGCCGCATCCGAACCACGATTTCGCCGCGCTCGCCTGGCGACAACCGCAGCCGATCGAGGGTGATCGGCCGTTCCACCAGGCCGCCGTCGGTGGCGATCAGCGCGAACGGTCGCTGGTCGGCGAATTCGAACGTATACGTCCGCGCGGTCGAGGCGTTGAGCAGACGCAGGCGGATCAGTTCGTCGCCGACGTTCCGGTACGGCGTCAGCGTCCCGTTGACCATGGTCCGGTCGCCGAGGAATCCGACATCACGGAATATCGCGTGGGCGGAATCGAACGCCGCGCCATTGAATTTCACGTCCTGGACGATCACCGGTAGGTCGTCCACGCCGTACGTCGCGGGCAGGGGCAGGGCAGAGGACACGTCGTCGTCGAGCAGGAACATGCCCGCGAGGCCGCGGCGGACGTGGTCTTCGGTCGCGCCATGCGGATGTGGGTGGTACCACAGGGTGGCCGCGGGTTGATCGACGCTCCAGTTCGGCGTCCAGGTAGCGCCGGGGGCCACCGTTTGGTGCGGACCTCCGTCCATGGCCGCGGGTAGATGCATTCCGTGCCAGTGCACGGTCGAGGCCTCCGTCAGGTTGTTGCGGACCGTGACCGCCACCTTCTCCCCGCGCCGTGCCCGCAGCGTGGGTCCGAGGTGATCGCCGTTGAATCCCCAGGTCTCCGTGGCCGATCGGGGCAGGAATTCCCGTCGGCCCGAACGCATCTCCAGCTCGAAAGTGCGGGTTCCGTCAGGGGCGATCCGCGACGGCGCCAGCGGAGGGATGGCGAGTTCGTTACGGAATTCCGCGCTGCCGACAGTGGATACGGTCGCCTCGACATACACCCAGGTGACGCCGCCGGCGATCGCGAGAGCCAGGGACGTCACGACCGATACGAGAACCAGGAGCAACCGCCGCCCTCTGCGCGGCCGGGAATCCGAAGACATGGCCTGACGGTAGAAATCCGCAGTGCCGCAACACATCCGGGAGCGTCCCCATTTCCTCCCCGGTCCGCCCCTGAGGTCCGCGCCGGAGCGGTCAGGGTAAGGGCAGCGACCCAGCCCGCAATCTGCGGCTCCACGTGAACTCGGACAAGCTGAAGGGCCTCGTCATAGGCGCCGACACCCTCGGGTGAGGAGTACGGAGACCAGCACGATCCGACCGGTTGGCGCATGGCCGCCCGCGCTCTAGGCTCCTGCCGTGACCAACCAGAGCGCGGAACTGTCCGCCGAGGGCGGGCAGCTGCGGGCTTCGACGCTCGAGCTGTTCTTCGATCTCGTCTTCGTCTTCACCATCACCCAGCTTTCGCACGTCTACACCCATCACCCGGGCTGGCAGGCGCTCGCCCAGGTGGCGCTGCTGTTCGGGGTGATCTGGTGGATGTACTCCGGCTACGTGTGGCTCACGAATGAGGTCGCGCCGAACAGTACCTCCCGGAGGAGCTGGCTGATGGTCGGCATGTTCGCGTTCTTCGTGCTCGCACTGGCCATCCCTGACGCCTTCCACGGCACAGGCATCGCGTTCGGTGTGGGATACGTCCTGATCACCGCCGTGCATACCGCGCTGTTCGCCTCGGCGGGCGGCGCCTCCGCCGCTCTCGCGATCCGGCGTATCGCCCCGCTGAACTCAGTGGCCGCGGCACTGGTGCTGGCGGGCGGGTTCGTGCACGACTGGGCGCAATACGCATGCTGGACTCTGGCATTCGCCGTGCAGGTGATCAGCCCCTATCTCGTGGACACCGGGGATTTCGTGATCCGTGCCAGTCACTTCTGCGAGCGGCACGGCCTGGTCGTGATCGTCGCGATCGGCGAATCGATCGTAGCCATCGGCGCTGGGCTGGCCGGGGAGAAGATCACACCGCAGTTGATCGCCACGGTGGCGCTGGGCCTGTGCCTGGCCTACGTGCTGTGGTGGGCCTACTTCGGCGCCGACGACGAACGCGGCGAGGACGCGCTGGCGGCGGTGCCGGACCGGGAACGCTCCCGTCCGGCGGTACTGGCCTACGGCTATTCGCTGTACCCGCTGCTCATCGGTGTCATCGTGGCGGCCGCGGGCATTCAGATGAGCATCGCCCACGGCAACGAAGCCGCCTCGGTCGCCGTGGCCGCCGCCCTCTCCGGCGGTGTCGCCCTCTACTTCCTGGGCCAGTTCTGCTTCCGGCTGACGCTGCGCCTGCCGCGCCCATGGGCCCGGCTCCTCGCGGCGGCCGCCGTCGCGGCGACCACCCCGATCGGCGTCTTCTGGGTGTCCTGGGCTCAGCTGGCCGCGATCGTCGTGGTCGGCTACGCGGCGGTGATCGCCGACGACCTGCTCATACTGCGGTCGGGCCAGCACACCAAGTACTTCTGAGCGCGCGGGACAGATCGACGCCAACCGCTACGTCGCGGTGCTGACCGGACTGGGCGCGACTACCGGTGGCTGCCCCGCTCCGACGACCGTCCGGCTGTCGAGCGGCTGCGCGCCGGCCGCGTCCGTCGAGGAGAATGGCGGTCGTGTCCGCTGAAGAACTCGCTGTCGAACCGCCCGCCGCCGCCCGCCGCCTGCTCGGCGCGACCCTGCGGTCGGGGCCGGTCGCGGTACGGATAGTCGAGGTCGAGGCGTACGGGGGAGACCCTGCGGGACCGTGGCCCGACCCGGCTTCGCATTCCGGGCGCGGCCGGACCAAGCGCAACGGCGTGATGTTCGGTCCCGCCGGAGTGCTGTACGTCTACCTCAGCTATGGCATGCACACCTGCGTGAACGTGACGAGCGGGCCGGACGGCACCGCCAGCGCCGTGCTGCTGCGCTCCGGCGAGGTGATCGACGGTCTGGAGACGGTGCGAGCCCGGCGTCCGGGCGCCCGTTCCGATCTGGACTTGGCCCGCGGGCCGGGCAATTTCGGTACCGCACTGGGAATCGCGTTGAGCGACTACGGAACCGCGCTGTTCGACCCGTCCTCCGCGATCCGGCTGGAGCTGAACGGCGCGGTCGATGCCACCGAGATCGCCAGCGGTCCCCGCGTGGGCGTGAGCACCGCGGCGGACGTGCCCTGGCGGTTCTGGCTGTCCGGTTCCCGCGCGGTGTCGGTCTACCGGCGTAGTCCACGTGCGCCCCTGTCGACCGCGAAGGTGGTATGACGCGGGGCGAAGGTGTTCGCCTGGATTGCCTACCGGCGCCGCCTGCGGGAAGCGTTCACCCATTGAGCCTGTGACAGCACGACGACGCTCGGCAGGGGTGGTAGCGGGTGCTGATCCCAACCGTGCGGGTCTGTGCCCGGGACCTGGTCGTCACCGACGAGTCGACCACCGGCTGCACGACATCGCGCGTCGAATCCGGGTCGGCGCGTCGGTCGAGCCGAGGAAAACCGCTCGACCTGCGCCGGGTCGCGTGACGACACTGAGGCGCACACAGCACCCGAGATCTCATGCGGAAAGATAGGACGGCGTGAGCGGCGACATCATCGACGAACTGACCTGGCGCGGATTGATCGCGCAGTCCACCGACCTGGATGCCTTGCGCGCGGCGGCGGCCGCCGGGCCGCTGACCCTGTATGCCGGCTTCGATCCCACCGCCGCCAGCCTGCACGCGGGCCATCTGGTGCCGTTGCTCGCGCTGAAGCGTTTCCAGCGTGCGGGCCATCGCCCCATCGTGCTGGCCGGTGGCGCCACCGGTCTGATCGGCGACCCGCGCGACGTCGGTGAGCGGACCATGAACTCGACCGACACGGTGGCGGAGTGGGCCGGACGGATCCGGTCGCAGCTGGAACGGTTCGTGGACCTGGACGATTCGCCGACCGGCGCCGTGATCGTCGACAACATGGACTGGACCGGCCCGTTGACCGCCGTCGACTTCCTGCGCGACATCGGCAAGCACTTCTCGGTGAACGTCATGCTGGCCCGCGACACCATCAAGCGGCGCCTGGACGGCGAGGGCATTTCCTACACCGAGTTCAGCTACATGCTCCTGCAGGCCAACGACTACCTCCAGCTGCGCCGCAACTACGGCTGCACGCTGCAGGTGGGCGGCTCCGACCAGTGGGGCAACATCATCGCGGGCGTCGAACTCAACCGCCGCGTCGACGGCGCGTCCGTGCACGCGCTGACCGTCCCGCTGGTGACCTCCGCCGACGGCAAGAAGTTCGGCAAGTCCACCGGCGGCGGCAGCCTGTGGCTCGACCCGGAGATGACCAGCCCCTACGCCTGGTACCAGTACTTCGTGAACACCGCCGACGCCGACGTGGTGCGCTACCTGCGCTGGTTCACCTTCCTGTCCCGGGAGGAACTGGACGCGCTGGAGCAGGCCACCGTCGAGCGCCCGCACGCGCGGGAGGCGCAGCGCAGGCTGGCCGCGGAGATGACGACCCTGGTGCACGGCGAGGCCAACACCCGTGCGGTGCAGCTGGCCAGTCAGGCGCTGTTCGGGCGCGGCGAACTGCGCGACCTCGATGCCGCCACCCTCGGCGCCGCTCTGCGCGAGGCCGCTGTCGACGGCGAGGTCGCGCGGCTGGAGCCCGGCGAGCCGGCCACCATCGTGGATCTGCTCGTCGCGACCGGGCTGTGCGAGAGCCGCGGCGCCGCGCGGCGCGCGGTGAACGAGGGCGGGGCTTCGGTGAACAACACGAAGATCTCCGACATCGAGTGGACTCCCGCCGACACCGACTACCTGCACGGGCGGTGGCTCGTGCTGCGGCGCGGCAAGAAGAACCTGGCCGGGGTCTTGCGGGCAGGTGCGTGAAGTGGTGCGGTGGCTTGAATCACATCGGTGTGATTCAAGCCTGCGCTCACACCCGGTGCACGTCCCTGACCTGCGCAGACACCTCGTTGTTCAGGCGATTTGACGTAGCGTTATCCGCCGCGTAACTTATTCCAGGTCAGAGCGACACGGACACCGACCCGGAGCCGAGAAGCGAGGCGCGAGCCGAGCGGAGGGACCGGGAAACGAGGTAGGACGAGGAGCGCCTGACATACCAGCATAATCGGATAGGCCGATCGGGCTTGACTTCGCTCGGCTACATGGTTAGACTGGGAAAGTTGCCCAGAGAAGATCCGGTCAGACCGGATCGGACC
>NZ_BAGF01000034.1 GCF_000308755.1 Nocardia pneumoniae NBRC 100136
ATCCGAGGTGCGCGCCATGTACAGACCCCACGGCTCGACGTGGTATCGCTCGACCGGGCGTACGAAGCCCTTCGGGTCCGTATTGGTCAGGTCCGCGATATTGAAGTACTCGACTT
>NZ_BAGF01000033.1 GCF_000308755.1 Nocardia pneumoniae NBRC 100136
CCCGCCTCGCTCGTCGAGATGCGCCGGGTGCGCGATCTGCAGCCGTACGTCGGCAAGGAGATCGAAGCCAAGATCATCGAGCTGGACAAGAACCGCAACAACGTCGTGCTGTCGCGGCGCGCCTGGCTGGAGC
>NZ_BAGF01000032.1 GCF_000308755.1 Nocardia pneumoniae NBRC 100136
TCCAGCCGATCAGCCCGCGCCCGGTCGTAGAGTCCCGCATCCGCGTTCGCCTGGGCGGCGAACTCCGGGGTGGGCGGGTAGGCGGTGTCGTCGCGGTTGTCGGTGGTAGCGCTGGTCACGCGAAATCTCCTAACGAAAGAGCGAGGGGGACAAGGAAGACGGGCACTGATCAGTGCACCACCGCCTTTTCGGCGCCGACGCCGGTGAGCGAGCGGACCTCCATCTCGGCGGCCTTGGCGGGGTCCTCGGGTTTGCCGCCGAGGAAGGTGCCGACAATGCCGAGCACGAAGGCCAACGGGATGGAGACGATGCCCGGATTGGACAGCGGGAACCAGTCGAAATCCGATCCAGGCAGCATGGCGGACTTCGTGCCCGAGACCGCGGGGGAGAACACGATCAGCACGATCGTCGAAATCAGCCCGCCGTACATGCTCCACAGTGCGCCGGTGGTGTTGAACCGTCGCCAGAACAGCGAATACAGGATCGTCGGCAGGTTCGCCGACGCGGCGACCGCGAACGCCAGCGCCACCAGGAAGGCCACGTTCTGTCCGTTGGCCAGGATGCCGAGCGCGATGGCGAGCACGCCGATCACCACCGCCGTGATCCGGGAGACCCGGACCTGTTCGCGCTCACCGGCTTTGCCGCGCTTGATGACATTGGCGTAGATGTCGTGCGCGAAGGAGGCCGACGCGGTGATGGTCAGGCCGGCGACCACCGCGAGGATGGTGGCGAAGGCGACCGCGGAGATGATGCCGAGCAGCACCACGCCGCCGAGTTCGAAGGCCAGCAGCGGCGCCGCCGAATTCTGCCCGCCCGCGGCGGCCAGGATGCGGTCCGGCCCGACGATCGCGGCCGCGCCATAGCCGAGCACCAGCGTGAACAGGTAGAACGCGCCGATCAGGGCGATCGCCCAGACCACCGAGCGCCGCGCCTCTTTGGCGGTGGGCACGGTGTAGAAGCGCATCAGCACATGCGGCAGACCCGCCGTCCCGAGCACCAGGGCCAGACCGAGGGACAGGAAGTTCAGCTTCGAGGTCTCGCTGCCGCCGTACTGCGCTCCGGGCGCGAGCACGTCGCGCGCGGCGACGGCCTTGTTCGCCGAATCGGAGACCGCGTTCTGCGCGGCGCCGAGGATGTCGGAGAAGTCGAATCCGAACTTGGCGAACACCATGACGGTCATCAGCGCCGCGCCCGCGATCAGCAGCACCGCCTTGATGATCTGCACCCACGTGGTGCCCTTCATGCCGCCGACCAGCACGTACACGATCATCAGCACGCCGACCACGGCGATCACGACCGACTGCCCGGTCTTGTCGGAGATGTCCAGCAGCAGCGCGACGAGCCCGCCGGCGCCCGCCATCTGCGCGAGCAGATAGAACAGCGACACCGTCAGCGTGGACAGCGCGGCCGCGGTGCGCACCGGTCCTTCCTTCAGCCGGAAGCTCAGCACGTCGGCCATGGTGAATTTGCCCGTGTTGCGCAGCATCTCGGCGACGAGCAGCAGAGCGACCAACCAGGCGACCAGGAATCCGATCGAGTAGAGGAAGCCGTCGTAGCCGTAGACCGCGATGGCGCCCGCGATGCCGAGAAAGCTCGCGGCCGAGAGGTAGTCGCCCGCGATCGCGATGCCGTTCTGCGGGCCGGAGAAACCGCGCCCGCCGGTGAAGTAGTCGGCGGCGCTGGCGTTGTTGCGGCTGGCCCGGATGACCACGACCATCGTGATCGCGACGAAGACGCCGAAGATGGCGATATTGGCGACCGGGTTGCCGACCGTCGCGGCGGCGGCGTAGGTGTGCACGGTGTTCACGCTCGGTCTCCCTCGAGGTAGCCGCGGATGGCCGCCGCGCGCGGATCCAGTTCCCGGTTGGCGAACCGGACGTACAGGGCGGTGATGGCGAAGGTGGAGACGAATTGGCCGAGGCCGAGCAGCAATCCGACGTTGATGTTGCCGAATACCGGGCGGCTCATGAAGTCGTGCGCGTAGGCGCCGAGCAGCACGTAACCGAGGTACCAGAGCAGGAACAGCGCGGTCATCGGAAACACGAAGCGCCGCAGGCGGTTTCGTAGTTCCTGGAATTGGGGGCTCGCCTGGGCTTCGGCGAATTCCGCTGCGCTCGGCGCTCGCCTCTTCGCGAGCTTGTCGAGATCGGGACTGGTCATGAATGGTCCTACCAAGTGACGTGGCTTACTTCTCGAGGACGGTAAACCAGGCGCGCGGGCCGACTGTAGGCTGTGGCGTGGGTCACTCCGTGAAGGTGGCCGAATATGCGGTGAGCGGTCGTTGCGGCGCGACGAACGGTCACGCCGTTCCCACCGCGCTGGCGGGATCGTGTGGCCGGGCGGGATCAGTCCGAGCGCAGGCTGCGTTCGCGATCCGCGCCCATCCCCAAGCGTTCCGGAGCGTGCATCCGGACGAAGATCCGGCCGACCGCTCTGCCGCCGAGCCCGCGGGTGAACGCGCTCACCAGCACCATCGTGGCGAACGCCAGCGGCACGCTGATCGCCGCGGGATAGCCGAGCAGTGCCGCGGGCCAGCCATCGGCCACCTCGCCGGAGAACCCGCCGGTGACCGAGACGACCGTCGCGCCGCCCGCCGCGAGACCGCCCACCACCAGGCCCGCCGCCGCGCCCGCCGCGGTCAGCCCGCGCCACCAGATCCCCAGCACCAGCAGCGGACACAGGGTGGAGGCGGCCACCGCGAACGCCAACCCCACCGTGCGGGACAGATCCAGCGACGCGACGGTCAGCGACAGCGCCAGCGGTACCGTGCCCGCGGCCAGCGCCGCGGTGCGGAAATCGCGGATCCGGCCGCGCAGCATGTCGGTGCTGAGCACGCCCGCGATGCTCACCAGCAGGCCCGACGAGGTGGACAGGAACGCGGCGATCGCGCCCGCGGCGGCCAGCGCCGCGAGCAGCTGACCCGGCAGTCCGGCGACCACCGCCGCGGGCAGCAGCACGACCGCGGCGTCGGAGGTGCCCGTGATCAGCAGTTGCGGCACGTAGAGGCGCGCGAAAACGCCCAGCAGCACCGGGAACACGTAGAACAGCCCGACCAGGCCGATCACCGCCAGCGCGGTCGCCCTGGCCGCCCGCCCGTCCGGGTTGGTGTAGAAGCGCACCAGCACATGCGGCAGACCCATGGTGCCGAGAAAGGTCGCGAGGATCAGCGAGTAGACCTGATAGGTCGGATGCGGCCCGCCCAGCCCACCACCCGGCGCCAGCCAGCCCGTCCCGTCCGCGGGCGCGCCCGCGACGACCGGCACCGCGTCACCCGCCTCCAGCACCAGCCGGGTGCCCGCGGCCAGTTCGTGGGTGCCCGGTGTCAGCGGCACCGAGCCGTCGACCACGTGGTCGTCGAGGGTGCCGGTGATCGAAACCCGCTGCTGGGCGGCGACTCGCACCAGCACGTCGGTGCTCACGTCGACCGTGGTGCGTTCGGACACCACCGGCGGCGCGGGCGCGCCCAGTTCGCGCTCGTCGGCGAGGAAGTGCCCGAGCAGAACCAGCGCCGGGATCGCCACGGCGGTCAGCTTCAACCAGTACTGGAACGCCTGCACCAGGGTGATCGAGCGCATCCCGCCGCCGACCACATTGGCGATCACGATCGCGCCCACCGCCACCGCGCCCACCCAGTCGGGCACGCCGAGCAGCAGGTGCAACGTCAATCCCGCTCCCTGGAACTGCGGGATCAGATACACCGCGCAGATGAGTACCACGACGGTGGCCGCCAGCCTGCGCAAACGCGGCGAGCCCAGCCGGAATTCGGCGAAGTCGGGCACCGTGTACGCACCGGACCGCCGCAGCGGGGCGGCGACGAACAACAGCAGCGCGAGATACCCCGCGGTGAAGCCCACCGGATACCACAGCGCGTCCGCCCCGTACTTGGCGATCAGTCCGGCGACGCCGAGAAACGAAGCGGCCGAAAGGTATTCGCCGGAGATGGCGGCGGCGTTCCAGCGTGGTCCGACGCTGCGCGAGGCGACCAGGAAGTCGGAGGTGGTGCGGGCGAGGCGCACGCCGTACGCGCCGATCGCGACCGTGGCCAGCGCGGCGAGGACCAGCGCGGCCACGGTCAGCGCCGAGCCCGCGATCACGGCGCACCCGGATGCGAGCCGGGAGTCTGCGCCTCAGCCGCACCGCCGCGGTAGCCGGTGGCCCGCTCCGCGCGGGTGGTTCGGGTCGAGCGCATCGTCAATCCTCGGCCAGCTCGAGGAAATCCTGCTCGTTGCGTTCGGCCAGCCGCACATAGATCCGGCCGATCAGCAACAGCAGCGGGTACACCGCGCCGCCGAGCAGCAACCACGGCAACCGGATCCCCAGCACTTCCAGCGAACCGATCGTCCCGATCCGCAGCAGCACGGGCAGCGCGCACAGGACAGCGATCGCCACCAGACCCAATCGCAGCGCGAGCCCGAGTTGCGCGCGGATCAGCCCACCGATGAGCGCCTCGCCGAACTCGGTCTGCTCGGCGACCTCTACCCGCGTGCGCACCCGCCGCGCTCCGCGCCGCTGTGCGAGCACGACGCGCTGACGCACCGGACGCTGCGGCCCGGTCACGGGGTGCCCCGATGCCGGTGGCGGTGCACCAACCGCTGTTTCAGCTCGCGTACCTGCCTGCGGCTGACCGGTAGTTCGACAGCCTGCGCCTCGCCCTCGGCGCGCAGGCACACCACGGTTCCGGTGCCCACCGTCCGCAGCCCGGTGACCAGCCGCAGCGCGACCAGATACGACCGGTGCACCCGGAGGAAGCCCGCGTCCTGCCAGCGGGATTCCAACGCCGACAACGGAATTCGCACCAGATGTGAGCCGCCGCTGGTGTGCAGCCTGGCATAGTCCCCGTCGGCCTCCACCCAGCTGACGCTCGATCGCGGCACCAGCGTGGTCACCCCGCCCAGCTCCACGGGGATGACCTCGCTCGGGTCGGTGCGCGCATCGGCCGCGGGCTGGTGTGGCGCGCTGCGTGCCGCGGCGATCCGCCGCACCGCCTCGGCCAGCCGCGCTTCGCGCAGCGGTTTGAGCAGATAGTCCACCGCCCCCAGGTCGAATGCCGCGATCGCTTGGTCGTCGTGCGCCGTGACGAAGACCACCGCGGGCGGGTTGGCGAACTCCGAGAGGATTCCGGCCAGCTCCATCCCGTCCAGGCCCGGCATGTTGATGTCGAGGAACACCGCGTCGACCGGATGCGCCCGCAGCATCCGCAGCGCGTCGGTGGCGTCGCCCGCCGCGTGGATCTCGCCGATCTCACTTCGCGCGCGCAGCAGATACACCAGCTCGTCCAGAGCGGGTTTCTCATCGTCCACGGCGAGCACGCGCAGCGCCGACTTGCTGGTAACGCGGGTCACAACCGCTCCATCGTAAGGGGGCCTGGTCAGGGCGCGTCCGGATACCGGCGATGGCGCTGCCCCGGCTGCACACGTCGAGCGGATCGGCCCGGCTTGCGTGTGCGGCGGAGGGTCCGGCGCTGAGTGACGCTGCGGGCTGAACGGGCCCCTTTGCATGTGGGGCGGAGCTGCGGCGGTCAGGAAAGTACTGCGCGTGGGGGCGGACGTCCGGCGGTCACGAGGCACCACGCGGGTGCGGTCGCGCTCCCCGCCTCAGGCCCGGATGCCCGCGCGGAACTTGGGGACGCGCAAGCTGACCTTCGTGCCCGCGCCGGGCGCGGTCTCCACGACCAAGCCGTAGTCGTCGCCGAAGGCGGCGCGCAGCCGGTCGTCGACGTTGGCCAGTCCGATATGGGCCGACTCGCCGGAGCCCGTCCCGGTGTCGACGGCATCGAGCGCGCCGGAGCGCAACAGGTCCGGGTCCATGCCGACGCCGTCGTCCTCCACGCTGATCACGCAGTCGGTGCCCGCGTCGGTGGCGACGATGCTGACGGTGCCGCCGTGCGCGGTGCCCGCCAGCCCGTGCCGCACCGCGTTCTCCACCAGCGGCTGCAACGCGAGGAAGGGCAGCACCACGCCGAGCACCTCGGGCGCGATGCGCAGCCGGACCTGCAACGCGTCGCCGAAACGCGCCCGCTCGAGCGCGAGGTACCGCTCGATGTTGCGCAGTTCGTCGGCCAGCACCGTGAACTCGCCGGCGGCGCGGAAGGAGTACCTGGTGAAGTCGGCGAACTCGAGGATGAGCTCGCGGGCGCGCGCCGGGTCGGTGCGGACGAACGAGGCGATGGTGTTCAGCGCGTTGTAGATGAAATGCGGGCTGATCTGCGCACGCAGCGCGCGCACCTCGGCGCGGTCCAACCGTGCCCGCGACGCGTCCAGCTCGGCCAGTTCGAGCTGGCCGCAGGCATATCGGGCCACTTCGGCGACCGCGCCGAGCCGCCCCGGCCCGGGCTGTCCGGTGCTCACGACGCCCAGTACCCCTGCCACGCCGGAGGAGTCGATCAGCAGCGGTTGCGCGATCAGCGTGCGCCCGGCGTGCTCGCCGCGCCCCGGTCCGGCGACGAGCACCGGTCGCTCGCCCGCGACGGCGCGCTCGGCGGCTTCGGTGAAGCATGCCGCCAGCTCGCTGTGTGGACCATCCCAGGCGAGCAGCGTCCCGTCGGGGTCGGCCAGCGCGAGCGCCTCGGCGCCGGTGAGCACGCGCAGGTGCGGCGCGGCCTCACGCGCGGATCGCTCGGTGAGCCCGCGGCGCAGCGGGACCGCCGCCAGCGACGCGGTGTGCAGCGCCGAGTGCACCGCCCGCTCGGCGGGAGTGGTCACCACCCTGCGGGTGCGCGACCAGATCAGCAGCGCGCCCGCGAGCAGTGCCGCCGCGGCCACGATGGCGAGCGCGGTGGTCACGGCGGGCATCGGAGCGAGCGGTTCATGAGCCGATTATCGCGTCGAGGATCCGTGCCGTCGGCCCGGACGCCGAGAAACAGACCGCGCGGCCGCTCATGCGACCGGCTCGGTCCACCTCCATGGGCGATGGTCGACCGAGTGCTCGCCACCTACCGGCTCGGGCCGCCCTTGGCGGCGTGGCCTTCGTACCGGCTCTAGCCCTGGTACTGCGGCACCGTGAACTCGACGGTGCCCGGCTCCGGAAAGTGGAGGGCGCCGATGGCGACCGTCGCGGTGAACTGGCCGATACCGGGTGCGAACAGGGTGGAGTGCCCGCTGTTCGCCCAGTAGCCGGGCCCGTGGGCGATCACCTGGAACGCACCTGTCTGGCCGGTGGCCACATTCCGCCAGTTCAGCGTGACCGGCAGAGTGCACGGCCCGGCGCCGAGCAGGGTGGAACTCACCGTGAACGCCGCTTGGTTGGGGTAGGCGTCGCCGTTGACCGACATCTGCACCTGGCCCGCGCACGGTCCCTGCGCGAGGGTGTACACCGTGGCGAACTCGACGGCCGGAGAGGCCGCGGCGGGTGCGGCCGTCGCGACCAGGGTTGCCACCGCCACGGCGGGAACGGCCAACAGCGCTGTCGTCGAATTCATCGACACCTCCACAGGTTTCCAGAACATCCGTGTCCGTCATGCCGCGCGTCCGTCCCCGATCCGACCGGCGCGGTCGTGGGGAGGAAGGCCGAGACTACCGCTGTGCGGCGACCGCGGTGGGGGAGTTCCGGCATTCGGCGCGACCCGACACTCGCGGAAATCGGACGCTCGCACGGCGAGTCGCCAGGACGCGCCGGTGACCTTTCTCACCGACACGCCGGGCGCGGACCGGACGCCCGCGCGCCGTGGAAAACCCGTCGGTGGGCACCCCTAGAATCGGTCCAGCCAACCCCCGTCGAGACTTTGGGAGGAAGGACCGTCTTGGCCGCCTCGTCCGGATCGTTCGTCCATCTGCACAACCACACCGAGTACTCCATGCTCGATGGCGCGGCCAAGATCTCGCCCCTGTTCAGCGAGGCGAAACGGCTGGGGATGAACGCGGTCGGAATGACCGACCACGGCAACATGTACGGTGCATCGGAGTTCTACAACTCCGCCAAGAAGCACGACATCAAGCCGATCATCGGCATCGAGGCCTACATCGCGCCCGGCTCCCGCTTCGACACCAAGCGCGTGCAGTGGGGCGATCCGAGCCAGAAGGGCGACGACGTCTCCGGCTCGGGTGCCTACACCCACATGACCATGGTCGCGGAGAACGCGACCGGTCTGCGCAACCTGTTCAAGCTGTCCTCGCTGGCCTCCATCGAGGGCCAGCTCGGCAAGTGGGCGCGCATGGACGCGGAGATCATCGCCCAGTACGCCGAAGGCATCATCGCGACCACCGGCTGCCCGTCCGGTGAGGTGCAGACCCGGTTGCGCCTCGGGCACGACCGCGAGGCGCTGGAGGCGGCGGCCAAGTGGCAGGAGATCTTCGGGAAGGACAATTTCTTCCTCGAGGTGATGGACCACGGGTTGTCCATCGAGCGGCGGGTCCGCGAGGGATTGCTGAACATCGGCAAGCAGCTGGGCATTCCGGCGCTGGCCACGAACGACTGCCACTACGTCACCAAGGATCAGTCGGCCAACCACGAGGCGCTGCTGTGTGTGCAAACCGGCAAGACGCTGTCCGATCCCACCCGTTTCAAGTTCGACGGTGACGGCTACTACCTGAAGTCGGCCGAGGAGATGCGCGCGCTGTGGGATGCCGAGGTGCCCGGCGCGTGCGACAACACGGTGCTGATCGGCGAGCGGGTCCAGTCCTACGACGACGTGTGGGCCTTCAAGGACCGCATGCCGGTCTTCCCGGTGCCCGAGGGCGAGGACCAGGATTCCTGGCTGCGCAAAGAGGTCGAGCGCGGCCTGCGCCGCCGCTTCCCCGGCGGGGTGCCCGAGGAGTACTTCACCCGCGCCTACTACGAACTCGACGTCATCAAGCAGAAGGGCTTCCCGGCCTACTTCCTCGTCGTCGGCGACCTCGTGTCGCACGCGCGGGAAGTCGGCATCCGCGTCGGGCCGGGCCGTGGTTCGGCGGCCGGTTCGCTGGTGGCCTACGCGCTGGGCATCACCAACATCGATCCGCTGCCGCACGGCCTGCTGTTCGAGCGCTTCCTCAACCCCGAGCGCCCGTCCGCGCCGGATATCGATATCGACTTCGACGATCGCCGCCGCGGTGAGATGGTCCGCTACGCCACCGAGAAGTGGGGCAGCGACCGGGTCGCCCAGGTGATCACCTTCGGCACCATCAAGACCAAGGCCGCGATCAAGGACTCCGCGCGCGTCCAGTTCGGCCAGCCCGGCTTCGCCATCGCCGACCAGATCTCCAAGGCGCTGCCGCCGCCGATCATGGCCAAGGACATTCCGCTGTCGGGCATCATGGACCCCGAGCACGAGCGGTACAAGGAGGCCGCCGAGGTCCGCGAGCTCATCGGCAGCAATCCCGACGTCGCCAAGATCTACGAGACCGCGCGCGGACTCGAGGGCCTGATCCGCAACGCGGGCGTGCACGCCTGCGCGGTGATCATGTCCTCCGAGCCGCTGATGGACGCCATCCCGGTGTGGAAGCGGCCCCAGGACGGGGCGATCATCACCGGCTGGGACTACCCGTCCTGCGAGGCCATCGGCCTGCTGAAGATGGACTTCCTCGGTCTGCGCAACCTCACCGTCATCGGTGACGCGCTGGACAACATCAAGGCCAACCGCGGCATCGACCTGGACATGGACAACCTGCCGCTGGACGATCCGGCGACCTACGAATTGCTCTCGCGCGGCGACACTCTGGGCGTCTTCCAGCTCGACGGCGGCCCCATGCGCGACCTGCTGCGCCGCATGCAGCCCACCGGCTTCAACGACATCGTCGCCGTGCTCGCGCTCTACCGTCCCGGCCCGATGGGCATGAACGCGCACAACGACTACGCCGACCGCAAGAACGGGCGGCAGCCGATCACGCCGATCCATCCCGAGCTGGAAGAGCCGCTCAAGGACATCCTCGCGGAGACCTACGGCCTGATCGTCTACCAAGAGCAGATCATGTTCATCGCGCAGAAGGTCGCCTCCTACTCGATGGGCAAGGCCGACGCGCTGCGCAAGGCGATGGGCAAGAAGAAGCTCGAAGTCCTCGAAGCCGAGTACAAGGGCTTCCGCGAGGGCATGACCGCGAACGGGTTCTCCGAGGGCGCGGTGAAGGCGCTGTGGGACACCATCCTTCCGTTCGCCGGGTACGCGTTCAACAAGTCGCACGCCGCGGGCTACGGCCTGGTCTCGTTCTGGACCGCCTACCTCAAGGCCAACTATCCGGCCGAGTACATGGCGGGCCTGCTCACCTCCGTCGGCGACGACAAGGACAAGGCCGCGGTCTACCTCGCGGACTGCCGCCGCCTCGGCATCACCGTGCTGCCGCCGGACGTCAACGAGTCCGAGCAGAACTTCGCCTCCGTCGGCAAGGACATCCGCTTCGGTCTCGGCGCGGTGCGCAACGTCGGCGCGAACGTGGTGGCCTCGATCATCCAGGCGCGCAAGGAGAAATCGAAGTTCACCGACTTCTCCGACTACCTGAACAAGATCGACGCGATCGCGGCGAGCAAGAAGGTCACCGAATCGCTGATCAAGGCGGGCGGGTTCGACTCCCTCGGGCACCCCCGCAAGGGCTTGATGCTGATCCACTCCGACGCCATCGACGCCGTGATGGCCACCAAGAAGGCCGAGGCGATGGGTCAATTCGACCTGTTCGGCGGCTTGGACGCGGACGAGTCGGTGACCTCGGTGTTCAACGTGAAGGTGCCCGACGAGGAGTGGGAGGCCAAACACCGGCTCGCGCTGGAGCGGGAGATGCTGGGGTTGTACGTGTCCGGGCATCCGCTCAACGGCGTCGAGCATGTCCTCGCTGCACAAGCCGATACGCAGATCCCGGCCATCCTGGAAGGGGATGTCAAGGACGGCACGCAGGTGACCGTCGGCGGCATCCTGGCCTCGGTGAACCGGCGCATCAACAAGAACGGTCTGGCCTGGGCGTCGGCGCAGCTGGAGGACCTCACCGGTGGCATCGAGGTGCTGTTCTTCCCGCAGGCGTACTCGGTCTACGGCATGGACGTCGTCGAGGACGCCGTGGTGCTGGTGAAGGCTCGCGTCTCGGTCCGCGACGACCGTATCTCGTTGATCGCCAACGATCTCGCGGTGCCCGACCTGTCCGCGGTCGGCGTGGCCAAACCGCTTTCGGTCACCATCACCACCCGCATGTGCACGCCGGACAAGATCGGCGAACTCAAGCGGGTCTTGTCCAGGCACCCCGGCACGTCGGATGTCCATATCCGCCATGTCGGTGCCCGAGACAAGACCACGCTGTGGAAGCTGGACGAACGGCTGCGGGTCTCGCCGTCGTCCGCCCTGATGGGCGACCTGAAGGCGCTGCTCGGCCCAGGCTGCCTCACTTCCTGAATCCGGGGGCTAGCGGCCCACGTCGGCCAGTGCGGTGTCGGGCGCCGAAGCCCGCACCGGCTGTTCGCGGTCGAGGGCATGGCTCCACGCGACGGCGCCGAGTGCGGCGATGCCGAGGGCAGCGCCGATCCAGGCCACCGCGGCGTAGCCGAAGCCGGCGCCGATCGCGAGGCCGCCGAGCCAGGGTCCGGCGGTGATGCCGACATTGAACGAGGAGATATTGGCGGCGGCGGCCAGGGTGGGAGCGTCGCCCGCGAGCGTGAAGACGCGGCTGTTCAGGGTCGGGTTGATGCCGAATCCGAAGGCGCCCAGCAAGAACGACAGCAGAACGACGGGAATGGCGTATTCGGCGGTCAGGGCCAAGAGCACCGAGGTGAGCACCACCCCGGCGATGCCGACGTACAGGCTGCGGAGCGGATGAGTGTCGGCGGTGCGGCCGCCGACCGCGATGCCGAGGAACGCGCCGAGTCCATAGATGGCCAGTACCACGGGAATCCAGCCGTCGGCCAGTTTCGTGGTGTCCGACAGCAACGCGCCGAGGTAGGCGAAGCTCACCAGCAGCGCACCGGTGGCGAGGGCGGTGACGCCGTAGGACAGCCACAGCGACGGACGCACCATGGTGCGCAGTTCGGCGCGCACCCGCGGCGCCGTGGCCGGACGTCCATCGGGGATCTTCGCCAGCACACCGAGCATCGCCGCCGCGCACAGCAGCGCGACCGCCCAGAACGCGGCGCGCCAGCCCCAGTGCTGCCCGATGACGGTGCCCGCGGCAAGTCCGAGGATGGTGGCCACGGTCAACCCGCCCGCGACGATGCTCATGGCCTTGCCGCGCGCTGTGGCAGGGACCAGGCTGATCGCCGTGGTCGCGGCCACGGCCCAGAACCCGGCGTAGACGAACGCGCCCACCGCCCTGGTCGCGAACAGCACCCAATAGTCGGAGGTCAGCGCCCCGACGACGTGGGCGCCGACGAACACCGCGAGAAAGGCCAGCAGCGCGGTCCGCCGCGACCAGCGCAGCGTCGCCACCGCGAGCACGGGTGCGCCCACCAGCATGCCCAGGGCGAACGCCGAGATGAGCAGGCCCGCGCGCGGCACGGAGACGCCCAGGTCACCGGCCATCTCGGTGAGCAGGCCCGCGAGCATCAGCTCCGAGGTGCCCTGGGCGAAGATCGAGAGACCCAGGACGTAGATCGCCAGGGGCATCGGTACCTCCTTGTTTTGTACTGATCTATCCAAAATGGACCCGCGGCGACGCTGCCGCTGGGTGCGCAAAGGGTTGGTGGCTACGCGGCGGTGCTCAGAGTGCGCCGAGCGCGGTGGTCGCGATGGCGGTGAGCGTCTCCCGGTCGGCGCCGCCTCGGGCGGCCAGCCGCATGCCGCTGATCGTGGCGATCACGAAATGAGCGAGTGCGCGCGGGTCTTTGTCCGCCGCGATCTCGCCTGCGCGCCTGGCGTTGTCGAATGCCGCCGAGAGTGCGGCGAGCCGCTGTTCGTGGTCGGCGCGCAGGATCGCGGCCATCTCGGGGTCGCGCGGGGCCAGTTCGACGGTCGAGTTGAGCACCAAGCAGCCCAGCGGGTCGTCTTCCGGCGCCTCGACGATCTTCCACAGGAGTGCGCGGATCTTCGCCCGTACGTCGCCGTCGCTGTCGAGCAGCTCGAACGTCTCGGCGTTCTTGGTCGCCATGTAGCGGCGCAGGGCGCGCTGGAACAGGTCGCGCTTGCTGGTGAAGGTGTTGTAGATGCTGCTGCGGCCCAGTCCGGTCGCGGCGCAGAGGTCCTCGGTGGAGGTCGCCTCGTATCCGGTGCGCCAGAACGCCCGCATCGCCGCGTCCACCGCGCGATCCTCGTCGAACAACCTGGGTCGTGCCATGGGGCCACGCTAGCACAGTTTTGAACAGATCATTCCAATATCTGTCCGCTGCTGGTTTCCAGCGGTTTGCAAGCGGCTGTTAAGCATTCGGCAGGCGGTTTCGCGGACAGTACCGGGGCAAGGCCGTTCACCTACGGAAAACGAGGATCATCATGCAAGCCATACTCCGCAGCCTGCGTCTGCTCGTACTCGGCGTGACCATGCTCGCGGCGTTCGCCGTCGCGACCGTCGGCGCGGGCGCAGCGAGCGCGAGCGCGGTGTACGAGATCGAGTTCGCACCCGGGTCGGATCGCGCCTCGGTGAGCGGAGCGGTGATTCGCGGCGAGGCCGACACCTATCTGCTCGAGGCGCGGGCGGGGCAGACGCTGAGCACCGAGCTCACCTCGGTCGAAGGCAATGCGCGTTTCAGCACCACCGCCCCGGACGGACGCGTCCTCTGCGTCGAGGAGACCTCGAGCCGGATCACATTGCCGCACAATGGCTACTACGCGATCACCGTGGCGCCGAGTCGCGGCAACGCGACCTACACCCTGTCGGTGCGGATCGTCTGAACTCCTCAGGGCGAGACAGCGACGCCGAGGGTCTGGGCGGCCTCGAAGCGGGGGGCGCCCTCGCCGTAGAACGACTCGGCCTCGCGGATCTCGAAACCGGCGGCCGTCAGCAGAGCGCGGATGTCGCGGTTCAGGTGACAGCCGCCGAACAACCTCTTCTGGACGGGGTTCAGCCGGTTCTGCCAAACCTGCACCGTGTGGTCCGGTGCCAGCCCGTGCTCGACGAAATGCAAGGTTCCACCGGGCACAAGCACCCGGCGCACTTCGGCCAGCGCGGTCGCGATGTCGGGAATGGTGCACATGGTCCAGGTCGACAGCGCGCAGTCGAAGGTGTTGTCCGGGAAGGGCAGTGACTGCCCGTCCAGCCCTGCCCGCTCGATGGGCACGGTAGACGCGGTGACGCGCTTGCTCGCCAGTCGCCACCCGAGGTCGGCGGGCTCGACCGCGCTGACCGACGCGACCGTCTCCGGGTAGAACGGCACGTTGTGTCCCGACCCGAACCCGATCTCCACGACCCGTCCGTGCAGCCCGGCGCACACGCGCTCACGCAGCGGTTCGTTGACCCGCATCCCGCAGGCGACATTCACGATCCGGGGGACGACCTGCTCGCCATAGATACCCACACCCCCACTCTCGCAGGGATCGCGCATGCAGACCAGAGGCGCGCAGCGCTCGTGGGCACTGGCGGCGGTGCTGTGTCCGTGTCGATGCGCGATAGGTATCCAGCGAGGGATCGGTGGATTCCCCGGCCGACAGCGTGGGTGGGTTCATGCCGAGGCTGTCGCTTTGCCGGACGGACAGCTCGCGACGTGTTCCGCTGCCAACCGGGTGTTCGTACCCGGCGAACCGCGCACGCTCATGGGATGCTGGCGCGGTGACTGTGTTCGAGGTGTGGGCGCCGCGGCCGGAGTCGGTGCGGCTCGACCTGGACGGCGTGGTGCACCCGATGACGCGGTCGCCGGACGGCTGGTGGCGTGCCGACGTCCCCGCCGCGAGCGGAGCCAGGTATGGATTCCTGCTCGACGACGACCCGGCCGTGCTGCCCGACCCGCGATCGCCGCGTCAGCCCGACGGGGTGCACGCCCGTTCGGCCCGGCACGCCCTCGATCCTGCGGTGTGGACCGACGCGGGCTGGACCGGGCGGCCGCTGGCCGGAGCGGTCTTCTACGAGCTGCACATCGGGACCTTCACCGCGGCGGGCACCTTCGACGCCGCGATCGAGCGGCTCGACCACCTGGTCGAGCTGGGTGTCACCGTGGTCGAGGTGATGCCGGTGAACGCCTTCGACGGCACGCACAACTGGGGCTACGACGGTGTGCTGTGGTACGCGGTGCAGGAGAGCTACGGCGGCCCCGACGGCCTGCAGCGGTTCGTCAACGCCTGTCATGCCCGCGGGCTGGCGGTCTGCCTCGACGTCGTCTACAACCACCTCGGACCGTCCGGCAACTACCTGCCGCGCTTCGCGCCCTACCTCACCGAGGGCCGCAACACCTGGGGGCAGAGCCTCAACCTGGACGGCCCGCAGTCCGATCACGTGCGCGCGCACATCATCGACAACGCGCTGCGCTGGCTACGCGATTTCCACATCGACGCCCTGCGCCTGGACGCGGTGCACGCCCTGGTCGACCGGACCGCCACGCATCTGCTCGCCGAACTCGCCGTGGCCGCCGAACGCCTCGCCGCCCACCTGCGCAGGCCGCTGACGCTGATCGCGGAGAGCGATCTGAACGACCCGAGACTGATCACTCCCCGGGCGGCCGGTGGCTACGGCCTGGCCGCACAGTGGAACGACGACCTGCACCACGCCGTCCACAGCGCCGTGTCCGGCGAACGGCAGGGCTACTATGCCGACTTCGGCTCGCTGCGCTGTGTGGCGCGGACGCTCACGCACGGATTCTTCCATGCCGGAACGTATTCGAGCTTCCGCGGCCGCACGCACGGCCGCCCGATCGACACCGGCCTCGTCCCGGGCAGCGCGCTGCTGGCCTACACCTGCACGCACGACCAGATCGGCAACCGAGCCGTCGGCGACCGGCCCAGCGCCTACCTGACCGACGGCCAGTTGGCGATCAAAGCCGCACTGGTGCTGTGCTCGCCGTTCACGCCGATGCTGTTCATGGGAGAGGAGTGGGGCGCCCGCACGCCGTTCCAGTTCTTCACCTCGCACACCGATCCGGTGATCGCCGCCGCGACCGCGACCGGACGCAAGGACGAGTTCGCCGAGCACGGCTGGTCCACCGATGAGGTGCCCGACCCGCAGGATCCGCGGACCTTCCAGCGCTCGAAGCTGGACTGGGACGAACTGGAAAAACCGGCCGGTGCCCGGCTGCTGTCCTGCTACCGCGCTCTGCTCGCCGTGCGCAGGGACCGGGCGGAGCTCAGCGACCCATGGCTGACCCATGTTTCGGTGGATTACGACGAGGTCGCGCGCTGGATCGTGGTGCATCGCGGCACGCTGGCCCTGGTGTGCAATCTGGGCGAGGACCAGGTGGCCGTGCCGGTTGCCGGTCTGCCGCTGCTGTCCTGGGACGCTCCGATCGTAGGCCCTTCTTCGACAACCGTTCCCGGCCATTCGTTCACGCTGCTGGACACGGCGCCGCCGGGCCCCCGATGACCGCGGTGGAAAGGTAAGAACCGGCCCCTATCTGGGCGTTTGTTAAATAACGTACTCACAACTGTCCGAGACAGAACTTTGCCGGATGTGATCCACGCCATTACCGTGGAGGGATGAGCAACGTCGCTTCCGGGGACCTCGCGGCTCTTCCCCCGGGTATGGGTGGCAGCGCTGCCGCCGAATTCGCACCGTTCGTGCGTGCTTTCGCGCGGGCGTTCGGCAACCGCCGAGGTGCCGGAGCGGCGTTCTCGCTGCATCGGTACGGCCAGCCGCTGGTAGACGTCTGGGTCGGCTCCGCTGGCGACGCTCCGTGGACCAGAGACACCGGCACCCTCATCTTCTCCGCCACCAAGGGCATCTCCGCCACGGTCGTGCACCGTCTCGCCGACCGCGGATTGCTCGACTACTCCGCCCCCGTCGCCGAGTACTGGCCGGAGTTCCGGGCCAACGGCAAACACAAGATCACCGTTCGCCAATTGCTGACCCATAGAGCGGGTCTGTCCGCACTGGCTCCGATCGCCACCGGCCTGGCCGACGTGCTCGATCACCGGCTCATGGAGCAGCGCTTGGCCGCGGCCGAACCGGACCGTCTGCTCGGCGTTCCCACCTACCACGCACTCACCTTCGGCTGGCTGGTCGCCGGTCTGACCCGCGCGATCACCGGTACCAGCCTGGGCGAGCTGTTCCGCACCGAGGTCGCCGAGCCGCTCGGCATCGGCGGCCTGCACCTGGGCAGGCCGCCCGCGGACGCGCCGATCAGCTACGCGCCGCTGGCGGGCACCCAGCTGAGCACGCTCGGAAAGCCGCTCGGCGCAGCGATTCTGGGCCGCAGCCATCGGATTCCCGGCGCGCTCGGCGCCGCGACGCGGTGCCTGTTCCTGCCCGGCCTGGAAGCCATTCTGGAGGGTGTGAATCCGCCGATCCTGGACACCGAGCTGGGCGCGGGCAACGGCGTGTGCACCGCCCCCGCGCTGGCCACGATGTACGGCGCGCTGGCCAACGACGGTGTGCTGGCCGGTCGCAGGTACCTCGGCGGGCACACCATGAAGGCGCTGCGCCGCATCGAGACCTACCAGCCCGACCGCGCCCTGTTCTACGCGCCGATGCTGTGGCGACTCGGCTACCACTCGCTGCCGATGCCGGGCGCGCACGCCGGGTTCGGGCACATCGGCCTCGGCGGCTCGTTCGGCTGGGCCGAACCGCGGCTGGGTCTGTCGGTCGGGTTCGTGCACAACCGGCTCTCCGTCGCCCAGCTGCATTACGACCAGTCGGCGGCGTTCTGGCTGCTGCCGCTCATGCTGAACTGCCTGCGCGCGGCGCGCCGCCGGGTGCAGGTCACGGAGGCGCCGAAGGCGGCGTGAGCCCCGGCGGCCGGATCGACGTGGCCGGAGTTCGAGACCGTTGTGGCGAGAATCGCCCCGGGCCGGTTCAGGTCAGGTAGCGGTAGGCGGGCGTATCGGGCTCGAGGCGCTCGCACTGGATCGGGGACTGCCGCATCCGTTCCAGCAGTGGCCCGAGCCCGTCCGGTGCGCCCAGTTCGATGCCGACCAGCGCCGCGCCCGTCTCGCGGTTGTTGCGCTTGACGTACTCGAACAGCGTGATGTCGTCGTCGGGGCCGAGTACCTCGTCCAGGAACCGGCGCAGCGCGCCGGGCTCCTGCGGGAAGTCCACCAGGAAGTAGTGCTTGAGGCCGCGATGCACCAGCGAGCGCTCGATGATCTCGCCGTAGCGGGACACGTCGTTGTTGCCGCCGGACACCAGGCACACCACCGTCGACCCCGGCTCGACGGTGATCTCGGCCAGTGCCGTCACGGTGAGCGCGCCCGCGGGTTCGGCGATGATGCCCTCGTTCTGGTACAGGTCGAGCATGGTCGTGCAGATCGCGCCCTCGTCCACCTGCATCATCTGGAAAGCGCCCGCGCCCTTGGGGTATTCGGCGGTGGTCAGCAACGGCAGCGAGGCGTGCGAGACCACCCGCCCGCCGAAGCCGGACACCGCGGCGAACGGCACCGAGCCGACCCGCCGCACCGCGGCGCCGTCCACGAACGGATCGATCTCCGGCAGCGTCACCGGGCCGCCCGCCACCAGCGCGGCCGTCATCGAGGCCGCGCCCGCGGGCTCCACGCCGAGGATGCCGGTGCGCGGGGACCGTTCGCGCAGGTAGGTGCCGATACCGGCGAGGCAGCCGCCGCCGCCGACCGGCACGATCACCAGGTCGGGGGAGGAGCCGAGCTGATCCAGGATCTCCGCGGCGATGGTGCCCTGACCGGCCGCCGTGCGCGCGTCGTCGAAGGGCGGCACCATGGTCGCGCCGGTGCGCGCCACGTCGTCGGCGGCGGCCGCGGCGGCCGCGTCGTAGGTCTCGCCGATGGCGATCAGTTCGACGAACTCGCCGCCGTGCGCGCGGATGCGATCGCGCTTCTGCTTCGGCGTCGTGGTCGGCACGTAGATGCGGCCGGTGATCCCCATCGTCTGGCACGCGAACGCGACGCCCTGCGCGTGGTTGCCCGCGCTGGCCGCGACCACGCCGGCGGCGCGCTCCTCCTCGGTCAGCTGGATGACGAGGTTGTAGGCGCCACGCAGCTTGTAGGAGCGGACCGGGCCGAGATCTTCCCGCTTGAGATAGACGTTCGCCCCGGTCAGCTTCGAGAGCCGGTCGCTGCGCTGCACCGGGGTCGGGTCGATGACGTGGGCAATTCGCTTGGCGGCAGCATCGATCTCGTCCGCGGTGAGCGCGGGACGAGTAGCGGACAGTGCGTCGAGGACCTCGAGCGGATTGGACACTCGAAATATGCTGCCACCTGCCGCGGCGGGAAGCTGCGGCGGGTGGCAGTGACACGGTGGCTACCTCGCGTCCGGACTACCTGGGGGTGAGGACGAAGACCGGGATCTGGCGATCGGTCTTGGTCTGATAGTTCGCGTAGTCCGGCCACACCGCGACCGCGCGCTCCCACCACAGCGCTTTCTCCTCGCCGAAGACCTCGCGCGCGGTGTAGTCCTTGGTGACCGTTCCGTCGCGCAGCTCGACGTGCGGGTCGGCTTTGATGTTGTAGTACCAGACCGGATGCTTCGGCGCGCCGCCCAGCGAGGCGACCACGGCGTATTCGCCATCGTGCTCTACTCGCATCAGCGGGGTCTTGCGCAGCTTGCCGGTCTTGGCGCCCTTGCTGGTCAGCAGGACGACGGGCTTGCCCTGCAACGTCGTGGCCTCGGTGCCGCCGGAGTTCTCGTAGCTCTCGGCTTGCTGGCGGGCCCAGTCGGAGGTACTCGGTTCGTATTCACCTGTCAATGGCATGTCTGCGGGAACGCGGTGGTGATCCGGACTGTTCCCGGGACCGAAGTTCGCTCGCCCGAACATTCGTTTCCGACTACCCTGAGGGCATGGCAGTGGTCCACCCTCCCGCACGCGGCGCGACGATCGACATCGCCGGTAGCGCGTGGCCGGTGTACAAGCTCGACGCGGTGGTCGTCGGGTTGGTGACCTGCCTGTTGCTGACGCTGATCACCGGATCGCCGCAAGTGGCGGTGCTGGCCGCGGCCGCGCTGGGCACGGCGTGGTGGGTCGGTGGGCTGGCGGCTGTCCGCCGGGGTTCCTCGGCCCGGAGAGGGTCGTAACCGGACATAACGACTGGATCACTCCCTCGTCGTGTCGCGCGCCACTGTAATAGCTATCTGCTACTACAGTCCTCCCCTATGCCGTCGAATGTCATGAAAGCGCTGCTCGTAGCAGCGGGAACTGTCGTGGCCTGTGTTCCTTCGATCGCGCTCGCCCCGGCGGGGGACGCGGAGATCATCAGCATGCCTGCGCACGAGAAGCAATTCACCTCGCCCAACGGGATGGCCTTCATGGTCGGAAGCCGGGACGAGACGATCAATCGCATTCCACCGCTGAACATGATGGGTACGACCAGGGAGGCCTTCGTCAGCGGCACCGCCTACGCCCGGCTCGAAGGAGACGCCGCGGGCAAGCTCCGGATCGGATATCACGTCGGCTGCGCCGTGAACATCGGCACCGGCACCATAGGTTTCCAGCCCGACATCGTCATCGCCCCGCAGGCATTCCTCAACATCGGCCCGGTCGCCGTCCTCGACCTCGGCCCCGGCGAGGTCGTCGAGGTGCCGATCCGCGAGAAGGAGCTGATCCCCGGCAAGCTCGTCCAGATCGTCATGCGCGACTTCCCGCTCCGGGTCAACGCGTGCAGCGGCCCGGTGACGCTGCGCCAGTACGCCTATGTCGATCTCGCGACACCCGAATTGGACGACTCCGGCGCGGTATTCGGGGATCCCAGCTGGCTTTGACGCGCGTACCCGGCCTCGCCCATTAACGTTGTCCCGCCCATCCCGCGATGAATTCGAGTAGTCGATTACGCGGGTCACGGCGGGACAGCGGCGGGAGGATGAGGCCATGAAACGCCTCGTTGTGTGTTGCGACGGCACGTGGAAGGCCGAGTCGAGCAGCACGGTATCGAACATCATCAAGATCGCGCAGACGATACGGTTCGACGCGCCGGGGCCCGCGGGGGAGACGATCCAGCAATGGGTCACCTACGTGTCCGGCCCCGGCGCCCGGGGCTTCCTCTCCGACCGCCTGATGGGCGGCGCCTTCGGGCTCGGACTCGAGGCGAACCTCTCCTCCGCATACTGGCATCTGGCCCTGAACTGGGAAAAGGGCGATGAGATCTACATTTTCGGCTTCAGCCGCGGCGCCTTCACCGCCCGCAGCCTGGCCGGGCTGATCAGCCGCGTCGGCATCATGACCCCGGAAGCGATGATCAACGGCAAGTACCCGGAGGCGTTGCGGATCTATCGGCAGCGCCCGCCCGCGAAGACCCCGGACAACCCGGATCCGCCGGAGCCCGCCCACTGGAAGGAGTTCCGCCGGAAGTACGCCAGGAAGGCCAAGATCGACTTCCTCGGCGTGTTCGACACCGTCGGCGCGTTGGGCGTGCCAGGGCTCACGTCGCTTCGGCACCGGTTCCACGACGTCAAGCTCTCCCGCGACGTGCACTGCGCCCGGCAAGCCCTGGCCATCGACGAGCGGCGGCGCAACTTCGAACCGTCAATGTGGGAGGTGCCGGTCGAACCGACGGTGAAGTACCGTCGCGGATTCGAGCGGGTCAAGCAGGTGTGGTTCCCCGGCGTGCACAGCGACATCGGCGGCGGCTACGCCGAATGCGGCCTGTCCGACGTCACGCTGCAGTGGATGGTCCGCGAGGCGGAGTCGGTCGGGCTCGCGTTCGACCGGGACCGGCTGGCGGAGCTGTCGAAACGCTGCGGCACCGCGGGCGGGGACCACATGCGGCTGCACGACTCGCTCGGCATGGGCTACCGGCTCCTGAATGTGGTCCGCACGCTGCGCCGCCCGCGCAGCCGCCGCTTCCACTGGGATTCCTGGCGCCGGATGGCCACGCCGACCGACCAGGGCATCCGGCTGGCCTCCAGCACCCAGGACGCGCTGGACTACCATCCGGCGAACCTGCGGCGGTGGCGCGAGGAACTCGGCGGCCTGTTCCCGGAGGAGCTGTTCGAGAAGGTCGACGCGGTGACCGACGCGTCGGCGTGCTCAGCGGACCAGTAGCGCGACCGGCAGCCGGGCGAACACCTTCTCCAGCCGGGCCCGGCCCTGGAACGTGTGACCGGTCAGCCGGTCGGTCCAGTTGCCCGCGGGCAGGTCGAGAAACGTGTCGCCCCATCCGGTTTCGGCCAGGCCCACGCTGTGCCGGGTGGCGGCGACGATCACCTCCGGGGCTTCGCCCGCGCGGCCGCGCGCGTAGGACACCACCTTGCTCGCGTGGTCTCCGGTGGCGAACAGCGGCCGATAGCTGCCGCCGACGAAGCAGTCGGGACGTTCACGGCGCAGCCACAGCGCATACGCGACGATCCACATCTTCGCCGCGCCGGTGGTGTCCAATGCCGGTGTGCCGGTGAGTGATTGCAGCATGCCCGCGCGGGCGGCGAAGTCCACCGGACGGCGGTTGTCCGGGTCGACGAGGGAGTCCTCCCACAGCTCGCAGCCCTGGTAGACGTCCGGGATGCCGGGGCCGCACAGCTGCAGCAGCTTCTGCGCCAACGAGTCCGACCAGGCGTGCGGCGCCAGCTCGTGCACCAGGTCGCCGAGTTCCGAGCCGACCGGACCGTCGATCACCGCGTCCACCCAGGCGTGCACGGCGGCCTCGAATTCGGCGTCCGGCTCCTCCCAGGAGGTCTTGACGTTCGCCTCCCGGATCGCCTTCTCGGCGAACACGTGCAGGCGTTCCCGCAGGCCCGGCACCGACCCGGCGGGGCGGCCGTCCGCTGGCCACACGCCGAACATGTTCTGCAACAGGAACAGCGCGGTCGCGCCGTCCGGGGCCGGCGTGGTCTCCAGCCAGGATTCGACATTGCGCGCCCAGGTCTGCGCGGCCTGGGACAGCACGCCGATGCGGGCGCGCACGTCCTCCCCGCGTTTGGTGTCGTGCGTGGACAACGTCGTCATGGTCGCGGGCCAGCGCTGCGCGCGTTGACTGTTGGACAGGTGGAACTCGTTGAGCGAGTGGCCGAAGCGGGCCGGGTTGCCGCCCACCTCCTGCAACGAGACCAGCCGCCCGGCCTGATAGAACATGGTGTCCTCGACCGCCTTGGCGGTCACCGCCCCGCACACCTGGCTGAAGCGCACCGCCGCGTCCGAGTCGGCGGCCAGCGCAGCGACCAGCACCGCCAGCGGGGCGGTGAGCTCGTTGTTGCGTTTCTCCACTTCGGCGATCACCGCGCCGACCATCCCGGCCAGCGGCGCGTAGTCGGCCCGGTACACCGGCATGAACGCCAGCACCTCGATGGTGGCGTTGGTCAGTGCCATGGTGTCGAAGCTCTCGGCATGGGCGTCCTGCTTGATCGCGGCGACCAGCCGCCGGATCTCCGGCGCCAGAATGCTTTCCGCGACCGCCCGCTTGATCCGGTGCTCGGTCTCGCCGATCCACGCGCGATCGCTGCCGTGCCCGGCGACCCGCCGCGACAGCTCGGTGAGCGCCGGTTCGCCGCGCGGGTCGATCAGCACGCCGCCGAAGTCGGCCAGCGCCTCGTAGCCGGTGGTGCCGTCCACCGGCAGCGTCTCGTCCAGCGGCTCCCGGTTGGCCAGGATCTTCTCCACCAGCAGCAGCCGGTGCGGGCCGATGAGCCTGCGCAGCCGGATGAGGTAGCCGACGGGGTCGGACAACCCGTCCGGATGGTCGACCCGCACGCCGTCGATCAGATCGTGCTCGCACCAGGCGGCCAGTTCACGGTGGGTGACGTCGAAGACCTCGGGGTTCTCCTGGCGCAGCGCGGCCAGGCTGCTGACCGCGAAGAATCTCCGATAGGTGCACAACCCGGCCTTCCAGCTCACCAGCCGGTAGTGCTGCTTGTCGTGGATGCGCAGCGCGTTGTCGCCGTCGGTGCCGGGCGCGATCGGGAAACGCAGATCGTGCAGCGCCAGCATGGGTTCGGCGCCGGAACGGTCCACGGTGAGCGCGGCGGGGTCGTTCTCGCTCTGCAACACCGGCAGCGCCAGCCGTCCGCCCGCGCCGTTGCCCGGGCTCCAGTCGATGTCGAAATAGTGCGCGAACCTGGACTCCTGGCCGTTCCGCAGCACATCCCACCACCAGGCGTTCTGCCGTGGGTCGGCGACGCCGACGTGGTTGGGCACCAGATCCACGATCAGGCCCATGCCGCGGCTGCGCACTTCGTCGGCGAGCGCCTTGAGGCCGGTCGGGCCGCCGAGTGCGGCGGAGACCGTGGTCGGGTCGGTGACGTCGTAGCCGTGCGTGGAACCGTGCGTCGCGGTCAGGATCGGCGACAGGTAGAGGTGCGAAATGCCCAGCTGCTGAAGGTATTCGGCGATAGCGCGGGCTTCGGCGAAGGTCAGCGCGTCCGGTCGCAGCTGTAGCCGGTAGGCGCTGCGGATCGTCGTCTGGCGGGCGGGCTTGCGGCGCAGGGATACCGGATCGGTCACGTGCATCTCGGTGGAATCGGGTGCGGTCATCGGCATTCGGGTCAGGCGGCCTGGCGGAGGACGAGGAGACAGCGAGCTTCGACGGTGACGGTGGCGCCCCCGGCGTACTCGGCGTCGGCCGAGCCGGTCGGCGTCGAGCAGTCCAGTGCCACCGACCATGCCGCGCCGTCGCCGGTGGCGGGTAGCGCGAAGTCGATGGCCTCGTCGTGGGCGTTGAAGCAGAGCAGGAACGAGTCGTCGGTGATCCGCTCGCCGCGCGGGCCCGGCTCGGGAATGCCCGCTCCGTTGAGATAGACCGCCAGCGACTTGCCGAAGCCGCTGTCCCAGTCCGCGTCGGTCATCTCCTCGCCGGACGGGGTGAGCCAGGCGATGTCGCGGGCGTTGCCGCTCGACCCGAGCGGCCCCCCGGCGAGGAACCGCCTGCGCCGGAAGACGGGATGCTCGGTGCGCAACGCGATCACCGTACGGGTGAACGCGAGCAGGTCGGCGTTCGTCTCCCGCAGCGACCAGTCCATCCACGCCAGCGGCGAGTCCTGGCAGTACACGTTGTTGTTGCCGTACTGGGTGCGGCCCATCTCGTCGCCGTGCGCGAGCATGGGCACCCCCTGGCTGAGCACCAGCGTCGCCAGCAGGTTGCGGCTCTGCCGGTCGCGCAGCGCGAGGATCTCCGGATCGTCGGTCGGTCCTTCGACACCGCAGTTCCACGACCGGTTCCAGCTCTCGCCGTCCCGGTTGCCCTCGCCGTTGGCCTCGTTGTGTTTCTCGTTGTAGGACACCAGATCCCGCAGGGTGAACCCGTCGTGCGCGGTGACGAAGTTGATGCTCGCGCTGGGCCTGCGCCCGGTGGCCTCGTACAGGTCGGAGGAGCCGGTGAGCCGAGAGGCGAACTCGCCAAGCGTCGCGGGTTGCCCGCGCCAGTAGTCGCGCACGGTGTCGCGGTATTTGCCGTTCCACTCCGTCCAGAGGCCGGGAAAGTTGCCGACCTGATAGCCGCCCTCGCCCACGTCCCACGGCTCCGCGATGAGCTTGACCTGGCTCACCACCGGATCCTGCTGCACCAGATCGAAGAACGTCGACAGCCGGTCCACGTCGTGCAGTTCCCGCGCCAGCGTCGCGGCCAGGTCGAAACGGAATCCGTCGACGTGCATGTCCAGGATCCAGTAGCGCAGCGAATCCATGATCAGCTGCAAGGTGTGCGGGTGGCGGACGTTGAGGCTGTTTCCGGTGCCCGTGTAATCCATGTAGTGCGACGGGTCGTCATCGACCAGGCGGTAGTACGCGGCGTTGTCGATGCCGCGGAAACCGATCGTCGGGCCGCGGTGGTCGCCCTCGGCGGTGTGGTTGTAGACCACGTCGAGGATCACCTCGATGCCCTCGACGTGCAGCGCCCGCACCATCGCCTTGAACTCGGTGACCGCCGAACCGGCGCGGTCCATCGCCGCGTACTCGTTGTGCGGCGCGAGGTAACCGAAGCTGTTGTACCCCCAGTAATTCCGCAGACCCTGGTCCAGCAGCACCCGGTCGTGCAGGAACTGGTGCACCGGCATCAACTCGATCGCGGTGACGCCCAACCCCTTCAAATGGTCGATGACCGCGGGGTGTGCGATACCGGCGTAGGTGCCGCGCAGTTCCTCGGGCACTTCGGGGTGCGTCATCGTCATGCCTTTGACGTGCGCCTCGTAGATCACCGTCTCGTGGTAGGGCCGGTTCGGCGCCCGGTCGGTGCCCCAGTCGAAGTACGGATTGATCACCACGCCGGTCATGGTGTGGCCGAGCGAGTCCAGCCCATAGGTGTAGAGCGACGGGTGATTGTCGAAGTTTCCGTCGAACGCTTTGCCGTACGGATCGAGTAGCAGTTTGCTCGGGTCGCAGCGTAATCCGCGATCGGGGTCGTAGGGGCCGTGCACCCGGTATCCGTAGCGTTGGCCGGGCTCGATCGCGGGGAGGTACGCATGCCAGACATACCCGTCGACCTCGTCCAGCGCGATCCGGGTTTCGGTGCCGTCCCCGGCGACGAGGCAGAGTTCGACCGCGTCGGCAACCTCGGAGAACACCGAGAAATTGGTACCGGCTCCGTCGTAGGTGGCTCCGAGCGGATAGGCGGTGCCGGGCCAGACACCCAGTGGTGTCGCGTCGCTGGGCGCTGCGTCGGGCTGAGCCATGGCAACGACAGTAGCGGCAGCCGGGCGCTTGCCTGTGCGGGTGGTTCTGGCTGGGGAAGTCAGGCGAGGTCGGAGCCGTTTTCCAGCCAGCGGCGCCGGTAGCCGAGACGCACGGCGATGCTCGCCAGGCCACCCAGCACGATCCGTTGCAGCCGGGCCGGGATGCCCCCGAGGTAGCCGTCCTGGTACTCCCACAGCAAGGCGAGCGCGAGCGGATCGCGTGGCACCCTGCCCCGGGTGGTCTTGCCCGCGCGGTCCAGATTGTGCCAGAGCTGGAACATCTCCCAGTGCCGCAGCGGTGGCCGGATCTCGTGATCGATCACCGTGTCGGGGGCCTCGCTGACGAACTCGTGTACGACACCAGCCGGTGCCGTGACCGTGTCGCCGGGGTGGGCGACGATCTCGGTGCCGTCGACGGTGAATCGGAGTCGACCCTGCCGGACGGTCCACCGCTCGCTGAGCACCGGATGCCAGTGCGGGCCCGCCTGGCGTTCCGCTCGCGGCAGCACGTGCTCGAGCCGCAGGTAGGGGCCTTGCTCGTCGGCGCTGTCGGCGACCAAGGTGACGCGGTGCCCGCTGCGGAAGGTGAGTGTCCGTGCATCTCGCATACCTCGACCCGGCCGGGTCGAGGGTCACCGCACTGGCGGAAGCCGCCGGGATGACCCAGCAGTCGATGGGCGAGCTGGTGACCCACCTGGAACGATGCGGACTGGTGGTGCGCCAGGTCGACCCGGCCGATCGCCGGGCGCGGGTGGTGCGGGTCACCGAGGAGGGGCAGGCCGCGCTGGAGCTGGCGGCCGAGCGGATTCGCGACATCGAGCGCAGGCTCGCGCGGACATTGGGTCAGAGCCGTCTCGCGGAGTTACGAACGGCGCTGGTTCAGGTGGACACGACGCTGGCGGCGGATCGAGCGGATGCCGGATGACGGGCGGTGCGGGGTCTGCTCGACGAGCTCGAAGCCCGTGCGCTGGGAGATCCGCTACGCCGCGGTGAGCACGTCGTTGTCTCCCAACATGATCCAGCCGCACTCGGCGGTCCGCATTCGGCTGCGCCGGACTCGACGCGTACGCGCCCGGTTCGAATGCTAACTTGAACAGCGTTCAAGCCCCGGGTGGGCCGGGGCCGCGACGCGAGGATTCCTGTGGCACTGACCCCTGACGAGATCACCGCCCTCGACGCCGAGCATGTCTGGCATCCCTACGGCGGCTTCCCCGCCAGCACCGAGCCGCTGGTGGTGGCGAGCGCCGCGGGCACTCGGCTGACCCTGGCCGACGGGCGCGAGCTGGTCGACGGCATGAGTTCCTGGTGGGCCGCCATCCACGGCTACCGGCATCCGGTGCTGGACGCGGCACTGCTCGCGCAGTCGCGGCGGATGAGTCACGTGATGTTCGGCGGGCTCACCCACGAGCCGGCGGCCCGGTTGGCCGAGCTGCTGGTCGAGTCGGCGCCCGCCGGGCTGGACAAGGTGTTCCTGTGCGACTCCGGCTCGGTGTCGGTGGAGGTCGCGGTCAAGATGTGTCTGCAGTACTGGCGTTCGCTGGACAAGCCGCGCAAGCGGCGGCTGCTCACCTGGCGCGGCGGCTATCACGGCGACACGTTCACCCCGATGAGCGTGTGTGACCCGGAAGGCGGCATGCACGCGCTGTGGACCGACATCCTGGCGGATCAGCTCTTCGCGCCCGCGCCGCCGCGCGAGTACCGGCCCGAATACGTCACGGAGCTGGAGCGCATGCTCGTCGCGCACGCCGACGAGCTCGCGGCGGTCATCGTGGAGCCGATCGTGCAGGGCGCGGGCGGGATGCGCTGGCATCACCCCGGCTACCTGGCCGACCTGCGCAGGCTGTGCGACGAACACGGCGTGCTGCTGATCTTCGACGAGATCGCGACCGGATTCGGTCGCACCGGAACGCTTTTCGCCGCGGATCGAGCGGGTGTGAGCCCGGACGTGATGTGCGTCGGGAAGGCGCTGACCGGCGGCTACCTCACCCTGGCCGCCGCGCTGTGCACCGCGCGGATCGCCGAGACGATCAGCGCGGCACACGGCGGCCTCATGCACGGGCCGACCTTCATGGGCAACCCGCTGGCCTGCGCGGTCGCGGTCGCCTCGATCGAGTTGCTTCGCTCGCGCGACTGGCGCGGCGAGGTGGCGCGGATCGAGGCCGAGCTGGAGGCCGGGCTGGCCCCGGTGCGTGGCCTGCCGGGTGTGGTGGAGGCGCGGGTGCTCGGCGCGATCGGCGTGATCGAGCTGGACCGTCCGGTCGACATGCGCTCCGCGACCGACGCGGCGGTCGCGGCCGGGGTGTGGCTGCGTCCGTTCCGCAATCTGGTGTACACCATGCCGCCGTTCATCAGCACGCCGGACGATGTCGCGACGATCACCGCCGGGATGCGGGCAGCGGTCGCCGCGCAGTCCGAGCGGTGAGCTCCGTCAAGCGGTCCAGGGCGGGAGGATTGTGCCGTCGCTGTCCGGGCGTCCCGGCCCGCGCGCCCGCCGCGGCGGGGAGATGGCGGTGAAGCCCTCTCTCGAACCGGTTCGGCGCTCCCTGAGTCAGTCGCGTGCGCGACGACGGGCATCGGCGATCTCCGGACGATCGCTGTCGGACAACACTTCCCAGACCCGGAAGATGCAGTGGTAGTCGTCGGACCAGCCGCGCACCATCAGCAAGTAGGTGTCGCCGTCACGCAGGACGACCCGGCGGCCACGCAGTTTGGGATGCTCGGGGGTGTAGGTCGGCAGCACGCAAGCCAGCTTGGCCAGTGCCTGCGCCCGCGTGCCGACCACTTCCGCGAGTATGCGGGGTGACCAGCGCTTGTGATCGCCCGAGCCCGTTGTTTCCTCGACGACTATCGCCCACCGCGGCATCCGGCTTCTTCCTCCGGAGTGAAGCTTCGTCACCGCAGGCCGGTGACGCCACCAACGATGGAACAACGGTACCAGCCGCGCCCGTGACTGGCCGTCCTGAACGGTGTTCAAGTATGCTGCGGAGCTGTGACTACCGATCCGTTGAGCTGGCTGGACGAGCGCGCAGCCGCGCGCGTGGCCGCGGGGCTGCGCCGTGAGCTGCGGCCGCGCGCACCGCGGACGCCCTCCATCGACCTCGCCTCCAACGACTACCTCGGGCTGGTCCGCCACCCGGAGGTGATCGACGGCGCGATCGAGGCGGTGCGCCGCTGGGGCGCGGGCTCGACCGGGTCCCGGCTCGTCACCGGCACCACCGCCGAGCACGAGCTGCTGGAGACCGAGCTGGCCGAATTCGTCGGCGCCGAAGCCGGACTCGTGTTCGCCTCCGGGTACGCCGCCAATCTGGGCGCGGTCACCGCGCTCTCCGGGCGCGGCTCGCTGGTGGTCTCCGACGCGGGCAGCCACGCCTCGCTGGTGGACGCCTGCCGCCTGTCGCGGGCCCGGGTGGAGATCGCGCCGCACCGCGATGTGAGCGCGGTGGACCGGCTGCTGGCGCAGCGCGCCGAGGAACGCGCGCTGGTGCTCACCGATTCGGTGTTCAGCGCCGACGGCGACCTCGCGCCGCTGGCCGAGTTGCATCGGGTGACCAGGGCCAATGGCGCGGTGCTCGTCGTGGACGAGGCGCACGGCCTCGGCGTGCGCGGCGCGGGCGGGCGCGGGCTGGTGCACGAACTCGGGCTTTCCGGCGCGCCGGACCTGGTGATCACCGCGACGCTGTCGAAATCCCTTGCCGCGCAAGGCGGTGTGGTGCTGGCCAGTGCGCGGGTGCGCGCCCACCTGATCGATGCCGCGCGCACGTTCATCTTCGACACCGGACTCGCGCCCGCTGCCGTCGGCGCCGCGCGGGCCGCGTTGCGCCTGTTGCGCTCCGAGCCGGAACTGGCCGGGCGGGTGCTGGAACGCGCCGCGGACATCGCCAGGATCGCCGGTGTGCCCGCCCCGGATTCCGCGGTGGTCTCGGTCGTGCTCGGCCCCGCGCAGGTGGCCTTCGACGCGGCTCAGGCGTGCCGGGCGCGCGGTCTGGACGTGGGCTGCTTCCGTCCGCCGTCGGTTCCGGAGGGCACCTCGCGTTTGCGGCTGACCGCACGGGCCGACCTCACCCCCGCCGAACTCGGCACCATCGCAACGGTCCTCGGCGAGGTGCTGGCCGAGGCGCGAGGAGCGGTGCCAGCATGACCATCCTGCTGATCACCGGAACCTCCACCGACGTCGGCAAAACGGTGGTCACGGCCGCCGTCGCCGCTGTCGCCGCGGCGGACGGCCGCTCGGTCGCGGTGTGCAAACCGGGCCAAACCGGTGTCGCGGTCGGCGCACCCGGCGATCTCGCGGAGATCCAGCGCCTGACCGGCGTCTCCCGGACGCTGGAACTGGCCCGCTACCCGGATCCGCTGGCGCCCGACACCGCCGCCCGCCGGGCCGGTCTGCCGGAGCTGACCCTCGCCGAAACCGCCGCCGCCATAGACTCCCTCACCGGCGCCGACCTGGTCCTCGTCGAAGGCGCGGGCGGATTGCTGGTGCGCCTGGGTGATTTCACGCTGCTGGACCTGGCCCAGAAACTCGGCGCACCCGTCCTGCTGGTCACCGCCGCCGGTCTCGGCACGCTCAACCACACCGAACTGACCACCCGCACACTGCAGTCGGCGGGCGTGCGGTGCACCGGCCTGGTCATCGGTTCCTGGCCCGCCGACCCCGACTTGGCCGCTCAGTGCAACAGAACCGACCTGCCCAGGATAACCGGCGTCGACCTGGTCGGCGCGATACCCGAGGGTGCGGGCCGATGGGACCGCGAGCAGTTCACCGCTGCCGCTCCAGGCTGGTTCGATCCCGTCTGGTCGGTCGTCGGGTGAGTTGCGGACCCGAGACCTTCCCTCCAGCGAAAGCGGTGGGCTCCTAGAGGGATCGCGCCCGAGGACAACGAATCGGCTGGCGGATGTCGCTCGGCAAGTTTGCCGCGGAGGCCGCGGCGCCGCGGGAATCCATTGTGCGCCTGCCGAATTCGGCGGAGTTTGCGCCGCCGGGTGGAACCCGCCATGCCGCCGATGTGATCGGAGCCAATCGTAATATATCCGTTACATCGAACGGGTGAGCCAACGGATAACGGCACGTTTAATGGTGTACCAACAAGCACGTAACCTACATGCAACCTGCGATCCAGGTCTGCGAGGTGAGACGTATGCGACTGCTCATGAGGCTTGGTCGGAATTCCTGTCCACGTCGGTCCACCATGTGGGACACGGATTGGTCACTGCGGGCATTGCTGGGGCGTGGTCGCGCCTGGGCCCGCGTCAGCCGTCGCCGACATACCACCGTCCGGATCCTGACCACCTTGCTGGTTCTGCTGGCAGCTTGGACCCTCAGCGGCGGTGCGGCCGCCGGGCAGACCGACACGGTCGCCTATGCCAGAAGCACGTCCACGATCGACGGGCTCGCCTGGACCGGTATCAAGGACTCGTACGGAGTTCCGTTGTCGAACTACATCTTCGCCACCGAAACCGGCGTCCTCGACCCCAAAGAGGCGGCGGTGGCGATTGTGCTGGGTTTGCTCTTCGCGATCTTCATGGTTATCGTGATCAGTGGCATCTGGCTGACCGGGTTCGTGGCGAGTTTCGGCTGGCTCGCCTGGCTCGAAAAACCCTTTACCGCGGTCGCCGACGGCCTCACCGGTGCGATAGCCACCCCGCTCGTGCTGACCTTGTCGGTGACGATCGGTGCGTTCTTTGTGGCGTGGTTCGTTGTGCGGGGACACCCCGCGAAAGCTGTAGTTCAAGTCGTAGCGATGCTGGTCGTTGCCGTCGTCGGCGCCGCATACCTTGCGCATCCGCTGGCCGCCGTGTTCTCGTCGGACGGTCTGCTGAGCCAGGGGCGTGATGTCGGGATAGCGGTCGCCGCGGGACTGAACGGCAACTCTACTCCGGATCCACAATCGATAGTCGCCGAGTTCAACGGCACGCTGGCCGACAACTTCGCACGACGTCCGGTGCAGGTCTGGAATCTCGGTCATGTCGTGGACGATTCGCCGAGGTGCCGTGCGGCATGGTCGTCGGCAGTTCTGGCGGCCAAGGAATCGCAGCTCGCGGAAGGTATGCGCCAGTGCGGTGACACCTTGGCCCACGACAGAATCCAGAATCCGAGTATCGGACAGATCGGCACCGGCCTGGTGCTGTTGATATGCGGGACGATCCTGCTGCTCTTTCTGGTCTATCTCTCGATCAAGATTTTCCTCGCCGCAGTCTCGGCGATCTTCCACGGAACCGCGGCTATTGTCGGTTTCGCCGCAGGCGGATTCATTTACGGTCCTTCTCAGGCATTTCTGGTCCGCAACCTCGTGGGCATGGTCGGTGATGCCGGGTCGATGGTCGTCCTCTTCGTATTCGAAGGTGGCTACGTCCTTGTGCTGGGCAGTGTGTTCCGTGCGGCACCCGGGAGTGGCCTAGCGGTGATCTTCGTCGGTGGCATCGTGCTGGTCGCAGGTTTCGTGCTGTTGCACCGTCTCGATCTCAACCTGATCGGTGGCCAGAGCCGGATCGCTGAGAAGATCCGTGCAGTGCTCGAGGGCAGACCGGCTCCGGCGGGTGGCGCATCCACCGGAATGGGCGAAGCAACCATTCGTCAGTCGTTATCTCCGGGCCATGCCATCGGGACCGCAGTACGTTTTGCCGCCGATTTCAATGGAAACCCCGTTGCGTCCTGGATGTTCGGTCGCCCGAACCCGTTGACGTACTACTCGCGACGAATGCAGGAAATGAATTACCTGAATTACGAGCTGCTGCGCGGAAACGTACCGCCGCGGACCGCCGGGAGCTGGATGGCTCGACTCACGTTGGGGAAGAATGCGCACGATGCAGCCGCCCGGGCTGCCGTAACTGACTTCGATGGTGTCAATGCTCGAGCTGCCGCGGCAGCCATGACGACCATTCTCACACTCGGTGGGGACCGCGCCGACGCAATGGGCGCACTCGCTGTCGCCCGCTTCCCCCCTGCAATGCGCCGATGGGCGGCCGAGGCTCATGCCCGTACGATGAAGTCTGCCGACGAGAATCCGGTGCAGTACGGGCCGTTGGCACAAGCAGCTGCCGCGTTGGATCTCGCCGAAAGCACTCGAGGCTGGGGCGGCGCCGTCGAACAAGCCGCCCACAATGCGCAATTCGCGGAGTCCGCGGTTATGTTCCACCGTCTCACCCCCCGCCCCCTGGGCAGCACTCGCGGTTTTGAAAGGGATCCATTCGCCTCGAAAGCTATGGCTGATTACAACACGTACCAAGATTTCCTCAACGCATTCGGTGGGACAAAAGAGAGCGCGGCGCGGGAATGGGCGGCGCAGAGTGAGGATAAGCGGCGATACATCGGATACACGCTCGCCGAGAGGCTGGCGAGCAAGGCGCAACAATATGAAAGAACCCCGAACGATACCCTTCTCGCCGAGGCGATGGATCTCAAGAACAAGGCCACATATATAGATCTGGCGCTTTCCGGTACCAATATAGGCCCGTGGACCAACTAGTGCCGCGTCGAGCAACCTTCGGTAGGTGATCCGAGCGCCGGAGCTTGGAGCCGACGGCGAAGACCGCACATACCTGGGTCACCGCTCTGACGAACACATCCGGCTTGCGCGCCACCGGCATCACCTCCACCGGCAGCATCACCGGTCACCAGCCCGGATCAACCCGCCAACCCTCAGTCGATCGCGTCTCGGGCCCAGCCGAAGGGCCGGATTCCGGCGCGCTGGATGGCAGCCATCCGCGCTCGTGCCTACAGTGGGGTGGATGTCGCCGTTGGACGAGAGGCACCCGTCCACCGTCTCCGACTGGGACGACGCGCGACGCCGAGCTCGGCTGCGGGACACGCGCCTGGGGCACGGGTGGAAGACGTTGCGCCGCACCAGGGTGACGCTGCTGCGGGTGGCCGCACTGCTGCTGACCGGGCTCGTGGTGTTCGCGCAGTACTGGACGTACGACGTCGTGCCGGAACAGGCGCGGCTGGCGCGCACCGACCCGGCAATCCTGCCTGTCGCCCCGCCGATGGACCCGAAGAACTGGGACACCGTGGTGGTGGACCTGGTCGGGTTGGGCGGTCTGGACGCCAGCGACACCGCCGCCGCGCTGCCCGCGCTGCGCGGGATGGGCATGGTGTGGGCGATCCGCTACGACAACCAGGGCATCGACACCAAGGTGATCGCCGACCTGATCATCCGTGCCGCGGAACTGTCCGGCTTGAAGAACGTGGTGCTCGTCGGGCACAGCATGGGCGGGGTGATCGCGCTGGAGGTCGCCGAGCACATCCATCGCGGCAGCGACCGCAGGCTCGTCGGGGTGGTCCTGGACTGCACGCCGGTGGACTTGAACGCGGTCCGCCCGGAAAGCCGCGGGCGCGGCGAGGACATGCTGCGCTGGATGGGATGGCTGCCCGGCGCCAGGGAGAGCCGCATGTTGCGCCTGGCCGTGGAGACCTACGCCCGCCGCGATCGATTCCTCGACCGCGGCGACGGACTGCCCGGCATCCGGTTCGGCGAACTCGGCGAGGTGCTGACGGAGGTGCTGCGGGAGAAGATCGTCTCGCGCGACGCGGCGAGCAACGGGCTGATCGAGTCGCAGTTCACCGCCATCGTGGCGGGTGGTGCCACCGACAATCTGCGCGCCCTGGCCGAACCCGCGGCGGAGAAGCCGCGGCCCGCCATTGTTTTCATTCGTCCGCGCGATCCGGGGCGAGACCGCGTGGTCGATGTCGAGTACTCCCACGAAGTGCTGATCGAGCGTTCCGGCGGCGTGGACGGCACCCTGCTGGTGGTGCTGGCGCGAAACACCGGACACGCCAATCCGATGCAGCGTCCCCGCGAGTACAACACGGTGATCGAGCAGCAGGTATTGCCGTTCATCCAGCGTTATCAGCAGCAGGTCCGTGGGACGATGGTCGCGGCGCCGCCGCGCTGACCGGGGTTCGAACCAGGCTGAGACAAACCGTTTCCCCGCCGGATTCGTCTTGTTTCAATTCGCCTATGTTCCGACCCAGTACGTTCCGGTCCGGCCTCCGCGGCCGCACGACCGCCGCATTGCTCGCCGTGGCAACCGTTGCGACCCTGGGACTCACCGGCTGTGCGAACGACGACGAGCCGGTCGGTCCCACCGCCGACGGACCACTGCCCACCGAGGTTCCGGCGGGAACCACCCTGGTGGTCGCCGACCAGTCCGAGCGCCTGCAATCCGTCCTGCGGATCTCCGGTGAACTCGACAAACTCCCGTTCAAGGTGCAGTTCGCAAACTTCGTCGGCGGACCCGCCATTCTCGAGGCGTTCCGCGCCGGCGCCGCCGATGTGGCGCAGGTGGGCGACGTTCCCCCGATTCACGCCCTGGTGGCCGGGCAGGACGTTCCGATCATCGCGTCCTACCAGACCAGCACCACCGCCTTGAAACTCGCGGTGGCGCCGGGCAAGCCGGTGTCGACGCTGGCGGACCTGAAGGGCAAGAAGATCGCCTACGCCGAAGGCACCGCCCAGCAGGCCGCGGTGCTGCGCGCGCTCGACAAGGCCGGACTGAAGACCTCCGACGTGCAGCTGGTGCGGCTGCAGCTGGCCGAGTTCCCGGACGCGGTGCGCACCGGCCAGGTCGACGTCGCCCCGCTGATCGAACCGAACGTCACCCGGTTCCTGCGCACGCCGGGCGCGTCTCTGATCCCCGACTCCGAGACCGCGGGCATCTACGGCGGCCTCGCCTACCTCTACGCCCGCCGCGCCATCGTGCGGGACCCGGCCAAGGCGGCCGCCACCCGTGCCCTGGTCGGCGCGTTCGTGCGCGCCTACCAGTGGGCCAACACGCATCCGGACGAGTGGGCGCGCCGCTACTACGTGGAGAACCAAAAGGTGAGTGCGGACGATGCGAAGCGCATCGTGGACTCGCTGGGCACGTACGTCTTCCCGCACCTGGACCAGAAGCTGGTCGACCGTCAGCAGGCCACCATCGACGCCATCGCCAAAGCGGGGGAGCTGCCCAAGAAGGTGCAGGCTGCCAACGGTTTCGATCTGCGTTTCGACGCCGCGATCACCCAGGCGGTCACCGAGAGCGGTGCCGCGTTCGAACCGAAGGCACGCTGATGGCAACCCTGGACGCCGGAGTACTGCACCGCATCGGCCTGGCCCGCTCCGGGCCGGAGCCGGTGCTCGCCGAACGCAAGATCGCCCGCCCCCGGCTCGGGCCGGGCCGCCCGATCCCGTTCGGCATCGCGGTGGGACCGACGTTGCTGGTCGCCGCGTGGGTGGCCGGATCGGCTTCCGGCGCCGTGGATCCGGAGACCCTGCCCGCGCCGTGGACGGTCGCCCGGACCGCCGGCGACCTGCTCGCCGACGGCAGACTGCACAGCAACCTGCTCACCTCCGTGCAGCGCGCCGTGACCGGGCTCGGCCTCGGCGTCGCCATCGGCTTGGTGCTCGCGCTGCTGGCCGGGCTGAGCCGGATCGGTGAAGCGCTGGTGGACGGGCCGATCCAGATCAAACGCGCCATCCCGACCCTGGCGCTGATCCCGCTGTTCATCGTGTGGTTCGGCATCGGCGAGGAGATGAAGCTGCTGGTCATCACCACCAGCGTGGCGATCCCGATCTACCTGAACACGCACGCGCACCTGCGCAGTGTCGACGCCCGATACGTGGAGCTCGCCCAGACGGTGAAGTTGTCGCGCTGGGGATTCATCCGCCGGATCGCGTTGCCGGGATCGCTGCCCGGGTTCTTCACCGGCCTTCGGCTCGCGGTCACCATTTCGTGGCTGGCGCTCGTCGTCGTGGAACAGGTCAACGCGACCAGCGGCATCGGCTATCTCATGACCCAGGCACGCACCTACGGCCAGATCGACGTCATCGTGGTCGGCCTGGTGATCTACGGCCTGCTCGGACTGTTCGGCGACATCCTGGTGCGCGCCGCGGAAAGGAAGGCGCTGTCATGGCGACAGACACTCGCGGACTGAACGTCGTCCGCGCCAGGCAGCTGCGACGCGGCTTCGGCGACCGGGTCGTGCTGCGCGACCTGGACATCGACATCGCCCGCGGCGAGTTCGTCGCACTGCTCGGCCGCAGCGGTTCCGGCAAGAGCACATTGCTGCGGGCGCTGGCCGAACTGGACTACGACGTGCCGGGATCCGGTGAGCTGAGTGTGCCCACCGAACGTTCGGTGGTCTTCCAGGACTCCCGGTTGCTGCCCTGGGCGCGGGTGCTGGACAACGTGACGCTCGGGCTCGGCGGCTCCGACGCGGCCGAGCGGGGACGTTCCGCGTTGGCCGAGGTCGGCCTCGCGGGGCGGGAGAAAGCCTGGCCCAAAGAGCTTTCCGGTGGCGAACAGCAGCGCGTCGCGCTGGCGCGGTCGCTGGTGCGCGAGCCCGAGCTGCTGCTGGCCGACGAACCGTTCGGCGCGCTCGACGCGCTGACCCGGATCAAGATGCACGCCCTCCTGCAGGAGCTGTGTGCCGAGCACCGGCCCGCCGTGCTGCTGGTCACCCACGACGTGGACGAGGCGGTGCTGCTGGCCGACCGCGTGCTGGTGCTCGAGGACGGGCACATCGCGGTGGACCAGCGCATCGACCTGGAACGCCCACGCCGCCACGGTGACCCGGCCTTTGTGCGGCACCGCTCCCTGCTCCTGGCCAGCCTGGGCGTCGACGCGCATACGCCCGCCGACGACGAAGAGAAGAAAGCCTCATGACCACGCCACGTCAACTCAGCCTCAACGCGTTCATCTACCCCTCCGGCCACCACGAAGCCGCCTGGCGGCACCCGTGGAGCAGCCCCGAGCGGATCTACGACGTCGCCTACTACCAGGAGATCGGCCGCACCGCCGAGGCGGCGAAGCTGGACGCGGTGTTCTTCGCCGACGGCCCGGCCCTGCGCACCAACGTCGAGCACAACGCGGCCTCCGGCTTGGAGCCGATCACCCTGCTCACCGCGATCGCCACGGCCACAACGCACCTCGGTCTCATCGCCACCGCGTCGACCACGTACTACGAGCCCTACAACCTGGCCAGGTTGTTCTCCACGCTGGACCACATCTCCGGCGGGCGCGCGGGCTGGAACATCGTCACCACCGGCACCGATCTCGCGGCGGCGAACTTCGGCCTGGACAAGCACCCCGACCACGCCGAACGGTACGCGCGGGCAGGGGAATTCGTCGACGCCGTGGTCGCGCTGTGGGACAGCTGGGAGGACGACGCCATCGTCCTGGACCGGGCTTCCGGGGTGTACGCGGACCCCGGCAAGATCCACCGGATCGACTTCGCGGGCGAACATCTGTCGGTTCGCGGGCCGTTCACCGCGCCGCGAACCCCGCAGGGTCACCCGGTGCTGGTGCAGGCGGGCGCCTCGAACGACGGCCGGGCGTTCGCGGGCCGATACGCCGAGGCGATCTTCACCGCGCATCAGCGGTTGAGCGACGCGCAGGCGTTCTACGCCGACATCAAAGCGCGCGCCCGCGGTTTCGGCCGCGATCCCGAGCACGTCAAGATCCTGCCCGGCATCAGCCCGTTCATCGCCGACACCGAGGCGGCGGCCAAGCGGCTGGAGCGCGAGTTCAACGAGCTCACCGTGCCCGACTACGGGCTGGCCCAGCTGGAGGGCATCGTCGGGATCAGCCTGCGGCACCTGCCTCTGGACGAGCCGATCCCGGTCGAATTGTTCGACGCGGCAGGCGATGTCACCGACAACGGACAGAGCCGATTGCAGGTCGTCGCGGGCATCGTGCAGCGGGAACGGCCGACCGTGCGCGGTCTGCTGCACCGCCTCGCCGGTGCGCGCGGCCACCGAGTCTTCGCCGGTACTCCCGAGCAGGTCGCCGATACCATCGAGGAGTGGTTCCGCAATGGCGCGGCGGACGGTTTCAACGTAATGCCGCCGTACTACCCGGGTGGACTGGAGATCTTCGCCGAAACGGTCGTGCCGATCCTGCAGGAACGCGGACTGTTCCGCACCGAGTACACCGGCACCACCCTGCGCGACCACTTCGGCCTGCCCCGCCCCGAAAGCCGCTTCGCCCGTCGGCCAGCACTCACCCGGTGAGGGGCCCGCGCGAAACCGGCTGTTCCACCGCGCCGAACCATCCGGCAGTACATCGAGAGCAGGCACGGATCGCGTTGCCTCCGACTCGGATAGGGACCGACGAGGCCGATGCCGTGCGACGAAGGCACCGCCGGTATCGGGGCAACCACGCCGTGCAAGCCGGATCGGGCCGCGCGAGCGCGATGCGCGCATGCACCGATCAGGGAGCGAATGTCATTGTGGCGACCTCGATCGGGACGGTTGGGGTCGACTGTCCTGCCGCCTGTTCAGCGCATCGTGTCGGTCTGGCCCTGGGCCGAATGGCATTGGGCCCGAATCGATTCGCGAAGGCTGCATGGGTCGTCGAGTTTTCGGTGAGCCGCGGTGTCATGCGGCGCTCCGGCCGATCGGTGATGCGAGCGTGAGCGCGTCCGTCGCGGGCGGTGCAACGGCGACTCCCGTGCGTCTTCGGTCGCTGACCTGGACGGTGTTCGTGCCCGTGGTGGTGTACGGCATCGGGTCGGGCGCGGCGGCGCCGATGTACGCGTTGCGGGCGCTGGATCTGGGCGCCTCCGCGGGGCTGGCCGGGGTGGTCGTCGCACTGTCCGGGCTCGGCATGGTGCTGACCGATCTACCCGCGGGCCGGATCGTGGCCGTGATCGGCGAACGCGGTGCGATGGCGGTGGGGTCGGTGCTCGGCGCGGTCGGTGTGCTCGCGGCGATCCTCGCGCCGAATGTCGGTGTGCTCGCGCTGGGAATGGTGCTCAACGGTGCGGCGGGCGCGGTGTGGGGGCTGGCCCGCCAGGCCTATCTCGTGACTGTGGTGCCCGGAGGCGATCTCGGGCGGGCGATGTCGACTTTGGCCGGTTCGATGCGGCTCGGCTTCTTCTGCGGGCCGTTCCTGGGCGCCGCGGTGGTACACGGCGTCGGACCGAACGGTGCGCTGTGGTTGCAGTTGGCGACCACCGTGCTCGCCGGTGCGGCGATGGCGGCTATCCGGTCGACCGACGTGGACAGTGGCGCCACCGTGCGGCACTCACTGGGCGCGGTGATGATCGAGCATCGCAGGACCCTCGGCACACTCGGGGTGGCCGCGCTGCTGACCGGCGCGGCCCGGGCGGCGCGGCTGGCGCTGTTGCCCTTGTGGGCGGCGCATATCGGCGTGAGCGCGTCGACCACCAGCCTCGTGTTCGGTGTCGCGGGAGCCGTGGATGTGCTGATGTCCTATCCGGCGGGGGTGTGGCTGGATCGATATGGCAGGCGTGCCACCGGTGTTCCGTCGATGATCCTGTTCGCCGCCGGTTTCGGCGCGCTGCCGTTCACCTCCTCGGTGTTCGGCCTGAGCGCGGCGGCCGTACTGCTCGGTCTCGCCAATGGCGTGAGCAACGGGCTGATCATGACGGTGGGCGCCGACGTCGCGCCCGACGTGCGGCGCGCCGAGTTCCTGGGCGCCTGGCGCCTCACCCACGACATCGGCATGTTCGCGGGCCCGGTGGCGGTCGGCGCGATCAGCGCCCTCACCGCGCTCGGCGCCGCCGCCATCGCCCTCGCGCTCGCCGCGGCGACCGGCGCCTACACCATGCACCGCTGGTTTCCCGGCGTGATGCGGCATTCCCCATGAGGCGGCCAGGTCAGGAGGACGCCGGGTAGGCACTCCGGTCGGTTCGCCGCGAGGCGACGCTGGGGTGGGCCACCGGTCGCCGATGCAGAGCGCCGGACCATGCGGACGGGAACGATGCGCGCGCTCGAGCAGGTCAGCGGATGCCGCTGCTGGGCAGCAGGGTTGGCGGGTCCGGAGCGCTCAGCCGACGGCCGAGCAGGTAAGGGACGCTGGCTCCCCGGTTGAAGGCGCGGAACGATCGGCGACGACCGAGCAGGTCAGCGGAGGTGAGTCCGGACAACCGGACGGACAATGCGGTGATGCCTGTGCTGGTCAGCGGGCGCCGGTGCCGAGCAGGTGGCGCACGCCCGCGACGAACAGTTGCAGACCGAAGTCGAAACGGGCTGTCGGGTCGGGGGTTTCCTCCAGCGGCGACGTGTCGTCGGGGAGGGCGCCCATCGAGTCCATCTGCATTCTCGACTGCTCGTCCACGGTCTGGCCCAGAACGTAGTAGAGCAGGGTGAATGCCGCGAGCTCGGCCTCGTGTCGCGGCATGCCCGCGCGAATCGCCGCGCTCACCAAGCGTTCCCGGCCCTTGCTCGTGGTGAGGCGGGAAGCGTATGTGGCCGAGACCAATTCGGCGCCGTCGCGGTAGGCCAGCAGGCAGTCGCGCAGGCGGTGGGCCAATTCGGTGATCTGGCCGGACCAGTCCTCGGCCTCGATCGGGTCCTCCATGGGAGCGAGGATCTTGTCCGCGACCGCGCCGAGCAACGCCTGCTTATTGGGGAAATGCCAGTACAGCGCGCCGGGTTGCACCTGAAGGGACCCGGCCAGCCTGCGCATGGTGAGGTCGGCGAGACCGTATCGATCCAGAATCGCGATGGCGCCGTCGACCACGTCCGCCCGGTGCAGCTGCACTCGAAGTCCTTCCCCGTCGTGCTTTGACTCACTCCTACCGCTACCCTAGCCTGAACACCGTTCAAGTTGCACGGCCACCTCGGCCGGACGAAGGGATTCGTGCAGTGACCCAGGCACCGGTAGACACCACCATCCTGTCGATCGCCCGCGAGCAGGTGCTAGAGCGCGGCGAGGGGCTGAACCAGGAACAGACCCTGGAGGTCCTGCGCCTGGGTGACGACCAACTGGAGGAGCTGCTCGCCCTGGCCCATGAGGTGCGGATGAAGTGGTGCGGTCCCGAGGTCGAGGTCGAGGGCATCATCAGCCTGAAGACCGGCGGCTGCCCCGAGGACTGCCACTTCTGCTCGCAGTCGGGCCTGTTCCAGTCGCCGGTGCGTGCGGCGTGGCTGGATATCCCCAGCCTGGTCGAGGCCGCCAAGCAGACCGCGAAGACCGGTGCCACCGAGTTCTGCATCGTCGCCGCTGTGCGCGGCCCGGACGAGCGCCTGATGGCCCAGGTCGCCGCGGGCGTGGAGGCGATCCGCAACGAGGTCGACATCCAGGTCGCCTGCTCGCTGGGCATGCTCACCCAGGAGCAGGTCGACCAGCTGGCCGCGATGGGCGTGCACCGCTACAACCACAACCTGGAGACCTCCCGCTCCTACTTCCCGAACGTGGTCACCACGCACACCTGGGAAGAGCGCTGGGACACCCTGCGCATGGTGCGCGAAGCGGGCATGGAGGTGTGCTGCGGCGGCATCCTCGGCATGGGCGAAACCCTGGAGCAGCGTGCCGAATTCGCCGCGAACCTGGCCGAACTCGAGCCCGACGAGGTGCCGCTGAACTTCCTCAACCCGCGGCCGGGCACCCCGTTCGGCGACCTCGAGGTGTTGCCCGCCGCCGACGCGCTGCGCGCCGTGGCCGCGTTCCGGCTCGCGCTGCCGCGCACCATGCTGCGTTTCGCCGGCGGCCGGGAGATCACCCTCGGCGATCTCGGCGCCAAGAAGGGCATTCTCGGCGGCATCAACGCCGTCATCGTCGGCAACTACCTGACCACCCTCGGCCGTCCCGCCGAGCAGGACCTGGACCTGCTCGGCGAGCTGAAGATGCCGATCAAGGCGCTCAACGAAACGCTCTGACCCCGGCTCGGTTGCGAGGAAAGAGACCACGACCATGGGTACTGTCATGGACATGGACGAGCGCTACAACCCGTTCACCGGCAAGCGGATCGTGCCGGGGCTCGACGACACGATTCCGGCGGCCGCCGCGCTGGGCCTGGAGCCGCCGCGCTTCTGCGAGCAGTGCGGTCGCCGCATGATCGTGCAGGTCAGCCCGGACGGCTGGTGGGCGAAATGCTCCCGGCACGGCGTGCTGAACTCCGCCGATCTGGAACGCCGCTAGTGGTGTCGGCGCTGTCCCCGGGCGGGCTGCGGAGCGAGGTGCGTGCCGCGGCGGCGGTCGCCGTGGCGGTGGTGGCGGCGAGCGCGATCGGCGGTATCGGATGGGGGCTGCTGGCGCCCACCGAGCGGCTGCTCGTGGTCGAGCCGGGTCGCGGAGTCGCGCTGACCGGCGAAAGCGCGCACCAGTTCGACGCGCTGGCGATGTTCGTGCTCGCGGGTGCGGTGCTCGGCCTGTTGTCGGCCATCGCCGCGTGGCGGTGGCGTTCCGCGCGCGGACCGCTGCTGCAGATCGGTTTGCTGATCGGCTCCGGTGTTGGCGCCGCGGTGATGGCGCGAGTCGGCGAACAGGTCGCCGAATGGCTGCATCCGCGCCCGCACGACCCGCCGGTCGGCCAGATCATCGCGCTGCCCATCGAGGTGGGCAGCGCGCTCGCGCTGATCGTGCAGCCGCTGATCGCGTCGTTCGTCCTGCTGTTCCTCGCCGCGCTGAACACGTCGGAAGATCTCGGTACCGGCCGCGGCCGACGCAAGAGCGAATCCTTCGATACCACAGGCACTTTCACGCCTTATACCGACGCTGCGCATAGGGGAGAGCTACCCTATCGCGGCTACGAGCCCGCCGCCGACGAACATTCACTGCCCGCGTCCCACCCACGGCACTGACGCGCGTTGCCGCGACACGACTTCATGATCAACGGCACATGAGCGAGGGCTCTTCTCGCGAAACGCCGCAGCCATGTGCCGTTGATCATGGTCTGGTCGGCGTCGGAAGGTATCAGTAGTCGAGGTCGGACCAGGGGATGCGGATGGGGAACGGGAAGTCGATGTGGATGCCGTCGGTGGTCGCTGGGGTCCACTCGTCGGCCAGGAGATAGTTCGTTGGGTGCAGCGGCCGGACCCCAGCCGGAAGTTGGCCGTGGCCTGTCTCCAGCGCGTAGGCGCGGACGATCTCGATTCCGCGCGGATCGCGTGCCAGCCTGACCTCCCAGTACCACGGAATACCGGCGTCGGCGTATCGGGCCTTCTCGGCTTCGACATCCTTCGGTGTGTTCGATGGCGACAGGACTTCGCCCGCGAGTAGAACATCGCGCGCTCTGATGTCCTGGTATTCGGCTTCGAGGCAGCGGTAGACGAGGAAATCGGGAGTCACGAAGTCGGATTTACCGTTGGATCCCAGGAAGACATTCGTTTCCGTGGAGACTCGGAAACACCGCTCGCGGTGCTGGGACATTGCTTCGCGCGCCTGTTGTCGGAGGGTGCTCCAGAGCAGGTTCGTGTAGTCCTGGTGCTCGGCGGGACCGCGCCGGACCCAGACGACGCGGCCGTCCCAGAGCTCGATCTGGGAGGCGATCTCCTCCGGCAGGCGCTCGAGTTCCTCCCAGGTCATGTACTCGGGAAGCTCCGGCCGATCTACTCGCGGCGTGGACATGCCGCTCATGGTAGTCGGATAAGGCGCCGAAGAACGTCGCTCCGACCCTCGCCCGCGCGGTCTGCCGCCCCAGCGTGCCCGGACGAGATCAAGGAGGGATGGTCGATACGGCACCACGTTTCGTGCAGGTCCGGGCGACGAGCCGAACCTGCGCCGGGTCGGTGCGGCGGCAGACCCGGCGCGGCGGCCGCGCTCAGGATGGTGGCCGCAGTGCCGCGAATTCGTCCGTGACGCGCAGACCGGAGTCGGTGAAGCGGTAGACGGCGGCGGGGCGGCCGCCCGCGCGGCCGGGGGCGGCGGTGGCGCCGGTGGGGGTGATCACCTTGCGGCGGGAAAGGACCCGCTGGAGGTTCGTGGTGTCCACGTCGTAACCCAATGCAGCGCAATAGATTTCGCGCAAGGTTGACATCGTGAACCGCTCGGGGGCCAGCGCGAAGGCGATGTTGGTGTAGGACAGCTTCGCGGCCAAGCGGGTGCGGGCGTGGTCGACCACGGTGCGGTGGTCGAAGGACATGTCCGGCAGCGCGGAGACCGGATGCCAGGCGGTGTCCGGCGGTAGCCGCGGGTCGGCGGTGAGCGGCACCAGGCCGAGGTAGGCCGAGGCGATGCGCCGCGGGCTCGGCACCCGGTCGGGGGCGCTGAACACGGAGAGCTGTTCGAGATGGGCCAGCTCGCGCACGTCGACCTTCTCGGCGAGCTGGCGGCGTGCGGAGGTGTCGAGGTCCTCGTCGTCACCGAGCCGGCCGCCGGGCAGCGACCAGGTGCCCTTCTGTGGGTCCAGTGCGCGTTCCCACAGCAACACCGCCAGTTCGGTTCGCTGGTCGGGTGGGCAACGTCGCAGCACGTCTTCCGTGCGGTCCGCGGAGCTTCTAGCTGCGGTGATGTCGGCAGGGAAGCGGCGAACCTGGAACACCGCGGTGAGTGATTCGTGGATGGTGCTACTATGGGGCACGTTTTCGATTATAAGTCGAAAACCTGGTTTGGTGCGAATCGGCGCGGTAGCCGACCGCACGAGGAAGGGAGCCATCCATGGCGACGACGGGTGCGAAGCTGGCGCCCCCGCTGATGGGGCAGGTGTTCGACGGACCCGCGGGGTTCGCCGGAGTCGAGGCGACGCCGGAATGGGCGCAGGAGGTCAAGCGACTGGCCAGGGAGCGCAACGCGACCATTCTCGCGCACAACTATCAGCTACCGGAGATCCAGGACGTGGCCGACCACGTCGGCGACTCGCTGGCGCTGTCGCGGATCGCGGCGGAGGCGCCGGAGGACACGATCGTGTTCTGCGGGGTGCACTTCATGGCCGAGACGGCCAAGATCCTCAGCCCGGCCAAGACCGTCCTCATCCCGGATCAGCGCGCCGGATGCTCGCTCGCGGACTCCATCACCGCCGACGAACTGCGCGCCTGGAAAGCCGAGCACCCGAACGCGGTGGTCGTCTCGTACGTGAACACCACCGCCGAGGTGAAGGCGCTCACCGACATCTGCTGCACCTCCTCCAACGCGGTGGACGTGGTGGCCTCGATCGATCCGGACCGGGAGGTGCTGTTCCTGCCGGACCAATTCCTCGGCGCGCACGTCAAGCGGGTCACCGGACGGGCGAACATGCACATCTGGGCCGGCGAGTGCCACGTGCACGCGGGCATCAACGGCGACGAGCTGACCGAGCAGGCGCGCACCCACCCGGACGCGGAGCTGTTCGTGCACCCCGAATGCGGTTGCGCCACCTCGGCGCTGTACCTGGCGGGCGAGGGCGCGTTCCCGGCCGAGCGGGTGCACATCCTGTCCACCGGCGGCATGATCGACGCGGCCAAGGCGGCGAAGTCGAACCAGGTGCTGGTGGCCACCGAGGTCGGCATGCTGCACCAGTTGCGCAAGGCCGCGCCCGGTATCGACTTCCAGGCCGTGAACGACCGCGCCTCGTGCAAATACATGAAGATGATCACCCCGGCGGCGCTGCTGCGCTGCCTGGTCGAGGGACGCGACGAGGTTCACGTCGATCCGGAAACCGCCGCGCTGGGCCGTAATTCGGTGCAGCGGATGATCGCGATCGGCAATCCCGGCGGCGGTGAATGAGTTTCATCGGGGTGGCCGGTCCGGCTGATTCGCGGGTCGGCGGACAGAGAGGCACGGGCCGATGACATCCCGGCTTTCGATCGACTGGGAGGCCGAGGCGGACCTGGTCGTGATCGGCGGCGGCGTCGCGGGGCTGACCGCGGCGCGCACCGCGTCACTGCGTGGCCTGCGGGTGCTCACGCTCAGCAAAGGCGGTCCGACCGACACGTCCACCCAGTACGCCCAGGGCGGTATCGCGGTGGTGGCGCCGCATGGCGATTCGGTCGAATCGCACGTGCACGACACCGTGGAAGCGGGCGCGGGGCTGTGCGACGTGGACGCCGTGCGCTCGATCGTCGAGGGCGGCCGAGCCGCGGTGGCCGCGCTGACCGATCTCGGCGCGGTGTTCGACCTCGGCCGGGACGGCCAGATCTCCCGGACCAGGGAAGGCGGCCACAGCACCCGCCGGATCATCCACGCCGGCGGCGACGCGACCGGCGCCGAGGTGCAGCGGGCGCTGAACGAGGCCGGTCTGCCGGTGCTGTTCGGGGCCGCGGTGGGGCAGATCGTCACCGGGCGCGGCGGCGTCCAGGGTGTGGTCGCGGTGTCGGACAACGGGTTCGGCGTCGTCCACGCGCCTGCGGTGCTGCTGGCCACCGGCGGGCTCGGCCAGTTGTACGCGCTGAGCACCAATCCGCCCGGCGCCACCGGCGACGGCATCGCGCTCGCGCTGTGGGCCGGTGCCGCGGTCGCCGATCTCGAGTTCGTGCAGTTCCATCCGACCGTGCTCTACACCCCCGGCGGGGTGGGACGCAGGCCGCTGATCAGCGAGGCGGTTCGCGGTGAAGGCGCGAGACTCGTCGATACCGAAGGCAATTCGGTGACCGAGGGGTTGCATCCGCGTGGCGATCTCGCGCCGCGCGATGTGGTCTCGCGCGCCATCGCCGCGCGCATGCGGGCACTCGGCACCGAGCACGTCTATCTCGACGCGCGCTCGATCGACCACTTCCCGCAACGGTTTCCGACGATCACCGCCTCCTGCCTCGCCGCGGGCATCGATCCGCGCGCGGACCTGATCCCGGTCGCACCCGCCGCGCACTATCAGTGCGGCGGGGTCGTCACCGATACCCACGGCCGCACCGGAGTGCCCGGCCTGTACGCGGCGGGTGAGGTGGCGCGCACCGGCCTGCACGGGGCGAACCGGTTGGCCTCCAACAGCTTGCTCGAGGGTTTGGTGGTCGGCGAGCGCGCTGGAGCCGCCGCGGCCGAGCGGCTCGGCGGGCGGGCGGGCGTCGCCGAGATCCCGGCGCGCGTCGCCGAGCATGCCGATCGCGACATCGTGCAGCGCTTGATGACCACGCACGCCTCGGTGGTCCGCGACGGTGCTGGTCTCGCCGAAGCGCTCAAACGGCTCGACGACGTGGTCACCCGGCGCGACACGCTCACCGGCTCCGCACACCCGGTCGCCGGGATCGAGGACGCCGCCCTCACCCTGGCGGCGCGCACGCTTCTGCTGGCCGCCCTCGCCCGCACCGAAAGCCGCGGCTGTCACACCCGCTCGGACCACCCGGATCTCGTGGCCGGACTCCGCCGCGGCCTCCCGATCCGGTTGAACGACGAGGGCGCCCCCGAATTCCTAGCACCCATTCCCTGAACACAGCCGTCGAGCAGGACCTTCGGAATCCATCGTGTCCGGCTCGGCGAGAGAGGAGCGCTCCGATGGCGCTGGACGCCGGTCTGGATCGTGACGAGGTACTGCGGATCATCCGCGCCGCGCTGGACGAGGATCTGCGCTACGGCCCGGATGTCACCACGGTGGCCACCGTGCCCGCCGACGCGGTCGTGAAGGCGTCGGTGGTGTCGCGGCAGCCGGGTACCGTCGCGGGGCTCGACGCCGGGCTGCTCGTGCTCGATGAGGTGATCGGCGCGGGCGAGTACGAGGTCACCGAGCGCGTGGCCGACGGAACCCGGGTGACGCCGAACCAGTCCGTGTTGACCGTGCTCGCGCCGACCCGCGGCCTGCTCACCGCCGAGCGCACCATGCTCAACCTGGTGTGCCATCTCTCCGGCATCGCCACCGCGACGGCCGCCTGGGTCGACGCGGTCGCGGGCACCCGGTGCCGCATCCGCGACAGCCGCAAGACGTTGCCCGGGCTGCGCGCGCTGCAGAAGTACGCCGTCCGCGTCGGCGGCGGCGTCAATCACCGCATGGGTCTCGGCGACGCCGCCCTGATCAAGGACAACCATGTGGTCGCGGCGGGCTCGGTCGTCGAGGCGCTGCGCGCGGTCCGCGCCACTGCCCCCGGCCTCCCCTGCGAAGTCGAAGTCGACAGCCTCGACCAGCTCGACGCCGTGCTCGCGGAAAACGTGGAACTCGTCCTGCTGGACAACTTCCCGCTCTGGCAGACCCAGGCCGCGGTGCAACGCCGCAACGCCACGGCGCCGGCAACAAAACTGGAATCCTCCGGCGGCCTGACCCTCGACGTCGCCGCCGACTACGCCCGCACCGGCGTCGACTACCTCGCCGTCGGCGCGCTCACCCACTCGGTCCACGTCCTCGACCTCGGGCTGGACATGTAGGCGATCAGGCGGTGAGTTCGCGTTCCAGCGGTGTCCGGAATCGCGGAATGGCGCGTACCTCGCCGAACCAGTGGGTGGTTCGCTTGGCTTGCGCGGCGATCAGCGATTCGGCGTCTGTGCCGATGTCCTCGAGCAGGCGGTAGACGATCTTGCCGTCTTTGCGCTGCGCCCAGCCGCCGACGATGCGCCCGTTCCACCAGACCGTCGGGCCGATATTGCCGTTGCGGTCGAACAGGCTCGGTCCGTGCGGGCCGAGAAACCAGTCCCGTGCCTGCCAGCCCATCGGGGTGGGGTCGAGCGCGGGCAGCAGCGCCGCCCATGGTTCCGGGGCCGCGACGGGCTCGAGATCGTCGGCGAGCAGCACACCGGTGACGCCGTCCAGGTCGACTTCGACCAGGTCGAGCGCGCCGAGCGCCGCGCGGACCTCGCCCAGCGTCCAGCCGGTCCACCACTTGATGTCGGACACCGGCGCCGGGCCGAAGGCACGCAACCAGCGCCGGACCAGCTCGACACGGGCCTCCGCGGCGGACATCGCCGCGACACCGTCCGGCAACCACGATTCGATCGGCGCCCAAGTGTACTGGCTGCTGGTCCAGCCGCCGTTCGGCCTGCCGCGCACGATGCGGCCCTCGCAGCCCAGCGTCACCAGCACCCAGGTGGTGATGTTCGTCGGCTTCGAATACGCCTTGTCCGGCGCGATATTCACCTGCGTGCGCAGCCGGGGGACGTCCTTGCTCAGCTGCGCGCCGGTCGCCGATCCCCGCTCCAGCAGCGCCTTGTGCGTCTCGGCTTCCACCTCGGCGAGCCAGCCCTGCACGTCGCCGTCGCCGACGCCCGCCTGCGCGAGGTACTTGCCGTAGGTGCGACGCTGCTTGTGCGCCAGCGCATCCGCGCACGACGCCTGCAGGATCGGGACCAGGTCGACCGGCACGACGAACATGGTGCGGCGCATCGCCAGCATGCGCAGCAGGGACCGGTCCTCGTAGAGTGCCCGCTCGACATCCGCCGGGGCGAGGCCGTCGCCGCGCGCCGCGACCGAAAGGAAGACGGTGGCCGGATCGGTCGCGTGCAGCGCCACGACCGACTTGGCGATCTCGGCGATCTCGGCGGACCGTTCCGAAGTCGCGAGCCGGTGCCGCACCGCCAACCGGGCGCGCCGCTCGGCGGTATCAATCGAACGCATAGGCGAATCGTAGCGTTCCGCCGGTCGTGTCGGTGGATCGCCTGGGACCTCGGCGATCTGCCGCAGACCTGTGCGCGGCCGAGCACCGTTGCCTCGAATGGTGCGCGCGGATCCTCGGCCGTGCAGCACCGGATCCTCGGTGATCGGTTCGGCGACCGCCGCGCGGCATGTCGATGACGCGGCTACAGTGACCAGCGCAACGGTATGCCCACCCCGTCCGCAAAAGCATTGCCGCGCAAAGCATTCCGCTCGCTCCGTAGCTGCTTCCACAATTTCGGCGCGCTGTCCTCCCTGGCACCTCCTGACCCGGCTCTGATCGGCGTGGCGCTCACCGTACCGTCGTACGAGAGCAGCAGTTGCCATGCCGGGTCACGGAAGCGCATCCGCGATCCCGTGCCTGGTCCGACCGTACGAGTGGGCAATGTACCGACCAGAGAGGTCCGAGAGATGACAAGTGACCGACTAGCTCACGGCAAAGGCTCCGACGTGCACGGGATCTTCGAGAAGATCGCCGGATACTACGACCGGATGAACTTCGTCATGACGCTCGGCCGTCATGCACGATGGTGCCGTGAAGTAGCCGAGCGTGTCGCACCGCCCACAGGTGGTCAGCTCTTGGACATCGCCACGGGGACAGGTGTGATCGCCCTGGAGGCGGCGCGGAGGTACCCCACCGTCACCGTGACAGGTGTCGACTTCTCGGAAGAGATGTTGACGCGCGCAATGACCAAGCCGGGGGCGGACACGGTTCGATGGCGCCATGCGGATGCGGCCAGTTTGCCATTCGAGGACGAGTCTTTCGACGGGATCACGGAAGGCTATCTCCTCCGCAATGTCGAAGACCTGGTCGGAGTTCTTCGTGAACAGTACCGAGTCCTCAAGCCGGGCGGCCGGATCGTCATACTCGAAACCTGCCCTCCGAGCGGCCCGGTGAAGCCGGTCGTGGAGTGGGGAATGCGCACCATCGTTCCGCTGCTGGGGCAGGTAGTGGCTCGCGACCGGTCGTCCTACACCTATCTCGAATCCAGCACGCTAACCTTCGATTCACCACAGCAGGTCGCCGATGTGCTGAGCGGACTCGGGTTCCAGGACATCGGGTGGAGCAAGAAATTCTTCGGCACCAACGTCATTCTGTGGGCCACCAAGTCGCGATGACGAGATTCACGTGCCGAGCCGCTGCCGGGTGAAGCCACCGGCAGGGCCGACGTGCGGCCGTTCCTGGTGTGCCCCCACGAAAACCGGGTCGGTGGGAGCCGCGGCGCGTGCCATGATTCGAGCATGAGGCGCTGGTATCCGGTGTTCGTGGTGTGTTGTGTTCTCGTGAGCTTGTTCGTGGGGAGCCTTGCTGCACAGCGTGTTTCGGCGAATCCGGCCTGCGTGGCGGGCGTAGTGGTCCGACCCGTGACGCTGAGCGTCGACGGGGAGAACGCGACCGGCCGGGTCTACGAGCCATACCGCTGCGCCGAAGGCGACGTGACGGCGCAGGCGCTCGTGGTAGCCGTGCACGGGCACGACGGGTCCTCGGCCGATTTCGCCGACTACCTCGCCTCGATCGCGCGGCGCACCGCGACCCCGATCCTGTCGATGGATCTGCGCTCGGCGGAAAGCGTGTGGCGCCCGGGGGAATGGAATCTATGGGCGGGGTGGCGCGACATCGTCGCCGCGACCGCCTGGTATCAGGACGCCCATCGATCCATCACCCGCACCGTGCTGTGGGGCTGGAGCCAGGGCGGCATCACCAGCGGTCTCGCGGTGGCGCACGGTCCGCGCGGCATGTTCGACTACTGGGTCGACAACTACGGCCCGGCCGACGATTTCACCATGTGGCTGGGTGCGGGTTCGGTGGATTCCGCTCTGCCGGGACAGATCGAGCGCGATGCGGGCGGTTGTCCTCCGGCCACCTGCCCGCTGGCCTACGCCGAGCGTTCGCCCGCGCTGCTGGCGAACCGGATGGACGTGCGGCGCGCGTTGCTCGTCCACGGCACCGCCGACGACGTGGTGCCCTACGCCACGAGCGTGGAGATGCGCGCCGGGCTCCTCGCCGCGGGCAAACCCACCTCGATGTACACCGTCGTCACCGGCCGCGATCTGACCGGGCAGGTGGTTCCCGGCGACCACAGCGTCGGCCCGGCCTTCTTCGAGGGCGGCTGCGTCGTGGAACGCCTGCTGCTCGGCACGGAGCCGGTCGACGGCCCCGACCGCGACTATGTCGTCGATGTCGCACACGGCGTCGTCACCGCTCCGTCCGCCCCGCCGGGCGCCAAGTGCGCGGCGTAAGGCAAGCGGGGAACAGGATCGCGGCGCGGAGCGGTTGATCACGAGAGACCGACAACGAAGTGAGGACGCGATGACGAAGCCGACCGACCCGGCCTACCACTGGAACGGCGCCGATCTCGACCTGGACGCCTATCTGGCCCGGATCGGCTTCGACGGCGAGCGCGCCCCCACGGTGGCGACGCTGCATCAGCTGGTGCGGGCGCACACCACCGCGATCCCGTTCGAGAACCTGGAGATCATCCTCGGCCGCTCGATCGAGCTTGATCTGGCGACCTTGCAGGACAAGCTCGTCCGGCGCCGCCGCGGCGGCTACTGCTACGAGAACGTCGGACTGTTCGCCGCGGCGCTGGAGCGGCTCGGGTTCGGCGTCACCGGCCTCAGCGGCCGGGTGAGCATGGGCGCGGGCACGGGGTTGCGGCCCGCCACCCACGCCCTGCTGCGTGTGACGACCGCCGATGACGACCGAATCTGGCTGTGCGATGTCGGCTTCGGCGCCGGTCCGCTCGCGCCCATCGAGTTGTCCATGGAGACGGGCGAATTCACCGCGGGGGAGTGGAAGTTCCGTCTGGAACGCAGGCTCGGCGAGTTGGATTCCGACTTGTGGGTGCTGCACCAGTTCGGCCGGGAAGGTTGGGTCGACCGGCACAGTTTCACCCTGAACCCGCAGTACCGCATCGACTACGTCGTCGGCAATCATTTCGTCTCGACTTCGCCGCGTTCCCCGTTCACCACGCGGCCGTTCGTGCAGCGCTTCCACCCGGACGCGCACCACGTGCTGGACGGCACCACCCTCGTCACCGAGTATCCCGACGGCACGAGCGACACACGGGAGTTGGAACCGGCCGAGCTGCCCAAGATCCTCGCCGAGGTGTTCGACATCGACCTCACCGAGGCGGACGCCGCCGCGTTGGCCGAGGCCCCCTGGTCCCGCGACTGACACCGCGGCCTGATGGGCCGAGTGGAGGGGAGGCGGCAGCCTACGCCGTCGGCGCGGTGCGGGCCGATAGTGTCGACGGCGTGCGTACCAACCGGAACCCTCTCGTCCTGTTCGCCGCACCGGTGCTCGTGCTCGCCGCCTGCTCGTCCGGACCGGAGCAGCCCGACACCGTAGCGGGGCAGTTCGCCGAGGCGCTCAATCGCGACGACATCGCCGCGGCCGCCGCGCTCACCGACAACCCGGCCGCGGCGTCCGACACGCTCGGCAAGCTCTACGACGGGCTCGGCAAGGAGGTGCGTTTCGAGGTCGGCTCGGTCGACGACAACCGCTTCGCGCTGGCCGCGACCTGGAAGCTGGGCGAGGACGGCAAAACCGAGTGGACCTACACGACCAACGGCACCGCGAGCGACAGCGGTGCGGGGTGGAAGGTGAAGTGGGATCCCGCCACCCTCGCCCCCGGCCTGGCTTCGGGGCCGTTGAGCTACGGCCGGGTCTATCCGAAACCGGCCCGCGTTCTCGATTCCACCGGTGGCGAGTTGATGACCGAGCAGGTCGTCACGCTGGTGAACATCGCCCCGGGCGCCGACCTCGCGGCGGTGGCCGACCTGCTCGGTCCGCTCGCCTCCGGCCTCACCACGCAGTCGCTGCACGCCGAACTGGTCCAGGCGCAAGGAAAGCCGGTCACCGCGATCACCCTGCGCGAAACGGATATCGCCCCGATCGAAGATCGGCTCGCCGCGCTGCCGGGCGTCACTCTCGCGCCGCAGACCCGGTTGCTGACGACCGATAAAGCGCTGGCCGCACCGACCCTGTCCGGGCTCGCCGAATTGTGGCAGGAATCCGCCGACGCGAACGCGGGCTGGGCGGTGCGCGCCCAGACGCCGGAGGGCACCCAGCGCGTCGCCGGGAAGGACCCGACGCCCACCGCCGACATCGCGACCACCCTCGACGTCGGTCTCCAACGCGCGGCGGAGGCGGCGCTCGCGCCGATCGCGCAGCCCGCCGCGATCGTCGCCCTGCGGCCTTCGACCGGCGACGTGGTCGCGGTCGCGCAGAACGCCGCGGCCGACGCGCAGGGCCCGATCGCGCTGACCGGCCTGTACCCGCCCGGCTCGACGTTCAAGACGGTCACCGTCTCCGCCGCGCTGCAGGCGGGCACGGTCACACCCGATACCCGGGTGGCCTGCCCGGGCACCGCGAACATCGAGGGCCGCCGCATCCCCAACGACAACAATTTCGATTTGGGCACGGTGCCGCTGCACACCGCTTTCGCGCGGTCCTGCAACACGACGATGGGCGCGCTCGGGGTGAAACTGCCCGCCGACGCCATGACGAAAGCGGCGGCACAGCTCGGGCTGGGCATCGATTACGTCACACCGGGCCTGACAACTGTCACCGGAAAAGTGCCACCGGCCGACACGTCCGCACTGCGGGTGGAGTCGGCGATCGGTCAAGGGCAAGTGACAGCCTCTCCGTTCGGCATGGCACTGCTCGCCGCCTCGATCGCGCGCGGCGCGGTGCCCGCGCCCACCCTGGTCGCGGGGCGGCCCGGTACGCCGGACCGGGCGCAGGACGCGCTGCCGCCCGCCGTCGCCGACCAGCTGAAATCCATGATGCGCGAGACGATCACCGGCGGCACGGCGACGCAGTTGCGCGATATTCCTGGACTGCTCGGCAAGACCGGCACCGCGGAATACATCGACGACACCCACGCGCACGGTTGGTTCGTCGGCATCGACGGTGACCTGGCATTCGCGGCCTTTGTCAGTGATGCGGGCAGTTCGGCTCCCGCGGTGGAGGCCGCAGGCCGGATGCTGCGGGCGACGCGATAGTCCGTTTCGGGCGTTTTGGGCCCGGAACATGGCCCGGCTGACGCGTGCGAGCATTCCAGCGCCCGCTACACTCATCCCCGGACCGCGTGAAGTTATCAATATGCGGGATGTCACGATTTCGAGAAGGTTCGGAGTAGGCGCCATCGATACCGGTCAGTTGATCGCGGAGCATTACCGCCTGGTCGAGCGGATTGGTAGCGGCGGCACGGGCGTGGTCTGGCGTGCCGTCGACGAACGCCTCCAGCGCTCCGTGGCCGTCAAGCAGATCCACATCCAGCCGAGCCTGCCCGAGGCCGAACGGGACGTGGTGCGTCAGCGCGCCATCCGGGAAGCCCGCAACGCCGCCCGCTTCCAGCATCCGAACGCGATCGTCGTGTTCGACATCACCGAGCACGAGGGCGACCCCTGCCTGGTGATGGAGTACCTGAAGTCCAAGAGCCTCGCCGCGGTGATCGCCGCGCAGGGCACGCTCCCGCTGACCCAGGTCGCGCGGATCGGCGAGCAGGTCGCCTCGGCGCTGATCGCCGCGCACCAGGCGGGCATCGTGCACCGCGACGTGAAGCCGGGCAACATCCTGCTCGACGACCACGGCACGGTGAAGATCACCGACTTCGGCATTTCCCGCGCGACCGGCGACGTCACGCTCACCGAGACCGGGCTGATCTGCGGCACCGCCGCCTATCTGGCGCCGGAGATGGCCCGCGGCGCCGATCCGACGCCGGCGTCCGACGTGTTCGCGCTGGGTGCCACGCTGTTTCACGCGCTGGAGGGCGAACCGCCCTATGGCGGCGGCTCCAACCCGCTCGCGGTGCTCTACGCCGCCGCCAACGGTCAGGTGAGCGAGCCGCGCAACGCCGGTCCCGCAACGGATTTCCTGCTCGACCTGCTCAGCCCCGAACCGGCCGAACGCCCGAGCATGCGGGTGGCGCGCCAGCAGCTCGCCATGTTCGCCGACGCCGGTCCCGCGCCGGTGGCCGCCGGATTCGTCCCGGCCAGTGAGGCTTTCACCCGGCCCAGAGCGGGCGAGCCGGAATCGGCCACCCGCGCGCTGCGCACGTCGGCGATGTCCTCGGCGCCCTACACGCCGACCGAACGGCGTCCGCGTCCGGCGCCGTCGCGCCCCGCCGTGCAGCACGACACCGCGGCACATCCCCCGACCATGGCGCAGCCGCGCCCACAGGCCGAGCGGCGGTCGGGCGGCAAGCGGCGCGCCGTGCTGATCGGCGCGCTGGTGGGCGCGGTCGCCGCCATCTCGGCGCTGCTGATCAGCGCGTTCAGCCAGTCCGGCGGTGACTCGCCGAGTCCGCAGGCGAATCCGCCGTCGGCGACCGCGACGACCAAGCCCGGCTCGACCTCGACCGTCGCCGCCGAGCTCGGTCGCACCCCGAGCTCGGGTGAGCGGGTCGACATCGGAGCGGCAGGCGGCCTGATCGAGCAGTTCTACAGCGATCCGGGTGCCTCCTGGAGCCTGCTCACGCCCGCCGCGCAGAAGGTTTACGGCAACGAGCAGAGCTTCCGTCAGTACTGGGGGGCGCGCACCATCGACACCTTCGCCACCATCGAGGCCGCGCGGCGCACGAACAACGACGACGGGTCGGTCGACATGCGACTGGCCAGCCTCACTATCGAGGGCCAGACCAAGGGCCTGACGCTGCGCGTGGTCAGCTCCGGTGGGCGTCTGCTCATCGATAGCGATACCCGTTAGGCATCGGTGAAGTAACCGGCGCGGTGCCTTCCTGGCACTCGCGTCCGCGCTCGGCCCGGCGCCGCCTGTGGCCGGATCGGGGGTCCGGTCGCGTCGATTAGGCTGGAGCTGCAACTTTCCTGTTGCGGAATCAGCTGGAGACAAGGAACCGACACCTCATGACAACCCGCATCGAGCTCGCCCGCGTCGATCTGCGCGGTCGTACTCCCTCCGTTGCCGAGCTGCGCGCCGCGCTGCCCCGCGGGGGAGTCGACGTCGACTCGGTGCTGCATCAGGTGCGTCCGGTGGTCGAGGCGATCCGCGATCACGGTGTGTCGGCGGCCTTGGAGTTCAGCGAGCGGTTCGACGGTGTGATCCCGGCGACAGTGCGGGTCCCCGCCGCCGAGCTGGACGCCGCGCTGGACCGGCTGGACCCGGCGGTGCGCGCGGCCCTGGAGGAGTCCATCGCCAGGGCCCGCAAGGTGCACGCCGATCAGCGGCGCACCGACAAGACCACCGAGGTGGTACCGGGCGGCACCGTCACCGAGCGCTGGGTGCCCGTCGAGCGGGTGGGCCTGTACGTGCCGGGCGGTAACGCCGTCTACCCGTCCAGCGTCGTGATGAACGTGGTACCCGCGCAGACCGCGGGCGTCGGCTCGCTGGTGGTCGCCTCGCCGCCGCAGGCGCAGTTCGGTGGGCTGCCGCACCCGACCATCCTGGCCGCCGCGCGGCTGCTCGAGGTCGACGAGGTGTGGGCGGTCGGCGGCGCTCAGGGCGTCGCGCTGCTGTCCTACGGCGGCGTCGACACCGACGGCGCGCAGCTGGAGCCGGTCGATCTGATCACCGGCCCCGGCAACATCTACGTCACCGCGGCCAAGCGGCTGTGCCGCGGCCTGGTCGGCATCGATGCCGAGGCGGGCCCCACCGAGATCGCGATCCTGGCCGACGCGACCGCCGATCCGGTGCACGTGGCCGCCGACCTGATCAGTCAGGCAGAGCACGACGTGCTGGCCGCCAGCGTGCTGGTCACCGACAGCGCGCAGCTGGCCGACGCGGTGGACGCGGCGCTCACCGCGCAGCTGACCGTGGTCAAGCACGCGCACCGGGTGAGCGAGGCGTTGCGCGGCAAGCAGTCCGGCACGGTCCTGGTCGACGACATCGAGCAGGGCCTGCGCGTGGTGAACGCCTACGCCGCCGAGCACTTGGAGATCCAGACCGCCGACGCGCCCGCGGTCGCGGCCAGGGTGCGCAGCGCGGGCGCGGTGTTCGTCGGCGCGTACGCGCCGGTCAGCCTCGGCGACTATTGCGCGGGTTCCAATCACGTGCTGCCCACGGCGGGCTGCGCGCGGCACTCGTCGGGTTTGAGCGTGCAGACCTTCCTGCGGGGCATCCACGTCGTGGAGTACACCGAGGCGGCGCTGAAGGATGTCGCCGGTCACGTGGTGGCGCTGGCGAACGCCGAAGACCTGCCCGCGCACGGCCAAGCGGTCCAGGCGCGTTTCGAGGCGCTGTCGTGACGGGGGCGGTGCGCGCGCCCGGCGCGAACGTGACCCTGGACGACCTGCCATTGCGGCCGAACCTGCGCGGCAAGAAGCCTTACGGCGCACCGCAGTTGACGGTCCCCGTACAGCTGAACACGAACGAGAACCCGCACCCGCCGAGCCGGGCGCTGATCGACGACGTGGCCGAATCGATCCGCGCGGCCGCCGCGGACCTGCACCGTTACCCGGACCGCGACGCCGTCGCGCTGCGCGGCGACCTGGCGGGATACCTGACCACGCAGACGGGCGTCGCGGTGCACACCGGCAACGTGTGGGCCGCCAACGGTTCCAACGAGATCCTGCAGCAGCTGTTGCAGGCGTTCGGCGGCCCCGGCCGCAGCGCCCTTGGTTTCGTGCCGTCGTACTCGATGCACCCGATCATCTCCGAGGGCATCGACACCGAGTGGATCGAGGCGAAGCGCAACGCCGACTTCTCCCTCGACGTCGACCACGCGCTGGCCGCCATCGCCGAGCGCGCGCCCGACGTGGTCTTCGTGACCAGCCCGAACAATCCCACCGGGCACAGCATTCCGCAGTCGGATCTGGCCCGCATCCTGGACGCCGCGCCCGGGATCGTGGTGGTCGACGAGGCCTACGGTGAGTTCTCCGCGCAGCCGAGCGCCATCGGTCTGATCGACCGATTCCCGGCCAAGCTGGTGGTCACCAGGACGATGAGCAAGGCGTTCGCGTTCGCCGGAGGTCGCCTGGGTTACCTGGTGGCCGCACCCGCGGTGATCGACGCGATGCTGCTGGTGCGGCTGCCCTATCACCTGTCGGTGGTCACCCAGGCCGCCGCGCGCGCGGCCCTGCGGCACGCCGACGAGACCCTCGGCAGTGTCGCCGAGCTTGCCGCGCAGCGTGATCGGGTCGCGGCGGCGCTGCGGGAAATGGGTTTCGACGTCATCCCCAGTGACGCCAATTTCCTGCTGTTCGGCCGCTTCGCCGACGCCCCGCGCACCTGGCAGCGCTATCTGGATCACGGTGTGCTGATCCGCGATGTCGGCATCCCCGGCTATCTGCGCACCACCATCGGCCTCGCCGCCGAGAACGACGAACTGCTGAAGGTCAGTGCGGCGCTGGCGGGCACCGACCTCGCACCGCGATGACCCAGCGCCGGAAAACCTCCGGCGACAACCCGATTGGACGTGAGCATGAGTAGGACCGCCCGGGTGGAGCGGATCACCAAGGAATCCAGCATCGTCGTCGAGCTCGATCTGGACGGCACCGGCAAGACCGAGATCGCCACCGGCGTCCCGTTCTACGACCACATGCTGACCGCCCTGGGCGCGCACGCGAGCTTCGACCTGACCGTCCGCGCCGAAGGCGACATCGAGATCGAGGCGCACCACACCGTGGAGGACACCGCGATCGTGTTCGGCCAGGCGCTCGGCAAGGCGCTGGGCGACAAGGCGGGGATCCGTCGTTTCGGCGACGCCTACATCCCGATGGACGAGACGCTGGCGCACGCCGCGGTCGACGTGTCCGGCCGCCCCTACTGCGTGCACACCGGCGAACCGGAGCACCTGCTGCACGCGGTGATTCCGGGCTCCGGGCCAGGGGCGCCGTATTCCACCGTGCTCAACCGTCACGTCTTCGAGTCGATCGCTCTCAACGCGCGCATCGCCCTGCACGTGCGCGTGCTCTACGGCCGCGACCAGCACCATGTCACCGAGGCCGAATTCAAGGCGGTCGCGCGGGCTCTGCGCGCCGCCGTGGAACTCGACCCGCGGGTGAGCGGGGTCCCGTCCACGAAGGGAACGCTGTGAGGAAATCCGTCGCCCTGCTGGACTACGGTTCCGGCAACCTGCACTCGGCCGAGCGGGCGCTGACCAGGGCGGGCGCCGACGTCGACGTGACGGCCGACCCGCAGGCGGTGCTGGCCGCCGACGGTCTGGTGGTGCCCGGCGTGGGCGCGTTCGCCGCGTGCATGGCGGGTCTGCGGGAGGTGCGGGGGGAGCGGCTGATCGGTCAGCGGCTGGCCGGTGGACGCCCGGTGCTGGGCATCTGCGTCGGCATGCAGATCCTGTTCGAGCGAGGTGTCGAGTTCGGTGTGGAGACCGACGGGTGCGCCGAGTGGCCCGGCACCGTCGAACGCCTCTGCGCGCCGGTGCTGCCGCACATGGGCTGGAACACCGTCTCCGCGCCCGCCGACAGCGTCCTGTTCGCGGGTCTGGACGCGGACACTCGCTTCTACTTCGTGCACTCCTATGCCGCCCAGGCTTGGGATCTGCCGCCCAGCGACCACATCGCCGCGCCCAAGCTCACCTGGGCCGAGCACGGGGTGCCGTTCCTGGCGGCGGTGGAGAACGGCGTGCTCTCGGCGACCCAATTCCACCCGGAGAAGTCGGGCGACGCGGGCGCCCAGCTGCTGCGCAACTGGGTGACCTCGCTGTAGGAGACGATCCCGCGCACCCCGGCGCGGGATCGTCCACCGGCTCAGCGCGACACGACCTTGCTGACCAGCCAGCGTCCGTCGACGTTGTCCACCGTCACGGTCATCGCCATGCGGCCGGTCTGCGGGAGCCCGTCGGTTTCGTCGCTGGTCACCGTCCGGGTGACGTCGACGTCCACCACGGCCCGGTTGTCGTCGCCGGAGACGACGCGGCAGTCCGCCGAATCGGCTTGGGCGCGCAGGTGCGTGGCCTCCGCGCCGGCTTGGATATTGGCGCGGAAGTTCTCGAACTCGGCCCGGAATTCTCCGGTGCTCAGGTCGAGCATCTTGCGGGCGTGGTCGCCGAACCGCGCGTAGTCGTATGTCGCCGCGGTGCTGCCGAATTCGCATCCGGCCAGGCGCGCTTCCTCGGGCGGCGGCGCCGCGGCGGCGACAGGTGCGGCGACCATCGCCGCGGAGCAGGTGGCTGCCGAAAACATCAGAGCGGCAGCGAGTGTCGATCGTGACATGCACTTCCTCGGTGCGAGGGGAAAGCGGCGACCGGGGTTGATCGCCGAGCGCAGACGATACCGCCGCCCTGCCCGTTCCGGGGCGGTCTCGCGGCCCCGGCGGCGCGCTGGTTACGGACGGGTGCCGGTGGACCAGACCGGAGTGGTCTCCACCCGCGACAGCCGCCAGCCCTCGGCGGTGCGCACCGCGTCGAAGCGGTAGATCTCGCCGAGCGTGTATCGCGGTTGCGGAATCGTCCCGTCCGTCGTGGCGAGCGCGAAGGTGGCGATGAGGTTGGCCCGGACGTCGGCGGCGTCGCCGCGCAGGTCGACCAGCACGTTGCTGATGACGTGCTGAATCCGCTTGTCCGCGGTGTGATTGCGGCTGGCCTGGGCGATCAGAGCGTCGCGGCCATCGGCCGTGCCGCCGGGCGTCTTCGCGGTCGCGTCGGGCGTGTAGATCGCCCGCAGGTCGTCGAAGCGGCCCTCGTCCAACGCCCGGCCGAGCCGGTCGACCAGCGCGGTGATCTGCTGGCGGTCCAGCATCTCGCGGGCTTCGTGCGCGTCGGTCGGGGTGGCGAAGGTGCGGGCGGCGGCGAGCGCGGCCAGCGGGAGGGCGAGCAAGGGGAGGGCGAGGCGGATCTTGCGCATCGGAGGGCCTTTCCAGCGGTACGTTGGCTGATCCAACGTTGGCGTCGCCAACGTTATCAGATTGTGGGTGGCGCCAACAAGTTATGTCCGGGTTTCCGCCGCCACTCACTGTGCGCCGGCGCATCCTGGAGGCGCACGGCGCCGACCGCGGCCGGTGATCGAGGTCCCATTCGCCCAGGCCCGCGACCCGCGCGCGGCCGGGTAACCACTAGGCTGCTCTCGTGAGTCTTGTGCTGCTACCCGCCGTCGATGTCGCCAACGGAGAGGCCGTTCGCCTCGTGCAAGGAGAGGCAGGCAGCGAAACCAGCTACGGTTCGCCGCGTGAGGCCGCGCTGGCCTGGCAGGAGGCCGGGGCGGAATGGGTGCACCTGGTCGACCTGGACGCGGCCTTCGGACGCGGCTCGAACCGGGAGCTGCTGGCGGGCGTCGTCGGCGAACTCGACGTGAAGGTGGAACTGTCCGGCGGCATCCGCGACGACGAGAGCCTGGAGGCGGCGCTGGCCACCGGCTGCGCCCGGGTGAATCTCGGCACCGCGGCGCTGGAGGATCCCGTCTGGTGCGCCAAGGCCATCGCCCGCCACGGCGAACGGATCGCCATCGGCCTGGACGTGCGCATCGTCGACGGCGAGCACCGGCTGCGCGGCCGCGGCTGGGTCAGCGACGGCGGCGATCTGTGGGAGGTGCTCGAACGCCTGGAACGCGACGGCTGCTCGCGCTACGTGGTGACCGACGTGACCAAGGACGGCACGCTCACCGGCCCCAACCTGGACCTGCTGCGCGAGGTGTGCGCGGCCACCGACGCGCCGGTCATCGCCTCCGGCGGCGTCTCCACCATCGACGACCTGGTCGCGATCGCCGAACTGGTGCCGGACGGCGTCGAAGGCGCGATCGTCGGCAAGGCGCTCTACGCGGGCCGGTTCACCCTGCCCGAGGCGCTGGCCGCGGTGAGATGAACCAGGCGCTGTCGGCACTGCTCGCGGAGGCGAGCGAGGTCCTGGACTCGGTGTGCTCGCGGTTCGTCGAGGGTGTCGGTGCGCCGAGCGCGGTGGTCAAGGGCCGCAACGACTTCGCCACCGCGCTCGACCTGGAGCTGGAGCGCACCATCTCCGCCGAGCTGCACCGGCGCACCGGCATCGAAGTGCACGGCGAGGAGTTCGGCGGGCCGCAGCTCACCTCCGGCACCGCGTGGGTGCTCGACCCCATCGACGGCACGTTCAACTACTCCTCCGGGCATCCGCTCTCGGGCATGCTGCTGGCGCTGGTGCGCGACGGCGAACCCGTGCTCGGCCTGACCTGGCTGCCGCTGCTCGGCCGCCGATACGCGGCCATGGCCGGTGGCCCGGTGCTGCTGGACGGGCGTCCGCTGCCGCCGCTGCCACGGGGCACTCTGGCCGAGTCGATGATCGGATTCGGCGCGTTCAACGTCGACTCGAACGGCCGCATCCCCGGACAGTTCCGCTTCGATCTGCTCGGCCCGCTGAGCAGGCTGTCCTCCCGGGTGCGCATGCACGGCTCCACCGGCATCGATCTGGCGTTCACCGCCTCCGGCGTGCTCGGCGGCGCGATCGTCTTCGGGCACCATCCCTGGGACAACGCGGCGGGCGTCGCGCTGGTGCGCGCGGCCGGCGGCGTGGTCACCGACCTGGCGGGACGGCCGTGGACCATCACCTCCGGCTCCGTGCTGGCGGCCGCGCCGGGCGTACACGAAGAACTGCTCGACATGATCTGCACGGTCGCCGACCCGACGGCCGCGGAGAAAGGGTGAGGCAATGACGTTGGCCGTACGGGTGATCCCGTGTCTGGACGTCGACGCGGGCCGGGTGGTCAAGGGCGTCAAGTTCGAGAATCTCCGCGACGCGGGCGATCCCGTCGAGCTGGCCGCCCTGTACGACGCGCAGGGCGCCGACGAACTGACCTTCCTCGACGTGACCGCCTCGACCGGCGACCGCGGCACCATGATCGACGTGGTGACCCGCACCGCCGAGCAGATCTTCATCCCGCTCACCGTCGGCGGCGGGGTGCGCACCGTGGAGGACGTGGACCGGCTGCTGCGCGCGGGCGCGGACAAGGTCTCGGTGAACACCGCCGCGATCGCGCGGCCGGAGGTGCTGCGCGAGATGTCCGAACGGTTCGGTTCGCAATGCATCGTGCTCTCGGTCGACGCGCGCACCGTCCCGCAGGGCGAGCCGGACACCCCGTCCGGCTGGGAGGTGACCACGCACGGCGGCAAACGCGGAACCGGCATCGACGCCGTCGAATGGGCGGTGCGCGGCGCCGAGCTGGGAGTCGGCGAGATCCTGCTGAACTCGATGGACGCCGACGGCACCAAGGCCGGTTTCGACCTGCCGATGATCCGCGCCGTGCGCGCCGCGGTGACGGTGCCGGTGATCGCCAGCGGCGGCGCGGGCGCGGTCGAGCACTTCGCACCGGCCGTGCACGCCGGCGCCGACGCGGTGCTCGCGGCCAGCGTGTTCCACTTCGGCGAGCTGACAATCGGCCAGGTCAAGGATGCGATGCGGGCGGAGAAGATCGTCGTCCGGTAGCGGTTGGCGGAAATCCGCCGCACCGGAAGGCGAGTCGTGCGGTCGCGGTTGCACCGGGCATGAGCATCGGAATCGCGCTGTCCCCGTTCGCCCTCGACGCCACCGAAAATGCCGTGGACGCGGCCGTCGCGCTGGGGGGAGGCGGCGGCCACGGCCGGATTGTCCTCGCTGTGGTTCGGTCAGACCTTCACCCATGACGCCATCGCGCTGGCCGGCGCGGCGCGCGCCGCGGATCCGGCGGTGATCGGTGACGAGGAGCTGATCGCGGCGCGGGTCGAGGAGTACTTCGCGGCCGGTGCGACGGAGGTGGTGTTCTCGCAGACCGACTTGACCAGCCCGGAGGACCAGCGGCGCACCTGGCGGGTGCTGGGCGAGCTGCGGCGGTCCCATACGCGCTGAAGGCCGGGCATGGTCTATAACGGTGCTATGAGTCTGGATCCCGCCATCGCCGCCCGTCTCAAGCGCAACGACGCCGGGCTGGTGTCGGCCGTCGCGCAGGAACGCGCCACCGGTGACGTGTTGATGGTCGCGTGGATGGACGACGAAGCGCTGGCGCGGACGCTGGAAACCCGCAAAGCCACCTACTATTCGCGTTCGCGGCAGCAGTACTGGGTCAAAGGGGAGACCTCCGGCCACACCCAGTACGTGCATGAAGTACGGCTGGACTGCGACGGCGACACGATCCTGCTCGTCGTCGATCAGGAAGGCGCGGCCTGCCACACCGGCACACACACCTGCTTCGACTCCGATGTGCTGCTCGCCGCGCGATCCTGAGCGCGGTTACGCAGTCGACGGGCGGTCGTCCTCGGCCGCCGGAGTCAGCCCGCCGGACTGATCGAGCCGGTCGGCCAGCCGCGCGGCCAGCAGCTCACCCAGTTCGGCGAGCTGGGCCTTCTGCCCGTCGTCCAAACCGTCGAAGACCAGGTGGCGAACGGCGTCCACATAACCCGGCGCGGCCTCGACGACCTTCAGATACCCCTCGTCGGTGAGCACCGCGTGGACGCCGCGCCGCCCCGCGGTCGCCGAACGCTGGGCCCACCCCATGCGCTCCAGCTTGGACACCACATGCGACAGTCGCGATAGCGATGCGTTTGCCTTGTGGGCAAGCTCACTCATCTGAAGCCGGTGCCCCGGTTCTTCCGACAGCAGGCTCAGCACCCAGTACTCGAAATGCGTCACGCCGGACTCGCGCTGCAACTGGGTGTCCAAGGCCGCCGGTAGACGTGTCATCAACGCAACGATGGCGCGCCAAGCTCGCTGTTCGACGGGGTCGAGCCACTTCGTCACTGTGTGCCTTCTTTCAAGCCAAGTGACGTGGTCGTGTTCGTGGTCTTAGGGATTGTGGAAATGCCTGTGCACAGTCACCCGCGCCCATGAGTTTGCCACGACTTCGCTCGACCGTCATAAAGATCGTGCATGACGTGAGTTCACTCACAGCTTCTCGCCGCCCGCGGCCGTCGCGGCGCGCGCGTGGGCGCGCCGCCACTTGCGCAGCAGCAACAGGCCCACCGCGAGGAGGAACAGAATCGTCGCCACGATGGCGCCCGCCAGCGCGGCGCCACGGAACGCGGGCGCGTCCACGTCCAGAATCCGCTCACCCGCATGGGCGGCGCTGCTGTTTCCCAGCACGATGGTGAGGGTCATCAGGTTGGGGATCGCGAAAAGGATCGCGACGACCGCGGCCGCTCCCGCCAGGAACCGGCCCGCCTTGCTGCGCCAGAACACTACGGCGAACAGCAACAGGAAAAGCGGTACGACGGTGCACAATCCGCCGTAGAACAAGCCCCAGCCGATGCCTTTGGCGAAGCTGCCGTCCACCATCGACCCGACTCGCTGGGCCCACCAGCGCGGGATGAAGGCGGACAAGACCAAGTAGGTCAGGACCAATAGAGCGAGGATCGCGGCGCCGACAATGATCCGTGTGCGCCAGACGGCAGCTGTGGATTTGCGTCCGCCGGGCTGAGCCTCGGTCGAAGTCATGCGGAAAGCGTATGCGGCTGCCGCGCCTTCGCCCGGCCCGGCGCGCGGGCTGCCGACGGACTTCGCCCGGCCGCGCCTTTCTACGGCTGCTTCCGTGTTCGCTCGGTCCGGCGCGTGGGTTCTGCGGCTGCCTCGGTGTTCGCTCGGCCCGGCGCGCAGACTCTCCGCCTGCCTCGGTGTTCGCTCGGCCCGCCGCACAGACTCTCCGCCTGCCTCGGTGTTCGCTCGATCCGGCGCGTCGTCGGCTTCGGACGGACTCCACCTGCGGCGTCCGTTTATGCCGCCGACCAGCCAGAACCGGCTGCCTTGACGCGGCGCGGCGCGTGGTTTACCTGGCGCGCAGGTACGCCAGCGCCTCGTCGGCGTGCACGTTGGCGCGCAGCTCGCCGGTGATGATCTTGCGGATGGTGCGGTCGGTGTCGATGACGAAGGTCTGCCGCTTCACCGGCGCCAGTTTGCCCAGCAGCCCACGCTTCACGCCGAACCGCGCGGCCACCGCGCCGTCGGCGTCGGACAGCAGCGGATAGCCGAGGCGCTGCTTGTCCGCGAACCCCGCCTGGGTGTCCACCCCGTCGGTGCTGATGCCGACACAGGTGGCGCCGACGGCGGCGAATTCGGCGGCCAGGTCACGAAAATGGCACGCTTCGGCCGTGCACACCGGAGTGTTGGCCGCGGGATAGAAGAAGAGGACCAGTGGGCCGTCCGCCAGTAGCGAGTCGATCGAGCGGGGTGTGCCGGACTGATCGGGAAGCTCGAAGTGCGGGGCGAGCTGTCCTGGCTGCATGCCCGAGAACTTACCGGTCGCTTGGTCCGCGAGCGTAGTGAGAGCCGCCACACCTCCCCGCACTGGACGACCGATCCGATCTGCCGGATTTGTCCCCTCCGTGGCCGTGTCACCGGCACCGCTCACCGGCTTGTCGGCCCGGCCTGGGATGATGTCTCCCATGCCAGGCACGTCCACTCCCACCACCACGACCCGCGAACAGTTCCATCTGCTGGCCGCGGAACACCGGGTGGTCCCGGTGACCCGAAAAGTGCTGGCGGACTCCGAGACTCCGCTGTCGGCCTACCGCAAGCTGGCGGGCGACCGGGCCGGCACCTTCCTGTTCGAGTCCGCGGAGAACGGACGCTCCTGGTCGCGGTGGTCGTTCATCGGCGCGGGCAGCCCGTCGGCGCTCACCGTGGTGGACGGCGAGGCGGCCTGGCTCGGTCACATCCCGGCCGACGCCCCCTCCGGCGGCGACCCGCTGGTCGCGCTGCGCGAGACCCTGGAGCTGCTGCGCACCGAGCGACTGCCCGGACTGCCACCGCTGACCGGCGGCATGGTCGGATACCTCGGCTACGACGCGGTGCGCAGGATGGAGCGGCTGCCGAACCTCGCGCTGGACGACCTGGGCCTGCCGGAGATGGTGCTGCTGCTGGCCACCGACCTGGCCGCGTTCGACCACCACGAGGGCGCGATCACGCTGATCGCCAACGCGGTCAACTGGAACGGCACCGCCGAGCGGGCCGACGAAGCCTATGACGACGCCGTCGCCAGGCTGGACCGGATGACCGCCGCGCTCGGCGCGCCCGCCGACTCCACCGTGTCGGTGTTCGACCAGCCCGAGCCGCAGTACCGGCGCAAGCGCACCACCGAGGAGTTCGGCGCGGGAGTGCGCCGCCTGGTCAAGGAGATCGAGGCGGGCGAGGCGTTCCAGGTGGTGCTGTCGCAGCGTTTCGAGATGGACTACGACGGTTCGCCGCTGGACCTGTACCGCATGCTGCGCGCCTCGAACCCGAGCCCGTACATGTACCTGCTGCACATCCCCGACGGCGACGGCGGCACCGCGTTCTCCATCGTCGGCTCCAGCCCGGAATCGCTGGTCACCGTGAAAGACGGTGTGGCGACCACCCATCCGATCGCGGGCACCCGCTGGCGCGGCGTCACCGAGGAGGAAGACCTGCTGCTGGAGAAGGGCCTGCTCGCCGACGAGAAGGAGAACGCCGAGCACCTCATGCTCGTCGATCTCGGCCGCAACGACCTGGGCCGGGTGTGCGAGCCGGGCACCGTGCGGGTCACCGAGTACCGGCACATCGAGCGCTACAGCCACGTGATGCACCTGGTGTCGACGGTGTCGGGGCGGCTGGCGCCAGGACGCGTCGCGCTGGACGCGGTGCGGGCCTGCTTCCCGGCGGGCACCCTGTCCGGCGCGCCGAAGGTGCGGGCGATGGAGTTGATCGAAGAACTCGAGCCGACCCGCCGCGGCATCTACGGCGGCGTCGTCGGCTACCTGGACTTCGCCGGTGACGCCGATACCGCGATCGCCATCCGCACCGCGCTGCTGAAGGACGGCACGGCCTACGTGCAGGCGGGCGCGGGCGTGGTGGCGGACTCGAACCCGGAGTACGAGGACGTGGAATCCCGCAACAAGGCGATGGCGGTGCTGAAGGCCATCGCGGCAGCCGGAACGGTCCGGGCCTACGGTGCCGAACCCGGTGCGGGGAACGGCGAACCGCGATGACAGCCCCCGACGACCCCGACAAGGAACCCGGCCGGGCCCGGGAACCGGCCCCGGACGCGAGCGCCGCGGCACAGCCGCGATCCGCTCCCGCGCCGGACGATTCCGCCGCGTCCGCGGAATCGCCTCGCGCCGACGCCGATTCCCGCCGCAGGTATCCGGTGGCCCCCGTCGTTCTGCTCGCCATCGCCGCCGCCGCGCTGTGGGCCTCCTCCCGGATGACATGGGTGACCGTCACCTCCTCCGACGGGCTCACCCAGCCGCGAACGGATCACCTCGACGGCGGGGTGTGGTTCGGCGCCCTGACACCGCTGGCGCTGGTGCTGCTCGCCTCGATCGCGGCCGTGCTGGCCACCAAGGGCTGGTTGCGCCGGGTGGTCGGCGTGCTCATCGCCCTGGTCGCCGCGGTGGCCGCGGTCCCGGCGTTCGCGTTGCTGACCGATTCCGGCGCGATCGGCGAACGGGCCGCGAAGCTCGCCGAACTCCCGGCCCGCGCGCAGGTGCAGGAGGCGACCACGTCGGCGTTCCCGGCCGTGCTCGCCCTGCTCGGCGCGATCGCCGCGTTCGGCGCGGGCGTGCTGCTGGCCAGGATGCCCGCGGAAACCGCGCGGCTGTCCGGCAAATACGACAATCCGGTCTTCCGGCGCGCCGCCGCGACGGCGGAGGTCACGCAGCGGCGCGCGCAGTCGCCGAAGCAGGGATCCGAGCCGCAGGTGTCCGAGCGTGTGCTGTGGGACGCACTGGACGCCGGTACCGACCCGACCGAGGAGCCTCCGGAGGATCCGGACCCCGGCGAGGCGGGCCGACGTGCGCGCTGAACTGTGCGCCCGCACCGGGTGTGGCGGGTACCACCTTGCGCCGAGCCCTTCCGCGTGGTCCAACTCGAGCCCCGGCGCGAACGCGCCCGGTAGGTCCATTTATTCTTTGTCAGCATCGGTGAGACAGCGCCTGGGGGGATTCTCAGGTAGCAAGTCCGTCTCCCCAGAAAGGATTCGAGCCAGATGACGGTACTCGACTCGATTCTCGACGGGGTCCGCGCGGATGTGGCCGCTCGGGAAGCCCTTCTCGACTTCCAGGCGGTGAAGGCGGCCGCCGCCGCCGCGCCCGCGCCGCTGGACGCCCGTGCCGCGCTGCTCGAGGACGGCATCGGCGTGATCGCCGAGGTCAAGCGCGCCAGCCCCTCCAAGGGCGAGCTCGCGGACATCCCCGACCCGGCCAGCCTCGCCAAGGCCTACGAAGACGGCGGCGCCCGGATCATCAGCGTGCTCACCGAAGGGCGCCGCTTCAACGGGTCGCTGGACGACTTGGACGCGGTCCGCGCCACGGTGAACATCCCGATCCTGCGCAAGGATTTCGTCGTCGGCCCCTACCAGATCCACGAGGCCCGCGCGCACGGCGCGGACGTCATCCTGCTCATCGTCGCGGCGCTGGAGCAGGACGTGCTGTCCTCGCTGATCGACCGCACCGAATCGCTGGGCATGACGGCGCTGGTCGAGGTGCACACCGAGGAGGAGGCCGACCGCGCGCTGGAGGCGGGCGCCTCCGTGATCGGCGTGAACGCCCGCAACCTCAAGACGCTCGAGGTCGATCGCGACGTGTTCGCCCGGATCGCGCCGGGACTGCCCACCGAGGTCATCCGGATCGCCGAGTCCGGTATTCGCGGCACCGCCGACCTGCTGGCCTACGCGGGCGCGGGCGCGGACGCCGTTCTCGTCGGCGAGGGCCTGGTGACCAGCGGCGACCCGCGTGCCGCGGTGTCGGAGCTGGTGACCGCGGGCACGCACCCGTCCTGCCCGAAGCCCGCGCGGCGGGGCCGGTGACGGGCGTGGCGGCACTACCTCAGGCCAGCGACGGCGTCGCCCAGCGCAGCGGCCACGAGCCGGACGCGGGCGGGCACTTCGGCGTCTACGGCGGCAGGCACGTCCCCGAGGCGCTGATGGCGGTGATCGAGGAGGTCACCGCCGAATACGAGAAGTCCCGGCTCGACGAGTCGTTCCTGGGCGAGCTCGACCGGCTGCAACGCGACTACACCGGCCGCCCGTCGCCGGTATTCGAGTGCACGCGGCTGGCCGAGCACGCGGGCGGTGCGCGCATTCTGCTCAAGCGCGAAGACCTGAACCACACCGGCTCGCACAAGATCAACAATGTGCTCGGCCAAGCCCTGCTGGCCAAGCGGATGGGCAAGTCCAGGGTGATCGCGGAAACCGGCGCCGGCCAGCACGGCGTGGCCACGGCGACCGCCTGCGCGCTGCTCGGCCTGGACTGCGTCATCTACATGGGCGCGGTGGACACCGCGCGCCAAGCGCTGAACGTCGCGCGCATGCGCCTGCTGGGCGCCGAGGTGATCTCGGTGACCTCCGGCTCACAGACCCTCAAGGACGCCATCAACGAGGCGCTGCGCGACTGGGTGACCAACGCCGACGACACCTACTACTGCTTCGGCACCGCCGCGGGCCCGCACCCGTTCCCGATGCTGGTGCGCGATTTCCAGCGCATCGTCGGCATGGAGGCCCGCGCCCAGGTGCGGGCCTCGACCGGTCGGCTGCCCGACGCGGTCGTCGCCTGCGTCGGCGGCGGCTCCAATGCCATCGGCATCTTCCACGCGTTCCTCGACGACGCCGACGTCCGGCTGATCGGCTACGAGGCGGCCGGTGACGGCGTCGACAGCGGGCGGCACGCGGCCACTTTCACCGGCGGGACGCCGGGCGCCTTCCAGGGCGCGTACTCCTACCTGTTGCAGGACGAGGACGGCCAGACCATCGAGTCGCACTCGATCTCGGCGGGCCTGGACTATCCCGGCGTCGGCCCCGAGCATGCCTATCTGAAGGACATCGGCCGCGCCGAGTACCGGCCGATCACCGACACCGAGGCGATGGACGCGCTGTTGCTGCTCAGCCGCAGCGAGGGCATCATCCCGGCGATCGAGTCGGCGCACGCGGTCGCGGGCGCGCTGCAACTGGGCAAGGAGCTCGGTCCCGGCGCGATCATCCTGGTGAACCTCTCGGGCCGGGGCGACAAGGACATGGACACGGCAGCGCGGTGGTTCGGGCTGTTCGACGCAGACACCGAGGAGGCGCGGTCGTGAGTCAGCAGTCTCGTCTGGCGAACACCTTCGCCGCCTGCCGCGCCGAGGGCCGCGCCGCGCTGATCGGCTATCTGCCCGCGGGCTTCCCCGACCTCGCCGGTTCGATCGACGTGGTGCGCGCGATGGTCGAATCCGGCTGCGACATCATCGAAGTCGGCGTCGCCTACTCCGACCCCGTGATGGACGGCCCGACCATCCAGGCCGCCGCCGAGCAGGCGCTGCGCGGCGGCGTGCGGGTGCGCGACGTGTTCTCCGTCGTCGAGGCCATCACCGGCGCCGGTGGCAAGGCCGTCGTGATGAGCTACTGGAACCCGGTGCTCAAGTACGGCGTCGATCGCTTCGCGCGCGATCTGGCCGCCGCGGGCGGGTCGGGCATCATCACCCCCAACCTGATCCCGGAGGAGGCCGACGACTGGTTCGTCGCCTCGTCCACGCACAACCTGGACCGCATCTTCCTGGTCGCGCCGTCGTCCACCGAGGAGCGCCTGGTGAAGACGCTCGAGGCCAGCCGCGGCTTCGTGTACGCGGCCTCGACCATGGGCGTCACCGGCGCCCGCGACGTGGTCTCCTCGGCCGCGCCCGCGCTGTGCGCGCGCATCCGGGCCCACTCCGACATTCCGATCGGCGTCGGGCTCGGCGTGCGCTCCGGCGAGCAGGCCGCCGAGATCGCGGGCTACGCCGACGGCGTGATCGTCGGCTCGGCGTTGGTCACCGCGGCGGGCGACGGGCTCGACGCGGTGCGGCGCCTCACCGCCGAACTCGCCGCCGGTGTCCGTTCGCCGATCGCGTTCGCCAGTTAACTCGGCGACGCCCGACCGTGGAGCTTGCGGCTGAACCGCACTCCGCTACGGTGGCGACCGTGACCTTACAAGTCCTGGCAGACAGTGTCGTGGCCAACAGCGACGTGCTGGCCTACATTCCCAGCCCTCCGCAGGGCGTGTGGCAGATCGGGCCCTTCCCCTTACGGGCGTACGCCTTGTGCATCATTCTCGGCATCGTCGTCGCGATCTGGTGGGGTGAGCGGCGCTGGCGCGCGCGCGGCGGCCAGCCCGGCGCGATCCTGGATGTCGCGATGTTCGCGGTGCCGTTCGGCTTGGTCGGCGGCAGGCTCTATCACGTGGCCACCGACTGGCAGAAGTACTTCGGCGCGGACGGCAACCCGGTCGACGCGCTGAAGATCTACCAGGGCGGCCTCGGCATCTGGGGTGCGGTGCTGCTGGGCGGCATCGGCGCGTGGATCGGCTGCCGGGTGTACCGAATCCCGTTGCCCGCGTTGGGTGACGCGGTCGCCCCGCCGATCCTGCTCGCCCAGGCCATCGGCAGGCTGGGCAACTACTTCAACCAGGAGCTGTACGGCCGCGAGACCGACGTGCCATGGGGCTTGCAGATCTTCCGCCGGGTCGGCGACGACGGCCAGCTGGACATGATGAACGGCGTCTCCACCGGCGTGGTGGACAAGATCGTGCATCCCACCTTCCTGTACGAGATGATCTGGAACCTGCTCGTCGTCGTGCTGCTGGTGTACGTGGACCGGCGCTTCCGGATCGGCCACGGGCGTCTGTTCGCGCTGTATGTCGCCGGTTACTGCTTCGGGCGGTTCTTCATCGAGCTGATGCGCGCCGACGAGGCCACCCGGATCGCGGGCATCCGGATCAACTCGTTCACCTCCGCCGTGGTGTTCCTGGGTGCGATCGCCTACTTCGTGTTCGCGACCAAGGGCCGCGAGACGCCCGAGCAGTTGCAGCCGGGCGCGAGTCCCCGCCCGTGGCCGTGGCAGATCCGCGCGCTGCGCGCGGCGGGTGCGGCGCCCGCCGAGAAGCCTTCGGACGCAGCGACGTCCGAGGAGACGGTGACCGATGCGACGGCGGCCGGGTCGGCCGAAGAGACCTTCACCGCCGAGTCCGGCCAGGAGCAGTCCGGTGTCGAGTCCACCGGGACGGGTTCGAACAAGGCAGGTTCGGACAAGAGCTGAGCGTGCCGGTCGCCGATTCGCTGACGCCGCCGGATTCCCGTCCACGGCAACGAATCGGCGACACACGGCGATAACTCCTCGCAGGGCCGAAAACACCGGAGGCGACAACCAGGTCGATCCCGGTGACAATGTCTCGTGATCGTCGCGAGCGGCAAATCGGCGGTCCAGCAAGGACGGGGGCCGACAAGAGGGTGCCCGCACGAATGAGGAGGACATGAGTGACCGACCCTAACCAGCAGATCCCGGGTTCCACGGGCCCGCAGTACGGCCCGCCCGGTACTGGTCCGGATCTGACCAAGCCGCTGGAGGCGCAGACCCCGCCGCAGTACAGCTCGCCGTCGGCCCCCTACGGTCAGCCGCAGTACGGTCAGCCGCAGTACGGTCAGCCCGTCGACCCGTACGGCCAGCAGCCTGGCGGTTACCCGCCCGCGCCGTACCCGGGCGCCCCGCAGGGCTACAACCCGAACGACCCGGAGGCGCCCTGGGGCCGCGACCCCTTCGGCGTGCCGCTGTCGGAGAAGCAGAAGCTGATCGCGGGCCTGCTGCAGATCTTCCTCGGTAGTTTCGGCGTCGGTCGCTTCTACCTCGGCTACACCGGACTCGGCATCGCCCAGCTGGTGGTCTCGATCCTCACCTGCGGTCTCGGCGGCATCTGGGGTCTCATCGACGGCATCTTGATCCTCGTCGGCAAGGTCCCCGATCCCCAAGGACGCCCGCTGCGCGACTGATCGCGCTGGCATCGGCACGACAGGGAGGCGGGCGCGGGTCGTCCGCCTCCCCGCGTACGCCGGGCGAAGACGATGAGCACAATCCTTCGTCGCACGATGATCGGAATGCTGTCGCCCCGGTAGGTCCGGGCGTAGCATGACCGGATTCGCGTGTCGTGTGTGGACCTCCACGCACTGGAGAGAGGGATTTCGTGCGTCGCAAGCTGTTCGCCGCCGCCATGCTCGCCGTCGTCGCCGCCACGGGCCTGAGCGCGTGCGGCGACAGTGACCCCAATGTGCTGAAGGTCGGCACCGAGGGCACCTACGCGCCGTTCAGCTTCCAGGGCTCCGACGGCAAGCTCACCGGGTACGACGTGGAGGTGATCCAGGCGGTCGGCGACAAGCTCGGCAAGAAGGTCGAGTTCGTGCAGACGCCGTGGGACGCCATCTTCGCCGGTCTGGAAGCCAAGCGCTTCGACTTGGTCGCCAACCAGGTGACCGTGAACGACGAGCGCAAAGCCAAGTACGCGCTGTCGGCGCCCTACACCACGTCCGCCGGTGTGATCGTCACTCGCGCCGACAACAACGCCATCACCCGTCTCGCCGACCTGGGCGGCAAGGTCTGCGCGCAGTCGGCCACCAGCAACTGGAGCAAGGTCGCCACCGACGCGGGCGCGAAGGTCGAGGCCGTGGAGGGCTTCGTGCAGGCCATCCAGCTGTTGAAGAACGGCCGCGTGGACGCGACCGTCAACGACAACCTCGCCGTCGCCGAATACACCAAGAAGACCGGCGACAGTAGCGTGAAGATCGCGGGCAAGACCGGAGCGGAGAGTAAGCAGGCGTTCGCCGCGCGCAGGGGCGACGCACTGATCAGCGACGTGGACAACGCGCTGAACCAGCTGCGCGCCGACGGCACCCTGGCGAAGATCTCCGAGAAGTATTTCGGCACCGACGTCAGCCAGTAGCCACCAGTTCATGGACGCCGCGACCAGGGATCTCATCTGGCACAACCTGTGGCCGATGCTGCAGGCCACCGTCACCAAGACCATTCCGCTCACCGCGATCAGCTTCGCCATCGGCGTGGTGCTCGCCCTGTTCGTCGCGCTGGCCAGGATGTCGCCGGTGTGGCCGCTGTCGGCGGCCGCCCGGTTCTACATCTCGATCATTCGCGGCACTCCGCTGCTGGTGCAGCTGTTCATCGTGTTCTACGCGCTGCCGCAATTCGGCGTCGTGATCGACCCGTTCCCCGCCGCCGTGATCGCCTTCAGTCTCAATGTGGGCGGCTACGCGGCCGAAGTGGTGCGCGCCGCCATCCTCAGCGTCGCCGACGGCCAGTGGGAGGCGGCCAAGGCGCTCGGCATGTCATACCCCTTGATGCTGCGGCTGATCATCCTGCCGCAAGCGGCCAGGATCGCGGTGCCGCCGCTGTCCAACACGCTCATCTCGCTGGTCAAGGACACCTCGCTGGCCTCGACCATCCTGGTGACCGAGCTGCTGCGCGTCGCCCAGCTCGCCGCGGCCCCGACCTTCGATTTCTTCGCTCTCTATGGTGTCGCGGCGCTGTACTACTGGGTCATCTGCCTGATCCTCGGATTCGCGCAGACCCGGCTGGAAACGAGGTTGGCCCGGCATGTCGCGCGCTGAGTATCCGTTTCTACCGGCTATCGAGCCCTCGTTCATATTTTTCACCAAGGTTTCACCGTGGCCACGGCGGGACCTCCGCACCCACCGGGACTAGGCTCTAGTCGTGATGCGACGGACGAAGATTGTGTGCACGCTCGGCCCGGCCACTGCCACCGAGGACCGTATCCGCGAACTCGTCGAGAGCGGTATGGACGTAGCGCGGCTGAACTTCAGCCACGGCGAGCACGCCGACCATGCCGAGAACTACAAGAAGGTGCGTCAGGCCTCCGACCACCTCGGCCGAGCCGTCGGCATTCTCGCCGACCTCCAGGGTCCCAAGATCCGCCTGGGCCGCTTCCTGGAGGGCAGGACCGTCTGGGCGACGGGCGAAGAGGTCCGCATCACCGTCGACGACATCGACGGGACCCACGACCGGGTGTCCACCACCTACAAGGAATTGGCCAAAGACGCCAAGCCCGGCGACCGCCTGCTGGTCGACGACGGCAAGGTGGGTCTGGTCGTCACCCGCGTCGACGGCAACGACGTGGTCTGCCGGGTCACCGAGGGCGGCCCGGTCTCCAACAACAAGGGCGTCTCGCTGCCGGGTATGGACGTGTCGGTGCCCGCGCTGTCGGAGAAGGACATCGAGGACCTGGAGTTCGCGCTGAAGCTCGGCGTCGACTTCATCGCGCTGTCGTTCGTGCGGTCCCCGTCCGATGTGGAGCTGGTGCACGACGTGATGGATCGCGTCGGCCGCCGGGTGCCGGTGATCGGCAAACTGGAGAAGCCGGAGGCGATCGACAACCTGGAGGCCGTGGTCCTCGCCTTCGACGCGGTGATGGTCGCCCGCGGCGATCTCGGCGTCGAGCTGCCGCTGGAGCAGGTGCCGATCGTGCAGAAGCGCGCCATCCAGATGGCCAGGGAGAACGCCAAGCCGGTCATCGTCGCCACGCAGATGCTCGAGTCGATGATCGACAACTCCCGCCCGACCCGCGCCGAGGCCTCCGATGTGGCCAACGCGGTGCTCGACGGCGCCGACGCGGTGATGCTCTCGGGTGAGACCTCGGTGGGCAAATACCCGATCGAGACGGTGCGCACGATGGCGCGCATCGTGCACGCGGTGGAGACCGAGTCCACCCGTGTCCCCCCGCTGACGCACGTGCCCCGGACCAAGCGCGGTGTGATCTCTTACGCCGCCCGGGACATCGGCGAGCGGCTGAATGCCAAGGCGCTGGTGGCTTTCACCCAGTCGGGTGACACGGTGCGCCGCCTGGCCAGGTTGCACACCCCGCTGCCGCTGCTGGCGTTCACGCCGCTGCCGGAGGTGCGCAGCCAGCTGGCCCTGACCTGGGGCACGGAAACCTTCATCGTGCCGACCGTGGACAGCACCGACGCGATGATCCACCAGGTGGATGTAGCACTCCTGTCGATGGACCGATACCAGAAGGGAGATCTGGTGGTCATCGTGGCGGGATCGCCCCCCGGCACCGTAGGCTCCACCAATCTGATCCACGTGCACCGCATCGGCGAGGAGGACCATTAGTGAGTGCTTCCCTAGGCAGCCCCGTCATTGTCGAGGAGGCGCCCGCACGGCGCTCCGACTTGGACGTGCTGCTCGGCCTGCTCGATCTGGAACAGATGGACGAGGACGTGTTCGTCGGCCAGCACCCGGAGAAGGTGTGGAGCCGTACCTTCGGCGGCCAGCTCGTCTCGCAGGCCATCATCGCGGCGGGCCGGACGGTCGGTGACCGTCCTGTGCACGCCGTGAACGCGCATTTCGTGCGCGGCGGGGATGTGAAGAAGCCGATCGAGTACCGGGTGGACCGCCATCGTGACGGCCGCGCGTTCGCCAACCGCACGGTCACCGCCACCCAGGACGGCCAGGAGCTGTTCGTGATGCTCGCCGCGTTCCAGGATTGGGGCAAGGGGCTCGAGCACGCACACGCCCAGCCGGAGGTGCCCGATCCGGAGACGCTGCCGCGCGTGGAGGAGAGCTTCGAAGGCTTGGAGGACAAGCTGGAGATGTTCGTCAACGCGCCGCATCCGATCGATATGCGCTACACCAACGACCCGGCTTGGATTCTCAAAGGCACGGGGGAGCGGCTCAACCACAACCGGGTGTGGATGCGCGCGGACGGCAGGCTGCCCGACGACCCGCTGATCCACGTGGCGATGCTGGGCTATTCGTCCGACACCACGGTGCTGGACTCGATCATCACCACCCACGGGCTGTCCTGGGGCCTGGACCGGATCGTTGCCGCGACGGTCAACCATTCGATCTGGTTCCACCGCCCGTTCCGTTTCGACGAGTGGGCGCTGTATGCCACCGAGTCGCCGGTGGCGGCGGGCTCCCGCGGCCTGGCGACCGGACGGTTCTACTCCCGCAGCGGAGACCTGCTGGCCACGACGGTGCAGGAAGGGCTCATCCGCCACTTCCCCTCGCGCCAGCGCGGGTAGGCGGACCCGCTACAGCAGTTCGCGGTCGCGATCGATGTCGAGATCGACGTCGGTGCGTTGCGAGGCGCGGATCGAGACCGGGATCTCCCGTCCCGGCTCGGTTCGCGCGAGTCCGGAGATGCCGCGTAGCAGTTGCCGTTCCAACGTGGCCACATCGTCGTCGGTCAGCTCGTCCGGCGCCCCGACGAGGCTGAGCGCGATTTCGTAGGTGCGGCGGTTTCCCGGCGCGCCGTCGAGCGCTTCGGCGCCGCGGTGGCTCGCGAGGGCCGCATGGGCGGGGTCGTCGGTATCGACCGGCAAGGTGAAGCGCCAGGCGAACACGTCGCGGTCGGTGAGATAGTCGTCCACCACCTCGCGCACGGCCTCGACGACGCGCTCCAGAGCTTCCGGTGTCACATAAACATGGAGCGAAACATCCGAAATTCGCTTCGGCATGTCTGATTCCTGTCCTGTGTCGACGCAGCAACGGCGGAGAGTGTTGTCCGCGGGAGTGTAAACCGTCCGGACCCGGAATGGACATAGCCGACTCGTGACCGGCGGGTTGGCCGCGTATTCGACGCTGTGCGAGCCGGTTCCGTGTGCTGCCGTGTTATCGCGTGCGCTGGGCGGCGAGGAAGGTCGCCAGCGGCGCGCGTGCCGCGCCGGGGCGGATCACCAGTCCGGTGCGCTCATCGTGCTGCGGGCGGGGCTGCTCGTGCGGGGCGAGCGCCAGCAGCAGCGGCACGAGCGCCTCGGCGATGCGGTCGCCGACCTCGCAGAACGCCTGGGCGGACAGCCCGACCGGGTCGGCGATGTTCTCCCGCCCGACCAGCGAGAGGTCGTTGCGCGCGGCATGCAGTTCGGCGACCGTGCTGGCACCGGTGACGTGGGCGACGCGGTGGGCTTCCAGCAGCGTAAAGGTGCGCGGACGGGCGCCGAAGGCCATTTCGATCGCCTGGTCGCGGATCTGCTCGGTCATCGCGAGGACCAAGTCGGCCCGGTCGATCATCTCCGGTTTCAGGCGACGGGCCCGGAAGTTGCTCGGGTCGGCGCCGAGCCCCTCGATGGTCTGCGCGGCGAGCGGTTCGACCGGAAATCCCACCAGGGCACGGGTTCCCGCGCTTTCGGTGGTGAGGTGGGGCAGAGCGTGTTCGGCCGCCAAGGCGCGGGTGAGCCGCTCGGCGATCACCGAACGGCAAACGTTGCCGTTGCAGACGAACAGGACGTGCATAGGAACACGATAATCCGCGCGGAGGTTACCAGAACGCCCCGATTCGGTAGCCCCAGGTGTGGGAACAACATATTCATCTGTTCGTAGCGCGCCGTACACGAAGTTCGCCGTTTTTCCGCCCTGGCCTGCGACCTGCGTCACTTCCGTGGGTGGTGCGGTTCGATTCTCCGCACCGGGTGTACCCCGTGGCGGGCGCAGCGAAACGCTGCATTGTGATTGCTTCGTGATAGGACCGATTGCGCAGACTACTCGGATTCTCCGTCGTAGTAAGTGGATTCGCGCACCACGGGCTCCAGCTTGGCGGGTGTGTCCTCGACGCGTCCGCGGGTGGTGAACCTGCGCCCGCGGGAGGGGACGACGGGCGCGAACCGCGCGAGCCCGGTGGCGGGGTCCATGTCGTCGTACATGGCGTCGATGCCGCCGCGCGCGAAGTATGCCTCGTGCCAGAAGCCGGTGCCGCCCGAGTCGCGCAGGAATTTCTGCCACCAGTCGCGGTGCGGCGCGGTGCGGGTCCATGCTTCGAGGCTGTCGAGGTCGCGCCAGTATTGGCGCGCGCCCCAGTGCGGCGGGAACAGCGACCAGACGACGTCTTCGTGCAGCAGCAGCCCGTCCGGCCGATCCCGATGGGAGCGATACAGTTTCGGCCCGAGTCCGAGTAGCCGCAGCATTCCCCTCGGTCGCCGCACCCGCATGCCGAGATAGATGACCACCAGATCCGGATACCCGGACAAGTCCACGGTGGTCCTGTTCACCCGCATCACACACCTCCGCTGCCCCCTACACCCCTGCTGCCCTATGCGAACCACGATCCGGCGACCGAAACGGTTCGATGAAGGAGAAATGTCGGCCCCGCGACTTGGTTCAGTCTCCACCACTCACGTCGCCCGCCTCCATACCACGAACCAACGGAAACGCATCCCCAGCGCGAAATCTATGAACGCAACTCGCGACCGCCCGTAACATTCGCCGACCGCGACATGGAACGGTCACCCCACTTCGATGCCCCGCCCGACTAGCCGACTCACCGGACGCGATACCCCGCCGTGTCGACGATGCGCGATCGAAGCCCTGGGTTGCACGGCTGCCTTCCGATGAGCGCTCTCCACCGCCAAAGGTAGCTCTCAGTCGTCGCTAACCCTTGCCAACCGAAACCCCGGAACGCGCCAACGACCAAGACGAGACGCTTGCCGCCGAACGCAACCACTCGCATGGGGGTTCGGGGGCGCAGCTCCGCCGAGTGGGGCCTGGGGGTTGCACCCCCAGAAAATACGACGAGCTCCCCACCGGCGAGCGCCCTCCGCGAGCAGGGCTCCCCCTGGGAACGGTCGCTGATCCCTGCCGACCGAAAACCCGGATCGCACCTACGACCAAGACGAGACGCTTGCCGCCGAACGCAACCACCCGCGTGGGGGGTTCGGGGGGCGCAGCCCCGCCGAGTGGGGCCTGGGGGTTGCACCCCCAGAAAATACGACGAGCTCCCCACCGGCGAGCGCCCTCCGCGAGCAGGGCTCCCCCTGGGAGCGAGTGCCGAGTGTGGGACTCGAACCCACACGTCCTTTCGGACAACGGTTTTTGAGACCGTCGCGTCTGCCAGTTCCGCCAACTCGGCGCACCGGGTGGAAACTATAGCGGGTGGAGTGCCGGGGAAGCGAATGGGATGGCCTCGGGGGTGCGACGGCGCGGTTTGCGCAGGGTATATGCGTTCTATGCCGAAGTGAAAGGTACTCTTTACATCACTCGGCAGCCTGATGGGCGGCGGTGGTCGTCCGTGCGATCGCGGCCTATTTTCGGCGTGTCGGGTACAGGGCATCGGAACCAGAGGGGTCTACCTATGAGCACAGCAGCTGGGGGCGCCGGCACCAAACGGGACGCCGGGGCGAAGCGGGTCGTCGTCGCCGAGGACGAGGCGCTCATTCGCATGGATCTGGTCGAGATGCTGACCGAAGAGGGCTATCAGGTGGTCGGTGAGGCGGGCGACGGCCAGCAGGCGGTCGATCTCGCGGTGGAGCACCGGCCGGATCTGGTCATCATGGATGTGAAGATGCCGCGCCGGGACGGGATCGACGCGGCGGCGGAGATCGCGTCGAAACGTGTTGCGCCGGTGGTTATTCTGACCGCGTTCAGCCAGCGTGATCTGGTGGAGCGGGCGCGCGACGCGGGTGCGATGGCCTACCTGGTGAAGCCGTTCACCAAATCGGATCTGGTGCCGGCTATCGAATTGGCGGCCAGCCGCTTCCATGAGATCACCGCGCTGGAGAGCGAGGTGGCGAATCTGGCCGATCGGCTGGAGACGCGGAAGCTGGTCGAGCGCGCCAAGGGCGTGCTGATGCAGACTCAGGGCCTTTCCGAGCCGCAGGCCTTCAAGTGGATTCAGCGCACGGCAATGGATCGGCGCACCACCATGAAGGCGGTCGCGGAAGTCGTGTTGGAGAACCTGACGCCGAAGTGACATCGGGGCGCGCGCCGCGGGAAAATTTACGCAGTCGAAACGTGGTCGTGAACAAGAATTCGACACAATGTCGCGCGCATGATCCGAATGTGATGCGGAACTAACGTACCGACGCTATGTTCTGACCGGGCTGACGTGGTCGGCCTCCTCGGCAAGCCCGGGGGAGCACAGAACTTAGATGAGGTGAATCGTGCTTAGTTCGACATGGCGCAGTCGATCGACGCGGGGTGTTCTGGCCGTCGGCGCTGCCGCCGCGCTGGTGCTGACCGGTTGTAGCGACAAATCCACCAGCAGCGGTTCGGATTCCTCGGGCACCAATGGCGCGGGTGGCTTGTCCATCCAGCCGGTTTTGCAGGTCGACCAGCAGGGCAAGGAGGTGCCGAAGGCGGATGCCGCCGCCGCGGCCGATCCCGCGGGCGACGGCAAGGCGACCTGCGCGCCGGGTACGTCCATCGCGATGGCGGGCGCGCTGACCGGTCCGGACGCCGCGCTCGGCATCAATATCGTCAACGGCGTCAAGCTCGCCCTCGACCAGCACAACAAGGCCAACCCCGGGTGCAAGATCGAGCTGAAGCAGTTCGACACCGAGGGCGACCCGCAGAAGGCCACCCAGGTGATCCCGCAGATCGTCAACGACAGGTCGATCATCGGCCTGGTCGGACCGGCGTTCTCCGGTGAGACGAAGGCGACGGGCAAGATCCTCAGCGACGCGGGCCTGGTCTCGGTGACCTCCTCGGCGACCAACGCGACGCTGACCCAGAACGGCTGGACCACCTTCTTCCGCGGCCTCGCCAATGACGACGTGCAGGGCCCGTCGGTGGCGAAGTACCTGGTCAACACCGCGGGCTACAAGAAGGTCTGCGTCATCCAGGACAACACCGACTACGGCACCGGCTTGGCGAAGTCGATCACCGAGGGCTTGGGCGCCGCGGCCGACCCGGCCTGCGCCGCCAGCATCAAGAAGGGCGACAAGGACTTCTCCGCGACGGTCACCAAGGTGGCGGGCGCGAATCCGGACGCCATCTTCTACTCCGGCTACTACTCCGAGGCCGCGCCGCTGGCCCAGCAGTTGAAGTCCGGTGGCGTGAAGGCGGTCTTCGTGTCCGCCGACGGCACCAACGACCCGCAGTTCGTCGCGCAGGCGGGCAGCGCGGCCAAGGGTGCGAAGCTGTCGTGCCCGTGCGGTCCGGCGCCGGAGAAGTTCGCCAAGGCCTACGAGGCGCTCAACGGTCAGGCGCCCGGTGTCTATTCGGTCGAGGCGTACGACCTGACCACCATCTTGGCCAAGGGCATCGACGGCGGTAAGGTGACCCGCCCGGATCTGCTCGAGTTTGTGCGGACGTACGACGGTGCCGGCCTCGCGCGTCAGTACAAGTGGAATCCGAATGGTGAGCTGTCGAACGCGCTGATCTGGGTGTACGAGGTCAAGTAGCTCTGGGACTCGGACGTACGGCACGTACCGGGGTTCGCGCGAACTCCGGTACGTGCCGTTGTTCGGCGGGCGAATGGATGAGGGCAAGAAATAAATGAAATCAACGGCATTGGCCGGTGGGGCACAACTCCTCGGCGGCTCGATCGACTTCAACTATGAGGGGTTGATCGATAGTTTCTGGCGACTGACCGTCGACGGAGTGACCTATGGCGCCATCTATGCCTTGGTCGCCGTGGGCTATACGTTGGTCTACGGCGTATTGCGCCTGATCAATTTCGCCCATTCGGAAATTTTCATGCTCGGCTTGTTCGGGCAATTGATCGGGTTGATGATCTTCGGATTCGTCGCGAGTCCCGATGTCTACACCCAGGGCGTCGTGCTCACCGTCGTCTATCTGGGGTTGGCGATGGTCGTGGGCATGGTCGTATCCGGCGGCGCGGCCGTCGGATTGGAGCGGGTGGCCTATCGGCCGCTGCGTAAGCGGGGCGCCAAACCGCTGGCCTTCCTGATCACCGCGATCGGTATGTCGTTCGTGCTGCAGGAACTGGTGCACTTCGTGCTGCCGAAGATCCGCCCCGACCTGGGCGGCACCAACGCGCAGCAGGCGATCCGGCTCGTCGAGCCCACCGTGCAGTTCAGTTTCGGCGGCGCGGACGTCACCAACATCATGCTGCTCATCGTGGTCGCCGCGGTGGTACTGGCGATCGTCACCGAGCTGCTGATCAACCAGACCAAGTTCGGCCGCGGCATCCGGGCCGTGGCCCAGGACCCCGACACCGCGACGCTGATGGGTGTGTCGCGGGAACGGGTCATCATGCTGACCTTCCTCATCGGCGGTGTGCTCGCGGGCGCGGCGGCGATGCTGTACACGCTCAAGATCCCGAACGGGATCATCTACTCCGGCGGATTCATCCTCGGCATCAAGGCGTTCAGCGCCGCGGTGCTCGGCGGCATCGGCAATCTGCGCGGCGCGCTGCTCGGCGGCCTGCTGCTCGGCGTGGTGGAGCAGTACGGCCAGATCCTGTTCGGCACCGAATGGCGCGACGTGGTCGCGTTCGTGGTGCTGGTCCTGGTGCTGATGGTTCGCCCGACCGGCATCCTCGGCGAGAGTCTCGGAAGGGCGCGCGCATGATCGACACGACCAAGACGGCGCCCGCGCCGGACACCGACCGGCGCGGCCTCGGCGACGCGATCCGCACCTGGTGGGAGGGGCTGAGCAGGCCCGCGCAGTGGGGTGTCGGCGTCCCGATTCTCCTGCTGCTCGCGCTGCTGCCGCTGTTCCCTCCGCCGCTGCTGAACACTCCTTCCTACAACTTCGGCCTGGTGATGGCGCAGGTGGCGATGTACGCGCTGCTGGCGATCGGCCTGAACGTGGTGGTCGGGCAGGCGGGCCTGCTCGACCTCGGCTACGTCGGTTTCTACGCGGTCGGCGCGTACACCGTCGGCCTGCTCACCAGCCCCAACAGCCCGTGGAACCAGACCGACGGCGGCTGGCTGGATCCGAAGTGGGCGTGGCTGGCCTGCCTGCCGCTGGCGGTGGCCGTGACCGCCGTCTCGGGTCTGATCCTCGGTTCGCCGACACTGCGCCTGCGCGGTGACTACCTGGCGATCGTCACGCTCGGCTTCGGTGAGATCGTCCGGCTGCTCGCGGAGAACCTCACCGAGCTCACCAACGGCAGCCTCGGTTTGTCGGGTGTGGCCTATCCGCACGTCGGCGAGTCGGAGAGCAGGCCGGAGGGCGTGTTCTCCGGCGGCAACAGCGGCGACCCGGACGCCGTGAACCTCCTCGACCGCGCCAGCTACGGCACCTACTGGTACTGGTTCGGCATGGCCCTGGTGGTGATCGTGCTGCTGGTGGTCGGCAATCTGGAGCGCAGCCGGGTCGGCCGCGCCTGGGTGGCCATCCGCGAGGACGAGGACGCGGCCGAGATCATGGGCGTGCCGACGTTCAAGTTCAAGCTGTGGGCGTTCATGATCGGCGCCGCGGTGGGCGGCATGTCCGGCGCGATCTACGCCGGGCAGGTGCAGTTCATCAACCCGACCGGGTTCAACATCATCAACTCGATGCTGTTCCTGTGCGCGGTGGTCATCGGCGGGCAGGGCAACAAGCTCGGCGTGATCTTCGGCGCGTTCGTCATCGCCTATCTGCCCGCGCGACTGCAGTCGGTGAACCTGGTGAGCAACGAGTCGACCGGGTACGTCCTGCTGGCGATCGACGTCGCGGTGTTCGTCGCGCTGATCGTCGTGTGGCGGCTGTGGGCCGGTCGGCTGGGCGTGTGGCCGCGCCGCGGGGTGATCACGGGCATGGTGGCCAGCGGTGTGCTGGCGCTGCTGCTGCTCGGCAGCGTGTTGCTGTTCCGCAAGGGCGGCGCGCAATCGCTGGGTGACCTCAAGTATCTGTATTTCGGTATCGCGTTGGTGGTGATGATGATTCTGCGTCCGCAGGGTCTGTTCCCGGTGCGGCAGAAGCTGCTCACCTACGGCAGGCAGGTGTATCAGGCCGTGCGCAGACCGGCCGTGCGCGAGCCGATCGGAGTGGGACGATGACCGGGCCCGGCGCGGGCGACGCGCTGTTCGACAACGAGGACATCGCGGCGGGCTATGCGGCCCCGCCGGAGGTCGAGAGCGCGGGCACGGTGGACGTGACCGCGGTGATCCCGGATCTCGCCGACTCCGAAACGGTCGCGGAAGTCGTCGCGCCCCATCGGGTCATCGAGACCGCGGTGGGCGAACCGCTGTTGCGCACCGACGGTCTGACGGTGAAGTTCGGTGGTCTCACCGCCCTGGACGAGGTGAGTTTCGAGATCCGCCGCGGCGAGATCCTCGGCCTCATCGGTCCCAACGGCGCGGGCAAGACCACCTGCTTCAACGCGATCACCGGTGTCTACCAACCCGCCTCGGGACTGGTGTACTTCGACGGCAAGCCGCTGACGAAGACCAAGCGCAACGCGATCACCCGCCTCGGCATCGCGCGCACGTTCCAGAACGTGCGGCTCTTCGGTGAGATGACCGCGCTGGAGAACGTGGTCGTCGGCACGGACGCGCGGCACAAGACCTCGGTCCCCGGCGCGATTCTCCGGACGCCGCGGCACCGGCGCGAGGAACGCGACGCCATCGAACGCGGCATGGCGTTGCTGGAGTTCGTCGGCATCGCGCCGCGAGCGGTGGAGAAGGCGCGCAACCTCTCCTACGGCGACCAGCGCCGCCTGGAGATCGCCCGCGCGCTGGCCACCGAGCCGAAGCTGCTGTGCCTGGACGAGCCAGCGGCCGGGTTCAACCCGAGCGAGAAGTCCGCGCTCATGGACCTGATCCGGAAGATCCGCGACGACGGGTTCACGGTGCTGCTGATCGAGCACGACATGCGGTTGGTCATGGGCGTGACCGACCGGATCGTGGTGCTGGAGTTCGGCCGCAAGATCGCCGACGGACTGCCCGCCGACATTCGGGAGAACCCGGCCGTGATCGCGGCGTATCTCGGCGTGCCCGATACCGAGGTGGGGGAATCCAGTTCTGCCGCAGGCGAGTCCGGCACTTCGGCGGACGAATCCGGCGCTGGGGCAGGTGAATCCGGCGCTGGGCCAGGCGAATCTCGTAGTCCCGCAGGAGAGAGCGGTGTGCCCGGTGACGATACGCGGTCCGGCCCGGAGAAGGCGCCGCCGGGGAAGCCGACGGCCGCGCAGCCGTCCGCGCAGCCCGGGGGGTCCGGCAAGCCCTCCGGCGCACCGCTGCTCGAAGTCGAGGACATGGTCGTCAACTACGGCAGAATCCAAGCGCTGCACGGTATCTCGCTGACCGTCGCGGAGGGCGAGCTGGTCACGCTGCTGGGCGCCAACGGCGCGGGCAAGACGACGACCATGCGCGCCATGTCCGGGCTGTTGCCGCTGACCCGCGGGCGAATCCTGTTCGAAGGCCGCGACATCACCCAGATGAAGGCACACGAACGGGTTGCCAACGGCCTGATCCAGGCGCCGGAAGGCCGGGGCGTGTTCCCCGGCATGACGGTGCAGGAAAACCTGGACATGGGGTGCTACGGACGGGGATTCAAACAGAAGGCCGAGTACGACCGGACGCTGGAGTGGGTTTTCGAACTGTTCCCACGGCTGCTGGAGCGGCGCAAACAGGTCGGCGGCACGCTCTCCGGCGGTGAGCAGCAGATGCTGGCCATCGCCCGCGCGCTGATGGCCCGGCCGCGGCTGCTGCTGCTCGACGAGCCGTCGATGGGCTTGGCCCCCATGGTGATCCAGCAGATCTTCCGGATCATCAGCGAGATCAACCAGCAGGGCACCACCGTGCTGCTGGTCGAACAGAACGCCCAGCAAGCGCTGGCCCGCAGCCACCGCGCCTACATCATGGAGACCGGCGAGGTCACCAAGACCGGCCACGGCGGCGAACTGCTCACCGATCCCGCGGTGAAATCGGCGTATCTGGGTGTGGGCTAGGCGCTGCCTCGAGCCTTCGACCTGCGCGCCCATCGGGCGTCGTCACACGCTGCGGTCTGTGCCTCCGGTTCGCCGGAGGCGCAGACCGTATTCGTTTCTCCACACCGCCCGCACGTCCCGGAGTTACCGTTGACGAGTGACAGAGGTCGGACGGCCGTGGCGGGTCTTCCTGAGCCACACCGGGGATCTCCGATCCAAGCCGAGCGGGCGTTCCTGGATCACTGCCGCCGAGGAAGCGGTGAAACGGTTCCGGCATGCGCCGATCGATATGAAGTACTTCACCGCCGACGACCGGCCACCCGCCAAGGTCTGCGCGGAGTTGGTCGGCCTCGCTGACCTGTATGTCGGGATCATCGGCCACAGCTACGGCTCGCCGGTGCGCGACGATCCGACCCTCTCCTACACCGAGCTGGAATTCGAGACCGCCACCGCGACGGGCAAACGCAGGCTGGTGTTCTTCGTCGCGGATGACACCTCCGAGGTGGCCGATACCCGTCAGCTCGCCTTTCGAGCTCGGCTGCGCGACTCGGGGCTGACCATTGCCCACGTCCCCGATCCAGGCGGACTGGATGCGTCGCTGACCCAGGCGATCGCCCAGCTGATGCTCGACGACGCACTGCACACTCCCGCCGCGGTGTCGACTCCACCGCGTCGTCCGCGCCAACTGCCCGCCCTCACCGCGGGTTTCGTCGATCGTGCCGAGGACGG
>NZ_BAGF01000031.1 GCF_000308755.1 Nocardia pneumoniae NBRC 100136
GGGTGTGTTGTTTGAGAACTGCACAGTGGACGCGAGCATCTTTGTTTGTAAGTGTTTAAGAGCGTACGGTGGATGCCTTGGCACCAGGAGCCGATGAAGGACGTAGGAGGCTGCGATAAGCCTCGGGGAGCTGTCAACCGAGCTGAGATCCGAGGATTTCCGAATGGGGAAACCCGGCACGAGTGATGTCGTGTCACCCGCATCTGAATATATAGGGTGTGTGGAGGGAACGTGGGGAAGTGAAACATCTCAGTACCCACAGGAAGAGAAAACAATATGTGATTCCGTGAGTAGTGGCGAGCGAAAGCGGATGAGGCTAAACCATGCGGATGTGATACCCGGCAGGGGTTGTCCGTGTGGGGTAGTGGGGCTCACTTTCCTATCACTGCCGTGGTAGGCAACAGTCAGAAAAGTGCGTGTTAGTTGAAGTGGTCTGGAACGGCCCACCATAGACGGTGAGAGTCCGGTAGGTGAAAACGCGTGCTCTGTTGTAGTGGGTGCCCGAGTAGCAGCGGGCCCGTGGAATCTGCTGTGAATCTGCCGGGACCACCCGGTAAGCCTGAATACTCCCTGGTGACCGATAGCGGACTAGTACCGTGAGGGAAAGGTGAAAAGTACCCCGGGAGGGGAGTGAAATAGTACCTGAAACCGTGCGCTTACAATCCGTCAGAGCCTTCCCTTTTGGGGTGGGGTGATGGCGTGCCTTTTGAAGAATGAGCCTGCGAGTCATCGGTGTGTGGCGAGGTTAACCCGTGTGGGGTAGCCGTAGCGAAAGCGAGTCCGAATAGGGCGTTTGAGTCGCATGTCATGGACCCGAAGCGGAGTGATCTACCCATGGCCAGGGTGAAGCGACGGTAAGACGTCGTGGAGGCCCGAACCCACTTAGGTTGAAAACTGAGGGGATGAGCTGTGGGTAGGGGTGAAAGGCCAATCAAACTCCGTGATAGCTGGTTCTCCCCGAAATGCATTTAGGTGCAGCGTCACGTGTTTCACGCCGGAGGTAGAGCTACTGGATGGCCTAGGGGGCCTACAAGCTTACCGAAGTCAGCCAAACTCCGAATGCCGGTGTGTGAGAGCGTGGCAGTGAGACTGCGGGGGATAAGCTTCGTAGTCGAGAGGGAAACAGCCCAGATCGCCGGCTAAGGCCCCTAAGCGTGTACTAAGTGGAAAAGGATGTGGGGTCGCTGAGACAACCAGGAGGTTGGCTTAGAAGCAGCCACCCTTGAAAGAGTGCGTAATAGCTCACTGGTCAAGTGATCCTGCGCCGACAATGTAGCGGGGCTCAAGTACACCGCCGAAGCCGCGGCATTCCAGCATTATTCTGCTTTCGAGCCAGGAGCTGGGATGGGTAGGGGAGCGTCGTGCAGCCGTGGAAGTCACAGGGTGACCTAGTGGTGGAGGCTGTGCGAGTGAGAATGCAGGCATGAGTAGCGAAAGACGAGTGAGAAACTCGTCCGCCGAATGACCAAGGGTTCCTGGGCCAGGTTAATCCGCCCAGGGTGAGTCGGGACCTAAGGCGAGGCCGACAGGCGTAGTCGATGGACAACGGGTTGATATTCCCGTACCCGTGTATCCGCGCCCAATGGCGAATCAGTTGTGCTAACCGCCCAAAACCGGATCGATTCCCTTCGGGGAACGTGATGGGGCTGCGCGGGACCCTGGCTGTAGTAGTCAAGCGATGGGGTGACGCAGGAAGGTAGCTGGGCCAGGTGGTGGATTACCTGGTGTAAGCCGGTAGGGCGTTGTGTAGGCAAATCCGCACAACATGTGCCTGAGAGGTGATGCGTAGCCGATTGAGGCGAATTCAGTGATCCTATGCTGCCGAGAAAAGCCTCTAGTGAGTTGGTACACGGCCCGTACCCCAAACCGACACAGGTGGTCAGGTAGAGAATACCGAGGCGATCGAGAGAACTGTGGTTAAGGAACTCGGCAAAATGCCCCCGTAACTTCGGGAGAAGGGGGACCCGGCCTGGTGTAGGAGTTTTCCTCCGAAGCTGGGTTGGGTCGCAGAGACCAGAGAGAAGCGACTGTTTACTAAAAACACAGGTCCGTGCGAAGTCGTAAGACGATGTATACGGACTGACGCCTGCCCGGTGCCGGAAGGTTAAGAGGACCGGTTAGCGCCCTTCGGGGTGCGAAGCTGAGAATTTAAGCCCCGGTAAACGGCGGTGGTAACTATAACCATCCTAAGGTAGCGAAATTCCTTGTCGGGTAAGTTCCGACCTGCACGAATGGCGTAACGACTTCTCTGCTGTCTCAACCACAGACTCGGCGAAATTGCATTACGAGTAAAGATGCTCGTTACGCGCGGCAGGACGAAAAGACCCCGGGACCTTCACTATAGCTTGGTATTGGTGTTCGGTACGGTTTGTGTAGGATAGGTGGGAGACTGTGAAGCGGGCACGCCAGTGTTCGTGGAGTCGTCGTTGAAATACCACTCTGGTCGTATTGGACTTCTAACCTCGGGCCATGATCTGGTTCAGGGACAGTGCCTGGTGGGTAGTTTAACTGGGGCGGTTGCCTCCCAAAATGTAACGGAGGCGCCCAAAGGTTCCCTCAGCCTGGTTGGCAATCAGGTGTCGAGTGCAAGTGCACAAGGGAGCTTGACTGTGAGACTGACGGGTCGAGCAGGGACGAAAGTCGGGACTAGTGATCCGGCACCGGCATGTGGAAGCGGTGTCGCTCAACGGATAAAAGGTACCCCGGGGATAACAGGCTGATCTTCCCCAAGAGTCCATATCGACGGGATGGTTTGGCACCTCGATGTCGGCTCGTCGCATCCTGGGGCTGGAGTAGGTCCCAAGGGTTGGGCTGTTCGCCCATTAAAGCGGCACGCGAGCTGGGTTTAGAACGTCGTGAGACAGTTCGGTCTCTATCCGCCGCGCGCGTCAGAAACTTGAGGAAGGCTGTCCCTAGTACGAGAGGACCGGGACGGACGAACCTCTGGTGTGCCAGTTGTCCCGCCAGGGGCATGGCTGGTTGGCTACGTTCGGAAGGGATAACCGCTGAAAGCATCTAAGCGGGAAGCCTGTTCCAAGATGAGGTTTCTCACCACCTTCGAGTGGTTAAGGCCCCCTACAGACCATGGGGTTGATAGGCCGGAACTGGAAGCACGGTAACGTGTGGAGGTGACCGGTACTAATCGGCCGAGGACTTACCAACAAAGGTTGCTACGCGTCCACTGTGCGGTATCTGAAACAACACACAGGCACTGCAGCAGACTCGACAGAGTCCCACGAATAGTGTGGGTTCTGGCTTGTCGCGCTGTGTGTGTGGATAGTTTCATAGAGTTACGGCGGCCATAGCGGCAGGGAAACGCCCGGTCCCATTCCGAACCCGGAAGCTAAGCCTGCCAGCGCCGATGGTACTGCACTCGACAGGGTGTGGGAGAGTAGGACACCGCCGGAACATCCTTCACGA
>NZ_BAGF01000030.1 GCF_000308755.1 Nocardia pneumoniae NBRC 100136
GCGGCAGGTGCCGGAGCGGGCGCAGGCGCCGGAGCCGGAGCCGGAGCCGGAGCGGGCGCCGGAGCCGGGGCCGGAGCAGCAGCAGCCGGGGCCGGAGCGGGTTCGGGCTTCGGGGCCGGAGCGGGTTCGGGCTTCGGAGCGGGGGCCGGGGCGGCAGCCGCCGGAGCGCCGCTGCCGATCACGCCGAGCTGACCACCGACCGGAACCACGTCGTCTTCCTGCGCGCTGATCTCCAGCAGGGTGCCCGCGACCGGCGACGGGATCTCGGTGTCGACCTTGTCGGTGGAGACCTCGAGCAGCGGCTCGTCGACGGCGACCTCGTCACCGACCGACTTCAGCCAGCGGGTCACGGTGCCCTCGGTGACGGACTCGCCGAGCTCGGGCATCTTCACCGGAGTGCCCTCGGCGGGCGCGGCGGCAGCGGCGGGGGCGGCCTGAGGTTCGGGGGCAGGCGCTTCCTGCGTGGGGGCGGGCGCCTCCTGCGGGGCGGCGGGAGCCGCGGCCTCCGGAGCGGGCGCGGGCGCGGCCGACGCCGCCTCACCGGGCTCGCTGATCACACCGAGTTCGCCGCCGACCTCGACCACGTCGTCTTCCTGCGCGACGATCTTCGACAGCACACCGGCCGCGGGGGACGGGATTTCGGTGTCGACCTTGTCGGTGGAGACTTCGAGCAGCGGCTCGTCGACCTCGACCGTGTCTCCTTCCTGCTTCAGCCACCTGGTCACCGTTCCCTCGGTGACGCTCTCACCAAGAGCGGGCATCTGGACGGAGAAGGCCATGTCCGTTGACTCCTCTGACTGCTCGACGGGGTTCTACAACAGTTGATCTCGCTGCGGACTCCCGGCGCTGGTCGCGCCGGGGGTCCGGAAGCCACCGATCATTGTGCGTGGCACCGGAGATCCGTGTGGTTCTTGTACCGCGGTCCATCCTTGCACTCGCTCGCAAGCCATGTAGCACAGGGCGGCGTACTGCGCGGAGCTGGCAGTATGGGAAGACCGGCGGTGAACATTCTCCGGTGCAGGAAAGGAGGTCGGCGTCGTTGAGTTTGCTGGATCGTTTCCGCAGCGGCGCGACCCGGGGTGGTGGCACTCTACGTGGGGGTTCGGTGCGCGGGGAGGACGCCCGCTACCTGGCCGACTGGGTGCGCACGCACGTGGGCGTCGAAGGCTACGTCGAGCCGAAGACCACGGTGACCGATGTCACAGTCGTCCTTATTGCCGCTGATGGTGAATGGACGCGCCGGATCGTCGGCGAGCGTGGGGCACAGCGGCTTGCCAAGGATTTGCACATTCCCGTGTACGACGTGCGCAAGACGGGATATCCGCAGCGGATGCGCGACTACGACGCCCGCAAGCGGGTGGAGCGGAGGCGGGCGCTCGAGCGGGATCTGTACGACCTCTGAGTGCTCGAGCCGTCCCTTACGCCCGATTTTCGTAAGTAATTTTCCGGGACCGAGCACGAGCTCGACCGGTTCGACCGACGATCACGGCGTTGCCATAGGGAGAGCTCGCCGACGGGCGAAGTGCGTCGTCCGGAGTCGCCCGGACGACGCACCGCGACGTCACTCCGCGGCGATGGACTCCAGCACCGCGATGAGCGTGCGGACCGGGACGCCGGTGCCGCCCTTGCCGATGTAGCCGAACGGGCCGCCGGTGTTGTACGCCGGACCGGCGACATCGAGATGGGCCCACTGCACGTCCTCGGGGACGAACTCCTTCAGGAACAGCGCGGCCGAGAGCATGCCGCCCCAGCGGTGCGGCGTCACATTGGCCAGGTCGGCGATCTTGGAGTTCAGATCCGCGCGAAGCTCGCTGGGAAGCGGCATGGCCCAGCCGTTCTCGCCGACATCGCGGGAGATGCGGGCGACCCGGTCGCGGAAGTCGTCGGTGCCCATCACGCCGGGTGTGCGTGTGCCGAGCGCGACCATCTGCGCGCCGGTCAGCGTGGCCACGTCGATCAGGTAGTCGGGCTCGTCCTCGCTCGCGCGCACGATCGCGTCGGCCAGGATCAGGCGGCCCTCGGCGTCGGTGTTGAGCACCTCGACGGTGGTGCCGCCGTACTGGGTGAGCACGTCGCCGGGGCGTTGTGCGGTGGCCGACGGCATGTTCTCGGCCATCGGCACCGTCGCGATGACGGTGATCGGCAGGCTGAGCCGGGCGGCGAGCAGCGTCGTGGCGATCACGGCCGCCGCACCGGCCATGTCGGAGGTCATGTTCTCCATGTTCTGCGCGGGCTTGATGGAGATGCCGCCGGTGTCGAAGGTGATGCCCTTGCCGACCAGCGCGACCTTCTTCGTCCCGCCCGCGTAGGTGATCCGGATCAGTCGCGGCGGCCGCGAGGAGCCCTTGCCGACCCCGAGCACGCCGCCGTAACCGCCTGCTTCCAGGGCTTTCTCATCCAGCACCTCGACGGTGAGCCCGGCGGCCTCGGCGAGCTCCCTGGCGCGGGAGGCGAACTCGGCGGGGAACAGGTGGCTGGGCGGGGTGTTCACGAAATCCCGTGCGGTGGCGACGGCTTCGGCGGTGACCTGCGCGTGGAACAGCGTCTCCTCACCGAATCCCGGCTCCGGCACCAGGAGCTCGACGCGGGCCACGGGCCGCTCGTCCGGCTTGGGCGCGGACTTGTCCGACCGGAACGGCGTGAACGAGTAGGCGCCCAGGTAGAAGCCCTCCGCCGCGGCGCCGAGATCGAGGCCGGACAGCGTGGTCACGACCAGTTCGGTGCCGGACAGCGCACGCGCGGCGACACCGGCGGAGCGGCGGATCTGCTCGGCGTCGAGTTTGTCGGCGGCGCCGAGGCCGACGGCCAGGACGCTGGACACCCCGTCCAGCCCGGCCGGGGCGGGAATGCGAGTGAGCTCCTCGGCCTTGCCCTTCGCCCCCACCGCGCCGAGCTGGTCGAGCAGTTCCGCGCGGACCTCGGCGGTGAGCACGTCGCCGAACAGGTCCTCGGGCACGATGGCGGGGCCGTTCTCCGAAGAGGTCAACCCGACGACGAGCACATCGGTGTCCGCGCCGATGGTCTCGGTGCGTGCCAGTTCCGGTCCGAGCGAGCGATCTGCAACAGCGGTCATTGGCACAGGCTATTCGGTCGATTCCAGATGGCGCACCGCGACGCCGTCGAGTAGCAAATCCACCGAGGTGGCGAGCAGGTCGTCGAAGTCCATGTCGAAGCCGGAGTTCTCGTCGCCGAAGAAACGATGCAGGACCGGACGGACCGCGGGATCGAGCAGCTCGGCCGAGTCGTGGCGCAACGCGGACCCGGCGGCGTGGCGGGGATCACCGAAACGGTCGACACGCTCCGAGCTCCACAGCAGCGCGAGTCCCTGGACCAGGCCCGACAGTGCGAGATAGATCGCGAAGACGGTCCGCCGGTCCAGGTCGGCGCGGTCGAGTGCGGCGAAGTTTCGTTCCAGGATGTCCAGCAGCGCGGGGCTCAGCGGCGGACGAGTGCGCGCCAGCAGCGGCAACATCCACGGGTGCGCGCGGTAGAGGCGCCATTCCTCGTGCGCTTCGTGCCGCAACCGGCGACGCCAGCCGCGGCACTGCGGCCCCGGCGGCGGGATCTCGTTCAGCACCAGCTCCGCCATGCTAGCCAGCAGCGCTTCCCGGTCGGGGAAGTGACGGTAGAGGCTGGCGGTCGCGACACCGAGCGCACTGGCCAGGCGGCGCATGGTGAGGCCATCGATGCCGTCCCGGTCGGCCAGTTCGACAGCGGCGCGGGCGATGCCGACCTTGGTGAGCCGGGTCGGGCGGGTCGCGCGGCGGACCGGGACGGACGCGCGGCGGGCACGGTAGGCGCGGGCCTGACAGGACCGGGAGCAGTACCTGCGCCGACGGCCGCGGGCAGGCTGGGCGAGTTCGCCGCGGCAGATGGCGCACGTCATGACGGCTCCCGTTTCGACACACGAACAGGTGTGACGAAATACTAGCAAGGCACCTATGGCCTGCATAAATTTGCAGGCACAACACGATGTTCACATCGAAAGGGGCGGCAATGGAGATCACCGTTCGGCAGGCGACCGTCACCGACCGGGACGCGCTCATCGAGGCGTTCGGCGCGGCCAGCGCGGACGAGGTGGTGACGGCCTGGGTGCTGGAGGGGGAACCCGACGCGAGCGTCCGGACCGATTTCGTGCCGGGGTTGATCGACCGCGCGTTGTGGGAGGACGAGATCTGGGTGGCGGGCGCGGGGGAGGAGATCTGGTCGGTCTCGATCTGGCAGCACGTCACGTCGGCCCAGCGGTTCGCCGACGAGGCCGCCGAGATGCGGGCGAGCGCCGAGCAGGCTCCGGGCATGCGGGTGCTGGAGCGCGTCGCGTACCTGACCGACTTGCTCGCCAGGGAACATCCGCGCGAGTTTCCGCACCGGTACCTGCAAGTGATCGTCACGGTGCCGGAACATCGTGGCAAAGGGGCGGGTGCGGCGATCCTCGCCGATCGGTTGAAAACGGCGTCCGAAGCGTCGGTCCCGGCATTCCTGGAAGCGAGCACGCAACGATCCGCTCGCCTGTACAGCCGGTGCGGGTTCGCTCCAACCGGAACGACGCACACGCTCCCCGAGAACGGTCCGACCCTCATCCCGATGTGGTTTCGCCCTTAGCGACTCCGGATAAGCTCGGCTGGTGACCGAGACGAGCCTGCTGCGAGGACCCATTCATACCGTGCACGTCGAATTGGGTGCCACCTTCGCGCCGTTCGGCGGCTGGGAGATGCCGGTGTCCTATGCGGGGACGGTGACCGAGCATCAGGCGGTCCGCACGACGGTCGGGCTGTTCGACGTCAGCCATCTGGGCAAGGCGACCGTGCGCGGGCCCGGCGCCGCGGCGTTCGTGAACTCCGCTTTCACCAACGATCTCGACCGAATCCGGCCGGGCAAGGCGCAGTACACGCTGTGCTGCGCGCCGGACGGGGGAGTGATCGACGACCTGATCGCCTACTACGTGAGCGACGACGAGATCTTCCTGGTGCCGAACGCGGCCAACACCGCCGCGGTGGTCGCGGAACTGCGGAAGGCCGCGCCCGAAGGCATCACCGTGACCGAGGAGCACCGCGACTACGCCGTGTTCGCCGTGCAGGGTCCGCGCTCGACCGAGGTACTGACCGCACTCGGGTTGCCCACCGACCTCGAGTACATGGCCTACGCCGACGCCGAATGGGACGCTCGCCCCGTCCGGGTGTGCCGCACCGGCTACACCGGCGAGCACGGCTACGAGCTGCTGCCGCGCTGGGACGACGCCGAACCGCTGTTCCGCGCCCTGGTCGACCAGGTGCGCGCCGCCGAGGGGCAGGTCGCCGGGCTCGGCGCCCGCGACACGCTGCGCACCGAGATGGGCTACCCGCTGCACGGGCACGAACTCTCCCTGGAGATCTCACCGGTGCAGGCGCGCTGCGGCTGGGCGGTCGGCTGGAAGAAGCCGGAGTTCTGGGGCAAAGCCGCTCTCGAGCAGGAGAAGTCGGCCGGTCCGCGCCGAATCCTGCTGGGACTGAAGGCACTCGACCGCGGCGTGCTGCGGCAGGGGCAGACGGTGTTGCGCGAGGGCGAGCCGGTCGGCGAAACCACCTCGGGCACCTTCTCGCCCACCCTCAAGGTCGGCATCGCCTTGGCCCTGCTCGACACGTCGGCGGCGATCGAGCCCGGCGCCGAGGTCGAGGTCGACGTCCGCGGCCGCCGCCTGCGCTGCGAAGTCGTCCGCCCACCCTTCGTGGACACCAAGACCAAATAGTCAGCGCCCGCGTGGCGGGGTCGCGCCTCGTGGACACGGCGGGCTGTGCGGCTCGTCGGAGGAACCGGTTGGCACCTGCCGCGTCAGCGCCGCCGGAGCGAAACCCTGCCACGCCGGGGGCCGACCGGCGGGCGGCGGTTGGGTCAGGTGAGCGCGGCGTGCGACCGGGACGCTGACCCAGGAAGTATCGCGTGGACCGTGGGTAGCTGGCCGAATCGGTCCGGATAGGATCGTCGGCATGACCGCTGCCGCACAGTTCACCCGTGTTCCGCATCCTGCGCCCGTTCCGGCGCAGCGGCGACAAGAGGTACTGGCGGCGCCCGGGTTCGGACGGTACTTCACCGATCACATGGTCTCCATCGATTACGTCGACGGCGCGTGGACGAACGCGCGCGTCGAGCCGTACGGCCCGCTGTCGTTGGATCCGGCGACGATGGTGTTCCATTACGGCCAGGCCATCTTCGAGGGACTCAAGGCCTACCGCCAGGGCGACGGCAGCGTCTCGTGCTTCCGCATCGACGCCAACGCGGCGCGTTTCCGTAGGTCGGCTCGTCGCATGGCGATGGCCGAGCTGCCCGACGAGCTGTTCATCGAGTCGGTGCGGCAACTGCTCGAGGTCGACCAGGAGTGGGTGCCCGCGGCGGGCGGCGAGGAATCGCTGTACCTGCGGCCGTTCATGTTCGCGACCGAAGCGGGCCTGGGCGTGAAACCCGCCGCCTCATACAAGTACCTGCTGCTGGGTTCCCCGGCGGGCGCGTACTTCCCGCGCGGCGTCAAGCCGGTGCGCGTGTGGCTGTCCACCGAATACGTGCGCGCCGCGCCGGGCGGCACGGGTGAGGCCAAGGTCGCGGGCAACTACGCCGCCTCGCTGCTGGCCCAGGCCGAAGCCTCCGCCAAGGGATGCGATCAGGTGGTGTGGCTGGACGCGTGCGAGCGCCGCTACGTCGAGGAGATGGGCACCAACAACCTGTTCTTCGTCTTCGGATCCGGCTCCGAGGCGCGCTTGGTCACCCCGGAGCTGTCCGGCTCGCTGCTGCCCGGCATCACCCGTGACTCGCTGCTGACCCTCGCCGCCGACTCCGGCTACCCGGTCGAGGAGCGCAAGATCTCCGTGGAGGAGTGGCGCAAGGGCGCCGAATCCGGTGAGATCACCGAGGTTTTCGCCTGCGGCACCGCCGCGGTGATCACTCCGGTCGGCTGGGTCCGTTCCGGTGAGGGCGAGTTCACCATCGGCGGCGGCGAGCCCGGCGAGGTCACCATGGCCCTGCGCGACACTCTCACCGGCATCCAGCGTGGCACTTTCGCCGATATCCACGGGTGGATGCGCCGGATGTGACTCAGCCCGGCATGAGCATGCGCCACTGCTCGAGGGTCTGCGGACGCATGACGTAGTTTTTGTCCCGGACAGTGGACAGCGCCGCGCTGGGTTCCTGCGAATACCAGTGGCCCGGGTAGACCACCGGGTCACCGGCGAGTCCGGCGAGGTAGCGCAGGCTGCGGAACATTTCGTCCGAGTCGCCGCCGGGGAAATCGGTGCGGCCGCAGCCGTCGACGAACAGGGTGTCGCCGGCGATCAGCCGGTTGTCGAACAGAAAGCATTGGCTGCCCGGCGTGTGCCCGGGCGTGTGTAGTAATTCGATGTCGAATGCGCCGACGGTCACCTTGTCACCGTGCTCGTGACCGGTCAGCTCGCTCTCGGCGATCCCGGTGACGCTGGCCACCCACGGCAGCTCTTTGGCGTTGACATGCACTGGGACACTTGTCTTTTCGAGTAGTTCGCGCACGCCGCGCAGGGTGAAGCCGAGCATCGTGCCGCCCACGTGGTCGGGGTGGTGGTGGGTGGCGAGCACTCCGCTCAGCCGCAGTCCGTCTCCTTCGGCGATGTCCACCAGGTCGCCCGCGGCGTAGGCCGGATCGACCACAACGCATTCGCCCGTCTCCCGATCGCCGATCAAGTACGCGAAGTTGCGCATCTGCGTCGCGATCGGATCGCCCACGGCGTAGTCGCGTCCCGACAACAGCTGGCGAAAATACAGGCGCTCAGAAGACATACAGCACACCTTATTGCCCGACCCAGACGCTTCGCGCGCCGCGGCCGGAAAAATTCCAGTGGCGCGAACTCCGGTCGGCGTCGCCGTCGACCAGGTCCTCGCGACCGGCCCGGGCTGCACCCGGATGATTGCCAGGAGTTGTCCAACTGAAACCGCTCCACCTCACATAGCCCTGTATCGGGGGTAAACTCCGGTTTGCCAGTAAGTGTCTGAACTGTGAACGCAACGGAGTGGCTATGAACATTTCCGAAGGCGCGGTACACGCGATCACCTGGACAGCCGACGCGACGACGGCCGCGGCCGGTGCCGTGGGCGGCGCCGCCGTCAACGGCGTGATCGGCGGCATGCGGGGCGCCGCGACCGGCGTGCAGAACGGGCTGCGCAGAGGCAGCCATTCGACACCGGCGGCCGCGCTGACCTTGGCGGCGATCGGCGCCGCGGGTTTGGTGGACTGGCCGGTGCTGCTGGGCGTCGGAGGCGCCGCCCTGGTGGTCCGGCAGCTCGGTCAGCGGTCGGGCAGGCACTCGGCGCCCGACGCTGCCGGTCGTCCCGGACAGCTCGAGCCGGGTCAGGAAGCAGACCAGACGCCCCGCCAAGGCGACGAAGGCGTGACCGCCGCGGATAAGAGCGCGGCCCGGCCTTCCCCGAGCAAGTCTCAGCCGTAGACGTGGACCTGAGCCGACTGGTACGGATTTACGCGGCCATGCACCTACGGGCCGTCGGCACGGGTGTTGCCGTAGTTACTGCCGCGTGTGCAGGCCTGGCGACCATGCCGGTGCGCACGATGCCTGCCGCCCGCGCTAGCGGGGCGATCACCGAGGCCGCGTGGGGGGCCGCTCGGCTCGCTGTTTGTGCTCGGCGCGCTCATCAGCACGCCGGGGACGAGTCAACCGCCGGGTCAGGTCGGTTGGTGGCGGGCGTTACCGGCCACCGCTGCGCGTCTGTTCGCTGCGCGCGGTCGGCAACGCGATGGTCAGTCGACGATCTCGATGATCCCCAGGCGCCACAGCACCGCGTACACCTCGCGCAACGGCACGGTCAGCACCTGTGTCAGCGCGTCCGTCAGCGGATCCGAGCCTTTGCCTGCACCAGTTGTCGTCACGCTCGACACCGTGCTGGCCCCAAGCGTCGAAATCTCGAATACATCATGACCGGGAGGCAACAAATGGCCGAAAAATCGCAAACCAGCCACCGCAATGCCGTCGAGCGGGTGCTGGCTGCGCAGGGTTTCGCGGTAGAGCTGCCGGTGGTCGGCCGGGTCCGCGTCCCTCGGCCCGAGCACTTGGCGTACTACGGTGCGCTCGGCGCGCTGGCCGCGGCGGAGATCATCGAATGGCCCGTGGCGCTGGCTCTCGCGGCCGGTCACTGGCTGGCGGAGGATCACCACAATCGCGTCGCCCAGGAAATCGGCGAAGCCCTCGAAGAGGTCTAGCGCAGCACCCTCCTCGGCCCATCCGGTCGGCCCGGAGCGTTCCACCGGCTCCGGGGACTAGACGGCAAGGGACAGCACTGCGGCGGTGAGCGCCACTGTGGTTTCGATGACGGCGCCGAGGACGTCACCGGAGAGCCCGCCGAGGCGCCGGGCGCAGTGGCGGACGAGGATGGCCGAGGCGGCAAGCGCGACGGCAACGGCGACGGGACCGAGCCACGGGCGGTTCGGCACAGCCAGGACCGCCGATGCCACCGCGGCCACCGACCAGCCTGCCGAGGCGAGTGCGGATTGGGTATTCGCGACCAGGACGCCGAACGCGGTGCCGGGAGCCGCGGCGATACCCCGGCAGGCGAGTACGACGGCGACGCGGCCGGTCGCCACGGCGATGGCCACCGCGAACCAGCGGCCCGCGTCGGCCAGAGCCGCGAACGAAAACGCTTGCACCCCAATGGCGAACACGATTCCCGCGACACCGAACGGTCCGGCCCCGCCGCTCTTCATGATCTGCCTGGCCCGCTCGGGCGGCCCGTAACTGCCGAGCCCGTCCATGGTGTCGCCGAGCCCGTCGAGATGCATGCCCCTCGTAACCAACGCCAGCGCACCGACCACCAGCAAACCAGCCAGCGAAGCGGTCGCACCGGCCCACGTCAGCACCCAGAGCAGCCCCGCTGCCCCCGCCCCGAGCAGCACACCCACCACCGGCGCCAACAGAATCGCACGCCCCGCCGCCCTATCGATATCATCCGGCCCACGCACCGGCAGCACCGTGAGCCACGAAACCGCCAGCCGCACCCCATTCACGCCGACCCTCCTATCGGCCGCCGCCCGTCGAGTGGCACACGGCTGCGGCAAAACGCGAGTAGGCACCTCCGTGGTGTGCCACTCGTGGAACCGCAGACCTTCCCGTCCGCGAGGTCTGGTGGCATTTCGGGGCGAGGGGCGAACCGCAACCCACGGCGAGACGCTGACCGAGCGTGCGCGGGCCGGTGGTCCCGCGCTCGCTGTCGGCGAGTGGAGGCCGCACTCGGGTTCGGCGAGTGGGTTTCGCTGGCGTGGGAGGGGTTCACTTGCGCAGGTTCGGCGCGGGGGCGGCCGGTTCCTGGTCGGAGGTGCTGACACCGGCTTCGGCGAAGGTGGACATGTCGGCGAGGGTTGCCACGGCCGCGCGGAGGATGGGCAGGGCGGTGAGGGCGCCGGAGCCTTCGCCGAGGCGCATGTTCAGATCGAGCAGGGGTTCCAGGCGCAGATGCCGGAGCGCGAGGGCATGCGCGGGCTCGGTGGAGCGGTGTCCCGCCAGCCACCAAGCGCTGGCGCCCGCGGCGAGGTCTTCGGCGACCATCGCCGCTGCCGTGACGACGACGCCGTCCAGAATGACCGGTGTGCGCCGGGTCGCTGCCTGCGCGAGGAAAGCGGCCATCGCCGCGAAGTCGGCTCCCGCCGCGACGCGGAGCAGTTCCACCGGCTCCTTCACCACCGGGCGGGCGCGGCGCATCGCGTCGCGAATGGCGGCGACCTTGCGGATCCATCCGGCGTCGTCGACTCCGGTGCCGCGGCCGACCGCGGCCACCGGTTCGGTGTTGGTGAGGGTGGCGATGAGCACGGTGGCCGGGGTGGTGTTGCCGATGCCCATGTCGCCCGCGATCAGCAGGTCGGCGCCCGCGTCGATCTCCTCGTCGGCGATGGCCCGGCCAGCGGCGATGGCGGACCGGACTTCCTCGTCGGTGAGCGCGTCCTCGCGGTCGATCGCCCCGCTGGAGCGGCGCACCTTGTGCTTCGACACCTGCGGGTCGGTGTCGGCGTCGACGGAGATGTCCGCGACCCGCACCGTCGCACCCGCCACGGCCGCGAGCGCGTTCACCGCGGCGCCGCCACCCAGGAAGTTCGCCACCATCTGCGCGGTGACCTCACTCGGATACGCCGACACTCCGTGCCGCGCGATGCCATGATCCCCGGCGAACACCACGACACGGGCGCGCTCGAACTGCTTCGGCGGACACGCGCCCTGGCACGCCGCGACCCAGTTGCCGAGCTGCTCCAAACGGCCCAGCGCCTCAGCGGGTTTGGTCAGCTGCGCCTGCCGCTGCTCGGCGGCCGCACGAAAGTGTGCGTCCGGAGGCGCTACCGGTCCGAATCCGTGCGTCACTATCGAGCCTTTCCGGTCATGGCGGTCCCCGCCGACTACGCCGCCCAATCTTGCCATTGCCGGTTGCGCCGCCTCGGTCAGTTCCCTTCGCCGAGTGCTCGGGATATGGCGGGTTGACGCCAGCGGCGCGGCGGGGTGCCGTGTGTACGCCGGAACAGTCTGGTGAAGTAGCCGGGGTCGGGTATGCCGACACGGCGTGCCACCTCCCCGACCGGCAGGTCGGTGGCGATCAACAGTTGGCGTGCGTGTGTCATGCGGCGTTCGGTGATCCACTCCTGGACCGTGCGACCGGTGCGGCGGCGCACGACGGTGGTCAGATGACCCGGCGTCATGCCCACCGCCTGAGCCACATCGCGCAACGACAGCGGTTCGGTGTGCCGCTTGTCGATCACGTCGAATACCTCGGCCAGCAACGGCTCGCCGCTGCGCCGCAGATCGCCCACCACGTCGGCAGCCACCCGCGCGAGGTCGATCAGGAGCAGCGTCAGATGCGCCAGCGCCGCCTGCCGGTAGCCCTCCTGCCGCGCGGCCAGCTCGGTTTCGATGGCCGCGATCGCGCTGTCCCACGACCCTCGACGCTCCGGCGGCACCACCAGTCGCAGCAGCCCGCCGGATGATCCGTGCCGGAACGGGAACAACAGCGGATGGGTCTGCCAGGTGGGCCATGGTGCTCGCTGCGCGCCGCCGAGCGCGGCGGGATCGAAGAACACCCCGGCGGTCCCCGCGGGCACATCATGTCCGGCTGGGTCGATCACCTGATCTGCCGCCACCACGTACACGACACCCGTGTGTGGCACATACATCAGCACCGGGAAGTCGTGAATGTGCGGGCGGACATCGCCGAGCGGGCTATCCCGGCCGACCCGCAGCACCGAGACCGGCGGTGTAACCGGGTCGGTCCGATAGTCGAACACCGGTACACCGCGGCGCTGCCGCACCAGGCGGGTGGCCTCGGAGACACGATGGGCCATGGCACCGAAAATAGTCCTATTCTCGCCAATAATCGACTGAATATGCTGCCAGAATGCGGTCCACCATGGAGTTCATGACCAAACATCATCCGCATTCCGCCACAGCGGCCATGGGCGATCGTCACGATTACCTGCCCGCCGCCGGGCACGACGCCCTGTTGCCCGCCTACGACCTGATGACCCGCCTGTTCGGCATGCCCCAGGTCTACGACACGCTCATCGAGCAGGCCGAACTCGAAGACGGCCACCGCGTGCTGGAAATCGGCTGCGGGACCGGCAATCTGACCATCCGAGCCAAACGCGCCCGCCCCGCGGCAGAGGTGATCGGCTCCGACCCCGACCCGCGGGCGCTGGCCCGTGCCCAACGAAAAGCCCGTGGGCTGACCGGAATTCGATTCGACCACGGCTACGCTCAGAAACTGCCCTACCGCGATGGCGAATTCGACCGGGTGCTGTCGTCGATCATGCTGCACCATCTGGACCCCGAGGTGAAGGCTGCCGCCGCCGCGGAGGTTCTGCGTGTGCTGCGACCCGGTGGCAGGCTGCACATCGTCGACGTCGGCGGCAACATGACCGCCGCGGACGGCCTGGTCGCGCGGCGCACCCTGCGCAACGGCCACGTCGCCGACAACCTCGGCGACCGGATTCCCCGACTGCTGCGCGCGGCGGGGTTCGACTGCGCGGAAATAGCGTCCCAGCGACTTCGCCTCATGGGCCGAATCACCTACTACCGCGCCACCCGCCCGGCCTGACCAACTGGGGGGCCAGCGCAACGTGGGTGTGCGGAGAAGCTATTTCAGGCGGAGGGGAAGACCTGCGACGACGAAATAGGCTTCGTCGCACGCCTGGGCCAGGCGTTGGTTGAGGATGCCCATCTCGTCGCGGAACAGGCGGCCGGAGCGGGTTGCGGGGATGACGCCCATGCCGACCTCCGGGGTCACGATGACGAGGCCGCCCTGGTAGGCGGCGACCGCTGCGACGAGGGCGTCGGTGTCGGGAGAGATCGTTCCGCGCGGTGCTTCCCAGGCTTGGCGCGCGTCGATGCGGGCGGTCAGCCAGGTGCCGATGTCATCGACGAGCGTCACGGACGGCACCGTGGATTCGGCGAGAATTCTTGCTGGATCAGCACTTTCGACCGTCGTCCAGCTGGCCGGGCGACGGCTGCGGTGCTGGGCGATTCGCTCGGTGAAATCGTGGTCGTCCGGGTCGGGCACCGCGGTGGCGAGATAGCGCACGGTCTCGCCGCCCTCGCCCGCGAGTTTCTCGGCGAATGCCGACTTCCCCGACCGCGCACCACCGAGAACCAGGATGCGGCGCGGCGCTGCGGGCGAGGAACTATGCGACACGGTGGCACCGTATCAATCGGATAGCGAGGTGAGGTTCAGTCGACCCCGAGGGTGACTTCGGTGGATTTGATGAGGACCGTGACGGGGGAGCCGTCGGCGAGTTGCAGGTCGTCGGCGGCGTCGCGGGTGATCGAGGAGGTGATTTCGTCGCCGCCGTTGAGGCGGACGCGGACGACGGCCATCGCTTCGCCACGGGTGACCGAGACGACTGTTCCATGCAGTTGGTTACGTGTGGATAGTCGCATGCCCGCGATCCTACGTAGCGGGGTGCTGATCCCTTGGAGGTTCGCGCGTTGTGTCGGTGGGCGACATCCTCGAGGTAGTCCTGCTCCGTCAAGGTCGGGGTTGCCGTGGCGAGCGATGTCGCGGGGAGCCGGGTCGACGTCTTCGGCCATGCGGTTTGTTGGCGTCGCCGCAGATGTCGAGTGGGCGCTGTCCGCGCGCGGATGTTCGATTCGCTCGCGAGCGTCGCGGCAGCGTGCCGGGCCGCAGCCGCTTGCCGCTGTGAAGGCTGCCTGCCGTTCTCTGCGGGCGCTCAGGCTGACGTCTCCGCCGCGGTATCCACGTTCCTGCCGAAGCGGCGGCGGTACTCGGTGGGGGCGATGCCGACCAGGCGTTGGAAATGGTGGCGCAGGAGGGCGCCGGAGCCGAAGCCGGAGCGGGTCGCGATGTGCTCCAGGCCCAAGCCGGTTTCCTCGAGCAGTTGTTTGGCGAGCAGGATGCGCTGGTTGGTGAGCCACTTCACCGGGGTGGTTCCGGTCTCGGCGGCGAAGCGGCGGGCGAAGGTGCGGGTGGACATGTTGGCGCGGGCGGCGAGTTCCTCGACGGTGTGCGGCAGGTCGAGGTGTTCGTTCATCCATTCCAGCGTCGGGATGAGGCTGTCGGAGGTGCAGGCCGCGACCGGGCGTTCGATGAACTGGCGCTGCCCGCCGTCGCGCTGCGGCGGCACCACCATGCGCCGCGCGATCGCGTTGGCGACGCCGCTGCCGAGTTCGCGCCGCACCAGATGCAGGCAGGCGTCGATACCGGCGGCGGTGCCCGCGCTGGTGATCAGATCGCCCTCGTCGACGAACAGCACGTCCGGGTCGACGGTGGCCTCCGGGTAGTCGGCGGCGAGCTTCTCCACGTAACGCCAGTGCGTGGTGCATTTGCGGCCGTCGAGCAGCCCGGCGGCCCCCGCGAGGAAGGCTCCCGAGCAGACCGTGAGCACGGTGGCGCCCGCTGCCGCCGCGTCTCGGACGGCCGCGACGACGCGCGGATCGAATCCGCCGTCGACCGCGGCGGCGGAGATGGCGACCAGATCGGCCTCGGCCAGTTCCTCGAGCCCGTACTCCGGTGCGACGGTGATGCCCGGACTGGTGGACCGCAGTGGGACGCCGGGCTCGGCGCCGCACACCCGGAAGTCGAATGCGGGCAGTCCGTCGGCCGTGCGGTCGAGGCCGAAAACCTCGCAGATGACCCCGAATTCGAACATGGCCATCCGTTCGGACAGCACCACCGCGACCTTCGACAGCATGCCCGTCAGTCTACTGGCCGTATTTTTGCGGACATTGTCTGCACGGCCACTTTCGGCGGTAAATCACTGATCGCAAAATTACTGCCATGATTACTTTTCTCGTCTCCCTGGCGGTCATCGTGGCCGCCGCCGCGCTGATCGCCCACAGCACGGGCCGCGCGGGCTCCTCCGATGTCATCGACCGCGACGCCGAGCGGGTCCACTCCGAACTGGCGGCGATGCTCGGCCGCACCGCGCACCACCGCTGACGCCGGGGGCGGCGCCAGAACTACACAGCGTCGCCCGGGCCGACCCGCGGCTTCGGGGCGCGCATCTTGCGGATCTGGGAAGCACGCACGAAGGCGTACCAGCCCAGCCGGTATCCGGTGTCGGTGGTGTCGGGGAAGCGCTCCCTGACTCGGTTGTTCACCACGCGGCCGAGCAGGACGCCCTCGATGGCCATGAACAGCATCATCACCAGCATGGCCAGCGTGACGATGGTCTGCAGCGCGGGGGCGAGGAACATCGACAGGATCAGCACCAGCGCCATCGGCATGAACAAGCCGACCAGGTTGCGCCGGGCGTCGACGATGTCGCGGACGAACGCCCGCACCGGCCCTTGGTCGCGAGGCAACAGGTACTTGTCCTCGCCCGCGAGCATGCGGGCGCGCCGGTCCTGGGCGGCGGCGCGCCGTTCGGCGGCGGCTGCCTTGCGCTCTTCCTTGTTGCCGCGCACGGCCTTGCGCCGGGCGCGGGCCTCCTTCGCGGTGAGCGGAGCGGGTGCTACCGGGCCGCGGCGCTTGCCTTGCGCGTCACGGCGTTTCGGGGTGGGACGGCCTTTGCCCGCGGTAGCCGTCGGCGCCGTGCGGGTGGTACCTGCGGCCGAGCCGCCGTCCGTGACCACCGTCGATTCGGCGGTCGCGTCGGTGGTGCTGGACTCGCCGCGACGGAACAATTTCACATCGACCAGGCTATTCGATGTGCTGCGTGGCGAGAAATGCGGTCCGATTCGCCGGGAGTGTGCAGGGTCACGGAGGTTGCGTGCCGCGGCGGACGGGGTGGTGGCAAGATGGGGGAATAGCAGCCAGCCGAGTGGTGTTGACCCGACACGACCACCCGTGCGCTGTTCACGGGTTGACCACAGGTTCCTCGAGGAGAGTTCATGACTGTGCAGAACGAGACCGCCACCCACGGTGTGACTCTGACCGACGCCGCCGCCGCGAAGGCGAAGGCACTGTTGGACCAGGAGGGTCGCGACGACCTGGCACTGCGGATCGCGGTGCAGCCGGGTGGTTGTGCCGGCCTGCGCTACCAGCTGTTCTTCGACGACCGCTCGCTGGACGGCGACCTGACGGTCGACTTCGGCGGCGTCACGCTGGCCGTCGACCGGATGAGCGCTCCGTACGTGCAGGGCGCCTCGATCGACTTCGTCGACACCATCGAGAAGCAGGGCTTCACCATCGACAACCCGAACGCCACCGGCTCCTGCGCCTGCGGCGACTCCTTCAACTGAGTGCGATCCCGGCGCGCCCGAAACGTGACGACTGGTTTCGTGAGCACATGGGTAACTCGCCGGGAACGCCCAAAACCGAAGCGGTACCAACGCTGGACCTGAACGCGAATCTTGCGCTACGCCACTAGTACGGCCTAAAGATTCGGGGAGGCGGGTGGGCTACGGTGAGAAAGGGACTCGCGTCACGGTAAGGCCGGGACGCGAGTCCGGTTTTGACCGCCTGCCGCCTACCGTTGAAGGGCTCAGCCACGTGTCCATCGCCGTTTCCGCGTCCATCGCGACCGACCATCTCATGCGTTTCCCCGGACGGTTCGCCGACGTACTGCTGGCCGATCAGCTCGACCATGTGTCGCTGAGCTTCCTCGTCGACGATCTGCAGATCCGTCGCGGCGGCGTCGGCGGCAACATCGCCTACGCCATGGGGCTGCTCAACCGCGCGCCCGTGCTGGTCGGCGCCGTCGGCGCGGATTTCCGCGAGTACCGGGAGTGGCTGGAATCGCGCGGGGTGGACTGCTCCGCCGTGCTGGTCTCCGATCGCGCGCACACCGCCCGCTTCGTGTGCACCACCGACGACGACATGGCCCAGATCGCGTCGTTCTACCCGGGCGCGATGAGCGAGGCCCGCGACATCTCCATCGCCGAGCTCGCCGAGACGCGGCAACTCGACCTGGTCCTGGTCGGCGCCAACGACCCCGAGGCGATGCTGCGTCACACCGCGGAGTGCCGGGAGCTCGGCATCCCGTTCGCCGCCGATCCCTCCCAGCAGCTGGCCCGGTTGGACGGCGACCAGTCGGTGCAGCTGATCGACGGCGCCGCGTACCTGTTCACCAATAAATACGAGTGGGCGCTGCTGCTGCAGAAGACCGGCTTGAGCGAGGAAGAGGTCGCGCAGAAGGTCGGTATCCGCGTCACCACGCTGGGTCCGGACGGGGTGCGGATCGTCGACGCCGACGGCACCGAGGTGACCGTCGGCGTGGTGCCGGAACTCGAGAAGGTCGAGCCGACCGGTGTCGGCGACGCGTTCCGCGCGGGCTTCCTCACCGGCCACACCGCCGGGCTGAGCCTGGAGCGTTCCGCGCAGCTCGGCTCGCTGATCGCCGTGCTGGTGCTGGAGACCATGGGCACCCAGGAGTGGTCGCTGAACAAGGAGACGGCCCTCCAGCGCCTGACCGACGCTTACGGCCCCGACGCCGCGGGCGACATCAAGCCCCTGCTCTGAGCTCGTCCGCCTCTTTTGTTCCGACAGCACATCGCCGGTTCACCGTCTGGTGCAGCTGTTCGGCCGCCGGAAGAGGATTCACGGGCGGACGCCGCCGGTAAAGCAGCACTGGTGACGGGTCGAGGTTCCGGCTGGACCTTTCGGTTCTCCGGCCCGTCATCCTGGCGACTTGCCGTCGACCGGGCTCTCTTGGTCAGCGGAGCACGAATCCCGGCGGCCAGCTGTACTCGAATTCCGGAAGATCGAAGCCTTGCTCGAAGTGAGCGGTCCGCGCGTCTGTGCGGCGGCCGCCGTACCGCTCGTAGAAGGCGATAGCCGCGGTGTTTGCTTGGAGGACCTCGAGGTAGACGAACCGGCCGGGATACTGCGCCGCTGCCCACTCCAGAGCGTGGTGCAGCAGGCGGGTACCGATGCCCGCACGCGTACGACCGGGCGCGGCGTGCAGGTTGTCCAACAGCACGCGGCCGTCCGTAGTCGGCGTCAGGTAGACGAATCCGACCAATTCGTCATCCTCCTCGGCGACGAAAAGCCCGGCGGCGGTCGGGTCATCGGCAAGTCGTTCACGCCATACCGTCAAACGATCCTCGAGCAGTGGACCGGTCAAGAACTTTTCCGGCATCATCCCGGCGTAGGCCGAACGCCAACTCGCCGTGTGCAACTGCGCGATCGATTCCGCATCGTCTGGCGCGCCATTCCTGATCCGCATTCCGATATTCTCGCCTCCCACCGTGGATCGGATTGCCTACCGCCGTGGCGGTGGCCGTGTAGTGGCAACAGATGCGCTATTGGGATCGCCCGCGCGCCTGGACCGGCCAGAGGTCGACCAGGGTGTCGCCCTCCACCACGTGCAGGAGGTCGTAGCGGTCGATGGTGGGGTCACAGTGCGGCGGCGTGAACTCCACGCATGTCCCGAGAGCGGGTCTGCCGGGATCGTCGGTCAGCAGAAGGCCCTGCTCGTCGCCGTACCAGAGGTATGCCCCGACATCGCTGACGGGCACGCCCGCGTCGGTGGCGAAGGCCTTCAATCCGGCGTCGACGGTCAGCCAGTGCCGCGTCGCACCGGTGACCGTGGCAGCGACGAACAGCGCTTGCCGCAGACCGCGGACCCAGCAACCGGCTATTCCGTGGTACTGAGCGTCCATGACGGCGTAGGACCCCGGCTGCAGCTCGGTCAACACGCCGAGGGCGATGTCGGCCTCGAGGGTGCCGGTACCTCCGCCCGTGCGGACGGTCGTGTCGTGACCATGGCGGTCGAGCAGCTCGATCGCCGCCGTGAGCCGCTGCATCCCCTCGGCTACCGCGGCGTGGCGCTCCGAAGGCTCGCAGATGTGCTGCCAATGGCCGCCGTATCCCTGGACGCCGCGCAGGGTCAGCTGCGGTGCGGCGGCGACGGCTGCCGCCACTCGTAGCGCTGTGGCCGGATCCGGCGCACCGCTACGGCCCAACCCCACATCGACATCGACCAGGACGTCGATGGGAGTGCGGGCCATCGCCGCCAGGGCTGTTACCCCAGCGGGATGGTCCACAGTCACGGTGACCGACGCACCCGCGGCCGCCAAATCGGCCACCCGCGTCGCCACCGATCTCCCCACGATCGGGGAGGTCACCAGGATGTCGTCGATTCCAGCGCCGAAGAGGGCCTCGGCCTCACCGACTTTGGCCACGCAGACGCCAACCGCGCCAGCAGCGAGTTGCAGGCGGGCGAGGTCTGCGCACTTGTGGGTCTTGGCGTGCGGACGCAGCGCGACACCGGCATCACGGCAGACCTCGGCCGCTCGCTCGAGATTGCCGCGCAGCGCCGTGAGGTCGACGATCGCGGCCGGGGTGGGAATGGCATGACGTGAGCCGGGCTTGTCGAGCAGATCCAGCGCTTGCCGGATCGCGGGCCACTCGGCCAATGCGCCGAGCCGGATACGGGGGTTGGTGGCGATGCTCATCGGGCGGCGATTTCGCTCAGATGCTCGAAGCCCGCCGCGGCTGCCATCTCGGGCAACCGGACAATCCTCCCGCCGCGCCCCCATCGACCTTCGGGCACCTCATCGAAGGTCACCGAGGTGACCAGCCTCCGGCCGTCCAGGCCGGTCGCGGTGTCCCGCGCGGCGCGTTCGAGGTCAGCGGCGAACCTGTCCCGACGCACCGGGTCGAGAACACCTTCGCTGGCCGTGAATTCCACGAGCACCAGCGCGACCACCTGGTCCGCGGCAAATCCGCCGCAGTAGGTACGACCGGGCCGAATCTCGTCGTGTACGGCCAGCGAACGCAGCCGCGTCTCAGGAGTGTCGGGAATGGATTCCGCGCGCCAGCTCGCTTCGGTGAGCCGCGCCACCAGCGCGTCGATGGCGGCGGCGGTGAAAGCGCCCGCCGAGGTGCGGATATGCAGAAGAGGCATGCGACCCACGCTAGAAATCATCCATGCGAGCCGGAAGTGGCAGGATTGACAAGAATCTGGCTATTCTTGCCACATGCTTTCGATAGATGTGCTGGTGGTCCCCGGTTCCGGGCCGGTGGGCGTGGCCGCCACAGTCGACATCGCCGAAGCACTGACTCGCAGCCACGCCCTGGCGCAGGAACCCGCGGTGGACGTCCGGATCGTGGGCGGCACCAACGGTGCGATCGCCTTGCGCGGCGGGCTGTCGGTACCCGCCACGCCCTTGTCCGAGACCGGTCCGGCGCGCCCGTGGGTCGTGATCCCCGGGATAGGCGATTCCGGAGCCACCGAGATCGAACGCCGCCTCGGCGAGCGCGATGCGCGCGCGGCGGCCCAATGGCTTGCCGACGCGGGCGCCTCCCGCATCGCAGCCTCCTGTACCGGCACCTTTCTCGCCGCAGAGGCGGGCGTCCTGGCCGGCCGGAACGTGACCACGACCTGGTGGCTGGCCGGCTTGTTCGCCCGCCGGTACCCGGCTTGCCACGTGGACGCCGACCGGATGCTCGTCCGCGACGGACCGGTGATCACCGCAGGCGCCGCGCTGGGCCACGTGGACCTGCTGCTGGCGCTCATCGAAGAATCCTTCGGATCCGCCACCGCCCAGACGGTCGCGTCGAGAATCGCAGTGGCACCTCGGGTTTCGCAGACGCCCTTCCGGCGCAGCGCCGTCTATCGCGAGGTCGACCCGGATCTGGCCGCCATCGAAAAGTTCGTGCTCGAGCGACTCGACCGCCCGATTCGCCTGACCGAACTCGCCGCAGCCACCCACCTTTCCACACGGACGCTGGCGCGCCGAATACAGGCAACGACCGGACTGTCACCGATCCAGTTCGTCCAGCGCATCAAAGTGGAAGCCGCGCTCGATCTCCTGCGCGACCCGAACCGCAGCGTCGCCGACGTCGCGCAAGCGATCGGACTCGCCGATGCCTCCACGCTCAATCGGCTCCTGCGCCGGACCACGGGGCACCCGCCCGGCAGCTTCCGATCCGCCTGACATCCAGCTCCACGCGTCCATCCACACGGTCGCGGCCGGGGCGGACGGGCTCAGCTCGCCGCCGATGTGGACGTAACCCGCTGAGCGCGCGTCACCGCCGACACCTGCGCGGTCTGCGCCTCGGATGTAGTCCGCCCCCGCTGGATCGGCGCCCAACAGGGGAGTGCTAGCTCGTGGACGGCAACTGTCTGGGCTTTCTGGCTTCCAGCCAGCCGGAATAGCGCGCGAGAGCGCGTCGGCGACACAGTTGGTCCAGCACGAAGGCCAGCTCGGGACGTGCGTCGGGTCGAGGGTCACGGTCCGCGGCAAGGCGTCTCAGTTGGTGTCGAACCTGGGCTAGGCGTGCCGACGAGGCCAGTGCTTTGTCCTTCCAGCCGATCGGCTTCAGAGCGGGCGCGTCCGGGGCTGTCGTTGCTCGCCATTGACGAGGTAGGTCAGGGGCCACCGCGAGCGCGGTGGCCATACCGGCGACGGCGACTCCGGTGTCGATGACGTTCTGGGCCACCTCACGTCGTCGAATACCTCCGGTCAGGATCAGCGGGACGGTCGCGACCTCGAGCAGGTCCTTGGCGAATTCCAGAAAGTACGCCTCCCGGGCCATCGACCGGCCGTCTTGGGGTCGTCCCTGCATGGCGGGGCTTTCGTAGCTGCCGCCCGACAATTCCACCGCGTCGACGCCGAGTGTGTTGAGCAGCGTCACGAGTTGCGCGGCATCCGAGAGGTCGAAGCCGCCGCGTTGGAAGTCGGCGGAGTTGAGTTTGACCGCGACGGCGAAGGACGGGCTGACTGCTGCCCGGATCCCGGTGACGACGCGAATCAGCGCCCGTGCCCGGTTCTCGAGTGAGCCGCCCCATCGATCGGTGCGGGTGTTGGTCAGCGGTGACAGAAACTGCGACAGGAGGTAGCCATGCGCGGCGTGGACCTCGACGCCGTCGAATCCGGCGTGTTCGGCGCGTCGCGCGGTAGTGATGAACCGGTCGATCGTCTGCTCGATGTCCGCCTCGGTCATGGGGATCGGTGGTGCGAATCGTCTGGACTGTCGTCCCACATCGATCGGGACGTCGGATGGTGACAGGCATACACCGGGCATGTCGGCCAAGACCTGCCGCCCAGGGTGGTTGATCTGCATCCACACCTGGCTTCCACCGGACTTTGCCGCGGCCGCCCACTGCGCGAAGGGTTGCAGCGGTGAGGCTTCGTCGAGTACGACGCCGCCGGGGCCGGTCATCGCTCGGGAATCGACCATCACGTTGCCGGTGATGACCAGGCCTGCACCGCCATGACTCCACCGCCGGTACAGGGTGAACAGTCGCCGGTCCGGAACCTGGCCGGTGTGGGCGAGGTTCTCCTCCATCGCTGCCTTGGCCAGCCTGTTCGGCAGGGTCGAGCCGTTCGGCAGTACCAGTGGGGAGAAAATTGTGGTCATCGGTCGCTCTCTCTCCGCAGCCTCGCACCGGGATTCCGAGGCCGGCCAGGACCTTGTCGGTCGTCTTCGCGTTGCGGGGTGCAAGGCCGCGGATGCGGGGTGGTTTGTTCTGATCGGTGGTCCGGCGAGTCTAAAGTTTCAACCATGGTTTAAGGTCAAGGGATTGTGATGAGGATCGGGGATCTCGCGGCTCGGGTCGGCATGTCGACATCGCGGATCCGCTACTACGAAACCGCCGGTCTGATCACACCTGCCCGCCGGACAGAGGCCGGTTATCGCCTCTACGACGAGCAGGCGGTGCAGACGCTCGAAATCGTCGAATACGCGCAGCTGGCGGGATTCACCATTACAGAGATGCGCGCGCTGCTCCCCCTTACCCGGCCGGGCGAGTGGGACCGGGCCGGACTGCTCGACACTCTCCGGACCAAGGCCGCCGCGATCGAGCAGCTGCGGCAGCGACTCGAAGAGACGCTCGAACGGTTGAGGGCCGTGATCGCCGACGTCGAACAGAAGCCCATCGACCTGGCGTGTACCGACAACGTCAATCGGATCATCGAGAACCTGCGGGTCCCGGGCGAGAGGTGACGCACGGCCGGATGGCTGGCCGGGGCGATGTACGGTTGCGTTGCTGACGGTTCATGGACGGCCGTGCGCGAAACTGTCACCGGATCGTGCAGCAGTCCCCTCGCCGTCGATGATGGCGGCGGGTCACTCCGAGTGGTTGTCGCGTTATGGGTTTGCAGCGGCGGCTGGCGCAGTCGCCGGGCGCTTACAGCGACACCGGGTACACCGGCTCCTGGATCTCCGGCTTGATCCGGTCCTCGACGAAGATGCCGTGCCACACCATGAACACCAGCAGCGTCCACAGCCTGCGGCTGTGATCGGCGTTCCCGGCGCGGTGCGCGACCAGCATCTCGCTGATCGCGGGCTTGTTCAGCAGGTGGTCGGTCTGCGATTCGGCGATCTGCTGCTGGGCCCAGTCGTAGAGTTCCGTGCCGCGCAGCCAGTGCCGCAGCGGGACCGGGAAGCCCAGCTTGGCGCGGTGCAGCACATGCGGCGGGACGATGCCCTCCAGCGCTTGGCGCAGCGCGTACTTGGTGGTCTCCTTGGTGATCTTCTGGTCGAACGGCAGCCCTTCGGCCACCTTCAGCACCTCGGCGTCCAGGAACGGAACGCGCAGCTCCAGCGAGTTGGCCATGGTCATCTTGTCGGCCTTGACCAGGATGTCGCCGCGCAGCCAGGTGAACAGGTCCAGATGCTGCATGCGGGCGACCGGGTCCCAGCCGCGCGACTGGGCGTACAGCGGCGCGGTGACGTCCTGGTGGGTCCACTCCGGCCGGAACTCGCGCAGCACGGCGCGCAGCTGGGCGTCGTTGAAGCTGCGCGCGTTGCCGTAGTAGCGCTCCTCCAGGGTGAGCGAGCCGCGGTGCAGCAGGCTCTTGCCCCTGGTGCCGTCCGGGATCCGGTCCGACAGCTTGCCCGCGAGCCTGCGCAGCCCGCGGGGCAGTTTCTCGAACGGCTTCAGCGACAAGGGTTCCCGGTAGATGGTGTAGCCGCCGAACAGCTCGTCGGCGCCCTCGCCGGAGAGCACCACCTTGACGTGCTTGCGGGCCTCCTTGGCGACGAAATACAGCGGGACCAGCGCCGGGTCGGCGACCGGGTCGTCCAGGTACCAGACGATCTCCGGGATCGCCTGGGCGAACTCGGCGGGCGAAACCACCTTGACGACGTGCCGCGCGCCGATCGCCTCGGCGCTCTCGGCGGCCACGTCGACCTCGGAGTAGCCCTCGCGCTCGAACCCGGTGGTGAAGGTGATCAGCTTCGGGTTGTGCCGCATGGCCAGCGCGGCGACCGCGGTGGAGTCGATGCCGCCGGACAGGAACGAGCCGACGGTCACATCGGCGCGCATGTGCTTGGCGACGGAGTCCTCGAGCGCCTCGGCGATCTCCCGGTAGCGGGCTTGCGCCGAGCCGGGGGCGAACGGACGCACCGGGAACTTCGGCGTGAAGTATCGGGTGATCGCGGGCGCGGCACCCGGGCGGACGGTGGCGTAGCTGCCCGATTCGAGCCTGCGCACATCCTTGTGCAGCGTCTCCGGCTCCGGCACGTATTGCAGCACCGTGTAGTGCTCCAAGGCGCGCGGGTCCAGCGCGTCGCTCAGCTTCAGCGCGGGCAGCAGTTCCAGCAGGCTCTTCTTCTCGCTGCCGAACGCGGTGCCGCCCGGCCCGGTGGCCAGGAACAGCGGCTTGATGCCGAATGGGTCGCGGGCGAGGAACAGCTCTCCGGTCTCGGTGTCCCAGATCGCGAACGCGAACATGCCGCGCAGCCGCCGCACCGCCTCCGGTCCCCAGTAGTGGAAGGCCGCGACGATCGCCTCGCTGTCGCCCTCGGTCTGGAAGATCTTGCCGTCCGGGAACTCGGCGGCGTGCGCTTCGGCGAGCTCCGCGCGCAGCTCCAGGTAGTTGTAGATCTCGCCGTTGAAGGTGAGCGCGTAGCGCTCGGGCTGCTCGGGCGGACCCCAGCGCAGCGGCTGGTGGGAGTGCTCGATGTCGATGATCGACAGGCGGTTGAAGCCGAAGATCAGGCGATCGTCGTGCCAGGTGCCGCGCTCGTCCGGGCCGCGGTGGCGCACGCAGTGCAAGGCTTCGTAGACCTGCTCCACCGTGCCAGGTGCCGCCTCGTCAGATGCCAGGAATCCGAGCAGTCCACACACGGCGTCGGCAACCTCATTTCTCGCAGTCGGGATACGCGCTCACCGGACGGAGCGCAAGGGGACGAAATCCAGTGTCCGAGTATGCCCCAGATGGCGCGTTCGCGCGTCGTGCGCACCGCGTCCCGGCTGGAAGCGCTGGTGACGGTGACCCGGCCGCGCTCGGCGAGGTGTCGAAGCGGACCCGACGACGAACGGGGCGTCCGTTTGGTCTACGCTGCGTAGTACTCAGGTCTCTCTCAGGCGACCCGCGCGGGAAAGCGCAGGCCCGGAGGGGTGCCGGAGAAACGAGCTTAGGACGTATCGTCAGGGCCGATCGCAGCCCTGAGGATGCACTGTCGGAATGTGTGGCGACCAGGAAGGCGTGAGCGTGGCGCACAAGGCGAGCGAAGAGATCGGGGCACGACCCGTGAAGGGTCGGCAGGGCCGCATCCTTCGGCGGGCCGGGCTGGCGGTGTCCTTGGGGATCACCGCGCTGTTCGTCTCGGGCTGCTCGATCGACAATGTTTGGCTGCGGTTCGGCTGGCCCTCGGGTGTCACGCCGCAGGCCACCCGGATGCGGGAACTGTGGACCTGGTCGGTCATCGCCGCGCTGGCGATGGGCGTGCTGGTCTGGGGCCTGACCTTCTGGACCGTCGCCTTCCACCGCAAGAAGGCGGACTCGCCGGAGTTCCCGCGCCAGACCGGCTACAACGTGCCGCTGGAGCTGACCTACACGGCGATCCCGTTCGTCATCATCGCCGTGCTGTTCTACTTCACCGTGGTCGTGCAGAACTACGTGCACGAGAAGGTGAGCAACCCCGACGTCACGGTCGACGTGACCGCCTTCCAGTGGAACTGGAAGTTCGGCTACCGCAACGTCGACTTCAAGGACGGCTACAAGTTCGACGGCATCGACACCACGCGTGAGGCGCTGAGCCAGGAACAGCTCGAGGCGTACGCGGAGCGGACCAAGGACGGTCACCCGCAGCCGGGCCCGGTGCACGGCAAGCCGGAAAACGACATCCTGTCCTACCTGCACTACGACAAGGTCGAGACGATCGGCTCCAGCAGCGAGATCCCGGTCCTGGTGCTGCCCACCGGCAAGGTCATCGAGTTCCAGCTCGCCGCCGCGGACGTCATCCACGCCTTCTGGGTGCCGGAGTTCCTGTTCAAGCGCGACGTGATGCCGAACCCGAAGGAGAACAACTCCGACAACGTCTTCCAGATCACCAAGATCGAGAAGGAAGGCGCGTTCGTCGGCCGCTGCGCCGAGATGTGCGGCACGTTCCACTCGATGATGAACTTCGAGGTCCGGGCGGTGACGCCGGAGAAGTTCACCAAGTACCTGGACGCGCGCCAGGCGGGCAAGACCAACGCCGAGGCGCTCGAGTCCATCGGCGAGTCCCCCGTCGCCACCTCCACCGAGCCGTTCAACACCAAGCGCGACGTCAAGAGCGCGGCCCCGGCCGAGAGCAAGTGAGGAACTGATCTGACATGAAGATCGAAGCGCGGATTTTCGAACTGCTCACGGTGTTCTTCATCATCGTGGCGGTGGTGTACGGCTTCTTCACCGGCCAGTCGCGCACCGGCGTCGAGTGGGCGGGCACCACGGCCACGGTGCTGACCGCGGGCCTGTCGCTGATCATCGGTACGTACTTCCGGTTCGTCGCACGCCGTCTCGACCTGCGCCCGGAGGACTACGAGGACGCCGAGATCGTGGACGGCGCGGGCGACCTGGGCTTCTTCTCGCCCGGCAGCTTCTGGCCCATCACGCTGGCCGCCGCCGGTTCGGTGACCGCCATCGGCCTGGCGTTCTTCCAGTTGTGGCTGATCGGCATCGGCGTGGTCTGCGTCCTGGCCGCCGCGGCCGGGCTGGTGTTCGAGTACTACCTCGGACCCGAGAAGCACTGATCCGAGAACTACGGGAACGGCCCCACCGGAAATCCTGGTGGGGCTGTTTCGTGTGTGCGGACCCCAGCCGTCGGGGTGGGCGTCGGGCTTTCGGGAATACGGTGGGACCGTTTCACGTGTGTGGTGAGTGGGCGCTCGAAGGCATCCGTGATTCGGGGCGGGGCGACCAGCTCGGGCTCCGGCTGCCCGAGCGCCTACGTGCAGGAGGTGTTCGTCAGACCAGTAGCCAGGGTGAGCCCGTACCCGAACATCATGAAGAGAACCCCGACACTGCTCAGGATGAGCCGGGAACGGCCGATCCGAGAGCGGTTGGTCAGCAGACAGGTCATCAGGAAAATTCCGCTCGCCAGCATGATCCCGGGGGCGGCGACCCGAAAAGCCTGCACGGCAATAAAGTCCACTCCGCGTGTCACTGTGTCGAGCCGATGGCCCGAGGTGGTGACGTTGCGGCGCTCGATCTCCTCGGATGTCGGTGATAGCGGCGTGGCCTCGGTGGTGTCACCGATGACGCGGTCGGGCACAACAAGGCGGTTGCCGCCCCCACAGTGATCACTGTTCTGGAGCAGGCCGTAACCGGTCAGGTAGATGGCCGGTCCGACAAAGATCGAGGTCACGATGTATATCAGGGCGACCAGGACCGGGCGGCTGCGGAGCTTCATCGTGCTCATCATAGAGATGGGATGTGGATGGCGGTTTCACTGCGCCACAACCAGATTAGGGAGGCGGCGCGTTCCCGCGGCCAGTTCGAAGGACAGATCGCTGTAGCCGAGGGAGAGTTCGGCGAGTTGTTGCCATACGTAGTGGATGTGCGGCTCCTGTGTGTCGTGGTGCAATGCGGTGTGGGCGAGCACGGAGTATTTGGCGAGGCGGTCGACTACCGCGCCGATCGTTTCGGTGTGCATGTACGCCGCGCCCAGTGCCTGCGGCAATGCGGACGCGACCCAGCGGTCGATGTGCCGGGTCAGCCTCGTGCGATGGTGGTCGATTTCCTGCCGTGCCGCGTACGGGGTGTCCAAGCGTGCCTCGTGGAGTGCGGCGAGTTCGTACGCTGCCTCCAGGACCGGGTGCGGCTGGCGGATGCTGCCCGTGCATGCTTCGAGCACAAGAGTTTTGGATGGCAGGAGCGGCCCGCTGTCGGTCACCGCGCGTCCCCTTCGTCCGATGCGATGTCGCGTGCCAAAGCGCTGAGCCCATCGAGAACCTGTTGAAACGTCTGGGCTTTCGGCATGCCCTCAGGACGTGATCCGTGGTCGCTGTTGTCGGCGGGAAAGGCGATGCCGCGCAGGTATGCACGCTCACGCGGGCTCAATTCCGGCGGCTTGACCCGGCCGTAGTGGACGAGCGTGCAGTACGCGACCCACTTCCATGCGCAGCGATCAATCCGGCACGTGCGATGCCGCTGCATTTGCCGGTGCGCCAACTCGGTCTCGGCGAGGCCGCAGATGCTCGGCGGGGTGACGAGAGTGACTTCGCTCATCACGCTGCTCCCATCTCGATACCGGAAGCCGATCGCGCCCATGTGCCGTGCGGTGAAACGGTTTCCAGGTCGTAGCCTTCGTCGCAGATCAGCGCGGGCTGGTTGTTCACGTGCTCCAGATCGAACACGACGATGATCTCGACACCCAGCCCAGCGGCCATGCCGAGCGCGTACCGGATCGGCTCGCGCTCGTCGGCTGGCGGGCGGACCGTGTACACGTACTGGTAGCCCAGCGTGCGGGCGTGCCGCTGCACCTCGTTCGCATGACGCGGCGCGTGCGGTCCGGACACGTCGCCGCGCACGAACCCAATTGCCTTCGGCCGGCCGGTCATTGGCGGCGCAATGATGTCGGTGGGTGGTGGTTTGATGATGTGGGTGTAGGTCATGGTTCCCCCGGAACGTGGTCGGTGGGTTGGTTCGTCAGGCGTCCGGGCAACCGGCACCAACTCGCTACACCCGCTAGCTTGGTTCCTGGGAAGTCAACGGGGGATAGTCGAAGCTGTTGCGGCTCCCGCAAGTTGGGAGTTGGGTCTACGAACTTGTGGTGTCACTCGGACGCCATGACCAAGCACACCACCAGTGACAGATCGGTTTCAGGGAAATCGGATGACCGACAGCAATTCATCCGAAACTGTACGGAGTCATCCGACAGTGCAGTAGAACTGACCCGATTTCGTGTGTGATCCGATCCGATTCCGCGATGAAGGGGAGGCCATGACCAGCGGTATTGACGATGACACCATCGACACCGGACCGAGTTCGACACTGCCGAGACGTCAACTCGGGCGTTTTCTGCGCGAGGCCCGCGAGGCGAGCGGCTTCACCCTCGCCGCCGCGGCGAAGCTGGTCGACCTATCCCCGCCCGCCCTCCAGCGCATCGAGACCGGCCAGACGCAGAAGGTCCGCAAGCAAGACGTCCGCGCTCTGTGCGAGCTCTATGGAGTGAGTCCAGAAGACACCCAGCGCGCGATAGACCTCGCGGATCTCGGCAGGACGCAGAGCTGGTATCACGCATACGGGGGCCTGTACTCCACCGCGTTCAACATGTACGTCGGGCTCGAATCGGCTGCGCGACAGTTGGTCACATACCACGAACACGTTCCGGGACTGTTGCAGACTCCTGACTATGCACGCGCTGTCATCGGCGCATATCCGGGATTCAACGACTGCGCTGATATCGACCGGCGAGTGGAACTCCGACTCAAGCGACAAGCCATCGTCACCCGCAAGGTGAACCCGGTCATGTTGGAAGTACTACTTCACGAGTCGGCGCTGTACCGGGTGGTCGGTGGCCGAAAGGTCATGGTGTCTCAGCTTCGCCACTTGGCCGAGATCTCCAAGTTGCCCAACGTCGTCTTGCGGATAGTCCCGTATGGCGCGGGGCTGATCTGGGGCATGCCGCACGGTTCGTTCACCGTTGTGGAGTTCGATACGAATTCCAAGGGCAAGCCTATCGAGCCGCCGGTTGTGTTCATGGAAGGAGGGCCGACCCCGGACGTGTACCTGGAGAAGCCGGACGAGGTACGGCTCTATAGTGAGCTTGCTTCGGCCATTCGGAGCGTATCGCTGGACGATAGGCAGACCCGGGACCTGCTTCGCCGGGTGACGAAGGAGTATGAACGTGACCAGCATTGACCTATCCGGAGCCGAGTGGTTCAAGAGCAGCTACAGCGGCAGCCAGAGTGATTGTGTCGAGGTAGCGTGGCTGCCGGAGGGCAGTGTCGGCGTTCGTGACTCGAAGAACCCGACCGGTCCGGCGCTGGTCTTCAGCCACGGTGAGTGGGACGCTTTCACCGCAGGCGTGAACGACGGCGAGTTCAACCGGCCCTGACCATCGTGGGGGTAACCGCGTGACTCGCTGCGGTGGATGGCGAAGGTGTGAGCATGAAGGTTGATGTGTCCAAAGCTGTTTGGTTCAAGAGCAGCTACAGCGGCAGCCAGACCGACTGCGTCGAGGTGGCGTGGCTTGACAAAGGCGGCGCCGGTGTTCGCGACTCGAAGAACCCGACAGGTCCGGCGCTGGTCTTCGCCCCTGGTGAGTGGGATGCCTTCACGGCGGGCGTCATCGACGGCGAGTTCCATCGCCCCGCCTGACAAAGGAGCTCGAGCGTGACCAGCGTTGACCTGTCCAGTGTGGAGTGGTTCAAGAGCAGTTACAGCGGCGGCCAGACCGAGTGCGTCGAAGTGGCGTGGTTTGACGGCGGCCGGGTCGGTGTCCGGGATTCGAAGAATCCGACCGGCCCGGCGCTGCTGTTCACCCCGGGTGAGTGGGATGTCTTCACGGCGGGCGTCATTGACGGCGAGTTGGCCGGACGCGCCGCCGAGAATGCGACTGCCTGAGGTGGCGGGGCGTCTGCTTTCGGCCGAGGAAGCCGCTGAGCTCTGGGCGGCGTGGACGCCCGCCGAAGTCGCGGAACGGATGTCGGGTGTCACGGTCCCGTGGTGTATAGCGGCTGGGTGGGCGCTCGACCTGTTCACCGGAGGCGACGCCCGGAAGCACAGTGATCTGGAAATCGCCGTCCCGGCAGCCGGATTCGGCGAGGTTGCCGCTGCTTTCCCCGGCTTCGAGTGGGACGTGGTCGGCGACGGGCGGGTCTGGCCGTTTCCGGCGGAGGCGGCGAAACATCATCAGACCTGGCTGCGCGAACCCGCGACCGGGCGCTATCGCGTCGACGTGTTTCGTGAGCTGCACGTCGGCGATCGATGGGTGTGCCGCCGTGACCCGTCGATCACCCTGCCCTACGAAGAACTGATCCTTCACACCAGCGAGGGCATTCCCTACACGGCTCCTGAGGTCGCACTCCTGTTCAAGGCGAAAGCACGCCGTGACAAAGACGAAGCCGACTTCCGGCGCGTGCTACCCGCGATGGACCGATCACAAAGGTCCCGGCTGTCCGAATGGCTGTCTCGCGTCTGCCCCGGGCACCCGTGGCTCGAAGCCTTGATCGCTTGATGCGTCGGCCGCCCGAGGTGGTTCGCCAGCCGTTTCGTCCGATGTGACCGCACCAGCTCACGGCGTGCCTGATATGAAGGTCCGGGTGGAGCGGAAGAAGTTGCTGGAGCCGACGCTGACGGAGTTGCCGCACGGGCCGCACGGTCTAGCGCGTGATCTGGTAACCGGGTCGCAGCGGCAGCGGCTCTTGTACGGCGTGACGGTCGTCGTCGCGGATCGCGGCTATCTCACCGTGACGGTCGCGGATATCGCGGCGGCGGCGAAGGTTTCGCGTCGGACGTTCTACCAGCATTTTCACGACAAGGAAGCATGCTTCCTCGCCGCGGCCGAGGCGGGCCGGGATCTGATGATCGAGCATCTCGAGCGCGTGATGCGGCAGGTGTTCGCCGAACCGGTCGAGCCGCTGGAGGCTCTGCGGCTCGGCATCCGCGAATATCTCACCTTGTTGCGGGACGAACCGTCGTTCGCCCGCTCGTTCTATCTGGAGACCGCCGTGGCCGGGTCGCGCGCGGTTGAGTCGTTCGAACGATGCCAGCGCTGGTTCGCCGGGTTCATCCGATCGTGGCGTGAAGCGGCGGGCCCCGTCGATCCATCGGTGCCGGATTACGCGTATCTCGCGGTGACCGATGCGACCAACGAGGCCGTCCGCCGAACCCTCCGCGCCGGAGGCGACTTGCTCGAGCTCGAGGACACCGTGCTGTACATCCACCGCGCGCTGCTCGGTTTGGCGACGTCTGCCGCCGATGGGTGACACTTTCTGGCCCAACTCGACCCCGTCGAGCCGGTCCCTAGCGGTGAGCGCCGGGATCGGCGACCTCGTCCGGGATCGACGGGTTCGGGGTGACCTTGCGGCCGTCCGAGTCGAGGGTGTAGGTGACGACCACCGGACCGCCCGAGGGGCAGCAGTTGGCATCGTTGCCGGTCAGCCAGCGATAGCGCACCTGGACACCGCGGTCGGAGGAACCGGCCACGCTCGTGTACGACGTCGCCTTCAGCGTCGCGGTGCCGAGATACCCGTCGTGGTCGAAGAACAGCACATGGTAGGGCGAGCTGGCCGTGCCGCGCGGCGTTGCCGCAAGCACCCAGAGCAGCTGCGGGCAGGAGCCGACCGGCGCGTCGGTGGCGCTGTCGATGATGTACGGGTCACCGCCAACCGAAGGGCCGAGCGATGTGATCGCGCTGTTGACCACGCCCGAGTTCAGATCGACGCACCTGCCCTTACCTGCGGTGGCAGGGCCGTCATCGGCCTGCGTGCGCGTGGTCACCGGCGGCCGCTGCACCGGTGTGTCCTGCGTCGAGTCCGAACCAGTCGGTGCGGCGGTGGCGGACGCGGTTGCTCGGCCCGATGTGCCGGGCGTCGGCTGTCCGGTCGCCGATGGCGTCGCGGTGCTCTGGCATCCCGTGACCACACCGGTCACCAAGATCGCCGCGAAAACCGTGCCGATGATCGTCCTCATCCGAATGCCCTCCCGAATTGGCTCTGCCGGGTAGGTCGGATCCGGGAGGGTTGCTGTTACGCCCCGGATATGTGGGCTTGCTCCGGCATCGCGCGAAAGTCCGCCGCTGCCAGGAAATCGAGCGGCTGTTGTCACGGCGAGCTCAGAAACCGTTGGGGTGATGGGAAAGCCAGCTCGCATGCCGATGCATCAGCGTGTCACGTTCGGCGGCAGTGGGCAGCAGAACATCCGTGCCGCCATCGTAGGGATGGTGAATCCGTTCCAAGGACGAATCGCAAATCATGACCCCTGCGGTGTCGTCGTCGGCGACGGCGCGCAGAAGGTCATCGACAGCGCCGTGCTGCCAGGGGATCTGGCTGACGAACAGGTGGGTGTAGGAGATGAACTCGGCGTCGGTCTCGGCCGGGTCATTGCAGACCGAGGTCCAGTAGCGGGCACCGGGATGCCATTGTGCGTGGTCATCGGGCCGCGTGCCTGGCGCGGGACGGTTGGACCAGTCGCACGTGATGAGGTAGACCTCTTGCCCGGCGAACAACTCGTCCAGGACCGTGTTGTATCGGTCGAGCACAATGCTGTATTCGCCAGCAGTTTCTGGATAGCGCTTCGACCCGGGCAGGCTATGGAACCGTACCCATCGATCCCGATAGGCATGCTTGAGCTCATCAGCCAACGGGGGACACAGCGGCCAACATTGTTGCCAGAGCTCCAGTAGATCGTCACCGCACATCCGATCACGGTATCCGCACTAGGGCACGCTTCTGTCGCCTGGACCGGTGAGGTCGCAGGAAGCATCGTCGCCGGTGTTGCCGCCTTCGGAGACGATCCTCGCGAACACCTTTGCGCAGTTGGCCAGGGCGGTACCGGATGTGTTCCCCGTGATGGTGGAGTTCCGCAATATCACGGTGCCGAACGGAACATCGACCACATCCGTCACCTGGCGGGGGAGGGTGTCGAGGTAGGCGGGCGCTACGTTGATGCCGCCGCCCGCGTCGGAGGCACTGTTTCCGGTGATGGTGGCACGATCGAAAGTCACCACGCCGCGGCCCCGGACGTCCACGCCGCCGCCGCGTCCGGCGAATCCACCTGGGCGGTACCACACTCCGGGATTGATCACGCGGTTGTCGGAGATCGTCGAGTTGGTGAAGGTGCAGGTGTTATCGCATCGCACGCCGCCCGCCTCGCCGGATGTGTTGCCGGTGATGGTCGTATTCCTGGTCTGGAGATCCGATCCCGGCACGTTGAAGATCCCGCCGCCGTATCCAGCGCTGTTGCCCCGGACCACGACATCATCGAGGACGAGGTTCGACGAGTTGGAGATTCCGCCGCCGCCGGTGTCGTAGTACGGGATCTCGTGCTGGGCGGTGACTCCACCGGTCACGGTCAACGCCGTCAACGTCACGGGCGCGGAGATGCTGAGCACCCTGTCGATCCCGTTGGCGTCCAGCACCGTCCGGTCGCGTCCCGCGCCACGAAGCGTCGTCGGCGCGGTGAGGTTCAGGTCGCCCGTAGTCGCATCGGGGTTGCGGCCCTGCACTTTCTGTGGGTCGGGAGGGATGGTCAAGAGGTAGCGCCCCTCGGGCACCACGACTGTGCTCCCTGGCCTGGCATTGGCGGCCTGGACTGCTGCGCGCAGTGTGCAGGTCCCGGCGACGGTACGGCATAGCCCGCTCCGCGGATCGGCCGCGACCCCGTCTGCCGTGGTATTCACAGTGATCACCGCTGGGGAATCCCCTCCGGGCGGGTTGTCGGCGTAGGCCGTTGGGGGCAATCCGCTTGCGGTGCCGACGATCAGGGCGGTGATGGCGACGGCGCGTGCCGCCGCGGGAGATGTGCTCGTCCTCATGAAGTCTCTGATCCGATTCACGAACATGGAGTTGGGTGCGCTCGCGTATAAGTGGGGTACGCAAGCGTTTACAACTATGTCGCACAGTGGCGCCTCGTCGGTGGTGTTTCCGGAAATCCAGTCGCCAGGTCCGAACATCCGCGCATGCCGTCTACGACCACGGCACTGCGCCATGGTCAGGCCAGCTGGCGGATCAGCCTTTCGATGCCGTCTCCGGTCACCTGGTCGAGCGTGGCGGTGCGGCCGGTGATCAGGAGCAGGATGGCTGCGATAGGTCCGCGGATTTCGCTGCCGTTGCCGTATTCCCAGTCGACGTCGGTTGCGCTCAGATGGATTCCGTCCAGGCGGTGACGGCCCCACACCGGCCACCCGAACTGTACGGCCCGGTCGGCCGCCGCGGCGGCCGCGGTGGGCGCGACGGCGATGTCGCGACCGAGCGGGATCGCGATGTCCTGGCCGTGGACCATGGTGTCGAACAGGGTGTTGCGGTAGTCGGTCAGTTTCGGCAACCGTCGCGAGGCCGCGTGCAGGGCGGCCACTTCACGGATGCGCCAGCCCGCGCACAGTGATGGCGTCTCCCATACGTGCCACCACGAACCCGATCGGGTCGACCTTCGCCTCGGTCCAGTTGCGAACCAAGGTCACCAACGGGCCAGGCTCTCGCGCGGCCGGAATCGCCATGGGCCTACAAGCTGTTCGAGGCGGCCCAGACCCGCTGGCGCAGAGTCGACGCCCCCGAGCTGGTCGCCCTCGTGGGGGCCTGGGCCAAATTCCACAAGGGGAAACTGCTCGAACGCCCCATCGACGTCACCTCTGCGTAACCGCGCCAATCAACCGAAACGGAGGTCGCCTGAAGCACCCGATTCGGTCCTTGACAATTTCTCACGACAGTCACCGCAACTCGGCGTCACCGCTGGCTACAGGAATTTCGCGCCGCGCGTTCGACGTTTCTCTTCAGTACGGCCATCATGCGGGCCTGCATGATCCAGACGACCGGAACGTAGATCCAGAAGTTGTAGAAGCGCTCCAACCATCGGGGTCGTGTGGCCTGATACCCCCCGATCACCAGACGTGTTCGACCGCCCTCGAGCTCTTTCAGCTGGAAGCACCACAGCCCTTCCATGTAGGCCCTGGGTCTGGGTTGTTTCGGGTCTAGGACGTGGCCTTGAAGATCGCTCAACCAATACAGTCCCAGAAACCGATTCGGTTCGAGGATCGCGATCTCGTAGGAGTCCATGATCCCGATACCCGGCGCTCGGAACTTCAGGCGATCACCGACGGCGCGGTCTTGCCACTCAGGGTGCACCGCGTGGGCACTCGACACGCCGGCGTTGTCGAGGTGATCCCATGAGTACCAGCCGGCGCGATCGCCGCCCAACTGGACTAGCCAGGGCCAGACTAAATCTGGCGGCGCCCCGATCGTGACGGCCATCGTCACTCCACGTGCGCCGCCGGGAACCCATTCCGCGCCGGGAAACGGCCCGGCGACTTCCTCGTCGCTGGCGCCCCAACGCCAGAGCCGGGGTCGCACCAGCCGGGCGTATACGAGCGCCGCCCCGCCGGCCGTCGCTGCTGACGCCAGTACGAATTCGCCCTTCATATCGACAGCGTCCCAGGCATGGCACGGCGCCGGCAGAGACCAAGGTCACCTCACGCAACCCCATTTAGACACTTGGCGACCACGACAAAACACCCCATCCGCGGGTCTCGACACGCGAGGGGCACCTTGCCACGCGACGCGGTGAGGATCTGCGATTGAGCCTCGCCTCCAGGTGCGTGCGAAGTGGCCCCGGGGGCACTTCGCACCCGAGCCCCTTCACGACTCGTGTCGATCCGGTGCCGTGATGCCGAGAACGGCGAGGAAGGCGGTCGCCGCGGGCGTGCGACCGACGCGGCTCCAGATGACGTATTCCACGCGGGCCGGGGCGTCGGCGACCTCGATGGTGACTACGCCGTCGAGCTGGGGTGCGTAGGCGGAGGGGAGCATGGCCACGGCGAGGCCCGGCCGGACCAGCCGGGCGATGTAGTCGGCGGTGGTCACTTCGAAGGCGACGTCACGGTCCAGACCAGCGGCTGAGAATGCTTGGTCGGATTGGATACGTCCGGCTGTCCCGGCTGGAAGGTCCACGAAGACCTCGGAAGAGAGCGTGCGAAGGTCGACCGTTGGGTGGTCGGCGAGTGGATGGTGCGGTGCGACGACGGCGACGAGTCGGTCCCGGGCGAGTTCGTGGGCGGCGACGCCGTGGGGTCGCGCTGTGGTCGGCAGCCCCAGGAAGGCCACGTCGATGGCTCCTTGCTCGACCTGCGCGGCGAGGTCCTCGCTCGCGCCCACCCGCAGGCTGATGCGCACGTGCGGGTACCGCTGGCGGAAGTCGCGCAGCGCGCCCGGGATGTCGACGGCGGCGACAGTGGGGATCAGGCCCACGGCGAGCCGTCCGCGTACCTCCCCGACCGCCGCGGCGACCTCGGCGGCCGCGCGCTCGGCGGCGTCCAGGCACTGACGGGCGGCCGGGAGGAACGCCGCACCGGCCGGTGTCAACCGCACCCGGCGGCTGGTGCGCTCGAAAAGCCTCGCGCCGAGTTCACGTTCCAGACGGGCGATCTGGTGACTGAGGGCGGACTGGACGACGTGGCATCGTTCGGCGGCTCGGGTGAAGCTGTTGGTCTCGGCGACGGCGACGACGTAGCGCATCTGCTGGAGCTCCATAGATCAATCGTGAATCACGATGGATGGAGTGACAAACATGTGTTGGACTCATTGATTGCTGGTCGGTGAGATTGTCGGTGTGAATAGTCCAGCAGCACAGCGGGTTTCCGAGGGGGCCAGCAGAGGTGCTTCCGAGGGAAATCTGTCTCGCGTCGTCCTGACGGCGATCGCTCCCGTGTCATGGGGCACGACCTATGTCGTCATCACCGAGCTTCTGCCGCCGGGACATCCGCTGTTCGCGGCGGTCATGCGGGCGCTGCCCGCGGGCCTGATCGCGCTGGCGGTCACCCGGATCCTGCCGCGCGGAGGATGGTGGTGGAAAGCCGCGGTGCTCGGCGTGCTGAACATCGGCCTGCTCAACGCGCTGCTGTTCATCGCGGCTGAACGCTTGCCGGGCGGTGTCGCCGCGACCCTGGCCGCGGCCCAGCCGCTCATCGTCGCCATGCTGGCGGTGATCGTCCTGGGTGAGCAGCCGTCCGCTTGGCGCCTCGCCTGGGGCGTGACCGGTGTGGTCGGTGTCGGAGTCGTGGTGCTCGGTCCGACCGCGGCGCTCGACCCCAGCGGGATCGTGGCGGGCCTGGCCAGCGCCGCCTCGATGGCGCTCGGGTTGACGCTCACCAAGCGCTGGGGTCGTCCGGCCGAGGCCACTCCCACTGCTTTCGCCGGGTGGCAGCTCGCCGCCGGAGGTCTGTTCCTGGTGCCGGTCACAGTGCTCGTCGAGGGGCCGCCTCCCGCGATCGACCCGACCGCCGCTCTCGGCTATCTCTGGCTGGGGCTGGTCGGCGGCCTGATCGCCTATGTCCTCTGGTTCCGCGGCATCGGCACCTTGCCCGTCACCTCGGTCGCGGTTCTGGTCCTGCTTTCCCCGCTGGTCGCCGCCGTTCTCGGCGCACTGCTGCTCGGCCAGACGCTCGGCCCGATCCAACTGGTGGGGTTCGCGCTCGCGCTCGCCGCGATCGTCGCGGGCCAGCTTCCCGCACCCACCCGCTCTGTTTCCGAAGGGACACTCGAATGAAGATCGCCGTCGTCGGCGCCAATGGCATGGTCGGCTCACGCGTCGTCAACGAAGCCGCACGCCGAGGCCATGACCTCGTCGCGGTATTCCGGATGCGGCGGCCTAGCGTCCGGCCATCTGGCGTGATCGCCGTCGAGGGCGACGCGAACGACCCCGACCACATGAGCAGACTGTTCTCCAGGACGGACGCGATCGTGGCCGCGACCCGTCCCGGGCCCGGGCAGGAACACACCGTCACCGCGACCACGACGGCCCTGCTGGACGCGGCCACGACTACCGGGACGCGCATTCTCGTGGTCGGCGGCGCCGCCCCGCTGCACGTCCCTGGACGCCCCGGCCAGCTCGTTCTCGACACGCCGGAATACGTGCCGCCAGCAGTCCGAGCCATCGCCGCCGCGAGCGCCGCGCAACTGGAGGCTTGCCGAGCGCACTCGGCGGACTGGGTGTATCTCAGCCCGCCCGCCCTCCTCGAACCCGGACGCCGCACCGGCGAATACCGGCGCGGCACAACCACACTCATCACCGACGCCGACGGCGCGTCTCGGATCTCGGCCGAAGACCTCGCCGTGGCCGTTCTCGACGAGCTCGAGAACCCTGGCGACAACAAACATTTCACCGTCGGTTACTAGGCCCGACCCCTGAGCTGCCCAGTGCGCCGACGGACGCGGCCATCACAGCGGAGGAAACCATGACATGAAGCGAGTCCTCGGTATCTCGGCCGCACTCGCCTGCCTCGGCGTTATGGCGCTGGCACCCGGGGACCCGGCGGCGGAGCACCGTCCGGTATTCCCCACCACGATCGACCTCCCTGCCGGGTTCCAGCCCGAGGGTATCGCGATCGGGTCGTCGCCGGTGGCCTACTTCGGCTCGCGGGCAGACGGATCCATCTACCGCGCCAGCCTGGCGACCGGGCGCGGTGCCATCCTGAGCCCCGGGCCGGGCACGCCGTCGCTCGGACTCGCTGTCGACCACCGCGACCGGCTGTTCGTCGCCGGGGGCACCGGGGGCGACGCCCGCGTCGTGGACACCGGTACGGGAGCGGTGCTGGCGAGCTATCGGCTCGGGACGCCGCCGGACACGGTCGTCAACGACGTGGTGCTCACGCCCACGGGCGCGTGGTTCACCGACTCGCGCACGCCTGTGCTGTACCACCTGCCCCTCGACAGCGACGGTGCGCTGCCTCCGCCAGCCGCGGTGGTGCGACGCCCGCTGACCGGCGACATCGTCTACCAGCCCGGGGCGATCAACGCCAACGGGATCGCGCGCACCCCCGACGGCACGGGCCTGATCATCGTCCAGTCGGTAACCGGCCGGCTCTTCCGCGTCGACCCGGCGACGGGCGCGACACAACAGGTCGATCTCGGCGGCGAGACGCTGCCGGGCGGCGACGGACTGCTATTGCACGGCAGCACACTGTATGTCGTGCAGAACCGGCTCAACGCGATCGCCGTGGTCGCGCTCGACCACGCGGGCACTGCTGGCACGGTCGAGCGGCGCGTCACCGATTCGCACTTCGACGTACCGACGACCGTGGCGGCGTTCGAAAACCAGCTGTACCTGCCGAACGCCCGCTTCACCACCCCGCCCGCGCCGACCACACCGTACAACGCCGTCGCGGTCGAGCAACCCGAGCCGAATTCGGTGCGATAACCAGTGAGTACGTGCCGCGGCCGCCGAGATATTCGAGCATGTTCTGCCTACACGTTCGCCCGGTGGGCGATGCGGTCGACACTGCATGCCGCCTGCTGCGGCTACCGACCGTACGTGCGCAGTTCCCCGATGTCGCCGACCGCGCGGCCCGCGAACAGATGTCCTACCGCGGGTTCTCGCCGAGTTGCTGATGGCCGAATGCGACGACGGGGCACGCCGTCGCAGTGAACGTCGTAGTAGATACGCAGGATTCCCACGGCAGAAGCCGTGGGATGCCCTGTTTTAAGGTTTCGATTCACTGTCCCGCCGATTTCACTGGAAAGTCGAAACCGGCTGTTCAGCGATACTGTTCAACTTCATGAATGTTGCCAACGAGAACCTGACGATCGAACTCAGCGTGGCCGAGCTGCGCGAGATCGCGGGCTACGCTGTGGCCTGCGCGGAGCCCGCTCTGGCGATTTTCGAGCGCGACTGTCCGGATGATCCGCGTGCACGCGCAGTGCTCGACGAGGTGCGCCAGTTCGCCGCCGGAGGCAAGCGGACAAAAGCGATACGCTCGACCGCATTCGACGCGCACCGGGCCGCGCGGGCAGCTGGAGAGATGGGACTCGAGGCCGCGGCCGAAGCGGCGCGCGCCGCCGGTCATGCGGGAGGGGCCGCGTACCTGCACCCGCTGGCAAAGGCGACTCAGGGTGGGCACATCCTCATGTCGGCCGCCCATGCGGCTCGAGCGTTCGAACTCGACGCCGGCGACACCCCTGAGGTGGGAGGCGATTACATCAAGAAGGCGACAGATCTGGCCAGCCCGATCGTGGTGCAGGTCCTGACGCGATACCCGAACGCCCCGAGCGGCCGCGGCCGCGTAGGAGACCTCTGGCGCGAACTGGACGCCTCGCTGCGGCGACGCGCAGGGGCCGAAAGATAGCGAAATGCTGTGAAATCGGCTCGTCGGACGTCGGTCGGTACCGTCCGCTGCGAGCTGCTCGCGCGGCATGTCCGCGGCGAGGTAGACACCGCCGACCAGCGGAACCCGGCGTCCCGCAAGGACGAGCCGCCGGTCGGCGATGAGCTGCCTCAACCAGTCACCGTGGGCTGGCCGCAAGGGGTCCACATCGGCCAGAGGAGCTGTGTAGGTGACGGTCACGACGAACATGGACGAACGCTAGCCGTTGCCGCCCTCGTAGCGCAGCGCGTTTTCCGAGCGGCAGATCTCCTCGATCCCGGACATGATGTCGCGCAGGAGTTCCGACGGCAGCGCGGCGGTCCGGAAGCGGCAGGTGAAGGTGATCAGGCCGTGGTCTTCGGGGGACAGGCCGCGGGCGGCCGATTCGGCGCGGAGGTAGCGGGAGCGCACCCCGTAGGTCATCGCGGAGATGACGGTGAAGCAGCCGGTGCGTTCGCGGTGTCCGGAGAACAGGTCGTGCAGGCGATAGAACACCGACGTGTAGCTCGACAGCGGCGCGAAAACGCCTACCCGGTAGGCCGGGCCGCGCTCGGAGGAGCTGAGAGCTGTGTCGGCCAGATATTCGGCGTCGCGCAGCGTTTGCACCTTCGGCGCGAACAGCACCGCGCCCGCGGCCGCGTTGCGCACCGGCATGCCCGCTTTGCCGGGTGCGGCGGAGGCGATGGCGCCCAGCGATTTCCGCGCCCGCGACCCGACCTCGCGGCGGGCCCGCAGCCCCCTGGTCGGCGCGGTGGGGTACAGGCTCGACCACTGTCCGAAGCGGACGGTGCCCAGCTGCACGTGGCCGGTGCCGACCGGACGCGCCACCTTCAGCGGCGCCGTGTCGACCCAGCGGCCGACCTGGAGTTCGGCGTTGCCCGGCCGGGCGATCTCAGCGTGGGCGTGCTCGACGAACGAGTCGAAATCCAGGAACCGGTCGGCGGAGGTGGTCAGCCAGGTGCGGTCCTTGTCCACCTCGATCGCGTCCAGGGTGAGCGCGGTGATGATGCCCGCGCGCCCGCCTCCGCCGAGGATGCGCTGGAAACGGTCGGTGTGGTGGGTGCGCCCGCAGGTGCCGATGCGCCCGTCGATGTCGACGTACTCCAGATCGACGACCTGATCGATGAACAAGCCGTACTTGTGCGAAGCCGCGCTGACGCCGCCGACCGAGGCGAAGCCGCCCGCGGTGATGTCGCGATGGTCGCCGACGATGGGCAGACCGAGCCCGTGCGCGCCGAGCCTGCGGTCGATGTCGGAGAGCTTGGCGCCCGCCTGCACCCGGACGGTGCGCCTGCCCAGGTTGATGTCCAGCACCTGGTTCATCCGGCGCAGCGACACCACGGTCGGCTGCGCGGGCAGCGTGAGCCCCTCGTCGACCAGCTCGCCGCCGCGCACCATCAACCCTTGCGTTCGCCCCCGTGAATCCCGCACCGTGCGAACGACATCAGCGGTATCGCGGGGGAGAAATTCTTCCGCGTTGGAGACAATGTGCGGCGTGCTCATGGCAGGAAAGCTAACCACAGCGCGGCCCGCTACGCTCGCCCGATGCCGGGTGCTATCGGGACGCGGGTGCAAGCCGCTGGCTGAACAGCACCGATCCGCTCGCATCGCACAGATCGATGGTCAGTTCTCGTGACTTCCCGTCGATGCGCACCTCGCCGAAGTGCTGGTAGGCGTCCAGTGGCGAACTGTTCTGAACCGGGGGCGCGTGCACGAAGACCGCCTCCGGACCGAACGTGCCATCCAGCGGGTTCGGGCCGAACGCGCCCGCGTTGAGCGGACCGGAGACGAATTCCCAGAACTCGTCGAAGTCGGTGAAAGCCGCGCGCTCGGGGGAGTAGCGGTGCGCGGCGGTGTAGTGCACGTCGGCGGTGAGCCACACGACGTTGGTCACCTTGTTCGCCTTGATGGACGACAGCACCCGAGCGATCTCCCTTTCCCGGCCCGAGGGCGCGCCGGGGTCGCCGTTGGCGGGGCCTTCGTAGGCGCTGGTGTTCTTCTGCTCGCCGTCCGGGACGATCACACCCAGCGGCAGGTCGTTGGCGATGATCTTCCACGTCGCCCTGGACTCGCGCAGGCCGTCGATCAGCCAGGTCGTCTGTGCCGGGCCGAGAACGCGGCCATCGGGTCCGTTGTTGGCGTCGTTGGCGTCCTTGTTGGTTCGCATGTCCAGCACGAAGACGTCGAGCAGCGGGCCGTATGCGATCTTGCGATACAGCCGTCCGTCCACCGCCTCCTTGGGCTCCAGCGGCATCCATTCGTGGAACGCCTGCCAGGAACGGACGGCCAAGGTGTCCATGCTGCGTTCGCCGTAGCCCTTGGACTCGGCGACCAGACCGCCCGGGTACCAGTTGTTCACCGTCTCGTGGTCGTCCCACTGCACCACCTGGGCGACCGAACTGTTGAAGCGGCGGTAGTTCTCGTCGGTCAGGTTGTAGGCGTAGTTGCCGCGGAACTGCTCCAGCGTCTGCGCGACAGCGCTTTTCGCCTCGGTCACGACATTGCGCCAGACCCGGCCGTCGGGGAGGGTGACCGATTCCTTCAGCGGCCCATCGGCGTAGATCGAGTCGCCGGAGTGCAGGAACAGGTGCGGGTCGCGGGCGGCCATGGTGGCGAAGATCCTCATCCCGCCCACGTCCGGGTTGATTCCGTAGCCCTGACCCGCGACGTCACCGGACCATTGCAGCTTGATGTCCGCCGCGGTGGTGGGCACGGTGCGGAAGGCGCCGGTGACCGGTTCGGAGGTGGCGCCGTCCTCGCCCTGGAGCGTCACCCGGTAGTGCACCTGCTGTCCCGCGGGCAGGCCGTTGACCCGCACCCGGCCGGTGCCATCGGAGTCCGGTGTGAGCAGCGGCCCGGTGAAACGCTTGGCGTCGGTGAACGATTCGGTCGCGGCGGTCTCCACGATCAACGTGGCAGGGCGGTCGGCGCGCGCCCAGATCAGGGCGCCGTCGGTGCGCGGGTCACCCACCGCGACGCCGTGCGTGAGCACCGGGCGCTGACGGACCAGGCCGGGGCCGCTGTCCGGCGAGCACGCCAGCGCGGGCACGGCGACGAGTCCGAGGGCGGAGGCGCGCAGCACGGTGCGCCGGGAGATTCCGAAGTCCGAACCGGTCATGCGGCAACTCTGGCGCGGCTATCTCAACGCCATGTAAACGGGTGCGGTCCGTACGGCCAACAGCGGCTCCCGGACGGGCGCCTGCTCAGTGCGCCAAGCGTTCCACGCGGTGGTGCAGTTCGGCCGCCCAGTCCACGCCGCCCAGGTGCTGGTAGTCCACCCACAGCGCGTCGAAGACGTCGCGGCCCTCGGAGATCCATCCGCCGCGCTTGTCCGCCTCCAAAACCACGCTCATGCCGGTCTCGGTGGGGACGAAGGTCACCTCGAGCTGGTTCAGGCGCGGGTAGCGCGGCGAGGCCGCGAATTCGATTTCCTGGTAGAACGGCAGCGTCTGGGGCGTGTTGTGCACCCGGCCCGATTCCACGTCCGCGCTGCGCAGGTGGAAGCCCAAGCGTTCCACGGCTTCCAGCAGCACATGCTGGGCAGGGAGCGCGCCGACGCCGATCGGGTCGGTGTCGGCGGCGTCCACCGCGCCCTGGATCTCCACGATCGTGCGCAGCGCGACCACTGTGCCGGGCAGGTGCCTGCCGTTGTAGAAGGTGATCGGCGTTTCCATCGGCGCGCGGGCCGCGAAACGGAAATCCAGCACCGCTCCCGGAGGCAAGTGCAGCGGACCGTGCACCCCGGTACGGCCGAACGCTATATCGCGCACGCCCTCGTGGTCCTCGTATTCCTGTTCGGCTCTCGTCACGAATTCCACGCCCACCGAGGCGATCTCCTGCGCGACCTGCCCACCCCGCAACCGGACCACGCCTTCAACCGTGCCCCCGGGCTGCACACCTGGGGTGAACAACTCCGTCTCCACCTCGGCCCCACCGACCCCGGCCGCCGCCAGCAATTTCTTGAACATGCCCCGCAGTCTCCCCGCCCCACCCGAACAAAACCTTGGCGTTTCCTTACGCTGTGAGCAACCTCATCGCACCAGTTCGGGCGCGTCCAAGAGTTCGGCACCCCGGTGCGCGGGTTCTGGGAGTACACGGCAGCACAGCGCAATTCGATTCCGGCGAGCGGGGTGCCCTTCCGAGTTGCGACCGCGCCGCTCATGAAAGCGGCCCCGCGACCAGATGGTCTCGGGGCCGCAACGTCGGATCGGTTCAGCCTGCGGCGGTGTCGGGGATGCGCACGGGGACGGACTCGGGGCGGCTGCCGCTCGGGACGCCCTTCTTGAGGCTGTGCGCGTAGACGTCGACGTACTCCTGGCCGGTGAGCTGCATCAGCTCGTACATGACCTCGTCGGTGACGGCGCGTTCGACGAAGCGGTTGCCGCCCATGCCCTCGTAGCGGGAGAAGTCGATGGGCGCACCGAACTTGAGCGTCACCTTCTTGCGGCGCCAGCGGAACGGTCCCGGCGGGGAGACCTTGTCGGTGCCGATGACGGCCACCGGGATGACCGGGACGCCGGTCTCCAGCGCCAGGCGCGCCAGGCCGGTCTTGCCCTTGTACAGGCGGCCGTCGGGGGAGCGGGTGCCCTCCGGGTAGAGGCCGACCAGGCGGCCCTGGTCGAGCAGCTTGCGGGCGGCGTTGAGCGCGTCCTCGGCCGCGTCGGCGCTGCTGCGGTCGATCGGATACTGACCGCTGGCGCTGAAGAACCACTTCTGGAACCGGCCCTTGATGCCCGGAGTGTTGAAGTACTCGGCCTTGGCGAGGTAGTTGATCCGCCGCGGGCTCAGCAGCGGCGCGAACAGCCAGTCGGCGAAGGAGAGATGGTTACCCGCCATGATGGCCGGCCCATGCGCCGGAATGTTCTCCACACCCTCGACCGTAGGTCGGTTGTAGAGATGAATGAATGGTCCCAGCAGCACGAACTTCAGCAGCCAGTAGAACATGACGTCCTTCCCCCGGAACCGGGATAGTTGCGGGCACCTACATCAAGTGCCGACTTTACCGCTGGTGCAAGATCACATCCAAGCGCAGCGGCGAATCTCACCACACTTCGGCCCGTGGGTCGACCGATCCCGGCCCTCAGCGTGTCGCCGCAGGCCACGAGGGCCCTGCCAGGGTGCGTCAACGGCTCGTTCGCGCCACGCGCGCCGACTTGCGCGCGCCGGCGGGCAGCGCCGCCCTCGCCAGGTCCGCGGCGCCGATCATGCCCGCCGCTTCGCCCAGCTGGGTGGTCCGGATCCGGGCCAGCGGCCGATGCCCCGCGCCGGTGACCGCGCGCGCGTATTCCTCGCGCGCCTCGTCCAGGAACAGCGGCGCCGAACTGCTCACGCCACCCGCGATGACCACCAGATCCGGGTCGAAGATGTCGCTGACGAACGCCAGCCCGAGCCCCAGCCAGCGGGCGAAGTCGGCCATCACCCGCACCGCGAGCGGGTCGCCGTCCTGCGCGGCGCCCGCGACCCGCCGCCCGGTCAGCGACCCGGGATCGCGTGCCACGTCCCTGGCCAGCACCGACCGCACCGGGTCGGTGGCCAGCATCTCGATCGCGGTGTCGGCCAGCGCCGTTCCGCTGCAATAGCGCTCCCAGCACCCGTTCTTGCCGCACGGGCAGGGCCGCCCCTGCGGAACCACTTGCAGATGACCGAGTTCCGGCGCGACGCCGTGCGTGCCCCGATACAGCTGGCCGTCGATGAGCAGCGCGGCGCCGATGCCGGTGCCGATCGCGATGAGCACCACGTTGTGCCCGCCCGCCGCGGCGCCGAACCGGTACTCGGCCCACATCGCGGCGTTCGCGTCGTGCTCCAGGATCACCGGCAGCTCGAGGCGCTCGCTGAGCCGCTGCGCGACCGGCGCATCCTGCCACGGCAGATGCGGGGCGAACCGGACGGTCGAGCGGTCCCCGCTGATGAATCCGGCGACGGCCAAACCCACCGCGCTGATCGCGTGCCTGCCGCACAGGTCGCGCACGGCACGGTCGAGTGCGTCCTCCAGCGCTCGCGCGGAGTGCGGCGTCGGCGCCTGGACGGTGTCGAGCACCTCTCCGCCGCCGTCGATCACGGAGGCGCGAATGTTGGTGCCGCCGACGTCGATTCCGACGGTCAGCGGTCGCGCGCCGGCCATCTGATGCGTCATACCTTGATCGTCACGGGGATGTCGACATAGCGGGAGCGCTCCTGATCCTGCGCGTCCCCGCCGGGACCGTGCCGATGCGGCGCAGCGGTTTCCGGGTCGGCGTCGGTCGGCATGACCGGCTCGACCGGCACCCCGGCCAGCGCCTCCCGCAGCACGGTGACGATCGCGGTGCCGTGCTCGGCGACGGCGGTCAGCACCTCGTGATGCTCGCCGCGGACCAGCGCCGCGGCCGCGCACACCGGGCACCAGCTGCAACTGGACCACTCGACCTGACCTTCCGCGGCGCGCCGCAGCACCGGCTCCACGCGTTCCAGCACTGCCTCGGCCAGCAGTTTCAGTTCCTCCGTGAATTCGGCGAGGCCGTCGTGCGCGGCGTGGCCGCCGGTCTCGCCGTCCAGGGGCGGACGCGGATCATCCGTCATGGTCGTGGCTTTCGGACATAGGCGACCAGACCCGCGGATCCGGCCGGAACCGCACCACCAGGTATCCGTCGTCGAGTTCAGCGCCCTCGACCGTGCACCGCCGCAATACCGGCGCCAGGCGCACCCGGCGCCGGACTCCGTCCGCTCCCACGATCAAATCGTCCTCCACTCGGCCAAGGCGCAGCGTCGCGGCGTCGACCACCGGCAGGTGCATGCGTAGCGCGTACACCGATCGCAACCCGGTGCCGGATTCCCGGCGGACCATCGGTTCGCCGGAACTCGCGTCGACCTCCGTCTGATTGTCGCTCAGCATAAGCGCAGCGTCGCGGGTGTCGCCTGCCGAGTCCATCGCGTACGACAGCGCGGCCAGCGAATTCAAGCCGATCGGCTCCGCGCCGGTGTGCCGTGCGATCAGCACCGGGACACCTGGCATCTTGCGCCGCAACTCGGCGATCACGTCATCTTGTTCGCCGCGCCGATTCGAATACCACTGCACCGCCGGATGTTCCGCTCCGGCCGCATCGGCAGGCGGCGCGAGATCGGGCAGCACCTTGTTCACCACAACCGCGTCCAGCCGCAGGCCCAGCAGCGCCGCCGCGGAGCGCACCCGCTCGGATTCGGCCACCGCGACCCGCTCGGCGACCGTGACCAGCCGCGCCCCCGTACGCCGATGGTCGGCGAGCAGATCCCGAACCTCGCTGACCGCCTTCACGATCCGTTCCACCGTCGCGGCGAGCACGGCGCGGCGCAGATCGGTGCCGACGGCGCTCATCGCCCGCGCGTGCGGCGGCCAGATCCGCTCCACATAGCCCAGCAGCGTGCCCGGCGCGGTGACGATGCGCAGCATGTCCGCCGACGGCGGGCAGTCGACGACGATCAGGTCCCAGGTGTCCTCCGCGGCGAACTGGGCGATCTCCACCAGCATCAGCAGTTCCTGCACGCCGGGCAGGCCGGTCAGCTCCGCCGGGTCCAGGGCGGCCAGATCGATGCCGTGCTGGTGGCCGCGACCCGTCGAGATCATCCGGACCACGTCGCGGAACCGGTCCTCGAGCAACGCGAGCGAATCCACCTCGATCACGTCCAGACCGGGCAGCACGGTGGCGATGCCGGTCACGGTGCCGGGATCGTGCGGGAAACGGAAGCCGAGCGCGTCGCCAAGGGAGTGCGCCTGATCCAGCGAGGCGACCAGCACGCGGCGGCCCGACCTGGCCTCGGCCATCGCGGTGGCGCAGGCGAGCGTGGTCTTGCCTACCCCGCCCTTGCCGATGAACAGGTCGACCCGGGTCTCGTGCGCGATCAGCCTTCGACCCGTTTCTTCAGTTCCTTCAGCGCCGTATCGGTGATCACCTTCTCGGCCTTGCGCTTGAACATGCCGATCATCGGAATGTTCAAATCGACCGTCAGCGTGTAGACGACCTCGGTTCTGCCGTCGGGGAGATCGATCAGCTCGTAGGTGCCGTGCTGCGCTTTCTGCAGTTCACCGCTGAGCAGCGTCCAGCTGACCGCCTTGTGATCGGCCCGCCAGTCGTAGGACAGGACGTAGGTGTCCTTCACCACCCCGGTGTCCAGCACGAACCGAGCGGTCTCGGCCAGGCCGTCCGGCCGCTTCTGGAGCACCTCGACCGATTTCGCCGCCGCCACCCACTGCGGGTAGGACTCCAGGTCGGCGATGACGGCCATCACCTGCTGCGACGGAGCCTCGATGACGATCGATCTCTGGGTCCGGTCGGCCATGCGGACAGCGCTTCCTTTCAGCGTCGGTGCTGGGGCGTCACGACAGGGATGCGGGCGCCACACCGGCCGGGCGACCCGCTTCCAGCCGGGACTTCAGTTCGAACGACATCTGCTTGCCCGCGACGCGGCGCGCCCGGTTGGCCGCGGCGAGCTTGCCCGCCGGCAGCGCGGGCACCGGCTCGGCGTGCAAGAAGTAGTGCAGGATCACGCCGTCCAGGGAGGGTTGCAGCCACACTTCCATGGTGCCGGTCAGCGCGCCGGTCACCGACCAGCGGATCCCCTTCTCGCCGCGGTCTTCCCGGACCTCCAAGGCCAGGTCCGGCCACCAGCGGCGCCACTTGCCCGGTCCCGCCAGCTGCTCGGCGACGGCAGCCCCCGACGCGGCGACGAAGGTCTGATCTGCGACCTGGATACTGCTCACACCGCTGAGCGTAGTAGATGCGACGCGGATCACCGCAGCAGCTGTCGCAGGCGTGCGCCCAGGCTGTCCCAGCGCCACTGCTGCTCGACGAACGCGCGCCCCGCCGCGCCCATCCGCGCCGCGGCATCCCGATCGGACAGGATCTCCACCAGGGCGTCGGCGATCTGCTGCACGGAACGGCCGTCCACCACCCGACCGGTCTTGCCCTCGATGACGGTTTCCGGCGCCCCACCGGAATTGCCCGCCACCACCGGGACGCCGGACGCCGACGCCTCCAGGTAGACGATGCCGAGGCCCTCCACGTCCAGGCCCGCGCCCCTGGTGCGGCACGGCATCGCGAAGACGTCGGCCAGCGTGTGATGCGCGGCCAGCTCGCCGGACGGGACGCGACCGGTGAACACCACGTCATCGGAGACGCCCGCGGCCGCCGCCAGCGCGCGCAACTTCTGCTCGAACGGGCCGCCGCCCGCGATCACCAGCACGGCACCCTCGACCCGCTCCCGGATATCGCGCATCGCCAGGATCAGCGCGTCCTGACCCTTGCGCGGAACCAGCCGGGACAGGCACAGGATGGTCGGGCGATCGCCCAGACCGTAGCGTTCGCGCAACTCGGCACGCGCCGCCGGATCCGGGCGGAAAACCTCGGAGTCCACGCCGGGCGGCAGATACTCCAGCGCCGCGTTCGGCCCGAACGCGGACGCGAACCGGCGGCGGGTGTAGCGGCTGACGTAGGTGACCACGTCGGTGTGCTCGCCGATGGCGCGCAGCGCCTGCCGTGCGCCGGGCAGCATCGACCAGCCGACCTCATGGCCATGGGTACTGGCCAGAATGCGCTCGGCGCCCGCACGACGCAGCGCAGGAGACAGCAGCGCCAGCGGCGCCGCCGCGCCGAACCACACCGTGTCGCACTGCTCGCTGCGCAGCAGGCGCGCGGCGCGGCGCAGCACCAGCGGAGTCGGCAGCATCAGCGTGGTGGGATGGCGCACCACCTGGAACTTCTGCTTGGCGTCGAACTTCAGGTGGCTGTCGCCGCGCCACCGCGGGGCATAGACCACCAGGTCATCGGGCGGCAGCTGACCGGCCAGCGCCTGCAGATACGACTGGATACCGCCCGGCCGCGGCGGGAAATCATTGGTAACCAGCAAAGTTCGGGCCATGCGGAACAAAATACTGTGTTTGATTTGCAGCGCCTGCGGCGCTGTGTTGGTTTTGCCAGCGCCTGCGGCGCTGTGTTGGTTTTGCCAGCGCCTGCGGCGCTGGGTGTTCGCGGCCCTCTTGTGGCTCGCGTCCGAGCGACCGCCGCTTGCGACTTCGTCGCTTGCGCGTCGGCCGCTCGGACGCGAGCCGGGCCGCGAACGGGGAATGCTCGGTCTCGCTGCGCTCGAAAGTGGGAGCTGGGCCGAGTGGTCGACTGGTCCTGGTAACCGCGGCACCAGGGTTGCGGTGCAATTGTGCCGGGCGACAGCCATTGGGGCCTGTCGGGATGCGATTGGTCGCCTGGACGTAACCCGGCGGGGCTGCTATGACTCAGTCGGTTGCCCGGTTGCCCGGTTGCCCGGTTGCCCGGTTGCCCGGTTGCCCGGTTGCCCGGTTGCCCGGTTGCCCGGTTGCCCGGTTGCCCGGTTGCCCGGTTGCCCGGTTGCCCGGTTGCCCGGTTGCCCGGTTGCCCGGTTGCCCGGTTGCCCGGTTGCCCGGTGCGCGCAGCCACGCCAGCTGGTCGTCTGAGATCTTTGTCGGTTGCCGCCCAGAAACGGCTGGCGCTCGTTCGCGCGAAATCGGCGGCGGATTCCTCTTCCAGCTCCAACAGCACACTCCGCCGCAGCGGCACCGGCGTGTGCTCCAGATGCCGCGCGCGGTCCGGACGTAACTCGGATCGCGGTGAGGGTGGTCAGGTGGTCTGGGCGGTGAGCCAGGAGTGCCAGTCGGCGATGAAGTCGCTGCGCGTGGTGCCGAGGACGTCGCGGAGGATGCCGTCTTCGGTGGTGGGGTTCTGCTCGGCCGCGGCGATGCGGTGGTAGAGCTGGACGAGGCGGGGACGGTCGTACTTCTCGGCGACGAAGGCGCAGATCGACCAGGCCTTTTCGTAGGCGAGCGCGGCGTCGGGGCCGGAGAATTCGGCGTCGGAGGGGAGATCGCCGGGTAGGTCACCCGCGCGGGCGTTGGCGGTGACGGTGGGAGCGACCTCGGCGAAGCGACGGCCCTGCCCGTGGTTGGCGGTGTAGTCGGCGAAGCCCTCCAGCATCCACAGCGGTGCGCCGTCGACGGTGTCGGCGCGGGCGGCGATGTGGGTGAGTTCATGACGCAGCAGCGTGGCCATGCCCGCCGGATCAAGGCGGCGGCCGGTGTCCGGTCCGAAGACCACGCGCTGGCCGGTGGGCTGGCTGCCGCGGGTGAACGGGTCGGCGATCGACGCGGCGGCGACCTCGGCGGGCACCAGGCTGCTCGCGCGAACCAGGCCCGCGAATTCGGACGGGGACGAGGCCACGACCACCAGCGCCGACTGCGCCCAGCCGGTGCCCCACACGTCGGTCACCGCGGCGATGGCGGCGGGGAGCTCGCGCTCCAGGACATCGATGTCGGCCTGCTGCGCGGGATGGCCGACGACCAGGGACTGCCGTCCCGCACCGGTCGGCACCTGGCGGGAGACGATCGGCCCGAACGGTTCCACGATGCGCCGCACCTCGGCCAGCCGGGGATCGGCCGCCGCGGCCTGGCCCACGACGTCGGTCGAGCCCGGTGCCGCCGCCCGCATTGTCGGCAGCCCCGCGTTGGGCAGCATGAGCAGGGCGACACCCACGGCGGTCAACGCCACCACCGCCACAACGGTGAGACAGAACTCGAAGCGCCGCCGCGCCGACCACCACGCGCGCAACCTCCGCACGCCGGTCATCGGCGCGCCTCGTACGGCGGATCCGCCTCTCGGCGAGCAACCGGATCGGGCCGCGCGGGAGCACCGTGCCTCGTTGCTGTCCGAGTGGGTCGCGCCGCTGCCGGGCATCGCCCGCTGTCACTGCGTCGCGGCTCATCGCCGATCGCGTAGCTCTGCTGTCCGCCAGTACGGACCGAGGGTGGCTGAAGCTCGCTCATGCCTGCGCCTCGCTGGCGCTCGGCTTCGGCACGAGCGAGGGCTCGGCTGTGTTTTCGGTTCGCTCGCTGGCGCTCGCTCACGGCGCCTAGTATCGCCGAGCCGAGTGGAACGGTGTCGAGCCAAGGGGTGCGACCGCGACGGGGACGCCGAAGGTGGAGGCGTGCAGCATGAGGCCGTTGCCCGCGTAGATGCCGACGTGTGACGCGTCGGAGTAGAAGAAGACCACGTCGCCGGGCTGCATGTCCTTCTTGGCGACGGGTGTGCCGTAGGCGGCCTGTTGCGAGCTGGTGCGCGGCACGGTCTTGCCGACCTGTTTGAACACCCATTGGACCAGGCCGGAGCAGTCGAACTGGTTCGGGCCGGTGGCGCCCCAGACGTACGGGTCGCCGACGCGGGTGAGCCCGGCGGCCAGCGCGCTCGTGCCGCTGCCGGGGACCAAGCCTTGCAGCAGGGTGTCGCGGTCGTAGCCGGGCGGGAACGGCGAGCCCGCAAGCGACGACTTGTCCGTGGCCGACAACCCGCTCCACGCCTGCACCACTTCGGCGATCGCGCTGCCTAGATCGTTGCGCTTCTTCTCCAGATCGCTGCGCACCGCGTCGGCCTTGTCCGCGGCCGAGCGGGCGGCGTCGGCGGCGGCGCGGGCGGTCGATTCGGCCGCCGTCGCGGCGTCGGTGGCCTTCTTGTATTTGTCCAGCTGCGCGGAGGTCTGCGCGGTGACCACGTCCAGCGTGGACATCTGGTCGAGCAGTTGCTGCGGTGAGTCGCTGACCAGCACGGCGAACAGGCGGTTGGTGCGCGCGCCCTGGTAGGCGGCGATCGCCGTGCGATCGATGACCGGCTGATAGCGCCGCACCTCGTCGCGGGCGCGGTTGACCATGTCGGTGGTGGAGGCCAGTTTGGCTTCGGCGTCGCGTTGGACGACGAGTTTGGCGTCCAACTCCGTCTCCGCGTCCAGCGCTTGCTGATTGAGCTGCTCGGCCTGGCGGGAGAGGTCGATCATGCGTTGCACGGCTTCGGTGGCCGTCGTGGGAAGCGCGACCGGATCGGCTCCGGCGGGACCGCCGACGCACAGGCCCGTGGTCAGCATTCCAGCTGCGAGCATCGCTCCCACCAGGCGTTTCCCGCGCTGTCTCCGGTGAATCTCAGCCACAGCCCGTGGTGCCCCGTTCTCTCGTGAAGCGATCTCTCGTGAAACCGACGCGAAGACCCTCGCCGAACCCGGAGGTTTGCCAGGTGCGAACCCGGGGTATCCAGCGGAAGGTCTCGGTTAGGTTACGGAACGGCGTGTGTCGATGTCCAGTAGAGAACGAAATGATCACGCCGTCCACGCTGTGGTCGGGCCGCGATACGCGGCCCGATCAGCGGCTGCTCAGAACCGGCGGGCGCCGGCGACCGGCATCGAGGAGATCGGCACGACCTGCACGGGCGTGCCGGAGGTGGCCGCGTGCACGATGTTGCCGTCACCGGCGTACAGGCCGGAGTGGCCGCCGCCGTAGAAGGAGACCAGGTCGCCCGGCTGAAGATCGTTCAGCGACACGGGGCTGCCCGCGGCGAGTTGCGCGCCGCTGGTGCGCGGCAGCTCGATGCCCGCCTGCCGGTAGGACCACTGCACCAGGCCGGAGCAGTCGAACGCGTTGGGGCCCGCGGCGCCGTAGACGTAGGGGGAGCCCACCTTGCTCAGAGCGGCGTCCAGCGCGATCTCGCCCGCCGGCTTCGGGGCGGCGAAGGGCAGCGGAGCGGGACCGGGCAGCTCGAGACCCGGGGCGCCCTGCGGCACCGGGATCTCGTTCGGAACCTCGATGGTTCCGATGCCGGGGATGGTCACCGGCTGGGCCGACGCGGGTGCGGCCGGAAGCAGGAACGCGCCAAGGGTGGCAGCGCCGACGGCCCCGGCGGCAACAGCGCGCTGTGCCTGACGCTTGACGGCGTTGGTCGTCATGATGCGGTACTCCCAATCTGCCTCACGACGCCGCACCCGGTGGTGCCGCGGACTTCGTCGGACTCCGTGAGGTCTCGAAAAGGTTACGAACGCATCACGGTCATTTGTAAAGCCCGCGGCATGTGAAAAGCCGTTGTCCGCTGAATTTGCGGTCCATTGGGTGTGAGATACGTCCCACCAAATCACGAAAAGATAACGGCGTCGAAATGGTGGGGTCGCCGGGCCGCGCGGAGTGGGTGCGGCCACCCTCGTCCTCGTTGGGTGTGGGGAGCTGTTCTCGCAGCTAGACCGCAGGAAAGCGGCATAAATCCGTGTATGGTCGGCGGTTCGCGTGCGGTAGCGGCCGGGCAGGCCGACACGCCCGGCGGCGGCTGCGGGCGCACAGCAAGACGCGCCTCAATGTTTGATACAGTTTTCGCCCTCTGCGTGATCTGGCTCACTTTTTCGTATTTCTAGATCATTTCCTGGGTATCGCCACCGAATCCGCACGGTGTTATTCGGACATTTCGTGCCGAGACCGCGCGCCGGTTTCCTGTCGGACCGTGGCCCTACGCTGCACGCCGTGCCCGACCCAGCGCCGCGCGCGACCGCCGCCAAGCAACTGGCCTTCGACGAACTCGACACGCCTCTGTACGAGACCACCTTCGTGGTGGTCGACCTGGAGACCACGGGCACCAGCCCGGGCGCAGACGGCATCACCGAGATCGGCGCGGTCAAGGTGCGCGGCGGAGAGGTGCTCGGGGAGTTCGCCACACTGGTCAATCCGGGACGCGAGGTGCCGCCCGCGGTCGTGCACGTCACGGGAATCACCACCGCCATGGTGTACGCGGCCCCGCGGATCGAGGCGGTGCTGCCCGGCTTCCTGGAATTCGCCGCCGGCGCGGTGCTCGTCGCGCACAACGCCCGGTTCGACATGGCGTTCCTGCGCGCCGCCGCGGCGCAGTGCGACATACCCTGGCCCGCGGCGCAGGTGCTGTGCACGGTGAAGCTCGCGCGGCGGGTGCTCGGGCGCGACGAAGCGCCCTCGGTACGGCTGAGCTCGCTGGCCCGTCTGCTCGGCGCCACCACCCAGCCGACCCACCGCGCCCTGCAGGACGCGCGTGCGACCGTCGACGTGCTGCACGCCCTGATCGGCCGCGTCGGCAACCAAGGCGTGCACAGCCTCACCGAACTGCTCGACTACCTGCCGGATGTGACGCCCCGGCAGCGTTCCAAGCGCTTCCTCGCCGCCGACCTGCCCGCCGCCCCGGGGGTGTATCTGTTCCGTGGTCCCTCCGGCGAAGTCCTCTATATAGGGACGGCCGTCAACTTGCGCCGCCGCGTCCGCAACTACTTCACCGGTTCGGAGACCAGAGGCCGCATGAAAGAGATGGTGTCGCTGGCGACTCGGGTCGACCACGTGGTGTGCGCGCACGCGCTCGAGGCGGGAGTGCGGGAACTGCGGTTGCTGGTGGCGCACACCCCGCCGTACAACCGGCGGTCGAAGTTCCCGAAGCGGGCATGGTGGCTCATCCTGACCGACGAGCCGTTCCCGCGCTTCTCCGTGGTACGGGAACCGACCCGGGATGCGCTGGGGCCGTTCCACTCCCGCAACGACGCCGCGGATCTGGGCGTGATCATCGCGGAGTTCACCGGCCTGCGCACCTGCACCACCCGGCTGCCCCGAGGAGCGGTCCACCAATGCCCGCCCGCGATCGTCGGCGGCTGCCCGGCGGGCTCGGACGGCCGATCGCTCGAAGCGATGGACTACGCCCCAGCGCCCGCACTCGTGCGCGCACTGTTCGCCGGACGCTCCGACGCGCCGCTGCGAGCCATGCTCGACCGTATCGAAAGACACTCGGGTGCCGAGCATTTCGAGGCGGCCGCACGGTTGCGTGACCGTGCCGTCCAAGTGGTGCGCGCGCTGCATCGCACCCAGCGGCTGGCCGCGGTGGCGCGAATCGCCGAGCTGATCGCCGCGCACCCGGACGGCAACGGTGGGTGGGAATTCGCGGTCATCCGATACGGTCGCCTCGCCGGTTCCGGTACCGCGCCACGCGGAGCGCCGCCGATGCCGATCGTGGAACAGATCGTCGCCGCTGCCGAAACCGTGGTTCCCACCGGAGATTTCGCGCCTGCTGAGCATGAGCCCGAAGCCGCGTGCGCGGCGAACGACTCGACCGTCTCCCGTGTGGATCCGGCGGCTCCACTCGCCTCGGCAGTGTCCGCCACGGGGCGGGGTCTGCCGCACGCCGATGTCACCGCACCGGCACGGCCGAACCCGGACGCACCGGCAGCGTCCGCGAACATCTCGTCGCACGCGGACGCTCCACCGTTGCGGGGCGCCTCGCCTGAGGAAGTCGCCTTGGTGGTGCGCTGGTTGGCGCGGCCCGGGGTCCGGATCGTGCGGACCAGCGAGGGGTATCGCGAGCCGATGTACGGCGCGGCGCGGTGGCTGGGCTGGGTCGAGGTGGCCGACGCGGCGGCGCGCGCCCAACCGACCGAGCAGGCCTACCTTGACCGCTTAGGCTGAGCACCATGATTACCGCGATCGTCTTGATTCACGCCGACAACGCCCGCATCCCCGAGACCGCGCAGGCGGTCGCGGACACCGAGGGCGTCGCCGAGGTGTACTCGTGCGCGGGCGACGTGGACCTGATCGCGATCGTGCGGGTGCGCGATCACGAGCAGATCGCCGAAGTGGTGACCGGCCGGATCGACAAGACGCCCGGTGTGGTGCGCACGACGACGCACATCGCGTTCAAGTCGTACTCGCGCGCCGAGGTGGAGGCGGGTTTCTCGCTGGGGGAGTAGCGCGGTCAGTTGTCGCCGAGCGTCTGCGTCAGCTTCGCCCAGCGCTCCAGCAACGCGGCCGCCTTGCCGCTGTCGACGGCTTCGGCGGCGCGCTCGATGCCCGCGGCCAGCGCGTCGTGCAGGTCGGCGTCGGGATCGCCCGCGTCGCGCGACCAGTCGTAGGCCACGATCGCGGCGGCCGAATTGAGCAGCACCGCGTCCCGCACCGCCGCCCCGCCACCGGCGAACACCTCGCGGGCCACGCCCGCATTGACCTCGGCATCGCCGCCGCGCAACGCGTCCAGCTCCACGCGCCGGATGCCGATCCGGGTGGGATCGATGGTCGTCTGGCGGGTGCGGCCGCCGGAGACGATCCACGCGGTGGTGGTGTCGGAGGTCGTGATCTCGTCCAGACCGTCGTTGCCGCGCACCACCAGCGCGCTGGCACCGCGTTCGGCGAATACGCCCGCGATCACCGGGAGCAGATCGGGGAACGCGCACCCGACCAGCCCCGCGCGCGGCTGCGCCGGGTTGGTCAGCGGCCCGAGCACATTGAAGACGGTGGGAATGCCGATCTCCCTGCGCGCCGCTCCCGCGTACCGCAGCGCCGGATGGAAGACGGGCGCGAAACAGAACCCGATGCCGATCTCCCGCACACAACGGGCCACCGCCTCGGGACCGAGCACAAGCTTCACGCCCAGCGCCTCCAGCACGTCGGCGCCGCCGCTCTTGGACGACGCGGCCCGGTTGCCGTGCTTGACGACCGGCACACCCGCGGCGGCCACCACGATCGAGGACATGGTGGAGATGTTCACCGAGCCGGAGCGGTCGCCGCCGGTGCCGACGATGTCGACCGCGTCGCCGTCGATCGCCACCAGCCGCGCGTGGTCGAGCATGCCCACGGCCAGACCGGTCAGTTCGGCGGGAGTGGGGCCCTTGATCTTCATGGCGACACCGAACGCCGCGATCTGCGCGGGGGTGGCGTTGTCGGACATGATCTCGTTCATCGCCCACGCCGTGTCGTCCGCCGCCAGGTCGCCGCCATCGGCGAGGGTCCCGAGCACCTGGGGCCAGCTGCGCACGCTCATTCCACACTTCTCCCGTCACACTGGTCTCGCGCACCAGTTCGTCCGCAAGCAGCCTAGGCCCAGCACCGGTTTCCAGCGCAGCGAGACCGTCACGCGGCGTCGTGCGGTTGCAAGGCGTCCCAGCCGTCGGCGGTGCCGTCGTGACGCTGTGCGAGACCGGCCATGCGCGAGCGCTCCTGGGAGCAGTGCAGCGCGTCCAGCAGTTGGACCCGCTGCAGGATCACCGTTTCGAGAGCGTCGGTGCCCGGTCCGCCCACCTGCGGTGCGGGGGTGTATCCGTCCTGTGCGGCGATCGCGCAGACCGTCTCGACGTGCCGGGGCGGGATGCGCAGGTGATGGCGCAGCACCGCGGGCGCGTCGGGCACCAGTCCGGTCGCGCGCGCCAGCGCGGTCGAGCAGGCCTCCGCGTCGTCGAAGCTGGCGGCGACCACCACCAGATCCGCTCGGTTCGGGTCCAGCTCCGTTCGCCGGTCCCGCCGCACGAGCCGTCGCCACAGCCGTGGTGCCACCCTCGCCTCCATCTCAGGTTTTCCTTACCCGCGCCTGTCATGCTGGCGGCGCGGTCGTCCGCCCCCGCGTTCGCGCCTGGTCGAGAGCCTGTCCCGGCCTGCCGTTTCCGACGCGAAGGAACGAGTTTCGTACCCGGGTACTGCTGTCGTACTACGACGAGTCATACTTACCCCCGTGACGACCGCAGTAGGGACCCCAGGATCGGCCATTACCCAGCGTGTGCATTCGCTGAACCGGCCCAACATGGTCAGCGTCGGTACCATCATCTGGCTGTCGAGCGAGCTGATGTTCTTCGCCGGCCTGTTCGCGATGTACTTCGTCGCGCGCGCGCAGGCGCACGGTCACTGGCCGCCGGAACCGACCGAGCTGAACCTGAAGCTCGCCGTGCCGGTCACGGCCGTGCTGGTCGCGTCGTCGTTCACCTGCCAGATGGGTGTGTTCGCCGCGGAGAAGGGCGACGTGTTCGGCCTGCGCCGCTGGTATGTCATCACCTTCCTGATGGGCGCGTTCTTCGTCGGCGGCCAGGGCTACGAGTACATGAACCTGGTGCGCGAGGGCACGTCGATCGCCAGTAGCTCCTACGGCTCGGTGTTCTACATCACCACCGGCTTCCACGGTCTGCACGTCATCGGCGGTCTGATCGCGTTCCTGTTCCTGCTGGCCCGCACCAAGGTGAGCAAGTTCACCCCCGCGCAGGCCACCGCCGCGATCGTGGTCTCCTACTACTGGCACTTCGTCGACATCGTGTGGATCGGGTTGTTCGCCACGATCTACTTCGTCCGCTGAGCGTGGACGCCGCGCAGCCGAGCAGCGTGCGCGGCAATCCCTCAGATCTTTTGCAGAAGTCGGTTCCGTCTACTCCAAAGGGACACAGATGAGTTCATCTCCCCCGTCAGCGCCAGAGCCCGCGAGCCCCGGGAACGGCCAGGCCAGCAAGACGCGCAGGCAGCGCCGCGTTCGCCGTCGCATCGCGGGCGGGCTTGCGCTGCTGGTGGGCCTCGTCGGAGCAGGCTTCCTGGCATCGGCCCTGACGCCGGACCCCCAGCGCGCGACCGCGAACGAGGACCAGTCCGCGCTGATCCGCGAGGGCCAGCAGCTCTACGACACGTCCTGCATCACCTGCCACGGCGCGAACCTGCAGGGTGTGGCCGACCGCGGTCCCAGCCTGATCGGCGTCGGCGAGGCCGCCGTCTACTTCCAGGTGTCCTCCGGCCGCATGCCGATGGCCCGCAACGAGGCGCAGGCGCAGCGCAAGCCACCGAAGTTCGACGCCCACCAGACCGACGCGCTGAGCGCCTACGTGGCGGCCAACGGCGGCGGGCCCACGGTGGTCCGCGACGCCAACGGCGAGATCGCGCAGGAGTCGCTGCGCGGCGACGACGTCGCCCGCGGTTCGGAGCTGTTCCGGATGAACTGCGCGTCCTGCCACAACTTCACCGGACGCGGCGGCGCGCTGTCCTCCGGTAAGTTCGCGCCGCCGCTGGAACCGGCGAGCGAGCAGCAGATCCTGGCGGCGATGCTCACCGGTCCGCAGAACATGCCGAAGTTCTCCGACCGCCAGCTGAGCCCGGAGGAGAAGCGCGACATCATCGCCTACGTCAAGAACGCGACCGAGGAGCACAGCCCCGGCGGCTGGGATCTCGGTGGGTTCGGTCCCGCGACCGAGGGTCTGGCCATCTGGGTGGTCGGCATCACGCTCGTGGTCGGCGCCGCGATGTGGATCGGATCGAGGTCATGATGGATAAGGAGCGAGACGACATGGGTCGGCCGGATGAGGGCCGCGACACGCGACCGTCGGACGAGCAGTCGGTGAACGCCACCCCGGCGGAGCCGACCGAGGCGGAACTCGACGCGATGTCGCGCGATGAGCTGGTCAAGCTGGGTACCGAGCGCGACGGCGTGAACGTCGCCTACCGCCGCGAGCGTTTCCCGATCCCGGGCACCCGCGCGGAGAAGCGGGCCGAGCGCGCGGTGAGCTTCTGGTTCGCGGTGTCCGGCATCGCGGCCGCGGCGCTGGTCGGGGTGTTCCTGTTCTGGCCGTGGGAGTTCAAGGGCAAGGAAGAGGAGGGCCACGGGCTCTACTCCCTGTTCACCCCGCTGATCGGCCTGACCTTCGGCATCTCGGTGCTGGTCATCGGCGTGGCGGTGGTGTTGATCCGCAAGATGTTCATCCCCGCCGAGCTGTCCATCCAGGAGCGGCACGACGGTCCCTCCCCGGAGGTGGAGCGCCGCACCCTGGTGGCCGAGCTGCAGGACGCGCTGGAGACCTCGACCCTGGGCCGCCGCAAGATGATCACCCGCACCGCGGGCGCCGGTGTCGGCGTGCTCGGCATCGGCGCGCTGCTGGTGTTCGTCGGCGGCATGATCAAGAACCCGTGGGCCAAGGGCGACAAGTCGCCGCTGTGGGTCTCCGGCTGGACCCCGGACTACCCGGGCGAGACCATCTACATCCGTCGCGACACCGGTCGCCCGGAGGATGTGGTGCTGGTCCGTCCGGAGGACCTGGACGCGGGCGCCATGGAGACGGTGTTCCCGTGGAAGGAGAAGTGGCGCGGCGACGAGCACGCCACGCTGCAGTCGCTGCGCGGCATCCGCAACGCCGTCATGCTGATCCGCCTGCGCACCGAGGACGCGCAGAAGGCGATCAAGCGCAAGGGCCAGGAGAGCTTCAACTACGGCGACTACTTCGCCTACTCGAAGATCTGCACCCACCTCGGCTGCCCGACCTCGCTGTTCGAGCAGCAGACCAACCGGATCCTGTGCCCCTGCCACCAGTCGCAGTTCTCCGCGACCGAATGGGGCAAGCCGGTCTTCGGTCCCGCCGCTCGCGCGCTGCCGCAGCTGCCGATCACCGTCAACGCTGAGGGCTTCCTGGTCGCCAACGGCGACTTCATCGAGCCGCTCGGCCCGGCCTACTGGGAGCGCCGTTCATGAGTCCTTCTGTCGCAGCCCAAGCCAGCGAGGCGGACGAGCGGTACCGCGCCGCCGCGTTCGTGAAGCGGTCGATCAATAAGGTCTTCCCGACGCATTGGTCGTTCCTGCTCGGTGAGATCGCGCTCTACAGCTTCATCATCCTGCTGCTGTCGGGTGTGTATCTGACCCTGTTCTTCGATCCGTCGATGAGCGAGGTCGTCTACAACGGCGCCTACCAGCCGCTGCGTGGTGTCACCATGTCGCGGGCCTACGAGACGGCGCTCAACATCTCCTTCGAGGTGCGCGGCGGTCTGTTCGTCCGCCAGGTGCACCACTGGGCGGCGCTGCTGTTCGCGGCGTCGATCATCATCCATCTGTTCCGGATCTTCTTCACCGGCGCGTTCCGCAAGCCGCGTGAGGCGAACTGGGTGATCGGTTCGCTGCTGCTGATCCTGGCGATGTTCGAGGGCTTCTTCGGCTACTCGCTGCCGGATGACCTGCTCTCGGGTACCGGTCTGCGGGCCGCGTTCTCCGGCATCACCATCTCGATTCCGATCATCGGCACGTGGCTGCACTGGCTGATGTTCGGCGGTGACTTCCCCGGCGACATCATCATTCCGCGCCTGTACATCGCGCACGTGCTGCTGTTCCCCGGGATCATCCTGGCGCTGATCGCGGCGCATGTGGCGTTGGTGTGGTACCAGAAGCACACTCAGTTCCCCGGCCCGGGCCGCACCGAGAACAACGTGGTGGGCGCCCGCATCGTGCCGGTGTTCGCCGCGGACCAGGGCGCGTTCTTCGCCTTCACCCTCGGCATCGTCGGCATCATGGGCGGCGTCTTCCAGATCAACCCGATCTGGAACCTGGGCCCGTACAACCCCTCGCAGGTGTCGGCCGGTTCCCAGCCGGACTTCTACATGATGTGGACCGACGGCATGGCGCGGTTGATGCCGCCGTGGGAGCTGTATCTGGGCCGCTACACCGTGCCCGCGGTGTTCTGGGTGGCACTGATCATGGGCTTGGTGTTCACGGTGCTGATCGCCTACCCGTGGATCGAGAAGCGCCTCACCGGCGACAAGGCCGCGCACCACAACCTGCTGCAACGCCCGCGTGACGTGCCGGTCCGCACCGCGATCGGCGCGATGGCGATCGCGTTCTACGTGGTGCTGACCCTGTCCTGCGTCAACGACATCGTCGCGCTGAAGTTCGACATCTCGCTGAACGCGACCACGTGGATCGGCCGCATCGGCCTGCTCGTCGCACCGCCGATCGCGTACTTCCTCACCTACCGGTTCTGCATCGGCTTGCAGCGCAGCGACCGCGCGGTGCTCGAGCACGGCATCGAGACCGGTGTGATCAAGCGTCTGCCGCACGGCGAGTACATCGAGGTGCACCAGCCGCTGGGCCCGGTGGACGAGCACGGTCACCCGATTCCGCTGGCGTATCAGGGCGCTCCGGTCCCGAAGAAGATGAGCAAGCTGGGCGCGGCAGGCAAGCCGGGCACCGGCAGCTTCCTGCGGCCGGACCCGCAGGAGGAAAGCGACCGCCACTTCGAGATCGAGCACGAGGAAGAGCACAAGCAGCTGAAGGTGCTGCAGCAGGCTCAAGAGGCGGCGTCGAACGGCAAGCACGGCCACTGACGTCCGCAACACGACGGCCCCGAGTCGAGTCCGGCTCGGGGCCGTCGTGCGTCATGCCGCGGCTGTCACAGGCGCGGCGCCGCGCGGCGGGCGGCTTCGATGGCTTCGAATTTGGCCAGGTTGTGCCGGGCGTCGGCGAGCGCGTCGTGGGCGTCGGGTGGGATCGGCGGCAGCTCGGGACGGCCGTGCGCTTCCCAGTGCTGGCGCAGCTCGTTGGTGTAGCGGGGCAGCGTGTTGGGGAGGTCCACCATGGACCCCCAGAGCTGGCACAGCGCCACATGGTCATAGGCGGCGACCCAGGCCCACAGCTCCGGCTGCACGGTCGGCCTGGGCACCAGGAAGGCGTACAGCTCGTCGCGGATCCGCGCACGGCTGCGCCACAGCGGTGAGGACGGCGGCGGCAGCTGCGGCAACACGAATTTGCGCACCCACGGCCCCGCACGGTCGGGATCGAATTCGGTGGACACCGCGTAGTACTCCCGGCCGTCCTCGCAGACGACGCCGATGGAGACCAAATCGATGGTCACACCGTCTTCGATGAATTCGCAGTCGTAAAAATATCTCAGCGAGATCGGTCTCTCCTCGGTTTCCAGGTGCCGTCGCGGCAGGTGACGAGTTCCCAGCAAACCCTATGGTGGCGGCTGACGCCCGCTCGCAAGGACCCATACGGTGGAGATTTCCGCCACCTTGGTGCGACCTTCCACCACTACCACCGGGTATCCCCGGAGGGCGAACGGTCCGTATTCTGAACTGGTGAACTGGACCGTCGACGTACCCATCGATCGCCTGCCGGAACTGCCGCCGCTGCCCGCCGAGCTGCGCAGACGGCTGGACGACGCGCTGGCGCGGCCCGCGCTGCAGCAACCGTCCTGGGATCCGGAACAGGCGGCCATGATGCGCACCGTACTGGAGAGCGTGCCGCCGATCTGCGTGCCCGCCGAAGTGGAGGAGCTGCGGTCGCAGCTGGCCGAGGTCGCCCGCGGCGAAGCGTTCCTCATGCAGGGCGGCGACTGCGCGGAGACGTTCGCAGACAACACCGAGCCGCACATTCGTGGCAACATCCGCACCCTGCTGCAGATGGCGGTCGTGCTCACCTACGGCGCGAGCCTGCCCGTGGTCAAGGTGGCGCGGATCGCGGGGCAGTACGCCAAACCGCGCTCCTCGGACATCGATGCGCTCGGCCTCAAGTCCTACCGCGGCGACATGATCAACGCGCTGGCCGCCGACGCGGCGCTGCGCGAGCACGACCCGTCGCGCCTGATCCGCGCCTACGCCAACGCCAGCGCCGCGATGAACCTCGTGCGGGCGCTCACCGGAGCGGGCATGGCCGATCTGCACAAGGTGCACGACTGGAACCGCGACTTCGTGGCCAAGTCGCCCGCGGGCGCCCGGTACGAGGCGCTGGCCGAGGAGATCGACCGCGGCCTCGCGTTCATGACGGCGTGCCGGGTCAACGATCCCAGCCTGAAATCGGCGCGCATCTACGCCAGCCACGAGGCGCTGGTGCTGGACTACGAGCGCGCCATGCTGCGGCTGAGCGAGAACGCGATCGGCGAGCCGGTGCTCTACGACCTGTCCGCGCACTTCCTCTGGATCGGCGAGCGCACCCGCCAGCTCGACGGCGCGCACATCGCGTTCGCGGAGCTGCTCGCCAACCCGATCGGCCTGAAGATCGGTCCATCCACCACGCCCGAGCAGGCCGTGGAATACGTCGAGCGGCTGGACCCGAACAACGAGCCGGGCAGGCTGACCATCGTGTCCAGGATGGGCCACAGCAAGGTCCGCGACGTGCTGCCGCCCATCATCGAAAAGGTGCAGGCCACCGGCCACCAGGTGATCTGGCAGTGCGACCCGATGCACGGCAACACGCACGAGGCGTCCACCGGGTTCAAGACCCGCCACTTCGACCGCATCGTCGACGAGGTGCAGGGCTTCTTCGAGGTGCACCACGCGCTCGGCACGCACCCCGGCGGCATGCACATCGAACTGACCGGCGAGGACGTCACCGAATGCCTCGGCGGCGCCCAGGACATCTCCGATCTGGATCTGTCCGGCCGGTACGAGACCGCCTGCGATCCCCGGCTGAACACCCAGCAGTCGCTGGAGCTGGCCTTCCTGGTCGCGGAGATGCTGCGCTGAGTGTAGGCGCACCGTCGCGATTCGGTACGCCGAGATCAGGCAGCCCGAGGAGTGACACGGCGCACCGTCGTCATCCGGTGCGCCGAGGTCAGGGGAGCGCGACCAGTGACACGGTGCTGCCGGGTTCGACGTTCGCGCCGATAGCGGGCGTCTGCGAAATGATCACCGACGAATCCGACCGGGTGAGCTGGCTGACCTGGACCTGCAAACCCATGCTCGCCAGCCGCGTCCTGGCGTCGCCGACGGTGGCGCCGAGCAGGCTCGGCATCTTCAACGCGTTGGAGACCACCAACACGACGCCGTCGCCGGACTGAACCGTCGCTCCCGCACCGGGTTCGGTGCCGATGGCGTGGTCGGCCTCGACGCCGCGATCGAACTGACTCCGGTTCTCCCGCACCGTGATTCCGGCCGCGGTGAGGATCTTCACCGCCTCCGCGGCGGGACGGCCACGCACGTCCGGCACCCGCACGGGCTGAGATCCCTTGCTGCGGAACACTTTCACCTGCGCGCCGACCGGTAGCACGGTCCCTGGCTTCGGTTCCACCCTGGCGACCGTGCCTTTGGGCGCGGTGCTGGATTCCTCCCCGGCGTCGACCGGCTGCAGCCCGCCGTCCCGGATCAACTGATTGACCTTCGACACCTGGTCACCGGGCTGGACGTCCGGCACCTTGGGTTTGCCGCTGGAGACCAGCACGGCGACCGTCGACCCCTTGGTGACCTTGGACCCGGCCGACGGGTCGCTGCCGACCACGCCGCCGACGGGGACGGTGTCGGACGCCTTCTGCCGGACCTCGGTCTGGAACCCGGCCTCCTGGAGCGTGGCGATCGCCTTGTCGGTGCTCAACCCCGCGGTCGGCGGAACGGGCGAATAGCGGCCGAAACCGAGCCACCAACCGCCGATGCCGACCAGCAGGGTCAGCACCGCGACGATGGCCACCCACATCCACACGGTGCGCCGGGACCGGTTGAGATCGTTGGCGTAGGGCGAATACGGCGGCGCCGGGTGGGCTTGGCGAACCATCGGTTGGTCGTAGCCGTCCGAGGCGCCATAGTCGACACGAGGGCGCTGTGCGGTCACCACTTTGGTGTGCTGCACCGATTGCGGTGGGTGCGGCTCGAACACCGACGCACCGGCGAGACCCTGGCGGCCGTCGCGCTCCGGCGTGACGGCCCGGTAGCTGGCGCTGAGATGTTCGGCGGACTCCTGGGGCGCGGGCACCCGGTAGGCGGGCAGTTGCAGCGCGGCGGCGATCTGCCGCAGCGCGGCCGCCATCTCGTTCGCGTCCGCGAACCGGTGCGCGGGCTCTCGCGCGGTGGCCTTTGCGACGAACTCGTCGAACTCCGGCGGCACCCCGGAGATGAAACCGCTCGGGCTCGGCACGTCGTTCTCGATGCGCTGATAGGCCACCGACAGCGACGTGTCGCCGGTGAAAGGCACACGTCCGGTGAGCATTTCGAAGATCAGCAACCCGAAGGAGTACACGTCGCTGCGGGAGTCGGCGTTGCCGCTGGTGACCTGTTCGGGGGAGAGGTAGGCGGCGGTGCCGAGAATGACGCTCGCCGAGGTGGTGTTCGCCGCCGCGACCGCTCGGACCAGGCCGAAATCGGCGATCTTCACCTCGCCCGCGTCGGAGATCAGCACGTTCTCCGGCTTGATGTCGCGGTGCACCAGCCCCGCCGTGTGCGCGACGCCGATCGCCGCCAGCACCGGCTCGGCGACCGCGCGCACCGCGTGCGGCGGCATCGGGCCGCGCTCGCGCAGCAGTTCGCGCAGCGTGCCGCCCTCGACCAGCTCCATGATCAGGAACGGGTGGTCGCCGTCGACGCCCTGGTCGTACACCGCGACCAGCGACGGATGCTTGAGCTTGGCGACCGCGCGCGCCTCGAACTCGAACCGGGACAGGAACTGCGGGTCACCGGCGAACTTCGGATCCATCACCTTGATGGCGACCGGCCGGTCCAAGCGGGTGTCGATCCCCCGGAAGACCATCGACATGCCGCCGCGGGCGATCGGCGCATCGATCCGATAGCGCCCTTCCAGCATCTGGCCGATCAAGTGACGTCCTCCGGCTTTCGCAAAGCTCACCCCTCGCGCGATACCTGCGCCAAGCGATCAGCCGCTCTTTGCGGCCCTCACGATGGTATCGAGTCCCCGCGCACCGGGTGTCTCACGACGTGCGAGGCCAGACGGTCTACCGTTGTGCGCGTGAGTGCATTTCCCTGCAGTGAGGACGTCCTTCCCGAGTCGGTGACCCTGCTGCCGCTGCCGGAGGTGGCCGACCGACTCGGGCTGGTGGTGACCCGGGTGCATCAGATGCTGCGCGATCACCAACTGATCGCGGTGCGCAGAAACGGCGTGGCGGGCGTTCCCGAGCGCTTCTTCGACGACACCGGCGCGGTGGTGAAGCCCCTGCCCGGCCTGATCACGGTGATGCGCGACGCCAGGTACACCGACGAAGAGATCCTGGAATGGATCTTCACCGAGGACGACAGCCTGCCCGGCAAACCCATCGACGCCCTGCACGGCCCACTCGCCCGTGAGGTACTGCGCCGAGCGGCGGCGGAGCCGTTTTGATCTGCTGGCTCGCGTCCGAGCGACCGCCGCTGGCAACTTCGTCGCTTGCGCGTCGGCCGCTCGGACGCGAGCCACAAGAGGGCCGCGAACGGTCAATGCTCGGTCTCGCTCCGCTCGAAAGTGATGGTTGGCCGATGTGGTCGCGAGGGCATAAGCGTCCGGGGTCTCGCGACGGCTGGCCGGGGTTGATGGGGGACGCGCGGCAAATGGTTCTGTCGTCGCGGTGCGGGGCCGAAGGTGATCGGTACCACGGACCGTGGGGTGCGTTTGGGCGGCCGGTTCCTCGGTCAGCGCTCTAGTCGGGCGCGGAGGGTGGCGGTGGTGAATTCGGTGGCCGCTACGCGCAGGCGGTGGTGGCGGGGGACGACGGCGCGGTGGTCGAAGACGGCGTAATCGCTGCGTTCGATGTGGCGCAGGATGTCGGCGTAGAGGGTGGTCGCGGTGCGGATGGCGGGGCGGACGCGCGGCTCGAGCAGGGCTGTGCCGGGTTCGGCGCGGCGGTAGAGGTCGCGGTTGACCGCGATGAGGTGGGCCAAGGCGCGGCGGACGCGCGGGTCGGTGCGTCCGGTGCGGCGGCAGTCGAACAGCAGGTCGTCGTCCACGCCGAACGCGGTGAGCGCGTCGGCGGGCAGGTAGACGCGGTCGCGATCGAGGTCCTCGGCGACATCGCGCAGAAAGTTGGTGAGCTGGAACGCCTCGCCGAGCGCGGCGGCGGCCGGTTCCGCCTCGGCGACCGGGGCGATCGTGCCGAGTACCGGGAGCAGCTGCAATCCGATCGCCGCCGCGGAGCCGCGCATGTACTCGTGTAGCTCGGCCATGGTGGCGTACCGGTTACGGAAACCCGGGGCGCCGGGCACATCCATCCGCATGGAATCCAGGAACGTCCAGAAGTGCCGCGGGTCGATGGCGTAGCGCCGGATGGTGTCGGTGACGGCGGCCAGGACGAGCGTGCGTGGCCGCGCACCGGCCTCCAGGGTGCGCGGGACAGAGGTCCGCTCATCGATCGGCGGCGTCGCCTCGATGCCCGGTTCCAGCGCGCCTCTGAGCTCCCGCTCGATCAGGTCGAGTGCGTCCGCCGGTTCGTGACCTGATACGCCTGCTCCGCTCGGCTGACCGGCGTGGTCGACGATGTCGTCCACCATTCGCGCGAACGCGTACAGCGCGTGCACCGCGGGCCGACGCTCGGGCGACAGCAGCCGGGTGGCCAGGAAGTAGGTGCGGCCGTGGGTGGCGGCGATCTGGCGGCATTCCCGGTAGGCGAGCGCGAGCAGGGCGTCAGCTGGTAGATGATCGTCGGTCATGGAGCGGGTGCGGCGGTGACGCTGGTCTGTGCGGTGCTGGGCGGGCTGGCGCGCAAGCGCAGCGGGTCCACGGTGCGCAGCGACAGCGCCGCCACGACGGAAGCGAAGGTGGCGGCGGCGACGTGCCAGAAGTTGTACAGGCCGATCGAGCCGTCCGGCTGGAAGACCAGCATCAGCCAGGTACACACGCCCACCAGCGCCATCAGCGTGGTGGTGGACAGCGCGAACCCGGCGGCCAGCGCCAGCGGCCACGAGTAGTACCAGGGCAGTGCGGCGGGGGAGAGGATGACGATGGCGACGAACGCGATCAGGATGCCCAGCACCGCCTCCCGCTCGCTGTGCCGGAACTGCCACCACGTCCAGGCCAGCACGGCGACCAGGGCCAGCGCGCACAGCGCGCGGGTCACCTCGAGCACCGACTCCATCCGCAGCGGGGTCACCCAGGTCACGGCGTGCGCCATGACGGTGGGCAGCGAAAGCCAGTTGATGATCTTCTTCGACCCGGACAGCGCGGTCAGCCAGCCGATGCCGACCCCGGCGATGGCCGAGGCGGCCACGAACACGGCGGCGAACACGCTGAGGCCGAGACCTGCGATCTTGGCGAACATCAGCGCCGGATGCGGCATGTCCTCGGTGCGCTCGGCGGCGTCGCCGGGTTGCTCGCTGGCGGGCAGGTGCGCCGGGTCGCGCCCGACTCGCTGCGCTGCGCGGCGCTCGCGTTCGTGCAGCATCCAGATCCACACCAGGAACGGCAGCGCCACGCCCGCGGTCGCCTTGATGGCCACGCCGATCGCGACCACCACGATGCCCGCCACGTGGTGGCGTTCCAGCACCAGCGCGATGCCCGCGCACATCAGACCGACCATCAGCATCTCGTTGTGCACGCCGCCGATCAGGTGGATCAGCACCAGCGGGTTGAGCACCGCCAGCCACAGCGCGACGGTGGGTTTGCCGCCGAGATGCTTGGTCAGGTACGGCACCGCCCACATCATCAGCGCCAGGCCGGGCAGCATGACCAGTCGCATCGCGATGGTGCCCGCCACCACGTTGTCGCCGGTCACGGCGGTGATCGCGCGTCCGAGCAGCAGGAACACCGGGCCGTAGGGTGCGGTGGTGGTGGTCCAGACCGGGCTCACGTTGTCCAGCAGCACACCGGGATTGGCAACCGGCCCGACCTGGTATGGGTCGAAACCGTCGCGCAGCAGCGCGCCCTGCGCCAGGTAGGAGTAGGCGTCGCGGCTGAACATCGGCACGGCGAACAGCAGCGGGGCGATCCAGATGCCGACGATCGCGCGCAGTTCGTTCAGCGTCACCCCGGCGTCGATCCGGTCGCCGGTGCCGATGGTGGCGCGCCCGAGCCGGACCCAGGCGGTGACCATCAGCAGCACGCCGATCCAGATGCAGATGGTCGACAGCGCGTAGCCGTGCCCGAATCGCAGCCAGGACAGGTGCATGGCCTCCAGCAGCGGGTCGCGCTTGCGGACGCTGCCCGCGCCGAACCCGCCGAAGGTGATCATGATGGCGCCGAAGAATCCGAGCAGGGCGGCGTGGCCCTCGGGGCTTCGGGCGAAGTCGGCGTAGGCGCGCATCCACCACAGGAAACCACGGGGGGCGGCCGATTCGCGACGTGCGGAGGGGGGCGATGGGTGGTCGGTGATGCCGGGTGCGGCGGCCTCTGCGGTGCGCGTTTCGGGGGATGCCATCTGGTGTCGGTCCCCCCGAATGGTCGGCGGTCGCAACCGCGAGCGAATAGGTCGGCGCTTAGTTTACGGCGTCGCCTCGAACACTATCCGGCTGGTGCGCGGGGTTCCACGCGGCGTGGGCCGGATATGTCCGGAAATTCGGGTTGCCGCTAGTTTCCCCGACAGCAGTGCGGTCGGCACGCCGACGCCGGGGGTCGTGCCGCAACCCGCGATAACCACGTTGTCGCTGGAGCGCGGGAAATTGCTCGGCCGAAACGGACCGGTTTGCCGGAAAAGATGCGCCGCGGAGAATGGTGTGCCCGCGAGCATTCCGCGATCGAGCCAGGTCCGCGGCGTGTCGAGCTGATCGACGGCGAAGTGCTCGGCGATGCCGCGATACCCGCGCGCTTCCAGAACCGTGAGCAGATCGCGCAGGTAGGCCGGTCCCAGCCGTTGCCAATCCAGCGGCGCCGACACCAGATTCGGGCACGGCGCGAGCACGGAGAACGGTTCGTGCCGTCCGTCGGGCCGGTCGATGAACAGGCTCGGATCGGTGAGCGCGGGCCGGGTCAGCAGCAGCGACGGGTCGCTCATCAGCGCGCCGCGGCCGCGGCGCGCGGTGATCTCGGCGAACGTGGTGTCCCAGGCGTGCCCGAACTCGATGGTGTGGTGTGCCTGCACCGGCCACTTCGCGGCGATCGCGGCGGGGACGGTGCCGTGCGCGACGACCGCCGACGGGGAGGCGCGCAGTCCGCGTCTGGGCCGCACGCCGAAACGGTGCAGCGACCCGAGGTCGGCGGTGAGCACGAGCGCGTCGCAGTCGAAGGAGCGTCCGTCGGCGGTGCGGGCGCGGCGGGCCCGGCGACCCGCGTAGTCGATTCCGACCACGTCGGCGCCGAGTTCCAGCCTGCCGCCCGCGTCGGTGAACGCCTGCGCCATCGCCGCGGCGATCGCGCGCATGCCGCCCTCGGGAAAGTAGACACCCAACGAGGTGTCCATGTGCGGGATCGCGCCGTACACGGCGAGCGCCTGGGCCGGTGGCATGCCCGCGTAGAGGGCCTGGAAGGTGAACAGGCGGGCCAGGCGCGGATCGCGCAGGAACCGGCGCACCCGGGGCCCGAGCCGCCCGAAGCCGCCGAGGCGCACCAATTCGACCAGCGCGCGGCGCTTTTCGGCGACACGCACCATATCCAGCGGCGAGTCGAAGTTGGTGTCCATGAACTCGGTGAACTCGGCCGCGTAGACGCGGGCCAGCCAGTCACGCAGACGCCGGTATCCGCGCGCCTCGGCGGGGCCGCAGACCCGCTCGACCTCCGCCGCCATCGCGTCCGGGTCGGCGAACACCCTGATCTCGGCGCCGTCGGCGAACCGAGCGTGATAGCCGGGCGCCAGCCGGTGGATGCGCAGCGGGGGCACGCAGGTCTCCGGGGAGCGGCCGACGGCGGCGAGCGCGTCGGTGATCAGCTCGGGCAGCGTCAGCACGGTGGCGCCGGAATCGATGTCGTAGTCCGCGCCACGGTAGCGCCCGACCCGGCCGCCGGGGTGGTCGGCACGCTCGAGCAGCGTGACGGTGTGGCCCGCGCCGGTCAGGTACAGCGCGGCCGACAGCCCGGCCAGGCCCGCGCCGACGATCACCACGCGATCGGTCGGTCCCGCAACGGTTTTCATCTGGCCCACCTCCTCGCCGCGCCGTGCGAAGCCGCCGGGGCGATCACGCGGCGCGCTTGGTCGCGGCCAGCGCCATCGCGCGCAGCCGTTCCTTCGCCACGGGCGTCGCCGAACTGGCTTCGATGGCGGCCAAACCGCTGTCGGTGAGTTCGGTGATCCGGCGCTCCACCTCGTCGACCGCGCCGAGCTCGATGAGCAGCGCGCGCAGCCGCTGCACCGCGTCCGCGCTCAGATCGGTGCCGATACTGGTGCGCAGCAGCGCGGCCGCGGCGGGGTCACCGGCGTCGGCGCGGCGCAGCGCCTCGGCCAGCAGCACGGTGCGCTTGCCTTCGCGCAGGTCGTCGCCGGAGGGCTTGCCGGTCACCGCCGGATCGCCGAACACGCCGAGCAGGTCGTCGCGCAGCTGGAAGGCGATGCCGATGGCGGTGCCGAACGTGCGGTACGCCTCGATGAGCCCCGGTTCGGCATCCGCGATGGCCGCGCCCAGGTGCAGCGGGCGTTCGACGGTGTAGGCGGCGGTCTTGTACCGGTTGATCCGCAGCGCGGCCTCCACCGATTCGTCGGCGCCCGCCTCGCCGTTGATGTCGAGCAGTTGGCCGCCGAGCACCTCGGTGCGCATATCCGCCCACACCGGCGCGAACCTGGCGATGGCCGCGGGCGCGAGACCGGACCGGTGCACCATGTCATCGGCCCAGGACAGCGCCAGGTCCCCGATCAGGATGGCCACGCTGGTGCCGAAGTGGGCCGCGTCGCCGGTCCAGCCGCGGTCGCGGTGGCGCTGCTCGAAGTCGACGTGCACGGTGGGGAAGCGGCGGCGGGTGCGCGAGGAGTCGATGATGTCGTCGTGGATCAGCGCGCAGGCCTGGACCAGTTCCAGCGCCGAGCAGGCGGTGAGCACCGCGGCCGCCTCCGGTCCGTGCGGATCGCCGTCCGCGCCGAGCCAGCCGGTCCACGCGAACGCGGGCCTGGTGCGTTTCCCGCCGCGCAGCACGAACTGCTCCAGCGCGTCCGCGGCCTCGACGAAGACCGGGCCGAGACGCTCCACGGTGTCGCGACGGGTGGCGAAGAAGCTGGTCAGCGCGTCTTCCACGGCGGTGACGAAGGCGGGGGTGCCCGGCCGCGGCACGGCGGTCTGCGGCGTTTGGGTACCGGTTCCGGCGGACAGGGGAGCCTCCAAGGTCGTGCGGATGGTGGACGCACTCCGTTGCGGGGTGCCCGAGCGCTGCGGGTGATTCGCGGCCGAGCGGAATCGGTCGCGCGTGTCGTCCGGCGTGGCGAACATGCCACCTCGGTCCGAAGAATACGCGGGCGGTCCGAGCGACCCGACGGCGCTGCCACCGGTCACCCTTACACTGAACCGGTGACTTTCGACAACGTGCGGGGAAGCTCGACCCCTGGCCAGCCCTCCCGGACGCAACCGAACGTCTCCGCCACACCCTCGGTCGTCCAGAGTCTGCGGGCCCACGCGGGCCGCGTGGTGCCGTTCTCGGTGGAGTTCAATCCGCCCCGCGACGCCGCGGCCGAGGCGCGGCTGTGGCGCGCCGTGCGGCAGTTCGAGTGCATGCACCCGGCGTTCGTGTCGATGACCTACGGCGCGGGCGGCTCCACCCGCGACCGCACCGTGCGCGTCACCGGCCAGCTCGCGCAGGAGACCACACTGCTGCCGGTCGCGCATCTCACCGCGGTGGAGCACAGCGTCGCCGAGCTGCGCTCGCTGGTCGGCGCGTACGCCGACTCCGGCATCCGCAACATCCTGGTGCTGCGCGGCGACCCGCCGGGCGATCCGCTCGGCGAGTGGCACAAGCATCCCGAGGGCGTCTCCTACGCCGAGGAGCTGGTGCGCATCGTGCGCGATCTCGGCGATTTCCATGTCGGCGTCGCCTCGTTCCCGCAGGGCCACCACCGCTCGCCCGACCTGGAGACCGACACCGCGTTTCTGGCCGCGAAACTGCGCGCGGGCGCGGAGTATTCGATCACCCAAATGTTCTTCGACGTCGAGCACTACCTGCGCCTGCGGGATCGGCTCGCGGTGTTCGACCCGATCGAGGGCGCCAAGCCGATCATCCCGGAGCTGATGCCGATCACCTCGCTGCGCACCGTCAAGCGCGCCGAGGAACTGTGCGGCAGGCCGCTGCCCGCCGCCGTCATGGACCGGCTGCGCACGGCGGCGGGCGACGGCCCCGAGGAGAACGCGGCCGCGGTGCGCGCGGCGGGCATCGAGATCGCCACCGAGATGGCCCAGCGCCTGATCGACGAGGGCGCCCCGTGCCTGCACTTCATCACGCTCAACTTCGCCAAGGCGACCAGCGAGGTGCTCACCAACCTCGGCTACGGCGTCACCGCCGCACCGATCAGCGCCTGAGCGGCGGAGTCCGCCGCCCTGCGTCGAGCAGAGCGCGGCATGCCGCCGTTGGATGGGCATGCCGACGCCGATTACTGGCCCGCAAGCGCCTCCGTCGGTGTAGTCGGCGGTGACAATATGTTTTTGTGCGCACCACGGTCGGCGTGCCCGCTGAGTTGATGCGGGCGGCCAAGATCGCCGCCACCGAGCGCGGCGTCAGCCTGAAAGAGCGGCCGACCTGGCCACACTCGATCGCAAGCTCGCGGCGCGCTATCCATCCGTTCGCGTCCGGACTCCAGGTGTATCGAACTGACGCGTCCGGCGGTGGTGTTTCAGGCGGCGCGGGCCGCGCGCAAGCCCCACGCCTCGGCGAGCAGCCGGTGCGATTCCAGCCGGTCGGCGTGCCGATGGGTGATGCTGGTGACCAGCAGTTCGTCGGCGGCGGTCACCTTTTGCAGCGCGGCGAGCCGCTCCACGACGGTGTCCGGTGCGCCGACGAACTGGGTGGCCAGGCGATCGTCGACCAGGCGGCGCTGCTCCGCGGTGAGCGGTTCGATGGTCGCCGGGTCCGGGTAGGGGGCCGCGCCCGCGCCGCTGCGGATGCTGTGCACCCAGTGGCCGTAGCTGGCGGCCAGGTGCCGCGCGGTCGCGTCGTCGTGCGCCACGACCACGTCCGCGGAGATCACCGCGTACGGCTCGGCCAGGATCGCGGAAGGGCGGAACGCCGCCCGGTAGGACTCGATCGCGTCCAGGGCGGTGCCGGGCGAGACGTGATACGCCGCGGCGAACGGAAGACCCAGTCGCCCGGCCAGTTCCGCACTCTCGCCCGCGGTGCTGCCGAACAGCCACAGTTGCACCTGCGCGCCCTCGCCCGGAACCGCATGGAGCGCAACACCTTCCGGGCTGACGAAGGTGCCGTCCAGCAAGGCCCGCACCTCGTCGACCTGCTCGGCGAAGTCCAGCGGCTGCGCCCCGCGCTGCTGTAGCGCGCTGAGCGAGGCGATGAACTTCGACCGGTCCACGATGCGTCCTGGATCGAACGGCGGCGGAACCACGACACCATCGCGGATCTCGGTGCGGCCGGTCACGGAATCGCCCACGGGTTTGCCGCCTTTGGGCCGTGCCGCTTCCGCGCCGAACTGGCCGCGGCGATGACCCGAACGGCCGAGACCGAGGTCGAGCCGCCCCGGGTACAGCGCGTCGATCGTGCCGAACGCCTCCACGATCGAGGCCGACGTGTGGTGGCCGACCTGCACGGCCGCCGAACCCACCCGGATGCGCGTCGTCGCCGCCGCGACCAACCCGATGAGCGTGATCGACGACGAGCTCGCCACCGAGACGAAGTGGTGTTCGGCCAGCCAGTACCGGTGGTAGCCCCACTGTTCGGCGTGCTGGGCCAGATCGATGGTGTTGCGCACCGCCTGCTGCGGGGTCGAGCCCGCGCTGACCGGGGAGAGGTCGAGGATCGATAGGGGAACGCTCATGCCACCCGCCCCTGCCGGGGGGCCTGTTCGCCCGCCTCGATGGCCACGCGCAGCCGGTTCTGCGCGGGCGCCACCGGGCAGGTCGCGAAATCGGTGAACGCGCAGGGCAGATTGGCCGCCCGGTTGAAGTCCAGCACCACCGTGCCGTCCGCGCCGGGTGCGCCGACCGCGAGCGAGCGCGCCGCGGGGTAGGTGGTGACACCGCTGGTCGCGTCGGTGAACAGCACCCGCAGGTGGTCCGGATCGCCGAACGCGACGACGCGTTCGGTCGCCTCGCCGATGCGGAATTCGATGGTGCCGGAGGCGTTGTGGTGGTGTTCGAGGCCGTCGACCACGGCGCCGGTGGTCACGGTGTGCGGTTCGTCGAACGGCGTGTACCGGCCGTGCACGACCCAGCGCGGGTCCGGCGCGTAGGCCGGGATTCCGGCGAAGCTCCGCAGGCCGGGCGCGGCCGGGTCGTGCACGCGCACGGCGTAGCGGCCGGTGCGGCGGATCACTTCGAGCACCCGGTTCTCCTGCCGCACCCGCAGTCCCGGCGCGCCTTCGGCGGGCGTGATGATCTGCACGCCCGCGATGCCGAGGCCGTCGTACTCCAACCGGTCGGCGGGCTGGGCGGTGATGAACACCTTGTCGTCGGTGACCCACCAGGTGCCAGGCACGTCCGGCAGCCGCTCGGGGCGGTCGGTGAGCCAGTGCAGTGCGGTCAGGCTGAGGAAGCCGAGCGGGTCGCGCAACTGGTCCTCGCGCGCGTGGTGCCAGCGCGCCCACTCGGTCTCGAAAACGCTGGTGATGCTGGTGGTCATGAGGCTGTGGCTCCTTCGGGGTGGTGGTGATCGCGCAGGCCGAGACGGTCACGCGGGGTGGTTCGGCGGCGCGCCATCAGGCCGTGCCGTCGGCGTCGATCTGCTGACGCAGTGCCGGGTGGACGCCCGCGCCGGCCACGTCGGGCGCCGAGAACAGCGCCTGCTGCCACAGCTCGGTGCGCCGCCGCGTCAACCGGCCGACGCGGCGATTCCGTTCGGCGCGCCGCGGCGCGGCGGGGTGCACGCGCCCACCGTCGGGCGTCTCGGCGGTGCGCGGCGCGCGCAGGTGGGTGCGCCACCACCGTGCCGCGCCGGTGTCGGGCTCGGCCGGGATGTCCGGCCCGGGGAACGGTTCGGCGTCGGAGTCGGCCGGTTTCCGGTGGGAGAAGGCGGAATACACCATCTGGGCGATCCTTTTCGGTGGGTGCCACCACGTGCTCGGCTCGTGGCCGGTGGTGGGCTCCGGTGTGCGGATACGGGTGGTCGTGGCGGGCGGGGCCGGTTCGGGTCGGCTGCGGCATGGCGCCCGGTGTTCGCGCCGGTTCAGCACCCGGCTGTGGCGGTAGGTCGGGTTCGGCATCAGGAAGCTTCTTTCCCGGCCGGGACGGGGATGGCTGACAGCAGCTCACGCGTGTACTCGTGCCGCGGGTTGTCGAAAATGTCTGCGGTGCGGCCGCTTTCGACGATCCGGCCGTGGCGCAGCACCGCGACGTGATCGCTGATCCGGCGGACCACCGCCAGATCGTGCGAGATGAACAGGTAGCTCAGCGACAGCTCGGCTTGCAGGCGGTCGAGCAGCTCGAGGATCTGCGCCTGCACCGACGCGTCCAGCGCGGAGACCGGTTCGTCGAGCACCAGCAGCTCGGGATGCAGGGCGAGGGCCCTGGCGATGGCGACGCGCTGGCGTTGTCCGCCGGACAGTTCGGCGGGTCGGCGCTGCGCGAACTCCGCGGGCAACGCGACCTGCTCGAGCAATTCGGTCACCCGTTCCCGGCGCGCCGCGCGCGCACCGATCCCGAACGCGCGCAGAGGTTCCTCGATGATCGCGCCCACCCGCCAGCGCGGGTCCAAGGAGGCGTACGGGTTCTGATACACCACCTGGAAGCGCTTGCGCAGCGCACGCAGTCGCGCGCCGCGCACCTGCGACAACTCCTGGCCGTCGAAGGTGACTTCGCCGCGGTCGGGTTCGGTGAGCCGCAAGGCGATCCGGGCCGTGGTGGACTTGCCGGAGCCGGACTCCCCGACGAGCGACAGCGTCTCACCTCGGCCGAGCTCGAATCCGACTCCGGCCACCGCGGTCACCGTGTCGCCGCCCTGCGCACGGAAGGTCTTGTGCACCTCCCGCAGGACCAGCAGCGGCTTGCCGTCCCTGGGTTCGGCGGCGCGGTAGGCGCCCGGCGGAGCCAGGCTCGGCGAGGCGGCGAGCAGTCGCTTGGTGTACGGATGGCGCGGCGCGGCGAGCAGCTCGGCGGTCGGACCGCTCTCCACCACCTCGCCGCCGCTGAGCACGACGAGCCGGTCCGCGCGTTCGGCGGCCACGGCCAGATCGTGGGTGATCAGCAGCACCGCCGCGCCGCGCGCCGCGATCTGCTCCGCGAGCCGGTCCAGTACCCGTCGCGCGACGGTGGCGTCCAGTGCGCTGGTCGGCTCGTCGGCGATGACCAGGTCGGGTGCGCAGGCCAGGGCGGCCGCGATCAGCACCCGTTGCCGCTGACCGACGGACAGCTCGTGCGGGTACTGCGCCGCGCGCAGCCGCGGGCGGTCCAGCCCGGCGTCGGCCAGCAGTTCGATCGCTCGCGCTCGCGCCGCCGTGCGGGCCGCCAGCCCGTGCACGATCAGCGCTTCGGCCACTTGGTCGCCGACGCGCCGCACCGGGTTCAGCGACAACCCCGGGTCCTGCGGGACGAAACCGATCCTGGCTCCGCGCAGCCGCCGCAGCGCGCGTTCGGACCCGGTGTCGACCACCGAGCCGTCGAAAATGACGGTTCCGCCGGTGATCTCGGCGTTGGCCCCGAGCAGCCCGATCACGGCTTGGGCGAGTGTGGACTTGCCGGAGCCGGACTCGCCGACCAGCGCCACCACCTCGCCGCGGGCCACGGTGAGCGAGACACCCGCCAGCGCGGTGACCGGCCCGGAATCGGACCGATAGCGCACCCGCAGGTCCTCGACACGTAACAGCGGAGCCGGGCTCATGCGTTCTCCCCCTTCGCGATGGCGCGCCCGAGGCGCTGAGCGGCGAGGACGACGGCGATGATGACGAAGCCGGGGAGGGTGGTCATCCACCAGGCGGTCGCGAGATAGTTGCGGCCTTCGGAGATCAGCGTGCCCCACTCGGGGGTCGGTGGTTTCGCGCCGTAGCCCAGGAAGCTCAGCGCCGACACCGCCAGCACCGCCATGCCGAACTCGACCGCGGCCAGCGCCAGCACCGGCTGGTAGGCGTTGGGCAGCACGTGCCTGGCCAGCACGGTGTACCAGCGGACGCCCGCGGCGTGGGCGGCCTCCACATAGTCCGCCTGGCGCACCCGCAGCACCTCCGAACGCATCACGCGCGCGAAATTGGCCACCAGCGAAATACCCACCGCCACGGCCACATTGCGGGTGCCGAAGCCGAGCGCGGTCACCAGCGCCAGCGACAGCAGCAGCGAAGGGACCGACAGCAGCACGTCGACCAACCGCATGACGATCGCGTCGACCACGCCGCCGATCGCACCGGACAGCAGACCCAGAACCGACCCGGCGACGAGCGCGATGCCGACCGCGGCCAGGGTGGCGGTCAGCGAGAGCCCCGCGCCGTGCACCATCCGGGTGTAGAGGTCGCGTCCGAGATTGTCGGTGCCGAACCAGTGTTCGGCGCTGGGCGCCTGGAACTTCCGCGCGGGGACTCCGGTCAGCGGGTCGCCGCTCGCGAACACCGACGGCGCCAGCGCCCAGCCCACGGCGAGCAGCGCGACGGCGCCCGCCACCAGCAGTCCGGCATTGCCGCGCAACCATTTCCAGCGCACGGCCGGTCGCCGCAGGCCGGTCAGGACCGCGCCGCGGCGTTCCTCGGTCACGTCAACCACGGGTCGTCACCTCCTCGGCACGCGACGACGGGCGAGGGCAAGTGTCAGGCACGGATGATCGCCTCCTCGGCGGCGTCGACGGCGATGTGCTCGGACTCGCGGTCCGCGCCGCCGCGCGACCGCGCCGCGATGCGCGGGTCGAGCAGCGGGTAGATCAGGTCGACCGCGAGGTTCACGCTGACGAACACCACCGAGGTGAGCAGCACGATGCCCTGCACCACCGGGATGTCCTGGGCCAGCACGGCGGTCTGGGTCAGCCGCCCGACGCCCTGGCGGGCGAAGACCGTCTCGACCACGACCGATCCGGCCAGCATGTTGCCGACCAGGACGCCCGCGATGGTGAACGCGGGCACGCTGGCCGGGCGCAGCACGTGGGTGCGCTGCACCCACCAGCGTGACCCGCCCTTGGCCAGCGCCACGTCGACGAACGGCTGACGCCACGTGGTTTCCAGCCCGGCGGTGAGCACCTGCGCGATCACCGCGCCGATCGGCAGGGCCAGGGTGAGCGCGGGCAGCACCGTCCCGGCGAAACCGTGGCCGCCGAACGCGGGGACCAGCCGCCAGTGGAACGAGAACAGTTGCAGCAACAGCAGTCCGGTCCAGAAGGTCGGTACCGACACCCCGAGCGACGGCAGCGCGGCCAGGGCGTTGCGCAGCCACGGGCGCCGGGTGTAGGTGGCCGCGAACGCGACCGAGACCCCGCCGAGAACGGCGAAGAGCAAGGCCGTGCCGGTCAGTGCGAGAGTCCCGGGCAGTGCGTCGCCGATCGCGTCGGTGACCGGCTGGCCCGTGACGATGGAGTGTCCGAGATCGCCGCGGAGGGCGTGCCCGAGCGCGGTCCAATACTGATCCCACAGCGGCCGATCCAGCCCGTAGCGGGCTCGCAGCTCGGCGATGGCGGCCTGGTCCACCGGCGTGCCCGCGCCGCCGCCGTCGGCCGCGATCGACACCGGGTCGGCGGGCAGCAGGTACAGCACCACGAACGACAGCGTGAACGCCGCCCACAGCACCCAGACCGCCTGCACCGCCCGCAGGGCCGGATAGCGCGCCATGGCTACCGCCCGCTCAGCCAGGTGTCGAAGAACTGCAGCCGCGCCGAGGCTTCGAACTTCAGGTCCTGGGTGTTCGCGCCCACTCCGATCGCCTGCGACAGCTCGACCGTGGGAATCCACAGCCCGGCATCGAGGACCTGCTGCTGCGCGGTGCGGATCAGCGCGTTGCGTGCCGCGGTGTCCACGGTGCTCAGCTGACCGGTCAGCGCATCGTCCAGCGCGGGAATCGGCTCGCGGGCATTGAGATTGCGGCCGTCGACACCGAACGAGGTGCGCAGGATGTCGCCGTCGGCGCGGGTGCTGTTGTAGTAGGCGGTGTCGAAGTTCTTGGCGTTCTGCCTGGCCGTGGTCTCCGCGGCCGACACCAGGTCCAGCTTCAGCTCGACCCCGACCTGCCGCAGCTGCTGCTGCACCAGCTCGATGATCGCCTGGTTGCCCGCGAAGACCTGACTGAACAGCACCGAGAAGGACAGGCGCTCACCGTTCTTGGCGCGGATGCCGTCCGCGCCGGGCACCCAGCCAGCCTGGTCGAGGATGCCGCGCGCCTTGGCGGGATCGTAGGCCAGGCGCGCCGAGAGATCGGTGTAGCCGGGCGTCTTGCTGGCCAGCGCGCTGGTCGCGGGCTTGAACTGCGGGCCGAGCACGGTGTCGACCAGCTGCTTGCGGTCGATGGCGGGCAGCAGCGCCTGGCGCACCGCGGGATCGCGCAGCGGTCCGCGCGTGACGTTCGGCTGGAACCCGAACGGCACACCGGGATTGGCGGTGCTGAGCACCCGCCCGCCCCCGGCTTCGATCTGCGGCGCGTCCTGCGGCAGCGCGTCGCTGATCGCGTCCAGCTGCCCGGAGGCGAGGCTGCCGGTGCGCACGCCGGATTCCGGCACCACGGTGAACTCGATCTTGTCGAGGTAGGCCTCGCCGCGGTGCGCGAACACGGCCGAACCCCAGTGGTAGCCGGTGCGCTTGGCCAGCGTCACCGCCGCGTCCTGGCGGTAGGCCGCGTAGGTGAACGGCCCGCTGCCGACGTTGTCGCCGAGGCAGCGCTGCTCGGCGGGCTTGGCCGTGGTGACGTCGGCCAGGATGCCGAGCTGCGTGGTCGAGGACGCCTGCAGGAACTGCGCGTTGGGCTTGCCGAACTCCACCCGCGCGGTGAGCCGGTCGACGGCGGTGGTGCCGACGTAGTTGGTGAGATAGCTGCTGCCCAGCGGCGCTTTGCCCCACCCTAGCTTGACGACCGAGTCGAACGTGTTGCGCACCGAGTCCGCGGTGAGCGGCGTGCCGTCGCTGAAGGTGACGCCGTCGGTGAGATGGAAGGTGAACACCTTCGCGTCCGGGCTGACCTCCCAGCGCTGCGCCAGCCACGGCTTCAGCTCGCCGGTGGCCGGATCCTGGTCGGTCAGCGAATCGACGATCTGCCTGGCCACGTAGATGGTCTGGTTGGTGCCCGCCTGCGCCGGATCCGAGCAGGTCGGCGCCTGCGACAGGCCGTAGCGCAGCGTGCCGCCGGGCTGGGGCGGGCCCGCGTCGCCGCCGGGCGCGGCCGAATCACTGCCGCAGGCGGCCACCGTGGTGGCCGCGGCAAGCGCGCCTGCCAGCGCGAGGATTCGGTGACGGGATCGGATCACGGGGCAACTCCAGATACTTCGGTGTGGGCGAGCTCCTCGCCCGATACGGGATCGGCGACGCCGGTCGCCAACGGTCGGCTGGGAATGCGGCGGCGCAGTTCGGGCGCCACTTCGGCCTGGAACAGCTCGAGGCCGTCCAGGTACTGCCGTTCGGGGCGTCCGTCGCGTTCGGCGGACAGGTGGATGACTTCGTGACCGAGCCGCTCGTGCTGGCGGCCGACCTTGTCGATCACCTGCTCCGGGCTGCCGATCAACGCCGAGCTGCGCGCCACGAAGTCGTCGAGGGTCTCGAACACGACGGGCAGCCCGAGCTTGCGCGCCAAGGCCAGTCGCGCCTCGAAGATCGGCGCGAAGGCCGCCCGCGCCTCCTGCGAGGTGCGCGCCACCTGGAATCCGGCGGTGCCCGCTCCGACGAGCGCGTCGGCCGGATCGTTGCCGTGGAACGCCCAGCGTTCCCGGTAGTGGCGCACCAGCTCGGCGTAGGGCTCGATCGGATTGGTGACGTTCGCCGAGAACAGCGGATCGCCGTGGCGCGCGGCCAGTTCCACCGAATCGCGGCTGGTCGCGCTGCCGTGCCAGATCCGAACCTTCGGTTGCAGCGGCCGCGGCAGCGCCTTGGCCTCGCGCAGCGGCGGACGGAACCGCCCGGACCAGGTGACGCTGTCGCTGGCCCACAGCGCGCGGAACAGCTCGTAGCCGTCGCGATTGCGATCCCACTGGTCGTCGGTGGTGACGTGGAACAGCTGCGCCTGCGCGGCGCCGTTGCCCTTGCCGATGATCAGCTCCAGGCGGCCGCCGGAGAGGTTGTCCAGCGTCGAGTAGTCCTCGAAGGCGCGCACCGGATCCAGCAGGCTCAGCGTGGTCACCGCGGTGAACAGCGTGATCCGTGAGGTCACGGCGGCCAGGTGCGAGAGGATCACCGGCGGCGCGGCGGACAGGAACGGGTCCTCGTGCCGCTCGCCGACGGCGAACCCGTCGTAGCCCAGCTCTTCGGCCAGTCGCGCCTGGGCGACGACATCACGCAGGCGCTCGCGGGTGCCGGGCAGGCGGCCGGTCCGCGGGTCCGGCACCCGGGTGACGAGGGTGAACAGCAGGAACTTCATGCGGTCGCTCCCAAACTGGCGGCGGGCAGGTGCTTTTCGAACGGGTGCGGGCCGATCTGCTCCGCGGGCAGGTCCGGGTCGTACAGCGGGAGGTAGCCCGCGGCGAGGTAGAGGCCGACCGCTTCGGGCTGGCGCGGTCCGGTGGTCAGGTAGACGCGCCGGTAGCCGCGGCGGGTGATCTCGGCCTCCAGTCGATCGAGCACGAACCGGCCGAGCCCCTGCCTGCGGTGCTCGCGGGACGTCCAGATCCGTTTCAGCTCAGCGGTCCGCGCGTCGTAGCGCTGAAACGCGCCGCCCGCCACCGCCTCCCCGTCCCGGGTGACGACCAGCAGGGCGCCGTGCGGCGGCGCGAACGCCGTGGCCGGGTGCTCGCGCAGCGAGGCGTGCACTTCGCCGGGCGTGCGGCCGTACCGGCTGCTGTATTCCAGCGCGAGTTCGGCCAGCAGGGGCGCTGCCAGCGGGTCGTCCTGGGTCACCCGGTGCACGCGCAGTGTCGCGGTCGAAAGCTGCGGTGTCACCGGCTCACCGCTTCTTCGGCAGGCCGGGCGGGTTGATCCGCGACTCGGTGACCGTCTCGCTCCGCAAACCCCAGCGGTCGATCACCTGCTGATAGCTGCCGTTCTCGATGGCGTGGGCCAGCGCGTGCTGCACCGCCCGGATCAGCCCGGTGTCCTTCTTGGTGAGCACCGCGATCTCGCCTTGCAGCGCCTCGCCCGCGCCGGAGAAGGTGGCCACGATCTTGGTCTGCTTCGCGGTTGCCGCGTGGTAGATCGCGGTCGGGTTGGGGCCCAGATAGCCGTCCAGCCGCTGCGAGGCCAGCGCCAGGTAGTAGTCGGTGGTCTGCTGGAAATAGGCGATGTCGATCGGCGCGAGGCCCTCGGCCCGGTTCTGCTCGTTCCACTTGACCAGCAACTGCTCCTGGTTGGTGCCGCTGCCGACGCCGATCCGCTTGCCCGCCAAGCTGGTGCGATCCTTGTAGTCCAGCGTGCTCTGGATCGGGATCTCCAGCGCGACGTTGTCCTTGCGGTAGGTCGCGAAGTCGTACTTCTCCTTGCGCTCCTCGGTGACGGTCACGTTGGAGATGAACGCGTCCACCTCGCCCGAGTCCACCCGCACGAAGTTCTGCGACCAATCCGCCACCTGCGCGTCGAGTCGCAGGCCGAGGATGTCGGCGATCAGCGAGGCGAAGTCGACTTCGGAGCCGACCACGGTCTTGTCGTCGGTGGCGTAGAACCGCAGCGGCGGCGCGGCACCGGCCGCGCCGGTCACGATCAGGGTGCCGCGGTCGCGGATCGCCTGCGGCACCTCCGCGGCGATGGCGTCGACCTTCGCGGCTCGGACCCGGCCGGACTGGGCGGGGGACAGGTCGAAGGTGATCGACCCGGCGGGCTGCGCGGCGGAGTCCGCCTCGGGTTCGGCGCAGCCGGTGGCCAGCAGCGCGACCGCGGTCGCGGCGGCGGTGACCAGGGCGGAAAGCTTCATCGGATACCTGTTCATCAGCGGACTCGGGAAAGGAAGGCGCGGGTGCGCGGGTGTTCGGGGTGCTCGAGGACGACCGAGGGCGGGCCCTGCTCGACGATGACGCCCTCGTCGAGGAACACCACGGTGTCGGCGACCTCGCGAGCGAAACCGATTTCGTGGGTGACGATCACCAGGGCGGTGCCGCCGTGCGCGAGGTCGCGGATCACGTCGAGCACCTCGCCGACCAGCTCCGGGTCCAGCGCGGAGGTCGGCTCGTCGAACAGGATCACCCGCGGCCGCAGCGCCAGCGCCCTGGCGATCGCCACCCGCTGCTGCTGCCCGCCGGACAGCCTGCGCGGATAGGCATCGGCGAGGTGTCCGATGCCGACGCGCTCGAGCAGGTCCTTCGCCTCGCGCTCGACGTCGGCGCGGTCGCGTCGCTGCGCGGAAAGCGGTGCCAGCGTGACGTTGTCGAGCACTGTGAGGTGCGGGAACAGATTGAACTGCTGGAAGACGAACCCGATCCGGGAACGCTGCTTGCGCACCTCCCGGTCCGGCAGCGCGTGCAGCCGGTTGCGGCGCAGGCGGTATCCGATCAGCTCGCCGTCGATGCGCACGGTGCCCGCGTCCAGCGATTCCAGATGGTTCACCACGCGCAGCAGGGTCGACTTGCCGGAGCCGGACGGGCCGATCACCGCGACCACCTCGCCGGAGCGGACGGTCAGATCGATACCGCGCAGCACCTCGTGCGGGCCATAGGATTTCCGGACGCCGCGAACCTCGACGGCGGGCGTGGCGGTCATCGGGTCGCTCCGCGCGGCGCGCCGGAGCCGATCTCGGCGACTTCCCGCAGCTTCTGCCACGCGCGCCGCAACGGCGACGGCGGCGGAGTGCGGTGCGCGCCTTTGGCGTAGTGGCGCTCGATGTAGTACTGCGCCACCGAGAGCACGGTGGTGAGCACGATGTACCAGACCGTCGCGACCATCAGCAGCGGCACCACCCGCCCGTTGCGGCCGTAGATCACCTGCACCTGATAGAACAGCTCCGCGATCGCCATCACCGACACGATCGAGGTGCCCTTGAACAGGCTGATCACCTCGTTGGTCGCGTTCGGCAGGATCGAGCGCATCGCCTGCGGGGCCACCACGGTGCGGAACTGCCGCAGCCGCGGAATCCCCAGCGCGGCGGCCGCTTCCAGCTGGCCCGCGTCGACCGAGATGAACCCGGCGCGGATGATTTCGGCCGAATACGCCGCCTGGTGCAGGGCCAGCCCGATCACCGCGGCGGTGAAGCCGCTGATCACGCCGTTCACCTCGAAGGTGAACAGCGCCGGGCCGAACGGGATGCCCACCGAGAGCGTCTGGTACAGGTAGGCGATGTTGAACCAGAACAGCAGCTGCACGATCAACGGGATGGAACGGAACGCCCAGATGTAGACCCACGAGATCACCCGCAGCACCGGATTGTTCGACAGCCGGGCGACCGCGAGCGCGGTACCGAGCAGGAACCCCAGCGCGGTGCCCCAGACGGTGAGCTCCATGGTCACCCGCAATGCCGCCAGCACCGATTTCGCCGTGACGTACCGCGCGAACGTCGGCCAGTCCCAGCCGGGATTGGTGGCGAGGCCGTGCGCGAACTGGGCGAGCAGGACCAGAGCGACGGCGCTCACCACCCATCGCCAGGGGTGGCAGGTCTTGGCCACGGTGGGCGTTGCAACCCCTGCGGTCGCGGCAGCGGGCGTGCCGATCGGGGCCGGATCGCCGAGCGGGGCGGCATCGGGTGCCGCGGCGGACGCGGTCATGCCCGTACCTCTCCGGTGCCCGGTTCCGGCATGACCGCGAACACGGCTGTGTCCATTGCCCGCTCGCCGCGCTCACTCCGTGACGGGTCCTCGATGATCACTTCGGTTCCTCCATCGGTCCCGGCGGAAGCACCCGCACCCGGTGACCGGGGGGTTGCTGCGACGTCGACGAGCCAGGTCTCTCGGTCGCTCTGGATGGTTGGTGCCGACCCCGCGTCAGCCGATGTCAGGGTCGAGCCGAATCATGATGCCCAGCAAGCGAACCCCTGGACAAGAGAAGTAATCACCGTGAGCGTAGACCTTGTCGCGCCCGGATTCATCGGATCTTTGTAGTAGCCAGGAATGCGCTGCCGGATCGAGCCCGGCGCGTCATCGCGCACCGGCGCGTGGCGCGGGACAGCGGTGGTCCGGTGAGCATACGGCCTTGCCCGTCAAGGGTCGATCAACGCCGTCGATCCGATCCGGGCAAACTGGACTGCTCTGAAATTGCTGGGCTCAATCTCAGCTGTTGAGTGCGTTTGCCGGAGTACTGTGCCCCTCGATCGTTCCGCCGATGAGGAGGTTTCGTGATCATGTTGCGCCGTCTGACCATGTTGTCCGCTGTCGCGACCGGCTCGGTCGCTATCGCGCTCGCCGGACCCGGCGCCGCGCTCGCGGCCCCGGACGACCCGGCTCCCGCAGTCTCCGACCACACCACGCAGACCGCCGCGCCCGGTGATCTTTGGGGCGTCTACAACTCCGCGGTCAACGCACTCCGCACGCTCGGCATCGAACCGTTCCTGTACCCGGCCGCCGCGGCGCTGTGCCTCGACAACACGACCCTCGGCCTGGCGCCCGCGGTGGCCGGCTCCATTCCGGGCCCGTGGCCGAAGAACACCGTGCAGATCCCCGGCCTCGACCTCAACGCCGTCAAGGCGGGGCAGGCCATGTTCACCTTCGTGCCTTACGGGCTCGGGCCGGACGGTCCGAACACCGCTGGCATGCAGGTCGCCTGGGTCAACCTGAACAATGGGCGCAGCGGCACGGCCACCATGGGGCCGCTGTCGGAGGTCGCCCGCGCGATGATCCCCGCCGCCGTTCCGCCGGAACTGCGACCCGCCGCGGAGGAGGCGATCCGGGACTTCCTCTTCACGTCGCTGCCGATGGGCGGCGTGCGCGCGGTCCCGGTCGACACCGGCCGTGGCACCGTGCTCGCCGCGGTGTTCGGCACGGTCCAGAACGGCGCCAAGTCCTGCCACTTCTTGCCGACGGTCGGACTCACCACCGTGCCATGAGGTTCGGCCGGTAGCCCTGCCCCGACCATGGCGACGGCTGCCGGGGGCGCGGTCGTGCGGGGAGCGTCGGCAAGTGAACCGCGAGCGCTATTCCAGAGGGCGCCCTTTCCAGCGCACCGTGCCCCGGCGGCGGGCACGGTGCGAACGCGCCCACAGCAGCAGGTACGCGCCCACCGACACCGGATGCGCCAGGGCGGCAAGGACATCCGTGTAGCGGAGCGGTCCCCCGGTTTCCGTCGAACGGGCCAGCAGCCGACCCGCGACGGCGGCGAGATAGCCGAGCTGGCCGGTTCGCCGGACCGGGCCGCTGCCGAGCACGGCGGCGGCGGGCGGCAGCCAATAGGCAAGGGCGGCAAGCGCTCCCACCGCGGCTCCGCCCGTTATCGTGCCGTCGTAGGCCGACCAGAGCCAGCGGGTGTAGCCCGCGTCCAGTTCGCCTGCGCCCCGGTACATCCTGGTCCGCGCGAGCGGTCCCGCCGCCACCAAGGCCGTGCGGTGACCGACCCGGCGCAGCGTGCGCGCGATATCGAGATCCTCGGTGACGCTCCCGGCCACCGCGGCGTGGCCGCCCACCGCGCGGTAGGCGGCGTTGTCGAACACGAGGAATTGGCCGCAGGCCACCGCCGTGGACGGGCGCAGGCTCCGATCGGCGGCGTCGATCGGCAGCGTCGAGGCCCACGACCAGCACAGCAGCGGCTGCACCACCGCCTCGGCCGCCGACCCGGCCAGCTGGTGCGGCCACGGCGAGACCAGCGCGACGCCGCTTCTGCGCAGCGCGCCCACCGCCGCCGCCAGAGCGGTCGGGGCCAGGCGCACATCGGCGTCCAGGAAGATCAGCACCGGCGTCGCCACACCCTCGGCCAGCCGGACGCAGGCCGCCGCTTTGCCGGTCCAGCCGGGGTCCGGGTCGGACTCGGTGCGCAGCACGGTGAATCGGGGATCGCCATCGATCGCCGCGCGTGCGGCGGCGGAGGTGTCGTCGGTGGAGCCGTCGTCGAGGATGCGCACCGCCAGGCGTGGAATCCCCAGCTGGGCGCGCAGATCGGCGATCAGATCCGGTAGCCGGTCGGCCTCGTCGCGCGCCGGGACGCAGACGGTGACCGGTTCGATCACCGTCGTCGGCGTATTCGCCAACCGCGGCACGGTGAACCGGTTGTATAGCGCGACACCCGCGCCGAGCGCCGCCAGCGCCGTGGCGCAGGTGGGCAGGACGGAGTTCGCGCGCAACGTTTTCGGCCGATCGGCACTCACCATGGGCGCCACGCTATCCCGGGGCACCGACGGTCCGCTCAGTGATTCTGCGTTACCGAGCGCCACCAGCGGCTCAGGGAGAACCCTTCCGGCGCACCGGGCGGGGCGGGGTTGCGGTCCAGATAGGCCAGGGCGGCGATGATGGCGGCCACCGCGAGGGTGATGCCGCCGACGATGCCGGCCCAGCCCGCGAACGAGCGGGTGTTCGGGTCGGCGTAGCTGACCTCGGCCCGGAGCGTGGAGACGTCGCCGGGCGGCAGCTTCCAGGACACCACGTTGTCGCCCTCGCGGCTGCCGTTGGTCTTCGCGACCCGGGCCGGGAACGCGATGGTGAACTGCACGTCGGAGCCGTGCGGCGGAACGGATTTCAGGTCGACCCGGCCGGCCAGGGTGACCAGGTCGCCGGTGCGCTGGAATTGCAGCTGGAACATGCCCTGGGTCTGCTCGGACAGCTGCCCCAGCTGCTGCACCTCGCCGAAGGACAAGTCCTCGAAGAACACCTCGCTGCCCGCGTATCCGTCCTGGGCGTACGGCTCCACCCGCACCTTCGCGGCGAGCGATTCGGGCGCCTTCAGCTGCGGACCCTTGTCGTCGGGGCCGGTGGGCACCACGGCGGCGACGATCCGTCCGGACACCCGGTCGTTGGACGACAGGCCCATCGAAACCTGCACCCGCAGGCAGCTCGCGAGCACCGGGACCAGCAACGCCGCCAGCAGGACGGCCGCCGCGACCCGCACGCCGCGGCGTGGGCCGTTGCGCTGCGGGCGATCCGGGGCATCGGACATCGTGGTGACGGAACTCGGCTGCACGGGTGACATCGTGCCAGGCCATCGGTCCGGAATGAAACGCGCCAGTCGTGACGCGCGTCGGCCGGACAGCGGCCCGATGGCGGCCGTGTGCCGTCGCGGCCGTGCTCAGGTTCGACCAGGCGTTCCGCGTGGGTCCGAGCTGTGGGGGCACAAAGGTGAAACATGGCATGCCCGCACGGCGGCGCTGAAGGCCAGGCCGGGGACCCACCTGCCGCGGCGAGCGGGTCGCGCCTGGTCAGGGCCGCGCGCGAGCCAGGACAACCAGCAAGGGCGCTCCGAGCACACCCATCCCGACCAGGCCGTAACCCGCGGACGACGGCAGGCCGAGGAACGCGGCATGGGCCAGCGCCGACCCCAGCCAGGTCCACAGGAACAGCGCGACCGGCACGGCGAGCGCGCTCGCGCGGTCGCTTCGCGGCGTACGGACGGGATCGGGCGCCGCGCGTTCCCAGGCCGCCAGCAATCCCGCCATCACGAGTGCGACACCGAACCAACCCAGATAGTTGGTGTACGGAATCTGCGCCAGCCCGGGCAGGCCGGAGCTGGTGTCGCACCAGGTCCACTGCCCGTCGGCGACCATTTGCGGATCCAGGAACAGATCCCAGCCCACCGCGCCGAGCGCGGTCAGCGCGATCCGCGACGCCGTGCGTCGCGACACCATCCCGGCCACCACCCACACCGGATACATCCCGCCGGTCCAGGCCAGCGGAACGATCAACGGCACGTCCAGCAAAGCCGGACCGAGCCGGTCGCTCGCATAGGCATAGCAGCCGAACGGCAGGCCCGTCGCCGTACCGATCACCTCGGCCAGCAGCCCGACGCCGGAGACGAGCACCAGAAAGCCGACCGCATACCGAATTCCCCTGGTCGCGGTCGCATGCGCCAGCGCGGCACCGGCGGAGAGCAGCACGACCGCGGCCGTGATCCGGTCGCGCGCGCCGCCCGCGGTGAGCGGATAACCGATCTGCGCGACAACCGTCAGCGCGACGAGGACCACCGGAAAGAGAAATCGCGGCGAACGGAACCACTGATGCTCGGCGGTTCTTGCGGGATGTTCGCGTGTCGGTTCCGTCCGGCCCGCCGCCGCGCGTGGTGAGTGGTCCGGGTGTGTCATCGTCGGAGCCAGCGTGGATGTCGGTGCTGGTTCTGCGGGGGATGTCGATTCGGTTCGGTGTGCCGCCGCGCGCGGTGAGTCGTCCAGGTGTGTCATCGTCCGAACCGCCGTGGATGTCGGTGCTGGTTCTGCGGGGCGTGTCGATTCGGTTCGGTGTGCCGCCGCGCGCGGTGAGTAGTCCGGTTGGGTCATTGTCCGAACCACCGCGGACGCCAGTACCGACGCAGGTCGCGCAGGGCGAGCCGGGCGGCCGTGCGGCCGCTGGCCCCGGAGACGCCGCCACCGGGATGCGTGGACGCGCCGGTCAGATACAGGCCCGGCGCGCCGGGTACCCGCTGCCGGGACAGTTCCGGCAGCGGACGCCACAGCATCATCTGGTCCAGCGACATCTCCACGTGCATGACGTTGCCGCCGACGAGCCCGAGTTCGCGCTCCAGGTCCACCGGCGTCTGCACGTGCCTGCGCAGCACCGCGTCGGCGAAACCGGGTGCGTAGGAGTCGACTTCGGCGATGATCCGGTCGCCCTCCCGCTGCGCGAGCGCGGCCCAGTCGCGGCCGTCCGCCAGCCGGTACGGATGCCACTGCGCCCACAGCGACAGCTGGTGCTCACCCGGCGGCGCGATGGTCGGGTCCAGCGCGGAGAAGCTCATCGCCAGCACCACCGGCCGTGGCGGCAGCTCCCCGGCCAGCGCCGCGCCGTGCGCGCGGCGCAGTTGCGCTCGATCGGACACCAGGAATTGCAGGCCCCGAGCGGAGTCATCGGCCGGGCTGCCCGGGTAGCGGGGCAGGGCCGCGGCGGCGACCCGCACCACCATCCCGATACCGGGACCGACCCGGATGCGCCGCCGCCAGTCGTCCAGCCGCGCGGCGTCGAATCCGCCGTCGCGCAGCAGATCCAGCGTGGTCAGCACGTGCGCGCCCGCGATAACGATGTCGGCGCGCAGTTCTCGGCCCGACGTAGTGTGCACCCGCCAGCCGTCGCCGACGCGCCGCAGGGCGGTCACCGCGTCGCCCGCGTGCACCACTCCGCCGTCGGATCGCAGCCGCGCCACCAGGGCCTCGGTCAGTGCGCCGCTGCCGCCCACCGCGCGGCCCGGCGGCAACGTGTGCAGGAGCGCGGCGAAGCCGACCATCGGCGCCGTGCCGGGCTCCGACATCGGCGGCCCGGACTGCGCGCCGAACCAGGCCAGCGACGCTTTCAGCCGTTCGTCCTCGAAGCAGGTGTCCAGCAATGCGTCTCCGGATTGCAGGAACTCCCGCGACAGCGCGCTTCCGCCGTCGTCCGCGTCAAGCCCCCAGAACGACCGCACCAACCTGCCCGGCGTCGGCCCGCCACCGAAGGCCCGCATCACGCGAGCGCTGCGCGGCCCCCACACCTGGACGAACCGCCGATACGCCGCCGCGTCCCGCGGACCGCAGGCCGCCGCGATCGACGCGCACGTCGCGTCCAGGTCGCGGTGGAACACGATGGCCGGGCGGCCGGCATGGGCGGGCGTGAATCCCCATGGGTCGCAGTCGATGTAGCGCAGCCCGAAGCGGTCGAGCTCCAGCTCCTCGATGATGCCGGTATGGCGGATCATGATGTGCGCCGACGAGCCGCGATCGACCCGATGGCCGGGGAAGCGCTCCACCGTCGACACCGCGCCGCCGAGCACGTCGTCGCGTTCGAGCACCTCGACCGCGTGCCCGGCGCGGGCCAGGTAGCACGCGGCGACCAGGGCGTTGTGCCCCGAGCCGACGACGACTACCGACACGTCGCCCTCATAGCGGCAGTCGCCTGCCCAGGATCGCGAACGGCCGGTTGTCCCCGGCGAACACGAAGTTGCGGACCACGTCGGTGAATCCCTCCCTGCGATACAGCCGCCAGGCGCGGTTGTCCTCGCGGTCGACTTCGGGGGTCGACAGCAGCACGGCGCGCTCGGTGCGGTCGCGCAGCAATCGTTCCAGCAGCGTGGCGCCGATGCCGCGGCCCTGCGCGGTGGGATGCACATGCAGTTCGGTCAGCTCGAAATAGTCCGAGAGCAGTTCGCGCGCGGAGTGTTCCGGCCAGCCCGAGCGCCGCATTCCGCTGTGCACCTGCTGGTGCCACCACTGGTGGGCGGCGCCGCGGTAGCCGTAGGCGATCGCGACGATGGGCGCGCTGCGCAGATCGATCCGGCCCGAGTCGTCGGGCACCACGGCGGCGACGGCCTGCCAGCCGGGGCGGGTGGTGTGCTCGGTCCACATCGGCGCGCGATGGTGCTCGGTGCCGCGCGGATAGTCCATCGCCGCGACGTAGACCGCCAGCGCGTCGTGCAGCCGGGAGCGCAGCGCCGCCACCGAGAGGTCGACGACGGCGGGTGCGGGTGTGTGATTGGGCTTGACGGCGGTCATGGCTCTCGTCGGTCGCGCGGACGCGGAAGTTTGTCGGTGGGCGTCTCTATATTCAAGCTCAATTCAAACGTTCGAATACCTGTTCGGTCCGAGTGGTGCTGGAATGCGGTGGGGCACGCCCTCTCCAGTGCGGGCCCGGACCACGGTGCGCGAGGTGGAGGGACGGCGATGTCTGGTCGAGTGGAACACCCGGGGCAGCCCGGCCGGGCCGGCAAGCTGCTGGAGCGGGCGGACGGTTTGCTCATGCAAGCGGCGGGGGAACGCGATCCGCGGGAGCGGTTCCGCACCGCCTACCTGGCGGCGCTGCGTGGTGCGGGCGCGGTGCTCGCCCTCACGGGCGCCGACGCCGCGCCCCGGGCGCGCTCGCGCAACGCGTGGGTGCTCCTGCAGCGCGCCGCGCCCGAGTTCGTGATGTGGGCCGACTACTTCAGCGCGCGCTCGGAGATCCGGGCCGCGCTGGAGGCGGGCCTGGACCGGAATGTCGACGACCTCGAGGCCGACGAGTTCGCTTCCCGGGTGGGCGCATTCCTCCATGACGTGGAAGATCTCCTCTCGGCGTCGGCTCGGCTGCGACCCGCGCCGGGCTGGACCGGCGGCATGACCGCTTAGTTATCGTCGACTAGGTGGTCTGGCCCTGATCGAACTCGTATCATTGGTGTCAGATAGCCGCCAAGGTCGGCTATCTGTCGCCTACCCGGAGGCGACAGCCACGTCCTAGTGCCGGGGGAGGTACCGTGCCACTCTCCGAGCACGAGCAGCGCATGCTCGAACAGATCGAGAGCGCTCTCTATGCTGAGGATCCCAAGTTCGCCTCGACCGTCCGCGGCGGACGGCTTCGTTCGTCCTCGAGTCGTCGCAGACTCCAGGCCGCGGCGTTGTTCGTCCTCGGCCTGTTTCTCCTCGTCGCGGGAATCGCGGCGCCCGTGAAGCCCGGCGGCTTCCCGATCATCAGCCTGATCGGGTTCATCGTCATGTTCGGTGCGGGTGTGCTTCTGCTGCTCGGCACCTCCAAGAGCGTCGCCAAGAACGACCGGTCCGGCGGCGACGCCTCCGCGAGCGGCGGTTCGGGCGGACGTGGACGCCAGCGCAAGTCCGGTGGCTTCTCCGAGCGCATGGAGGACCGCTTCCGTAGACGGTTCGAGCAGGAATAGCTCGCCCGTAGCCGGATAACTTCAGTACGGACGGCGACGCCGCACCGCAATGGTGCGGCGTCGCCGTCTCGTGCGTGCGGAACACAGTTGTGTGGATGATCTTCGGGCGGGACTTCCCGCTTCCCCCACACCTCCCCACAAACTTCCCCCACCACGCCCCCCGCGGCGGTCCTCGTCCGGTCCATCAGGGCGTTTGCTGGGTGTTTTCGGATGTTTGTCCCAGGGGGCCGCGCGTGTCGGCAGAACTCGCGAAAAGTTCTCCACGCCGGTGATAGCTGGGATGACCTGCGGAATCGTCTGGGTCGGGAGCCAGATCACCGCCTGTTTCGATTGAAAGTGGGGGAAAGTGGGGTAATGTGGAGCGCGCAGTACGGAAGGGCCGACCATCGAGGTGATCGACTAGGGAGGTATCGAGATGTTTCTCGGTACCTACACACCTCGCTTGGACGACAAAGGGCGACTCACGTTGCCTGCGAAGTTTCGAGACGATCTGGCGGGAGGGTTGATGGTCACGAAGGGTCAGGACCACAGCCTTGCCGTGTACCCGAAGGAAGAGTTCACCGCGCTCGCCCGGCGGGCCGCGGCCGCGTCTCGAAGCAACCCGCAGGCTCGGGCGTTCGTCCGGGCCCTCGCGGCCGGAACGGACGAGCAGCGTCCGGACGCGCAGGGCCGGATCGTGTTGTCGGCCGACCACCGTCGCTACGCCAACCTGAAACGGGATTGCGTGGTGATCGGCTCGGTCGACTTCCTGGAGATATGGGACAAGCAGGCGTGGGAGTCCTACCTCGCCGAGCACGAGGAGGACTTCTCGCAAGCCAGAGACGAGTCGCTGGGCGGAATCTTCTAGCCGCGGGCGAACGAGTGCCGCGCGGTCTCTGCCCGGACGCGGACCCTGACGTACTTCCCCGACGCCAGGTGCCGAGGTTCGGTCAGAGACCACGGGGCATTCGTATCCGTATCGAGAGCACTCGGTATCAGAATTCACTGTGTAGCAAGGCGACCCGTGTGCGGTGCGCGACGACGCGAGGCAGACTCCGGGAGGTCGAGGTGAACCGTGAACAGCGCGGCCCCCGCCATGTTCCGGTTCTGCTCGAACGGGCCGACGCGTTGCTCGGCCCGGCTCTGTCCGAGCCCGGCGCGGTCTACGTCGACGCCACGCTCGGCCTCGGTGGTCACGCCGAACACTTCCTGCGCACCTACCCGCACATCCGTCTGGTCGGGCTGGACCGCGACACCACCGCCTTGAAACTGGCCCGCGAACGGCTCGAGCCGTTCGCGGACCGAATCACGTTGGTGCACACCCGCTATGACGGCATCGCCGACGCGCTGACCGAAGCGGGACTGCCCCGCACCGGATCGGTCTCGGCGATTCTGATGGACTTGGGCGTCTCGTCGATGCAGTTGGACGAGGCCGAGCGCGGCTTCGCCTATTCCGTCGACGCCCCGCTGGACATGCGGATGGATCCGACCAGCGGGCCCACCGCCGCCGACGTGCTCAACACCTACAGCCACGGCGAGCTGGCCCGGGTGCTGAAAACCTACGGCGAGGAACGCTTCGCGAGCCGGATCGCCGCGGAGGTGGTCCGGCGTCGCAAGATCAAGCCGTTCACCACCAGCGCCGAACTGGTGGAACTGCTGTACGCCACGATTCCCGCGGCCACCCGCCGCACCGGCGGGCATCCGGCCAAGCGCACCTTCCAGGCGCTGCGGGTGGAGGTCAACCGAGAGCTCGATTCGCTGCGGGCCGCGCTGCCCGCGGCGCTCGCCGCGCTGCGTGTCGGCGGCCGCATCGTCGTGATGTCCTACCAATCGCTGGAGGACAAAGTGGTCAAGCAGGAGCTAGCCGCGCACACCACGTCCAGGACTCCGGTGGGCCTTCCGGTCGAACTGCCGGGCATGGGACCTGAGTTCCGGCTGCTGACTCGTGGCGCGGAGAAAGCGACCGAACAGGAGATAGCGGAGAACCCGCGTGCGGCGCCGGTGCGGATGCGCGCCGCGGAGCGGATCCAGGAGGCGCGATGAGGAACCATCGCGCGGAGGAGGGGAACCGATGAGCGTGCGGACACGGACCGTCGAAGCGCCGGGCCGGGTCGCCCGGCGGGTCCACGATGCCGAGCGGGTGAAATCCGGTGCCGCGCAGCGTGCCTATGCGCGGCGGCGGATGCGTGCCGAGAACGGTTCGGAGAGCGCCTTTCTGCCCGCCGTGCGGCGCTCGGCGATGGCCGCGCGCATCCCCTTCGTCACGGCGCTCATCGCGCTGCTCGGCTGCGGTCTTGCGCTCACCTTGCTGCTGACCACCCGCGCCGCCGAAGACAGCTACCAGCTCGGCGACGCACGGGCCACCAACCGGCGGCTGGCCGACGAGCGCGCCGCGCTGCAGCGCGAAGTGGAAGCCGCCGATTCGGCCCCCGAACTGGCCGCGCGAGCGCGGGAACTCGGCATGATCCCGGCCAAGGACCCGGCCCGCCTGCTCGTCGGCCCGGACGGCTCGGTCACGGTCATCGGCAAGCCGAGCCCGGCCCAGGGCACCCCGGCGCCGCCGCTGAACGCGCCTTCCCCGTCGCGCGCGGCCATGGGCGAACGGGTGGTCCCGGTCACCACCACGCCTGGCGCCCCGGCGCAGGGGCGTCCGAACACCGGGGCGCAGAACAGCGTTCCGGTGAACGCCGCGCCCACACCGGGGAACCCCGCACCGGCGTCGCCTTCGCCGGTCGACCCGCCGCAGGCAGGTCCGTCCGCCGAACCTGCCGCGCCACCGGCGGGCACACCGCAGGCAGACGCTGCTCTGCCGCAGGCACCGCAGCAGCAGGGCGTACCCGGCGGAGTGCCGCGGTGACGCATCCGAGGCAAGCGCAGCGCCGCCGCCGCGGCCCCTCCGCCCCCAGGGCCGCGGGTAGGCCCCGCCAGGCCCCGGTGTCCGTCTCGGACGGTCCGCTCCGGCTGCGCCTCGGCGTCGGACGGGTGGTCATGCTGGTCGCGCTCGCCGTGGTCGCGCTGCAACTGCTGTGGGTGCAGAGCGTCGCGGCGCCGGGACTGTCGGCGCAGGCGGCCAGCCAGCGCACCACGCATCAGCCGGACCCGGCGATCCGCGGGCCGATCACCGACCGCAACGGCAAGTCGCTGGCGTTTACCATCGCCGCGAAAGCCTTGACCTTCCAACCGGTCCGGGTTCGCCAGGAACTGGCGGACGCCAAGGCCAAGAACGACAAGGCGCCCGACCCGGACGAACGGCTGCGCGCCATCGCGCGCACCATCCACGAAAAGGTCGGCAAGGACGCGCCTGCGGAAGCGGACCTGCTGGCGAAGTTGCGCAGCGACGAGCCGTTCGTGTACTTGGCGCGCAATGTCGATCCGCGTATCGCGGGTGAGATCACCGAACGGTTCTCCCAGGTCGGCTCGGAGCAGCAGAGCATCCGGGTTTATCCCGGCGGCTCGCTGGCGGCGAACGTCGTCGGCGCCACCGGCTGGGACGGCCACGGCCAGGTCGGGCTGGAATCGTCGCTGGACTCGGTGCTGGCCGGCACCGACGGGTCGCACACCTACGATCGCGGCTCCGACGGCGCGGTCATCCCCGGCAGCTGGCGGGACGAACAGCCCGCGGTCAACGGGTCGGCCGTCGAGCTGACGCTGGATTCGGACCTGCAGTACTACGTGCAGCAACAGGTCCAGCAGGCGAAGGACGTCTCCGGAGCGGGCTCCGCCTCGGCGGTCGTCCTGGACGCCAAGACCGGACAGGTCCTGGCGATGGCCAACGACAACACCTTCAACCCGGCGCTGGGACCGCAGAAGTGGGCCGGGGCCGATCTGAGCAATCCGTCGGTCACGGACGTGTTCGAACCCGGTTCGGTGAACAAGATCGTCACGGCGGCCGCGGCCATCGAGTACGGCTTGACCGATCCCGACGAGGTCGTGCAGGTTCCCAGCGCGATCCAGATGGCGGGGGTCACCGTGCACGACGCGTGGTCACACGATGTCGAGCCGTACACCACCACGGGGATCTTCGGCCGATCCTCGAACGTGGGCACGCTCCTGCTGGCACAGCGGGTGGGAGAGAACCGCTTCGCCGACATGGCGCACCGGTTCGGGCTCGGCCAGCGCACGGGGATCGGCCTGCCGGGGGAGAGCGCTGGACTGATGCCGGACCGCGACCAATGGTCCGGCGGCACGTTCGCGAATCTCCCCATCGGGCAAGGTCTTTCGATGACGACCTTGCAGATGGCCAGTATGTACCAGGCGATCGCCAATGACGGTGTCCGCATCCCGCCCCGCATCGTCCGCGCCCAGATCGCGCCGGACGGCACCCGCACCGAGGAGACCCAGCCGGACGGAGTGCGGGTGGTGAGCCCGCAGACCGCGGTCACATTGCGGACGATGTTCCAGGCGGTCGTGCAGCGCGACCCGCTGAACGCCAACCAGAACGGCACCGGATGGCCCGCGGCCGTCACGGGCTACCAGGTGGCGGGCAAGACCGGTACCGCGCAGAAGGTGGACCCGAACTGCCGGTGCTATTCCACGTCGTCGTTCTGGATCACGTTCGCGGGCATGGTTCCCGCGGACAATCCGCGCTACGTGATCGGGCTCATGCTCGATGCCCCGGTCCGCAGTTCGGACGGCAGCGGCGGCGGATCGGTGGCTCCGCTGTTCCACAACATCGCCTCCTGGGCGTTGCAGCGGGACCGCGTTCCGCCGTCGCCGCAACCGTCCCGGCGGTTCGTGCTCCAGGCGGGGTGATCCGACCGCTCCCTCGGCGTGCGGCCTGCGTGATCGGTAAGAAGGCATCGGCACTGTGCACAGGAAACGGCAGGTGGGCGACGTGTGCGCGACGTCGCGGGGGTCGGCGATCGGCCGTGCCCGGCGCGGTCCGGCTCCGCGGCGTTCGACCGGCGCGTGGCGTGCTCCGGACCGGGCGAGCGAACCCGTAGGGTGCGGTGGGCGAGGTGCCCGGCTTTGCGGTGGGGCGCATGGTCCCGCTGTGACCGGTCGCCGGTAACCTGACACGTCGATCGATGCCCTCGAAAGGAGCCTGGTTTCTGTGCAGTCCGGTCAACCGCGCGCATTGCGGCCAGAGCATTCGCCGTCGACGCCGCTGGCGTCGCTGGCCGCCGCCATCGGTGCGGCGACGAGCCCCGCGACGGCCGCGCGCGGCGTCTCGGTCACCGGCATCGAGCAGCGTTCGGATGCCGTGCTGCCCGGCGATCTGTTCGCCGCGCTGCCCGGCGCCCGCTCGCACGGCGCGCGTTTCGCGCGGGACGCCGTAGCGCGCGGCGCGGTCGCGGTGCTGACCGACGCGGCGGGTGCGGACCTGGCCGGGTCCCTCGAGGTGCCGGTCTTGATCCGGGAGGACCCGAGGGCGGTACTCGGCGAATTGTCCGCGGCGATCTACGGCAATCCGTCCGAGCGGCTGCGCATCGTCGGGATCACCGGAACCTCCGGCAAGACGACGACCTCCTATCTGGTCGAGGCGGGACTGGCCGCCGCGGGACTGTCCACCGCGCTGATCGGCACCATCGAGACCAGGATCGGCGGCAGGCGGGTGCCGAGCGCGCTCACCACGCCCGAGGCGCCGCAGTTGCACGCGATGTTCGCGCTCATGGTCGAGCAAGGCGTGGACGCGGTGGTGATGGAGGTCTCCAGCCACGCGCTGGCGCTGGGCCGGGTGGACGGGGTGCGGTTCGCGGTCGGCGCGTTCACCAATTTGTCCCAGGACCATCTGGATTTCCACGCCGACTTCGAGGACTACTTCGCCGCGAAACGCAAACTGTTCGAGCCGGATTCGCCTGTCGCGGCGCGCACCGCCGTGATCTGCGTGGACGACGAGTGGGGACGGCGGCTGGCCGCCGGGCTCGTGCGCCCGGTCACCGTGTCGACCGCCCGCTCGGCCGCGTGGAGCGTCTCCGGCGCGGTCTCGGCGCACGGCGGCGAGCAGGACTTCATCGCTTCCGGTCCGCACGGGGATGTCGCTGTGCGCCTGCGACTTCCCGGCCACTACAACATCGCCAACGGCTTGCTCGCCGTCGCCGTGTGCGCGGCCGCGGGGGTCGAGCCGTCGGTCGCCGCGCCCGCGCTGGCCACCGTGGACGTGCCCGGCCGAATGCAGCGGGTGGAACGCGGACAGGACTTCCTGGCGATCGTCGACTACGCGCACAAGCCGGCCGCGCTGGAATCCGTGATCGCCACGCTGCGTGGGCATCTCGCGGCGGACACCGGGGGACGGCTCGCGGTGGTCGTCGGCGCGGGCGGCGACCGCGACGCGGCCAAGCGGCCGCTGATGGGCGCGGCGGGCGCACGGGGGGCCGACCTGCTGATCATCACCGACGACAATCCGCGTACCGAGGACCCGGCGGCGATCCGCGCCGCCATGCGCTCGGGCGCGCTCGAGGTGCCCGAGGCCGAGCGCGGCGAAGTGCGCGAGATCGGTGATCGGGCGGCGGCGATCGAGGCCGCGGTGGACTGGGCGCGCCCCGGTGACGCCGTGCTGATCGCGGGCAAGGGACATGAGGCAGGGCAGGAGATCCAGGGCGTGAAGCATCCGTTCGACGACCGCGACGTTCTCGCGGCCGCATTGGAAAGACGCAGTCCGCAAGGAAACCACGCGGAGGACTTGACGGTTTCATGATCGAGATGACACTGCGGGAGATCGCGGACGTCGTGGGCGGTACGCTGCACGACGTCGCAGACCCGGAGGTGCGAGTGACCGGCGCGGTCGAATTCGATTCGCGCCGAATCGGTTCCGGCGACCTGTTCCTGGCGCTGCCGGGCGAGCGCGCGGACGGGCACGACTACGCCGGTGCGGCCGTCGCCGCGGGCGCGGTGGCGGTGCTGGCGGCGCGGCCGGTAGGCGTGCCCGCCATCGTGGTCACGCCCGACCGCGCTGCCCTGCCGTCGAATTCGGTTGCCTTGAGCCATGATTCGGACGGCTCCGGCGCCGCCGTGCTCACCGCGCTCGCGGCGCTGGCGCGGGCGAGCGTGTCGCGCCTGGTCGACGGCGGGCTGACCGTCGTCGGCGTCACCGGCTCGTCCGGCAAGACCTCGACCAAGGATCTGCTGGCCGCCGTGCTCGCTCCGCTGGGCCCGGTGGTGGCGCCGCCGGGTTCGTTCAACAACGAACTCGGTCACCCGTGGACCGCGCTGCGCGCCGACGCGACCACCCGTTTCCTCGTGCTCGAGCTGTCCGCGCGCGGTCCGGGGCATATCGCCGCACTGGCCGAGGTCGCGCCACCGAGCATCGGCGTGGTGCTCAACGTCGGCACCGCGCATCTCGGCGAGTTCGGCAGCCGCGAGGCCATCGCGAAGACCAAAGGCGAGCTGGTCGAGGCGCTGCCGCCGACCGGGCTGGCCGTGCTCAATGCCGACGACCTCCAGGTCGCCGCCATGGCGGCGCGCACGTCCGCGCGGGTGGTGACGGTCGGGCAGGCCGGCGCCGCCGACATCCGCGCCACCGACATCCGCCTCGACGATCAGGCCCGCGCCGCGTTCACCGTGCACACGCCCGCGGGCAGCGCCCCGGTGCGACTGGCCGTCCACGGCGAGCACCAGGTCGGCAACGCGCTGTCGGCGATCGCGGTCGCGCTGGAATGCGGCGCGGATCTGGATACCGCGGTGGCGGCGCTGTCCGGCGCGCGCGCGGCTTCGGCCCGCCGGATGGACGTGCGAACCACCGCCGACGGGATCACCGTCGTCAACGACTCCTACAACGCCAACCCGGATTCGGTCCGTGCCGCGCTCAAAGCGTTGGTGAGCATGGCCCGGGCGGGCGAGGCGCCGCGGCGCAGCTGGGCGGTGCTCGGCGAGATGGCCGAGCTCGGCGAGGAATCGGTCATCGAACACGACGCCATCGGCCGCCTCGCGGTGCGGTTGGACGTCAGCCGCGTAGTCGTCGTCGGAACCGGGCGGCCCGCCCGCGCGCTGCATCAGGGAGCCGTGATGGAAGGGTCGTGGGGCGAGGAATCGGTGCTGGTACCGGACATCGAGGCGGCGATCGCCCTGCTCGACGAGGAACTCGCGGCGGGTGACGTGGTGCTGGTCAAGGCATCGAAGTCGGTGGGCCTGTGGGAGGTCGCCGAGCATCTGACCGACCCGGGCGCCGTGGCCGCACGCCGCGGCCTCCCGGCGAACGGCGGGGTGGGACAGGACACGGAGGCAGCAGGATGAGACAGATTCTCTTCGCCGCGGCGATCGCGCTGACGGTCTCGATCCTGCTCACCCCGCTGTTGATCCGTTTGTTCGCCAAGCAGGGTTTCGGACAGGAGATCCGGGTCGACGGCCCCGCCAGTCACCAAGCCAAGCGCGGCACCCCCACCATGGGCGGCGTCGCGATCCTGGTCGGCATGTGGGCCGGGTACCTGGGCTCGCATCTGATCGGCATCGGCTACAACGCCGATGGACCCTCGGCGTCGGCGATGCTGGTGCTCGGGCTGGCCACGGCGCTCGGCGCGGTGGGCTTCATCGACGACTTCATCAAGATCCGCAAGCAACGCAACCTGGGCCTGACCGCGGCGGGCAAGTACCTCGGCCAGCTGTCGGCGGCCGTGCTCTTCGGCGTGCTCGCGTTGCAGTTCAAGGGCGGCAGCGGGCTCACACCGGCCAGCAGGCACCTGTCCTACGTGCGCGACATCAGCACGGTGACCATGGGCGTGGTCGTCTTCCTGGTGTTCGTGTGCTTCGTGGTGGTCGCCTGGTCCAACGCGGTGAACCTCACCGACGGTTTGGACGGGCTGGCCGCTGGATCGATGAGCCTCGTGCTCGGCGGGTACGTGATCATCACCTTCTGGCAGTACTACCACGCCTGCGAGACCAAGCCGGAGACCGGTTGCTACAACGTGCGCGATCCGCTGGATCTGGCTCTGGTCTGCGCCGCGGGCGCCGCGGCCTGCGTCGGGTTCCTCTGGTGGAACGCGGCCCCGGCCAAGATCTTCATGGGTGACACCGGTTCGCTCGCGCTCGGCGGCCTGCTCGCCGGACTGTCCATCACCACCAGGACCGAGCTGCTGATGATCGTCATCGGCGCGCTGTTCGTCGCCGAGACGGCGTCGGTGGTGCTGCAGGTCGCGGTCTTCCGCACGACCCGCAACCGGCTGTTCAAGATGGCGCCGTTCCACCATCACTTCGAGCTCAGCAAATGGGCCGAGACCACGGTGATCATCAGATTCTGGCTGCTGGCCGCGATGGCCTCCGCCGTCGGGCTCGGGCTGTTCTACAGCGAATACCTCTCCGCGGTCGGGTGAACGAGATGGTCGAACATTCTCCGCGGGCCCTGCGTTCACCAGGGCCCATGCTCGAATTCCTGCGCGGCCGGGACGTCCTGGTCGCGGGCTGGGGCGTGTCCGGGCGCTCGCTGGTCGAGCCGCTGCGCGACATCGGCGCGCGTCCGGTGGTCACCGACGGCGGCGCGGCCGCGCTGGCCGAGGCCGCCGGGCTCGGCCTGGACGTGGCCACCTGCACGGAGCTGGAGTCCGCGGACTGGAGCCGGTTCGCGCTGGTGATCACCAGCCCCGGCTGGCGGCCGGACTCGCCGGTGCTGGCCTCCGCGGTGGCCGAGGGCACCCCGGTGTGGGGTGACGTCGAGTTCGCCTGGTGGGTCGATCAGGCCAGGATCTACGGCCCGGTCCGCAAATGGCTGGTCATCACCGGCACCAACGGCAAGACCACGACCACGCAGATGACCCACTCGATCCTGCGCGCCGCGGGTGTCGCCAGCGTCGCCTGCGGCAACATCGGCCTCCCGATCCTGGACGCGTTGCGGCGCAATCCCGGGCCGCAGGTGCTCGCGGTCGAGCTCTCGTCGTTCCAGCTGCACTGGGCGCCGTCCGTGCGGCCGGAGGCGGGCGTGGTGCTCAACGTGGCCGAGGATCACCTGGATTGGCACGGCGGCTTGGACGCCTACGCCGCGGCGAAGGCGCGCGCGCTGGTCGGCCGGGTCGGCGTGGTCGGCTTGGACGATCCTGTCGCGGCTTCGCTCGCCCGCAAGTCCAAGGCCCGCCGGACCGTGGGCTTCCGGGTGGGGGTGCCCGCCGACGGCGAACTCGGCGTGGTCGACGGCAAACTGCTCGACCGGGCGTTCACCAAGGCGGCGATCCTGGCCGAGGTCGCCGACATCAGCCCGCCCGGCCCCGCAGGCGTGGCCGACGCGCTCGCCGCCTCGGCGCTGACCAGGGCGATCGACGTCGCGCCGCAGTTCGTCCGGGAGGGGTTGATCGAGCACAAGGTCGGCCCGCACCGCGCCGCGTTCGTGCGCGAGCTGGCCGGGGTGGAGTTCATCGATGACTCCAAGGCCACCAACCCGCACGCCGCGCGCTCGTCGATCCTCGCGCATCCGCAGGTGATCTGGGTCGCCGGTGGCCAGCTCAAGGGCGCGCACGTCGAGGACCTGATCGAGGAGGTCGCCGACCGCTTGGTCGCGGCCGTGCTGATCGGCGCCGACGCGCCGGTGATCGCGACCGCGCTGGCGCGACACGCGCCCGAGGTCCCGGTCGTCGAGCTGGTCTCGGGAGACGATGCAGGGATGGGTGACGAAGCGTCGCGGCACGCCGCGGCCGACGCGGTGATGGCGCGCGCCGTGCGCGCGGCGGCCGGATTCGCCCGTCCCGGCGACACCGTGCTGCTGGCTCCCGCCGCCGCGTCGCTGGACATGTTCGCCGATTACACGCACCGGGGCCGCAGCTTCGCCGCGGCGGTGCACGCCCTGGAAGACGGTGACATCGGACGGCGGCTATGACGGAAGCGGCGCGGCGCAAGCGCGAGTCGGTCCCTAAATTCTGGGCCTGGCTGGCGCGGCCGCTCGCGTCGTTCCATCTGGTGGTCACCATCGCCACCCTGCTCACCGTGCTCGGGCTGGTGATGGTGCTGTCGGCCTCCAGCGTCGAGGCGTACGCCGACGGCGGATCGGCCTACTCGCTGTTCATCCAGCAGGCCATGTTCGCCGTGATCGGTACGGTGCTGTTCTATCTGGCGCTGCGCATTCCCCTGCGCAGGCTGCGGCAGTGGTCGTTCCCGCTGTTCGCGCTCTCGGTGCTCGCGCTGCTGCTGGTGCTCATTCCCGGCATCGGCTCACAGGTGCAGGGCGCGCGCCGCTGGCTGGTGCTCGGACCGGTCTCGGTGCAGCCGTCGGAGATCGTGAAGGTGACGCTGGTGGTGTGGGGCGCGCACCTGCTGGCCTCACGCAGAGCCGAGCGTGCGAGCTTGAAGGACGTCCTGGTTCCGCTGGTGCCCGCGGGTCTGCTGGTGTGCCTGCTCGTCGTGCTGCAACCGAACCTGTCCACCACGATCGCGCTGGGTGTGGTGCTCGCGGCGCTGCTGTGGTTCGGCGGCCTGCCGGTGCGCCTGTTCGTGACGATCGCGCTGTCCGGTGTGATCGCCGCCGGGGTGCTCGCGCTGTCGGCGGGCTATCGCTCCGATCGCATGCGCGCGTTCTTCAACCCCGGCGACGACCCGCAGGGCATCAACTACCAGGCGCGTCAGGCGCTGTACTCGCTGGCCGACGGCGGCATCTGGGGGCGCGGGCTCGGGCAGAGCCGGGCCAAATGGAGCTACCTGCCCAACTCGCACAACGACTTCATCTTCGCGATCATCGGCGAGGAACTCGGCTATCTGGGCTGCGCGCTGGTACTCGGCCTGTTCGCGCTGTTCGTCTACACCGGCCTGCGCATCGCGGCCCGCTCGGTGGACCCTTTCCTGCGGCTGCTCACCGCCACCGCGACGACCTGGATCACCTCGCAGGCGCTGATCAACATCGGGTACGTCGTCGGCCTGCTCCCGGTGACCGGCCTGCAGCTGCCGCTGGTCTCCGCGGGTGGATCGTCGCTGGCCATCACGCTGTTCATGTTCGGCATCATCGCGAACGCGGCCAGGCACGAGCCGGAGGCGGTGGCGGCGCTGCACGCCGGACAGGACGGTCGCTTCAGTAGGCTGTTGCGGTTGCCCAAACCCGAGGTGTACGCACCGGCACGGGCCGCGGCGCGGCGCGGCCGTGCGCCGAGACCGGCCGACCGCGGACCGTCGGCGCTGCCGACGGGCAGGCGCGGGCGGTACGGTAGCGAACCGCCGCGGCGCCGGTCGCCGGAGAGCCGCGGCACCAGTTCGGCGCGCGCCACCAGGGCATGGGAACCCAGCTATCCGGTCAATCACGCAAGGGAACGAGGAAGATCCAGGTGATCTCGGTAATCGTCGCGGGCGGCGGCACAGCGGGCCACATCGAACCGGCACTGGCGGTGGCCGACGCGTTGCGGCGGCTCGACGATTCGATCCGGGTGACGGCGCTGGGCACCGAGCGCGGATTGGAGACCCGCCTGATTCCCGATCGCGGCTATCCGCTCGAGCTGATCCCGCCGGTTCCGCTGCCGCGCAAGCCCACGACCGATCTGCTGCGGTTACCCGGACGGGTCCGCGCGTCGGTGGCCGCCACCAGGGCGGTTATCGACGCCGTCGAGGCCGACGTGATCATCGGTTTCGGCGGATACGTGGCGCTGCCCGCGTACTTGGCCGCGGGTCCTGGCGTGCTGCGTCGTCGGCGCGCGGTTCCGGTGGTGGTGCACGAGGCCAACGCCAAGGCGGGTATCGCGAACGAGGTCGGCGCGCGCCGCGCCGCCCGCGTGCTGGCCGCCGTTCCGAATTCGGGCTTGCCGAACGCCCAGGTCGTCGGCATTCCGGTGCGCGAGTCGATCACGGGACTGGACCGCGCGGCGCTGCGCGCCGAGGCACGCGCCCACTTCGGCCTGCCCGCCGAGGGGCCGGTGCTGCTGGTCTTCGGCGGTTCGCAGGGCGCGCGAACCCTGAACGAGGCGATGTCCGCGGCCGCGCCGCAGCTTGCCGCCGCGGGGATCTCGGTGTTGCACGCGCACGGTCCGAAGAACACGCTCGAGCTGGGTGACGCCGCCGCGTCCGGTGCCGACGGCGCCCGCTACGTGGCGGTGCCCTACCTCTCCCGGATGGATCTCGCCTACGCCGCCGCCGACGCCGTGGTCTGCCGGTCGGGCGCTATGACCGTCGCGGAGGTCTCCGCGGTGGGACTGCCCGCGTTCTACGTGCCGCTGCCGCACGGCAACGGGGAGCAGGAGCTCAACGCCCGCCCGGTGGTCGGCCAGGGCGGTGGCAGAATTGTCCCCGATTCCGAGTTGACGCCGAAGTATGTGATCGATGAGGTGATTCCGCTGCTGATGGACCCCGCACGGCTGATCGAGATGGGCCGGGCCGCCGCGGGCGCCGGGCACCGCGACGCCGCCGACGAGGTGGCGCGGATCGCGCGGGAGGTGGCGCGCCGGTGAACGAACGGACGGCTCTGCCGCCGGAGCTGGCGCGCGTGCACATGGTCGGCATCGGCGGGGCCGGAATGTCGGGTATCGCCCGGATTCTGCTCGCCCGCGGTGGTGCTGTGTCGGGGTCGGACGCCAAGGAGAGCCGCGGTGTGCTCGCGCTGCGGGCGCGGGGCGCGCAGGTGCGGATCGGGCACGACGCGACCGCGCTCGACCTGCTGCCCGGCGGCCCGACCGCGGTGGTCACCACGTACGCGGCCATTCCGAAGACCAATCCGGAACTGGTCGAGGCCAATCGGCGCGACATCCCGGTGCTGCTGCGCCCCACGGTGCTCGCCTCGCTGATGCAGGGGCATCGCACCCTGCTCGTTTCCGGCACGCACGGCAAGACCTCGACCACCTCGATGCTCATCGTGTCGTTGCAGCACTGCGGTGTCGACCCGTCCTTCGCGGTGGGCGGCGAGTTGAACGAGGCGGGCACCAATGCCCACCACGGCACCGGCGACATCTTCGTGGCCGAGGCGGACGAGAGCGACGGGTCGCTGCTGCAGTACGAGCCGGACATCGCCGTGGTCACCAACATCGAGTCCGACCACTTGGACTTCTTCGGCTCCGACGAGGCCTACGTGCAGGTCTTCGACGATTTCGCCGACCGGCTCGCCGCGGGCGGCCTGCTCGTGGTGTGCCTGGACGACCCGGGCTCGCGGGCATTGGCCGAACGGGTCGGCACGCGTTTGGCGGAGAAGAACGTCCAGGTCCTCGGGTACGGATCCGGCGATCTCGCCGACGCCCCGGTCCCGGTGGGCGCCCGGCTGCACAGCTGGGAGCCGCGTGACGTCGGCGGAATCGCGCAGTTCCAGCTCGCCGACGAGGCCGCGCCGCGCGCCGTGCGACTCGCCGTGCCTGGCAGGCACATGGCGCTCAACGCGCTCGGCGCCCTGCTCGCCGCCCGCGCGACCGGCGCCGACGTCGGCGAGATCATCCAGGGTTTGGAGGGTTTCGGCGGCGTGCACCGCCGCTTCCAGTTCGCCGGACGGGAGAACGGCGTGCGCGTCTTCGACGACTACGCCCACCACCCGACCGAGGTACGGGCCGTGCTCGGCGCCGCAGCCGAACTGGTCCAGCAGGAGGCCCGCGACGGCGCCCGGTCCAGGCAGGGGCGGGTCATCGTGGTCTTCCAGCCACACCTCTACAGCCGCACCGCGACCTTCGCGGAGGACTTCGGTGCCGCGCTGAGCCTGGCCGACGAGGTCGTGGTGCTCGACGTCTACGGCGCGCGGGAGAAGCCGCTGCCCGGCGTGAACGGCGGGCTGGTCGCGCAGGCGGTCACGAAACCGGTGCACTACCAGCCGGACATGTCCCGGGTGGGCCGTCAGGTCGCGGGTTTGGCGCTGCCGGGCGACGTGGTGATCACCATGGGCGCCGGTGACGTGACGATGCTCGGCGGCCAGATTCTCGACGGACTTCGGGCGCGTCCCCAGCACGGACGGTGACCCGGCGTGCGCGGGGTCGGGTCGGCGCGCGAGGCCGGGCGCCGCGCGAGTGATCGGTTCGCCGCGGTGGATTGGCGCCGAATTCGGTTGTGGGGCTTGCTGACCGCGTGCGTCCTCGTGGCGGTCGGGGTAGGCGCGTGGTACTCGCCGGTGCTGTCGGTGCGTACCGTGCGGATCGAGGGAACGGTAGCGGTGCCCGAGCAGCAGGTGCGCGATCTACTCGAAATCCCGTCCGGCCGCTCCATACTGCGCATCGACACCACCGCCATCGCGCGGCGGGTGGTGACCATTCCGAAGGTGCGCATGGCGCGGGTGCAGCGGGTTTTCCCGTCCACGGTTCGGGTTACGGTCGTCGAGCGCGTCCCGGTGTTGTTCTATGACAGTCCCGAGGGCGCGCATCTGCTCGACGCGGAGGGCGTGGAATTCGCCGTCGAACCCACGCCGATCGGTGTGCCGAAGTTGATCACCGATCATCCGGGCGGCGCGGATCCGGTGACCGCCGCGGCGGTGTCGGTTCTGGCCGTTGTCCCGCCCGCGCTTGCCATTCAGGTGGACGAGGTTGTGGCACGGTCGATTTCGGATATCTCGCTGAATCTCCAGGACGGCCGGACGGTTCTGTGGGGCGGGACGGCCGACGGCGAACGGAAGTCGGCGGTGGTGTTGCCGCTGCTGACGCGCCCGGGAACGGTGTTCGATGTTTCGAGTCCCAATCTGGTCACGGTAAAGTGATCCACACCCTTTGCGCCCAGGGAATTTTCGACGGCCCGGCAGCGGTCGGCGTCGAGGACGGGGCCGGGGGGCAACCGTTCACCATACGACGTGTGGAGCGGCGAGACGAGCGGGATCACGCAAGATTCTGGCTCTCGTTTCGGCGCGCCTGCGCGCGTATCGCGGCGGCTGCGAATAGCGTTCCGCACCAGTCGGATACTTGACATAACGCTAACCCTATGGTTGAGCTTTAGGGTTTGCCCGCGCCGCGGTTCGCTCCCTGCAGCGACCCGACCCCCGGACGGGTCGAAAGGCGGCGTGCCGGGAATCCGGAAACGACAGGCTTTAGATCGAAGGAAGGCGAGAGCCCATGACGCCCCCGCACAACTACCTTGCGGTGATCAAGGTCGTCGGTATCGGCGGCGGCGGTGTGAATGCCGTCAACCGGATGATCGAGCAGGGACTCAAAGGTGTCGAGTTCATCGCGGTCAACACCGACGCCCAAGCGCTGCTGATGAGCGACGCCGACGTCAAGCTCGACGTCGGTCGGGAGCTGACCCGCGGTCTCGGCGCCGGTGCCGACCCCGAGGTCGGCCGCAAAGCCGCCGAGGACCACAAGGACGAGATCGAAGAGGTGCTCAAGGGCGCCGACATGGTCTTCGTGACCGCGGGCGAGGGCGGCGGCACCGGCACCGGTGGCGCTCCGGTCGTCGCGCAGATCGCGCGCAAGCTCGGCGCGCTCACCATCGGCGTGGTCACCCGCCCGTTCTCGTTCGAGGGCAAGCGGCGCGGCAATCAGGCCGAGGTGGGCATCAACCTGTTGCGCGAGTCGTGCGACACGCTGATCGTCATTCCGAACGACCGGCTGCTGCAGCTCGGCGACGCGGCGGTGAGCCTGATGGACGCGTTCCGTTCCGCCGACGAGGTGCTGCTCAACGGTGTGCAGGGCATCACCGACCTGATCACCACCCCCGGTCTGATCAATGTCGACTTCGCCGACGTCAAGAGCGTGATGTCCGGCGCGGGCAGCGCGCTGATGGGCATCGGTTCGGCGCGCGGCGAGGGCCGCTCGGTGAAGGCGGCCGAGGCGGCGATCAACTCGCCCCTGCTCGAGGCGTCCATGGACGGTGCGCACGGGGTGCTGCTGTCCATCGCGGGCGGTTCGGACCTGGGTCTGTTCGAGATCAACGAGGCCGCGTCGCTGGTGCAGGAGGCCGCGCACATCGAGGCCAACATCATCTTCGGCACGGTGATCGACGACTCGCTCGGCGACGAGGTCCGCGTCACCGTGATCGCCGCGGGCTTCGACGGCGGCGGCCCGGCCCGGCGCACCTTCGACGCCGCGAGCCGGGGCACCATCGGTTCGGCACGCTCAGGTGAGATCGGGCATCGAAGCGTGGGCGAGATCTCGGCGCGCGGCACCGACAGCTCGGCGAGCACGCCGGGCACCAGCACCTCCAGCCGCGGGGCGGTGCCGAGTTACCGGGACACCGAACGGCCGCGCACCGTGGCGGAGCCGACCGGGACGACCACTCCCCGGTCGTCCGTCACGCCCCAGGGCGACGACGACGATGACGACGACGTGGACGTGCCGTCGTTCATGCGCAGGGGCTGACCCTGCGGGATCGGTTCCGGTGCGGGCCGGGACCGAGTCGCCGTCGCGGTGCCGCCGTGCCGTACTACGGCTACCGACAAGCGATTTCAACGGCACAGCTGCCGCGCCTCGGCGGCAGCGCGCTCGGCAACCGAGCGGTACGCCGCCCGCGTTTCGGCCTCTACCTGGGCATTCCGTCACCGTTCTCGGACCGCCGTTAGGCTCGTCGCCATGACAGTTGTGCCGACTACGACCGTTCGACGGGTCACCACGACCAGGGCCGGTGGCTACTCGGTGCCACCCTACGACTCGTTCAATCTCGGCGATCACGTCGGCGACGATCCCGTAGCGGTACGGCGCAACCGCGATCGGCTGGCGCAGGGAATCGGCCTGCCGCCCGAGCGCCTGGTCTGGATGGAGCAGATCCACGGCCGCTCGGTCGAAATCGTCGACGGCCCGCGCGCCGAGCCCGTCCCCGCCACCGACGCTCTCGTGACCACCGTCCCCGGACTCGCGCTGGTCGTGCTGTCCGCCGACTGCGTGCCGATTCTGCTGTCCGACGACGAGGCGGGCGTGATCGCCGCGGTGCACGCCGGGCGCGTCGGCGCCCGCATCGGCATCGTGCCGCGCGTGCTGGAGGCCATGGTGTCGGCCGGTGCGCGCCTGGATCGCGTCGGCGCCTTTCTCGGGCCCGCTGCCTCCGGCCGCCAGTACGAGGTCCCCGCCGCGATGCGCGACGACGTCGAAGCACATCTGCCGGGAAGCGCGACAACGACCGTCCGTGGCACCCCCGGGCTCGATCTGCGTGCGGGCATCGCCAGGCAGCTGCGCGAGGCCGGTGTCGCCGGGATCGCCGTCGACCCCCGCTGCACCATCGAGGACCGCACGCTGTTCAGCCATCGCCGCGGCGCGCCGACCGGCCGGATCGCGGGGGTGATCTGGATGGAGGTCACCGCATGAGGGAGCGAACCATCGACGCGGCCGCCGGGGCCGAGACGGCGGCGGCGGGCGAGCCGCTCGCGGCCAGGACCGCCGAGCTGTCCGCCAACCTGGGCGGGCTGCTGGCGCGGATCGACGCGGCCTGTCGCGCGGCTGGACGCGCACCGGAGGCGGTGCGGCTGCTGCCGGTGACGAAGTTCTTCCCCGCCTCGGACGTGGCGATCCTGCATCGGCTCGGGCGGCGTGAGTTCGGGGAGTCCAGGGAGCAGGAGGCGTCCGCCAAGGTGGCGGCACTGCGTGAGCAAGACCTCACCGGCATCCACTGGCACATGATCGGGCGGCTGCAGCGGAACAAAGCGCGGGCCGTGGCCCGGTGGGCGCACACCGTCCACTCGGTCGACAGCGAACGGCTGGCAACCGCACTGGACGCCGGTGCGCAGGCGGCGCTGGAGGCGGGGGAGCGTACCGAACCGGTCCGGGTGTTGCTCCAGGTGAGCCTGGATGACGACCCCGGGCGCGGCGGTGTGGCGGAGGGTGATCTCGCCGCGCTCGCCGAACGGGTCGCGGCCGCGCCGGGATTGTATTTGTCGGGTCTGATGGCGATTCCGCCCTTGGGGGCTGAGTGTGATGCGGCATTTGCACGACTTGCGACGTTGCACACTCGATTGCTCGCCGATCATCCGGACGCGCGAGAGCTTTCCGCGGGAATGTCCGGTGATCTGGAATCCGCGATCGAACACGGTTCGACGGTTGTGCGTGTCGGTACTGCCTTGATGGGTGCGCGCCCGATAACCTCGGCGTAGCAAAGAAACCTCATCAGTCACATTCGACACATATGCTGGGAACTGACGAGGGCTGAGCAAGACTTCAACACCCGGCCGCCACCGGGGCCGAAGGAAGGTCGACCAGAATGAGCGAGCGCAGCGAGCGAGTAATCGACGCAGCCACCATCGTGGTCATGAGCGCGCCTGACAGCGAGGTGCGGTCCGCAGTGAGTGAGCGCAGCGAGCGAATCATCGACACAGCCACGAGCGTGGTCATGAGCGCTCCGAGCGGCAGCGAGGTGCGGTCCGCAGTGAGTGAGCGCAGCGAGCGAATCATCGACACAGCCACGAGCGTGGTCATGAGCGCTCCGAGCGGCAGCGAGGTGCGCTCATGAGCACGCTGCACAAGTTCAAGGCGTACTTCGGCATGGTTCCGCTCGAGGATTACGAAGACGACTACGTCGACGATCGCGCCCCCCGGGGTGTGGACGAGCGTGGTGCTCGCCGACCCCGGCCCCGTGACTACTCCGAGCGCGACGGCTATGTCGACCGCTACGGCGAGGATCGGTACGGCGCAGACCGTTTCGACGACGTCGACTACCCCGAGCCCGCCTACAAGTCGCCGTACAAGCCGGGATACTCGGTGCCGCGGCGCGACGACTACGCCGACGAGCCCTACGGTGACGACCGCTACGAGGCGCCGCGGCGTCCCACCCGGATCGACTCCGGCCCCTCCGGCCGGTTCCGGGCGGGCGGGAGCGCGCCGACCCTGCGCGGCGCCACCCGTGGCGCGCTCGCCGTCGATCCCGAGGCCGAGGCGCGCAGGCTGGAGGAGCGCGTGCGTCCCGAGCCCGCCCCGGTGCGGCGGCCCGGGATCTTCGAGGACGGAGGCCCCTTGTCCAAGATCACGACGCTGCGCCCGCGCGACTACAGCGAGGCCCGGATCATCGGCGAACGCTTCCGTGAGGGCAACCCGGTGATCATGGACTTGGTGGATCTGAGCAACGCCGACGCCAAGCGGCTGGTCGACTTCGCCGCCGGTCTGGCCTTCGCCCTGCGCGGATCGTTCGACAAGGTGGCGACGAAAGTGTTCCTGCTCTCACCGGCGGATGTCGACGTATCAGCCGAAGAACGTAGACGGATCGCGGAAACCGGCTTCTACAACCAGAAATAAGCTCGTGATCTGGGGGGTGGAGCAGACCGGTCGCACGTCCTGGGGCGCGGTCATTTTGCGCGACGCGATTTTTACGGCAGAGTGAAGTCGTGGCCTTGTTCGCGGTGCTGTACTTCGTACTGTTCATCTTCTGGCTGTTGCTGATCAGCCGGGTGATCGTCGAGTTCATCCGTAGCTTTGCCCGAGACTGGCGTCCTACCGGTGTCGTGGTCGTCATCCTCGAGGTGATCTTCACGATCACCGACCCACCGGTGAAACTCCTGAGGCGGTTGATCCCCCCGGTGTCTCTGGGGGGAATTCGCCTGGATCTGTCGATAATGGTCCTGCTTTTCATCGTGTTCATCCTGATGTCGATCGTGGGCAGGCTCGGGCAACCGGTAGCTCCGGTGTGACAGAATGGGCCGTGTAGACAGCTTGCTAGATCTGCTAGATCTCCAAAAGACGCGTGAAGGGATCCTTCCATGCCGCTGACCCCAGCCGATGTGCACAACGTCGCGTTCAGCAAACCGCCGATCGGGAAGCGCGGCTACAACGAGGATGAAGTCGACGCGTTCCTGGATCTCGTGGAGCAGGAGCTCTCGCGTCTGATCGAGGAGAACGCCGACCTGCGCCAGCGGGTCGCCGAACTCGACGCGGAACTGGCCGACGCCAAGAAGAATCGCGGCCCCGCCGTGGCGAGCACGGTGAAAGCGCCGGTACCGCAGGCTCCTCCGCCGCAGCCGGAGCCGATCAAGCCGCCGGTCCCGGCCGCGCCGCCTGCGCCGATGCCCGCCGCGCCGATGGCCAAGGACGTCAGCGCCGACGCGAATTTGCAGGCCGCCAAGGTGCTCAGCCTCGCCCAGGAGATGGCGGATCGGCTGACCAGCGACGCGAAGGCCGAAGCGGAGAGTTTGCTGTCGAATGCCAGGGCGAATTCCGAGCGACTGGTCGGCGACGCGCGGACGCGCTCGGAGGCCATGATCGCCGACGCCCGCCAGAAGTCGGACGCGATGCTGTCGGACGCGCAGACCCGCTCGGACAACCAGTTGCGCCAGGCCAAGGAGAAGGCCGACGCGTTGCAGGCCGACGCCGAGCGCAAGCACACCGAGATCATGGCGACCATCACCCAGCAGCGCACCGTGCTGGAGAGCCGGATCGAGCAGCTCAAGACGTTCGAGCGGGAATACCGGGTGCGGTTGAAGTCGTACCTGGAGTCGCAGCTCGAGGAGCTGGAGAACCGCGGCTCGGCCGTCCCGGTCGACGGCGGCGAAGCGTTCGCCGACGCCAACACGGCGAACAACCTCGCGCCCGCCTCGTTCGCCAAGGGCGGCAAGTAGCACGGCGCGCCCCGGCGCAGCGGTCCGTTCACCGCTAGGGGATCGGTCGAGCCGCCCGGCATGCCTTGGGGGTCATCATGCTCGTCTTGACACTCGCCCTTGCCGCGATCGGTTTCGCCCTGCTCGTGGCCGCGCTCACCACGGGATCGGTGCTCTGGGCGTGGGGGTGCATCGTGGTCTGCGTCATCGGTGCTGTGCTTTTGCTGGTCAGTGCCCTGTCCATGCGGAGTGCGGATGGTGATGCCCCGCCGCCTCCTGGTCGTCATGCCAAACGGTGAAGCGGGCCGAGCTCTGACCTGCCTCGCAAAACTGAGTTGACCGCGCTGGCTAGAATCAAACCTGAATACGGCGTCGATCCGGCTATCACCGGGGAGCCTTCGGAAGAACGGCGGCACGACCCTCGGGCCTGGCGCTCAGTAGAACCGAACGGGTGAGCCCGTCACAGCTCGCGAATGAGAGGTCCGGCGGTTTGCCGGACAAGCGGGGTGGTACCGCGGTTGCGGCGCACCGGGCGCCGTCATCGTCCCCGTGCCAATCGGACACGGCACGAGGAGACGCATCCGCCATGGCGGACCACACTTCCAGCAACAGCGCGTACCCGCGCGTCGACCTGGGCGTCGGCAACGGGACGTCGTTCCCCGAGATGGAGCGCCGCGTGCTCGACGCGTGGGCGGCCGCCGACACCTTCCGCACCAGCATCGAAAACCGTTCCGGCGCAGCGGAGTTCGTCTTCTATGACGGCCCGCCCTTTGCCAACGGTCTGCCGCATTACGGACATTTGCTCACCGGATACGTCAAGGACGTCGTCCCGCGTTTCCAGACCATGCGCGGTAAGCGGGTCGACCGGCGATTCGGCTGGGACTGTCACGGATTGCCCGCGGAAATCGAAGCCGAAAAGCAGCTCGGTATAACGGACAAATCACAGATCGACGCGATGGGCCTCGCGGAATTCAACGCCGCCTGCAAATCGTCGGTACTGCGCTATACCGGGGAATGGCGCGATTACGTGACACGTCAGGCCCGCTGGGTCGACTTCGACAACGACTACAAGACCCTGGATACCGACTTCATGGAGTCGGTGATGTGGGCATTCAAGTCGCTCTACGACAAAGGCCTCATCTATCAGGGCTTCCGGGTCCTGCCGTACAGCTGGTACGAGCAGACCCCGCTGTCGAATCAGGAGACCCGCCTCGACGACGCGTACAAGATGCGCCAGGACCCGGCGGTCACCGTCGACATGGCGCTGCGGGTGCCGGGCGAGCACCCGCTGCACGACCTCGACGGGGCCAACGCGCTGATCTGGACCACCACGCCGTGGACGCTGCCGTCGAACCTGGCGATCGCGGTGCATCCCGAGTTCACGTACGTGCACGTGCGCGGCAAGGACGGCAAGCGGTACCTGCTTGCCGCCGAACGCGTCTCGCATTACGCCCGCGAGTTCGGCGAGGAACCGGAAGTGCTGTCGGAACATCTCGGCGCGGCACTGGCCGGGCTGCGCTACGAGCCGCCGTTCGACTTCTTCGTCGGCCACCCGAACGCGCACCGCGTACTGAACGCCGACTACGTCACCACCGACTCCGGAACCGGCGTCGTGCACCTCGCACCGGCATTCGGTGAGGAGGACATGGAGGTCGCGACCGCGCACGGCATCGAGCTGGTGCAGCCGCTGGATCCCGGCGGCAAGTTCACCTCGATGGTCCCGCCGTACGAGGGACTGATGGTGTTCGACGCCAACCCGGTGATCATCAAGGATCTGAAGGCCGCGGGAAAGCTCTTGCGGCACGAGACGATCGAGCACTCCTACCCGCACAGCTGGCGCTCCGGGCAACCGCTGATCTACATGGCCGTGCCGTCCTGGTTCGTCGCGGTCACCAAGTTCCGCGAACGCATGGTCGAACTGAACAAGCAGATCACCTGGGTGCCCGAGCACATCAGAGACGGCCAGTTCGGCAAGTGGCTGGAGGGCGCGCGGGACTGGAACATCAGCCGCAACCGCTACTGGGGCAGCCCGATCCCGGTGTGGGTGTCCGACGATCCGGCGTACCCGCGCGTGGACGTGTACGGCTCGCTGGACGAGCTGGAACGTGACTTCGGCGTGCGCCCGGCCGATCTGCACCGTCCGATGATCGACGAGCTCACCCGGCCGAACCCGGACGATCCGACCGGCAAGTCGACCATGCGCCGGGTGCCGGAAGTGCTGGACTGCTGGTTCGAGTCCGGCTCCATGCCGTACGCCCAGGTGCACTACCCGTTCGAGAACAAGGAGTGGTTCGACAGCCACTTCCCTGGCGACTTCATCGTCGAGTACAACGGGCAGACCCGCGGCTGGTTCTACACGCTGCACGTGCTGGCGACCGCTCTGTTCGATTCGCCCGCGTTCAAAACTGTTGCGGCGCACGGTATCGTGCTCGGTGACGACGGCCTGAAGATGAGCAAGTCCAAGGGCAACTACCCGGACGTCAACGAGGTGTTCGACCGGGACGGGTCCGACGCCATGCGCTGGTTCCTGATGAGCTCGCCGATCCTGCGCGGCGGCAACCTCATCGTCACCGAGCGCGGCATCCGCGAGGGCGTCGGCCACGCGTTGCGGCCCCTGTGGAACGCCTGGACCTTCCTGCAGCTCTACGCGCCGAAGCCGGGGACATGGCGGACGGACTCGCCGCACGTGCTGGACCGCTACATCCTGGCGAAGCTGGCGCAGACCAGGGACGTCATCACCGAGACGCTGGAGGTCTACGACATCGCGGGCGCCTGCGAGGAGCTGCGCTCGTTCGCCGACGCGCTGACCAACTGGTATGTGCGCCGGTCGCGGTCGCGGTTCTGGAACGAGGACCGCGACGCGGTGGACACCCTGCACACCGTGCTCGAGGTGGTCACCCGGCTGGCCGCACCGCTGCTGCCGCTGATCACCGAGGTGATCTGGCGCGGGCTGACCGGGGGCGATTCGGTGCACCTGGCCGATTGGCCGAAGGAGGGCGAGCTGCCGGATGATCCGGAGCTGGTCGCCGCCATGGACGAGGTGCGGGTGGTGTGCTCGACGGTGCTGAGCCTTCGCAAGGCGCAGAACCTGCGGGTGCGGCTGCCGCTGGCCGAGGTCACCATCGCCGCGGCCGACGCCGAGCGGCTGGCGCCGTTCACCGACATCATCGCCGACGAGGTCAACGTCAAGAAAGTGGACCTGACCACCGACGTGGACGTGCACGGCCGTTTCGAGCTGGTGGTCAACGCCCGCGCCGCGGGTCCGCGCCTTGGCAAGGACGTGCAGACGGTGATCAAGGCGGTCAAGGCCGGTCAGTGGTCCGAGGGCGCCGACGGCGTGGTCGAGGCCGCCGGAATCGCGCTGCTGCCCGAGGAATACACCCAGCGCCTGGTCGCCGCCGAGCCGGAGTCCACCGCCGCGCTGCCCGGCAACGCGGGCCTGGTGGTGCTGAATTCCGTGGTCACCGAGGAGCTGGAGGCCGAGGGCTGGGCACGCGACCTGATCCGCGACCTCCAGGAGACCAGGAAGTCCTCCGGTCTCGACGTCTCCGACCGCATCAGCGTGGTCCTGGAGGTCCCCGCGGACCGGGCCGCGTGGGCCGAAACCCACCGCGACTTGATCGCGGGCGAGATCCTCGCCACCACACTGACCTTCGGGGACGCGGGCCCGGAGGCCGCCGATCTGGTCGGCGGCGTGCGGGCGAAGGTCACCAAGGTCTGAGCCGCCGGATTCCGAGGGGGTCGGGGCGGGGCCGGAAGGTCCCGCCCCGACTGCTGTTGGCCGGGGGCTCATGCAAACTGCTTTGATTTCCCCTTTCGCACAGGTCCGAATCGCCTGAAATGAGTGATATGGATCACATGCTGAGAATTTGCTGATTTCTCCCATTTGACCGAACCCCGGGAGACAATCGGCGATGTTGCTGCTGGTACGGAGGTGACTCCTGGGGCAGCAGTTTCGATTGTGATGTGCCTACCTGAACTGTGTCGCGTCCGGCGCGTATGCGCCAGGCACGGTCACCTGCCGTGTCCTGTGCTGAGGATGGCTGGTGCCGTGCGTTAGCCAGGGTCGCCGAACGGCGGCCCCGTCAACCCGGGCTAGGGAAGGGACGAGCACGTGCCGAGGAGATCGCTCCGCCGTATCGCACTCGCATTCTCGCTATCGATCATCGCGACTCTCATGCTCACGGGCACCGCCTGGTGCGACACCGGCAGCGCCTCCGGCATCGAGCTGGGCAATGGAGACGGGTTGGTGTCGGGCCTCAGCCCCGGCAGTGCCAGCGGCTCGGCCGGGATACCGCTGCCGGTGCCCAGTGCGACCGGACTCTTGGCGCTGGCGGCGGCGACGACGCAGCTCGGCAAGCCCTACGAGTGGGGCGGCACCGGACCGTCCAGCTGGGACTGCTCGGGTCTGGTGCAGTGGGCGTTCCGGCAGGCCGGGGTGCGCCTTCCGCGCACGACCTGGCAGCAAGCCAAGGTGGGCACCCCGGTCCCACGGGCCATTCTCATGCCCGGCGACGTGGTGGTGCTGAACCAGGACGGTTCGCACGTCGGCATCTACGCGGGTATGGGCCAGGTGTTGAATGCCTACGGCTCGGGTGTGCCGGTCGGCTTCACCCCGCTCAGTCAGTTCGACATCTATGCCATTCGCCGCTTCTGACCGCGCCGCGCTCGGCGTAGCGGGTGGGCATGGCGAGCCGGTGGGCCGACTCGCGAGCGCACTGCTACACCGAGCGTGGGAAACGCTGGGCCGCGGATCGGCGACGAGAAGCCCGCGTGCCCTTGGGATCAGCTGGCCTGTGGACGTTCGTCAATTGTCGAGATCGTCCGCGAGGGTGCGCAGCAGTGGTCCGTATTGCGGATGCGCGAGCGCCGAGGCGAATTGCGCGACCAAGTAGTCGGCCGGATTGCCGGTGTCGTACCAGCGGCCGCGGATCACCTGGCCGAAGACCGGATTGTTCGCGGCGTGCACGTTGATCGCGTCGGTGAGATACACCTCCCCGGTGCGGTGCTCGTACCACGCTTCGGTCTGGGTGCGCAGCTCCTCGATGATCCCGGGCGTGACCACGTAGCCGCCGATCGCGGCGAAGGACGACGGCGCGTCCTTCGGCTTCGGCTTCTCCCGCAGCCCGGTGATGCGCAGCAGACCGTTGCCGTGGTCGTCGGCCACCACCGGCACGCCGTAGCGCTGCGAGTCGGCCGGGTCCATCGGCATCAGCGCCAGGACGGGCGCTCCGGTGGCCTCGTAGGCATCGATGAGCTGCTGGGCGCGGGGCACCTCGGCCACGAACACGTCGTCGGGCCACAGCACCAGCATCGGCTCGTCGCCGAGATTGCGGGCGGCGTTGAGCACGGGGGTGCCGTTGCCGTAGGGGCCGTGCTGGTCGAGGTAGGTGATGTGGCCGAGCCGGGACAGCTCGCCGACCTCCTCGACCGCGTCGGCGAAGGCGGTCTTTCCGTCCGCCCGCAGCTGGGCGACCAGCGCCGGGTTGGGACGGAAGTGATCCTGGATCAATGATTTTCCGCCGCTGACCACGATGGTGATGTCGGTGATGCCCGAGGCGACCAGCTCGCGGACCGTGTGCTCGATCACCGGCTTGTCGCCGACCGGCAGCATCTCCTTGGGAATCGCCTTGGTCAGCGGCAGCAGCCGGGAGCCGATACCGGCGGCCGGGATGACGGCCTTGCGGATGTTCATGGGTCCGATCATCACATACTGCATCTAATTGCAGCGCCTGCGGCGCTGCGTGTTCACGGCTGTGCTGGTTCGGCCGCGACTTCGTCGCGGACGCAGCGGCCACTCGGACGCGAGCCGGGCCGCGAACAGATAATGCTCTGTCTCGCTTCGCTCGAAACGACCGATCAGCATACTGCGCCGTACTTCGCAGCCTGCGTCTGCTCGGCGTGCAGCGTCACCACATGCGAGGACATGTCGGCGGTCGGGCGTACATTGCTGCCGTGCGTACCGAAGGGGCGACCGTCGCCGGGATCATCGAGCGCGCGATCCGCGTCCGGTCTCGGTCCGGACAACGAATGGCGAAACGCTGGTGAGCAGCGAGCATCCGTCCGTACTCGCCGACGCGGACAGCACGGCCCGGCGCTGGGTTCTGCACATTGATATGGACGCGTTCTTCGCCTCGGTCGAGCAGCTGACCCGGCCGACGCTGCGCGGGCGGCCGGTGCTGGTCGGTGGGACCGGCGGGCGCGGCGTGGTGGCCGGAGCCAGTTACGAGGCGCGAGTATTCGGCGCGCGCTCGGCGATGCCGATGCATCAGGCGCGCAGGCTGGTCGGCGTCACCGCCGTGGTGGTGCCACCGCGCGGCGCGGTCTACGGGGTGGTCAGCGGACAGGTCTTCGACGTGCTGCGCGGCCGGATCCCGGTGCTGGAGACGCTGTCGTTCGACGAGGCGTTCGGCGAGCCCGCCGAGCTGGCCGGAGCGACGGTGGCGCGGGTGCACGCGTTCTGCGAAGAACTGCGCGCGCTGGTGCGCGAACACACCGGGCTGACCGCGTCGGTGGGCGCGGGCACCGGCAAGCAGCTGGCCAAGATCGCCTCCAATCTGGCCAAACCCGATGGGGTCCGGGTGATCTCACCGGTCGAGCAACCGCGGCTGCTCGCCGGGCTGCCCGTGCGCAAATTGTGGGGGATCGGCCCGGTCGCGGAGAGCAGGTTGCGCACGCTCGGCATCGAGACCGTCGGCGCCTTCGCGGCCCTGCCGGAAGCGGAGGCGATATCGATCCTCGGCGGCAGCGTGGGCGCCGCGCTGCACCGGCTGGCGCGCGGCATCGACGACCGCCCGGTCGCCGAGCGCGCCGAAGCCAAGCAGATCAGCGCCGAGACCACCTATGAAACCGACATCGTCACCCTTGCCCAGCTGCGTCCGGCCATCGAGGACATGGCCGCGGCGGCGCACCGGCGCCTGATCGGGGACGGGCGCGCCGCCCGCACCGTGGTGCTCAAGCTGAAGAAGTCGGATATGAGCATCGTCACCCGCTCCTTCACCCTGCCCTACGCGACCGAGGACCTGGCCACCCTCGCCGCCGCCGCGCAGCGCTCGGCGCTGGATCCGCGCGACCTCGGCCCGATCCGGCTGGTCGGGGTCGGTTACGGCGGTTTGTCCACCGTCCGCCAGGAATCGCTGTTTCCCGAGCTCGATCGCGGCCCGGTCGCCGAGATCGCCGCGGCGGAACCGGAGCCCGAGCCGGTGCCGCCCGACAACGGCGCAGCGCAGCGCATCCTGCCGGTCCCGGTCTGGTATCCCGGCATGGATGTGACCCATCCCGATCACGGTCATGGCTGGGTGCAGGGCGCGGGGTCGGGCGTGGTGACCGTTCGCTTCGAAACCCGTTCCACCGGACCGGGTCCCGCGCGCACCTTCGCGGCCGACGACGCCGCGCTGACCCGCGCCGACCCGCTGGGCAGTCTGCTCTGACGCACCCGTGCTATGGCTCGACATCGCCCGGCCGGACGCGTACTTTCGCTGCCGACGACATCCGTCAGTCCCGTGTGCATCCGGGCGGCGGTGCCCGGTGCCGGTAGCCTGGGGCCTCGTGCAGCGCCGCCGATTCGGGTGGCGGTTGCCAAGGTGGAACACGACACGGACCTCTCGAACGCAAAGGACGAGCAGTTGAAGCTTCGTAAGACTGGACGCATCGCGATCGCCGGCCTGGCCATCGTCGCCGCGCTCGGCATGACCGCGTGCGGCAGCGACGACAAGGACAGCAAGCCCGCCGCCAAGACGTCGACCAGCGCCAAGGCGTCGGCGACCCAGAGCGCGAACCTGCCGCCGGTCCCGACCGTCGCGGAGCTGAACACCGCGCTCTCGCGCGCGCTCGACCCGACGGTTCCGGCCTCGGAGAAGCTGGACAACGTGCAAGGCGCCGAAGCCGATCCGACGCTGCCGGAGCGGCTGTCCCAGGCCGCGTCCGGCGCCGACGTGAAGATCGAGGTCACCGACGTGACCTCGTTCGGCGACAGCGTGAACGCCAAGGCCAAGTTCACCCTGAACGGTCAGGAGAACATCGTCGACGTGCCGTTCGTCGCCGACAACGGCAAGTGGAAGATCCAGAAGGCATGGGCCTGCACCATGCTCACCAACCTCGGCCAGCAGTCGGCGGCCTGCGCGTAAGAGGCTCGGTCGGGCGAAGCCCCGCCGGGCCGAGCGAGCGCGCGGCAGCCGCTCGGCCCGCATGATCGGTCGGGTCGGTCACCGGAGAGCATCCGGTGGTCGGCCCGTCTTCGCGAATCGCCCCGCGCCACGGTGTATTCGAGTGGTCGCGGAAGTCGGCGGCTCCCGGGCTGTCAGAGCATCCGCAGGATCGCGCACGTCGCGGTGGCGTGTGCGTAGAGGTCGCCGTCCTCGACGCCGACCAGGCGCGCCTCCGCGCTGGCGGTGGTGGTGCCGACGTGGATCGCGGTGCCCTCGCAGCGCAGTGTCCGGGTGTCGGCGCGCACGGATCGGTGCACGTGGATGCCGATCTGAACCGAGGTGGACCGCGTCCCGCCGGGCAATCGCGTCAGCACGGCCGCGCCGAGGGCCGCTTCCAGCAAGGGGGTCACCAAGCCGCCGGTCAGACCGGCCATCGGGTCGAGCAGTTGATCACCCGGCTCGCCCTCGAACAGCACCGTCCCATCGCCGACCTCCACCAGCCGGAAACCCAGCGCGCTCATGATCGGGGCGTCCGGAAAACGTCCGTCGAGCGCTCCCTGCAGGATTTCCCGCCCGGTCATGCCGCGGATGTCCGGGGTCGTCGCCGGACGTGGCCCCCAGAGGCGGGAGCGAAGAGGTTGGGCCGCTGTCATGTGTCGACGCTACGAGGGCCGCCAGCCCCAGCAACAGTGTCGGATCCGACACGTTCGCCACCAATTCCGACACTACTTCACAGTTTGATTACCTGTAGGTCGGGCATCGCGTCGTAGTCCCCGTCCTGGGTCGCGATCGGTATGCCATATGCCAGGGCGGTGGCCGCGATCCAGCTGTCATTGATCGGCACTGTGCGTCCAGCGGCACGCAGACGTGACACCAGCAGTGCCCAGTGTTCCGCGACGGTCTCGTCCACATCCAGTGGCTGGAACCGCTGCGCCAGCTGGTATGTCGACAACCTGCGGGCCGATGTCTCCGGGTCCGATGCATTCAGTGGGTTGGAACCATTCGCTTCGGTCAGCCGGCGAGATGCCGTCGAATGCGGCTCGCCGCACGGGTTATGTGCCACTCATGGGCTTGTGGGTTCGGTGGTGACGTCACGCGGCGCGTGCCGGAGGCGGCGGGAACGCAGCAGCGCCTCGGTGGTGAAGATCGCCAGCGCGGCCCAGATCAGCGCGAAACCGGCCCAGCGGGAGGCGGGCATCGGCTCGTGCGCGACGGCGACGCCCCAGGTCATCTGTAAGGCGGGCGTGAGGTATTGCAGCAAGCCCATGGTGGACAGCGCGACCCGCTGGGCCGCCACGGCGAACAGCAGCAGCGGGACGAGGGTGACCGGTCCGGTCGCCATCATCAGCGCGAGATGACCGGGGCTGGAGGCGAATTCGCTGCGCCCGGTGACCGCGAGCCCGATCGCGAACGCCAGCGCGAACGGCGCGGAGACCATGCCCTCGGCGGCGATGCCGCGCAGCGCGTCCAGCGGGATCACTTTCTTCACCAGACCGTAGGTGGCGAAAGAACAGGCCAGCGTCAGGGCGATGATCGGCGGCCTGCCGTAGTCGACGGTGAGCACGGCCACCGCCGCGGCGCCGAGGGCGAGCGCGGCCCACTGCGGCCCGGTGAGCCGCTCGCGGAAGATCACCACCCCGAACGCGACGGTGACCAGCGGGTTGACGAAGTACCCGAGCGCGCACTCCACGATGTGGCCGGAGGTGACGCCGTAGACGTACACGCCCCAGTTGAGCGCGATCGCGGCCGAGGCGACGGCCGCCAGCCGCCAGGTCCGTCCGCCGATGCCGCGCAGCTCGCCCAGCCGCCCGCCGGCCGCGAGTACCGCGAGCACCACGACGAGCGTCCACACGATCCGCTGTGCCACCACCTCGCCCGCGCCGGCGAACGCCAGCAAGCCGAAGAAGGCGGGGAACAGTCCCCAGAGGAAGAACGCGCTGGTGCCGAACACTACACCGGGGATGGACCTGCTTCGCCGCACGAGACGAACGTAGTTGTCCCGTAGCCTTGCGGTCATGTCGATTACCGCGCAAGCAGTGGCGGCCACCGGACTCACCACGGCAGAGGTCGAGCAACGCCGTCGCGACGGCCTGACCAACGACGTACCGGATCGTGCCAGCCGCTCGGTGCGCGACATCGTGCGCGCGAACGTCTTCACCCGGATCAACGCGATCCTCGGCGTCCTGTTCGTCCTGGTCATGGCCACCGGATCGATCATCGACGGCATGTTCGGCCTGCTGATCATCGCCAACAGCGCGGTCGGCATCATCCAGGAGATCCGCGCCAAACGCACCCTCGACCGGCTGGCCATCGTCGGGCAGGCCAAGCCCACCGTGCGCCGGGACGGCACGTCCATCGAGATCGCGCCGCGCGAGGTGGTGCTCGACGACCTGATCGAACTCGGCCCCGGCGACCAGATCGTGGTGGACGGCACGGTGGAGGAGGCCGCGCAGCTGGAGGTGGACGAATCGCTGCTCACCGGCGAGGCGGATCCGATCGACAAGACGGTCGGCGCCGCGGTGATGTCCGGCAGCTTCGTGGTCTCCGGGTCCGGCGCCTATCGCGCCACCAAGGTCGGCCGGGATGCCTACGCGGCCCGGCTGGCCGAGGAGGCGAGCAAATTCACCCTGGTGCACTCCGAGTTGCGCACCGGCATCGACAAGATCCTGAGGTTCATCACCTACCTGCTCATCCCCGCGGGACTGCTGAGCATCTACAACCAGCTGGTCTCCAGCGGGGAGTCGTGGCGGCCCGCGGTCACCGGCATGGTCGCCGCGCTGGTGCCCATGGTCCCCGAGGGCCTGGTGCTGATGACCTCGATCGCGTTCGCGGTCGGCGTGGTGCGGCTGGGCCGGCGCAAGTGCCTGGTCCAGGAGTTGCCCGCCATCGAGGGGCTGGCCCGCGTCGACGTGGTGTGCGCGGACAAGACCGGTACGCTGACCGAGAACGGCATGCGGCTGTCGGACCTGAAGACGCTGAACACTTTCGACGACGCGGAGGTCCGCACCGCCCTGGCCGCACTGGCCGCCGACGACCCGCGCCCGAACGCGAGCGTGCAGGCGATCGCCGAAGCCCTGCCGGACGGGCCCGGCTGGCGACGCACCGCCGTCGCGCCGTTCTCCTCGGCCAAGAAGTGGAGCGGCTGCTCCTACGGCGAGCACGGCGACTGGCTGCTCGGTGCGCCGGACGTGCTGCTCGACCCGGACTCCGCGGACGCGCGCGTCGCCGAGGAACTCGGCGCCTCCGGTCTGCGTGTGCTGCTGCTGGCCCGCGGCGACCGTCCGGTGGACGCGCCGGACGCCCCCGGCGCCGTGCGGCCCGCGGCCCTGGTCGTGCTGGAGCAGAAGGTCCGGCCCGACGCCCGCCACACGCTCGATTACTTCGCCGGTCAGAATGTCTCGATCAAGGTGATCTCCGGCGACAACGCCGTGTCGGTCGGCGCGGTGGCCTCCTCGCTCGACCTGCCGGGCGGCGACCACCCGATCGACGCGCGGGAGCTGCCGGAGGACCGCGACGGACTGGCCGACGTGCTGGACGGCAACACCACCTTCGGCCGGGTGCGCCCGGATCAGAAGCGCGCCATGGTGGCGGCCCTGCAATCGCGCGGGCACACCGTGGCGATGACCGGCGACGGCGTGAACGACGTGCTCGCGCTGAAGGATTCGGATATCGGCGTGGCGATGGGCTCGGGCAGCCCGGCCACCAGGGCGGTGGCGCAGATCGTGCTGCTGGACAACAAGTTCGCCACCCTGCCCTACGTCGTCGGCGAGGGCCGCCGGGTGATCGGCAACATCGAGCGGGTCTCGAACCTGTTCCTCACCAAGACCGTCTACTCGGTGCTGCTCGCGTTCCTGGTCGGCGTGGCCGGGGTCGGCTCGCAGATCTTCGACTACGAGCCGATCGGCTATCCGTTCCTGCCGCGGCACGTGACGATCGCGGCCTGGTTCACCATCGGCATCCCCGCGTTCATCCTCTCGCTCGCGCCCAACAACGAGCGTGCCCGCACCGGTTTCGTCCGGCGGGTCATGCGGTTGGCCATCCCGTCGGGCGTCGTGATCGGCGTGGCCACCTTCATCGCCTACCTGATCGCCTACGCGGGACCGCAGGCGAGCGAACAGCAGAAGGTCCAGGCGGGCACCACCGCGCTGATCACGCTGATCATGATCGCGGTGTGGGTGCTCGCCATCGTGGCGCGGCCGTACGTGTGGTGGAAGGTCGTGCTGATCGCGGTGTCGGTGGCGGCATACGTCTTCCTGTTCACCGTTCCGTTCACCCGCGAGTTCTTCAAACTCGACCCCTCCAACCTCGCGCTCACCGGCGCGGCGGTGGCCTGCGGCGTCGTCGGCATAGTGCTCGTAGAGGCCGCGTGGTGGGTGAGCGCGGCGATGCTGGGAGACAAGCCGCAACTGCTCCCGAGCTCACCGGGCTCTGTTTGATTTGCAGCGCCTGCGGCGCTGCGTGTTCGCGGCCCCGGGGAGTCTCGCGTCCGAGTGACCGAGACTCGCGCCTGCGGCGCATGCGCTTCGGTCACTCGGACGCGAGACGGGCCGCGAACGGTGCTCGTAAGACTCGCACCCGGCGGGGCTGAGTCTGCGTGAATCGGCAGGTTCGTTTGCATTGCCAGCGCTGGGGCGCTCGTAAGACTTGCACCTGACGGGGCTGGGTCTGCGTGAATCGGCTAGGTGTGATTGTTTTGCCAACGCTGGGGCGCTCGTGAGGTTTGCACCGGACGGGGCTGGGTCTGTGTGAATCGGTCAGGTGCGGTTGTTTTGCCAGGGCTGCGGTGCTCGGAGGACTCGTGCCGGACGGTGCTGTGAGCCTGCCGGAGCGGTGTCTCCCGCGGCGGGCGGGGGTTAGTGAGGCGTCGACGGTTCAGTTTTGCGAGAAGCCTTGTGCGAGGCGGGCATTCAGGGTTGGAGTACCTTCTCGGATATGGAGGTACTGCTGCACCAGATCGACGCGTTCGCCGACGCACCGTTCTCGGGCAACCCGGCCGCGGTGATGCCGCTCCCGTCGTGGCTGCCGGATGCGTTGCTGCAACAGCTGGCCGAGGAGAACAACCTCGCCGAAACCGCGTTCTACACCCCGCACTTACCTCCCGAGGCGGGTATGCCGCCGGGCGACTGGCCCGCCTTCCACCTCCGCTGGTTCACCCCGAGAGTGGAGGTTGCCCTGTGCGGACACGCCACCTTGGCCAGCGCCGCGCAGATCCTGGTCGATATGCACCCCGGCGAGGACCGGGTCAGCTTCTACACCCGCAGCGGCTGGCTGCACGTCGACCGCACCGACGACGACGAGTTCGTCCTCGACCTGCCCAGCGTGCCGAGCATTCCGGTGCGGCCCGATCCGGCGCTCGTCGCCGCGCTCGGGGTGCGTCCCGTGCGCGCCTACTCCGGCACCGACGAGGTGATCGTGGTGGCTACCGAACAGGAGGTGCGCGACGCCGCGCCGGTGCTGTCGGCGTTCCCCGCGCTGCCGCGCGCCGCGATCGTCACCGCGCCCGGTGACTCGGTCGACTTCGTCTCCCGGGTCTTCGCTCCTGGGGTAGGCGTCCCGGAAGATCCGGTGACCGGATCCGCGCACGCCCAATTGGTTCCGCTGTGGAGCGAGCAGCTCGGCCGCACCGAATTGCAGGCCAGGCAGCTGTCGCGCCGCGGCGGCAGCCTGCGCTGCGAGCTGGCCGACGACCGGGTGCTGCTGTTCGGCCGGTGCCAGCGCTACCTCGACGGGGTCGTTACGCTGCCGGACTGAACAGCACTGGTCGCGACCTCGCCCATGTGGCCGGATGTTCGGTGCCCGAGGTGACGTGGGGCGTCGACCGTGATGCTGTCTGTCACCGCGTCGGCCGGAAATACCTGGACGAGCGGATCGCTGTTCCGCACGGCAGGTTCGCGGAATCCGGAGCCGACCGCGGGCGACGAGCAGGTCGATTCACCCGCATTGCGGCGCGGCTTCTCGGGCTCGGTCGCTCAGCGGTCCGGGACCGGACCGTCGTTGGGACCGGGCACGATGACGTCGCGGTAGTCGGGCAGCAGCGGGATGACCGCGAAGCTGCCCGCCACGGCGTCGGCGGGAAGCGCCTGGACGGCGCGGATACCGGTCTGCTCGGCCAGGTTCCGCAATTCGGTGAGCCGACCGCGGACGACCAATCCGACCACGCAAGCGCAGCCGTCCCGCAGGCGCGCCGCAGAGACGGCGGCGACCCGAGCGGAGCGATCGTCGGCGGGACGGGGCAGCAGCCATGCCGCGTACTGCGCCGAATCGACCGCCGCCCCGACATCGTGCGGCACGGGCACGGCCACCAGCGGGGTCTGCACGCGCGGGATCGGCACCCGATACAGCACCTGGGCGATACGCATCCCGCCGCTGTGCGCCGGAATCTCCTCCGGGACCACGGGTTCGGTGAACGACACGAGCGCCCAGTGCTGTGCGTCGTCGTCACCGGCCAGCGAATCCTCGGCGCGGGAGAGGTAGTCCGCGACCTGCTCGCCGTAATCCGGCCCGAGCCGGTCGGTGGACACTCCCTCCTGCCGTGGCGGATTCAGCACGCCCAAGGCGAGGATCAGTGCGATGAGCACGACTGCCGAGGCGGCGAGGGCGGACCCGCGCCATCGCGGCACCCGGCGGTCAGGCATGACGCAGAACGTCCAGGGCGTGTTCCAGGTCGTCCGGGTATTCGCTGGTGATCTCCAGGTAGCGGCCGTCGGCGGGATGCTGGAAACCCAGCGACCTGGCGTGCAGCCACTGGCGTTGCAGCCCGAGTCGCTCGGCCAGGCGCGGGTCCGCGCCGTAGGTGAGATCGCCGCAGCAGGGGTGGCGGATCGCCGAGAAATGCACCCGGATCTGATGGGTACGGCCGGTTTCCAGATGGATGTCCAGCAGGCTGGCCGACGGGAACGCCTCGATCGTGTCGTAGTGCGTGATGCTCGGGCGTCCGTCGGCGGTGACGGCGAACTTCCAGTCGTTGCCGCGCGCCCGGCCGATCGGCGCGTCGATGGTGCCGCTGCTGGGGTCCGGATGCCCTTGGACCACCGCGTGATACCGCTTGTCCACGGTGCGCTGCTTGAACGCGCGTTTGAGCACCGTGTACGCGTGCTCGGACTGGGCGACCACCATCACCCCGGAGGTGCCGACGTCGAGGCGGTGCACGATGCCCTGCCGTTCGTGGGCGCCGGAGGTGGAGATCCGGTAGCCCGCCGCGGCCAGCCCGCCCACCACGGTCGGCCCGCTCCAGCCGACGCCGGTATGCGCGGCCACGCCGACCGGCTTGTCCACCGCGACGATGTCGTCGTCGGCGTAGAGGATCTTCATGCCCTCCACGGGTTCGGCCTCGATGGTCAGCTCCCGCTTGGGTTCCGGGAACACCACCTCGAGCCACGCTCCCGCGGTGAGCCGGTCGGACTTGCCCGCGGCGACGCCGTCGAGCTGCACCGATCCTTCCTCGGCCAGCGCGGCCACGGCGGTGCGGGACAGGCCGAGCAAACGGGACAGGCCCGCGTCCACGCGCATGCCGTCGAGCCCGTCGGGGACGGGCATGGTCCTGGTCTCCCTCATGCCGCGCTGCCCTCGCTCGCGCCGTCCGTTTTGCCCTGACCGACACGCGTGCCGTTCGGCTCGAAGCCGAACACGGTGAGGACCACGAGCAGGATCGCCCCGCACACGATGGCGGAGTCGGCCACGTTGAACACCGGCCACCAGCCGATCGCGACGAAATCGACCACGTGCCCCTGCAGCGGGCCCGGCGCGCGGAACAACCGGTCCACCAGGTTGCCGAGCGCGCCGCCGAGCACCATGCCCAGGCCGATCGCCCACCACAGCGAGCGCAGGGTGCGGCCGATGCGCACCACGCCGATCACGACGGCGGCCGCGACCAGGGTCAGCAGCCAGGTCATGCCGGTGGCCATGGAGAACGCCGCGCCCGGATTGCGCACCAGGGTCAGGCGCGCGAAGTCGCCGATGATCGGCACCGGGTCGCCGGGCGTCAGGTTCGCGACCGCGAGGGTCTTGGTGAGCAGATCCAGGCCGAGGAGAACCGCGGCGATGACGAGTAGCGTCCGCAGCCGCTGCGGCGGGATCGTCGTCATCGGATCGGCGATGTTCGTCTGGGTTTCCTCGGGCGGCCGGTCGTCACTCACGCCGACCATCATCTCTCGAGCGCAATCACGACCGGTGCGCGCGTCCGATTGCCCCGGCCCGGCCGTCCGGTTCGGGTCCGGACGGCACGCCCTTTCGATGTCCCAGCTGACACTCAGGAAGCGGTCGTACCCTGTTGCTCGTGACGGTGTTGTCTTACCACCCCCACCTTCCGCGGACCGCGCGCTCGGGTGTGCTGCTCATGGTCCTCGCGGTCGGGCTTTCCGCCTTCGGCGTCGGTTGCGCCGACAGCGTCGAATCGCGCGGCGAGATCGACGGCACCGAGCCCCTCGGCCTCCGCAAGGAAGTGACCGTGCCCATTCCGGCTGCGGTGACCACGGTGGTCTCGGCCGGGGAGGAGCCGCGTTCGCTGCTGCGGCCGGACTACCCGGCCGGCACGGTGCAGCGGGTCACGCTCTACACCGCGCACCACATCGAACAGCAGCTCGACGAGCAGCCGAAGCGCGATTTCTCCACCCCCGCGCTGACCATTCCGATGACCGCGCAGACCACCTCCGAGGGCATCGATCTGACCCTCGGCTCGGTCACCTCCCCGGATCCGACGCTGTCCAAGGCGCTCACCAAGATCGGCGGCTCGCACGCGGGCTTCGACCTCACCGATCTCGGCGCGATCACCGCGTTGCGGCTCGAACCGGCGCCGGACACGTCCAACACGGCGCGCGCCGCTCTGGAGCAGGCGTTCTACCAGGCCGTCTACCGTTCGATCGCGTTCCCCGACCAGCCCGTCGGCGAGGGCGCGGTGTGGACCGTGCGGCAGGAGGTGAACGGCGGCGTTCTGCTCGACCAGGTGACCACCGCGACGCTGACCGAGCGCGACGGCGACCGGCTCACCATCGAACTGCACGTCACGCAGAAGCCGAAGTCGCTGGTGTGGAACCTGCCGAACAACGCGGGCACCCTGGACATCCGCGACTACGTCATGCAGGGCGCTGGCACCATCACGGTCGATCTCGGCCTGCCGCTGCCCGTGGCCGGGTCCATCACCGTCGGCGGGCACCAGGCCTACCGTGATCCGCGCAGCGCCAGCACGCTGCGGCAGACGATCGATACGCAGGTGTCGTGGACCGAGTGACCCGCGCGTGCGGCCTGCTGACCGCGGCCGCGTCCGTCGTGCTCGCAGCGGGCTGCGGTGCACCGGAACCCGCCGCCGCATCACCCGAGCTGCCGCCACTGGGCCCCGTGGTCGCCGCCGCCCCGGTAACGGTCGCACCCGAGACCGACTCCGGCCGGTTGCGCGATCAATTGCTCGGCGACGCCGACCTGCCGTCCGGCTTCACCGCCCTGCCGCCGCGCGCCGATGCGGGAATGGCGTCCGCCGACGCCTCGCCCACGAATCCGGCGGAATGCGCGAAAGTGCTCACGCCGCTGGGCGCGCAACAGCCCGGCGCGCTCGCGCAGGCGTCCACGCAATATGCGGGGCCGAATTTCTCCAGCATCGATATCGACGCGGCGGCTTATCCGCGCGACGCGGTGCCGGGCGCGTTTTCGGCCGTGCAGGAAATACTGCGCCGCTGCGCGCACTACTCGGGTGCCGACGCCACCGATATCGCGGTGGAGTACCGGATCGGCGGGCTCGCTCAGCCGCCCGCGGGCGATGCGGTGGCCGCGTTCCAGGTGCGCACCACCAGCGACGGTCTGACGCTCGGCTCGTCGGTGGCGATCGTGCAGGTCGGCAGCACACTGGTGCAGGTCGCGGTGACCGCGCCGGAGGCGGTGGACCCCGGTGTGCTCAGCGCGCTGACCGCGGCGCAGGTGCGTCGGCTGAAGGGCGTCGCGGGCCCTTGATTTCCGACGATCCGGCCTGACGCGGCGGTCGGCGGGAATAGGCTCGACAAGGTCCGACACCATGCCTCGACCGGAGGTCAACCATGTCTGATGTCAAACCTGTTCCGGAGGGATATCCGGTGGTCTCGCCCGGGCTGGCCATCGACGGCGCGGCGGCGGCGGTCGAGTTCTACAAGAACGTTTTCGGCGCCACCGAGCGCATGCGCATGCCCGGCCCGGAGGGCAAGATCGCGCACTGCGAACTGATGTTCGGCGATTCCGTCGTCATGCTCGGCGACCCGGCGCCCGATATGGACTTCCTCGACCCGAAGACGGTCGGCGGCACCCCGGTCAACCTCTACGTGTACGTCGAGGACGCCGACGCCGCGTTCGCCACCGCGCTGGCCGCGGGCGCCAAGGAACTCACGCCCATGACCAACCAGTTCTACGGCGATCGCAGCGGCGCCTTCGAGGACCCGTGGGGACACCGCTGGACCGTCGCCACCCATGTCGAGGACGTGCCGCCCGAGGAGATGGACCGGCGGATGGCCGAGCAGTTCGGCGGATCGTGAGCCGAGCCGGCGAACTCACCCGGCGATAATCGAATCCCCTTCGACTCGAATACTTCTCGCGGCGAGTGGGCTCGCGGCCGGTCCGTTCGCGACCGAGCCGTCCAGATGGAACTTGCTGCCGTGGCAGGCGCAGTCGACGGTGCCGCCGGACACCCTGACGACTTTGCAACCCGCGTGCGTGCAGATCGCGGACAGTCCTACGAAGGCGCCCGCGGTGGGTTGGGTCACCACGGTGTCGCCGAGGATCACACCACCGCCGACCGGGATGTCGGTCGTCTTGGCGAGCACGTCCGCGGCGGCGGAGCGGCCATCCGGGGCGGGGTCCGCCGCGGGCGACGCATCGTCTTTCGCGTCGGTGGCGCACGCGGCGAGCGCCGCAGCGGCCGCGACGGCGCCTGCTCCCGCGATGACCACATTGCGCCGGGTGTGGACCTGTTCGTCGAATGTCATGTGTCGCGCTCCTCGCCAACCGCGGCGGGCGGGATGCCTGCCGTCGAGCGATCGCGGTATTCGGTCCTCTACCGGCACCGCTTTCGTCTTGTCCACGGAAAGGGCGACCATGCGGTTCAATCGGGGATCCCGGCCGTGTCGCGTAGGCGATGTGGCCGAACACCCTGCGGCGATGGATGTTCTGTCGCGGAGACCGTGTTCCCCTGTGGCTCAACACGAATGGCATCAGCATGAGCGGCGGACCCGGACCCCCTCATCTGTTCGTGGCCGGGTCCGCCGCTCCCTGGGTGGTTACCCGCGGGCGATGGCTTCGAATACTTTCGGGTCGACGAGGGTGGAGGTGTCGCCGAGTTCGCGTCCTTCGGCGACGTCGCGCAGGAGGCGGCGCATGATCTTGCCGCTGCGGGTTTTGGGCAGTTCGGGGACGATGTGGATCTCGCGGGGCCGGGCGATGGGGCTGATCTCGCGGGCGACTTCGGTTTTCAGTTCGGTGATCAGGTCTTCGCCGGTGTCGGTGGCCTCGGCGGTGAGGATGACGAAGGCGACGATGCCTTGGCCGGTGGTGGCGTCGCTCGCGCCGACCACGGCGGCCTCGGCGACGCCGGAGTGGCCGACGAGGGCGGATTCGACTTCGGCGGTGGAGATGCGGTGGCCGGAGACGTTCATGACGTCGTCGACGCGGCCGAGTACCCACAGGTCGCCGTCGGTGTCGAGTTTGGCGCCGTCACCGGCGAAGTAGAAGCCTTGTTCGGCGAAGCGTTCCCAGTAGGTGGCGCGGTAGCGGTCCATGTCGCCCCAGATGCCGCGCAGCATCGATGGCCACGGCTGGTCGAGCACGAGGTAGCCGTTGGCTTCGGTCTCGCCCAGGTGGACGGGGTTGCCGTCCTCGTCGACAACCTGCGCCGAGATACCGGGCAGCGGGGTCATGGCCGCGCCCGGTTTGGCGTGGGTGAGGCCGGGCAGTGGGGA
>NZ_BAGF01000029.1 GCF_000308755.1 Nocardia pneumoniae NBRC 100136
CGACGCTCTTCCGATCTAGCACAAGGTCGATCTCGCGACCGACACCGGAACCGGTGACGGTCGCGAGATCGACCTTGTGCTCTTCGGCCAGCTTGCGGACCAGCGGGGTCACGTACGGGGTTGCGCCGTTGGCCGATTCGGCGGCCGGGGCGGCAGCGGCCGCG
>NZ_BAGF01000028.1 GCF_000308755.1 Nocardia pneumoniae NBRC 100136
CGCTCCGCTGTCCCCGGCGTCGGTCGGCTCGGATTGCTCGAGCCGTCCGCCGCCGCGTCGCTGCGCGAACTGGGCTGGGACAACGTCGAGAGTATTCCCGTGCTGTGGGCGCTGTCCCGCGCGCCGGACGCCGATCTCGCGTTGAACACGCTCATGCGGCTGCGCGAGAGCATCGGCGACGAGTGGGCCGCGTCGATTCCCG
>NZ_BAGF01000027.1 GCF_000308755.1 Nocardia pneumoniae NBRC 100136
CCGGTCCGGGCGGACACGGCGTTCGGAGGCGGGGCGGTCGGGGCGCGGGTGATGCCCCGGCCGGGATTCGGGCGTGGGCTGATCGGTCGGACCGGCGTCGGTGCTCGACGTCATGGGGTCGCTCCTGCGGGGTGGGTGGTACATCCTGCTGAGGGCGTGAGGGGCTGACTCACGCCTGCGGTGTCAGCGGGCCGAGGAAGTCGGGGGATCGCCGGGGAACCGGGATCGGGCGCCGCTGAGCTACCGGAGGGAACCGGGCAGACAGCAGGCGCTGCAGACGCGCTTGTAATCGACGTGGCGACGTGCCACCAGTCGTACTCCCGAAGCGCGCATGCGGCCTATTGTGCCACGTCAGCGAGGGCCTTCCGACCCCCATGGCAGCATTTTCCGCGATATGGCGGGAAATCCCCTGGACGCCCGACCTCATTTGTGACGGCAGTCATAGTTCGCGGCCGCGGCGCGGCGCGTGATACGTCCGGTTCGTTCGCTGTGACGCCACGCACGCCGCTTGACCTCGAGTCAGGTCGAGGTAGCAGGCTGTGCGCCATGAGTACCACAGCTGTCGACACCGCCGCCGAGATCGAAGCCATTCGCGCGGTGGTCGCCGCCGTCGAACACGCCCAGCACAACGAGCTCGTCGACGAGTTCGTCGCCCTGTTCCGCGAAGACGCCATCTGGACCACTGGGCACGGCAAGCGGCTCTTCGGCCGCGCCGCCATCGCCGAGTTCACCGCCGAGGTGCTGCCTGGCGCCACCGCGCACGGCAAGGCGAGCTACGAGGTCGAGCACGTCCTGTTCATCCGGCCCGACGTCGCCGCTGTCAAGGTGCGCCAGCGCTACTTCACCAACGATGGCGCCCTGGACAGCGAAGGCAGCCCGATGTACGTGATGTCCAAGGAAGACGGTCGCTGGCTGCTCACCGCCAACCAGAACACCCCGGTCGTGACGGACTGAGCCGGTCGCGCCGGACCGCGATGTGATCGGCGCGGTCTGGCCGTCGATCCGCCAGAGCGGCTCGGGCGACCTGCGCCGACAGGGCGCGAACGGTCGCAGCCGGACAAGCTGTCCTCGCGCCACCGGCTCGCCGGAGGTGCCGATCCCGTGGCGAGGTGTTGTCCCGCGGCCGACCGGTGTCCCGGATGCCGGGGCCGACGCTACGACGTTCACACTGGATGAGTGAGTTCTTCCGCCACCGCGCCCCGCAGCGCCACCGCCTCCGCGCCCTTGCTGCGCGATTTCGGAGGGGGACCGTTCGGGGTGTACGTGCACGTGCCGTTCTGCGCCACACGGTGCGGATACTGCGACTTCAACACCTACACGGCGGGGGAGCTCGGCACGTCCGCGTCGCCGCAGTCGTGGTTGGAGGCGTTGCGCGCAGAGCTGGCGACCGCGGCGCGGGAATTCGCGGCATTGCCGAGCGCCACACCCGAGGTGTCCACCGTGTTCGTCGGCGGAGGCACGCCCTCGCTGCTGGGCGGCGACGGGCTGGCCGCGGTATTGGACGCCGTCCGCGGCGAGTTCACCCTCGCCGCGGACGCCGAGGTCACCACGGAGTCCAATCCCGAGTCCACGTCACCGGAATTCTTCGAGCGCATCCGCGCGGCCGGGTTCACCCGGGTGTCGCTGGGCATGCAGTCCGCCGCGGCGCACGTGCTGAAGGTGCTCGACCGCACGCACACCCCGGGTCGTGCGGTGGCCGCCGCGCGGGAGGCGCGCGCCGCCGGATTCGAGCACGTCAATCTCGACCTGATCTACGGGACGCCGGGTGAGCGCGACGCCGATCTCGACGCCAGTCTGGACGCGGTGCTCGGCGCGGGTGTCGACCACGTCTCGGCCTACTCGCTCATCGTGGAGGACGGTACCGCGCTGGCCCGGCGGGTGCGTCGCGGCGAACTGCCCGCACCCGACGACGACGTGCTCGCCGCGCGCTACGAACGCATCGACACGAGGCTGCGCGCGGCCGGACTCGAGTGGTACGAGGTGTCGAACTGGGCGGCGAACGCCGACGCGATCTGCCGGCACAACATCGGCTACTGGAATGGCGGCGACTGGCTCGGCGCGGGGCCGGGTGCGCACAGTCATGTCGGGGGAGTGCGCTGGTGGAACGTGAAGCACCCGGCACGGTACGCCGATCGGGTCGGCGACGGCGGCTTGCCCGCGGCGGGCTCGGAAGCACTCACCGACGACGAGCGGTACACCGAGCGGATCATGCTCGCGGTTCGCCTGCGTACCGGCCTGCCCCTAGCCGAGCTGGCCCCTGACGCTACCCCCGCCGTCGACCGCGTGATAGCCGACGGTCTCGCTGTTCGCACGGACGACCGTCTCGTGCTCACCGACCGAGGCCGCCTCCTCGCCGACGGCGTCGTCCGCGACTTGCTCGCCTGAACAGCGTCAGCGTCCGGCACTTCGTCCTACTCCCGCCGTCCGCGACTGATTCCGGGTTCGCCCGATCCGACACGCCGGTGCTGACCGGAACATCGCAGCCATCCCATGGCGAGAGAGGACCTTGTCCAAGGCTATTCGTGACGCTGATCACTGGGCGATCGCCGATTCAGCGGCCGGCCACCTCACGGCGAGCCGATCATCGCGGTGAACCTCGGAACACCCACGGGAGCAGCGGGTTTCGGACGGCCGGGTGGCTGGCGGCAGGCCGACCGGGCGGATGGCCGTCCGCGACGACGTCTTCCTTTTGCGCCGAGGGCAACTGGGCAGCGGGCCACGTCAGGCGTCCGCATTGGGAACTCGCACAAGCGATATGGCGTGGGCTGGTGCTCCATGCGGGCGCGGTCCGACCCCGGGTCGGCGATTCGGGGATTCGGCGAACTCCGCGTCCGGTTTCTACCCGCGGCGGCGATCGGCCACGTAGGCTGCGACCAACCCCAAGGAGACTCATGGCGTCGGCACGACACATCACTCTTATCCATGAACCGGGCGAGTTCGCCGAAGCGCGGGCCGCCGAGAAAGCGGAGAACGCGCGGCAGTGCGCAGTCGCCGCCCGCACCGTAGCCAGCTACTCGGAGGACGCCGCCGATTGCCAGTCGTTACTGGCGATGCTCGGCCTGGACGCCCTCGCGGGCAAGCAGGTCAGAGCCGCGAATCGCGGCTGACTCACTACGGCTCCCGCACCGGCGCGACCCTGCGCCATTCCCGCGGCGAGAGTCCGTAGGCGGCGCGAAAGCGCCGCGCGAAGTGGGACGGATCCCGAAAACCCCAACGTCGAGCGATCATCGCGATCGTCCGATGCCGGTGCTCCGGCTTGGTCAGATCGGCGCGCACCTGTTCCAGCCGCTGACTGATGATCCACTGCTCGAGGCTGTACTCCGCGTTCGCGCAGATCTTGTACAACTGCCGGACCGACATGTTGTGCGCCTTGGCGATCTGTTCCGCGCCCAGGTCGGGGTCGGCCAGGTTGCGCCGCACGTAGGCCGGATCCGCGACAGCAGGATGTCCGACGGGATGACGGCGGCGTTGCTGTCGTCGCTGCCCGCCGACAACAGCAGGCCCCGGATCAATTCGATACTGGCGCAGCCGGACAGGGCGGCCGCCGGGTCGGCGCTGAGCGCGTCGGCGTCGGTGGTCAGCTGCACGATGTGGCTGGCCACCAGCCGATAGTGCGGGCTGTCCTGCACTCGGGGCGCGGCCTGGCTGATCAGATCGGCGGGCAAGCCGAGTTGATCGAGCGGCACGTGCAGGCAGGTGGACGCGCCGTCGCCGTGCCAGCTGAAGTCGTAAGGCGCGTTCAGGTCCATCACGTGGAGTTCGCCGGGCCGCACCACCCGTTGGACGCCGCCCTGCTCGTATCGTCCGTCACCCGCCTGCTGCACGGCCACCGCCAGTACCGGCGCGGGTGACGTGCGCACCTGCTTCGGCGTGCGGATGAGCTGGATTCCCGAGGTGCGGGCACGGAAGACGCTCGCCTCCCCGAACTGCCAGACATCGAATGTGGCGTGCACACGCTCTTCGGGCCCGTCCAGGACGACGTGCGACGGTACCGACGCCTCCTGCATGGCCGCGGACACCGCGTCCACCCGCTCGTGCGGCGCGATGGTGTCCGAATTGAACACGACCGTCATGACAGCCTCCGTCGCAATTGGGACAGACTCGGCAATCCTCGCACGAGCTCGGCCGATCGGGCCGTGCATTGTGAGCCGAGGATCGTGCACGGACAGTCATTTTTCCGGCCGCCGCCCGTCCTACGCTGTCGAACGGTGATCGACAGGGGTCGATTCCCGTTCGCCGCAGGAGGCATGGTGACGCGACCACGTCCGGTGGTATTCATTCATGGGCTGTGGATGCACAGCAGTAGCTGGGCGCCGTGGGTCGAGCTGTTCGACAGCCTGGGATACCGGGCATCGGCGCCGGGATGGCCCGGCGACGGCGACACGCCCGAGGCCACCAGGAAGGATCCCGCGGCGCTGAACAATCGCGGCATCGCCGAGGTCACCGATCACTACGCGGAGTTCATCGCCACGCTGCCGATGCCGCCGGTGGTCATCGGGCACTCCTTCGGCGGACTGATCGCGCAGAAGCTGCTCGGGACCGGCTTCGCCAGCGCATGCGTGGCGATCGCGCCGGCGCAGTTCAAAGGGGTGTTGACGCTGCCGCCGGTGCAGCTGCGCAACGCGCTGCCGGTCCTGGGCCGCCCGTGGCTGCGCACCAAGACGTGGGCGCACACGGCCGAGAGCTACCACCGCGCGTTCGCCAACGGCGTGTCCCGCGCGGAGTCCGACCAGCTGTACGCCGACTATGCGATTCCCGCCCCGGCACGTCCGCTGTTCCAGGCGGGAACCGCCAATCTCGCGCCGCGCAGCGAGGCGGCGGTGGACACCCGCAGCGAACGGGGCCCGCTGCTGATGATCGCCGGTGGCCTCGACCGCACCGTTCCGGAGGCCACCGTGCGCTCGGCCTACCGGATCCAGCGCCGCAATCCCGCGGTGACCGAGCTCGTTGTCTTCGCCGATCGGGGGCATTCCATGCCCGCCGATCACGGCTGGCGCGAGGTCGCCGACACCGCGGTGGCGTTCCTCGCCGAGCACCTCCCGCCGGTATCCGGCGAGTCGTAGTCCGACATCCATTCCAGATCGAAGGGAACATCCATGCCGACGATCACAACCAGCGATGGCGTCGAGATCTCCTACAAGGACTGGGGTTCGGGACGTCCCGTGGTGTTCAGCCACGGCTGGCCGCTGAACGGCGACGCCTGGGACAACCAGATGAATCTGGTGGCGAGCAGAGGCTATCGTGCCATCGCGCACGATCGGCGCGGTCACGGCCGGTCCAGCCAGGTGTGGGACGGGCACGACATGGATCACTACGCCGACGATCTCGCCGCCGTGCTCAACGAGCTGAACCTGACCGACGCCGTCCTGGTCGGGCATTCCACCGGCGGCGGCGAGGTCACCAGGTACCTGTCGCGGCACGGTAGCTCCCGGGTAGCGAAAGCCGTGCTGGTCGGCGCGGTCCCCCCGCTGATGCTGCGGACCGACGCCAACCCCGCGGGACTGCCCATCGATGTCTTCGACGATATTCGCGCGGGCGTCGCCGCCGACCGCTCGCAGTTCTATCAGGACCTCTCCGCACCCTTCTACGGCGCAAATCGCCCGGGATCGACTGTCTCCCAAGGCCTCCGGGATCATTTCTGGCTGATGGGCATGCAGGTCGGCCTCAAGGGCGCGCTGGACTGCGTCAAGGCGTTCTCGGAGACCGATTTCACCGCGGAGCTGCCGAGCATCGAGATCCCGATCCTGGTCGCCCACGGTGACGACGACCAGATCGTCCCGTTCGCGGCCTCGGCGGCCGAGACGGCGAAGCTGCTGCCGCAGGCCGAGCTGAAGGTGTATCCCGGCGCCCCGCACGGCCTGTGCGGAGCATACGAACAGGCATTCAACGCCGACCTGCTCGACTTCTTGAAGAACTGAGCTGCGGAAACCCCCGATTCGGCGACGTCGCCGCGGTGACCGAAGCCGCCGTCCCGCCCTGATCGCCCCCGCCGAGCGGGATTTGACCATCTGTCACGGTCAGGTCCCGCTCGTCTGTATTCGGCTCAGCTGGATGCGCTCGGTCGGCGGCCCGGCGACGGGCAGCCGTCACAGGCCGAGCGATCCGGCGGTCGGCAATTAGACTGGATAAACAGACGAACCGGGAATTCGCCTGTAATGGCTGGTGGGCGCCGGTAGGTACGGCGCGACCGGAGACGAAAGCGAGGAGGTGGGGCCGATGTCGAGCACCGAGGATCGGCGCTTCGAGGTCCTGCGCGCGATCGTCGCGGACTATGTCGCGACCAAGGAGCCGATCGGGTCGAAGACCTTGGTCGAGCGGCATAACCTGGGTGTTTCCAGCGCGACGGTGCGCAACGACATGGCGGTGCTCGAGGCCGAGGGGTACATCACGCAACCGCACACGAGTTCTGGGCGCATCCCCACCGACAAGGGCTATCGGCAGTTCGTGGACCGGATCTCCGAGGTCAAGCCGCTGTCGCCCGCCGAGCGAAGGGCGATCCTGGAGTTCCTGGAATCCGGTGTCGACCTCGACGACGTGCTGCGCCGCGGTGTCCGATTGCTGGCCCAGCTGACCAGGCAGGTCGCGGTCGTGCAGTACCCGACGGTGTCGGCGTCCACGGTCCGGCACATCGAGGTGGTCGCGCTCAATCCGGCACGGCTGCTGCTGGTGGTGATCACCGACACCGGCCGCGTCGACCAGCGCCTGGTTGACCTCGGCGCGGTGATCGACGACGAGGATCTGGCCGCGCTGCGCGGCATGCTCGGCGGCGCGATGGACGGCAAGCGGCTGGCCGCGGCCTCGGCGGCGGTCGCGGAACTGCCCGAGCACGCGCCGGTGCGCCTGCGTGACGTGCTGATCCGGGTGTCCACGGTGCTGGTGGAGACGCTGGTCGAGCATCCGGAGGAACGCCTGGTGCTCGGCGGCACCGCCAACCTCACTCGCAATGCCGCCGACTTCGGCTTCCCCGGCTCGCTGCGCGCGGTGCTGGAGGCGCTGGAGGAGCAGGTGATCGTGCTCAAGCTGCTCGCCGCGGCCCAGCAGCCGGGGCGGGTTACCGTGCGGATCGGCGAGGAGACGCAGGTCGAGCAGATGCGCGGCACGTCGGTGGTGTCGACCGGCTATGGCGCGGCGGGCGCGGTGCTCGGCGGAATGGGCGTCCTCGGACCGACCCGGATGGATTACCCAGGGACGATCGCCTCGGTAGCGGCTGTCGCCCGGTATATCGGCGAGGTACTGGCCGAACGCTGACGTGACACCGGCCACCCACGCCACTGCTACGCTCGACCTTTCGGCCGGATAAAGTTGAGTGCACAAGACTAATGCTGTTGTCGGCGCGCGGTGAACGTGTGCGCGGGCACCGGCGGCACTGTCGAAAACGACCAAGGACTAGAGAACTCAAGTGGCACGGGACTACTACGGACTGCTCGGCGTCGCGAAGAACGCGACCGACCAGGAACTCAAGCGGGCATACCGCAAGCTGGCGCGTGAGCTCCACCCCGACGTCAACCCCGACGAGGCGGCGCAGGCCAAGTTCAAGGAAGTGTCGACCGCCTACGAGGTGCTGTCGGATCCGGAGAAGCGGCGCATCGTCGACATGGGCGGTGACCCGCTGGAATCCGCCGCTGCCGGTGGCGCCGGCTTCAACGGCGCCGGCTTCGGTGGGCTCGGCGACGTGTTCGAGGCGTTCTTCGGCGGCATGAGCGGATCGACCAGCACGCGCAAGCCGCGCGGCCGTGTCCAGCCGGGCGCCGACTCGCTGATCCGCACCCGGCTGAGCCTGGCCGAGTGCGCCGTCGGCGTGACCAAGCACCTGACCGTGGACACCGCGATCCTGTGCGACCTGTGCCAGGGCTCGGGCACGAACGGCAAATCCAAGCCGGTGCGCTGTGAAACCTGTGGCGGCGCGGGCGAAGTCCAGTCCGTGCAGCGTTCCTTCCTCGGCCAGGTGCTGACCTCGCGTCCCTGCCCGACCTGCCGCGGCGCCGGTGAGACCATCCCGGATCCCTGCCAGAAGTGCGGCGGTGACGGCCGGGTGCGGGCGCGCAGGGAGATCGCCGCGCCGATTCCCGCGGGCGTCGCCAACGGCATGCGGGTGCGGCTGGCCGCGCAGGGCGAGGTCGGTCCCGGTGGCGGCCACGCGGGTGACCTGTACGTCGAGATCGTGGAGCAGCCGCACGACGTGTTCGTGCGTGACGGTGACGACCTGCACTGCACCATCCGGGTGCCGATGGTCGACGCGGCGCTGGGCACCACCGTCGTGATCGACACCATCCTGGACGGGCCGACCGAGCTGACCATTCCGGCGGGCACGCAGCCAGGGGAGATCTCCGTGCTGCGCGGGCACGGCATGCCCCGCCTGCGTTCGGGCGCGCGCGGTGATCTGCTCGCGCACCTGGACATCGTGATCCCGGCCAAGCTGGACGGCAAGCAGACCGAGTTGCTGCGCAAGTTCAAGGGGATGCGCGATCGTGAGCGCGCCGAGGTGATGTCGGCGCAGTCGGAGCACAACAGCGGGTTGTTCGCGCGGCTGCGCGCGTCGTTCAGCGGGCGCTAGGTGGCCGCGACCGTCTTCTACCTCGACGAGGTGCCCGAGCCGGGCGCGATCGCGGTGCTCGACGGCCCGGAAGGCAGGCATGCCGCCACCGTGCGCCGCATCCGGGTCGGCGAGCCGATCACGCTCTCCGACGGCCGAGGGGTGCTCGCCGAGTCGGAAGTCGTCGCGGCGCAACGCGAACGGCTCGAGTTGACGGTGCGCAACCGGGTGCTGGCGGCCCGACCGGCGCCGTTGGTGACCGTTGTCCAGGCATTGCCCAAATCCGACCGTTCGGAGCTCGCGGTAGAGCTGATGACCGAAGCGGGCGCGGACGCCGTCATCCCGTGGCAGGCGGCGCGGTGTGTCGCCAACTGGGAAGGGAAGGCGGGCAAGGCGGTCGACAAGTGGCGCGCCGCGGCCCGCTCGGCCGCCCGCCAATCCCGCCGCGCCTACATCCCCGAGGTCGCCGATCTGCATCGCACCAAGGACCTGCTCGAGCTGGTCCGGAAGGCGAAGGCGGACGGCGCGATCGTGGCGGCGCTGCACGAATCCGGCGCCGCCCGCTTCACCGAGCTGCCCTTCGCCGACGCCGCCGAAATCATCCTCGTGGTCGGTCCGGAAGGCGGGCTCGACGATGCGGAGCTCACCGCGTTGTCCGCGGCGGGCGCCGACGTAACCTTGCTCGGCCCAACGGTTCTGCGCACGTCCACTGCCGCCGCGGTCGCCCTCGGCGCCCTGGGCGCTCTGACCCCACGCTGGTGACATCCCTGACGAGCCGCCTGGCCTTCCCCCCGCCTGATCGCGTGTCCGGCCCCGGATGCCATCCCGTTCAGGCGTACCTGCGCTGCTTGCCCGTGTGATCAGCCTCCGCCGAGTGCCTTGTGTGCACGACCGGCATCGCTCGGGCGAAGCGCTCGGCGCGGGCGGTGTCGACTTCTTGCGGCGATCGAAGCCGGGGGTCGGTCGGGCGAACGGCTACGGCGACGCAGCTGTCCGGTGTTCGGTCAGCTCTTGATCGGCGGTGCTCACGAATCGCGATCGGTGTGGCTCGTCTTGGAGCGGAGAGCCGATCGGTGCGCATGAACCAGCAACGAGCACAGCAGCATTGCCGCGATGACCAACAGGAAACCGATGCCGATGGTGAGTCCGAGCCATCCGGCGCGGGCGTAGGCGATGCCCGCCACGCCGCCGATAACCGCGCTGCCGAGGTAATACGCGAACAGGTACAGCGACGACGCCGCACCGCGGTTGCCTTCGGCCAGCGCGCCGACGCACGCGCTGGCGGCGGTGTGCGCGCCGAAGAATCCCGCCGTGTAGAGCAAAACGCCGACGATCACGATGCCGAGATGGTCCGGGATCGTGACCGCGAGCCCGGCCGCCATCACTCCCAGCGACGCCGCTAGTACCCGGTGCCTGCCGACCCGATCAGCCAGTCGCCCGGACACCGCCGACGCCGCCGTTCCGGCCAGGTACAGCACGAACACCATTCCGGCCAGCGCTTCCGGCAGCCCGAACGGGGCGGTGGTGAGCCGGTAGCCGAGGTAGTTGTACATCGAGACGAACCCGCCCATGAGCACGAATGCCAGTCCGAACAGCGCGAGCAGCCCCCGATGGCGCAGCAGACTCGCGAGGTCGCTCAATACCGTGGAGATTCCGGCGGGCCGGGGGACGAATCCGCGGGACGGCGGCAACCACCGCACGAACCACACCGTGCAGCACGCCGCGGCGACCGAAACCGCCGCCTGCGCCCAGCGCCAGGACGCCAGGTCCAGGGTGAACGCCGGAATCAAGCGTCCGGCCAGCCCTCCGATCGTGGTGCCCGCTACATAGATGCCCATCGCGGCGCCCAGCCCTTCGCCGCCGACCTCCTCCGCCAGGTAAGCCATCGCCACCGCGGGCACGCCCGCCAGCGCCATCCCCTGCAGCGCTCGGCCGGTGAGCAGCACCTCCAGTGACGGGCTCAGCGGTAGCAGTAGTCCGATGGCCGCCGCCGCGACGGCGGAGCCGATCATCACCCTGGTCCGTCCGATGCGGGAGGACAACGCGCTCACCGGGATGATCGCCAGCGCCAGGAAACCGGTGGTGAGCGACACCGCGAGCGCCGCACGCGCCGGTGTGGCGCCGAACGCCGCCGAAAGGCTCGGCAGCAGGGCTTGAGCGCTGTACATGGACGCGAAGGTGGTCAGACCCGCGGCGAACAGTGCCGTGGTGATCCTGCGTGCGTGCGCGACATCCGTCGCCGCCGTGCTCTGCGTCGTGGTCATGGCTCCTCCTGCCGTCCAGGATCACCAGTCGCGCTTCGGAGCGGAAATGAATAATGATGAGAAAGTTGATTCAGTATCCGCATATAGAGAGGCCGGACAATGCTGGGCGAGGATCTGGAGTGGTTCACGACACTCGCCGAACTCGAACGAGTCGGCGCGGCGGCGGAGCGGCTGCACATCGCGCAGCCGACCTTGTCGCGCATGCTGGCGCGGTTGGAGCGCAGGGTCGGCGTCGAACTGTTCGACCGGCACGGGAAGCGCATCACGCTCAACGAGTTCGGCCGCATCTATTACGAACACGCGCGCCGCGCCCGGTCCGAGCTGGACGCCGCGAAACAGGCCGTCGCCGATCGCGTGAACCCGGCCAAGGGCGTCGTCCGGCTGTCCTTCCAGCATTCCTTCGGCGCCTCGCTGGTGCCGCAGCTGATCAGCGAGTTCCGGCGGGTCTCCGGCCGGATCACGATCACCCTGTGGCAGGGCGCGGCCGAAACGGTGACCGAGCGGGTGCTCGAGGGCGCGGCGGATCTGGGCATCGTCTCGCCTCGTCCGGCCGTCGCGGGCGTCGGCTGGCGGGCGGTGCTGCGGCAGCCGTTGGTCCTCGCGCTGCCGCCGGAGCATCGTCTCGCCGGACGGCGGCAGGTCCGGCTGGCGGAGGTGGCCGACGCGGAGTTCATCACGATGCACCCTGGGTTCGGGATGCGGCGCATCTTCGACGAGCTGTGCGCCGCGGCGGATATCCGGCCGCGGATCGCGTACGAGTCGAGCGATCTGGTCACCGTGGCCGGGCTGGTCTCGGCCGGATTGGGGCTGGCGATCCTGCCGCGGGAAGACCGGCTGTCGGCGGGGCCGCTGTCCGGCCCGGTGACGGTGCCGCTCGCCGACGCGGGCGCCGCGCGCGCGGTCGGGATGGTATGGCTCGCGGCCGCCACGCCGTCGGACGCGGTGCGGCGCTTTCGTGATTTCACCGAGGATTGGGCCCGGCGGCGAGGCGGAATCCCGTGACCACCGGCCCTGTCAGCAGCTTATTCACTGGGCGGTGTCGGTGGGGCGCGTTAAACTTTTCTCAACACAGCAGTCGAGACCGGAAAGCAGGCTATAGCCACTTTTGAGAGCACAAGGCGAGATGGGCGACCCGATCACCCCAGCGGCAGGCATCGGCGCCGGCGACAACGGTTCGGGTCCCGCAGCGCGCACCGTGCGTTCGAGTATCGAACTCGCTCCCGAATCCGTGTTCCCCTTCCTCGGTTCCGCCGACCAGAACCTGCGTGAACTCGAATCCCTGCTCGACGCGGACATCCACGTCCGAGGCAATTCCGTGACCCTCACCGGCAAGGCGGCCGACGTCGCGCTCGCCGAGCGTGTCATCGAGCAGCTGGTCGCGCTCACCGGCCGCAATCGGGTGGTGACTCCCGAGGCGGTGCGGCACACCGTGTCGATGCTCACCGAGGGCACCAGCGAGTCCCCCGCGGAGGTGCTCAGCCTGGACATCCTGTCCCGGCGCGGCAGGACCATCCGGCCCAAGACGCTCAACCAGAAGCGCTACGTCGACGCGATCGACGCCAACACCATCGTGTTCGGCATCGGTCCCGCCGGTACCGGCAAGACCTATCTGGCGATGGCCAAGGCGGTCCAGGCGCTGCAATCCAAGCTGGTAAACCGGATCATCCTCACCAGGCCCGCGGTCGAGGCGGGGGAGCGGCTCGGCTTCCTGCCCGGCACGCTGAACGAGAAGATCGACCCGTACCTGCGCCCGCTCTACGACGCGCTGCACGACATGATGGATCCGGAGGCCATTCCGAAGCTGATGGCGGCCGGTGTCATCGAGGTCGCGCCGCTGGCGTACATGCGCGGCCGGACGCTCAACGACTCGTTCATCATCCTCGACGAGGCGCAGAACACCACCGCCGAGCAGATGAAGATGTTCCTCACCCGGCTCGGGTTCGGCTCGAAGATCGTGGTCACCGGTGACGTCACCCAGGTCGACCTGCCCACCGGCGCGCGATCGGGTCTGCGCGCGGCCAGCGAGATCCTCACCGAAATCGAGGACATCCACTTCGCCGAGCTCACCAGCAGCGACGTGGTCCGCCACCGGTTGGTTTCGGACATCGTCGACGCCTACGACCGGGCCGAGGCCGAGGCACGTCCGCCGGTCGCGCCGCATTACGGCGGCAACCGGGCGCAGCGGCGCGCCGCCAGCCGGTCGGAGCGCCGATAACGCGTCCGCCGGGCAGGGCTCCGCTCCGCCCACGCGATCGGCGGGATCGTAGGCTATTCGGGTGAGCATCGAGATCGCCAACGAGTCGGGTATCGACGTACCCGAAGAAGAGCTGGTCAGCGTCGCGCGGTTCGTGATCGCCCGGATGGACGTGCACCCGGCCGCGGAGCTGTCGATGGTGCTCGTCGATCTCGACACCATGGCCGACCTGCACATGCGCTGGATGGACCTGCCCGGCCCCACCGACGTCATGTCCTTCCCGATGGACGAACTCGAGCCGGGCGGACGGCCCGACAGCCCCGAGCCAGGCCCGTCCATGCTGGGCGACATCGTGCTGTGCCCCGAGTTCGCCGCAGGCCAGGCGCGCAAGGCGGGGCACTCGCTGGACCACGAACTGGCGCTGCTCACCGTGCACGGCGTGCTCCACCTGCTCGGCTACGACCATGCCGAGCCGGAGGAGGAGAAGGAGATGTTCGCGTTGCAGGCCCGGCTGCTCGAGGAGTGGTACGAGAGCCTGCGGGAAGCGCGGCGGCGGGCCGAGCTCGCCGAACGCGACGCGCGGTTGCTGGGTAAGGCGGGCTTCACCACACCGGGTGATTCCCTGGATCACGCGTGAATTCCCTGACCCTCGTCCTGCTGGCGGTCCTGCTCATCTCGGTGGGCGGGGTCTTCGCCGGTGTCGATTCCGCGCTGAACACCATCTCGCCCGCCCGCGTCGACGACCTGGTCCGTGCCGACCGGCCGGGTGCGGTGCGGCTGAGCCGCATCGTCGCCGACCGGGCGCGCTATGTGAATCTCATGGTACTGCTGCGGATTCTGTGCGAGATCGGCGCCACGGTGCTGCTGGCGGCGGGGCTGATCGCGGTCTGGGCGCAGAACTGGGCGCTGCTGGTCACCGCGGTGGTGATGGTCCTGGTGTCCTATGTGGTGATCGGAGTCGGTCCGCGCACGCTGGGACGTCAGCACGCGTACTCCATCGCGCTGGCCGCGGCGCTGCCGCTGCAGTTCATCGGCGCGCTGCTCGGCCCGCTCAGCAGGTTGCTGATTCTGCTCGGCAACGCCATCACGCCCGGTAAAGGTTTCCGCAACGGCCCCTTCGCCTCCGAGATCGAGCTGCGGGAAGTGGTCGAGATGGCCGGTGAGCGCGGCGTGGTGGCCGACGACGAACGCAGGATGATCCAGTCGGTGTTCGAACTCGGCGACACCCCCGCGCGTGCGGTGATGGTGCCGCGCACCGAGATGGTCTGGATCGAGGCGGACAAGACTGCGGCGCAGGCGATGTCGCTCGCGGTGCGCTCCGGGCACTCGCGCATCCCGGTGATCGGCGAGAACGTCGACGACATCCTCGGCGTGGTCTACCTGAAAGACCTTGTGCCGTATGCGGATCGCAGCCGCAAGGTGCGGGTGCGTCAGGTCATGCGGTCGGCGGTGTTCATGCCCGACTCCAAACCGCTGGACAGCCTGCTCGACGAGATGCAGCGCAGGCGCAACCACATGGCGTTGCTCGTGGACGAGTACGGCGGCATCGCGGGATTGGTGACCATCGAGGACGTGCTCGAGGAGATCGTCGGTGAGATCGCCGACGAGTACGACACCGACGAGACCCCGCCCATCGAAGACCTCGGCGACGGGCGCTACCGGGTATCGGCCCGGCTGTCGGTGGAGGACCTCGGCGAGCTGTACGGGCTGGAGATCGAGGAAGAGGACGTCGACACCGTCGGCGGCCTGATGGCCCACGAACTCGGACGGGTGCCGCTGCCCGGTTCGAAGGTGGAGGTGCACGGGCTGGTCCTGCGCGGCGAAGGCGGCCAGGACGCGCGAGGACGGATGCGGGTGAACACCGTGGTGGTCGGCAAAGCGCGCGAGAAGGTCCCGGTCGGCAAACCCAACGGGGACAATCCCAATGGCAAGCGCAAGGCGAATGGATCGGAGCGGGAGATCCCGGCCGATCGCGACGAGGACGGAGACACCGAATGACCGAACTGGACGCCGAGGACAACAAACTGGTCGTGCTGGCCCGCGGCGCGCTCGGCCGCACCGGCGGGGCGAGTGGCGCGGCCATCCGCGACACGGACGGACGCACCTACGCCGCGGGCGAAGTGAACCTGACTGCGCTGCGGCTGACGGCGCTGCAAGCCGCGGTGGCCGCCGCGCTCTCCAGCGGCGCCGAGGGATTCGAGGCGGCCGCGGTGGTCGGCGGGCGGTTGTCCGACTACGGCGTCACGGCGGTGCGTGAGGTGTCCGCGGAGGCGCGGATCATCTTCACCGACCGCGAGGGCGCGGTGTTCGAGATCGTCGACGATTCGGCCGACGCCGCCGACGCGGTAACCGCCGACTCGGGTGAGGTGCACGGTGGCTGAGCGGTCGAAGGACTCCGAGGACTTCCGTTCCGGATTCGTCTGTTTCGTCGGCCGCCCGAACACCGGCAAGTCGACGCTGACCAACGCACTGGTCGGCGCGAAGATCGCGATCACCTCCTCGCGTCCGCAGACCACCAGGCACACCATTCGCGGCATCGTGCACCGCGAGCACGCCCAGTTGATCCTGGTCGACACCCCTGGCCTGCACCGCCCGCGCACCCTGCTCGGTCAGCGCCTCAACGACCTGGTGCGCGATACGTATTCGGAAGTCGACGTGATCGCGCTGTGCATCCCGGCCGACGAGAAGATCGGCCCCGGCGACCGCTGGATCGTGCAGCAGGTCAAGCAGATGGCGCCGAAGACCACGCTGCTCGGCGTCGTCACCAAGATCGACAAGGTCAGCCGCGACCAGGTCGCCCAGCAGCTGCTCGCCGTCTCCCAGTTGCTCGGCCCGGACGCCGACGTGGTGCCGGTGTCGGCGGTCAAGGGCGAGCAGGTCGAGGTCCTGGTCGACGTCATCGCCTCGAAGATGCCGGAGGGCCCGGCCTTCTACCCCGACGGCGAGCTCACCGACGAACCCGAGGAAACCTTGATGGCCGAGCTGATCCGCGAGGCCGCACTCGAGGGCGTCCGCGACGAACTGCCGCACTCGCTGGCCGTCGTCATCGAGGAGGTCCTGCCCTACGAGGACCGCGAGGACATGCTCGACGTCCACGCCCTGCTCTACGTCGAACGCCCCAGCCAGAAAGCCATCGTCATCGGCAAGGGGGGCAGCCGCCTGAAGGAAGTCGGCACCAACGCCCGCAAGCAGATCGAACACATCCTCGGCACCCGCATCTACCTGAATCTGCACGTGAAGGTGGCAAAGGACTGGCAACGCGATCCCAAGCAGTTGGGCAAACTCGGTTTCTGACCCGATCCAGCTTCCGAATCACAGCGTGCCCAGCGGCACCTTGGTGATCTCGCGCCATTCGTATCGATGGTTGTCCCGGTTCAGCGCAATGAGCGATATCGCCGTCACTGGCTGCACAACCTGTATGCTGCTCAGCTCATTTCGTCTGAGCAGGTCACGAAGGCCGGTTATCGATGCCACGCCTGTGGAGTAGGCGAGCGACAGATGGGGCCGGAAGCGGTCGCCGCGCTCGGGCACGTGGTCGCGGCCCCAGGCATCGGCGATGGCGCGGCGGCCTCGCTGATCCGCTGCACGTCCGCCCGCCGACAGGTTCACTGGTATGCGAGTTCGGTGACGCGGCGAGGTTAGTCGAATGGCGGTGCGACACGCCGTGGCCAGCCGCCTTTCGACTACCTTCGCGGACTTGTCCATACCGGCGGTTACAGCCCCGCGCTCGAAACGATGGACATTCCTCACCGTGCCGGACGAGAACAGGCTGTTCGCCGAGCTGTTCCGGCTCAACGTTTCGGTATCGCGCTTCGGCGCGCAAATCGCGCTGCCATCGCCCGGCGCCCGACAGGCGGGATTCCGAGTCTGGGTATTACCACCACTCGACGCCTTCCGCCTGTCCGGCATGGCAGTCATCGAATCCGTCCGAGCTTGCCAACCGCAGCGCAGGCGGTGACGCCATGGACCCGCAGCCATCGCCGCGCCCCGAAGAAGACGACGTTCACCTGTCGCCCAATGTTCGTGTGGATTTCGCAGCCTGCACGACCGCCGCGTCGCGCTTCATGCAAGACTGGCGCTCCTACCACCACCCAGACGCGGCGACCGTGATTCCCGGCGACTCGGCAGAACTGCCGCGCCTGCCATGCGAACGCCTGTACCTCGAGCCCTGCGATCGCGGGCGAACTACCCGCAACGCTGACGAGTGGCACACGGCTGCGGGAAAACGCGAGTAGATCCCTCCATGGTGTACCACTGGGAGACTGAGCCACGATCGAATTGTGTTGTCGCATCTGATCGCTTCATGGTCTGCTCCAATGTTGTGAGTAGATTCGCGGAAGTTATTGTGCTGGCTCTGGAAGCAGACGAGGTTATGGAGCCGTTGACCCGTGACGATGAGAGCCGCAGTTGGCGAGGCCGGTTCGTGCCGATCGAAAGCCAGTGGGGCAGGTCTTTCGGCTTCGGGTGGGCCACCGAGTTCGAGCGCATGCGGACACGGACAGGGCTTTTCGCGCATCTCGAGTCGCTGCCGTGGCCGTTCCCGGGGAGCGTCCAGGTATTGATCCACGACGAGGAAGACGACTGCTTCGGCCTGTGGATGCTCCACGACGGCAAGTTGGTCGAGATCGAACTCCCCCGTACCCAGCGATACTATCCACCGGCTCCGCCGACCGACGAGTACCCGCCCGATCCCGGCATCCTGCTGCGGACCGACCGCGACTACGGCCCGATCGCGCAGACCCCGATAGAGGAGCGTGACCCGCGGCCAGCGTGGTGACCGCTGCGCTCCGCAACACGCGGTCAACCGGTTCCGGACCGCACGCGCTCATCGGCATATAGGGCATGCAGCGTAATCGGTTCGTCCGCGTCCAGTTTGCCTGATGGTAGATGCCACCGGTCTCCGAACATATCCCCCGGCGCTGGGCCAGCAGTGGCTTGTTGTCGCGCATGAGCAGGATGTGAACGTCTACCAGGTGACGATCGGCCTTCGGCATCCACGGTCGGTCGGGACGATAGGGCACCGGCGATCTTGGCACAAGCGGATCCGTGTGGGTCCCCGCCTAGCTCACCACCAGGGCGTGGGGCGGTGGTGTTGCCAGTTCAGTTCGGATTCGAGTTGGGCGGCCAGCGAGATCAGGAGGGGTTCGGAGTTCGCGGTGCCCATCAGTTGGGCCCCGACCGGGAGGCCGGAGTTGGTGAAGCCCGCGGGGACGTTGACGCTCGGCCAGCCGAGGACGTTCCAAGGCCAGGTGTAGGGGCAGGTGGCGGTGATCAGGTTGTTGGTGGCGGTGATGCCGATGCCGTCGATTTGCTCGGCGCGGGGTGGGGGAGTGGCGGTGGTGGGGGCGAGGACCACGTCGTGGTCGCGGAAGAAGTGGCCGATTCGCTTGTGCAGCAAAGGTTCCAGTTGGCGGGCCGCGTAGAGGGCTGGTCCCTCGAGCGCTCGGCCGATCCGGGCGTTGGCCGTGGTGCGCGGGTCGACTTCGAGGCCGGGCATCCGGTTGTACACCCGCCGGATGCCCGCCAGTGAACGCGGCAGGAACGAGGCGCCGATCATGATGCCGTAGTGCAGGTCGGCCACGGTCACCGTGTGGCCGAGCTTGCGCAGGGTGTCGGCGGTGCTCCGGACCGCTTGCTCGACCTCGGGGTCGAGGGCGGTCTTGGTCGCGGTGAACGGAATTCGCAGCGACAGGGCGATGCGCAATCGTCCGGGGTCGCGGCCGACGGCGTCCGAGGCGGTGATCGGAGACGGCGTGTGCAGGTCGCCGGGGTGCGGACCGGCGGCCGAGTCCAGCAGCAGCGCCGCGTCCGCGACGGTGCGCGCCAGCGGACCGTTGACGGTGAGCCCGTAGAACAGTTCGCCTTCCGGCCAGGTGGAGATCCGCCCACGCTGCGGCTTGATGCCGACCAGGTTTGTCCAGGCGGACGGAATACGGATCGAGCCCGCCCCGTCGGAACCCAATGCGGCAGGGACCAATCCGGCCGCGACGGCCGCCGCCGACCCGCCGGATGACCCGCCGGGCGTCCGCGTGCGGTCCCAAGGATTGCGGGTGTGGCCGAAGGACGCGGCGCTGGTGAACGGCCACTGGCCGAGTTCGCAGGTATTGGTCTTGCCGACGATCACCGCGCCCGCCGCGCGCAGACGCCGAACCGATTCGGCGTCTTCGGTTTTCGGCGCGAACTCGCCGCCGCAGCCGAAGGCGGTCGGCTCGCCCGCGATGTCGGTGTCGTCCTTCACCGCGATGGGCACGCCCAGCAGCGGCAGCCGTTCCCCGGCGGCCAGCCGCCGATCGGCCTCGGCGGCCTCGGCCAGCGCCCGTTCGCGGCGCACGACGCGGAACGCGTTGAGCGTGGGTTGCGCCGCCTCGATCCGGTCCAGTGTGCCGCTGACCGCCGCGGTGGAGGTGATCGCACCGCTCGCGATCGCGGCAGCCAGTTCGGCCAGCCCCAGCTGCCGCGTATCGGGCGGGAGGCGGGTCGGATCGGACACCGTCATCTGAGCTCCGTCTCGTCGTGTTTCGGGTAACCGTAAACGCCGCTCTGGTCAAGCGTCCATATCAATGCCCCGAAATCCACCCTGGGTAGGATAGACATACATACCGTATGTATGTAAAAGTTGCCGGGACCGAGACAACTGGGAGGACCCATGGCAACCAGCACTGCACTAGGCCGCATCCACGAGGTGGACCTGCCCGGTGGCCGCATCCGCTACCACGAGACCGGGGAGGGCGCTCCGGTCGTCTTCGTGCACGGCCTGCTCGTCAACGCCGATCTGTGGCGCAAGGTGGTCCCCGTGATCGCCGCCGCCGGATACCGCTGCCTCACGCCGGACTGGCCACTCGGCTCGCACGAGATTCCGGTCCCCGACGCGGAGTTGACCCCGGTGGGCGTCGCCGACCTGATCGCCGCGTTCCTGGAGCGCCTGGACCTCACCGATGTCACGGTGGTCGCCAATGACACCGGCGGAGCGATCACCCAGGTGTTGCTGACCCGCGACCGCTCCCGGATCGGCCGCGTCGTGCTCGCCTCGGTGGACAGCTACGAGGGCTTCTTGCCGCAGCCGTTCACGACGCTTCCGCTGCTGGCGAAGATCCCCGGGTCGATCCGCCTGCTGACCGAGGTGATGCGCATCCGGGCACTGCATCGCCTGCCGGTCGCCTTCGGCTGGGTCACCAAGCGGCCGGTGCCGCCGGAGATCGCCGACTCCTATCTGCTGCCCAGCCGCAAGTCGGCCGCGATCCGGAAAGACCTGCGCCGCTTCCTGACATCCGCGCATCGCCGGTACACCCTCGAAGCCGCGCGGCACTTCGCCGACGTCGACATTCCCGTGCTGCTGGCCTGGGCGCGCGAGGATCGCCTGTTCCCGGTGTCGTACGCCGAACGCCTGGCCCGCGACCTGCCGAACGCGACGCTGAAGCTCATCGACGACTCCTACACCTTCCTGCCGGAGGACCAGCCCGAGTTGCTCGCCGAATCGATTCTGGAGTTCACTCGGCTGCATGCCACGCCGTAGCCAGGAAGACCGCTCGCGCACCACCAGAGCCGCGCTCGAACAGGCCGGACGCCGGCTGTTCACCGAGCGCGGCTTCGCGGGAACCTCGGCCGAAGAGCTGGTGACCGAGGCGGGCGTCACCCGCGGCGCGCTGCACCACCATTACGGCGATAAGCGCGGCCTTTTCCTCGCGGTGCTGGAGCAGATCGAGGTCGAGACGACCAGGGAGATCGAAAATGCGATCGCCGCAGTCGATTCCGGCGATGTGATGGCCGGGATGACAGTGGGCCTCGGTCTCTTCCTGGAGATCTGCCAGCGGCCCGCGATGTTGCGGATCGCGCTCACCGACGCCCCCGCCGTGCTCGGCTGGCAGGCTTGGCGCGAATTCGAATCGGCCCACGGCCTCGGCCTGATCACCGCCCAACTCGAGCGCGCCCGCGATGCCGGGTTGATCGCCGACGCCCCGATCCCCGTGCTGGCCCAGCTCGTCGTCAGCGTGATCAGCGAGGCGGCCTTGATCGTCGCCCACGCCGACGATCCCGACACCGCCCGCGCACAGACCCAGCAATCGGTGCTGCTGCTGATCTCCGGGCTCATTCGCACCGGCGGCTGAAGCGAAAGACCCACAACCGTCACCGAACCCAGCGGCAAGATCAATTCACTTGGCACCGAGACCGTATCGGCGCGACGATGACGACTATGAGACCCGCTGTCGGTGCTGCCTTGCGCAAATGCGGCGAATGCGGCGGTTACGAGTACGCCGGAGCGCCCGAGTGCCGCCGATGCCGTCACCGCCATGCAGGCTCAGCGCCTCAGCTCGATGATCAAGACCGCGCCCGCACCGGACCGTGTCGCGGGACTGGTCGATGCCATGCTCGGAGACAGCGGCGTAGACATCCGAGCGCAATGAACTCGCTTACGTCGGCTCTCTGCCGCGCACCGTCCGTCTGCCCGGAGAAGGCATCGGTACCGCGCGCCGCCACTCCTGCCCCCGAGCACGCGCTTCCATGGCCGACGACGATGTCGGCAGCCGGACGGCCAGCCTGTCTGATCGTGGCGGACGGTCGCCCGTGGAAAGATGACCCTGTGCGTTTGTATCGGGACGAGGCGGTAGTGGTGCGCCAGCACAAGCTGGGCGAGGCGGATCGCATCGTCACGCTGCTCACCCGCCAGCACGGCCTGGTGCGGGCGGTAGCCAAGGGGGTGCGGCGCACCAAGTCGCGGTTCGGGGCCCGGTTGGAGCCGTTCTCCTATATCGACGTGCAGTTGCATCCGGGCCGTACGCTCGACACCGTCACCCAGGTGACCACGATGGAGTCGTTCGCCGCCGACATCATCGACGACTACGGGCGCTACACCACCGCGTGCGCCGTGCTGGAAACCGCCGAACGACTGGCGGGCGAGGAGCGCGCCCCCGCGCCCCGGCTGCACGCGCTCACCGCGAGCGCTCTGCGCGCGATCGCGGCCAAACAGCGGCCGCATGAACTGATCCTGGACGCATTCCTGTTGCGCGCCATGGGTTTCGCGGGTTGGGCCCCCGCGCTGGACGAGTGCGCGAAATGCGCGACCCCGGGCCCGCATCGGGCGTTCCACGTCGCGGCTGGTGGCGCGGTATGCGTGCACTGCCGTCCACCGGGCGCGGCGACACCCGCTCCCGGCGTACTCGACCATCTGGTCGCGCTGCTGCGGGGGGAGTGGGAGTACGTCGAGACGGTGCCCGAAGCGGTGCGCAAACAGGCCAGCGGGCTGGTCGCGGCGCATTTGCAATGGCATCTGGAGCGTCAGCTTCGCACGTTGCCGCTGGTCGAGCGGTCCAAAGACGCGGCAGGACGGAGCCCGTCCGTAGCCGCGCTGGGCCGCGGCTGAGGCAGCCGTAGCCGAGCGGAGGCTGAGGCAGCCGCAGTGGAGAGCGCTGCCGGATGGAGTCCGTCGTCGGTTCCGCGCTGGGCCGAGCGGAGGCTGAGGCAGCCGCAGTGGAGAGCGCTGCCGGATGGAGTCCGTCGTCAGTTCCGCGCTGGGCCGAGCGGAGGCTGAGGCAGCCGCAGTGGAGAGCGCTGCCGGATGGAGTCCGTCGTCAGCCCGCGCCGGGCCGAGCGAAGGCGAGGCAGCCGCCTATTCCACGAATTGCAGCTCTACCTGGGGCAGCTCGATCATGACCCGGGCGCACACCGCGCGGTGCCAGGTGGCCGGGAAGCGCGTGTCGGGCTCGTGCTTGCTGTAGTCGTCGTTGGTCCGGTAGGTGTGCAGGCGGGGCGAGATCTCCCCGGTGTCGATGGCTTCGACCATGGCCTCGATCACCTGCTCGGTCTCCTCCGCGATGGCGGCGAGTTCGCGGGCCACGACGTCGGGGATCTGGAACGCCCCCTTCTCCCACCGCTCGACGGTGCGCTCGGCGACCGCGAAGAACCGCGCGCACCAGGGGACCGGAAGGCCGAGTAATTCGCGAGTGGCCCGGAAACCGGCCGCGGTCCCGGTGCCTGGTAAATCGGTCACGTTCGAGAAACCCCTCCCCAGTATCACGATCAGGACAAGAATAAATCACCGCTGCCGGTGCGAACCGGGGAATTCGTCAGGAAGCAACGCGGCAGTAGGGTCGGCGGCGGCGATCAGGCAGGATGGAGGCCGTGATCCTCCGCCGAGACTCCGCTACCGCGACCGAGCCGAACATCGCAGGCGCCGTCCGCCCGCCCGCGCCGCATCCGTCCGGAGCTCGGCCGCCGCAGCTGCCGCCGGAATTGGTGCCCAATCACGTCGCGCTGGTGATGGACGGCAATGGCCGCTGGGCGCAAGAGCGCGGGTTGCCGCGCACCGCGGGGCACGAGCGTGGCGAGGCGGTGCTGATGGACACCGTGGAGGGCTGCATCGAGATCGGTGTGAAGTGGCTGTCGGCCTACGCCTTCTCCACCGAGAACTGGCGGCGCAGCCCCGAGGAGGTGCGCTTCCTCATGGGCTTCAACCGCGACGTGATCCGCCGCCGCCGCGACGAGATGAACGAGATGGGCGTGCGCGTGCGCTGGGCCGGTCGCAGGCCGCGCCTGTGGCGCAGCGTGATCAAGGAATTGGAGATCGCCGAGCAGCTCACCAAGAACAATACGGTGATGACCCTCACCATGTGCGTCAACTACGGCGGCCGCGCCGAAATCGCCGATGCGGCAAGGGAGATCGCGCGCCGGGTGGCGGCGGGCGAGATCGATCCGGAGAAGGTCACCGAGGCCACGCTGGCGAAGTACCTGGATGAGCCCGACATGCCGGACGTCGATCTGTTCCTGCGCCCGTCGGGCGAGTTCCGCAGCTCCAACTTCCTCATCTGGCAGTCGGCGTACGCCGAATACGTCTACCAGCACACGCTGTTCCCGGATTTCGATCGGCGCAATCTCTGGGAGGCCTGCGTCGAGTACGCGTCGCGAGACCGCCGTTTCGGCGGCACCAAGTGAACGGCGAGGCGGACATGGACGCGGCGGTGACCCCCGACCAGGAGCTGCAGGCACGCGCCGGAGCGTGCCTGTCGCGGTATGGCATCGATGTGCGGGTGGACCCCGAAGGGTCGCTCGGATATGAGTACGAGGGCGCGCTGTGTTCGCTGCGCGCGGTGAATCTCGCGCCCGGCCTGGACGTGCTGACCTTGACCTGCGTGCTGGCCTGGGACCGTCCACTGAAGCCGCAGCTGCACAAGCGCGTCGCCGAGCGCAACAACGCGCTGCAGTTCGGCTCGCTCACCGTGATCGGCCACGGCAAGCTCGCCGACGTCATCCTGCGCTACACCTTCCCCGCCGCGGGCCTGGACGACCAGGCGCTGACCACGATGCTGCTGCTCGTGCTGTCCAACGCGAGCCGCGCCAGGCAGGGACTGCTGCCCTGAGTCCCGCGCTCAGTCGCCCGCTGTGGTGGCGGTTCGGCCGTAGGGGAGCAGCGTCCGCACGCCGCGTGCCAGCGTCTCGGGGTCCAAGTCGCCGAGGACGAGATGCTGGAGGATGAACCCGGGCAGCAGCCCGATGAGCGCCTTCGCCACGGCATCGACGTCGGCGTCTTCCGGTAGCCAGCCCTGCGCGCACATGCGCTCCGCGTAGGTGACCCACATCGCCCGCATCGCGACCATCGTTTCGCGGACCATGACGCCCGCCACCGGGTTCACCAGGGCCAGCGCCCAAGCCTGCGGCGCCAGCCGCACCGGCCCGTCGGGACCGCTGCGGCGCACGACCTCCTCGGCGATCGTTGTGATCAGTTCGGCGGGCGTGGGGAGCGGGTCGCGGCTGATCGTCTGTTCCATCGTCATGCGCAGTGACACCGTCGTCTGTGCCGCCAGTGCGGTGACCAGCTCGTCCTTGCTCTTGAAGTAGCGGTAGACGGCACCGGCCGACAGGCCCGACTCCGTGAACACGTCCTGCATGGAGGTTTCGTGGAATCCCTTGCGGGCGAAGCACTTCCGTGCGGCATCCAGAATCTGCCGTCTGCGGCGTTCCAGGTGTTCTTCGCTGACTCGGGGCATGTTACCAAAATAAAACGAATATCCGTTCTTGACAACTTCGCGCACTGCGTGCGACGGTGGTGGCAGCTAAAAAGAACGAGCATTCGATTTATGGGAGTTGGTCATGAATACCATGCAGCGGGCGTTCGCTCTCGGCCTCGGCGCCGCCCTGCTCCAGGCGTTGATGCTGATCGCGTTCGCCTGGCCCGCCGCGAATATCGCGCCGCGCGACCTGCCGCTGGCCGTCACCGGCCCGCAAGCCGGGATGGTCGCAGGCAAGCTGGCCGAGCGCAGTCCGGACGCCTTCGAGATCACCACCGCCGCGGACGAGGCGGCCGCCCGCGCCGCCATCGCGGACCGGGAGGTCTACGGGGCGATCGTCACCGGCGACGGCCCGCCACGCGTGCTGATCGCCTCGGGCGCGAGTCCCGCCGTCGCGCAGCAGCTGACCCAGATCGGGCAGCAACTCTCCGGCGCGCCCGCGGCCCGGGTGGAAGACGTGGTGCCCGCCGACTCGGACGACCCGCGCGGCACCGCGTTCGGTGCGATGGTGCTGCCGCTGGTGATGTCCGGCATCGCGGCGGGTGTGCTGCTCGCGCTGCTCATCCCGGCGGTCGGCGGCAGGGTGATCGGGCTGGTCACCTTCGGTCTCGCGGGCGGGTTGCTGAGCATGGCGATCATCCAGGGCTGGATGTCGCTGGTGCCGGGGTCGTATCCGGTGCTCGCCGCGGTGGCCGGTCTGGTCTCCTTCGCGGTCGCGGGTTCGGTGGTCGGGCTCGCCACCGTGGTCGGACGCGCGGGTATCGGCATCGCCGCACTCACCATGTTGCTGATCGGCAACCCGTTCTCCGCGGCCACGTCGGCGCCGGAGCTGCTGCCGCAGCCGTGGGGCGCGATCGGCCAGCTGCTGCCGCCGGGTGCGGCCGCCTCGCTGCTGCGCTCGGTCGCCTTCTTCGACGGCGCGGCCGCCGCTGGTCCGCTCCTGGTCCTGCTGGTCTGGGGCGCGGTCGCGCTCGCGCTGCTCGGCGTCGGCGCGCTGCGTGGTCGTTCCGCCGAGACGCGGGAATCGGCACGGAATCCCGTGCTGGTGAGCTGAATTCGCCTACCCGAGACAATGGAGGGCCGTCCTCGTCGAGGCGGCCCTCCTGGCGTCACTTGTTCGGCCGACGTGCCTCGACGCAGGACGTGCAGGTGCCGAACACCTCGAGGGTGTGGCTGATCTCGGTGAAGCCGTGCTCGCACGCGATCGCCTCGGCCCATGCTTCGACGGTGGGGCCCTCCACCTCGACGGTGCGGCCGCAGTTGCGGCAGACCAGGTGGTGATGGTGGCCGGTGGAGCACTGGCGGTAGACCGATTCACCGGAGTCGGTGCGCAGCACGTCCACCATGCCGGCGTCGGCCAGCGACTGCAGCGTCCGGTAGACCGTGGTCAAGCCGATGCCCTCGCCACGTTTGCGCAGCTCGTCGTGTAGCTCCTGGGCGGAGCGGAACTCGTCGATGTCACCGAGCAGTGCGGCGATGGCGCTGCGCTGCCTGGTGCTGCGGATGCCGACCGGTTTCTGCGGAGCGGCCGTGTTCTCTGGCACGAATCACCCTTCCTCGGCGTGTGCGACGGCGTCGACGACGATGTGCGCCAGATGGTCGTCGACGAGTTCGTAGAGCACCTCGCGACCCGACCGCTCCCCGTGCACGACGCCAGCGGCCTTGAGGATACGCAGATGCTGACTGACCAGTGGTTGGGTGACACCGAGGGCGTCGACCAATTCGTGCACACAGCGCGGCGACTCGCGCAACTGCAGCACGATAGCAATACGAACCGGCGCGGCCAGCGCCCGCAACAACTCACCCGCGTCCTCCAGCACGGTCCGCGCGGGAACCGGCGCCGGGCCGGGCGACCGATATGGATTGTGCGGCGCCGCGGCGGTCTCGGTAGTCATGTCACCAACTCCTTAATGGAAAGCATTACCAGTTTGCATATGCACAGGTGCGCATGTCAAACGGACGCGCGGGTACCTGCGGTTGAAACCGGCCATCGCAGTGCCGATAGGCTGGGCACAATCGCAGCGCCGACGTAAAACTATTGTGTTGGTGCAATCAACAATCCGACTCGCAGTGGATGGAGAATTCTCGCGTGGCACCCAAGTCGAAGGTGGACACCGTTGCCAACCTCGCCAAGCGCCGGGGTCTGGTGTACCCGTGCGGTGAGATCTACGGAGGCACCAAGTCGGCATGGGACTACGGGCCGCTGGGCGTCGAGCTCAAGGAGAACATCAAGAAGCAGTGGTGGCGCGCCATGGTCACCAGCCGTGAGGACGTCGTCGGCCTCGACTCCTCGGTGATCCTGCCCCGCCAGGTGTGGGTCGCCTCCGGCCACGTCGGCGTGTTCAACGACCCGCTGGTCGAATGCCTGCACTGCCACCACCGTTTCCGGCAGGACCACCTGCAGGAGGCGTACGCGCTGAAGAACAAGCTCGATGACCCGGACGCGGTGTCGATGGAGCTCGTCGCCTGCCCGAACTGCGGCACCGTCGGCCGCTGGACCGAGCCGCGCGACTTCAACATGATGCTCAAGACCTTCCTGGGCCCGATCGAGTCCGAGGAAGGCCTGCACTACCTGCGTCCGGAGACCGCCCAGGGCATCTTCGTGAACTTCGCCAACGTGATGACCACCGCGCGCAAGAAGCCGCCGTTCGGTATCGCGCAGATCGGCAAGAGCTTCCGCAACGAGATCACCCCGGGCAACTTCATCTTCCGCACCCGCGAGTTCGAGCAGATGGAGATGGAGTACTTCGTCAAGCCGGGCGAGGACGAGGAGTGGTACAAGTACTGGATCGAGACCCGGCTCTCCTGGTACACCGACCTCGGCATCACCCCGGAGAACCTGCGGTTGTTCGTGCACCCGAAGGACAAGCTCTCGCACTACTCGGCGGGCACCACCGACATCGAGTACCGCTTCGGCTTCCAGGGCAACGAGTGGGGTGAGCTGGAGGGCATCGCCAACCGCACCGACTTCGACCTGAAGACGCACTCCGAACACTCCGGCACCGAGCTGAGCTTCTTCGACCAGACCACCAACGAGCGCTACATCCCGTACGTCATCGAACCGGCCGCCGGTCTGACCCGCTCGCTGATGGCGTTCCTGGTCGACGCGTACGCCGAGGACGAGGCGCCCAACGCCAAGGGCGGAGTGGACACCCGCACGGTGCTGCGTCTCGATCGCCGTCTCGCCCCGGTGAAGGCGGCGGTGCTTCCGCTGTCGCGCAACGCCGACCTGACGCCGAAGGCGAAAGACCTCGCGGCGCGGTTGCGCAAGAACTGGAATGTCGAATTCGACGACGCGGGCGCCATCGGCCGCCGCTACCGCCGTCAGGACGAGATCGGCACGCCGTTCTGCGTCACGGTCGACTTCGAAACCCTCGACGATCAGGCGGTGACCATCCGCGAGCGCGACTCGATGACCCAGGAGCGCATCGCCCTGGACAAGGTGGAGGGCTACCTGGCCCAGCACCTGATCGGCGCCTGAGTTCGCCTGGCGTCGCCCCGTGGCCGGTCATCGGTCACGGGGCGTTGTCGTTCCGGAACCGTCCTTGCGCACGATGATTCCGATCGTGGTCGGAATGAGCAGCGCGACAGCCCAGGGCACCGCCCCCTTCGGCCGTGCGCGGGGTTCAGCGCCGAACGTCCCAGAACGCGAGCTCATGGCGCATCCCTTCCCGGAACAGTGCTTCCGCGCGTACCGGATCGGCGCCGGACTCGTCGAGCATCTGCGCGCAGCGACGAGTGAGGGCGGCGAATCCGGGATCGGCATAGGTGTCGACCCAGCGGCGGTAGCGCGGCTCGGCGGGCGGGTTCTGGGCCAGCCGCGCTCCGAGGGTCGAATACCCCCACATGCACGGATAGAGGGCCGCGAGACCATCGCCATAGGACGCGGCGGACTTCAGGAGGAACGCCGTATAGGCCGCGCACGGTGCGCCTTTGACGGCCCCGTCGAGATCGGCGCCGAACTCGGCGGCCAGCGAGCGGTGCAGCGACAGCTCCTCGTGGTAGGTGGCGTGCGCGAGGTCGACCAAGTCGCCGAGGTGGTCGGCCGGGGCCTGCCAGGCGAGGCGGGCGAACACCCGGACGTAGTCGAGCAGGAACAGATAATCCTGCTCCAGCCAGAACCGGAAGACCGGTTCGGGCAAAGTGCCCTCCGCGATGCCCACGACGGTGGGGTGGGCGAGCTGTTCCTCGACCGACGGCAGGCCGACGTCCTGCAAATGTGCCGCGAGACTCATACCGCCAGTCTTCCGCATCCGTCCGCCCGGTCGGTTTGCGCAGGTGCCGACGGTGCCGCACCCTTGCGGGATGTCATGGGATGAGGACGATCTGGTTCGGGTGTTGGCGCCCTCTGAGCAGCGGTTCGTGCGGCACGGCACCTACACGGGCCGGTCGGTGTCGGTGCGGGGAGCGCTCGACCCCGCGGCGCTGCGGGAGGCATTCGCGACGTTGCGGCGCGCCTATCCGGTGGTGGGTTGCCGCATCGTGGAAGACGCTGCGGGGCAGGGTTATCTGCTGCATCCCGACGAGCGGGCATGGGCCCGGGCGTCGGTGCGCGAGGGTGACGTGGCTGAGGTCGGCGTTCCCGTGGCGGACCCGGCGGCCCAGTTGGCGTACCTGGACGTCGTCCACTCGGGCGCGGACCGCTGGCGTGTCACGCTGTTCGTCCACCACAGCGTCGCCGACGCCGGGCATTGCGTCGAACTCCTGACGCGGCTGTGGGCGTTCTACACCGACATCGTCGAGCAGGTGCCGATAGTTGTTGTGCCGCAAGAGCTTCCCCGCTCCTTGGAGTGGTATGTCGCGGCGCGCGGCATCGTCAGGGCCGCCGCGTCCGGATTCGAGGATGTGACCAAGCCCCTCCCACCGGAGGCACGGGACATGCCCGCCGACAACGAGCGGCCGATCCCGAGCGCCCTGGCACGCCCACGACGTGTGCGGCTGGACGCGGACGCCACCGCGCGGATCGTCGGGCTCGCCCGTACCGCGGGTGTGCCGATGAACGGTCTGCTCACCGCCGCATTGCTCCGCGCGTACGCCCGCGATCCCGCGGGCGGCGCGATCCCGCTGGGTTGTCTGTATCCCGTGGATCTGCGCAGGCGGCTCGAGCCACCGGTCTCCGCGTCGGCAGGCACCAATATGGCCGGGTCGGCTTCGTTCGCAGCACACGTGGACCCGGCCGCAAGTCTCGTCGAACTGGCACAGCGCATCTCGGCTCGACTGGCGCACGATCTCTCCGAAGGCATCGTGCAGCAGTCCGTTCTGCATTTCCCGGACTTCTACGGCACGAACAGGACCCACTCCCTCGCCGGGCATATAGCCGTGACCAACACCGGCGTCGTCCCCGCTTTCCGCACACCGCCCACCATCGAACTGACGGACTACGAGATCGTCTATCTGTCCGCCCATCCCCGCCCTTCCGCGGGTGCCTCGGCCGCGATCACTTTCCTCGTCTACACCTTCGCACGCGAGCTGACCGTCGGCGTGCTCGGCGGCGGCGCGCACGCCGACGGCCTGCTCGCTGCGGTGCGAACCGAGCTGACCGGACTGTCGGCGGTCTGCGCCCGCTGAGCGATCGGCCGCGGCCGCCTCCGTACCAATTCCATGCTGCCGCGGTGCACGACGGTCGCGGCCCGGTCGATCGCGGGTAGGTCGACCACCGCGAAATCGTGCTCTCCGTCCGGGGTGAGGTGCAGCGTGCGCACCGACACGCCCGTGTCTGGCGAAGTCTCCGATACTGAACATGACGCGTCGTGGTCTACGGCGTCACACGGTGTCAGGGTCGAGCTCAGAATCGTCCGCCGCGCCCGATCCTCCGGGAGCCGGAGGAGCCGCCGTACGAGCCGGGGCTCCAGCCGCCGCCGGAGTGTCGTGCTCCGCTGGCCGCCCCGCGCAGCAGGGATTCGAGCAGTATGCCGCCGAGTATCGCCCCGGTGTGCGCGCTGCCGGACGGAGTCCGGCTGCTCTCCCAAGCCCGCACGCTCGTCTGGGCCGCTTGCAGCGCACGTCCGCCCAGGTCCGCCGCCGCCTGCGCGTGCCGGAGTGCCTCCGCCGGGTCGCTGACGGTCACCCGCTGCGCCTCGTCGAGATGGCGCTGTGCCTCCGACAGCCGGGTGCGCGCTTCGGCGTCGATCCCGCCGCGGCGGGTGGCGATGTAGTCGGCGGCCGCGCCGATCCGGGCGCGGGCGTCGGTGAGCGCGCGGTCGAGCCTGCGCCGCAGGTCCTCGGTGGCGAGCTTGCGATCGGTGGCGGCCGCGAGGGCGCGGTCGAGATCGGCGTCGGCGGTCACCGCGTGATGGAAGGCGCTCAGCGGGTCGGTGTCCGCCGCGGAGGCCGCCGTGTCCAGGGCGGACTGGGCGGCGGCGCGTGCGGCGGCCAGTTCCGGCCCGCCGTGGGTGGCCAGTTCGGTGGCGGCGGCGATGTCGCGGCGCAACTCGTCCAGCATGCCGGGCAGTCCGTCGCGGGCCTGCTGAATGGTGGTCGCCGCGTTGTCCACCGCGTCGAGCAGGGCGCGAGCCTGACCGATCGCGGCCTCGGCGGAGCGAATGGCGGCGACCGCGCCGCCCTGCTCGCCCACCGGACGGCTGAGCGCGGACCGACCCGCCTCGATGTTCTGCTCCGCGAAGGCGATCCGCTCGCGGGCCATCCGCACGTTGTCGTGGATCGGCGCGAGAACACCGGCCGGATAGGCGGCGGAGAGCCGGTGCAGTTCGGCTTCGGAGCCGGGAAAGCGTGCGGTGACGTCAACGACATCCCTGGTGAGGGCGTCCAACCGAGCCTCGGCGCCCAGGAGTAGATCGCGCATCGCGTCGAACTCGGCGACCTGCGCGTCCAGTTCCCGGTCGGCGCGCCCGACCGTGCCGATCAGCTCGACCAGCAGATCACGCTGTTGCTCCGGTGTCTCCGGGATGGCGTCGTCGAGGCGCTGCCGGATCGCGAAAGCCTCGGCCGCGGCTGCCCTCGCGCGCTCGAGCGCGGTGCGGAAGGGGGTGGTGGCGGTGACGCCGAACTCCGCGGTCGCCAAATCGAGTTCCTCGCCGCTGGTACGGACCGCGTTGTCGATCTCGACCAGCGCCTCCCGCGATCGGGCCTGCAACGCCTCCAGCGACAGCGCCGACAGTGCCGTGGCGTTCTCCGGGTCCAGTTGCCGAGCGGCCGCCAGTTCGGCCTCGATTCGTTCCCGGCGGCGCTTGCGCGCGTACCAGAGCAGTCCACCGGCCACGACGACGACCAGCAGACCGATGACCAGCAGAGCACGGCCGCTCACTCCGCCGCCGCGCATCGCCGCGTCCAAACCGTCGGCCGCGGCGATCCCGGCGTCGGCCCACCGCCCGTCGCGCAGGGCGGGTTCGACCTCCTCGATCAGGATGCGGTCGAGTTCGGAATCGCTCACGCCGCTGGGCACTTCACCCTCGAGCCGGTACGCGCGATCCTCGGTGGCGACCGCGAGCAGCAGATCCCGCTCACCGAATCCGGACATCGACGCGGTGCGGCGGGCCCAGTCGCGCGGGTCGAGGCCGTCGAAGTCGCGCACGTACACCACCCACAGCCGGATCTGCTGGTCGGCGTAGAGCTGGTCGACCTGACCGCGTACCCGGACGCGTTGCAGGTCGTCGAGCGCGTCGGCCGGGTCCTCGACGTAGGTGTTCATCCGCAGCGGCGGCTCCGCGGCGACCGTCCCGCCGCCGAACAGGGCGATGGCGGCCAGCGCGACGCCGATCGCGAGCCGGCGAGCGAGGCGATTGGGCGGCGGCAGTGCCATGGCACGAATCTAGCTCGCTAGCATCGTTTCGTGATCACCATCGATCGCCCGTATACCGGCCACGTGTCGCCGGACTCGAACCCGCAGCAGCGGGATGTCCCCGGCGGCCGCATCGTGAAGATGTCGGTCGGCCACATGGACAACAACTGCTACCTGGTGCAGTGCGCGAACACCGGCGCGGCTGTGCTCATCGACGCCGCTAACGAGGCGCCGCGCATCGCCGCCCTGGTCGAGCAGGAGGCGCCGGGGCGAGTCCAGCTGATCGTCACCACGCACCAGCACCGGGACCACTGGATGGCGCTGAAGGAGACCGTCGCCGCGACCGACGCACCGACCGCGGCCCATCCGCTGGACGCCGACGCGCTCCCGGTCCGCCCGGACCGGCTGCTCACCGACCGCGACGTCATCCGGATCGGCGACCTGGTTTTCGAGGTCATCCATCTGCGCGGCCACACGCCCGGCTCGATCACCCTGGCACTCACCGACGACGCCGATCGCACCCACCTGTTCACCGGCGACTCCCTGTTCCCCGGGGGCGTCGGCCGCACCACATCTCGGCGGGACTTCACCACCCTCTTCACGGATGTCACGACCAAGCTCTTCGACCGTTACCCGGATGACACGGTGGTCTATCCCGGACACGGCGACGACACCACGCTCGGAACCGAACGTCCGCACCTTTCCGACTGGCAAGCGCGGGGCTGGTAGATCCGAGCGCCAGCGAGCGCAGTCACGAACGTCGTCAGCCGTCCAAGGCTCCGGCGCCGCTCCTGGCAGACTTGGGGAGTGGATTCGCCAACGATGCGCACCCGAACTGTTCGGGCTCCCGATCCGGCACGGCCGCGCGGCTTCGGTGCGGGATTGCTGCGCTGGTCGCGCCGACTGGTCGTGGGGTCGGTCGCGATGGCGGCGGTGCTGGTGGGCGGAACGGCGTTTCGTGTCTGGCAGGTCGCGCGCATCGACGACTACACGAAGGCCGACGCGATCGTCGTGCTCGGCGCAGCGCAGTACTCCGGGACGCCGTCCTCGGTGTTCGAAGCGCGGCTCGACCGGGCCTACCGGCTCTTCCGCGCCGGTGTCGCCCCACGCGTGATCACCGTGGGCGGCAAGCAGGAGGGCGATCTGTTCACCGAAGCCGCCTCGGGCAAGAACTACCTGCAGGCGCGCGGTGTGCCGAGCGACAAGATCCTGGCGGTGGAGACCGGCTCGGACACGCTGCGCAGCGTCGAGGCGGTCGCGACGGCGATGCGTGCCCGGGATATGTCCTCGGCGGTGCTGGTCAGCGATCCGTGGCATTCGCTGCGCACCCGCACCATGGCCCGCGACGAGGGCTTGGCCGCCTGGACCGCGCCCACCAGGACCGGCCCGGCGGTCTACACTCGCGAATCCCAGGCACACGGCATCGCCAGGGAGACCGGCGCACTGCTGTGGTACCAACTGACCCACTTCTCGGCGGACTTCAGCTACACGGCGGGACAGTGAGTTTCGATGAACGGCCTATACACCGAGCACGACCGGGAACGCCTCGTCGTCGAGGGCGCCAAGACCGCGGGCCTCGGCCCGCCGCGCAGTGAGTTCGAGACCGGCCACCGCACCGAGTTCGCCCGCGACCGCGCTCGCGTGCTGCACTCGGCGGCCCTGCGCAGGCTGGCCGACAAGACACAGGTCATGGGCCCGCGCGATGGCGACACACCGCGCACCCGGCTGACTCATTCGATCGAAGTCGCGCAGATCGGCCGCAGCATCGCCGACGGCCTCGGCTGCGATCCGGACCTGGTCGACCTGGCCGGTCTCGCCCATGACATCGGTCATCCCCCCTACGGCCACAACGGCGAGACGGCACTGGACACCTTCGCCGACGCCTACGGCGGGTTCGAAGGAAACGCCCAGAACCTGCGCATCCTCACCCGTCTCGAACCCAAAGTGCTCGAGTCCGACGGCACCAGCGCCGGTCTCAACCTCACTCGCGCCGCACTGGACGCGGCGCTCAAATACCCTTGGGGGCGAACGGGGCCCGGCACGAAATTCGGCGCGTACGAGGTCGACGCCGAGCGCCTGGAGTGGATCCGCAAGGGTGCGCCGGATCGGCGGCGCAGCTTGGAATGCCAGATCATGGACTGGTCCGACGACGTCGCCTACTCGGTGCACGACGTGGAGGACGGCGTGCTCGCCGGTCGCATCGATTTGCGTGCGCTGGCCGACCCCGCCGAACAGGACGCGCTGGCGGCGCTCGGCCAGTTCCAGCATTCGCTGGCGGCCGACGAGCTGATCGCCGCGGCGCAACGGCTGTCGGAGCTGCCGGTGGTCGCGGCGGCGAGCGGGTACGACGGCACGTTCACCGCCTCGGTCGCGCTGAAACGCCTGACCAGCGAGCTCGTCGGCCGCTTCGCCACCGCCGCGATCATGGCGACCAAGGCGGTCGCCGGTCCGCAACCGCTGTCCCGCTACGCCGCCGACCTGGAGGTCCCTCGCATCGTGGCCGCCGAGGTCGCGCTGCTGAAGACGGTGGCGCTGCGCTACGTGATGTCCGACCCGGCGCACCGGCTGCGGCAGGCCGCCCAGCGCGAACGCATCCTCGCGGTAGCCGACCGGCTGCTGGCCACCGCCCCCCACGGCCTCGACCCGGTACTGCTGCCGTTCTGGGACGCGGCGACCGACGACGCCGCCCGCGTGCGCGTCATCGTCGACCAGATCGCTTCCTACACCGAAAGCCGCCTCGAGCGCGTCGCCGTCGAGCTGCGCGCCTGACGGGCACGGCCGGGTTCAACCCCATCCGCTTACCCAGCGCAGAGCCTGCAATGCCAAAGGCGGCCTAGCCGGGCGAAGCAGCACGCAGTTCGCGCCCCGGACAAGCAAGGCGGCGGTACCCCGCGGAACAGCGGCGGCCGACCGAAGTGCCGGGCGAAGGCAGAGCCCCCGTCCAGCCCCCGAGCCGCGCGGGCACTGCGCCGCCCGGTTCGCCTAGACTCTGTGCCGTGGCCGGACGACTTCCTGATCGCGATATCGCGGCAATACGCGAACGCGTCCGGATCGAAGACGTGGTGGGGGAGTACGTCGCGCTGAAACGCGCGGGCGCCGATTCCATGAAGGGCCTGTGCCCGTTCCACGACGAGAAGTCGCCGTCGTTCCACGTGCGGCCCAACCACGGCCTGTTCCACTGCTTCGGCTGCGGCGAGGGCGGCGACGTGTTCGCCTTCCTGCAGAAGATCGAGCACGTCGGGTTCGTCGAGGCGGTCGAGCAGCTGGCCGACCGGATCGGCTACCGGATCAACTACGAGGGCGGCGGCACCTCGGTACAGCGCGATCGCGGCACCCGCGCCCGGTTGGTCGCGGCGAACGCGGCGGCGCACGAGTTCTACATGGCCCAGCTGCGTGAGCCGGGCGCCGAGGCGGCGCGCAAGTTCCTCACCGATCGCAACTTCGACGCCGCCGCCGCCCAGCAGTTCGGCTGCGGCTACGCCCCCGCCGGGTGGGACACGCTCACCAAGCACCTGCTGCGCAAGGGATTCGACGTCAAGGAGCTGGAAGCCGCCGGACTGTCCAGGCAGGGCCAGCGCGGCCCGATCGACCGCTTCCACCGGCGTCTGCTGTGGCCGATCCGCAACCTCGGCGGCGACGTCATCGGGTTCGGCGCGCGCAAGCTCTTCGACGACGACACCATGCCCGGCAAGTACATCAACACACCGGAGACGTTGCTGTACAAGAAGTCTCAGGTGCTGTTCGGTCTCGACCACGCCAAGCGCGACATCGCCAAGGGACACCAGGCGGTGGTGGTCGAGGGCTACACCGACGTCATGGCGATGCATCTGGCCGGGGTGAAAACCGCCGTCGCGTCCTGCGGCACCGCCTTCGGCGACGAGCATCTGGCCCTGTTGCGCCGCCTGATGATGGACGACAATTTCTGGCGCGGCGAGATCATCTACACCTTCGACGGCGACGCCGCCGGTCAGGCCGCGGCGCTGAAAGCCTTTTCGGGCGACCAGAAACTGGCGGGCCAGACCTACATCGCCATCGCGCCGGACGGGCAGGACCCGTGTGAACTGCGCCAGCATTCCGGTGACGCCGCCGTGCGCGACTTGGTCGCGCGTCGAACCCCGCTGTACGAGTTCGTGATTCGCGGGCTGCTGGCCGACCACAACCTGGATACCGCCGAGGGACAGGTCGAGGCGCTGCGCCGTGCGGTGCCGGTGGTCGCGCAGATCAAGGACAACGCACTGCGCAAGGCGTACGCCACCAAACTGGCCGGGTGGGTCGGCTGGGACGACATCCAGACCGTCGTGCGCCGGGTAGGCGAGGAGGCCAAGCGGCATCGCAACGGCGGCGGACGCCCCACGGCGGGTCGCGCGCCCGCGCCGCGCGACGTGGTCGCGGAACATCCTGCGGCACGGCCTAATCCGAACGATCCCACGCTCCTGCCGCAGCGACAGGTGCTGGCGGCGGCCCTCCAATACCCAGCTATGGCCGGGGCGGGTTTCGACGCCCTCGAGTCCGAAGCCTTCACCCATCCCGCCTACGCGGTCGTTCGCACGCTGATCGCCGCGGCGGGCGGCACGGCGGCCGGGCTCGGCGGCGCCGAGTGGGTCAATGCCGTCGCCGATCGCACCGACGACCTGACCGTGCGCGCGCTGCTGTCGGAGCTGGCCACCGAGCCGCTGCCGGTGAAGTCGGAGGCGGATATCCCGCGCTTCATCGCCGGTGTGCTGGCGCGCACCCAGGAGGCCTGGGTCGGCAGGCAGATCGCCGAACTCAAGTCCAAGCTGCAGCGGGTGTCGTCGACCGAACAGCCGGACGCCTATTTCGCCCTCTTCGGCGACCTGGTCGCGCTGGAGCAATACCGTAAGAGCCTGCTCACCCAGGCGATGGGCAACCACGACGACTTCGCCACCGGGGCGTAGGGGTCGCGCCGCGGCGTGATTCCGCGCACATCCGGTGCCAAGCGCGTGCCGTTCCCGGGTTGGCCCAGGTCAGCGCCGCAACTGGTCGTGCGGCACCAGGACGGTGGTCCGCTCGTCGAGCGGTTCCATCGGCTCCAGGCGCGGGCGGGTGCTGAGCTTGTCCGCCAGTTTCTGTCTGCCGACGAGCACGAGCTTGCGGGTCACCGGGCTCTCGGTCAGCGCGCGGGTCGCGGCGCTGATCTGTTCGTAGCGAGCCCGCCCGGCTTTGCTGCCGAGTACGTACCCGGCCGCAATGCCGATGATCAACCGCAGCATCTCGATGTGCTCCTCCCAGTTGCCAGTTCGCCGCTCCTATCCTGCCCGACGCCCCATACGCGTGTCGATCCGGCCACCCGCTGCCGTCGCCCCCGCCAGCGGCGGACAAGTCAGCAGGTAGCGACGCGATTTGGGCTCCTGCCCAGCGATACGCTAAAGTTTCTCCTCGGCCCGCCCGGTAGCCACCGGACGCGCCGGGAGCAATCCCCTATAGCTCAATTGGCAGAGCAGCCGACTGTTAATCGGCAGGTTTCTGGTTCGAGTCCAGATGGGGGAGCAGGAATAAGCCCCTGACCAGGAAGTATGGTCAGGGGCTTCATTCGTTTGGTCCACTGATCGGACCCTCACCAAGAAAACGCCAAGGATTCGCCACCGAACGTTTCGTCGCCCGGTCGTGTCGAAACCTGACCGAGTCGTCCAACGGCGTCACCATGATGATTCCGAACAGTGACGCGTTCGTCCCGGTTTCGTCGGTTGTGCGGTGCTGGGGGCCCGGCAGGCACTGTCTCGGTGTGAGATCGATGCTGTCTACGACGAGTGTGATGAGCCGAGGTTCCGGTACGAAGAATCACAATGAGGTGATTGCTGTCGCATGGCATCTCTACCGTCCGAGCTGCGCGGCCGTGGGGGGCAGGGCATTTCGAGGAGGGCTGGATCTGTATCGCCCCGGAGCGCTCAGGGTTCGTGATCATCTTCGGCGGCGTCTATATCCATGCTGGGGCCGGGCATGGGTTCGGCAAATGCTTCTGGGATCTCAGCCCTCGTCGATGCACTGCGGGGCGGCTACGCAACGCGTTGATTCGGAAGTGAACGGCTGTGGACGGTGGTCGTCGTAGCCGCTGGCTCCAGCCAACTCGAGTGCGCGCTCATGCCGAATGCCGTGCGAATGCGCCGCGCCGCCAGGCCGCCAATAGCGCACCGACAGTGACGCCAGGCTCGGGCATATCCAGCAAGCCGAATTGCCGAACATATGTTCGACGCTGAGGTAGGCTGATTCAGGTGAACATACATTCGATCGCGGCGGCGCCGGATGCTCCAGCACCGGGATGGCCGGAACTGGCCGATGTCGATTTGCTGCGCACCCTCGTCGAAACCGAACGCCGTCGGAGGCGACTGGATGCTGCCATGCGCGCGGCCGTCGCCGAAGCCGAGCGTCGTGGCCTCGCCGCAGACACCGGCTATCGGGACACCGTGCAGCTATTGACTGATCTGCTGCGGATCAGTGCCCACGAAGCGCGCCAGCGAATCGAATACGCGGCTCCGCAGGCCCGCTCGCGTTCCAGAAAGGTATGGAGGGTGCTGGCGGCAGCAAGCTGAGGCCGAGCCCGCTGCCTCGACCTCTGGTCGGAGGGCCGCGAGGACCGACTGCATGTTCACCGTGTAGGCGCCAGCACGGGCCGCGTCCACTGTGGCTCGTTCCGAAATGCGCTGTATCACCGGAGGCGGGCGGTTCGAAGTCGCCATGCGGCAGGACTGAAAGATCAACGAGTCGAGCTCATCTCGACCGGACGAACGCACTGATCTGCCGTTGCATTTCCGTGCATCCAGCGGGATCGGTCTCGACTGTGGGTCTGTCGATCGCGGCAGCTCGTCGTGGATGGTTGGCATCGACCCAGCGGCCACGCACGTCTCGATGATTTCCCTACTCGGGGAAGGTCGGCTGGCCGACGCAGTCTCGCTCGGAGACGAGGCCCCTGTCGGCTCTCCGGGTAATGCCGGCTCGGACCGGTCGGTAAATGCGCGCGACGCCCACAGATGTTGTGAGAGCTGGCCCGCCAGGCATGCACCGGCCGCGTTCAGCAGCACGTCGTTGATGGATGAGTGACGGCCGATAGCGAGGGCGAACTGTGCAGTCTCCACCGCGATGGAAGCTGCTGCTCCGGCCAACAGGATGCGGTGCGAGCGGGCGAACCGGGGTCGGCGCACCGGCAACAGGAAGCGAGTGCGGCGAAGACCAGCAGATTCCCGCCGAACTGCTCGATTACCCGGTCGTCGGCCAGTTGCTCGGCCAGATCACGCAGCGGCACGAGATTCACCGAGCGACCCGTTCCGGTCGGCGTGAAAATCATCCACAACCACGGCGCGGTACCGATCACCATCCCGACATCGCACAGCGCCGCCCGCCACCCGCGCCGCCCAGTCAGCCACCAGGCCGCGAGACCGGCTGCCGGTATCGCGCCGATCGCGGCGATCACAACCCACCCCACGCCTCCCACGTCCCGTTCACACCGCCAGTATCATCCAACTAACCAGCGCCACAGAACTGGCCGAAATCCCCCACACGCAGCCTGCACCCATCGCCGCCCACGCTCTGCGGAGGGCCCTGAAATCGAGTGAGCGCCAAGTGCCCTGTAATAGCCGCGACCCGCGCGGATCCGATGGTCCGTGGCGGCACCGACTGACTGTCGCAGCTTTGTGCGGGCATCGTTGTGCATGAGTACTTCAGCACACATCGACGTCGCCTTCGCTGGCGACGACCTATATCGGCGAAGAACAGGCCACCGAGTCCCGCGCGTAGTCGGGAAAGGCTCCAAGATCGTGCTGATCCCGCTGCGGCGCCTTCGAGCGCTAGCCAAGGTGTCGGTGGTCCGGCTTCCACACATGCATCCGCACATGCTGCGCCACACCTTCGTCACGACCATGCTCGACGCCGGGGTCGATCTACGCGATGTTCAGATCGTTGCTCGTCACGCCGACCCTCGCACGACGATGCGTTACGACCGCGCTCGAACCAATCTCGATCGGCACGCCAACTACATCCTCGCCGCCTACATGGCCTCGGGCACATGACAACTCAACGCACGCACATGCCGATGAGCGTGCGTCGGCTTCCCCGAAATCATGTCGCTTACCCGGCGGAATGCGGAGAAGATCGTTTACATGAATCTCGCCGAGCTTGTGATGCCGTCGGTCGCTCCAACGTTCAGGGACGTGCGTCTGCGAGCTTTCGAGCTCCGTGACGTTGGCATGATCATGGACCTGTCGACCGATCCGTACGTGCCACAGATCGGGTCGCTAGTCGGCAAAGCCAGCCACGAGGATGCTCTCGCATACATCGAGCGGCAGCTCAGTCGCCTTGACACCGGCGTTGGTTACTCCTTCTGCGTGGCGGACAACGACACCGACGAGGCGGTCGGAACGGCCGGTCTATGGCTCGCGCCTATTGATGCAGGCCGGGCGACAGCGGGCTACTCCGTCGCGCCTCGCAGCCGAGGCCGCGGGATCGCAGGTCAAGCACTCATCGCGCTGACTCGGTTCGCCTGGTCCATATCGGAGCTATGTCGAATCGAGCTCTATATAGAGCCATGGAATGTGGCCTCCGTGCGCACGGCGGAACTCGCGGGATATGAGCGGGAGGGGCTCCTTCGAAGCCATCAGGAAATCGGCGGGAAGCGTGTGGACATGCTCTTGTATGCCGCGATCAGACAGATCGGCTAGATCCTCGCCGAAGATCCGCCTTTGCCGCCGAGCGAGCGTCGAGCGGCCCGAAATATATTGCCGGCCAGGGTATCTGCAACTGCCACCGAGGCCACCCGCTTCCGGTCCGTCACACGGGCTGGGCGAGCACAGCGGCCTGGCCGTCCAGCAGGCGGCGGGTCTCCTGGTCCGGATACGGGTGCTGCGGCTCTCCTGCGGGAACGCACGCGCGAATACGGACATCGCCGCGGCGATCGGTGCGCGCCGGGTGAGGATCGAGGCGGCCTCGGTAGGTATGCCCTCCGCCGGTTTGCCCTCGGCGATGGCGCGCACCATCGTGGCACGTGTCTCCCGGTCCTCCCGCCGGAGCCCGTACAGGTGATGACACGCATGCTCGGCAATGTCGATCTGCTGTTGCGCCGAGAACTGCCCTGCTTCTGCTTCGACTACCGGCCCGACCTCGACGCGGTGCGCGCCACTACCGTGCCGTGGCGTCCGGCGGTGGGCCGCGACAGTGTCGGGCGCCCGTATCACACGACCGCCGAGACCCTCGCGCGCGAGGTCGGCACGATCTGCACCGTGTTTCCGGGCGGGCACACCGCATACCAAACCCACCCCGCCGAGTTCGCCGACCGGCTGCGGGCGGTGCTCGAAGAGCTCGCGCCGTGACCAGGAAGACTTCCAGACCGCGCCGGGATGCGCCGACCAGAGCTGTCCTGAACCGCGACTACATTGCGGCCGTGGCGTTGTCGGTGATCGATGAGACTGGAGTCGATGGTTTCTCGATGCGGAAGCTTGCCGCGGCATTGGGCGTGGATCCGATGGCAACGTATCGGCATTTCAGTGACCAGCAGGACTTGCTCGATGCGGTGGCCGCCGCGATGTTCGCCGAACTGGACCTGAACGATCTGCCCTGGCACGCCGACTGGCGCGAGCTGATGCGCTCGTATGCGCTGCGGCTGCGCTCGATGCTGGACCGGCATCCGAAAGCGGTGCAGGTCCTCGCCGGTCGGCCGGTCCGAAACAGTGCGGCCATCGACATCGGAAATCGGATGATCGCCTCCGTGCAGACGGCAGGGTTCCGGCCAGGGACCGCGCTACAGCTCACGCGGTCCCTGCAGGAATACGTCACCGGTCACATGCTGGCGAAAGCTGGCGACATCGCCGACCGCAGTCGCAAACCCGCACCGGATTCCCCCGACTACAACCTCCTGGCCGCCGCCGACGACGCGGCAGCGGGAACCGATCACTTCGGCCTCGCAGTGGTGGCCCTGCTAGACGGATTCAGCCGCCACCTCACCTCACCAGAACCGGCGCGCCGGGACGAAAAGCAGAGCCCATCAGGTCCCTCTGTCTCCGGACGACCTGGCGGTGCCGGTGCCGAGCACGGTGAATCCCGTGCCGCTCAGTAGCCGTTCGTCGAGCAGGTTTCGGGTGTCCACGATGACGGGCCGGTCGACGGCGGTCGCGAGCCTCGTCCAGTCGAGTGAACGGAACTCGGGCCACTCGGTGAGGATCACGATCGCGGCGGCGTTTGTCGCCACCAGATATGGGTCGTCTACGACCCGGATGCCGTCTATTTTGGGAGCGCGTGACTCCGGGACACACGGGTCGTAGGCGGTGACGGTGGCGTCGTGGTGGGAGAGTTGCCGCGCGACCGCGACGGCGGGGGAGTCGCGCAGGTCGCCCGTCCCGGCCTTGAATGTGAGGCCGAGCACGCCGATCCGCGTTCCAGAGAGTGAGCCGTCGACCGCACCGGTGACCGCGCGGCGGATCTTGCGCATGACCATCGCGTGCTGATGGTCGTTGGCTCGCAAGGCGTCACGGACCATCGCGAAATCCACTCCGGATTCCTTCGCGGCCCGCAAGAGCGCGCGCGTGTCCTTGGGCAGGCACGAGCCGCCCCAGCCCGGGCCGGGCGCGAGGAAGGCCGGACCGATCCGATCGTCCATTCCCATCGCGGTGGTGACCTCCGTGATGTCGGCGCCCATCTGTTCGCACAGTTCGGCCAGCGTGTTCACAAACGAGATCTTGACCGCGAGAAACGCGTTGCTGGCGTACTTGGCGAGTTCCGCGCTGGCCGGGTCCGATCGCAGTACCGGCGCGCCCGTTCCGGCGTAGAGCGCCGCGACGCGGTCGGCCGATTCCCGATCCCGCTCGGCCGCGCCGACGAGGACACGGTCGGGGTGCAGGAAGTCGTGCACCGCGTGTCCCTCCCGGAGGAATTCGGGATTGCTGATGACCGCGTTCGCGAGACCGGACCGCGCGGCGATCCGCGCAGCCGTCCCCACCGGAACGGTGGACTTGGTGACGAGCACGCACTCCGGCGACAGGACGCCGGACAAGGTCTCGAGCGCGTCTTCGAGCACGCCGAGGTCGGCCGTACCACCAGTGCCCATGGGCGTAGGAAGGCACAGCAGGACCACTTCGCATTCGTGCAACGCCCCTGGCTCGGAGGTGAAGAAGAGCCGGTTCTCCACGAGCCCTTCTCGAACCAGTTCCGGCAAGCCGGGCTCGACGATCGGAACCGTACCCGCGCGAAGAGCCTCGACTTTGGCCTCGTCATTGTCGACACAGACCACGTGATGTCCTAGGTGAGCCAGGCAAGCGGCACTGGTGAGCCCCACGTATCCGGCGCCTACCACGCCGACCCGGCTACCCATGGCGCACCTTCTCCGCGAGCAACCCGGTCGCGGCGGTCAGGACATGTTCGGGTCGCAGCATGAGCAGCCCGGAATCCGGATAGTCGCTGTGCGGATCGCCGATGTGCCCGGCCCACAGCGCTACGTGGTGTTTCACGGCGGCGGGCGGCCCCCACCGATCCGGAGGCGTGGGCCCGAACAGCAGTACCGATGGTGTGCCGAAGGCGGTGGCGAGATGTCCCACACCGGTGTCTCCGCACACGACCAGTGCCGCGTCGGCCACCAGCGCGGCGAGTTCGGCCAAGTCGGTGCGTCCCGCGTACACCGCTGACGGCGGTAGGCCCGCTCTCTCGGCGACCGCGTTCGCCAGCGGTATCTCGCCGCGCGTACCGGTGATCACGACGCGGTGGCCGTCGGCAGTGAGTTCCCGCGCCACTCGGGCGAAACGTTCGGATGGCCAGCGCCGTGCGGGATAGGCCGCTCCGGGATGGATCACGACCACGTTCGACTCAGGGGCGGGCCGGGGTGGCGCGGGTAGCAGCAGCGCGGTTCGATCGGCGGCAATCCCTCCGCACTCCAGCAGTCGGCACCAGCGGTCCACCTCGTGCATGTCGTCGCGCCAGTCGAGGCCGGGCAGATCGGGGAAATCCGGATGGCGATGGGTCAACACGGTGTCCGGACCTACCGCCAGCAGATCACGGATGCTTTCCGGCCCTCGGCCGTGCAAGTTGACCGCCAGCCTCGGCGGTGTGCCCTGCCATTGCAGCGCACCCAGTCCCGCGGTCGGCAGCAGTTCGTCGACCGCGTCGATGAGGTCCACCAGATCGCGGAGCCCTTCCGGCGCGGCGAGCACCACACGGTGGTTCGGGTAGGCGTTCTTCAGCCCGCGCAGGGCGGGCACGATGGTCAGCAGGTCGCCGAGCCCGAGCGCGCGGAGGACGAGAATCGAGGGGGTCAAGGCCGCGATCCCTCTTCCGATGTGCACCCCGGCACCCGGCCTGTCACGGCACGTCCGCCATGGCTTCGGCCGGGGTCGCGTGCCGGTGGCGCAGCTCACCGCGCAGGCGATGCCAGCACGCGGCTGGCGGGATCAGCGCACTGCTGACGGCCATCCGGCCGATCTCGCCGAGCGTACGGGGCCCCGGCGCGATCCGGCGCGCGGCGAATTCGCAGGTCAGCGTCGTCCAGATGGCCGCGAACGCGAGCGCGGGCCGTTTGCGGCCTGTGATGCCGAACGCCATGGCCACCGTTCCCGCGGCCGTGGTGAGCGCGTGGCGGGGTAGGAGCCCGCGGTCTTCGCCGATGCGCTGACGCCACCGAGGGCCGTACTTCCGCCGCAGCAACGCGTTGTCGGCGTTCCCGCGTTGTGCTCGCACACTGGCCATCGGCCCCGATACGCGGACCGGGTGGCGAGTGAGCCGCTGCCCGGACGCGATGACGTAACCGGCGAGGCAGACCCGCATCGCCAGATCGGCGTCCTCGCGGAATGCCCTCGGGAACCGCTCGTCGAAGCCGCCGACCGCGGCCAGCGCCGACCGGCGGTAGGCCATGTCGGCTGTGATCCACCGCGCGGTGGCCAGTCGTGCGGTTCCTCGTTCGTCGTCGGTCGGCCGACGGTGCTGTGGCAGCGGAACCTCGATGCGGGCCGTGGAAGCCGCCGTTTTCTCGTCGAGAGCGCGCAGATCGTCGGCCAAGCGGGCAGGCCAGTCCGGCGCGGTGATCACATCGTCATCGAGGAAGGCGATCCACGTGCCGCGGGCCTGCCGCCAACCCGCGTTCCTCGCCGCGGCGGGTCCGCGGCCACCCGAGCGGATGACCCGCACCGGAGGCACCGTGCCGGGCAGCGGTAGTTCCCCGCCTCCAGGCCGATCGTCTACCACGATGATTTCTCGTGGCTTCGGACCCGCCGCGGTGTCGAGCGACTCGAGCAGCGAACGAAGGCTCGCCCGGCCCGTCGTCGGAATCACGATGCTGTAGTCCACGTTCATCAGCGGTGAACCAGGAACGGGCCGATGGCCAGCAGATCGATCGGGGCGGAACCGAAGCACTCGAGGGCGTCGCGGGGCGAATCGACCATCGGCCTGCCCGCGGTGTTCAAGCTGGTGTTGACCACCACTGGCAAGCCGGTGCGCCGGTCGAACTCCGACAGCATTCGTGCGACGAGAGGGTTGTCGGCGGGATCGACGGTCTGCACCCGCGCGGTGCCGTCCACATGCGTCACGGCGGGGATTCGTTCACGCCACGCCGCAGCGACATCGTGGACGAACAGCATGTACGGGCTCGGCAACGGTCCGCGTCCGAAAATCTCGGATGCCCGGTCGGCGAGCACCATCGGTGCGAGCGGCCGGAACTGCTCTCGCCCCTTCACATCGTTGAGGCGTTCGAGATTCGCCGACCGGCCAGGATGCGCGAGCAGCGAACGATGCCCTAGTGCGCGCGGCCCGAATTCGGCCCTGCCTTGGAACCAGGCCACCACCTGGTCCTCCGCGAGCGCTTGCGCCACGTCGGCCGCGATGTCGTCGGACTTCGTGTACCTCAGCTTCGCCGTGCGGAGAATGGTTTCCAGCTCCGAGTCGGTCCACTCGCGGCCGAGGTCGGCCCCTCGCATCGGGGTGGCACGTTCACCGAACTCGGCGGCCAATTGCAGCGCGGCGCCCAGCGCGGTGCCCGCGTCACCCGCCGCTGGCTGCACCCAGATTCGTTCGTAGGGTCCTTCGGCGTGCAGGCGGGTGTTGGCCACGCAGTTCAGGGCGATGCCACCGGCCAGCGTGAGGTCGCGCTGCCCGGTCTGACGATGCAGCCAGGAAGTCAACTCCGACAACACCTCTTCGAGTCGTCGTTGGACGCTCGCGGTGAGGTCGGCATGGTCCTGGCCGATCTCACCGCCGGTCACGGCGGGCGCGAAGCATTCCCAGTCCACGGGTTCGGTGCGGAAACCACCGTCACCGGTGCAATACACGAGTTCCCGGAACCGGTCGAGGAACCGTGGCGTGCCGTAGGAGGCGAGAGCCATGACTTTGTATTCGTCGCTCGACCGGGCGAATCCCAGATGTGCGGTGAGGTCCTCGTACATCAGCCCGAGCGAGTGCGGCAGCTGCTGGGACGCCAACTCCACGAACTTGCCGTCCCGATATTCTCCGGCGAGATAGGAATGGCTTTCGCCGCGTCCATCGGCCACCAGGACCGCGGAGTCGCCGAATGGGGCCGCGAGCGCCGCGGACGCGGCGTGCGCCAGGTGATGTCGCACGAAGCGCACGATCGTGGGATCGAGCCCGGGCAATGCGGCCTGGAGAAAAGCAGGCGCCCGGAAGGCGTAGTCCGTCCGGGTCCCTTCGCTTTTCCGGTCGAGCCCGCCGAGCGAGTGATCGACCAGCCTCGGGTCGTAGGAGTAGCCCACCGCGTCGAGCTGATCCGGACGCAGTCCGGCTCGCTCCAGGCACCATGCGGCCGCTTGCTCGGGCAGCTCCCACGCGGAGAACGGCACCGGCCGCTTGCCATGCTTGCGACGTGTGAACCGCTCTTCCTCGGCGGCAGCGACGATTTCGCCGTCCACGATCAGGGCAGCGGCAGGATCGTGGAATATCGCGTTGATTCCGAGAATGCGCACGGGCCGCCTTTCTACTCGAGACGCGGGACCTGCCGGTCTACCCGCTGACGTATAGGGGGGCGCTACCCGCCGAGATCACCACTAAACCGAGGCGCTGGTCAGCGCAGCGATTCTTCCGCCGACACGGCCGCGCGCCCGGCGAACCAGTCGATCGTGCGGCGCAGCCCCTCGGTCCGGTCGACCACCGGCCGCCAGCCCAGTTCGCGGCGGGCCAGCGAGATGTCCGGGCAGCGCCGCTTCGGGTCATCGATCGCGCTGTCGACGTACCGCACCGTGGACCGGCTGCCGGTCACCGATCGGATTTCCTCGGCGAGGCACTGGACGGAGACTTCATGCGGATTGCCGATGTTCACCGGTCCCGGATAGTCGGTGGACGCCAGCGCGATCAGGCCGCGCACCGTGTCGTCGACGTAACAGAGCGAGCGGGTCTGCTCACCTGTTCCCGCGATGGTGAGTGGTGCGCCCGACAACGCCTGGGCGATGAATGTGGGCACCATTCGCCCGTCGTCGGTACGCATGCGCGGACCGTAGGTATTGAAAATCCGGGCGATTCCGGTATTCACGCCCCGTTCCCGGCGAAAAGCCATGGTCAACGCCTCGGCATACCGTTTCGCCTCGTCGTAGACGCTGCGCGGACCGACCGGATTGACGTGGCCCCAGTAATTCTCGGGTTGCGGGTGGACGGCCGGGTCACCGTATACCTCGCTGGTCGAGGCGAGTACGAATCGAGCTCGGTTCCGCTCGGCCAGGTCCAGGGTGTTGGCGGTCCCGAGCGAACCGGCCCGGAGCGTCTCGATCGGCAGCCGTAGGTAGTCCGGAGGCGACGCGGCCGACGCGAGATGGAAGACGACGTCGAAGGAGCCGCCGATGGGCAACGGCTCGGTGACGTCGTGCTGGATGAGGTCGAATTCGGGCCGGTCCAGCAGTTGGGCGACATTGTCCGGTGAGGAGGTCGCGAAGTTGTCCAACGCGACCACGGCTGTGCCCGCGTCGAGCAGTTGCTCACACAGGTGTGATCCGACGAATCCACAACCGCCGGTGACCAATGCGCGTTCTTCCTTCATGCGGTCACCTCGGCGAGTATGGAATCCCATCGGCGCAGGAAGACGTCGAGGCCGTAATGCTCGAGCGCGAACTGCCGTCCCGACTTGCCCGCGAGTACCGCCAGGTCGGGTTCGTGGAGTAATTCGTGGAACTTCGCGGTGAGCGTCGCGACGTCGGACGAGACGGCACCGGCTTCCGGCGGCACCGCGTTCACGGCCTCGGTGGTGGCGAGAGCCACCACCGGCATGGCGAGGTGCATGGCTTCCAGGAGAGACAATCCGAGCGAGGTCCACCGCGCGGTGTGCAGGTATACCCTTCGCCGCGCCATTTCCGGATGCAATACCGACTGTTCGAAGTCGCCGATTCCGCGAATCGGGTGTCCGGTCGGTCTGTCCGCGGTGTAGCCATCGGTTCCGATGCCGTACACATCGATAGGCCCCGCCATCGCGAAGTCGGGCAGCAGATCACTTCCCGTGATCCTTCCGCGCCGCATCGGTTCGTTGATCAGCGCTACGCCGTGCGGCAGCTCGCCGGTGTACAGCGCGCCGGGGTCCACGATGCCGTGTGGCACGACGCGGGTGGGCGCGCTTCCGTTGTCCCACATCAGATCGTTGAAATGCGTTACGTGCACGATCGGGATGTCGGTGCGATCCGCCAGCGGATGCCTGGTGGTGGCCGCGCTGGGACGCGGCGTGTTGTGCTCGACGTAGATCGCGGGAATATCGGCGCCGGGACGGCGACCCAGCCACCGCTCGACGAGGTCGATTTCCTCCGGGCGTTGCAGAATCACCACGTCCGGCTCGGTTTCGCGCACCTCGTCGGCGGGCACGTCCTCGGCGGACGGCCAGTCGCGGCCACACCGCCCGAGGCCCCACGGCCCGCCGCCTTCCAGCACGGGGATCAGGTAACGGTGCGGTCCCTGGACGAACGAAGTCGTCCAGGACCCGTGCACGTGCCACAGCAGCACGGTGAGCTGTGTGGTCATCTCGGGGGCCATGTCGGTAGCTCTTGCCTCTTGCCGCCGGATCAAACCTGGCCCCGCCCCGGGGCAGCCCAGTGCGGCTGTCGCCACCAACGGGTTTGAACCGTCGGCGGCAGGTAATCGCCCGCGGTATGAGCGGACCGAACGCCGTCACGTTTCCCATGGACCAGGCAACCGAAACGATCGAGATCGTTGATCCCGCTACCGGTGCGCCCGTCGGCAAGGTGCCCATGACCGGTATCGCGGACATCGATCTGAAGGTAGAGCTGGCCAATCGCGTTCAGTCCAGCTGGGGGCGAACTCCGTCGGCTGAGCGGGCCGCCGCGCTACGTGCGGGCGCCGCCCTGCTGCGCGAGCGTGCCGACGAACTCGCCGAGCTCAACCAGGTCGAAACCGGACGCCCGCGCTCGGAGAGCAAGGAGGGGGTGCTGGTCGGCGCCGCGACATTGGAGCAATACGCCGAACTCGGACCGGTGCACCGAGGAAAGAGCCTCCAGGGGGAGTCCGAGGCGATCGACCTCATGGTGTGGGAGCCTCGCGGCGTCGTCGTCGCGCTGACGCCGTGGAACGACCCCGTCGCGGTGTCCTGCGGTTTACTCGGAGCCGCGCTCGCCACCGGAAACACGGTCGTGTACAAGCCGAGTGAACGCGCGCCGCATACCGGCGGTCTTCTCGGCGATCTGCTGGCCCGTGGGCTCCCGGAGGGTGTGCTGCAGACGGTGCAAGGCGACGGGCGGGTCGGCGCACTGCTCGCCGCACGCCCCGACGTGGACGTCGTCGCGCACGTCGGCAGCACCACCACCGGACGGTCCATCGCGAAAAGCGTTGCGGCCACCGGCGCCAAGGCATTGCTGGAAAATGGCGGCAATGACGCGCTCGTCGTGGACGCCGGTGTGGATCCGGTGTGGGCCGCCGGGCAGGCGGCGCTCGGCGCGTTCGCGAACTCCGGTCAGATCTGCGTGTCCGTCGAGCGGATCTTCGTGCACCGGGACGTCGCGGAGGCATTTCTGGCGGCACTGGTCGCCGAAGCCGAGTCCTGGACGTTGGCGCCGTTGGTCGACCGGCGCCATCGCGATCAGGTCCACGCCCACGTACGCGACGCGGTGGACCACGGGGCCGAATTGCTGACGGGTGGTGTCGTGCCGGACGGTGCCGGTGCGCACTATCCGGCTACCGTGCTGACGCACTGCGATCCGAATATGCGGATCATGCGTGAGGAAACATTCGGTCCGGTCGCGCCGGTACGGGTGGTGGATACGTTCGAACAGGGCATCGCCGAAGCCGCGAACGACGACTACGGGCTCGCGGCCACCGTGCTCACTCCATCGATGGCCAATGCCCAGCGGGCCTGGCGGGAACTGCCGGTCGGCACGGTGAAGATCAACGCGGTGTTCGGTGGGGCGCCGGGCGGAGCGGCGCACCCACGCCGGGCCAGCGGAACCGGCTTCGGTTACGGCCCGGAATTGCTGGACGAGATGACGCAGACGAAGGTCGTGCACCTGCGTCCGGTGGTGGCTGATTGACCTGCGGTGCACCGGGTATGCGCGGACACATGCGGGTACTTGTCACCGGGTGGCCCAGCTTTGTGCACGGGGAAGCGACGGCTGGGGATGTGTTGAGCATGAGCCAGGTGTGCGACGCTCTCGCATCCGCCGAAATACCCCATGACACGGCGTGGAGTCCGGGTTTCCGTTCCGATGCGTTGCATCTGGACGACGCCGATTCCGGACGCTATTCGCACCTCGTGTTCGTGTGCGGGCCAGCCCACGGGGAGCAGGTGCGGTGCCTGCACGAACGGTACGCGAACTGCCGACGCATCGCGGTGGGGGTTTCCGTTCTCGATCCCGCCGACGCGGCGGTCACCGGGTTCCACCGGGTGTTGGCGCGCGACGGTCCGTCCACCGCGCGACCGGACATGGCCGTCGCGGCGTCCACGGTGACCGTTCCGGTGGTGGGCGTCGTATTCGCGCCGGGCCAGGCCGAATACGGCGCGGCCCGTCGTCATCGGTCGGTGCACGAGGCGTTGACGCGCTGGCTGTGCGATCTCGACTGCGCGCGCCTACCGCTGGATACCAGGCTTGCGTCCGATGACTGGCGCCACTGCCGTACCCCCGACCAACTCGCGTCGGTGTTCGCCCGCCTCGACGCGGTGGTCACCACTCGCCTGCACGGCTTGGTGCTGGGATTGCGCGCCGGTGTCCCGGTCCTCGCGGTGGATCCCATCGCGGGCGGAGGGAAGATCACCGCGCAGGCAGGTGCGCTGAACTGGCCCGCGCTGGTCCCCGCCGAGCAAACCGTCGACGCAGACGCGTTCGACCATTGGTGGAGTTGGTGTCTGTCCCCGGCGGGGCGGGAACGCGCGCGGCGACGGGAGTTCCCCGCGGCCGACGCCTTGACCCGAGACCTGCTCGATGAGCTGCTCGCGGGACGGTCGGTGTGACTCCTCGGACCCTGGCGAAGACGACCGTTGTCATCGCCACCCGTAACCGCGCGTCCGAATTGACCCGTACCTTGACCGAGTTGCACGCGCTGCGGCCGCGTCCCGCGATCGTGGTGCTGGACAACGCTTCCATGGACGACACCGTCGGCGCGGCGGAGTCGTTCCCGGACGTGCGGGTCATCCGGCTGTCGCGCAATCTCGGGGCGGCGGCGCGCAACCTCGGCGTCGCGATCGCCCGGACGCCCTACGTTGCCTTCAGTGACGACGATTCGTGGTGGGCCGGTGACGCGCTCTCGGAAGCAGAGCGGGTGCTGGACGCCCACCCTCGGCTGGGCCTGGTAGCGGGACGCACGCTCGTCGGCGCCGACCACCGTGACGATCCCGTCAACGAACTGATGGCGACCAGCCCGCTCGGCCACCCCCCTGACCTGCCGGGGCCGTTGATTCTCGGCTTCCTGGCGTGTGCGGCGATCGTCCGGCGGGAGGCATACCTGCAGGCCGCCGGATTCAGTCCGCTGCTGCATTTCGGCGCCGAAGAACGGTTGCTGTCACTCGACCTCGCGGCCTGTGGCTGGCACCTCTGTTACGTGGCGGACGTGCGCGCCCACCACCACCCGTCGAAGCGGCGTCCACCTCCGGCCTGGCGCAGGCGGGTCGAACAGCGCAACAACGCGTTGATCGCCTGGATGCGGCGGCCGCTGCGGCGGTGCGCGGCCGAGTCCGCCGGTCTGCTGCGCAGCGCGGTGCGCGACCCAGGGACATTGCTGGCGATCGCGGGGATCGTTCGCCGCCTGCCGTGGGCGCTGGCGCAGCGGCGTGGGCTGCCGCCGGAGGTGGAACGCCAGGCCAGGACCCTGGAACTCGCCGAGGGAAGGAAGTGACCGGATGGTTACGGAACGAATGACGGTCGTCATCATCACCCGCAATCGGCGCGAACAGCTGCTGGAAACGCTCGCGCACATGACCGCGCTCCCGGACGCGGCGCCGATCATCCTCGTCGACAACGGGTCCACCGACGGTACGGCCGACGCGGTCACCGCGGCGTTTCCCGCCGTGGAGGTCATCCGTTCGCCGGAGAACCTGGGTGCGGTGGCCAGGAACATCGCGGTCGAGCGGGTGACCACGCCGTATGTGGCGTTCTGCGATGACGACACCCGATGGCAGCCCGGCGCGCTGACCCGCGCGGCCGATCTGCTCGACCAGTATCCCGGCCTGGGGTCGGTGACCGGGCGATGCCTGGTCGCTCCCGACCTGCGTGAGGATCCGATCACGCCGGAACTGCGTGATTCACCGGTTCCCGGGCCTGAGTGGCTGCCCGGTCCGGCTCTGCTCGGTGTGATGGCGGCTTTGTCGGCTTTCCGGGTCAGTGCGTTCCGGGAAGTCGGCGGTTTCTCCCGGCGCTTGTGGTTCGGTGGCGAAGAGGAATTGCTCGCGCTCGATCTCGCGGCGCACGGCTGGTGGATGTGCTGGGTGGAGGACATGCTGATCCATCACGAGCCGTCACCCGCGCGGGACGCGACCGATCGTCGTCGACTCGGTATCCGGAACACCTTGTGGACGCTGTGGTTGCGCCGCCCGGCCCGAAGCGCCGCCCGGCGGACCGCCGCTGTGCTCAGGTCGGCCCCGGCCGACCGGACAACGGCCGCGGCCGTCCTGGAGACACTGCGTGGATTGCCGTGGGTGCTGCGCGAGCGGAAAGTGCTGCCGCCGCGCGTGGAAGCGGGCCTGGTTCTATTGGAGGAATCCCAGCGCCGTTCGCCCGCGCGTCGCTATGTGGGCTGACATTCACCAGCAGCGCATCACACCGCCGCTCCACTCGTCGACCGACGGGGTCCGGTGCTGCCGATCGTGGTCTCGGCCGGACGCCGTCCCCAGAGATGGGTGACCAGGCTCACGATTCGGATCGGCAGTTCGTGAGAAGGCTGCCTGAACAGCGATTTCTGGCAAGCGCACGGCGCGTCGGAGGGGAAATCCGGTGGTTTGTGTCGGTGCCGACCGGAATACTGGCCCGCGCCCGATGAGTTCGAGCAGCCGATCCCGTCTCAACCTCTGTGGCGCCGGACGCGATCCGGTGACTCGGCAACGGGCCACATATTTACTGACCACGTCCCAGCTTCCGGAGGTATCCGATGTCCGCCCAACCATCCGCTCCACCCTCCGGAGGGCGGACACCGACCGTCATCCGGGTGCTGGTCCTCGCGACGTTCGTGGTGATCCTGAACGAGACCATCATGATCAACGCGATCCCGCGGCTGATGGAGGACCTCGCGATCACCGACCGGTTGGCGCAATGGGTGTCCACCGCGTTCATGCTGACGATGGCGGCGGTCATCCCGACGACCGGCTGGTTCCTGCAGCGGGTGTCGACCCGTCAGGCCTACGCCGCGGCGATGTGCGTCTTCCTGGCCGGTACCCTGCTGTCGGCTGTCGCGCCGTCGTTCGCCGTTCTGCTGATCGGACGGATCATCCAGGCGGGTGGCACCGCGGTGATGATGCCGCTGCTGATGACCACGCTGATGACGGTGGTGCCCGAGCACGACCGCGGCCGGGTGATGGGCAATGTCACCCTGGCCATTTCGGTGGCCCCCGCGATGGGGCCGGTGATCTCCGGAGCGGTGCTGCAAATCGGTTCGTGGCGTTGGCTTTTCCTGCTGGTGCTGCCGATCGCAGGCGTGATCGCCTGGCTCGGCCTGCGCCAGCTGGAGAACGTCGGTGAACCGCAGACCGGGCAGATCGACGTGGCCAGCGTGGCACTGGCCGCGCTCGGGTTCGGCGGGCTGGTGTTCGGGCTCAGCCGGTTCGAGAGCGGCAACCTCGCCGGTCCGGCGCTGATCGTCGCCGCGGGCTCGGCCCTGATCGCCGTGTTCGTGTTCCGTCAGCTGCGCCTGCAGCGCACCGGCACTCCGCTGCTGGATCTGCGGGTCCTGCGGTCGGGCACCTACACCAAGGCGCTGATTCTGATGTCGGTCGCGTTCATGGCGATGCTCGGGTCGATGATCCTGCTGCCGTTGTACCTGCAGAACCTGCGTGGCCTGAGTCCACTGGCCACCGGCTTGCTGGTGATGCCGGGCGGGTTGGCGATGGGTCTGCTCGGCCCGACCGTCGGGCGCCTGTTCGACCGGTTCGGCGGACGCTTGCTGGTGATCCCGGGCTCGATCGGCATCGCCGCGGCACTGGCCGGGTTCACCCGGATCTCGATGACCATGCCGTACTGGCAGCTGCTGATCCTGCACATCCTGCTGATGGTGTCGCTGGCCGCGGCCTTCACCCCGGTCTTCACCCTCGGCCTCGGTGCGCTGCCGCAGCAGCTGTACTCGCACGGCAGTTCCATGCTCGGCACGCTCCAGCAGGTCGCCGCGGCGTTCGGCACCGCCCTGGTGGTGACGGTGATGTCGGCCCGCAGCACCACGCTGGTCGCCGAGGGCGCCGACCTCGTCGCCGCCACCCTCGACGGCATGCGCCTGGCCTTCCTCATCTCGGCGGCTTTGGCGCTGATCGTCATCGTCATGGCAGTGCTGCTGCCGAGCCGGACCGGCACCCCACACGCAGCCGAGGGCACCGAGCCTACGACCCCCGAACTGGTAAAGGGCTGAACGGAATTCGGCACGACGAGGCCCCTGGCTGCATCGAGGCCAGGGGCCTCGTCGTATGGATCGGTCCGTACCAGGGCGAAGTGCGGCCGTAATGCGATGGGGTAGCCGATCAGCTGACCAGCCAGCCGCTCGGTTACCTCATCGACGCTGGGTTCGCCCTGGGGCCGCGGGTAAGGGGTCGACGGATTGTGTGAGCGATTCGTAGAGCCACTGGTGAGCGGCGCCGAGCGTGGGGGTGCCGGTGACCTCGTCGGTGAGGCGCCAGTATCGGTGGATGCGGGGATCGGTGTCGGTCGCGCCGTTCAGGAGCTCGCGGCGGAACCGTGGCGTGTCGCGTGTGCCGCGGGCGGTGGCGTGGGCGTCGACGAACTGGTCGAGTTCGGGCCCGGGCCGAGGTGGCTGGTGGGTGATCAGGCGGTCGATGGCGGACTGGTATGCCGGAGCGACTCCGGTGAGCAGTTCACGCTTGTGGCGGATCGCAGTCCGGTCCGATCGCCAGAGCTGGCGTGAGATGACGGAGTGGAAGGCGGGATCGGTGATGAGAGTGGCGAGTTCGGCGTAGGCCGCGATGTGGTGGGTGTCCGGGTCGTGTGGTAGGTCGGGCACGTTCATCGCGACGAAATCGTCGAGTAGATCCGGGGGAATAGGTGTGAGCACGCGTCGCCAGAAGGCCACGATCGCGTCGTGTGTGCGGCGCCGGTCCTGGACTGCGCCCAGCACTTCCAGGCGCGCGGCCCGTTCGGCGGGGGAGGCCTCTTCGACGGCCCGCAGTGAGGCACGCCGCCAGGTCAGCGCGGCCAGTTCGGTGTCGAGCGCTCGACGTTCGGCGGCGACCGCGTCGGCGACGGAAACGGTGCCTGCGAGGACATCCACGATCGCGGTCAAGGACACACCCAGCGCACGCAGTCGGCGCACCAGCAGGAGTTGATCGACGGCGGTGGCCGGATCGAAGGTCCGGTGTCCGCCGGATGTGCGCTGAGCAGCCAGAATCCCTTGGTCGCAATAGAAGCGGATGGTGCGGATCGGCACACCGGTCAGTCGAGACAGCTCCCCGATGCTCACCACGCCGGTGTTTCGTGTGTTGTCGGTCACTATCGCTGGAACCTCCACCCGGGTGGAGTTCCTACCGTACTGGAACACCCCCGGAGAGATGGAGCAACGCGAAATGACCGGAAGCGCAACGATGACGACCGACGAGATGTGGCGGGCGGTCGCCACCGAACGGGCAAGCCTGGTCGAACTTCTGGAGACCCTGTCCGAGAACGACTGGAATCACGCTTCCTTGTGCGAGGGCTGGCGGGTGCGTGATGTCGTCGCCCACATCGTGCTGTCCGCACGTCCCAGCATCGCCTGGATTCTGGTCAACGTGATCCGCGCCCGCGGCAACCTGGACCGCGCGATCCGAGACACCGCCATCCGCCTCGCCGACCGCGCGACGACGACGCAGTTGCTGGCCGCGCTGCGCGACAGCATCGGCGCGCGCTCGACGCCGATCGGCACCACCGCCGCCGATCGGCTGATGGACCTGCTGGTGCACGGGCAGGACATCGCGGTGCCACTCGGCATCACCCGCGCCATGCCCGTCGCCGCGGCCCGATCGGCTCTCGAACGAGTCTGGACAGCCGATACGTTCCGGTCCCGCGCGAAGTTCGCCGGATATCACCTCGTGGCAACCGATGCCGGATGGGACGCCGGCGCCGGGCTCGCTGTCGAAGGCCCGGTCGCCTCGCTGCTCCTGCTGGTCGCCGGTCGCCGCGTCGGGCGAGAACACCTCACGGGTGCGGGAGCCGAGCGGATGCTCGCCTGAAGGACAGAGCCGCTACCGGTGTTCGGGATTCTCGAAGTCGAAGCGGCACCCGGCATCCCATTCGGAGCGCTGGTTGCCGTGTGCCGGGATTCCGTTGTTGTCTTTGAGCATTCGCGCCAGGTGCAGCAGGTTCCAGGTCATGAATGTGGTGTTGCGGTTGGTGAAGTCGTTCTCCGGCCCGCCGGATCCGGGATCCAGATAGGACGGTCCCGGTCCCGCCTCGCCGATCCAGCCCGCGTCGGCCTGGGGCGGAATGGTGTAGCCGAGGTGCTGGAGACTGTAGAGCACGTTCATCGCGCAATGCTTCACGCCGTCCTCGTTGCCGGTGATGATGCAGCCGCCGACGCGGCCGTAGTAGGCGTATTGGCCGCGTTCGTTGAGGATCGACGAATTGCCGTAGAGCCGCTCGATGACCTTCTTGGTGACGGAACTGTTGTCGCCCAGCCATATCGGTCCCGCCAGCACAAGGATGTCGGCATCCATGACCTGGCGTTGCAGGGCGGGCCACTCGTCGGTGGCCCAGCCGTGCTCGGTCATGTCCGGCCAGACGCCCGGGGCGATGTCGTGATCCACGGCGCGGATATGGGAGACCTGGACGCCGTTCTTCTCCATGATGTGGGCGCTGAGATCGATCAGTCCTTGGGTATTGCTTCGTTCCGGTGAGCGCTTGAGTGTGCAGTTGATGAACAGGGCCCGCAGGTCGCCGAAGCTGGTCATGATCCTCTCCTGGACGTGCTCGTTGTGGGTCTGGCGTCGATTGGTTTTGCGCTGGCGGCCCGAACAGACCTCTGGGCATGCACCAATCGTGCCGGACCGACTTCCTGCGCGACACCGTCCACGCTGCGGCGTCACACTTTCGTCACTACTGCCCTGCCACGAAACGAGAAAAGCGACCGACCGCCGCCGAAACACCACAACGCGATGACCGGGTCGCAGATCGCGCAGCCAAGGGACGAGTCGTGGGCGAAAGGGATGATGGGGTTGCCCTTGAAATGGTGCAGCAGGTCCCAGGCGGTGTGCAGGAGCCATGCGATGCCGATGAAGGTCCAGGATTCCAGTCCGCGATAGGCGCAGTAGGTGACAATGGCGGTGAACAGGAATTCCCAGCCGCCGAGTCCGCCGCCGCTCAGGTAGGCGGCACCGGCACCGGCGACCATGATGGCGTTGAAGTGGCGCCGGTGCGGTTCGCGGATCGCCGACATCACCAGCGCGTACAGGATGCCGATCACGACCGGGGCGATGTAACTCATTGTCCGAAGCTATCCGGCCGTTCCATCGCCTCCCAGTGGCATTGATGCCACGTTCCAACTGGAAATCGCCACCCGACCGGCGCGTGCGCACCCGCGGTGGCGGCGGTCACAGGGTGATTGAGGGGGACGGTCGCGGGTATGCGGCCGGTGTCAGCCGATAAGTGAATGGGAGGTATGTGATGCCGGAGCATCAGAGTGGACCTCGGGAAGCTGTCGAAGGTGTCGTCGAGGACATCAAGGGCAAGACCAAGGAAGCTGCGGGCGTCGTTACCGGCGACGAGGACCTGAAGAAAGAGGGTCGAGCGCAGCAGGACAAGGCCGATTCCGAGCGGGATGCGGCGCGCAAGGAAGCCGAGGCCGAAAAGGCCCGTGCCGAAGCCGATGTCGACGAGGCACGGCAGGGCGCGTTCCAGAGCAGTAAGGACGCCTAGCTTCCGCTGCGAGATCCGATGCGGCGGTAGGGCCGAGCGGCCCGTTCCCGGTGGCGGCGATCTGCTGCCACCGGGCCGTCATTCCTGAGGGGGGAACTCTTTCACGCACAGCGTCCGGGTTCGAGCGCCCGGACGCTGCATTGTTTTCCGCACGATCAGCAATTGCTCGGCGCGGGCACACCGTGGAAGCGGTCATCGAGCCACCCGAGCGCCGACGGCACCCCCAATACCGCGGTGGACAAATGATCCGGGCTGGGCAGCATCTCGTATTGGAGCCGTACTCCCGCCGCGCAATACCGCCGGATCGTGCTGTCGACCGACGCCACCGGGACCAGGCCGTCGTTCACCGCCCGCCACTGGAAGATCGGCGTGGTGGGGATGCCGTCGTAGAGTTCCAGACTGTTCTCCTCGAGCACCGCGAGTGCGGATTCGTCGTTGGCGAGCGACACCGACGTGGCGACGTCCATGACGCTGCGCCCTGCCCCCGCCAGCAGGATGTCGTTGGTGCAGCTGTTGGCTATGCGGTCCCGGACCGCCATCCCGAACGAGTTCAGATAGTCACTGATCGGCAACCGGGCCGGGTACTCCCGTTCCAGGCCGATCGCCGCCGCGAAGGCGAGACCGAACGCGGCGTGCCGCGTGTAGCCGAGGCCCTCGATCATGTCGAGCAGGTTCATCGGCACCCCACCGGCGGCGGCGCCGACCAGAGGCAGTTCCGGCGCGTAGGTCGGCGCGAGCGCCGCCGCCCAGGCGGTCGCCATACCACCGCCGGAGTAGCCGAGCATGGCGACCGGACTGTCGGCCAGCCCCAGTTCCGCGACCCGCCGCGCGGCGCGGATGCCGTCGAGGGTGATCGTGCCGCCCAGTTTCGCCGCGCCGTAGGCGCTGGTCGGGCCGAGGTGGTCGGGCAGAGCCACCGACCAGCCGCGCAGCAGCACGGCGTTCAGCGCGGGCGCTTCGCGCACCGCCAGGTTGGGGTCGTTGGTGTAGAGCACGCGGGACACCGCGCATTGGGTCCCGAGGCCGTTGATGATGTGCTGATAGGACAGCAGCGGCCCGCCGGGGGTGTAGTTCGGCGGCGTCAGCACGGTGGTGGTGGCCGCGATCGGCATGCCCGCGGAATTGCTGGAGCGGAACTTGATCATCGTGACCGTCGCGCCGGGGAACGTGAGCAGTCCAGGCATCGGCCGGACGGCGAGGACCTCGCCCGGCGCGGCGCGGTCCAGGTCCGCCGGTGCGGCATAGAACGGATCAGGGTCCGGTGCGGGATAGACCGGCTGCGCGGCGGCCGACGGCGCAATCGCGAAAAGCACGGCCACGGCGGTTGCGATACCTGATCGAAGCATGGCGTTCGTCGACTCCCATTCACTACGTGCTTCCGGGACGGTGGTGCTGAAGTCGAATGCTCCGAATACCGATCGCCTGCGACCGGTGCCCGGACCTGGTCACTGTAGGGGACGAGCGGAAGAAGCCGAGTTCGGCGCACCGCACCGGGGTGCGGTTTCCACGCCGCGCTCGGCGGGTGATTCAGCTGTCGAAGCTCTTGTGCGGAATGCCCACGGTCAGACCGCCGTCGATGACGAACTCCGCTCCCGTCGAGTACGACGACTCGTCGCTGGCCAGGAACGTCACCAGCGCGGAGACCTCGGCCGGTTCGGCGGCGCGGCCGAGTGGGATCTGCAAGAAGTCCGCGGGGATGTTCTCGGTCATCGGCGTCCGGATCAGGCCGGGGTGCACGGAGTTCACCCGGATCTTGTACTGCGCCAACTCGAGAGCGGTGGACTTGGTGAGCCCGCGCACGGCGAACTTGGTGGCCGTGTAGCCGTGCAGGCCAGGGCTGCCGCGCATGCCCTCGACGGAGGAGATGTTGATGATCGAGCCGCCGCCCGCCTCGATCATGGCCGGTGTCGCGGCCTGCATGCCGAGGAACGTGCCGGTCAGGTTGATGTCGATGATCCGCTGCCATTCGGCCAGCTCGAACGCGACGAGCAGGTTGCCGTTCGCGATGCCCGCGTTGTTCACCAGCACGCTCAACGACCCGAACCGGCCCACCGCCTCGGCGACGGCTTTGCGCCAGTCGTCGGGTTCGCGCACGTCGAGGTGGACGTAGACCGCTTTGTCGCCCAGCTCCTCGGCGACCGCGGCGCCTTCGTCGTCGAGCACGTCGCCCAGCACCACGCGGGCGTCCTCGGCGACCAGCGCCCTGGCGTGCGCCGCGCCCATGCCGCGCGCCGCACCGCTGATCAACGCCACTTTGCCGGTCAAACGCCCCATGGGCGGTACCTCCGTCTCTCGAAATTCGTCTGAAACACGTTACAGATTGCGTCGCGTGCCCGGCGACAATAACCCAGCCCGCGGGCCGGAATCCTCTTGCCGGTGCGACGGGTCGGCCTAGGGTTCGTCGAATGACCGACTTCACGATGGAAACGCTGCGCACCGCGACGGGCGCCGAACTGGGCGTGAGTGACTGGATCGAGATCGATCAGCGGCGTATCGACGCCTTCGCCGACGCGACGGAGGATCGTCAGTGGATTCATGTCGATCCCGAGCGTGCCGCCGCGGGGCCGTACGGCACCACCATCGCCCACGGCTATCTCACGTTGTCGTTGCTGCCGCCGATCATCGGGCAGATCTTCCGGATCGCCGACGCGGCGGCCCGTATCAACTATGGCGTGAACAAAATCCGTTTTCCCGCGCCGGTTCCCTCGGGTTCGCGCATTCGCGGCCGGGCGCGGCTCGCGAGTGTCGAGGAGGTGGCGGGCGGCTTGCAGGTGATCCTCGCCGTGACCGTCGAGCGCGAGGGTGGCGACAAGCCGGTCTGTGTCGCGGAGACGGTGGTGCGGGTTCTGGCGTGACCGCTGCGTGGTAGCGCGGTCCGGCCACGCTGTTCGCCGCTGTGTCATGCTGGTATAGAACGCGTTCTAATTTGTCGCCTCAGGAGGTGTCCATGACGAACTCGCCCCGACGTGTCGCGCGGTTCGGTGGACGTCTCCGGGTGCCGGACATCGCCGAGGTGCCCGGTGGTCGCCTGGTCGAGTTGCCGGGGCGAGGCCGGACCTACGTGGTGGACATCCCGGGGCCGGACCGCGCGCCGGTTCTGGTGCTGCTGCACGCTACGGCGTGCACCGCTTATCTCACTTGGTTTCCGTCGTTGGCGGCGCTGGCCGAGCGGTACCGGGTGATCCTGTTCGACCAGCGGTGGCACGGGCGCGGCATCCGCTCCGAGCGGTTCACGCTGGAGGACTGCGCCGACGATGTGGTGGCCGTCCTCGACGCGCTGCACGTGGACCGCGCCATGTGCGCGGGATTCTCTCTGGGCGGCATCGTGAGCCTGCTCGCCGGACATCGCCATCCCGACCGGGTGAGCGGTCTCGTTCTCTGCGCGACGCCCCATCGATTCCAGGAAACGCTGCCGGAGAAGGCTTTCCACCGGACGTTCGGCGCCATCGCCGCCGCGGTCGGCCCGTACTCCTACCAGCGCGCCGAGAAGCTCGCCTGCCGCCTGCCGGAGCTTCCGGAGATCACCTGGCCGCCGGGACGGCTGAACCGTTGGGCGCTCGGCGAATTCCGCAGCACCAGCGGATGGGCGCTCGCTCAGGTGGTGGCGGAGGTCGGTCGCTTCGACGCGACCGCGTGGCTGTCGAGTCTGACCATGCCGACGGCCGTGGTGATCACCACGCGCGACCGGGCGATCCCGGTCTCCCGGCAGGTGGAGCTGGCGACCATGATTCCCGCCGCGAGCACGCACGTGGTCGAGGCCGGGCACGCGTCCTGCGTGCTGGAGGCCGACCGGTTCGTGCCGGTGTTGCTCGAAGCCTGCGCGGCGGTCGCCGCGAAGATCTGACGCGGCCGGATGGTTTCCGGCTGCAGCGGCCCTGTCCGGCGGCGGTGGCGAACAGGGCGGATCGGGCTGGCGGTCAGCCGGACGTCCGTGCCGCGGCGAGCAATTCGGCGACCACGCCGGGAACGGCGTCGGCCAGCTCCGCGATGTCGGGCACCAGTTCCTTGCAGGCGATGAAGCCGAAATCGAGTTTGTCGTTGTTCGACAACACGGTCACGGTCAGCCCGGCGCCGTGGAACACCGGCCCGAACGGGTACATCGCGTCCACGCGTATGCCGAGGAAGTACAGCGGCATCGGCGGCCCGGGCACATTGGACACCACCAGGTTGTGCACCACCGGGTGCATTTCGGCCAGCTTCAGCGACGAGTACATGCGTGCCGCGAGCCGGAACGCGTTCGGCGGAGCGTATTTCGACCAGTCCTGCAGGAAATCCGCGCCGATCAGTTCGTGTTCTTCCTTGGCCCCGCGATTGCCCTCGGCCACCGCGCGCAAGCGTTCCACCGGATCGGCGATATCGGTGCCGAGCCGCGCGAAGAGCGTGGACACCTTGTTGATGCCCGCGGTGTGCCGCGTCGAGTCGTGCACGGACACCGGGACGGACGCGATCAGCGATCGATCCGGCAGTTCATCGTGCCGTTCGAGATAGGCGCGCAATGCCCCGGCCACGACGGTCAGCAGCACGTCGTTCACCTTGACCCCGAACGCCGAGCGGATCTCCTTGACGGCGTCGAGCTCGGCATCGATGAACGCGACGGTGCGATGCGGGGTGATGGCCAGGTTGAACGGCGTGCGCGGAGCGGAAAAGGGTATGGCCATGCCGGTCTTGTTGTGTCGGCGGCGCTGGGCGAATCCGGCGACCACGCCGAGGGTTTTCGGCACCATGCCGAGCATGCCCGCTTTGGTCGGGAACTTCACCACCGCCTCCGCCAGCAGGCGCCAGTCGCTCGGCTTCGGTTCGGGGTGCCACTCTTCCTCGGGCACCGGCTTGGTGGCGGTCGGTTCCAGATCGCACAGGTGCATCATCAGATTGGCGCCCGTGATGCCGTCCACGGCGGCGTGGTGGTACTTGCAGATCACCGCCACCTTGCCGTCGTCGAGGCCCTCCACCACGGACATCTCCCAGAGCGGGCGGTCGCGATCCATGGGGCGGCTGGCGATGTCCCCGACCAGCTCGGCGAGTTCGCGGTGTCCGGCGGGTGCGGCGATGGCGATCCTGCGGACGTGGTAGTCGAGGTCGAAATTCTCGTCCTCCACCCAGACGGGATGGTCGAGGTTGAACGGTACCTCGTACACGCGGCGGCGCATCTGCGGAATCAGCGGTAGTCGCCTGCCCAGTTCGGCTTTGAAGGTGTCGAATGAGTAGTCCGCCGACGTCGGATCCAGGATCAGCAGTGCGCAGACGTGGAGGTGCTGGGTCCCGGTTTCCAGGTAGAGGAAGCTGGCATCCAATCCGGTCAATCGTTCCATAGCGAAAGCCTACTAGAACGCGTTCTAGATTTACGGCGCAGACCGGAATGCGGCGAGGTTGCCTCACCATAGAACGCTTTGTGTGTTACCCAAAGTTCTATATATGTGTATGATGCTTGCTACGAGGGCGTAGGAATTGTGCGTCGGCGTGGACGCGTGAGGGATCGAGGAGTACCGATGAAGCTACTTCGCAGGGCTGGGCGACGTCCGGACACCGACCCGGGCCCGGTGGCGCTGCACGCACGCAACGTGCGGTTCGATTGGGCGGGCACGCCCCTGCGCTGGATGCCGGCCGAGCCCATCGCCTCGCACCTGATCAACTCGCTCAATCTGCTGCTGCCCGAAGGTGAGCGCATGTTCTGCGCCGCCTACGCCGAGGCGCTGCCCTACGTGCGGGACGACAGGTTGCGCGAGGCGATGCTCGGCTTCATCGGTCAGGAATCGATGCACGCCGAGACCCACGACAAGGTGCTGCACGAGGTGCTCGCCGCCCACGGCATCGATCCCGAGCCCTATCTGCGGCAGGCCGAGTATCTGTTCCGCCGGACGCTCGGTCCGCGGGATGCCGACGGCGTCGCGCGACGGCAGGTGCTCATCGAGCGGCTGGCGTTCATCGCGTGCCTGGAGCACTTTTTCGCCTATCTCGGCGACTGGGTGCTCAACGCGGATCTGGAACGGTTCGACGCCGACCCCCGCATGGCGGACCTGTTCCGCTGGCACGGCGCCGAGGAGGTCGAGCATCGCCATGTCGCACACGACGTGGCGGTGTACTTCGGCGCCGGTTACCTTCGGCGGGCCGGACTGATGACGCTGGTGTTCCCGATCTTCCTGACCTTGGTGCTGCGCGGCACCAAGTTCCTGGTCCACCAGGACGCCGAGCTACCCGACCTGGGCTATCCGCGATTGCTGGCGCGGGTCTTCGGCGCGATGTGGCGCGGTGCGCTGCCCGGGGTCCCCTCACTGCTGTGGAGTGCGTTGAGCACCTTCAAGCCCGGCTACGACCCGGATTCGGTCGGCTCCACGGCGCAGGCGGTGGCATATCTGGCCAAATCTCCTGCCGCCCAGGCGATGGCCTCGTGACTCTGCGACCCGTTCCCGACCAACTGCCCGCCGACCTGTTCGGCAAGCGTGCTCGCGACCGCACGGTGCGCGTGGTCGACGCGGTGGCCTCCGCGCGGCTGCGCTGGACCACGCTGGTCAACCGGCGCGATCCGCGTCCGAAGGTGGACGACCACCGCCTCGCCTTGGTCGTGACCGAACGGCGGACCGAGGCGCACGATCAGGATGTGGTGAGCCTGCGGCTGGCCGCGGCCGACGGGCGCGTGCTGCCACCGTGGCGGCCCGGCGCCCATCTGGACCTGGAGTTGCGTTCGGGCAGGCTGCGGCAGTATTCGCTGTGCGGCGACCCGGCGGACACTCGCGCCTACCAGATCGCGGTGCGCCGCATCCCTGAAGGCGGCGGTGGTTCGGTGGAGGTGCACGACGCTCTCCCGGTCGGCACGCCGATCGTGGTGCGCGGACCGCGCAACGCGTTCCCGTTCGCCGTGCCCGGACACGGATCTCCGGCTGCTCGTTTGCATTTCGTCGCGGGTGGCATCGGCATCACGCCGATCCTTCCCATGGCTAGGCTGGCGCACCGTCTCGGAATCGAGTGGTCGATGGTGTACACCGGCCGCGCCCGCGACACGCTGCCGTTCCTCGACGAGATCGCGGGATTCGGCGACCGCGTCATCGTGCGCACCGACGACGAACACGGGCTCCCCGACGCCGCCGCCTTGCTGCCCGGCGTCGGACCCGACACCGCGGTCTACTGCTGCGGACCGGTGCCGATGATCACGCTGATCGCCGACGCGGTGCGCGAAATGCCCTATGTCGAACTGCATTCCGAGCGCTTTTCGCCGCCGCCGATCGTGAACGGCACGCCGTTCGAGATCCAATTCGCCTCCACCGGAGAGGTCGTCGAGGTCGCCGCCGACCGTTCCGCACTCGACACCATCCTGGAAACCCGGCCCGACCGGCCGTACTCGTGCAGGCAGGGTTTCTGCCGCACCTGCAAGGTCCGTGTGCTGGCCGGTGCACCGGACCATCGCGACAGCGTGCTCACCGATGCCGAACGCGAGGCGGGCGAGATGCTCGTCTGTGTGTCCCGCGCCGAGGGCGGGCGGCTACTGCTCGATCTGTGACTCGACCCTGAGGCCAGGCGCTCGGCCGTCAGCGGCGCGTAGCGGCGAGTTCGGCCTCGATGGCCTCGACTCGCGCGGCCTCGATGCCCCACGGGTGCTCGACGCCGACCCGGCGATCGAGATCCCACAGCACACATTCCTCGTTCGGGGCCGCCACCAACGACCACGCCACCACGGTGCGGCCGAGCTGCTCGGCCATGGTTCCGTGCGAAACGACCGGCTGACCGTCGCCTTCGGGGAAGTGGTGCAGGAAGCGGCCATAGGCCCGCGCGCAGAAGTCCGCGTAGCGCTTCGTGCACAAGATGAGACCGTGCCACGCCTCGTCGACCGCGTGCGACGGCATGCCGATCACCTTGTCGTCGCGCATGGCGGCGCCGCAGCAGAGCAGCCACTGCCGTAATCCCTTGTCCACCAGTTCCCGCGGCTGCCAGGGACAGGTCTTGTACACGGCGTCGGGCAGTTCCAGCGCGTCGACGGCGGAGCGGACGGTCGCCAGGTCGAGTGCGTGGGATCTGCGGAAACTGAATGACACCACAGTTCACTGTACGTGCGTGCCGGTGGACGCTACCGTTTTGGCATGGCGCTCAGGCCCGGGGGAGGCCGAGCGTGACCACGGAGGGACCGGCTCTGCCGGAAAGGACACGATATGGGCTGGCTCGTCCTGGTTTTCGTTCTGGTGATGCTGGTGCTGATCATCGCGGTCCCGGTCATCGTGGTGGTCGTCGTCCTGCGCGCGCAACGCGACCGGTTCCTGCCGCCGAATGGACCGTGGCGCGTATCCCGGGGCGGAGATCACGACCACAGCGGATCCACCGACCCGTTCTGGGCCGCTGGCGGTGCCGGTCTGATCGGCGGGTACGACTGGGGCCAGCCGAACAGCTGTGGCGGGGGCCAGCACGGTAGTAGTTGCGGCGGAGGAAGCGGCAGCAGCTGCGGCGGGGGTAGCGGTTCCAGCTGTGGTGGCGGTAGTTCCAGCTGTGGCGGGGGGAGCAGTTCCAGCTGCGGCGGTGGCAGCAGTTCCAGCTGCGGCGGCGGGTCCTGACCCCACGAGTTGACCTCAACCTGACTTCAGGTTTCATGCTGTCATCGTTCGCGACGGCAAGGAACGATGGAGGTTGTGTCATGCGGGCTGTGCAGGCCAGTGCGTTCGGTGGACCGGAAGTGCTCGCGGTGCGCGAGCTGCCGGATCCGGTGGCCGGGCCGGGTGAGGTGGTGGTCGACGTGGCGGCCGCCGATGTGATGTTCCTGGACACGCGGCTGCGTGGCGGCTGGGGCACGGACTTCTTCGCGATCGAGCCGCCGTACGTGCCCGGCGGCGCGGTCGGCGGTGTGGTGGCGTCGGTCGGGCCGGATGTCGATCCGGCCTGGGTGGGCAAGCGAGTGTCCACGCCCACGGCGGCCAGCGGTATCGGCGGCGGCTTGCCGATCGGAGGGTACGCCGAGAAAGCGCTGGCCAAGGCGGAAACCTTGACCGCGATTCCCGAGGGGCTGACCACGGCGCAGGCCGTGGCGCTCGCACATGACGGCAGGACCGCGCTCGCGGTGTTCGATCGCGCCGCTGTTCAGCCGGGGGAGTGGGTCTTGATCACCGCGGCGGGCGGCGGCCTCGGCATTCTGCTGATCCAGCTCGCCAGGGCAGCGGGCGCGAACGTCGTCGCGGCCGCGCGAGGCGCCGCGAAGCTGGAGCTCGCCGGGCGCCTCGGCGCGACCGCCGTGGTCGACTACTCCGCGCCGGACTGGGCGGCGAAGGCGCGCGCCGCGACCGGTGGGGCGGGCTTCGACGTGGTGCTCGATGGCGCGGGTGGCGCGCTCGGCGAGGCCGCGGTCACGGCCGCGGCGCAGGGCGGCCGTTTTCTCGGATACGGTGCTGCCGCAGGCGAGTTCGCCTCGTTGGACGGGGAAGCGGCGGCGCGCGGTGTCACCGTCTACGGCCTGTTCGACATCACCGGCGCCGACACCGACTGGCAGGCGCTCGCCGAGCGCGCCCAAGCCGAGGCTGCCGCCGGGCGGCTGGAGGTCGTCATCGGTCAGACGTTCCCGCTGGAAGAGGCCGATCGGGCGCATGCGGCCATCGAGTCGAGGACTGCCGTAGGGCGGACTTTGTTAACGGTGTGAACAATCCTCCCGATCTGGACAATCGATGTAGTGCACAAGCCCGGCGGCGGCGCTAGGGTGCCGGGGTGAACACTCTGCTCATTGTCGGTATCGTCATCGTGGTACTCGGCTTCGTCGTCGCAGTCGTGCACTTCGCCAGTCGTCCGCCGAAGGATGCCGAGCTATGGGACCGCGACGACGCCGATGACTATGAGGTCCACTGGGACGAGAACTACCGCGACGACTGACCCCGCTCGGCCGGGGTCAGCACCACCACCGCGATGGGCCGCTTGGTCAGCTTTTGATAGGCGCTGTAGCGACCTCGATTCACCTTGTCGACGATCGCCCAGCGCCGGGCGTAATCGGGATCATCCGGCAGTGTCGGCCGCGCCCGCACCGCCAGTTTCCGCCGCCCGACCTGGATCTCACACTCCGGTCGCGCCTTCAGATTCGCCAGCCACCCCGGCGGCCGCGGCGAGCCGCCATTGGACGCCGTCACCAGGTAGTCCTCGCCGTCCCGCGCGTACGTCAGCGCCGAGGTCCGGTTCTTGCCGCTCTTGCGCCCCGCGGTCCGCAGCAGCAGCGTCGGATTTCCCATCAGCAGCCGATGCCCCACCAGCCCCCCGGAGTGCTCGTACACCCACTGATGCGCCTTCAACACCTTGATGAACAGACCGGCCATACCTGACCCTCCAGTAAGTTCCCGACATCCAACCCTAACGTCCGACTGGTCCCCACCCCACCCGACCCGGTAGCATCCCCAACGCTTGCGAATTCCTCGCGGCAAGGGGCGGTAGCTCAGTCGGTTAGAGCCGTGGACTCATAATCCATTGGTCGCGGGTTCGAGCCCCGCCCGCCCCACAAATGCTACTTGAGCAGCGGAAACGCTGAAGTCGACAGCCGAGTTGGTCCAGAACAACGCTCCGACAGCAATGTATTTTGCCGGTAAGATCCGGACATGGGGCTGGATCTGGACGACATCCGAGAGCTTGCGGAGGACTTCGCGACGGAGCTGCGTCGCAAGAACCGGAGCAAGCAGACTATCGACGGCTACCTGACGCGGATCAGGTACTTCGCCGCCTACCTTCAGGAGCGCGACCTGCCGACCACGGCGCCGGACATCACCCGCGCCCACATCGGCGGCTACATCGAAGATTTGCTCACGCGGCCCAATCAGCGAACTGGCGAGCCGTTGTCGCCGGAGTATGCGCGGGGTCAGTACCGGTCGCTGCAACAGTTCTTCAAATATCTTGCAGCCGAAAAGATCATCGACGCGAATCCGTTCGACAAGATGAGCCCGCCTTCGGTCCCCGATCAACAAGTGCCCGTACCGAGCATGGATGCGGTGAAGGCGCTCCTCGCAGAGTGCGACGGCACCGACTTCGCCGACCGACGCGACAACGCCATCATCCGGCTGTTCGCCGACACCGGCATGCGGTGCGGCGAACTCGCACCGCTCGAGGTGGACTCGCTGGACTTCAACGAGAACACAGTGCTGGTGATCGGCAAGGGCGGCCGACCGCGCACGTGCCCGTTCGGCGACAAGACCCGAACGGCGCTGCGGAGATATCTCCGCGTGCGTGCGAAGCATCCGGGCGCGAAGAACGACAATCCAGCTCTTTGGCTCGGTTACCGCGGAGTGATGACCGACTCCGGTATCCGCCAGATGCTCGAGCGTCGATGTGACGCGGCCGGCATCGAACGCCTGCATCCTCATCAGCTCCGTCATTTCTTCGCGCATACCTGGCTCGACAGTGGCGGCCAGGAGCAAGACCTCATGATGCTCGCCGGATGGCGGTCGCGTCAGATGCTGTCTCGCTACGGTGCCGCGGTCGCGGACAGCCGAGCGAAAGCAGCGCACCGCCGGGCACGGCTGGGTGACAAGCTGTAGGAGGGTCTGGCCGGTGCAGTCTCCGGGGGCAGCAGCACGTCATTAGGCACGGCGTTACGGTTGCCTGTATGACCGATGACTTCGTTGCGTGGGCTGCACAGCTGGCGCAGGACAACCTCGTCGGGATGTCTCGGCGGTGGCGGCACGTCCAAGGCGTCGCTCGGCGTGCTCAGCAGGCCGTCGACGTTGTTGACGATTCCGACCTCTTGCTGGCTGCCGCGTGGCTGCACGACATCGGCTACGCACCATCGATCCGTAGGACTGGATTCCACCCGGTTGATGGTGCCGAATTTCTGCGGCGTGAGGGTGTGCCGGAGCGCCTGTGCGCTCTCGTCGCCCACCATTCGTGTGCTCGTGTTGAGGCGAATTACCGCAAAATAGAGATCGACTGGCCGGACGAGCAGACAGCACTGCGTGACGCGCTGTGGTGGGCGGATATGACGACGACCCCAACCGGTGAGACGACAGATGTGCTCAGTCGCATTGCCGAGGTCCGTGAGCGGTACGGCCCGGACCATGTCGTATCCAGGTCGTTGGCTGAGGCGGCACCCGAGCTGATCGAAGCAGCCAACCATACCGAGAAGCTACTGCGTGATTGGTCAGACTCCATTGGCTCTCACGTGTAATACGGCCCTGCTGAGGGATTCAGGCCCCGATCTATCCGAAGCGCAATCGAGGGATGGACGTCCAGAGATGAAACATCGCTCGGCGCAACCCATCTGACTTCCTTCGACTCCGAACTGGTTCGGAGTTCGCCGCCAACTGGGTCGGCGCGGAAGCAGATGGAGAACTCTTGGCGCACTTCACCGTCGTCGTACGCAATGACGTGGTCTGGATTCGAGAATATTCCGATGAGGTCGGTTACCCGAACTTCGATCCCGGTTTCTTCTTTGACTTCTCGCATGACCGCCTGCGTGACCGTTTCGCCCGCCTCCAGCCCGCCTCCAGGGATCGAATAGTGATCGTTGTCGGTGCGGTGGATCATCAGGATTCTGCCGTCGGAATCGCGCACAAGAGCACTGACGGCGACCTTGAGACTGTTCGGCGTGGGCGCGTCGGGGTCGTGAAAATAGTCGGTCCGGGCCATGAACGATCACCTTTCGGGGGTCGCGTTCGACCATACGTGCTCGAAGCTGGTCATATACGTCTCGAACATGTCGCCAGCGGGCAGCTGGCGCAGATGAAGCGCTGGGGCATGCGCACCCGGCAGCCCGTAGACGTGCATGTTGACAATCATCTCGTTGTCGAATCGGAACACCGAGTTGTAGAGCGTCGTGTCGTGGTATCGAAGTTCGACGCCGTCGATCTCGGCCAGCGGCTCGATCAGCGCGAGTGCGTTGTTGATACGCGAGGGCACGGTGCCTGCCGCCAGACGTTCCTCGGCGCTCCGCTTGTCGGCTTCGGCCGCAGTCGGGCGACCGAACAGCAGTCGAACCTTCAGTCCGTCGCGTGTCTTCTTGCGCAGGGTTCGTGTGAATTCGGGCTCCTCGGCAAGGAACAAGCCCGCGAGCACGAGGACGTCGAGTTGTTCGCTGGTGCTCGACAGCAGCCGCTTCCACAGGTCGCTTGGAATTGCACTGCGGTGTGGGTAGACCGTCAGGACTTCTGATTGTGCAACCTCGACCTTCCGTTCTGGCGCGAGAGCGTCCGGCCACAAGTAGTTCTCGGTTTCTCCGACTAGCGCGGCGACGGCATGCCGGTGCTTCGGGTAGGGCACGCGGCCCTTCGTGATCCACCGTTCGACGGTCTTCGGCTCCACACCGGCCTTGTCCGCGACGTCCGGGATGTCGAGGCCAGCCTGCTGCATCGCATTGCGAAGGCGTTCGTTCGCCATTTCGCCTCCAATATCAGGGACGTCTAGGGACTTCTTCAACGGTACCTGAGACGTCTGGACAAGTCCACCTATGCGGTGCTTACGCCCGAAGTTTCCGCGAAAAGTGGGGAACTGCAACGCATTTCCCACTTTTAGAAGGAGCGGGCATTGATGGACAAGGCTTCTACTGAGGCCCGGAATCTGATCAGCCTCAAGACCGCGGCGGCGCTCGTCGACGTCGACACGAAGACGATTCGAAACTGGATCGCGGCCGGTGATCTCAACGGCTTCAGGGTGAACGGACGCTTGCTGCGGGTCGAGCGTGACGAGCTGCTGGCGCTGATTCGGCCCGCCGCGACCGTCATCAACGGCGGTGTGGCATGAGCACCCCGGTCGAGCGGACATTGCAGGCGCGGATCGCGGCGCACGAGTCCTGGGCGAAGACTTCCGATCGCGCGGCGCGCACTGCGAAGGCGCGGGCGGCGATGGCAAGCAAGTTCGACCGCATTGTCGACCCGGATGGGCTGTTGAGCCCGGAGGAGCGGGCCTACCGCGCTGATCAGGCTCGGAAGGCTCATTACACGCGGCTCGCGTTGAAGTCTGCGCAGGTCCGCCGCCGTCGCGGTCGTAGCCGCAAGGGCGGTGAGTTCTGATGCGGGCGCGGACGTTCATTCTTGCGGTCGCCGCTACCGCGGTCGGCTACCTCGTGCTGACGGCGCCTGAGGTTGTCGGTTTCACGGTGATGCTGCTGGGCGCGATCGCGTTCTGGCGGTCGTCGAGGCGCTGGAAGGTCCGGCGATGAGCGCGCCGTGGCGGCAGGACCCGCCTGTTCAGGGCTACACGGTCACGCATTTCGACCGCCGTGGTGGTCACAACCCGTTGCATTCGATGGCTGGTCCGGAGTTCACCGGGACCAGTGCGGTGTTCGCCCCGTTGGGGTTGTTGCCGCCGATGGTGCGGCTGGCCGCGTTCGGTGTGCTGCTGCTCATCGGGATGGGCGGGTGCACCGCGGCGTGGATCGATCAGCAGGACTATGTGCCGTCGCCGAACATCTGCCGCCCGCTCGACGCGGGGGTTCCGGCGGAGCCAGCGGGGTCGTGTGTGCCGCGGTCGCAATTGCGCGAGGGGGTGGCGCGGTGAGCGCGCCGGACCGTCGCCGCGAGCGTGCCGAGTTGGAGGCGGAGGAAGCCCGGTTGGACCTCGTTCACGGGGTGTTGGTCGACATGGCGTTCGCCGCTGGTGACGCATCGGAGACGAAGGACTACTGCGACAACGAGTTCGAGATGTCGAGGATGCGGCACGCGGGGGACACCGGCACGCAGGTGCACGCCGAGTGGGCCGCGGTGTGGAACCGAGTACTCGACTACCGCCACGATCCGGCGACGGCGGCGAAGATCCGCGCCGAGATCACAGCTGACTGGGACCATCCGCGGCGGGGGCGCTCCCGCGGGATCGAGCGTTCGCGATGAGCCGGTTTCACGATCCGGATGGCAAGCGGTTCGGTCTGCCGACGTGGCCGTGGGGTTTGGCGCCGCAGCATTTGCGGACCCGTCGCCAGCTCGCCCGTGAGGGCAAGAGCCCTGGTGGTGAGTACGAGGCGCAGGTGCTGCGGGCTCGGGGTGGGTCGCGGGGGCCGTTGAAGGCGCACTTGTACGACGCGGAATCGGCGGTGCCGAAGCGAGTTTCGAGTGAGGCGCAGCTGGAGGCATTGCAGCTGGCGCGGTGGACGCGCTCGGCGATGGCCGCGGAGCGGCGAGGGGTGGATGCGACGGAGATGCGCGAGTTCATCGCGCAGGCCCGCGCCGACATCGCCGAGCGTCGCCGCGCGGCCGGTCACAGCCGCGGCTCGCGGCAGGGAAGGGAGCGAACCCGATGAACCCCAACAAGGAGAGTCACGGGGCGGATCTCGACGAGTCCATCACCGCGTTGCGCGCCTCGGGAATGGGCTACCAGAAGATCGCCCGCACCCTGGGCATCCGTGCCCGTCGGGTGGAGGTGACGCTCGGGGAGGTCACGCGGTTGCACGGTCGCGGGCTCAGTCAGGCCGAGATCGGGCGTCGAGTTGGCCTGCCTCGCACCACCGTTCAGGCTCTGATCCCTGACCGGCCGCAGCGGTCGACAACGCGGAAGACGTCGGTGTTGGCGGCGTTGTCGGAGATGAATGGGATGCAGCGGGACACGTTGGGCTGGTTCCTGGGGATGGAGCGCAACCACGTGTACGCGCTGGTCGCCGACCTCGTCCGCGACGGCGACGTGTACGAGCCCGAAGAGGTTCAGGCGGGTGAGAAGTGGGTGGTGCCCACCCGCGTGACCGCGGCTCGCTTCTTGGGTTGGCGGCCCAGTGATTGGCGTCCGCGGTTGGCGCTGGCCGAGCACTACCGGGCGGTGGCGCAGGCGCGGGTGATGTTGGTCGGTTCCGATCCGCAGCTGTGGGTGTCGGAGCGGGTGCTGCGCCATCGTGTGCAGTCTGCCGAGGGCGGACCGCGGTCGAACACCCCGGTGCCGGTGTCGACTGGCCGCGAGCCCCGTCTGGGCCGCACCCATATCCACGACGGGCGGTTTCTCGGTGTTCGGGAGGGTGTCCACGGTTGGTGGGCGCTGGAGGTCGAGCTGTCCAAGAAGCAGCCGGAACACATGGACATCGCGTTGCGGGGCGCGATCCGCGCCGCCCGTGACAGCGACGTCGAACCGATGGTCGGCGTGCTCTACCTGTGCCGGTCCCGAGCGGTCCGCGACAACGTCAACGCCGCTTCCGATCGGCTGCCAGACCAGGAGTTCGGACGGCTGGAACTGCATCTGGTGGTCAGCGATTTCGACGCGGAATGGGCCGCGTGGCTCAAGAAGTACGCGCAGTTGCGCGAGTCCAGCAAGGCGGCGAGCCCGAATCGTCGGCGCCGCAACCTCATTCATCTCTCCCAGCAGGAAGCATCATGAGCAACTGCCAGCCGATCATCACTCCCCAGGACTGCGACCCAACCGGCAGCGCGCAAGCCCCCACGACCGGCCAGCCGCCCGCGCCGCCAGTGGAGCCGGGTGCCGGTAGCGGCCCGCTGGTGCCGCAGGCGCCGCCGATCCGCCACGTCGAAGGCTGGGATCTGCCGACGCTGGACTTGTCCGCGGTCGGTGACGCGGCCTCGACAGCGACGGTGTGCGGTGTCGTGATCGTGGCGATGCTGGTCATGATCGTGGCCGTCGCGGCGCGCTGGCCGTTTGCGCCGCACCGGTTGCGCAACTTCGCGATCGGGTCGCTGCTGCTGCCCGCGGCGTCGGCGATGGCCGGCGGATCGTGGATCACCCCGGCTTCCCTGTTGTGGTCGGGTGCGGCACGGGTCGCCGACGGCGACATGGGCGGGCTGCGCACGATGGTCCTGCTCGGTGCCCCGGTGGCCGCGCTGGCGGCGACGTACTGGTGGGCGTCGTTCGTGCACAAGACCAACACCGTCGGGTTGAAGAACCTGGGCCGCACCGAGCGGGTGCAGGCGGCGCTCGCGGCACGGCAGTTCGCCGGGGCCGCCCGCGCCGCGCGGTCGGTCGGTGCCCCGTTCACCACAACGGACGGGATCGTGCTGGGACCGCTGGCGGACCGGCGTTCGGCGAAACCTCTCGGTGTGTGGTCGGAGCTGACCGCGCGGCATCAGGCGTGGATGGTGGTGCCGCACAAGGAAGCGCGCCGCCAGATGGCCGCGTTCGGCACGACCGGGACGGGCAAGACGGAGCTGCTCAAGCGGTACGCGATCGGGATGCTCGAATACGAGTGGAACGCCTGGCAGCGGTGGAAGGACGTGCCGGGCATGCGCGGCAAGCACCCACGCCCGCTGCTGGTGGTCGTGTCCTGCAAGGGCGGCAACGACGACAAGGTCTTAGGCCACGAGTTGCGCGAGATCGCCCAGCGCCGCGGTATCGCCGCCGACCGCATCGCCGAGGTTCCCCACGGCGCCCGCCTGAACGTGTGGGCAATGCGCGCCCGCGACCAGCGCGCCGTACTCGGCGACATGCTCAACGCCGGACAGGCGTCGACCTCCGAGGGCCAGCACTTCGACGAGCTGCGCCGCCGCATCGTCTCGCTCGTCGTCGACGCTCCGGCCGGGCCACCCCGGTCGAGCCGAGAGTTCCTGCAGCGCCTGAATCCCGAGACTCTGCTGGATCTGTGGGGCAACGCTCCGGACGTGAAGCGGATGGTCGAAGCCCTCCAGTCGGAGAAGGTCGACCAGCTCGCCGACATGCTGATCAAGGCATCCAACCTGTTCGACAGCCTCCAGGGTGAGGACGGGCGGATGGTGTTCGACGGCGGCGTCGACCTCGACGACCTCGACGTGCTGTATGTGACCGTGCCCGGCCTGGACAAGGACGCCGCCCGCGCCCAGGTCGCCGCCATCCTGCGGATGCTGATGCAGCGCGCCGCCCGCACCGCCAAGGACCAGCGCCGCAGCGTCACCCTGATCATCGACGAGCTGAGCGCACTCACCACCGGCCAGGGCTCGATCGGGCTGGAAGAGGTGTGCGAGCGAGGCCGCTCCCAAGGCGTGAGCGTGCTGTTCGCCGCCCAGAGCCCCGAGGGTGTCGCCGGGGATCAGTGGGCGCTCGACCGGATCTTGAAGTCCTGTGCGGGCGGGGTGCTGCTCGGCTACGTCGAGAACGCCGGAGAACTGTGCAAGCACTTCGGGTCGGTCCGGCACATGCTGCCATCGCGGCACCTGATCAAGGGCCAGCGCACCGGCGACGAAGGTCAGGTGTCGGTCGGTGAGAAGTGGCTGGTCGACCCCGACCGCGTCCGCCAGTTCGACACCGGCCAATTCGTCTACGCCAAGGCCGGCCGCGCCCAATTCGGGCACGTCGTGCCCGTCGACCCCGCCACCGTGCGCCCCCTGCCCGGCACCACCAGCGCCGAACCCGAGGCCGAGACCGTCACCGCCGACGCGACCGCCTGGCCCTCCCATTTCTCCGAAACCGATTGAAAGGCAACCCCATGCGCATCATCCGACCTCACGACGACAACGACGACAACGAGGGCCAGCGGCGGCCCGACCCTGCTGCGACTCCGACCGATCCCGCGATCGCGGGTGAGTTGTTCGCCGACGAAGTCGAGGACTGGCTGGCTGGCATCGCCGACCTCGACACCGCCCCAACCGCAACCCCCGCGCAGACCGAACGACCCGCCGCCGACACCAAGCCGGTGCGCCGGGCCGCGCTGACCGTCGTGCCCGACCTCGACGACGAGCCCGCCGAGCAGGCCGCCGACGCGGTGGCGCCGGTCCCGGCGCGGTCACGCGCGCAGACCGCGCGGCGCACCGCGGCAGGGTCCGCCGTTGTGGTCGGCGCAGCCGTGACCGCCGGGTGGGGTGAGGGGCCGCTGGTGGTCGGTCCGCTGGCCGTCTACGGCGGCGCGTGGGTGGCCTACCTGTGGTGGAACGCCGCCCACCGCCCGCCCCTGCCGCAGGCCATCAGCACCGTCACCGCCGGTATCAGCCACGCCGTCGCCGCCGTCGCGACCGCCCTCGTCGGGCTGCTGCGAGCCCTGGTCGAGCGCATCGACCGCGCCCGCGCCCAGCACGAGACCAACCTCCCCACCACGACCACCCCCGCCCAGTGACCAACCACAAGGAAGGAAAACCGTTGAGCACCAACCGAACCCCCGACGACCCGATCCGCACCGCGCCGGTTGATCTGTACGAGCGCCTGCACAGCGTCGACGACCGGCTTTTCCAGCTGCGCCGCGAGATCAGCGAGATCCGGCGCGAGTACGCCGCCCTGCGCCGCCACCCCGACGCGTTGGCGGTCGACAACCTCGGCGACCCGCTCGACCCCGCCGACGCCGCCCTCGGCGCGGAAACCGCGCTGGCGATGGCCGACGAGAAGTTGGACGCCGCCGACATCTGGCTGTCTCGCGCCCGCGGCCGGTACGCGACCCGCCTCAAGCTCACCGACGCCGCTGCCGACGAACTCGACCGCCGACGCAACCGCGTCGAGCGCACCCGATGAACACCGAAAACACCCACCACTGAGAGGAATCCACCGCAATGACCGACCGTAGCCCGGAAGACGAGATGATCGCCGAGGCCCGCAAGTTCGCGCGATCGCTGCCGGAACTGACCCGCCTGCACGCCCAGGCCCGCAACTTCCTGGAGCGCCGCAAGATCCGCAAGCAGATCAGCCGGACGCTGCGCGAGCAGCGCCGCGAGGCCGAGGTGATGCGCAAGCATCAGCTGACCTGGACCAGCCAGGCGATCGACCGCTACCGCGTACACGTCCAAACGGTCGCCGCCCGCGCGAACGACCCCCGCGTGGACCATGACCGGCGCGCCCGCGACGCTCACGCGCTGGCCGAGCACCGCAACCGCTTGGCCCGCGGCTTCATCGGCAACGCGCACCTGACCCGCACCGAGCAGGGCATAGCCCTCGACGGGTTGGACTCGGCGACGATCTTCCCGCATTTCCGGGTCGGCAACCTCTTCGCCAAAGCGCACAAGGTCCGCGGCATCGATGCACTGCGCTACCGCGCCCACGTCGCTCGTGAGACGGTCAACGCCCGCCAGCGCGCCGAGGTGGAGCATGAGCAGGACTGGCAGCAAAGCCTGGACGCCGCGCGCCGCGCCAACGCCGAGGAGTCGCTGCTCGCACGTATCGACGCCGCCCAAGACCATCGCCACCGCTACACCGCGCAAATGACGTGGACCGATCCTGATGGCGGGAAGCTGACCGAATCCCGCTCGTTCGCCACCGAGCACAGCGCCACCAGCTGGTTGCAGCGCAACATCAGCGGCACGTCGTGGTCGGACGGCACCACTCTGGCGGTCGAGACCCGCGACACCCTCAACGCCGCGAAGCAGTACGTCGACTACGGTCGCCCCGAGAGCGTCGCCGGGCAGCTCGCCGACCGGGAGGCCGTGCTGCGGGAGCGGACGCTGTCCGGACAGGTTCACCACGAGCAGGCCGAACATGCCGCCCGGCAGCGCGAGAACACCGACCGCGAACGCCCACCCGACACCGCCGGCGTCGACCGGCTGGCGCAGGTGGAGCGCCAGTTGAACGACATGGCCGCCGACCGGGACCGGCTGGAAAACCGGGTCGGGACGCTGCAACGTGGCCTGGACTCGGTCACCGCCGACCGCGACGAGATCCGCCGCAAACTCGACTCCGCCGAGGGACACATCGAGGCGCTGAAGAACCGTAATCTGCGCCTGGCTGCCGAGATCGGCGAGTTGCGGGACCGTCCGGGTGTCGAGCAGCTCACCGCCGAGCGTGACCAGTTCAAACAGGAACGCGACGAAGCGGTGCGCAAACTCGTGCAGTCCACGCCCGAACACGAGCGCTACGGCAACCGCCAGCGCAGCACCGGCACCGGCAACGGCGCGGCGCCGACCGCGGAGCCGGGGCGGCAGTCGGGCGACACCGGCCCGGTGGGCAAGCGCGCCAGCTACCTGCACGACCTCACCGGAACCGGCCGCGAGCAGGCCGGTCCGGACACCCAGTCCTGGCCACGGCCGGACCGGAACGGCGACGGCCGCAACGGCATCGAGCGGAGCCGGTGATGGAACGCGAGCACGAGGAAGCTATGCGCGCCGAGTTCGCCCGCTACACCCAGCTGGGTGAGGACATGTACCAGCCGGGCACTACCGATGCCGAGCTGGACCGCATCACCGCGCAGCGCCGCGAGACAGATCAGCGGTGGGGCGAAGGGCCGCACGCCGAGCACTGGAGCTACCTGACCGACGCCTACGAGGACTGGCGGCAGGCGCCGGACACCATGTTCCGGTTCCTCGACAACATCGACCACAGCGGCGGCGATGGGGTCACCGACCTCCAGAACCGCAGTCTGCGCCAGGCCGGGCAACTGGCCGGTCGAGACAGCGAGAAAGTCCGCGACGCCGCCCGCCGCTACATCGACCGCGCCACCTCCCAGCAGTCAACCCCCCGAGCGGGCCGCGGACAGGTCGGGCGGGGGCGGTGAGCATGCACATCGAGCACGAGGAAGCGATGCGCGAAGCGTTCGCTGAAGTTGACCGGCTGTCGCGGCTGCGGGACCGGCCGGGCGCCAGTGAGTCGGAGATTCACAGCCTGTACGCCCAGCAAGAAGCTATCGACCAGGGGTGGCGCAATGGGCCGCATCCGGGGGAGTGGAAGTACCTGAAGGACGTGCACGACTTGTGGTCGCGCTCGCCCAGTTCCGTGCGGCGGATGTTGTCCTTGCCGGGCGTCGATTCGTTGGACGGGGTGCAGCGGCGCAGTATCGAGCAGGCCCGCATCCTCACCGCCGCTCAACGGCCGGAGATCGAGCGGGGGCGGTGACGATGACCGAACAGGCTTCGCAGCAAGGACGTTCCTACGAGGTCGTCACCGCCGCGTTGATTCGCCGGGTGGGTCCGGCCAAGTGGCCGCGGGAGCCGCAACAGTGGACGAACTACCTGTGCCCGGTCCACGAGGGCGACGGCCACCACCACAACCCCAGCCTCGGGGTCCGCTACGACCCCCGGCAGGGCAAAACGATGGTCCGCTGCTGGGCACGCTGCGACGACCAAGAAGTGCTCGACCGCATCGGGTTACGGGTGCGCGACCTGTGGGACCGGCTGCCCGAGCGCACCAACCAGCAGGGTTCCGTCCGTCGGCCGTACGCGGCCGGCGGGCGGCCCGCCCGCCCGGTCAGCGTCGCCTCGCCGGTCGAGAAAGCCATTCTCGCGGCTCGGTTCCCGCTGCCCGCCAAGCGGGACTTGGGTGCCCAGATCGGGGAGCCCGAGGCGGTCGACACCTACGTCTACCGGTGGCCGAATGGTCGTGTCGAGGGCGCGGTGGTGCGGCTGCACACCCCGCACGAGCACGGGCACGCCAAGAGCTTCTACCAACGGCGCTGGACCGGAACCGAGTGGGTCAACACCGGTTTCGCGCCGCTGCCGTGGCAGCTCGCCGACGTGCGCGAAGCGCTCGACACCGGACGCGAGTTGTACGTGTGCGAGGGCGAGAAGGACGTGCAGCGAGCCCGCCAGGCCGGGCAGCTCGCGACGTGCAACGCGATGGGCGCGGGGAAGTGGACCAACGACCACGCGCGCTGGCTGCGTGGCGCTGGCCGGGTGATCGTGGTCGCCGACCGCGACCGGCCCGGCTACCGCCACGCCGCCCAGGTCGCCGAATCCCTCGCCGACCGCGTCGGCGAAGTCCGGGTGTTGCAGGCCCGCGACGGCAAGGACCTCTGCGACCACCTCGACGCCGGGCACGACCTCGACGAACTGGAACCGGTCGCCTACCTCGACCGGCCCCGATCCCCGCGCAGCATCCACGACCTGCACCCCACCACGACCAGCCGCGGCCAGCCCGACCGGACCCGCACCCGCTGAACACCACAACAGGAAGGACCCCATCCATCATGAGCACCAACACCTTCGGACAGCGTTTCCGCCGTGCCGCACGCCCCGCGTCGGCGTTCACCAAGACCAGCAAGCCCGGCACCACCGTCTACGGCCGCATCGTCGCCGCCGTCGAGGAACCCAAGCTGAAGTTCGGCGGGGCGCCCGGTGAGGTCGAACTCGACGAGAACGGCCAGCCGGTCATGCAGACCGTCGTAACCCTCGACACCGGCGCCGGACCGCGCAACCTGTACGTGTCCTGGCGCATGGAACAGGCCATCGGGCTGGCACTGGAGAACGCAGGCAGCGAGGACTTCGAGATCGGTGCGACCCTGTCGGTCACCTACACCGGACCCGACCCCGAGTACCCGCGGGCGCGGCTGTTCACCGCCGTCTACACCCCGGCCGCCGCGAGCAAGGGTGCGTGAGCCGTGACCGGACTCAGCTCCGGTGCGGACGTCGTGCGCAGCAGCGATCCTGCTGCGCACCGCAGCGCACCAGACGATGCACAGGCCGGTGCACGGACCCGCGAGCAGGTCTCGGCGATCCGGTTCTTCTGGGGCGAATTGCTCTTGGTCGCGGCGATGTCGATCGCGGGCAACCTCGTTCACGCATGGATCAACGCACCGGACGGCAAGCAGCCGGTCGCGGCGTTCGTCGCCAGTTTCCCGCCGATCGCGTTGTTGGCAGCAACCCACGGTGTCGGGCTGCTCGTGCGCGCCCAGAACAAGGCACGCCTGGCCTACTGGGCTGTTGTCGCACTTACCGCCGCCATCGCGGTCGGCGCATTCCGGCTGTCGTTCGACGCCCTGCGCGAGCTGTCGATTCAGGTCGGGATGAGCGAACACCTGGCATGGCTGTTCCCGCTCATCATCGACGGCGCCATCGGACAGGCCACCGTCGCCCTGCTGGTGCTCGCACGCACCGACCACACCAGCACCGAACCGGCGGTGCGCACCGAGCCGGAGCCAGCGCAGCGGCCGGAACCGGTACGCACCGTCTCGGTGCGCGAGGTCCACACCGAAACCCGGTCGACCTCGACCGAACTGACCGCGCAACAGGCGCCCCCGGAGCTGCGCACCGCCGAACAGACCGCGATCGAAGCGCCCACGCATCACGCACCGGCGCCCGGTGCGGAGGTCGACCGATGGGCGGTGGTCGCCGAGCAGGTATGCAGCGCCGACCCGTCCGGACGTCGCGACCCCGACACCGTGACCGCGATTTTGCGCCTGCGCCATCAGGAAGGCTGGTCTCATGCGCAGATCGCCGACCGGTTCAAGGTCAGCAAGTCCGCGGTGACGCGGACACTGATCGCTGCGCGGGCGGTCACCCCGGAAGGACTGGACTGATGCATGTGGTGCAGTTCTCCACGGGCGCCGGATCAGCCGAAGTTGCGTGGCGGGTCGTCGAACAGTACGGCCCTGACCAGGTGATACTGCTGACGGCAGACACGATGGCCGAAGACGCCGACAACTGGCGGTTCGGTCGCGAGGTAGCCGACCGCTTGGGTTGCCAGTGGGTGCGCATCAGTGACGGGCGCACACCGATGCAGGTCGGTCGCGATCTTCGGTGTGTGCCGAACAACAGGCTCGCGGTGTGCTCGCGGGTGTTGAAGCGTGAGCTGCTGCGCCGGTACATGGATGAGCACTTCGATCCGGCCGCAACCATCGTGTACCTCGGGTTCGACTGGACCGAACCTGAGCGTCACCAGCGGTCTATCGCGCCGTGGCGGCCGTGGGTGATCCGCTCACCACTGCTGGACCCGCCCTATACGCCAAAGCCGGAGCTGCTGGAGGTGTTCCGCCGCCGCGGGATCGAGCCCCCGCGGCTGTACCGGCTCGGGTTCCACCACGCCAACTGCGGCGGCGGCTGCGTCCGCGGCGGGCAAGCCCAATGGCGGCTTCTCCTGACGGTCGACCGCCAACGTTACCTGGAGTGGGAAAACGAGGAGAACACCACGCGCACCGTGCTCGGCAAGGACGTGGCAATCCTGCGTGATCGCACCGACGGCACATCGAAACCCCTGCCCTTGACGGTATTTCGACAACGGATCGAGCAGCAACCAGATCTGTTCGACGTCGACGACTGGGGTGCGTGTGGATGCACCGACACTTTCGGATCAGCAGGAGAAGAGCAGTGACGAGTGTGATCAAGCTCCGCATGACGGGCGACGCTGACGCTATCGCCGCGGTGCAAGTGATGCTGGCCGCGGCTGGATTCGACATCTGGTTCGGCGATCGGACCTATCCGAACCGCAGCGGATTCGGCGTCCGCGCCTACGGCGAAATCGCCGTCAGCATCCGCAACGGTGGTCCGTAGCCAGCCGAGAAGCAGCATCGACAACCGCATACAACCCCGGACTCGCTCGAATCGCACCTGAAGAGCCGAAGGCCCGTCAGCCCGCCTGACGGGCCTTCGGCTATGTCCGGACCCCCGTACTTGCCGGGACATTGACGGGACTTCGCCGGGATATTGACGGGACATACCAAGTCCCGGCACTGTCCCGGCACCTCGACGTAAAAATCGCCGTGAGCTGGGGTGTTTGGCGCCGTCTCCCTCCCCACCCGGCCGACACTCTCTATGGCTTCGCTGTTCATAGAGAGTGTCGGCCGGGTGGGGAGGGAGCCAACACCAAACATTTGGGATGGGAAGGACCGGAAGGAAGGGACCACAAAGGTAGGGTTAGGTGGGTGGTTGCGTCAGGTGCGGAGGTTACGTCTAGAGCTACGCCACCTGCGGTGGCGTGTTCGCGCGCCAGGACGCGCTCAGTGCGGTAGTCGAGTCGTGCGGGCCGAGCAGCGGTTTCGGGTAGGGACCACAAGAAGGGGATGGAGTCACCAGCAGTACCGACGAGACCCCCGCGACTCCCATGATGTCAACGTCACGCTGATTCACCCGCCGCCGACAACGGCCAGTGCTGACAGAGCCACGCCTATAGCCCGCACGAGCCACGCCGTCGGTTCCGACGCTCATTGCTTACAGTGCATGCAATGATGGACGCGGCGAGCCCGTCTACGCGCTCGCCGCGTCGTACCGCGCTATCACAAGGCATGGGGTTCACCGCAGCGGAGGGGAGTTTCGATGGCGAGGAACTACTCAGATCTCACGCTGAAGCAACTCTTCTTGACCTCGGGCCACTACTGCGGGTTCCCTGGATGCCCTTCTGCGATAGTTGAATTCAGTGCAACAGGTCCCGTCATCCTTGGCGAGATCGCTCACATCGAAGGGTCCTCGAACAAGGGGCCTCGACCCAACCCATCGCTCTCGCCGGCAGCCCGGGATAGTTACCCCAATCTGATCGTCCTCTGTGCTCATCACCACAGCTTGGTCGACAAGATCGATTCCGATTATCCCGTTGCGACACTTCGGGAGTGGAAGCGTGCCGCCGAGAAGGCGACGGCTGACAAGCTCTCTGTGGGAGCAACAATGGTCTCGTTTGCTGAGTTGCAGATCGTTTGCAATGCCTTCGCGGACGGCGACGTCGTGCTTCCCTCAACTCCGATGGTCGCAGTGCCACCGCAGGCAAAAATGGACGCCAACGATCTGACGGACGCGATACGCCCGACAATGAACGTTGGCCTATCTCAGGCCCCGCAGGTAGCGGACTACATTCGACGGCAAGCTCAGTTGTCGTCGCGGTTCCCGGAGCGCCTCCGAGCCGGATTTGTTGCCGAGTATGACCGTCTCCTCGCTCAGGGGGCTTCTGGCGACGCGTTGTTCCTGTCGCTGGTCGACTTTGGCACCAACAGCGCCGCTTCTCCCCAAACAGATGGTTCGAGGCTCTTTGTTATCCGCGCGGCAGCCGCAGCGGTGTTGTGTCACTTGTTCGAGGTATGCGACGTGTTCGAGGCACCCGCCGCATGATTCTCCCAACCAAGTACGTCCCCGCGTCCGACAGCATCCTTGGTAGATCTGGAACCCTCCTATCGTTGCGTGCCACGAATACCACGGTAAGCGAGCTATGGCATTCCTACAGGTCAGCGCGACCTGAGGTATCTTTTGACTCCTTTACTGAGGCACTCACACTGCTCTTCATGATTGGCGCGGTCACCATCGAAAGTGGCGTGCTCGAATGGCAGGTGTGACATGCGATTAAACTCATTGACCGCGAACTTCGCTGAATTCAGAGCGATTGAGTTCCGGGATGGACTCAACATCGTCGTTGCGGACCGAGCAAAAGAAGCAACGAAGACAGACTCTCGAAATGGATTAGGAAAAACAACCGTCATCGCCCTGATCGACTTCTGTCTCGGCGCAAACATGAGCGACCGTCTGGAGCAGATGAAGGGCAACCGGTGGTACTTCACCCTGTCGCTTACCACGAGAGCTGGGATTACGCTCCGTGCTTCTCGTGGTCCAGATACCCCAGGCGAAATACACGTTCAAGGCAACGCAGTAGCAGCAGGCCTCATTGACCGGAATGATGCGCCATTGTCTGACGTTGTCGACATCGGCCCCCGCCAGTGGACCAATTGGCTTGGTCGAGAGTGTTTCAGCAATGCAGGATCATCAGCCGATCCGCCCAGCTTCCGCAGTCTTATACGACACTTCGCTCGCTATCGTTCGGATTCGCTGATTGATCCGTTCCGCACGCTCGCAAACCAACGCGCTGAGGCAGTCCAGGCGGAGAACTCCTACCTACTCAATCTAGATTGGCGCTTTGCGAAGGAATGGGCAGACCTCAAAAATCGTAAATCACGCGTTGCACTAGCTGATGATCCGGACAACAGCATTGAGTCTCAGATCGCGGCACTCGAACCCCAACTCGTGCGAGTTCAGCGTCGTTCGGAGAAGCTAGCCCGAGACATCCGAACGTTTTCGGTGCTTCCGGAGTACCGCGAGATCGAGGCACGCGTCCAGCAAGCGACGGCGCGAATCAAGTCCCTGGGTAACGAGAACTTTGCAGACCGCCAACAGCTCGCCTTGTACGAGTCGCAGGCTGCGGACGAATCCGCGGCTAGCAATATCAGCATCGAGGAGCTGTTTAGCGAGGCAGGAATCGTACTTGGCGACGCCATCGTGCGTAGCCTTGACGAAGCAGCTGAGTTCCAACGGCAGATTACCGCCAATCGGATCGCATACTTAGCAGACGAAACACGACGCATTCGAGAGCGGGTCACCCAGCGGGAGGCTGAGCAAGCCAGGCTTGCTACCCAGCAGGAGCAGGATCTCCAGCTGCTCCGGACGGGCGGGGCACTTGATGATCTCGCCGCGCTCCAGCGAAGCCTAGCTGAGTCTCAAGTCGAGGTGGCCCGGATCGAGGAGCAGATCCGCACACTGCGCGAACTGAGCGATAGAAAGTCGAAGCTTAAGTCAGACGAGCTGGACCTTTTATCACGGACCAAGCTGGACGTACAGGAGCGGTTTGAACAGCGCGCGGAAATTATCGCGAGGTTCGGAGAGATCATGGAGTATCTATATGGGGAGCCTGCAGACCTGCGCGTATCCCCAGGAAAAGCTGGCATACAGTTTAAAGTGGTCCTGCCAAAGACTGGGTCGGGTGGTGTTCATCTGATGGCAATTTTCGCTTACGACATCGCACTTAGCGAAGATATGGCGCGCCGTGGCCGCGGCCCCGGGTTTCTCATCCATGACAGCTCGATCTTTGCCGACGTTGATGAGCGACAGACCGCCAAGGCCGTCGAGATCGCTGCCGCCTCCGCTGACGAGTACGAATACCAACACATCGTAACTATGAACAGCGACAAAGTACCATGGGGTGAATTCTCCGATCGTTCAGTCTTCGATGACGCGGTTGTGCTAACCCTCCATGATGGAGACCCATCCGGCAGTATTTTGGGACAGCGGCTTCACTTCTCGATCGAGAGTGAGGACGACTAGGGTTCGTCTCGAAGTGACTCGATTGGCCTTGAGAGCCGCTCCGACAGAATGGTTTTGAATGGGGCGACATCTCCGGTAACTGGTTGATCGACCAAGGTCCAACGCAACACCGGAGACCTCGTAACCACCCCTAGTGGTGACCCGAAGGGCTGCCCTGACCGACTCCCTATGGCCTCGACTCAAGCCGCTGCTGCCTTGCCCGAACAACCTCGGACGACCAAGTGAGATGGAGCAACGGCCACCTGATCGGCGGATCCGCTGGCGTATTCGGGTCGGCGTACCCTGGCGTGACGTGCCCGCCTGCTACTGCTCTGATCAGCAGGTTCTTCGCTGGTTGGTACATCGCTGACAGTGACTGAACTCATAATCCGGTACTGTCGATTCCTCTCGAAGCGCTGGGCCCGGCGAACTACAACTGATGCCGCAAGCGCTACATGGTGGCGTCGGGCTCCAGCAACACGGCCAAATCTGCCAGTGATGTAAATAGTTCGTCGTAGGTGACCACGAGTATGTCCTTCATGCACTGCCTGTACAACTCGAACGACCTGCGCTGCCCTGCTGAGAGCTCGGCGCGGCTGCCGTCGCCGATGATGACCACGATTGAGGGGTGGTGGGCAATGAGGCCTGGTGAATTCATGCTGAGCGTGGCCATCTCGTTAAGTAGGGTCAGACGGTAGTTCAACGCTTGAGCGACCGCGCCAGCTAGTTCCGGCGAAGGGGGATGCACGTTTGCTCTGTATTCACGACCCATGAGCGCTGCAGTCGGTGTTTTGATCTCGATTAGAATCGCGTCTCCACTGCACTGGGCGAGGAAGTCGACGACCTGGCCGCCGCAGTTATCGATAGCCTTGCCGCCAACATAGCATTTCGAATTCAGGACGAACGGGCGTCCTTGCGTGACCAACTTGAGCAGCTCGGGCCGGTGGGTGAACAGTGTCTGCCAGAATTCTTCGGAGGCGTTTTCGCGTTCCGCCTCCCAGATGCCGAGAGCTTTTTGTAGCCGGTTGGCTGTGTCGGGGCTTGGTATCGCTGGCACTACGTTGGAAGCGCGCAGCGCGCCTACCGCAACAAGTTCAAGATGCCGAATCCGAAGACGGTTCAGTTCCGACACAGAATACACCTGGGGGAGTGAGTCAATCATCCTGTGGTGGGCAGCGCAGACGAGTACGAGGTTGTGCACGCCAGAAAGATCTTCGGCTGATCGTTCGATGTCTGCGCGCGGTCCTCCGGGCGACGGGGAAGCGATATGGGCGATCTCCAGGAGCGGAGTGCCGTCCGGCAGTCTGTTCGGATTCGGGCAATCCGGCATAAGGCAAGTCTCGCCAAAGTCTGCGTAGACGCGGCGACGGGCTCGGTCGGTTATCCGACCTCGATGTCTCTGAGTCACAGACTGATGGATACACGACTCGGCATCCCAAGCGCATCCGGAGTCAGGGGGTGGGCATGGACGCTCGCGGACAAGCGTGACAGTGATGACGGGTGGCGGGCGGACGGCCCGACGATCGACGAACAGACCACGTGCCCGCGTCAACTAGGAAGTCCGCAAGCGGGAGGCGGACCGCGGGTAGCCGTGCGTCTTGCATCCCCGGCGCCGCGATCTAGCTTCGCATGCCGGTCGGCCAGGCGTTGTGACCTAGATTCACAAGCAGGTAGCGTGGGCACGATTGGGTACAGACAAACTCAGCCCTGCAAATACTAGGGGCCGAGCTGTTATTAGGGTAGTGCGCGATACTGAGACCGCCTGTACCGCAGTCCGGACGGTTCAAGATCAACAAGCCGCTGGCCGACAGCCATGTATCTTGCTGCAATGCTCGCTGCTGAGCAGCGTTTTGCCAGGTCAGGACACCGTTCGGAGTGTTTGATCTCATAATCCATTGGTCGCGGGTTCGAGCCCCGCCCGCCCCACAAAATCCCCTTGACCAGCGGAAACGCTGAGTTGTGAAGACGTGTTGATACGGAACGGCGCATGTACAGCTTTGTATGTGGTTGTTTATCGAGTCTCTGCTCACCGGACCGCGCAAGCGGACCGCGCGCCGTTGTCGCCGGACTACGCGCGAAGCCACTATCGCCCGCTACAGCAGTTCTTCAAATACCTTGTGCCCGAGGACATCCTTGCAGTGAATCCGTTAAGCGGATGAGGTTGCCCGATCGAGGGAGCGAAGATCTTGGTCGCACGCCGCCACGTTACGATCAGGCCGACGCTCTGAGAGGAAATCATGATCAAGTCGACGGCCTTCGCCGCTGTGCTCTCCGCGGCCGCTGCCGCTCTGCTCTTCCTGCCCGCCGCACCCGCGCACGCCCGGTCCCTCCAATGCAACAGGGCCATCCAGCTGATCAACGCCGCGATCGACACGAGCGGCGGCACCCTGGACGATGCGACGGCGACGGCCCTGTCCGACAAACTGAGCGTCGTGGCCGAATTGGCCCAGGGTGCGGAGAAGGATGTCATCGCCGCCTACGCCAACGCGCTGATAGATGAGAACGTCACCAGCCTCGACCCCTACACCGACGAGCTCAATCGCGTCTGCGCCTGACCGCGACCCCCACCCACTCCGGCCGCGAGCCCACCAATGTCACCAGAATCGAGTGGAGCTGTCCCGAGGCCGTTACCACCACAGCCGAATAGTGGTGGAGGCGCCCTCAGCTCACAGTGTGGCTGGCGGACGGCTCGCGGCGACGGAACCCGGGCATGAATCGGTTGGTCCGTGCCTGGTAGTCACGGTAGCCGGGCCTCTTCTGCGCGCTGTAGTACTCGGCCGGGACAGCGCCGGTGTAGAACACGAGACACCAGTACATGATTGCCGACAGTGCGAACAGTCCGATGCCCGCGCCGATCGCCGCGACGGGTGTGAATTCGTCGAATGATCGGCGCAGCACCGGCAAGCACAGGACGATGATCGCGTTCCACTGCATCCACTGGAAGAAGTAGTTGGGGTGTCGGCTGTAGTTCCAGAGTCCGACATCGCAATACCCGCGCGTATTCGTCGTCGACATCGACTGGACGAAACGGATTTTCTGAAAGTCGGCGACCGACTCCAGCATCCACGACACCGCCCACAGGATGATGCCTGCCGCTGCGACTGCGCTCATCCCGGCACCGTCGATCGCGATCACCAGCGCTGCGGGTACGGCCATGACGGTGATGTTCGAGATCGCCTGGACCAGGATCTCGGCCACGATGTCGAGCCGCTCGCTGCCCAGGGTGGCCTTTGCCCACCGCTTTCGCTGGAACCGGTAGCGCGGCAGCTCCCGGTCGAGTTCGCCGTGGCGCCAAAGCACGAGCGCGGCGATGCCCATGCGTCCGCCCATCACCAGAAAGACGACGGCCACAGCTATGGCGAGCGGGGATCTGTCACTCATCGCGAGCGTCAGGACGCCGAGGGCAACGAGTCCCCAAGGCCATGCGATGTCGACATAGGACATCCGGAGAGTGCGCCACCCCGGGAGGCAGGCAGCGCCCACAAAGATGACGAACTGGACGCCGAGGTTCACCAGTAGGAAATCCCGCAGCGCTGACTCGGTGAGCATGGCGCCGAGGACCACCAGGGAAGCCAGGGACGGGAGGGCGCGGTTCGCTAGTCCTCGCGCATTGCTCGATGGGGACGACATGCGCGAACGGTAAGATATAAGTTGGTAACTTGCAAGTGGCGGTACTAGCCTTCGGAGGGTGACCAGAGCCAAGACGAAGCCGCGGCGAAGCCAAGCCGAACGACGAGCGGAGACCCAGGATCGGCTGCTCAGGGCGACGGTATCGATGCTCGTCGAGCACGGGTTCGTCGCGTTGAGCGCTGCAGCGGTGGCCGCTCGTGCCGGTGTCAGCCAGGGTGCGATGCAGCACTACTACCCGACGAAGGCCGCGTTGGTGAAGGCCGCTCTCGAGCGCATCGTCGAACGCTATGTGGCCGATGTACAGGCCGAGGTCGGCCCGTTGCCACCGGGTGCCGGGAGGTTCGAGGCCCTGCTCGACCTGCTGTGGGAGGTCCACAACCTGCCGATAAGCCGTGCGCTGCTCGAGCTGTACGCCGTCGCCCACAACGATGTGGATGTCGCCGACGTCGCGGCCATGATGGCGAACCTCGCGACTGCCGCCGTCGGCGATCTGGCTGGTGAACTCGTTCCTGAGGTGGCGGCGCGAGACGGCTTCCACGAATGGCTGCTCACCACTCTCGCCACATTGCGCGGCACCGCACTCCTGGCGGTACCCGGGGCCGAACAGGCCCATCTGGACTGGCCCACACTCCGCGCCCGGCTGACGGCCTCACTCCCGTCGCCGCCGTAGTCGGATTCCGTGCGCACGCGTGGAAGAACGAAAAGCGTTCTCAGCGGCAGATTCTGCGCGGCTCGGCAGCTCAGACGTCATCCGTGACCAGCAGCAAATATGCCGCCTCTAGGTGAACCACGCACTCGTCCGGAGGATGCGCCCGATGTATGTGCCGAAGCTCCCGGGCACGGTCGGCGGTCAGTTCCATCAGGTGGACCTGGCACATGTACTCAGCCAGCATGCCGTCCGCCTGGACGAACGTTTTGTGCTCCATAGAGTCTGGCATTAGACATCCGACCGATTTCGAAACTCGCCTGATTCAACGACCAGCTCTGCCCTGGCGCTTTCCGGCGGACGGTCATGCGGTATGGGCGGTGTTCCTTCGGGACTGGCCGGGCGAATCAGCGAACCAGGCCGATGGTGAACGGCTCGGTCCCAGAGTTCGGCGCACGGCAGTGGCGGCATGTCGGCGTGTACGTCGTCATCGATCGTGACCGTCAGCTCCAGACCAGAGAACCTGCTCGCCAACGCGTCGGCGACGTGCTGGGCTTGTTCCGCGCTGGCTCGGTAGTCCAGGCTCAACGGGCCGGATTCGATATGGATGTGCCGGACCGCGTTCATCCGGGTCACCGCGGCTTCGTCGTGGACGACACCACCCGTCCGGCCTCGACGAGCGTTTGGAGCGCGGCGGCCTTGCGTGGGCAGCGCTTGGCCCGGCACGCCACGTGATACCGCATCACCGTGTGAGCTTGCGAGACCGTGAACGGCACCCTCGGCGCCTGGTGCGCTGCTTCATCGCACATTGCGACGAGTTGGTACATGGCATGGGAACTGGTGGGCATCGAACGGTGCTTCTTTCCGATCCGGAGCGGCAGGGGTTCAGGCGGTACCCGGCACCGGGGGCTTTCGCCACCGGCCCGCCACTCTGGTGGGCTGGTGCGCCGCAGGTGTTTACGGCGTCGGCCCGGTGCCGGGGACCAAGGTCAACGGTTACCGGGCAGGGCTTGACGGGCTATTTCGCGCGACAGCGGTAGGCCATATGCCCGGGGAATACCGCCCTGGATTTGACGGATGGTCGTCGCGAACGGTCGGAAATAACCAGGTGGGGCGCATTTTCGGGCTATGCATGAAACGTATAGCGGCGCCTGTCAACGGCTGGTACGGTCCAGCTGACCAGGGCAAACGACAGCCGGGGGAGCAGGGGAGCGGGGATGACCCAGGTACGACCTGTGCGGTACTGCGCACGCTGCGGCAGCAGACTCAACCGCTACAACGCCCAGACCCTTTGCGCCCCTTGCGAAGTCAACTTTCGCAGTGATTTGCGGACGCCGCCGAGAGTTCCGTCGGCCTTCTGGCAAACGGACCAGATGCACGATGCGCTCGCCACCTGGCACATGGGGCAGGTGATCTACGCCTACCGCAACCATCCGTATCACGGACGGCCGCTGCCACAGGAACTTGTAGCCGGATGGCTGGGGCTCACCCAAGCTCAATTGAGCCGGATCGAGAAAGGACCCGCGCCGGACCAGATTTCGAAGTTGGCGCGTTGGGCGGAGGTCCTCAGCATCCCTTCGGAGCTGCTTTGGTTCAAGTTGCCCAAGGAACGAATGCCGATGAGCGCTGACGCGCCGTCCACGGCCGAGGCGCATACTGATCTGGTACAGCTGCGGGAACAGGCGAAAACCGAGCGGTGGGTGCTGCCTGCCGTTGCGGATCTGCGGACTGGGGCCGGGTTGCCGGTGGGCCTCCTCGGTTCCAGTCGAATCCACGGCCTGTCGGAACCGGGAGGTGATCTTACGAAGAGACGAGACGCCTTGCGGGTACTGAGCATGAGTGGCATCGCTGCCGGTGCCGCGCTTCAGGATCTGGTCCTTCGTGCCGCCCGAGAATCGGCGCAACTCAGCAACGCCTTGGATCGTTCGACGGTCGATCCATCGACGTTGTCCGATGCCGCGGAAGATCTGCACCGGCTGGCCAGTGACTACGCGCTCGATCCTGATCTGCGGCGCATTTTCATCCACCTGACCGTGCTGCGCGACCAGCTCGGAGCGCTCATCCACCGGGCCGGTCGATTGACCGATCTCAAAGAGCTGTATGTGCTGTTCGCCGCGACCTGCACGCTGCTGGCCTCGGTGTCACATGATCTAGCGGAACCGCAGGCGGCGATGATCCAGACACGCACCGCCGCACGGTTTGCCGAGCTTGCCGGTCATCGGTCATTGGAAGCCTGGGTGTACTGCACCCGTGCCATGATCGCCTCGTGGTGGGGCCGACCCGAGCAGGTACTGGCCGAGGTACACAAAGCTGGCGACGTGAGCGGTGTTTCCCGGATCAGGCTGGCGGGCCTTGCTGCCCGCGCCTACGCTCAGCTCGGAAACCGCCCCGCCGCCATTGCGGCAGTGCGTACCGCCAGAAACGAGCGCGAACGTCACACCGGTGGCCATGGCCTGACCGAACTCGGCCCGATTTTCGACTTCTCATTAGCCCGCCAGCATTATTACGACGCCAGCACCTATGCCCGTCTGGGTGAATGGGCGCAGGTGCAGGCCGAAGCCGAGGTAGTGATCAACCTGTATGCACCTGAGCAATCACAGACGTGGCCGACCACATTGACGTTGGCGCAAATCAACCTGGCTCATGCCCGACTGCACTTTGATGGCCCTACTGCTGCGAGCGAAGCGCTCGAACCGGTGTTGGCTGTACCCGTGGGCCAGCGGATTCCACAAGTGGTCTCGGCTCTGCACGCTGTACGTGCAGACCTCGAGGCGCAGCCGATGGCTGCGACTGCCCACGGCCGCGAACTCGTTGATGCCGTGCACGCTTTTGCACCAGGAGCGGATCATGGGTGACGACCCAGTACACGTGGCGCACCGCCTCCTCGCCCCGCGTATTGCGTACCTCATCGGTACGCGCAGTGTCGATGGCACGGCCAATCTGATTCCGGTGTCCAACCTGACGTCGGTATCGACGAAGCCGCAGCAGGTGGCGGTCGCCGTGTACAAGGAGTGGGCGACCTACGAGAATCTGGCGTCCGCATCAGGATTCACGGTCAGCGTGCCGACGATCGAGCAGTTGGACAGCGTGTGGAAGCTGGGCGCGCGGTACTCCGAGTTTCCAGTTACGGCACCAACCGAGAAGCTCCGTGCCAGTGGTCTCAGCCTGGATTACGAATCCTCTGTCTACGGCCCGGTGGCACCCGCGGGTCTCGGCTGGATGGCGTGTCGGACCATCGCGCGGATTGATCTGGGCGGCGACCATGGGCTGGCGATCGCTGAGGTCGAACATGTTTGGTTCAATCCAAAGTTCCTTACGCCCGATGGTGTGCCGATCGGCGCTACCCACCCCCTGATGCAGCAAACGGGTAACCAGTTCACAACGACGGCCGACGAACCAACTCACATCCCATACTTCTCGGTTCGCTAGTGGCATTGGCACAAGGTGGCAGTTCTGGCCGTCGAAAGCGGCAGCGATCATGTGCTACTCGTTCACACGAAAATTTTTGGCAACCCGGCCGCGGAGTTCTTCGTATCGCAGCCGGGTATTTTCGTATGACAGGCAATATTCGCGGGTGGAAGAGTAGCGACCTAGTTTTGCGGTCGGCCTCGTAAACGTCGTCCCCTCGGGGAACTGCCCACGCGTAAGGTCGATCGTCTCGCCACCGATGACATTGAAATAGTGCGAGACCGTCTCGTTGCTCGGCAGGGTAGCAACCGTGTTCAGGATATCCCCGCCGAAGTAGTCTTGGACGACGCATGCCGTGACGGCGCATTGGCCCTTCGCGCGATTGGTTTCCGTCCAATCTGGAGTGCTGCTGGTCTCTGCGGACCAGGACCTTTGGAGCGCACTGGCCAGTGCCTCCAGCTTTCCGACACCCACGGATCGACCGTAGCGCGCGGTACTTCGTTCCGAAACTTAGGCTGCGAGCGACGAGGGTGGAGCTGGACAGCCCCCGGCCGTCGAGGGGCTGGAAGGATGGGATCATGTCGATTGATCGCGCGATTTTGTTTCGGCTGGCCACGAGTGATGTTGTCGAGCAGGTTGTTCGGGCTGTGCCGGGGGGTGAGGAGCTGGCTTGGCGGGCGGCGTCGCGGTATGTCCCGGGGACTGCGGCGGCCGACGCGGTGCGGGTGGTCGGGGAGCTTCATGCGCGTGGTGTGGCTGCCAGTATCGATCAGTTCGGTGAGCTGGTCGACGATACCCTTGTCGCGCGGCGGGTTGCTGATGACTATCTGCGGTTGGCCGACGACCTTGCCGGTCTTCCGCGGGACACTTGGCTGGCTGTCGATCTGTCCCATCTCGGCCTCGATGTCGACCCGACCGGCTGTGCCGACCTTCTCGCGGCGATCGCGCAGGCGTTGCCGGAGGGGCGACGTATCCAGGTCGGCGCCGAGGATCACGCGCGTGCGGACGCGGCGCTGAAGTGTGTACTCGACGTCGCCGACCGAGGCATGGCCGACCGTCTCGGTGCCACCGTACAGGCCAATCTGCACCGGACGCCCGACGACATGGAGCGTCTCCTCGCGGCGGGCGTGCACATCCGGCTGGTCAAGGGCGCCTACCTCGATGCGCCCGATCGAGCCTTGCCCTACGGTGAGCCCACCGACGTCGCCTTCGTGCGCTTGGCGCATCGGCTGGCGGCGGCACATGCGCCGTTCGCGCTGGCGACCCACGACGGTGTCCTTCGTGAGGCGCTTCTGACCGCGCTCGGGCCGGTACCGGTGGAACATCTGCTGGGGGTGCGACCGGAGACCGTGAACGATCTCGTCGCTCGCGGTGTGCCGGTTCGTATGTACGTTCCCTTCGGTCACAACTGGTTTCGCTACTGGATGCGCCGACTTGCCGAATCACGCGGCGCTTGACCATCGCGCACCGAACGTGGAGCCGCACGGATGGATGCTCGGATGCCGCCACCCGTGCGGGCGTTGAATTTTGTGCTGCGCGAGCCCATTTCCTCGAACGCGACCGCGGTTCGCCGGGATGTAGGCCCGGCGGAGGGTGTCGTAACCGGCCTAGCGTTCCGGTCAAGAGTGACAGCCCGTGCGACGCAGGGCCAGGAGAAGCGACCTACTTCAGGAGGGTGAACTGCATGACGTCGACGTAGCCGTTGCGGAACAAGTCCGCGCAGCCGGTCAGGTATCTCATGTACGTGTCATAGGTTCCCTCATCGGTGAGCTCGATCGCTTCCCGCTCATGTGCGCGCAGCGCGGCTGACCAGCAGTCCAGTGTGCGCGCGTAGTGCGGCTGCAACGGTTGGATGCGTTCCACCTCGAATCCGCCGCGCTGGGCGGCGGCGACGACCTGCTCCGGCTGGGGTAGTTCGCCGCCGGGGAAGATCTCGTCGCGAATGAACCGCGCGAACTCGATGACGTCCCGGTTGATCGGCAGACCCATGGCCCGGACCTGGTGGCGGTTGTACATGACGATGGTGTGCAGAAGCATCCGCCCGTCCGGGGGCAGCAGGGCGCGGCAGGTGGCGAAGAAGTCGTCGTAGCGTTCGTAGCGGAAGTGTTCGAACGCGCCGATGCTCACAATGCGGTCCACCGGCCGGTCGAACTCTTCCCACCCCTGCAGCAGCACCTCTCCGGTCGGTCCATCGCCGGCGCGCGCGTCGAGCAGGGATGAGACGTAGTCGAACTGGTTACGGCTCAAGGTCAGCCCGATGACATTCACGCCATACCGATCCATCGCGCGCATCATCGTCGAGCCCCAGCCGCAGCCCACATCGAGCAGTGTCATACCGGGACGCAGGTCGCATTTGCCGAGCGCGAGGTCGACCTTGGCCTGCTGCGCCTGCTCGAGCGTCATGTCCGCCCGTTCGAAGTACGCACAACTGTAGGTGCGGCTCGGATCGAGGAACAGTGCGAAGAAGTCGTCGGACAAGTCGTAGTGCGACTGCACATTCTCATAGAACGGCGCAAGCCTGGTCATTCCACACCCTCCATTTCACAGCGAGCGATTCATGTCACGGCACGGCAAAGCTCCAGCCGCCACCGGCAGGCTGTCGGCCGGAGAGGCTCGGCAACAGGCAGCCCAATAACGCGGAAGCGATCACCGATGCGTCGACGGCAAGTCGCCGCACACCTTTCCTATCGGAGACGCCGACCGGTATTCGATACGAAAAAGCGCGCCGGATGGATCACTATTCAGAAACATTCCATGGCTTGGCGCCATGCCTCGTTATGAAATATCGCGGGACAGTTTCATTTCCGCCACATTCGGCTCCGCAAGGCGTGTTAGCTGATAGTTTGCTGACTCTGGCCCGCTAGTGCAGGCCGACTGGTCGACGAATGACGCGAACTACCCGTGGAGGTCAAGGTCGTGACTCGTCTATTCCCTCGTTTCCAAGGCATCGGGCGAAGCCGTTCACCCAGGCTCCTCGGTTCGGTCGCCGGTATCGCAGTTGGGCTGCTCATCGCGGTGACGGCAATCGCCGCGCCGTTGTATCCGCGGCCCGATCCGGACCCGTTCTACGCCCCACCGCCGGATCTGGCGGCGCACCGACCCGGTGATGTGCTCGACGTGCGGCCACTGCCGCCGCTGCCCCTTTTTCCCGGCGCGACGGTGACGCTGGTCGAATTCCGGTCCACCGACTCGCATGGCGAGCCGATCGCGGCGACGACCACGATCCTGACGCCCGCCAACCATCCGCCCAATGGTCCGCTGCTGTCGTATCAGCACTTCATCAATGCGCTCGGCACCGACTGCGCGGTCTCGCACCTGCTCTACGCAGGCGATACCAATCTGAATACGACGACGCCGATTCTGAACGTGCTGATGCAGCAGGGGTGGAGTATCGCCCTGCCGGATCACCTCGGACCGCGGTTCGCCTTCGGCGCGGCGCGGTTGGGTGGTCAGATCGTGCTGGACGGCATCCGTGCGGCGAAACAGCTGCCCGCACTCGGCGTGCAGAACGGCCCGGTGGCGATGACCGGCTACTCCGGCGGCGGCATGGCCACCGCATGGGCGGCTGCGCTGCAACCCTCGTACGCTCCCGACCTGCGGCTGGCGGGCGCGGCCATCGGCGGCGCCCCGATGAACCTGCTGACGATGGCGGAGGCGCTCGGCTTGGAACCGCACCCCGCCTTCGGCCTGGCCATGGCCGCGGCGATCGGCTTGGAGCGGGAGTATCCGGACCGGGTGCAGACCAGCTTGTATCTCAACGAGCGCGGTCTCGAGGTCCGTGACGCCATGGCCAACAGCTGCACCAACGACATCCTCGCCGTCGGCGCGGGCGGCAGCGCTCGCGAGTTCGTCACCACCACTTCGATCTTCGAGCGAAGCGAGGCCCGGGCGGTGGTGGAGGAGAACAGCGTGGAACTCTACCCAGGGGTACCGGAAATGCCGATCTTCGAATGGCATTCGCCGGACGACCCGCTGATTCCGGTGGCGGCCATCAACAACACCGACCGCCGTTGGTGTGCGGCCGGGGTGCCGTTGCAGACACTGCGCGTGCCCGGGGGCGAGCATCTGTCCGCGGCGGTGATGGGCGCGCCCGCGGTACTGGGGTGGCTCGAGGGCCGGGTTCGCGGAGAGCCCGCGCCGATCGCCTGCTGACGAATCACAGCGAATGCTCGACGGGTCGGTGGCAGCGAGCGCGCTCGCTGCCACCGACCCGCACGCTCACCGAAGACCGGCGCGGACGCCGACTCCGGCTTGTCACAGAAGATGGCCTGCGATCAGATCTTCCTTGCTGGCGAAGTGATTGAAAACCGTGCCTTTGGCGACCCCGGCCCGGGGCAGGTGCTGGTCCGGGTGCGCCGACGCCACACGCGCAGACCGGTTCGGCCGAACAGTCGGCATCGCATCATGAGAGCAGTCTGCGGCGCACACCCGCCCACAGGTAGGCCGTGTCAGGGCTGGTGCTGACGGCTTGCGCCACTGCCACGCCGCGTGGAGTGATCGACCAGCACGCCGCGTACGGCGTCGCCATGATGAGACCGCGCGATTCGAGTCGGCCGATCGCCCGGCGGGCACTCCACTCGATCAGTCGCGCGTCTCGGGTGATCTGGTCGGCGGTCCACAAGCCGCCCAGCGCGAGGACGGCGAGCACCGCCGTTTCCGCCACCGTGCCGGTATCCATCACTTCCCCCTAGCTCGATTCGTCGTTGGCGCACCCGCCGCCAGGGACGAACGGCGTGCCCGGGGCTCAGGTCCGGCCGTGCCGATACGCCGGTATCAACCCGGCGGCGGGAGTGGAATCACGTTAGGCGCAGATCATGTCGTACAGATGAATTCGCCGTCTACAAGCGCCGACAGCCCGGCAAGGCTCGTCACGCCGCGGTTGTCCGGTCTGAGGCCACCATCTGCTCGGCGGCGCGGTGCCCGGACTGTCCTGGTTGTCGTTGTCGGACGAGCAACGCGGTAACCACGCGTGAACCACATCGCCGATGCCGTGCCGACGAATAGTGTCGCGGCTGCCCATGCGGCCTGGTGCCGCCGGGAACGAATTACCAGGCGCCACCAGCCAAGTCAAGACCACCGTGGCCACACCGGTCGACGCGGCGGTCGCCGCGACATCGCAGGCGCAATGTCTTTTTCTCGGCACGATCGGCTTTCTGTCCGGCGTGTCGCTGGGAGTTTGCCGGTGGTGTCGCACTTGAATTCATTGTGGCTGGTCGACGAATGCCGCGAACTACCCGTGGAGGTCAAGGCCGTGACCTGGCAGTTTCTTCGTTTTCTCAGCAGCGGACGCAGCGGTTCGGACCGGGCCCTCGGTGCTCTCGGCGGTGTGGCGCTCGCGCTGCTACTGGCCGTGACGGCGACCGCGGAACCGCTGTATCCGCGGCCGGATCCCGACCCGTTCTACGCCGCCCCGGCCGATCTGGCGACGTACCGACCCGGTGATGTGCTCGACGCGCGTCCGATGCCGCCGGTGGCGATCTTCCCCGGCGCGACCGTCACGCTGGTCAAATTCCGATCCACCAACTCACGCGGCGCGCCGATCGCTGCGACCACCACGGTGATCACCCCCGCCAACCATCCGCCCGACGGGCCGCTGCTGTCGTATCAGCATTTCATCAATTCGCTCGGCACCCAGTGCGCGGTATCGCACTCGCTGTACAGCGGCGATCTGAATCTGACGGTGACCATGCCGAGTTTGAACGCGGTGCTGGCACAGGGCTGGAGTGTCGCGCTGCCGGATCATCTCGGGCCGTACTTCGCGTTCGGAACGGCGCGCTTGGGTGGCCAGATCGTGCTGGACGGCGTCCGCGCGGTGAAACAGCTGCCCGCACTCGGCGTACAGTACAGCCCGGCCGTGCTTGCCGGTTACTCCGGCGGCGGCCTGGCCACCGCTTGGGCGGCCGCGTTGCAGCCGTCGTACGCACCGGAGCTGGAACTCGCGGGTGCGGCTTTCGGCGGCGCCCCGATGAACCTGGTGACGATCGGGGAGGCGCTGGGCTTGGAACCGCACCCGTCCTTCGGGCTGGCCATGGCAGCGGCGATCGGCCTGGAGCGGGAGTACCCGGACCGGCTGCCGACCAGCTCGTATCTCAACCCGCGCGGCCTCGAGGTTGCTGAGACGATGGCCAACAGCTGCGCCAACGACATCCTCACCGCGGGCATGGGCGGCAGCGCCGGCGAGTACGTCACCGACACTTCGATCTTCGACAACCGCGAAGCCCGATCGGTGGTGGAGGAGAACAGCCTGGAGTTCTACGCCGGGGTGCCGGAGATACCGATCTTCGAATGGCATTCACTGGACGACCAGCAAATTCCGGTCGACGCCATGGAGAACACCCTCCGCCGCTGGTGCGCGGCGGGAGTGCGGGTGCAGACATTGCGGGTGCCAGGAGTCGAGCACCTGACCGCGGCGGTACTGGGCGCACCCGTGGCACTGCTGTGGCTCCAAGCAAGGGTCCGCGGAGAGCCCGCCCCCACCAACTGCTGACGAAGCGATTCAGCAGGCGCGCTGCGGCGGCCATGCGCTGGCGCGGCGCGCGTGAACCTGGAGTACGGCTCAGCGGGGAAGGGATTCCGGTGCGTTGCTCTGAGCGCGGAGTTGGGCGCGGACTTCGGGTTTGAGCACCTTGCCGATCTTCGAGCGAGGCAGGTCGGCCCAGATCTCCACTTGTTTGGGGCTTTTCACGGCGCCGAGCCGTGCTTTGGCGAATTCGCGCAGTTCGGCGGCGGTGGCGGTGCGGCCGGTGTGGAATTGGACGACGGCGGTGACGCGCTCACCCCATTTGTCGTCGGGCAGGCCGACCACGGCGCAGTCCTGGACGGCGGGATGGGCCAGCAGGGCCTGCTCCACTTCGGCGGAATAGACGTTGAAGCCGCCGGTGATGATCATGTCCTTGGCACGATCGACGACGTAGAGGTAGTTGTCGGCGTCGAGATAGCCGATATCCCCGGTGTGGTGCCAGCCGAACCGCGATGCTTCCGCGGTCGCCGCCGGATTCTTGTGATAGCCGGCCATCACCAGCGGTCCGCGCACCACGATCTCGCCGCGTTCGCCGGTGGGCAGCAGGCGGCCTTCGCCGTCCATGATCGCCACCTGGGTCAGGGGAGTGGGGCGGCCCGCGGAGGACAGCCGCTCGGTCGCGATCGAGCCGTCCGGCCGGAAATGTTCCTTCGGCGCCAGGGTGGAGATCATCATCGGGGCTTCGGATTGCCCGAACAGCTGTCCCATGACCGGGCCGATCCGGTGCAGCGCCTGCTCCAGCCGAGCGGTCGACATCGGCGCCGCGCCGTACCAAAGACATTGCAGCGCACCGAGATCGGCGTCCGGCAGGGCGGGGTGGTCCAGCAGCATGTAGATCAGCGTGGGCGGCAGGAACGTGTGCGTGACACGGTGACGCTGCAGTAGAGCGAGGAATTCGCCCAGGTCGGGGGAGGGCATCACGACGATCTCGCCGCCGAGGGTCAGGATCGGGAAACACAGCACGCCCGCGGCGTGGGTGAGCGGCGCGAGAGCCAGGTAGCGCGGCCGTCCCTCGAACGGGTAGCTCATCAGCGTGAGCGCCGTCATCGTCTCGATGTTGTGCCCGGTGAGCCGGACGCCCTTGGGCCGCCCCGTGGTTCCGCCCGTGCCGACGAGCATGATGACGTCGTCCACCGGTTCGGCCTGCCACTCGGTCGCCGGACAGTCGCGGATCCACTCGTCGAAACCCACGGCTCCGGAGACGTTCTGGTCCAGGCAGATCAGGGTCGTCAACGCGGGCAGCCGCGGTGCGATGGCATGCACCAGCGGCGCGAAGGCGGAGTGGAAGATCAGGCACGTGCAATCGAAAAGGTCCAGCAGTTCCCGGTTTTCGGCGGCTTCGTTGCGCGGGTTCATCGGGCACCACACCGCACCGGCGCGGGCGATGCCGAAGACGCAGGCGAAGGCCAGTGCGTCGTTCGCCGACAGGATCGCGACCTTGTCGCCCGGGCGCACTCCTGAATCGTGCAGCGCGCGGGCCACCTGCCAGGACAGCTGCTGGACCTGCTGATAGGTCAGCGTGTTCCCGTTCATGGTCAGGCAGGGCGCGGTCGCGCCCAGGGAGGCGCCCTTGTCGAGATAGTCGGTCAGACGCACGGTCGTTCCTTCGAATGCGAAGCGGTGGGTGGACGATCCCGGCCCGTCGGCGTGCGGCGTCGGACGCCGACGGGCCGGGGCGTGATCAGCGGTGCACGGTGAGGACCGGTTCGGCGACCAGCCCGAAACCGCGCAGCACCCCGAGCAGTTCCCGATGGCCGAACGCCTGGCAGGCCGAGGCGAACCCGGCCCGCTTCGGCGGAGCCTGCAACAGCGAGTTCGCGGCGAACGCCTGTAGGAGGCCGGTCTGCTTGTAGTTGCAGTTTCCGTAGATCACGCAGTGCGCGCGCGCCAGCGGACCCGACGCGTGGACCGAGTCCAGCGAGGTGTTGACGCGCGGATTCTCCCGCGGCGGCATCTCGCTGCGCACAGCCGACGCCTGCTCGGTGAGCACCCGGTATTTCTCCTCCACCGGAAGGTCTTTCACCTGCTCGATGACGGCCTGCACGATCTGCGGAACGCCGAGCATCAGCGGCCGGTTGAAGACGCCGCCGAGCACCTTCACGTTCGAGACGCGCGGATCGCGTTTGAACCAGACCGGATGCGAGGTGCCGCCCCACGGCAGAGCCAGCCCGATTTCGTGCTGGCCGGGTACGACGACGTCGTAGAGTCCGCCGTCGGCGGGCCACTCGACGTACTCGTTCTGCTCGAGGTAGTAGGCCTTGGACAGTGCGGCGTTGACCAGGATCGTCTTCGTCGAGGCGACGGTCGGGAAGCCCTTCCAGAAGACCTGGATGTCCAAGGTGTCCAGGCCGGGCGTCTCGAGGCAGAGGTTGGCGGCGATCTCGCCGGTGGTGTACATCTGCGCGATGCCCGGCGACAGCAGCAGTCCGCGTTCGGCCATGTCGCTGCCGTATTGCTCATCGCAGTCGATGAGCCAATCCTGTTCCCCCGTGGTGTCGAGATAGTGCGTCCCCGCCGCGAGGCAGGCCTGCACGACCTCGTGGCCGTATTGCGAGAACGGCCCGACGGTGTTGCAGACGACGGAGGCGCCGCGGAACAGTTCGGTCAGCGGCCCCACTTCGTGGGCGACCTCGACGATCTCGTGCTCGACGGTGTCGATGCCGGGGACCTTGTCCATCGCTTCCTGGAGGCGGGACTTGTCCCGGCCCGCGGCGATGAAGGGGAGGTTGAACTCGCGCAGGTATTCACAGACCAGTCGGCCGGTGTAGCCCGAGGCGCCGTAGACGACGACGGGCTTGTGGGTGCTCATGAGATCTCAGACCTTTCGATGTTGTTCGGTTGTCACATGCCCATGCCGCCGTCGACCGGCAGGCCCGCCCCGGTGATGAAGCGGGCGGCGTCGGAGGCGAGGAACACCACCGCGTCGGCCATGTCGGCGACCTCGCCGAGGCGTCCCTGCGGGGTTTGCTCGATCACGGCGCCGACGGCGGCTTCCGCGCTGGGGAACAGACCGATCTCGGCCACGTCGCTGGCCAGCCGCGCGCCCATCTCGGTGGGGACGAGCCCGGGGTAGACGCAGTTCACCCGGACGCCGTAGCCGAGCTTGCCGGACTCCATCGCCGCGACGCGGGTGAGGCGATCGACCGCGGACTTGGTCGACGAGTACACCCCGATGCCGGGGAACGCGATGGTCGCGGCCACCGAGGCGATGTTCACGATCGCTCCGCCGCGGCCCGCCGCCCCGCCGGGACGCATCGCGCGGAAGGCGTGTTTGATGCCCAGCGCCGTGCCCAGCACGTTCACTTCCAGCATCCGGCGGGCCTCGGAGGGATCGAGATCCACGAGCAGACCGGTGATCTCGATACCGGCGTTGTTGACGACGATGTCCAGACCGCCCAGCGCGGCCACGGTGTCGGCGACCGCCTGCTCCCAGCGCGCGTCGTCGGTGACATCGAGCGGGACGAATTCGGCGACGGCACCGGAGGCGCGCAACGCCTCCACGGTGTCCTTGCCGAGATCCTCGCGTACGTCGCCGATGGCGACGGCGGCTCCGGCGCGGGCCAGCGCTTCGGCCATACCGGCGCCCAATCCTCGTGCTCCACCGGTGACCAGCGCCCGGCGTCCGGTCAGGTCGTACCCACTCATCCGGCATCTCCTCCTCGAGATGGCTTGTGCGGCTCGGGCGCCCGATACGGCGCTCGTCCGACTGCGACGTGGATCACAGTACTGTCAGATTTTGACACTCGTCAAGATTTTCTTTGACGACTGTCAAGACGACGCGGTCCGGTGTGGAGTGGCCGCGTTAGACTGAGCGGGTTCGCAGGGTGCGGACGCGTGGACGGAGAGAAGTCACGGTGACCGAGATCGTCGAGACCAGGCGGGATCGCATCGCGCGCAGGCAGGTGGACAAGTTCGCCGAACGGCGCGCGCAGTTGGCCGCCGCCGCGCTGCACACCCTCGCCGAACTCGGCTACGCCCGGACCAGCCTGCGCGAGATCGCGCAGAAATCCGAGTTCACCCACGGCGTGCTGCACTACTACTTCAACGACAAAGTCGAGCTGATCACGCACGCGGTGCGCCAGTACGAGGCGGTGTGCGTCACCCGGTACGACGACATCGTCGCCACCGCGACCACGGCCGAGGATCTGCGGCGCGACTTCGGCGCCGCCATGGCCACCACCGTGGACACCGATGCCCCGCTGCACCGGCTGTGGTACGACCTACGCAATCAGAGCCTGTTCGAGGAGTCCTTCCGCGACGACGTCATCGAGATCGACGGGCGTCGCGAGCAGATGATCCACAACGTCGTGCGGCGCTACGCGGAGTTGTCCGGCAAACCTCTGCTCGTGCCGTCGAACACGGCGTACGCCCTCTTCGACGGACTGTTCCAGCAAGCGTTGCTGCACAAGCTCTCCGGACGCGCCGACGCCGTCGACACCCTGCGCGCCGATGCCGCCCGTCTCCTGGACCTGGTGACCGGCGACGGCCGCCCCTGACTCGCCCCACGCCCGAACGCGCCGCGCCGCCTAGACCTCGATCCGCGAGCCCATGATGACGGTGCGGTCGCGAGGTAGTCCGAAGTGCTCGGCGGCATCGGCGGTGATGTAGGAGGTGGCGATGAACAGCCGCTTGCGCCACGACGCCATGGTGGGTGCGTCCCCGCGCCGAAGCTCGATCTTCGACAGGAAGTAGGAGGCATCGTCGAGCCGCAACGCCCCTTCGGTGCTGTCGGAGTGCAGCAGCGCCAGCGCGCCGCGGACATCCTGCGGCTCCATGTAGCCGAACCGGGCGCTGACGTAGATGATCCCGTCCTCGGCATAGCCGAGGGAGTCGACGGCGATCCTTTCCTCCGCCGGAACACGCGGGACCGGCTCGGTCTCGATCGACATGATCACCACATGGTCGTGCCGCACCTGGTTGTGCTCGACGTTGGCCCGCATCGCAAGCGGCGTGGTCTGCTTGCCGCGGTTGAGGAAGACGGCCGTGCCGGGAACCCGGCGTATCGACAGTTCTCCTTCGTGCAGCTGGTCCACGAATTCGCGCAGTGATCCCTCGCGCCGCTCCCGCTCCGCGCTGACGATCTCGCGCCCGCGCTGCCAGGTGGTCATCACGGTGAACGCGGTGAGCGCGATCGTCAGCGGCAGCCACGCGCCGTGCACGAGCTTGGTCAGGTTGGCCGCCACGAACAGCAGGTCGACCAGCACCAGCGGGACGGCGCCGAGGCCGATCAGCCACAGCGGTGTGCCCCACCTGGCGCGGGCGATGTAGAAGAACAGCAGCGTGGTGATCGTGATCGTTCCGGTCACCGCCATGCCGAACGCGTAGGCCAGCGCTGCCGAGCTGCGGAAGGCGAACACCAGCGTGAGCACCGAGACCATCAGCAGCCAGTTGATCCACGGTATGTAGATCTGGCCGACCTCCGATTCCGAGGTGTGCGCGATCCGCATGCGGGGCAGATAGCCGAGCCGGGCTGCCTGGGCGGCCACCGAGTACGCGCCGGTGATCACCGCCTGGGAGGCGATCACCGTCGCCGCGGTGGCCAGCACGACCAGGGGTAGCCGGGCCCAGCCGGGCACGAGCAGGAAGAACGGGCGGCTGACGTTACTGGGATCGTCGAGGATCAGCGCGCCTTGGCCCAGGTAGCTGACAATGCAGGCGGGGAACACGAGGATCAGCCAGGCCCGGGTGATCGCGCGGCGGCCGAAGTGCCCCATGTCGGCGTAGAGCGCCTCGGCCCCGGTGACCGCGAGCACGACCGCGGCCAGGGCGAAGAAGGCGATGTGGAAATGGTGGATCAGGAAGCCGAGCGCGTAGGTCGGCGACAGTGCCTTCAGGATCTCCGGGTGGCGGGCGATGCCGCCCACTCCGGACACGCCGATGGTGACGAACCACCCGATCATCACCGGCCCGAACACCCGGCCCACCGCCGCGGTTCCGTGCCGCTGCACGAGGAACAGCACCACGATGATCAGCGCGGTGATCGGCACGATGAACTCTTTCAGCTCCGGTTCGACCACTTCGAGCCCTTCGACGGCCGACAGCACCGAGATCGCCGGAGTGATCATGCTGTCGCCGAAGAACAGCGACGCGCCGAAGATGCCCAGCGACGCCAGCACGGCGGCTTGCCGCCGGCCGCGCCGAGCGCTCCAGCGCCGCAGCTGCGTGATCAGCGCCATGATGCCGCCCTCGCCGTCGTTGTCGGCGCGCAGTGCCAGCAGCACGTAGGTGATCGTGACGATGATCGTCACCGACCAGAAGATCAGCGACACCACGCCGTACACGTTCGCCATGCTGACCGGGACCGGATGCGGATCGCGCGGGTTGAACACCGTCTGGATCGTGTAGATCGGGCTGGTCCCGATGTCGCCGAACACCACGCCCAACGCCCCGACCACCACCGCGAGCCGCACCGCGTCGTTGGCGCGCACACCGTTGCCCGGCGCTGGCCGTTGCTCATCCGATGTGGTCTCGTGCCGGTGATCGGTCACGGCGATCCTCCTGCGTGCGGGCTACGCTGCCGCATCCGGCGCTTGGTCCCGGACGTTACCGCTCCCGGCTCGGCGATCGGGCAGGTTGCGGGGGAATCCTCAGCAGTCCCGCCGTTAGAAACGATCATCCGGGGTACCCGTGATCGTGGGTCTCAATCGAAAAGAGGTGAACGACGATGATGACCTTGGATCAGATCATGGCGATGGCACGCGACTGGTGGAATCGGATGTTCCCCGGCATGCCGATGATGATGTGACCTATTCCCCGCAGACCCGCGTTCAGCTGCGCTGACCGGTTCGGTCATTGCAGGCGGCTCGGCGGTCGTGTGGACTCGAGGCGATCGGTCACCCGGGCGAAGGGTGTCCGTGCAGGCCCCGAGCCCAAAGGGGTCGCGTCGCCTCGTTGCCGCCGATTCGCCCAAGGTCTGCACCCAGTAGTTCGGGCCCGGCTGGTCGGAGACCGCGGGATCAGCAGCCCCGCGGTGCGGGGGCCGAGGCCCGTTCGACGCGGAGGACGAGCAGCGACGCGACGGTCAGGTAGACCGCGGCGATGATCAGGTCGAGGATTCCCTGACCGGATTCGCCATGGTCGAAGCGGTTGAGGGCGGCGACGGTGATGACGCCGGAGCCGAAGAAATAGCCGGCGGTGAGGGCCGGGATCGCGAAGCGCCAGGGGAGGAAGGCGGCGATCAGCAGGACGAGGGAGAAAGTGAAGTCGGGGGCGGCGAAGATGTTGTCCGCGCGGTAGTCGGCATCGACGATGAGCGCGATGATCAGCCACACGCTGACCGGGATGGCGCAGACTCGCGCGACGGTGTTCACAGACATGGCGAAATCCCTTTCTGGCGCCCTTCGGCTTGGGCGAGGATCGAGGCGACCAGGCCGGGAAAGCGGGCGTCGAGTTCGGCGAGGCGCAGGGTGTTCATGCGCTGGCGGCCCTGGTCGAACTGGCGGATCAATCCGGCGTTGCGCAGTGCTTTGAAGTGGTGGCTCAGGGTGGACGGCGGAATGCCGAGACCGAAACTGCCGCAGGGACGATCGCCCTCGTCGATGAGCATGCGCACGATCCGCCGACGGGTCGGGTCGGCGAGGGCGTGCAGCACCGCATCGATCGACACGGCATCGATCTCGGGGTGATCTGCGGACTTCCAGCGCCCGATCGGCATCGCACCTCCGCTTCGTCGCGTCTCTTCGAGAACTCTCGAAGAGATGGTAGCGCGCGAGACGTCTATTCCCCACTGCGGGAAAAGGATTCAGTACGACAGGCGAGTCATCCGGATCTCGGAGATCGACATGCCCCGGCGACGGCGGAACAGCCCGCGGAGAGTTCCCGCGTTGAGGTAGCCGACCTTGGCGGCGACCGCGTCCACGGTGAGGGGCGTGGTACGCAGCAGGTGCATGGCGCGTTCCAGGCGGATGTCGTGGACGAATTCGGTGGGCGACATGCCCAGTTCGGCGTGGGTGGCGCGTTGCAGGCTGCGCTCGGTGACGCCGATGGCCTTGGCGGCCTGCGAGATTCGGAAGTTGTCGGCGAGGTGGTCGCGGACCCAGCGTTCGAAGGCGGCGGTGACCGAATCCCCTCTGGCGATGACCTCCGGAATGATGAACTCGCGCTGCGGTCTTCCCGCGCCGACCGCCAGATACCGCATCGCGCGCTCGGCCAACGCGGGGCTCTTGGTGGCGATCAGCGACAGCGCGAGATCCATATGCGACAGCGCCGCGCCCGCGGTGGTGACGCCGTTGCCGCGGCACAGGGTGCGGCCTTCGTTCAGCTGGACACGCGGGTAGCGATGCCGGAAGCTCGGGCCGAGCCACCAACTCGTGGTGGCGGGGGAGCCGTCCAGCACACCCGCCTCGGCGAGGAAGAACGTTCCGGTGCACGCGGCGGCGAGATGCACCCCTCTTTCGCGCGCCGCGACCAAGCGGTCGAGCACAGGACGGCTGGTGGGGGCGGAGATGAGGTCGATCAGCGCCTCGGCGGCGAGCACGTTCACCGCGGGCACGATCATCAGCTCGAATTCGTCACCGAGTTCGTCGAGCGGAACCGTCGGTACCGTGTTGCCGTTGCCCGAGCGGATGGTGGCGCCGAACGAGACGCTGCGGACCCGCCAGGGCTGCGGCGGGTCGGTGAGCTCGGTCCGCACCGAGTTCGCGGTGTTGAAGGTCTCCAGCAGGGCGGCGTATCCGAAATCGGCCACGCCGTCCACGACGAAGACAGCGACGTCCATGTCGGAAACAGTACCGAAGATGTCGTTCACGACACTCTGTTCCGCCGGAATTCTGTCTTACTGTCATCCCCGAGACGACTCGCCACCGGGAGCAGCCGCCCGGCGAGCCGGTCGAGCCACCCTACCGTTCACCTGGGGAGTTCGCGTGACCCTGATCAAAACGACCGGAACCCATCACGTCCGGTTGACCGTGACCGACATCGCCCGGTCCCGTGCCTTCTACCACGAGGTTCTCGGCTTCCCGATCGCCGCAGAATCGCCGGGTAGTCCGGACGATCCGGCGGTGCGGACCGATCCGTTCCAGCTCTTCGGCGGAGTGGTGTTCCAGGCCAACGGAATGCTGCTCGGCCTGCGCCCGGTGGCGCCAGCGTCGGACCGCTTCGACTCCGACCGGGTGGGCCTGGACCACCTCAGCTTCACCGTCCCGGCGCGGGACGATCTGGTCGCGGCCGCCGACCGGCTGAGCGAAGCGGGCATCGAACACGGTGAGATCATCGAGATGACCGACTTCGGGATCGCGATCCTGTCCTTCTCCGATCCGGATGGCATCCACCTGGAACTCACTGCGCCACTGTGACTTCGGCGCGCCGCACCGGCGTGACCGACCCGGAATGAACGTTGTCCTGATGAATGCTCTGACGACCGGCCGCGGAATCGGTGTGGTTGTGCCGAGGAGGTAGGCCGATGCTCGTCCAGCGTGCGCGACTGCGGAAAGTGGACGAGAGCTCGGTATTGCCGAGCCCGAGCACGCTGCTGTGCGCGCTGGGCGGTCAGCATGTGCACGGCCCGGTGAGCCGATGGGCGCGCGAACTGACCGAACTGCACCGCCGCCGCCGCGAAGTTCCGGGGCGTCGGGCGGAGATCGATGCGCACCGTGCCGAACTGGTCGACCGGATCGACACGTGGGCGGCGGTGCATGTGCCGAGCGCGGCGCCCGGGGTGCGCCTGCACGAAGCGAGTCTGGGAGAAGTGATCGACCGGATGGCCGCCGTAGCGGAACAAGCGTTCCATCTGTTGATGCACGACGATCCTGGCGGTGTGCGCATGCACGCGGCATGGACCAGGTTGGCCGAATTGGAGATCGCCTACGCGGATCTGGTTCGCGAGGTCGGGGACGGCCGTCGTCGGCTTCCCCCGATACGATGGGGCGCGGATGACTGAGCGGCAGTCCGGCTCGCCGCCCGTCTGGGCGAGTCGAATACGCGCTACCCGCGCATGGCGCGTCGAAACGACTGGACAACAGGGCGTAGGCTAGTCGCTCCTACGGACAGCGCGACTTCTGGGAGTGGTGCATGAGCAACGACGACAGCATCGCGCAGCGATTCGATGAGGGGCGGCGGCCAGGAGACGGGAGCGCGGGGACGCATCCCGCGACGACACGGACCGGCACGATCAGCGTGCGGGTGCCCGCGGAGTCCGAGCAGCTGGCGATGTTGCGTGCCTTGGCCGAGACCGTCGTGCTCATGGCCGATTTCGGCATCGATGAGGTGACCGATATCCGGCTGGCTCTCGACGAGGTCGCCAGCGCCCTGGTGCTGGACGCGGTGCCCGGGTCGGAGCTCGACTGCGCGTTCGGTTTCGACGGCGACGCCGTCGACGTGCGCGTGAGCGCGCTCACGAGGTCGGAGGCCACTCCGGACCAGTCCGGCTTCGGCTGGCACATCGTCGCGACGCTGACCGATTCGGTTTCCGCGTCCCAGGGCGCGTACGACGCCACGGCTGGCGGCTACCCGACCACCGTCGACTTCCGGTGGGTGCGCGGCGGCTCGGATGAGTAGCGAGTCGAATCGGAGCACGCCCAAACGCAAGTCGGGGGGAGACAGCTACGACAATATCGAGCCGCTGTTCGCCGAACTCGCCGCGCTGGCGGCGGGCGACCCGCGCCGCGAGGCCCTGCGCGCGGAGCTGATCGACCGCTGCCTTCCGCTGGCCGAGCACATCGCACGAAAGTTCAGCGGACGCGGCGAGAACTTCGAGGATCTGCTCCAGATCGCCCGGGTGGGCATGCTCGCCGCGGTCGATCGCTTCGATCCCGCGCACGGCGCGACCTTTCTGTCCTTCGCGGTGCCGACGATCATGGGCGAGGTGCGCAGGCATTTCCGCGACCACGCCTGGTCGGTGCGAGTGCCGCGGCGGCTCAAGGAGATTCAGTCCACCATCGGCCCCGCGGTGGAGACCCTGTCGCAGCGGCTGGGCCGGATGCCGAGGGCACGGGAGATCGCCGAGGAACTGGGGGTCGACCTGAACGAGGTGACCCAGGCGCTCATCGCGCGCAACGCGTATCAGACCTCCTCGATCGACGCCGTCGCCGATTCCGGCGACGCGGAGTCCGGCGGGCCCTCGCTGCTGGATTCGCTGGGCGCCGAGGACCCCGATTTCGGCACCGTGGAGAACTATCTGGCGGTGAAACCGCTGCTGGCGGCGTTGCCGGAACGCGAGAAGCAGGTGCTCGTCATGCGCTTCTTCGATTCGCTGTCCCAAGAACAGATCGCCCAGCGGATCGGCTGTTCCCAGATGCAGGTCTCGCGCATTCTGTCGAAGACCCTGAAGTCATTGCGCGAGCAGGCTTTACGCGACTGACCCGGACGGCTGGCGGCGCGGGCGGGGTGTCTCGCCAGCTCGCGGGCGAAGATCTGAGAGAGTTGCCAGGTGAGCGCTTGGGATCGCTACGCGTCGCTGGTGACCGCCCGCGGATCGTGGGTGCTGCTGCTCGTGCTCGCCGCGGCCTCGGTGGGGCTGATCGCCGCCGTCGGGGAGAACGAGGCGGCGGGCCAGGCGCCCGACGCCCTGCCGCCGTCGGCGGAGGCCGCCCAGGTCGAACGCGCATTGGACGAGTTTCCGGACGCGGGCCGGGCGGCCGCGATCATCGTGGTCACCCGCGCCGACGGCGGCAACCTGACCGACGCCGACCGCGACGCCGCGGCCGCGGCGGTGACCCGTGCCGCTGGGCGGTCCCCCGGGCCCGCCGACCTGATCACGTCACCGGATCAGAAGGCGGCGATCGGGCAGGTGCCCGTGCAGGCCGACCTGAGCGGGTTCGCGCTGACCGACCGCATCCGGGACATCCGGTCCACCGCGCGCGACGGGCTGCCCGACGGGTTGATCCTGCAGGTGACCGGCGGTCCCGCGTTCGGCGCCGATATCGCCGACTCGTTCTCCGGCGCCAACGTCACCTTGCTCGCGGTGACCGCCATCGTGGTCGCGGTGCTGCTGATCGCGACGTATCGCTCCCCGGTCCTGTGGTTGGTGCCGCTGGCCGTGGTCGGCGCGGCCGACCGGGTGGCCACCAGCGCCGGAACCGCCCTGGCGCGCGTGACCCCGTTGGCCTTCGACGGATCCACGTCCGGCGTCACCAGCGTGCTGGTGTTCGGCGCGGGCACCAACTACGCGCTGCTGCTGGTGTCGCGCTACCGCGACGAGCTGCACCGCTCGCCGGAACACCGTGTCGCGTTGCGCCAGGCGGTGCGGCGGGCCGGGCCCGCGATCCTGGCGAGCAACGCGACGGTGGTCGCCGCGCTGCTGGTGCTGCTGCTGGCCTCGGTGCCGAGCACCCGCAGTCTCGGTGTGATGGCCGCGCTCGGGTTGCTGGTCGCGGTGGGGTTCGTCCTGCTCGCGCTGCCCGTCGCCCTCGCGCTGTGCGGGCGCAACGTGTTCTGGCCGTTCGTGCCCCGTTCGGACGACCGTGACACCGCCGACCAGGGGATCTGGCACGCGATCGCCGCGCGCGTGGTGCGCAGGCCCGCACTGGTCGCCGGGTGCGCCATCGCGGTGCTCGCCGTCTGCGCGACCGGTTTGCTGACGGTGCGGGTGGGACTCTCGCAGACCGAGCAGTTCCGCGTCCGCGCCGAGTCGGTGGAGGGATTCGACACGCTCGCGCAGCATTTCCCGTCCGGCGCCTCCGACCCGGCGATCGTGCTCGCCGACAGCGGCGCGGTCGCGGGAATCGATGCGGCGTTCCGGCGCACCGAGGGGGTGGTGCTGACCTGGCAGACGGGCACCTCGCCGACCGGGCTGACCCGGTGGGCGGTGGTGATCGACGCGCCACCGGCTTCCGCGCGGGCTTTCGAGACGATCGAGGCGCTGCGCGCGTCGCTCGCCGAGGTACCCGGGGCGCAGGCGCTGGTCGGCGGCACCGACGCCCAAGTGCTGGACATCCAGACCGCCGCGGCCGAGGACCGCACGGTGATCATGCCGCTGATTCTGGTCGTCGTGCTCGCGGTGCTGCTCGTGCTGCTGCGCGCGATACCCGCCGCGTTGCTCCTGGTCGCGGTCACCGTGCTCAGCGCGCTGGCCGCGCTCGGACTGGGCAGCTGGATGAGTGAGCAGGTGTTCGGATTTCCCGCGCTGGACATCAGCGTGCCCTTGTTCGCGTTCCTGTTCCTGGTCGCGCTCGGTGTGGACTACACGATCTTCCTTGTGACCAGGGCGCGCGAGGAAACCCCTGGCCACGGCACCACGCAGGGCATGGTGCGCGCGGTATCGGTGACCGGCGCGGTGATCACCAGCGCCGGAATCGTGCTCGCCGCGGTGTTCTGCGTGCTCGGCGTGCTCCCGCTGATCACGCTCACCCAGGTCGGCATCGTGGTCGGTCTCGGCATCCTGCTCGACACATTCGTCGTGCGGACCGTCGTCATCCCGGCATTGTTCAGTCTGATCGGCCGCACGATCTGGTGGCCCAGCGAGCTGCGCCTCGTAGCGGACGAAGGGCAGCCGACCGGCGAGCCCACCTTCGCAAGTCCCCCCGGCGGAGATCAGCCGCACGGGCCGCGAAAGGAATAGCCGCGATGGATGCGTTGAGAGCGGACGACCGCGCCGCGGCCATCCGCTCTTGGGGTTTTCGTGCGTGCGGGGTCAGTGCCGGAAGGCGTCCTTGACCTTCTCGCCCGCGTCCTTGAGGTCGGACTTGACCTGATCGGTCCGTCCTTCGTCTCTCTTCTGCCGGTCATCGGCGGCCGCACCGAACTTTTCCTTGGCTTGACCGGCGACTTTCTCGGCCTTGTTCTTCGCCTTGTCGGTGGTGCTCATGTCGTAACCTCCTTGTGGGGCGACCGGCCGGTCGTATCCGCCGGTCCTCATCGCGATAACCGGTCACGGCGAAGCGAAACGTGCGGTGTGCCATCGCGAACAAGAAGACCCGGCCGAAACCGGGTCTTCCTCGTCGGTGAATCAGGAGGCCGGAACCGTGGGCGGCGTGAGCAGACCCTGCGCGACGCCGACCCCGGCGCCGACGGCCGCACCGAGAGCGATGGCCGGTGATGCGACGAACCCGTAGCCGATGGCGGCGCCGAAGCCCATGACAGCTACCGTCCCGGTGGGAAACATCGGAATGCCGGCGATGGCGCCGCAGATCGCGCCGATGACCGCTCCGATCGAGGCCACGGGAGCAGCCACCATGCTGCCGACCGACGCGCCGATCGTGGTGGAGCCGATGATGTCCGCGGCCATACGGTCGGAGCGGGACGGCTCGAAGCCCGCCGAATCGAAGGTCTGCGCGAGGCCCGCCTCCGAGCGCGCGATCGCGTCGTTGAGCAGCTTGCCCTGATCGGGAGTCAGGAAATCGGGTCGGCCGACCACGACGGAACCGACGCGCAGCGTGCCGGGGGGCGCCTCGATCGGCGCGACCGGCGGGGCCGGTGCGGCGGGGTTGGGCAGGTGCAGGCGCTGCGGAACGATGGGAGCGAGCACGTTCGGGTCCGGCATCGGCCGGTTGGTGCTGAGATCGTTGCGTCCGGTGGAAATCGGGGGCGCGGGGGGAACGGCGTCCGGCGGAATGGCGCCCGGATCGACCGGATCGGCGACCGGGGCTATGGCGGGTACCGGTGCGAAGGGAAGCTGGATGGAGATTTCGGGCACCAGCGGGTCCGCGGTGGCTGTCGCGGCGCCGACCACGGACAGCGGGATCGCACTCGCCACGACCAGGGTGGCGGCGCGGCGTAAGAAGGGGTGTGCTGGAGTTTCCGGTTTTTCTATGCCCATGAACTTACCCACCTCATTCCGAAGAGGACATATACCTACCTTTCTTGTTCGGTCCGGTAACCCCTTCGGATGCGTGAAAATCGAACTTCATCGGATCACGCGCTGGAATCCCGAGGGCGACACGAATATCGGTAACGGCGCAAGATAATCGATCGCAACCGTTTCTCTGCGTGGTTTATCGACCACAATCACGAAATAAAGCGGGAAACGGGTTTTGGCCCCGCTGTCGGCGAAATCCCCTGATCGGGAAACGGCGATTGCCCCGGGTCGCCGAACCCGGGGCAATACGCGTCAGGAACCGGCCGCGGCGAAACCGGCGCGCAGGTCGGCGAGGATGTCGTCGATGCCCTCGATGCCGACGGCGAGCCGGACCAGGCCGGGCGTGACGCCCGCGGCCAGCTGCTCCTCCGGCGTCAGCTGGGAGTGCGTGGTCGAGGCCGGGTGGATCACCAGCGAGCGCACGTCACCGATATTGGCGACGTGGCTGTGCAGCCGCAGCGCCTCGACGAATCGCTTGCCCGCGTCCACGCCGCCGGCCAGCTCGAAGCCGATCACCGCGCCGGTGCCCTTCGGCGCGAGTGCGCGGCCCCGCTCGTACCACGGCGACGACGGCAGGCCCGCGTAGGACACCGAGGTCACCTCCGGGCGCGTCGTCAGGAACTCCGCCACCGCCCGCGCGTTCTGCACGTGCCGCTCGATCCGCAGGCTGAGCGTCTCCAGACCCTGGCTGATCAGGAAGGCGTTGAACGGCGAGACCGCCGCGCCGAGGTCGCGCAGCAGTTGCACGCGCGCTTTGAGCGCGTAGGCGGGCGCGCCGAGATCGGCGTACACGACGCCGTGGTAGCTCGGGTCGGGCTCGGTGAAGCCGGGGAACCGGCCGCCGGTCCAGTCGAATCGGCCGCCGTCGACGATCACGCCCGCGATGGCCGCGCCGTGGCCGCCGAGGTACTTGGTGGCCGAGTGCACGACGATGTCCGCGCCGTGCGCGAGCGGCTGGATCAGGTACGGGGTGGCGACGGTGTTGTCCACGATCAGCGGAACGCCGTTGTCGTGGGCGACATTCGCGATGCCGGGGATGTCGAGGATATGGTTCTGCGGGTTGGATACCGTCTCGCCGTAGAGCGCCTTGGTGTTCGGGCGGATCGCGGCCTTCCACTGCTCCAAGTCGTCCGGGTCGTCGACGAAGGAGACCTCGATGCCCAGCTTGGGCAGCGAGTAGTGGAACAGGTTGTAGGTGCCGCCGTAGAGGCGCGGGCTGGAGACGATGTGGTCGCCCGCCCCGGCGATATTGAGGATCGCGAAGGTCTCCGCGGCTTGTCCCGAGGCCAGCAGCAGAGCGGCCACACCGCCTTCCAGGGCGGCGATGCGCTGCTCCACGGCGTCCTGGGTGGGGTTCATGATCCGGGTGTAGATGTTGCCCGGCTCGGCCAGACCGAACAGCGCCGCCGCGTGCGCGGTGTCGCGGAAGGTGTAGGAGGTGGTCTGGTAGATCGGCAGCGCGCGGGCGTTCGTCGCGCCGTCCGGAATCTGTCCGACGTGGATCTGCTTCGTCTCGAAGCTCCAGTCCGTGGACAGGTCGGGTTCGGTCATCGGGAAGGTCTCCTTCGCGTGGACGAGCGATGAGTGGGAACAGCGGCTGATCCACGCTAGGTACGACGCAGGGGAAGGGCGATAGTTACATTCGGACCGATTCCAACGATGGTGTGCGCGACGATCGCCCGCCGCCGCGGCTATTCGGTGGATTCGGGTTCGCTGTCGGGTTCCGGCAGCGCGACCGTGGCCGCATCGATCTGCTCGCCGACATAGCGCAGCACGACCGCGGCCATCGCGACGACCGGGACCGCGAGGAAGGCGCCGACGATCCCGTACAGCGAGCCGCCCGCCGTGACGGCCAGCAGCACGATCACCGCGTGCAGCCGCATGCTGCGGCTCTGCAAGACCGGTTGCAGCACATTGCCTTCCAGTTGCTGCACGGCGATGACGATGCCGAGCACGATCAGCGCCGTGACGAACCCGTTGCCGACCAACGCGACCAGCACCGCGAGCGCGCCCGCGACGAACGCGCCCACCATCGGGACGAACCCGCCGAGGAACGTGATCACCGCGAGCACCAGCGCCAGCGGCACCCCGAGAATGACCAAGCCCGCGCCGATGAAGACGGCGTCGATCAGGCTGACCAGCGCCTGCGTGCGGATGAACCCGCCGAGCACCACCCAGATCCGGCTCAGCACCTCCTCCAGGTGCCTGCCGCTGCGCGTGCCGGACACGCTGTGCAGCCAGGGCAGGAACCGCGGCCCGTCCTTGACGAAGAAGAACGTGAGCACCAGCACGAGGAACAGGGTCACCAGCACCGACGTCGCGGTGCTCACGCCGCTGAACACGCCGGAGGCGATCTGCTCGGAACTCGACTGCAGCCGGGACACGATCGCGTCGACCGCCGAATCCAGTTCTTCGTCACGGAGTCTCAGTGGCGGACCCTGCAGCCAGTCCCGCACCTGGTTGACGCCCTCGGTCGCCTTGTCCGCGAGTTCCGGCGCCTGATCCACCACCGAGGGCACGATGAGCGCGATGACGCCGGCCAGCAGACCGATGAAGCCGAGCACGCCGATCGATGCCGCGAGCGCGGGCCGCAGGCCGTGCGCGGTGAGCCAGCGCACCGGCGGCCACAGCACCGTCGCGACGACCACGGCCAGCGCTACCGGCAGGATCACCACCCACAGCCGGGCGATCAGGAATCCCAGCACCCACGCGCCCGCCGCGATCGCGACGATGCACACCGCCCACTTGGCCAGCCACAGAATGCCCGCCCCGATGACGTCACCGCGATCCCGCGTCGTGCTGTCGTCGGTTCGGTGGTCCTTGCTCGTTTCGCTCATGACCGCGCCTTGCCTGCACTCTGCTCCGTCGTGCGCGATTGCGCGCTGTGTTGTCGGTTCACTCGCTGACGCTCGCTCACGACTGCGCCTCGCTGGCGCTCGGCTCCGTCGTGCGCGATTGCGCGCTGCGTTCTCGGTTCACTCGCTGACGCTCGCTCACGACTGCGCCTCGCTGGCGCTCGGCTCCGTCGTGCGCGATTGCGCGCTGCGTTCTCGGTTCACTCGCTGACGCTCGCTCACAGGCCCAGTCTGGCACGAGGACGCGGCATCGAGGAGGGTCAGCCGAAGCCGGGTAATGGTCCGCATGCATCCCGCGGTGGCCCTACGCTGATCGCGGTAGCGAGTTCGGCGCGACGGCTGGGAGTCTCGATGGGTGCCGCGTTGGTCAAAGGTCAGAACGGGGCGCTGGACGCCGCCCGGCTGCTGGTGTCGGTGCGGACCGAGGCCGTGGTCGACGTGTCGGCGCTGCTGGTGACCGAATCCGGCCGGGTGCGCTCGGACGCGGATTTCGTGTTCTTCAACCAGCCGAGCGGCCCCGGAGTGGCACTGCGGCCCGGAACGCCTGCCGCGCTGGCGGTTTCGCTCGCCGAGCTGCCCGAGGACATCGCGCAGCTGCGCGCGGTGCTCACGCTGGACGATCCCGCGGCCACCTTCGGCCGGTTCGCGCCGCCCGTCGCCACGGTCGCGGACGAGACGGGCAACGTGTTGTACGAGTACCGCATCGAGGGGCTCGGCAGCGAATCCGTGGTGATCGCGCTGGAGCTGTACCGGCGGAACGGGGCGTGGAAGGTGCGGGCGGTCGGGCAAGGCTACGCGGGCGGTTTCGCCGCGCTCGTCACCGATCATGGCGTGAGCGTGGACGACGAACCCGCCGCGGGAGGCGCTCCGGAGCCGATCGCCGCGGGCTCGTCGACGGCGGCGACGGACGTGTTCACCGTGCCCGGCGAGGCCGCGCTGTCCTTCGAGAAGCGCGCCACCCTGGACCTGCGCAAGCGCGCGGTCGCGAAAGTCCTGGTGGATCGGGATGTCTTCGGGATTCGCGCGCGCGTCGTGCTCGTCATCGACAAGACCGGCAGCATGAACCGGCAGTATCGCGACCAGGTGGTCCATCGCGTCGTACAGCGGATGATTCCGGTGGCCACGCAGCTCGACGACGACGGCACCCTGGAGGCGTACCTCTACGCCGTGTCGTTCGCCAAGCTGCCCGACATCACCGTCGAGCACGGGGAGGCGTGGGCCCAGACCTACCTGCACCTCGGTGGAACCCACGGGGGCATCGACTACGACCGGCTCGGTGGCCGCAACGACGAACTGCCGATCATGCGCGACATCATCGGCTCGCTGCGTCCCGGCGACCGCCCCACGCTCGTGCTGTTCTTCACCGACGGCGGCTTCGCCAAGAAGCGCGAGATCGCGGCCCTCATGCGCGAAGCCTCGCGGCTTCCGGCCTTCTGGCAGTTCGTCGGCCTGGGCCGCGCCAACTACGGCCTGCTGAAGACCTTGGACGAGTTGTCCGACCGTGCGGTGGACAACGCGGGCTTCTTCGCCCTCGACGACATCGATCAGGTCGACGACGCCCAGCTCTACACGCGCCTGCTCGGCGAGTTCCCGGACTGGCTGCGCGCCGCGCGTGCCGCGGGCATCCTGCGCTGACGGGCCGTCGCGAACCCGGACCGCGCGGCGGGCTGCTGACGGCGTTCAGCGCGAACTCTGCCTGCGGCGGCCAGACCAGGCGTTATAGCGAGATGCTATGGTGCACGTGCGATTTCCGGAGCGGCCCGTGGTCAGCCGATGACGGCGTTCATGATGGTGCCCGCGCTGGTGGCGACCACGCCGCCGATCATGGCTCCCGCCACCATCTTCGGCGACTCGAGTCCGCCGCCGGTCCACTTCTCCCACGCGAAGCGGCCACCGGCGTAGATGATGCCGCAGACGCCCGACAGGAGCACGAACCACGTCAGGTAGCGGACCAGTTGGAGGAACTTGTCGGAGATCGGCGGTGCCTCTGGAGTCGGGTTGCCGATCTGCGCCAGGGTGTCAAAAGCGGCGGCCAGGATCATCGTCGTTCGCTCATTCTGGATTCGGGACAGGGGCAGTGATTCGCTGTGAAGATCGTATCCGTTCGCTCGCCGTGATGCAGTCAGGTCCGTGCAGCACAGGGAAGTTCGCGTCTTCCCGCCTTGCCGGGTCGGCCATCGCTCTGGATGATGGGGTGGGTGCGGAGGGCTGGCCGTCGCGCGGCGCCGGATTCGTCGGCGGGTTCGCTACGACCATGTGGGGGGCGATCGGGTTCTGATCCCGCTGCCCGGTCCGCGGCGTTCGCCGGTGTTCCGCACAGTGCGCACACCAGGTGCCGCCCAGGGCCGTATCCTCATCCATGACCGAATTGATCGGTGTGCGAACGGCTTTCGCGCAGCGGCTCGGCGGCGGCGGGATTGTAATCGAACATAGGGAGTAGACGGTGAGCATCATTCTGGCGTCGGTCGGCGATTCGTTCACGACCTTGGCGCAGATCGGCAATCCGACCCCGGAGGCGCCACCCTTGGCGGACAAGATGTTACGGTTCGTCCGCTACTTCACGTGGTTCGCGCTGCTGTCCGGCATCGTCAGCATCATTTACGCGGGCGGTCGCTTCGCCTGGGAAAAGTGGAGTGGCAGCGGGCTGCAATCGCCGAAGATGATCGCGGGCGCGATGCTCGGTGGCGTGGTGGCCACCAGTGCGGGCACCATCATGAACACCATCCTGGAGATTTGACCGCAGGCCTTCGCGCGATCCGCGTGCAGGTGTGCTCGGTGTCGGCGCGCCGGTGGGAACGGATCGGCTACGGTCCATCGGTCGTGACGGCCGAGGGGTCGTGGCGGCCGAGCGGCGAGCGTGGTGGAACGTGATTCGAACGTCGTGCAGCGCCTGCGCGACGTTCCGGCAACCGGCTGGGCCGTCTAACGCGCATTAGATCCTTCGGTCGAATCTTCGGTGCAGCTCCGTGCCCGCTCGCATCGCCCGACCGAGCGCGTCGCCGCGGCTGCTGGTACGGCGGCCGACGCGCCGATCGTTCCGCCGTCCGCGCCCGAGCCGCCATCAGGGCGCTGACCTGCATTTTTCGTCGCCGAGGGCCGCTATACTCCGGGGCGGATCTCGCGGTGCCCGATAGGATCGGAGGCGGAGCAGGATCATGGACCACAGGACCGACGGCAAGCTCATGCTGTCTCGGCGCTCGGCACTCGGTTTCGCGGCGACATCGGTGGCCGCGCTCGGATTGGCGGCGTGCGGCGGATCCGAGGACGAGGATTCCGCCGTGCCCAGCGACGCCGTCGAGATTGCGAGGGATGCTTATATTTTCGGTTTCCCTCTCGTGCTGATGGATCTGACACGCGCGACGGCCGAGGCGACCGTCCCCGTCAACCGGTTCCGCCACACCACCTCGTTCGTCGCCCCCGAGCAGCGCGAGCTGGTACGACCGGACCTGGACACGCTGGACTCGTCCGCATGGCTCGATCTGACCCACGAGCCGATGGTGCTGCGGGTCCCCGCGATGGACGGTCGGCGTTACTGGCTGGCGCAACTGATGGACGCCTGGTCCAATATCGTGCACAACCCCAGCAGCATGCGCCCGCAGGCGAAGTCGGCGGCGCCGCCGTACACCTACGCGGTGACCGGCCCCGGATGGTCCGGAGCGCTGCCGGAGGGGATCGCCCCGCTGCCGATGCCGACGCCGACGGTGTGGCTGCTCAACCGGATTCAGGTCGAGGGCCCCGCTGACCTGCCCACGGTCCGCGCGATCCAGCAAGAGTTGAAGCTGGCTCCGCTGAGCGCGTGGAACGCGGGAGTGGACGTGCCGGCGCCGGTGGTGCCGCCGACGCGGCCGACGGCGCCCCCGGCCGCACAACTCGCGGAGCTGGCCCCCCGCGCCTTCTTCGACCGGATGTGCGCCCTGATGAAGGTCAGTCCGCCCACACGCGAGGACGCCCCCGCCATGCGGCGCTTCGCGCGCATCGGCATCGAGCCGGGCGGTTCGGTCAAAGGCATTCCCGACGCCGAGCTCGCCACGGCGGTAGCCACCGCACGGCAGCGTATCCCGGTGTATGTGGGGGAGACCACGATCGTCGAGAACGGCTGGATCTACGACCCCGGCACCGGCCGGTACGGTACCAACTACCTGTTGCGAGCCGACATCGCCTGGAACGGTCTCGGCGCCGCCTTGCCCGAGGACGCGATCTACCCGACTCTGTTCGCCACGGCGGATGCCAGCGGTGGTCCGTCCCGTTTCCGGCTGCACTTCCCGACGGGCCAGTTGCCTCCGGTCGACGCCTTCTGGTCGCTGACCGCCTACACCGCCGACCTCTCTCTGGTGCCCAACCCGGCCGAGATCTACGCGGTGGGCCACCATGCGCCGGTGGTGCTCAATTCCGATGGCTCCCTGGATCTCACCCTCCAGTGGGCCGATCCGGGGGCGAGCGTTCCGACCGGGAACTGGTTGCCGATTCCCGAATCAGGCCAATTCTCGGTGACGTTGCGCCTGTTCGCGCCGAAGATGGAGGCCGTGAAGGGGATTTGGCGGCCGCCGCCGCTCACCCCGCTACGGTGAACCAGTCGTCGTCGCGCCCAGGTCCAGCGCGGCATTTCGCGGATCGGGCGCAGTTCCCGCGTCGCTGGCCGGGTGCGATCCGGCCTCCTCGAACGCACAAGGAGCGTGGCACGAAGCGATCGCCGCGGCTCACCGGTGGCGACGGGCCGTGGCCAGCGCTGTGGATACAGCCGCCGCGCTGATCGTCCCGCCGCCGCTCCCGTTCCGTTATCAGGGCTCTGACCTGCGGTTTCCGCCGTCCTGGGTGGCTATACTCCGGTGCGGATCCCGCGGTCGGCGATAGGATCGGAGGCGGAGCAGGATCATGGACCACAGGACCGACGGCAAGGTCACGGTGTCGCGGCGCACGGCGCTCGGTATGGCGGCGACATCGGTGGCCGCGTTCGGATTGGCGGCGTGCGGCGGATCCGACGAGAAGACCGCCGTGCCCGGCGACGCCGCCACGATCGCGAGGGACGCCTACATATTCGGCTACCCGTTGGTGTTGATGGATCTCACCCGCGCGGCGGCGGAGACGGCCACACCCGCCAACCGATTCCAGCACGCCGCCGCGTTGCCCACCCCGGCCCAGCGAGACGTTGTGCGGCTGGACCGGGACACCCTGCGTTCGACCGCCTGGCTGGATCTGGAGGCCGAGCCGATGGTGCTGCAAGTTCCCGCGATGGGCGGTCGGCGGTTCTGGTTGGTGCAACTGCTCGACGCCTGGACGAACAACGTGCACAACCCGAGTAGCATTCGGTCCCAGGCGAAATCCGGGGCGGCGTACACCTACGTGGTGACCGGCCCGGGTTGGTCGGGCGTATTGCCCGGCGGCCTCACCCCCATGCCGATGCCGACGCCGACGGTATGGCTGATCGCCCGGATCCAGCTCGACGGAGACGACGACATGCCAGTCGTTCGCGCGCTGCAGCAGGAGCTGAAACTGGTTCCGCTGAGCGTGTGGACGAACGCCAGGGAGCCACGTACCGCGCCGCCCAGCGGGCTGTCGACGGCGCAGCCGCCCTCCGAGCAGATAGCGGAGATGAACGCGCGCGACTTCTTCGACCGGATGTGCGCGGTGATGTCGACAAATCCGCCCGCGCCGGAGGACGCGCCCGCCATGCGACACTTCGCGACCATCGGGATCCGGCCGGGTGGAAAGGTCCACGGACTCTCGGATACCGAACTCACCGCCGCGGTGGAGACCGCCCAGCAGCAGATCCCGGTGTATATCGGCGCGCGAATGGTCAACGAGAACGGCTGGCTCATCGACCCCGAGGTCGGCAGGTATGGCACCGACTACCTGCTGCGGGCCATCATCGCCCGGATAGGCGTCGGTGCCCCCCTGCGCGAGAACATCTTCTATCCGACGCTGTTCGCGTCGGCGGACGCCCGCGGCAGCATGGGTCGTTTCCGGCTGCATTTCGCACCTGGCCAGCTACCACCGGCCGATGCGTTCTGGTCGCTGACCGCCTACGACGCCGACAGCCAGCTGGTGCCCAACCCGGCGGGGATCTACTCGGTTGGCCACCAGGTTCCGGTAGTGCTCAATCCCGATGGCTCCCTGGATATCGCACTTCAGTACGTAGATCCTGGACCGAGCGTTCCGGCCGGAAACTGGTTGCCCATTCCGGATTCGGGCCAATTCTCGCTGACGTTTCGCCTGTTCTCGCCAAAAGCTGAGGCGATGCGCGGGCGTTGGCAACCGCCGCCGCTCACGCCGCTGCGGTTGAGCTAGTCGTCGCGCGCCCAGGTCCAGCGCGGCACCCAGGAGAAAATAAACGGGTTTTACTAAACGCCGTTCATGAACTTGGTCTCTGTGGTTGCATCTCCTTGGACCGTGTTCCGAAACGTCGTGCGGTCCGCGCCGAGACCGGTAGGAGTTAGCCGTGCCCGTGACCACGCCCTCGATCCCGACAGGATTCGACTTCACCGACCCCGACCTACTCGCCACTCGCCTGCCCATCGAGGAGTTCGCCGAGCTGCGCCGCACCGCCCCCGTGTGGTGGTGCGCCCAGCCCGACCGCGCCAGCGGCTTCGACGACGGCGGCTACTGGGTCGTCTCCAAGCTCGAGCACATCAAGGAGATCTCCAAGAACCCGGAGGTGTTCTCCTCCCAGCGCAACACCGCGATCATCCGGTTCAACGAGGAGACCACGCGCGAGCAGATCGACATGCTCGGCGACATGCTGCTGCTGAACCTGGATCCGCCCAAGCACACCAAGACCCGCCGGATCATCTCCAAGGGCTTCACCCCGCGCGCCGTGGAGAGCCTGCGCGCCGCGCTCACCGAACGCGCCGCCAGGATCGTGCACGAGGCCAAGAAGACCGGCGGCGGCGACTTCGTCGAACAGGTCGCCTGTGAGCTGCCATTGCAGGCCATCGCCGAGCTGATCGGCATCCCGCAGGAGGACCGGAAGAAGATCTTCGACTGGTCCAACCAGATGATCTCCTACGACGACCCGGAGTTCGAGGGCGACCACCACGCCGCGACCGCCGAGGTGATGGGCTACGCGTGGACCATGGCCGAGCAGCGGCGCGCCTGCCCGGCCGAGGACATCGTCACCCAGCTGGTCAACGCCGACATCGACGGCGAGCACCTCGGCTCGGACGAGTTCGCGTTCTTCGTCATCCTGCTGTCGGTGGCGGGCAACGAGACCACCCGGAACTCGATCACCCACGGGATGAAGGCGTTCGTGGATCACCCCGAGCAGTGGGAGATCTACAAGCAGCAGCGTCCGCGCACCGCGCCGGACGAGATCGTCCGGTGGGCTACCCCGGTCACGGCGTTCCAGCGCACCGCGACCACGGACACCGTGCTCGGCGGCCAAGAGATCAAGGCGGGCCAGCGGGTCGGATTGTTCTACAGCTCGGCCAATTTCGACGAGGACGCGTTCGAGAACCCGTTCGCTTTCGACGTGCTGCGCAACCCCAATCCGCACGTCGGCTTCGGCGGCACCGGCACGCACTACTGCGTCGGCGCCAACCTGGCCAGGCTGCAGATCGATCTGATGTTCAACGCCATCGCCGACGTGATGCCGAACCTGCGGCAGGTGTCCGAGCCGGTGCGCCTGCGCTCGGGCTGGCTGAACGGGATCAAGCGCTGGGAAGTCGAATACGCTTGAATCGAGTGGTGCAACAGTCCAAACCACGGGGCCGTGCGCCGGTGGTGACCGACGCCGAGATCCGGAGGGTCGCCAGCGCGCTGCTGGTCGAGCGCGGTCCCGACGCGGTCAGCCTGCGCGCCATCGCGCGTGCGCTCGGTGTCACCGCTCCCGCGCTGTACCGGTACTACAAGTCGCTGGAGGACCTGCTGGAGCGCCTGCGGCTGGACTTCTGCGCCGACCTGGCCGAGGAGCTGACCGCCGAGATCGCCACCCTGCCCGACGACGGCGCGGTGCAGTTCTTCGCCATCTGCCGCGGCTTCCGGCGCTGGGCGCTGGCGCACACCAGGGAGTTCACCTTGGTGTTCGCCTCGCCCGGCGCTGGGCGGGCCGGCCGCTTCGACGAGCCGTTCGGCCGGATCTTCCTCGCCGCGACGGGCCGGTTGCTGGCGAACTACGACATCGTCACGCCGCCCACCGACGTCATCCCGCCGGAACTGCGCGAGGATCTGGTGCACTTCCAGACCGAACTGCTGGCGGCGCTGTCGGAATCCGGTCAGAAGTTCCCCGCCGAGAAACTGGACCTCGGGGTGATGTACCTGATGATCCAGATCTGGGCGCGGCTCTACGGGCATGTCACGCTCGAGGTGTTCGGCAACTACCCGATCCCGCTGGAGAAGCCGGAGATCCTGTTCGACGCCATGCTCGCCGATCTCGGGCGGACGGCGGGTCTGCTCGTCGACTGAGCCCGCGCGGCTCGCTATATGCGGGCGCCCTTGGCGCGGTTGCAGGAGCGGCACAGGATCTGGAGGTTCGCGGCGCTGGTCGCGCCGCCGCGGCTGAGCGGGATGATGTGGTCGAATTCCAGGTAGTGCCCGTCGCCGCATTCCACGCACTTGCCGCCGTCGCGCTGCCACACCTGCGCTTTCACCTCCTGCGGGATGCTGCGGGAGTCGCGCTGACCCGGGGTGAGCACGAGTCGCTTGGCGACGCGCAGGGCGCCTTCCAGCGCGGCCGCGACGTAATCCGGATCGGCGACGGCGAACGTCGCGCCACCGCGCGCCGAGGTGGCGGCGAGTACCACGCAGCCTTGTTCCGCGTGCACGGAAACCACGCGGGACCACGGTATTTCGGTGCCCGCGCCGGTGCCGACGAAGCGCAGCTTCTTGTTGCTGCTGATCAGTCGGCCCTCGGTGAGCTTCGGGCCGCGGGCCAGTTGGCGCACATGGGTCGCGGGCAGATCCAGGTGCACCGTCTCCTCGGGGTCCAGGTGCAGGCCCGGCGTGCGAACCACCGGCAGGTCGCCCGAGCGCAGCCGGTAGAGCGTGTGGCCGCGGTGCATGCGGCGGCGCAGGTCCTCGATCAGCGGTCCGCCGAGCCCGAGTTCGGTCACCGCCTGCTCGAACAGTTCCAGTTCCGCCGCCCTGACCTCGCCGTCGGCGAAGGCGAAGGTGACCAGGCGCTCCACGTAAGTGTGCGCGAGGTCGCGCAGCGCGACGCGACCCGCGTCGGCATCGATGCGCTGATAGCGCAACGACGCCCACAGCGCCGCCCATTCGGGACCGCGCGGACCGTGCGTGGTGAGCACCCGCCAGGCGCGAGCGTGCCAGTGGGTGAGGTACTCCTCGATCTCCGGCTCGCACCGCCCGCACGGCGCGAGACCGCCGAACAGCTTGCGGCGCAGGGCAGTTCCGCAGCGCTGGCAGTGCCGTCCGCCGGGTGGCGGACGCAGGTAGGCGTCGGCGGTCCACTCCGTACCGTCCCACCAGCGCATGCGCTGCGGGTTGTCCGGATCCGGATGCCAGTCGGCGCGTTCGGGATCGGGAGGAGGCGGGGGAGCGACCGGTGTGCGTTCGGTGGGGTGCCGGGTCAGATCGACCGGACGGTGGGTGGGCGTCCGGGGCATGACCGCGGTCTCGGCGCGGTCGCGCAGGTCGGTGCGCGGCCATGCGGATTCGCCAGTGCCGGGCTGCGTCGACCGCCCGTGTTCGCCCTGTCCCGGGATGACCTCGGCAGTGCTGTGGTCCTCGGTGATCCGAAGCACCGGAGCGTCTTCCGAGACGCCGCTCGACCCATCCGGCCGCTCGAGCGGCGCCGTGCCGGACTCCTGGGTCCCGCGCGACGATCCGTGCGGATGATGCCTGGCCGGAGCAAGATCGGGCCGTCCGGCTGTCGATGGCGTCCCGGGGAGGTGGCGTGTCGAAACCCGTTCCTGTGCAGGTGAAGTACGGGCGGGCCGATGCACGCGGAACGGATTGGTCGGGTGTGTGGTGCGGGCGGGCTCGGACGGATCGTCGACCTGGACACCGAATTCGGCGACCAAGCCCGCCAGTCCGCTGGACCAGCCCTGCCCGATGGCGCGGAACCGCCACTGCCCCTCGCGGCGGTAGAACTCGCCGAACATCAGGGCGGGCACCGCGTCGACGTCATCGATGTCGAACGTCACGACCGCGCCGTCGACGGCGTGCACGGCGACGCTCAACCCGTGGATGTCGCCGAAAGTTCCCTCGTCCACCGAGCCGGAGACGACGATGCGATCGACGTCGGCCTCGGTACGCGGCAGCGAGACGCTCAGCCGCGCGGTCCGCGGGGCGGGTTCCTGGTCGAGCGTGACGGCCTGGGAGATATGCCGGGGCGCGTTGTAGAACACCAGGTCCCGGTCCGAGCGCACCGCGCCGGAGGCGTCCAGCAGCAAGGCGTGCGCGTCCACGGCATGCTCCGACCGCCATGAAACAACCACGGCTAGAAGGGATGTCGGTACCGCTGCGTTCGCGCCCTTGCTGAGTTTCATGGTGCTCGAACTATGCCACGACCCTCCGACACGCCGAACGCGCGAGGGGATCTCGCTCGGCGGGGCGCATCGTGCGTGCTGCACCGCCCCATGCCGAGCGGGTGCATGTCTTGCCGCGAAGGGCAGGCGGCTGATGGTCAGGCCCGGGCGGGCCGCGCGCCTCCGGCGGCTTTCGGGACGCGATCTGTGCGCACCGGCCGGACGTCGTGGGACCCCGGATCTGACACAAACCGGCTGGTTCGAACAATCCCGCGCGAGCCCCGTCCGGTACGGCACAGTGTTCTCATGACGAACCCGAAAACCCCGGGTCGTAAGCCGTCGACCCCGAAGTTGCCCGGCGGGCGCGTGCCCGGCCCCGCCGACGTCCTGAGCGCCGCGCAGGCCGCGGTCGAAGCGGCCCAGACGGCGGCGGGGCAGGCGCTGGAAGCCGCGCAGCTGACCGCGTCATCGGCGTTCGACGCGGCGGTGCGGCTGCCGCCCGCCTCGGCCCAGCTGGTCGCGCAACTGCCCGACCTGATCGAGCGACTCTCGATCGCGATCGAGCGACTGAACTCCACGATCGATCGTCTCGACCGCACGCTGGCGCTGGCCGACCCGGCTTTCGCGGCTTACGACCGCTTGCTGCCGAGGCTGGAGGCGATGATCTCACTCGGCGAGGATGTGTTCGGGAAGCTGGCGAAGTTGCCTGGCGTCGCGCTGCTGGGCAAGCTGACCGGCCTCAGCGCACCGGAGCAACCGGCGGCCGAGCCGCCGCAGCGGAGGTCGAGCAAGCGGCGCAAATAGGAATTCTCAGCGGTGCGCGTGATCGGCGGCGGCACGCAACGTGGCGGCCGCCTTGAGCAGCACTTCGCGGTATTCGTCCGCCGGGTCCGAGTCGAGCACGATCGCGCCGCCCGCCCCGATCCGCCAGCGGCCGTCGTAGCGCACGGCGGTGCGGATCACGATGTTGAGGTCCGCGGTGCCGCCGAGCCCGAGGAAGCCGATGGTGCCCGAATAGACTCCGCGCGCTTCGGTTTCCAACTCGTCGATGATCTCGCAGGTGCGCAGCTTCGGCGCACCGGTCATCGACCCGCCGGGAAAACAGGCACGCAGGCAGTCGACCACGCCGACCTCCGGCCGCAGCCTGCCGCGCACGGTCGACACCAGCTGATGCACCGTCGCGTACTGTTCGGTGGCCATCAGCTTCGGCACGTACACGCTGCCGATCTCGCAGACCCGGCCGAGATCGTTGCGCAGCAGGTCGACGATCATCAGGTTCTCCGCCCGGTTCTTCGGGCTATCGGCCAGCTCGCGCCGCAGACGTTCGTCCTGTTCGGGGCTGGCGCCGCGCGGCGCGGTGCCTTTGATCGGCTTGCTCTCCACGACGCGGTGCCGATTGATCTTCAGGAACCGCTCCGGTGACGAGCAGGCGATGTCCAGGTCGTCGAAGCGCAGGTAGGCGGCATAGGGCGCCGGGTTGCAGCGGCGCAGCGTGCGATAGAAATCGAGCCCGTCGGCCGCGGCGGCGGGGATCGTCGCACTGTCGGTGAGGCAGATCTCGTAGGACTCGCCCGCGTGCAGGCGCTCCTGGCAGACCGCGATATCGGCGAGATAGCGCTTCCGGCCGCGGGTGAGCAGCGGGGCCACCGCGTCGCCGTCCGGCGGCAGTTCGAGCGTCGGCGGGTTCGACCAGGTCGGCAGGGTTTCCAAGGTCTCGCGGGTGTCGCGCAGCCAGTCCGCGCCGGACCGGGCCGTCTCGGGTGTGTCGCTGAGTGCGAGCAGATGCGTCCGCCCGCCCACGTGGTCGACCACCACCAGTCGGTCAGCGAAGATCCACTGCGCGTCCGGGGTCGGCGCGCGATGGACGGCGGTCCCGCCGCAGTCGGCTTTGACCTCGTAGCCGAGGTAGCCGACGTATCCTCCGGCGAAATCGAACGGCAGATCGGGCAGTTCCAGCTGACGGGTCCGCAGTTCGGCGGCCAGGAAGTCGAGAATGCCGCCGCGGACGGTGCGCCGGTGCCCGTCGGACGACTCCACGGTCACCGCACCGTCGCCGACCCGGTAACGCAGCACTTCCGCCAGCGGACCGCTCGCGTCGCCCAGGAAGGAGAACCGGTCCACTCCTGGTTCCACGTGCTCGCTGTCCAGCCAGAACGCCGTAGGCGAGTTGCCGTACAGCCGCACGAACGCGCTCTCGGTGTCGATGGCCCGCTCGATCACGTCCTGGTGGAGCCGGAAGGCCCGCCGCGGTGGAGGTTCCGTGGGCGCGGAGATTGTTTCGCGCGAACGCTCGAATCCGACCGCGGCGGCCGGGAACTGCTCGGGTGCCAGCGGAACGGGCGTCTCGGAGGAGGCCGGTCGGGCGGGAGGCGGGGGGGCAACCGGCACGACCTCTCGCTGCACCTCGACCGATCCGCGCGAACCCGGGAAGCTCGGTCGAATCCGATGCGCCGCAGTGAGCTTCGCGAAGTTGCGCAGCAGTGCCGCGCCGAATTCGCTGGCAATCGATTCCGGATGGAACTGCACCCCCCACTGCGGGCGCGTGCGGTGCCGCACGCCCATGACGACGCCGTCAGCGGCCAGCGCAGTGACCTCCAGATCGTTCGGCAGCGGCCGCAGTGCGGACAGCGAGTGATAGCGCACGGCGGTGAAACCCTGCGGTATTCCGTCGAACAGATCCCGGCCGTCGTGCTCGATCCGATCGAGGTAGCCATGTCTGGCGGCGGGCGCCTCGGCCACCACGCCCCCCGCCGCGACCACGATGCCCTGATGGCCCAGACACACCCCGAGCAAGGGAAGGTCGGTCTCGGAGATCACCGCCGCGGAGATTCCCACGTCCCGCGGCACGTCCGGCCGTCCCGGCCCGGGCGAGACGACCACGTTGTCGAAGCGTTCCAGACCGAGTTCGGCGACCGTGCGCGCCTCGTCGTTGCGCACGACCGTCGGCTCGACGCCGTTCACCTCGCTGATCAGCTGATACAGGTTGTAGGTGAACGAGTCGTAATTGTCGATCAACAGCGTGTGCATGGTGCTCGAAACCCTACGCCGCACCGGTCGGAGCAAACTGTTGTCATCTGCCGTCAGTTCGTCGGGACCGGTGGTGCACAATGTGGGGCATGTCTGTTGCGCAACCGGTTGACGTGGACCCAGCGGTCGTCGACTTCACTGTCGTCGGCGAGTGGATGGATGAGCAGGGTCTGCCCGCCGGTGAATTCGAGGACGTGACCGCGCTGGGCGGCGGCACGCAGAACATCATGCTCCGCTTCACCCGCGGCGGCCGGACGTACGTGCTGCGCCGTGGGCCGAAGCACCTGCGGGCCAAGAGCAACGATGTGATCCGGCGCGAGGCCCGTCTGCTCGGCGCACTCGGCGGCACCGACGTGCGCGCGCCGAGGGTGATCGCGGCCTGCCCCGACGAATCGGTGCTGGGCGCGGTCTTCTACCTGATGGAGCCGATCGACGGTTTCAACCCCCAGAACGAACTGCCCGAGCCGCACGCGAGCGATCCGGAGATGCGCAGGCAGATGGGTCTGTCCGCGGTCGAGGCCATCGCGCGGCTCGGCGCGCTGGACTACCAGGCGCTCGGCTTGGCCGATTACGGCAAGCCGGAGGGCTTCCTGGAGCGTCAGGTGCCGCGCTGGCTCGGGGAACTGGAGTCCTACTCGGCCAACGAGGGCTATCCCGGTCCGGAGATTCCCGGCGTGGAATCGGTGGGCGACTGGCTGGATCGTCATCGTCCCGCCCAGTGGACCCCCGGGATCCTGCACGGCGACTGTCATCTGGCGAACATGATGTTCTCCTTCGACGGCCCGCAGGTGGCGGCGATGGTGGACTGGGAGATGTCCACCATCGGTGACCCGCTGCTGGACCTCGGCTGGCAGATCGCGACCCGGCCGGAGCCGGGTACCACCGGCGCGGCGCTGGTCGGCAAACTCGGCGCGGTCGGCGGGCTGCCGACCCCGGAGGAAATGATCGCCCACTACGGGCGGTTCTCCGATCGGGATCTGAGCGCCATGTCGTGGTACACGGTACTGGCCTGCTTCAAGCTCGGCATCGTCCTGGAGGGCACGCACGCCCGCGCCTTCGCGGGCAAGGCGCCCGAGCAGGTCGGCGATTTCCTGCACGCCATCACCCTGGAACTGTTCGAGCGGGCGCACCGGCTCATGGAGTGACTGTCGGGATGTCGCCGATAGTTGACCGAAAATCGGTGGGGGTTTCGTTCGGCCGCGCTTAGGTTTGCCGCATGCCGATCGTTCCCGATGTCAAGGACTGGACCTGGGTGCTCGAACGCACCTGTCCGGAATGCGGTTTCGACGCCGCCGCGACCAGTTACGAGGCCGTGCCCGCGCTGACCCGCGAGACGGCCGCCCGATTCGCGGCGGTGCTCGACCGCGACGACGTCCGCGCCCGGCCGGACGAATCCACCTGGTCGCCCCTGGAATACGGCGCCCACGTGCGCGACGTGTGCCGTCTCTTCGATACCAGGCTCGGCCTGATGCTGGCCGGTGACCCCGATGGCGAGATCCCGCGATTCGCCAACTGGGACCAGGACGCCACCGCGATCGGCGACCGCTACAGCGAGCAGGACCCGGCCCGGGTCGCGGTGGAACTGGACGAGGCCGCGGAGTGTGTGGCGCGCTCCTTCGAATCGGTGCCGCAGGCCCGGCGGGGACTGCGCGGCGCGCGCAGCGACGGGGCGGTGTTCACGGTGGAGTCCTTCGCGCGGTACTTCGCGCACGATCTGGTGCACCACGTGCACGACGTCCGCGGCTGACGGCGGACTGTAACGCGTTCGGGGCCGTAGTCACGCTGTATGCCCGAATTTCCGACTCAGTACTAGAACGCGTTACATTTTTCTCGTACTGTGGGTGCAGTCACATATAAGCACGTGCATGCGAGAGGGTCGACAGGAATGAAGACGAAGGGCGCGATCCTGTGGGGGATCGACCAGCCGTGGTCGGTGGAGGAGATCGAGATCGGCGACCCGGTCGCCGGTGAGGTGCAGATCCGCATGGAGACCGCGGGCATGTGCCACTCCGACCACCACATCGTGACCGGCGCGACCCCGATGCCGTCCTTCCCCGTGATGGGCGGGCACGAGGGCGCGGGCGTGATCACCAAGCTCGGTCCGAACTGTCCGGCCGACCTGCAGGTGGGCGACCACGTGATCCTGTCGTTCATCCCCGCCTGCGGCCGCTGTCCGGCCTGCGTCGCCGGGCACATGGCGCTCTGTGACCTCGGCGCGGGCCTGCTACTCGGCCAGGCGATCAGCGACGGCACCTACCGCATCCAAGCCCGGGGCGAGAACGTCATCCCGATGTGCCTGCTCGGCACGTTCGCGCCGTACATGACGGTGCACCACACCTCGGTGGTGAAGATCGATCCGAGCATTCCGTTCGAGGTGGCCTGCCTGGTCGGCTGCGGCGTGCCGACCGGCTTCGGCTCCTCCACCCACGTCGCCCAGGTGTCCCCCGGCGAGACCGTGGTGATCGCGGGCATCGGCGGGGTCGGCATGAGCGCGCTGCAGGGCGCGGTGCTGTCGGGAGCCTCGAAAGTCGTCGCCATCGACCCGAATCCGTGGAAGCGCGAACAGGCGCAGAAGTTCGGCGCCACGCACACCTACGAGAGCATGGCCGCCGCGATCATGCCGCTGATGGAGGCCACCGAGGGCCGGATGGCGGAGAAGGTCATCCTGACCATGGGCGAGATGCACGGCGAGTACATCGAGGAGGGCCTGATCCTCACCGCGAAGGCGGGCACCCTGGTGGTCACCTCGATGGGCCGGATGGACGAGAACGACGTCAAGCTGAACAGCTTCCTGCTGTCCATGCTGCAGAAGACGGTGAAGGGCTGCATCTTCGGCGGCGGCAACGCCCGCCAGGACGCGCCGCGCCTGCTCGCGCTGTACAAATCCGGCCAGCTCAACCTGGACGACATGGTGACGCGCAGCTACTCCCTGGAGGAGATCAACCAGGGCTACCAGGACATGCTCGACGGCAAGAACATCCGCGGCATCATCAAGTACACCGAGGCCGACTGGTAACCGCGGAGTGCCGCTCGGCGGATGATGGCCGGGCGTCCCAGCCCTCCGAGAGGTGCCCGGGACGCTCCGGTCAGAAGTGAACGAGAATCCGGCCCTCGTTTCCAGGATCTGCCTCGACGCGCCGGTAGAGCTTCTTCAAGCTCGGCTGGGCGAGCTTCGCGAGAACACGGCGCTTCAGGGTTCCGGAGCCTTTGCCTGGAATTATCTCCAACAAGCCGACCTTCTGTGCAACCGCACGGAAGATCGCGTTACGCAAGGCATTGTCGATGTCGCGATCACTCCGGAAAACCGGGTGAAGATCAACTGTCAGTGTCTCGGCCACATTCAACTCCTGAAATCCCTAGTGAGACATATAAGCTGGTCGCTACCTCCCGCCGGTCATAGTGCCATCTGTGCCACGTCGCCGGGAACGATGGGCTTTCAGCCATGGCGACTCGATCGAACTGAGGCGGCTCGTAGGCCCGCAGGGTGCGACCACTCGAGCAGATTCGGGAATGGCCGGTTCGGCACGCGGCGGCGGTGGTCACCGCGGACGGCGCGACCGTGACGAGGGTGACGTCGACCGGGTGTTCCCGCTCGCGTCGGTGACCAAGCCGTTGGTCGCCTACGCCGTTCTGGTCGCGGTGGAAGAGGGCGCAGTCGAACTGGACCAGCCTGCCGCGCGATTTGGCCGGAACCCCTCCGCTGGCGAAAGCCCCGGCAACAGTGTCAGATGCGGCAGCGCAGCAGGGCTTCGCGGAGGTTGCGGCCGCGGATGTCGTCGAGGACGGCGAGCCCGAGCCGGTTCATCGTGTAACCGAAGCCAAGACCAGTTGCGGGGTCGGCGAATCCGAACGAGCCGCCGAGCCCCGTCGTGCCGTAGGCGCGCTTGTCCGAGCCGAACCGGAACGTGCCGCGCGACTTGCGGAAACCCAGGTGGTAGCGGCTCTTGGTGTGCAGCACCAAGTCGTCGGCCGGGACGTCGTCGGCGGTCTCGGCCGCGGCGAGCCGGTCCAGCAGCGCGTCGTCGATCGGCAGCGCGCCGGTGCGGGCCGCCGCCGCGCCGTAGATCCGGGCCAGCGCGCGGGCGTTGCCGACGCCGTTGTACCCGGGCATCTCCACCTCGAGGAATTCACGGCGCGCCGCCCGTGCCGGGGCTCCGCAGCGCGGATTGGTCAGCGCCGCGTAGGACAGCCCCCGTTTGGCATAGATCTCGGCGCCGATCCGCAGCGGGAGATCGCGTTCGTAGCGCGCAGCGTCCAGGCCGCGGGTGGCCGACAGCGTGGCGATCCGGTCCATGCTCTGCTCGGCGGGCAGGCCGATGAAGAAGTCCAGGCCGAGCGGTGCGGCGATGTCCTCGGCGAAGATGCGCCCGAGCGTGCGGCCCCGCGGGTCCACCCGGCGCAGCAACTCGCCCTGGTAGAGCCCAAGGGTGATCGCGTGGTAGCCGTGCCTGGTGCCCGGCCGCCACGCGGGTTTCTGCGCGGCCAGAAGAGTGGCAAGGCCGTCCAGATCGGCGATCTCGGGCAACCGGACGATGTCGCTCAGGCCCGACAGCCCGGCTTGATGGTCGATCAGTTGACGCACGGTCACCGCGTCCTTGCCGTGCGCGGCGAACTCCGGCCAGTACTTCGCCACCGGCTGCTCGTAGTCGAGCAGGCCCTTGCTCACCGCCGCGGCGACGGTGAACGCCGCCATGCCCTTGCTCGAGGAGAACACCGGCACGATCGTGTCCTGCTCCCACGGCAGCGTGCGCCGCCGATCGCGGAAACCGGCCCACAGGTCCACCACCGGGCGGTCGCCCGCGTAGACCGCGACGGCGGCACCGATCTCGCCGTGCCGGGCGAAGTTGCGGCGGAAGGCCTCGGCGACCGGTCCGAAGCCGGACGCGACGTCACCGTGAACAGTGGGCTTTTCACTCATGGCGACTCGATGGTACTGACGTGGCTCTCGTAGGCTCGCAGGGTGCGATCACTCGAACAAATTCGGGAATGGCCGGTCCGGCACGCGGCGGCGGCGGTGGTCACCGCGGACGGCGAGACCGCGAGCGAGGGCGATGTCGACCGGGTGTTCCCGCTCGCGTCGGTGACCAAGCCGTTGGTCGCCTACGCCGTTCTGGTGGCGGTGGAAGAGGGCGCGGTCGAACTAGACCAGCCCGCCGGGCCGCCCGGAGCCACGGTGCGCCATCTGCTGGCACACACCTCCGGACTCGCGTTCGACACCACCAATGTCCAAGCCGCCCCCGGCGGCAAGCGGATCTATTCCAGTGCGGGCTTCGAGGTCCTCGCGGAGTTCGTCACCGAGCAGACCGGGATCGCGTTCGACGAGTACCTGCGCGACGCGGTGTTCGAGCCGCTGGGGATGACGGCGTCGGTGCTGGCCGGTTCGGCCGGGCACGCCGCACGGTCCACCGCCACGGATCTGTCCCGCTTCGCCGCGGAATTGCTGAATCCGCGGTTGATCTCCGCGCAGACGCACGCCGAGGCCACCTCCGTTCAGTTCCCTGGACTGAATGGTGTGCTGCCCGGCTACGGTTCGCAGCGTCCCAACGACTGGGGACTCGGCTTCGAGATCCGCGACGGGAAGACGCCGCACTGGACCGGTGGCACGAATTCGCCACAAACCTATGGACATTTCGGCCAATCCGGGACATTTTTGTGGGTTGACCCTCGAACGGGTTTGGCGTGTCTCGCCCTGAGCGACGAGAATTTCGGCGACTGGGCGCGAGCGGCCTGGCCACCGCTCAGCGATGCGGTCATCGCGGAGGCGGCAGCCGCGAGCAACACGGCTGTGAAGTAACACGTGTAACTTCGGGCACTCCAGTAGACTCGGGCAACGCCAGTTCGATGAGTCGTTGGGGAAGACGTTCCTCGTCGAAGCTGGAGGTGTTGGTGGTGCGCGCATCGAGTCAGTTCGCGGACGCGACGGCGGGTGTGGTCTACATCCACTCGTCGCCTGCCGCGCTGTGCCCGCATGTCGAGTGGGCGCTGACCTCGGCCCTTGGCGCCCCCGCGAAACTGCGCTGGACCGCGCAACCGGCCGACGGGCAGCTGCGCGCGACCAGCGAATGGATCGGCCCCGTCGGCACCGCCTCCCGGATCGCCCAATCATTGCGCTCTTGGCCGGTGCTGCGTTTCGAGGTGACCGAGGACCCCAGCGACGGCGTGGACGGCGAGCGCTACAGCTTCGTCCCCGGCCTCGGTCTCTGGCACGGTTCCACCAGCGCCAACGGCGACGTCATGATCGGCGAGATGCGGTTGCGCGCCATGCTCCAAGCCACCCGCGAACTCGGCAAGTACTCCGCCTACGACCTGGCCGCCGAAATCGACCGCGCCCTCGGCACCGCCTGGGACGAGGACCTCGAAATCTACCGCTACGGCACGGAATCCGGCGCCGAGGTCACCTGGCTGCGCCGCGACGTGGGGTAGGGTAGCGCGCTATCCGCGCGGGTCGTCGAACTAGCTTGTCCGGCGGCCCATGCACCGCGGCCTGGCCGCCGTGACCGGGTCGCCGACCTGCGCGACCTGTCCGATCAGCACACCTGAGTGCCGCGCATCGGCCGCTTCTCTACGTCCTCTCGGCGGTCACAAGCGCCGAGAATCGAATCGGTTGAAGTCGTCGTCGGCGCCGTATCCGGCTGCACCCCTCTCGCCGCTGGTTCGAAGGATCGAGCGCAGGTCGAATGAAAATCTCACCGCTGTCGACACATTCGGAGCCTTATTCGCGTTTCCGCGGCTTCGGACGAGTGTCGGTGAGTTCTACGATCCATCGGCTGCGGCCTGGTGTGTGTGGCGGCGGCGACATACTCTCGGAAGCATGGAGCACACCGGACAGCGCATCCGGTATTGGCGGAGGCGGCGGGGCGGGATCAGTCAGAAGGTGCTGGCGGATCGTGCTGGGTTGACGCAGGGCTACATCTCCCAGATCGAAAGCGGGCAGCGGGCGCTGGACCGGCGGGCGACTCAGGTCGCGATCGCTCGTGCCCTCAACGTCACTGTCGCGCAGCTTCTCGGGCAACCGGGAGATCCGACGGATCCGGCCAAGGCTGCTGCCACGGCGGCTATTCCGGATATCAGGTCTGCCTACATCGAGATAGCGGTTGGTGAGCGCCGGAAGCCGGAGCGTCCCCGGGAAGCTGTGCGTGAGGCCGTCGAGCGGTCGACGATTCTGCGTAACAACGCGGATTACGCCGCGTTGGCTCCGGGGATGGCCAACCTATTGCGTGATGCTTTCTACTTCGGTGGACCGGAGTTCGTGGAACTGACGTTCAATGCCCGCTTTCTGGTCAAAGGCTTAGGGTTTCAGGACCTTGCGGTGGGTATCGCAGATGCGGGGCTTCGATGCGCCCGGAACCTCGAGCTTCCCGAATGGATCGGGCTGGCGGAGATTTCCAGGCTCAACGCGATGCCGCCGGAGAATGCGGCATTGGCAGGTCGCTTGGCTTTCCGCACCGCGACGGAGATGCAGCCGTTCCTCGGCACGGCCCGTGTGCGTCAGGCATACGGGAATCTGCTGTGCCGTGGTTCGATCGCCAATGCGATTGCAGGGCAGGCGAGTGGCGCATTCGACCTGCTCGAGGAGGCCTACACGGAAGCGCGGTCGCTCGGTGAGACCGAGGACGGGGGATTCGGACTCCTGTGGTTCGGACCGACCAGCGCCGCAATCTGGCATGTATCGGTGGCAAGCGAACTCGGTGATAGCGACACGGCCATCAAGGTGGCGCGCACGGTTGATCCACGGCCGGTTCGGGCCCCTAATCGGGTCGTATATTTCTGGACCGACTATGGCCGCGCCCTGACCACAACGGGCAACGACTCTGAAGCCGTGCGGGCATTTTCGGAGGCCGAAATGGTCGATCCGCAACGTACTCGCATGGACCCGATGGTCCTGGATTCCGTTTCAGCCCTTGCTCGCCGCGCCCGTCGTCAAGCGATCGACGCCCGCCTTCGAAGCTTGGCGCACAGTCTCGGCATCGACCCACACGCGGTATAGCGCTCTGTAATCGTCGCGCTGCGCTCGGGCGGCAGGCTTTTGCCCGGCCCCGCCGTCGGGTCGATGCCGTCTCTCGTCGGCTCCCCGGCGGCGGGTGCTCACCAATACGACGAGCAGGGGAGAGATCGAAATGGACGGTGATGACGGCTGCCCAGCCGTGACTTCGCTCGGGCCGAACGCGTTGGGCCTGATCCGGCGGGCGGTGTCCGGCGACGGCGAGCAGCGAGATGAGTGGACGATTCGGGAACTAGCCGCTGCGCGTGGGTATTTCGTGGCCGAAGTGGTCACGTTCGCGACTGCGGTCAGGACCGCGGCATTGTTGGCGGTCGAGCACATCCGGGTGGCGGACGCTGCTGCGGTGATCGTGCCGGGCTTGGCGCATGTTCAGCCGTTCGCGCGTGCCGTCACCGAGCTATGCGACTTGATCACGCCGGAGCAGACATACCCGCGTGGGTATCGGTGGCCGTCGCTGCTTCCCGTTGATCATCCGTACCGGAGGTTGCCGTGAGTGGGTGGCAGCTGTTGGCGATCGCGGTGGGCGGGGATTCGCTCGCCGCGCTGGTGATCGGGATTGCGGTGTGGCTGTGGCCTGTTCGGCTCCCGGAGGGGCGCAGTGTCGCTGAGATCAAGCAACGAGTACGACGAGAGCGGACGGATATGGACACTGCGGTCTGGCCGATGGGTTTCCCGCATGACGCGCCCGAACATGCGATCAGCGTGGGGGAAGCTCAGATGACGATGCAGCGGCACCGCGCCTGCCGGGTCGGTGAGTGCCCGCGCAAGACGGCTGCCTGGCGGACGCTGGTGGAGGCAGGGCGGATTCGGCCGGATGCGGGTCGGCAACGGTAGATGCCGGTTCACTCCGGTCGGTGGGCGAGGACGGCGAACATGGTGACCGAGAGATGGTAGTCGCCTCTCGCGATGCCCGATTCCATCGCGGCGACCAGATCGACGCGCTCCTGCTCGGTGATCACACCCTCGGCGAGGGCGCCGTCGATCATCTGCGCGAACAGCGGGCGGATTGTTTCCGGATCCCAGATCACCGCCTCCGAGCCCATGTCGTCGATCGCGAAACCGGCACCGGTGAGCAGGCCGCGCAGGCGTCGGCCCGATGTCGGATTCGGGGTGGAGGCGAGCATCACCGTCGACAGGCGGCTGAGCACGTCGGGGTCGCCGGGATGGACGATGGCGGTGTGCCAGTCGCTGTCGACGAGCAGCACACGTCCACCTGGCCGCAGGACCCGGGCGATTTCGGCGGTGGCGGCGGCCGGGTCGTCGAGGTGCTGGTAGACGCGCTCGCACCGCACGACATCGAACGAATCGTCCGGAAACGGCAACTGGTAGGCGGTGCCCTCGATGAAGCGGGCACGCGAGCCAACGGCCTCGGCGCGCGCACGGGCGACGTCGAGCATGGCGGGATTCGGATCGACCCCGACCGCGTCGCCGTCCGGACCGACACGGTCGGCGAATTCCAGCACCTCGCTGCCTGTCCCGGCGCCTATGTCCAGCGCGCGCTCGCCAGCTGCCACGGCCAAGGCCTCGTGCCCCCATCGCCGCATCCGCCGGATGCCGGGTAGCGCAGCCTGAAGGTCCAGAATGCCGACCAGCACCGCCATCGGATCGTCGGCGTGAGCACCGTCTCCGGCGGACCGAGAGTGATCGAAAGCAATCGCGTCCGTATGGAACGACGGGGCAGTGCGGGGCGACGACGCGGGCTGGTTCGGCATGCCCCGACAGTAATCCCGGCGGCAGCAGACGGCTAAGGCTTTGCGGGAGATCGCGACTATGTCGGCGAATCCTCTTGGAGACCAACGAACTTGGATACCATGGAGAAGCGCCCGATCTGCCTTTGTGGGGGTCGACGGAGCCGGGCTGTTCTTGATGCGTCAATCACTGTGATCGAAAAGAGTTGCAGTACGGCACCGCTCTCGGTGCACCAACGTGGGGGAGTCGAGTTGAAGATACGTGCACTGTTGACGTCTGCGGTAGCGATGCTTGCCCTGCACCTTGGGATGGTTTCGAGTCCGCCCGCTCATGCAAGCTTTCCTTGGGCAGCTTGCGGAGTCAGTTCGCCTGCGGACAAGGTGGTTGCAACCTTCGGCGAGTGGAAATTGATGTGCGGGGGCGAGGGCTCAGGTTATCGGCATATCCAGCAGAGGCACATGAGTGAGTGGGAAGGCCTCGCGGCGATCGAAGGCTCCTATCTCGTCAACCGCGCCACCGGAGTGATAGCCAAGACGGTTCAGCCCACTGCGATCGTCAACGACGAAGGCAAGGTCATCACCGCCTACCCGGGTAGGAGCCTGTGGTGGAAAGGTCTGAGCCCAGCTTGGACGAACTCACCGATTCGGTGATTCGTGCCGGTACCGAGTGGGGATATCAGGTAGGCCACGATGAAGCCGGTCGGTTGCAGCTCACATCTATCGGCGAATCGCCGATGGTTCCTCCCCTGAAGTTCAGGTTCACCGACCAGGAACTCCGCGATTACTACTCGCGCCTCGCGGCGAAGGCTGGAACACCCAATGGCGAGAGCACGCCGTGGAAGACGTGGATGGTTTTGATGTCGACTCATCTCAGCGAGGCCGTCTACAAGGCGGGACTGCTGAACCAGCCCTGCGTCATCGTGATCGACAGGGCTGGATTCTGGGCCGAACCGGCGTAGCAGGGAATCGCTCAGAGGCGGAACGCGTCGATCGGCAGGGGAACTGTCGGCATCGAGTCGTCTCCGTGGGCGACGGCGAGCAGGGCGGGGAAGGAAGCGAGCTTGCGCCTTGGTCGTCCCTGGACCGCGCCGAGGTCGCGCTCGGTGCGGTCGATCGCTCTCCACTCGTGCACACCGACGACAGCGGGCTGGCGCTGCCGGACCAGCGCGTCGAGGTCCTGCGGGGTGGCCGCCGGGGTGGGAAGCAAGCCCGCGGAATGGTCGGCGAGGAGTGTGGCGACGGTGTCCAGTGCGCATTTCTTGTTGGCGCCGATGCCTCCGGACGGGCCCCGTTTGATCCAGCCCGCCGTGTAGACGCCGGGGATGGGTTCGCCGGTCCGGTCGTGCAGGACGCGGCCCTGGTGGTTGGGCAGCACACCGCGGTCGTGGTCGAAGGGCAGGCCGGGCAGTGCGGCGCCGCGGTAGCCCACCGCTCGGAGCACCAAGCCGGCCTCGATGGTCTCTTCGATTCCGGTCGAGACAGCGCGCACATCGCCGCCCGGGCCGCGTTCGAGGCGATTGCGAGCCACACGAACCCCGGTGACTCGGTGATCGCCCATGATCTCCACTGGAGAACACAAGTAGCGCAGCATGATACGGCGTGACGCGCCGCGGCGGCGGGTCGCGAGTTCCGCGGCCGCCTGCGCTTTGGCCAGCCCGAGCGGGTCCGATCGAAGTTCGGCGAGCTGGTCGGGGTCCACCGTGACCTCGTCGGAGAACGCGAAGACGTCGGCGTCGTCGAGATCGGTCAGGGCGAGCAGTTCGGGAGTGGTGTACGCGGCCTGCGCGGGACCGCGTCGGCCGAGGACCACGACTTCCTCGATCGCGCTGGCGGCCAGGGCGGCCAGGGCGTGATCGGCCATGTCGGTGGCGGCGAGTTCGGCGGGGTCGGCGACCAGGAGGCGCGCGATGTCGAGGGCGACGTTGCCGTTGCCGACGACGACGGCACGGCGGCAGGAGAGGTCGAACGTGCGGTCGACGAAGTCCGGGTGTCCGTTGTACCAGTTCACGAACTCGGTCGCCGACGCGCTGCCCGGCAGGTCCTCGCCGGGAATCCCTAGGCGGCGGTCACCGGAAGCCCCGTGGGCGTAGACGACGGCGTGGTGTGCCGCGGCCAGTTCGTCGTGGGTGATGTGGGTGCCGACCTCGACGTTGAGCTGGAAGCGGAAGCGTCCGTTGGCGGCGGCACGCTCGAATACCTCGGTGACGGATTTGGTGGACGGGTGGTCGGGGGCCACCCCGCCGCGCACCAGGCCCCACGGCGTGGGCAGCCGGTCGAACATCGTGACCGTCGCGCCCGGGTGCTCGAGCAGCTCGAGTGCGGCATACGCGCCCGCGGGCCCGGAGCCGACCACCGCGACGTGAAGTTCCCCGACCTCGGCCCGCGTGGCAGGCGGCGGGGCGTCGGGGATGCCGGGCGGCAACGGGTTTCGCTGGTAGTAAGCCTCGGCCAGGTCGATGAACCGCGCCGCGGCGGGCGCGGTGTCGCGGGTGATCGCCCCGACCGGGCACTCGGAGACGCAGGCCCCGCAGTCGATGCAGCTGGCCGGGTCGATGTAGAGGGCTTCGGCGGAGGCGAAGCCGGGCTCATCGGGGGTGGGGTGGATGCAGCCGACCGGGCACACCGGCACGCAGGAGGCGTCGTTGCAGCACGACTGGGTGATCACGTGGGGCATGGCGTTCCTTGCTAGCGGGTGTCGGGGAGCGGTTCCACGGTGACCGGGATTCCGTTGAGGGCGGCGTTTCCGCTGACGGTGTCCAGGTGCAGCGGGTCGGTGACATCGTTGGCGCTCGCGCCCGCGACGCGAGCGGCCACCGACAGGCGGCTTTCCGCCGCCGCGTGCCCATACCCGTGGGGCAGGCTGACCGTGCCCGCCATGATGTCGGTGGTCTGCCTGACCTCCACTCGCACGGCGCCGGTGCGCGACCGCAGCACGGCGGGCCCGTCGGCCAGTCCGAGGCGGGCCGCGTCAGAGGGGTGCATGAGCAGATGGTGGCGCTGCGGACCGGCGACGAGGCGGGCGTAGTTGTGCATCCAGGAGTTGTTGGAGCGCAGGTGCCGTCGGCCGATCAACAGCAGTGACCCCGAGTCACCGGGATCTGCTCGCAGATCCGAGCGCAGCGTGTCGAGGGCGTCGGCGATCTGCGGCGGCACGAGATGTAGTCGGCGGTCTGGTGTGCGCAGGCGATGCTCGACGCCTGGGCGCAGCGGGCCAAGGTCCAGCCCGGCCGGGTGGGCGAGCAGTCGGCGCACGCTCAGCCGGTAGCGGCCTGTGCGCAGGAGCAGGTCCACGAGCAGGCGCGGCGGTGTCCGCAGCCGAAGCTCGGTGGCCAGGGCGGGCTTGCTGAGGCGACGGCGCAATACCTGCATCCGGCCGCCGCCGAGATGGCGTTGGTAGGCGGAGCCGAGGTCGCGGAAGATCTCCCAGTCGTGCCGCGCGCCGCGCGGCTTGGGCAGCACGGCGGGTGAGTATTTCGCGGTATTGCGGACCGCGAAGGCCCGGAAGACCAAGTCGTAGTGGTCTCGTTCCAGCGCGCTGGTCGGCGGCAAGATGACGTCGGCGTGGCGAGTGGTCTCGTTGAGGTAGAAGTCCACGGCCACCATGAAGTCGAGGCCGTCGAGCGCGGTGCCGAGTGCGGCTCCGGCAGGCGTGGACAGCACCGGGTTTCCCGCGACCGTCAGCAGTGCGCGGATCTGCCCCTCGCCCGGCGTTGTGATCTCCTCGGCGAGGGCGGCGACCGGAAACTCCCCGGCGAAGGAAGGAAGCCCGCGCACACGGCTGCGGCGGCGGCCGAATTGGCCCGGGTTGAGCAGCCGCGTCATGTCGATGGCCGGGTCGGTGAACAGCGTCCCGCCCTCGCGGCCCAGGTTGCCGGTGATGATGTTGAGCACCTGGATGGCCCAGTGGCACACGGTGCCATGGCGCTGGGTCGAAACGCCGAACCGGCCGTAGCAGGCGGCAGGGCCCGCGTCGGCGAAGGAGAGGGCGAGGCGGGTGATCGTGTCGGCGGGCACGCCGCTGAAACGGCTGGCCGCCTCGGGAGTGAACTCGGCGACCGCGTCTCGGAGCGCATCCACCTCCGCGACGTATTCGGGCAGCCGCGGTGCTCGATCGCGCAGGACGACGTGCACCATGGCCAACAGCACCGCGGCGTCCGTGCCGGGACGGATGAACACGTGCTCATCGGCGTCCGCGGCCGTCTCCGTGCGGCGCGGGTCGATGACGGTGACCCGCCCGCCGCGCTCGCGGATCTCCCGCAGGCGCCGCGCCATGTCCGGCGCGGTCATCAGGCTTCCGTTCGACGCACGCGGGTTGGCGCCGAACATGAGCAGGTGCCGTGTCCGGTCGAGATCCGGCTCCGGCAGCAGGAATTGGTGCCCGTACAGCAGTGCCGAAACGACCTGGTGCGGCAACTGATCGACCGAGGACGCCGAGAAGTGGTTGTGGGTTCGCAGCAGCGAGGTGAACGCGGACCCGTGGGTCATCGCGCCGAGGCTGTGGACCGAAGGGTTGCCCAGGTAGACCGCCACCGCATTCGCGCCGTGGCGCCGACGGGCCTCAGCGAGTCCGCGGGCTGCCGCATCGATCGCCTCGGGCCAGTCCACCTCCACCCATTCCCCATTGATCTTGCGCATCGGCCGCCGCAGCCGGTCGGGGTCGCTGTGCACGTCGGTCATCGCGACGGACTTGGGGCACACGTGGCCGAGGGACAGCGGGTCGTCGCGGTCGCCGCGAACACCGACGGGCTTCCCGCCCTCGATGGTGATCTCGATCCCGCAGATTGCCTCGCACAAGTTGCACGCGGCCTTCGCGATGGTGCCGTCCCCGGCGGTGGAACGGCGTTTCGCTCGCCCCGCCTTGACCAACGCGTCGACGGCTGCCCTGGTCGCGCTCATGGTGTGGTCGCCTCCGCAAGAGATCGGCAAACATAACTTGACGTCATGTTTAGTTTCGACGTGTCTACCATGGACCGCGTGCCCGACGCCACCCCCCTCCGCCGCGAACCGGTTCAGCAGCGCAGCCGCGAGCGCGTCCAGCGGATCCTCGACGCGGCCTTGCGGATCGTGACGACCGAGGGCACCGACGCGGCGACGGTCCGTTCGGTCGCCGAACGCGCCGGTGTCCCGGCCGCCACGGTGTACCAGTTCTTCACCAACCGCGACGCCATCTTCGAGCAGCTGCTCGCCCGCGAACTAGCGCGCCTCGACAGCGAACTGGAGGAGTCCCTCGCCACCGCCCGGCCACACCCGGACATCGCCGCCGCCGTCGAGGCCTTCTTCGTCTTCCACGGCCGCCACTACATGTCCCACCCGGACTTCGTCGCGCTCTACTACGCGTCCCGGCACAACGAGGCTCTGCGCGACGACATCAGAGAACATCTCGCCAGGCTCACCGACGTGCTCCACCGCCACCTGCTTTCCACCGGCCTGCTGGCGCCCGGCACCAGCCGACGTGTCGTCGAGGTGGCGGTGGAGCTGGGCGACCACCTCTTCGAGATGGCTCACCGGCGCGGCGACGAGGGTGACGCGCTGACCGACGAGGGGCGGATCGCCATCACGCGCTACCTGGAGGTCTATGCGGACGCACGGCGGCATGACGAGCCGATCGTGCTCGATGAGGAGGTCGAGGCTTCGGCCGCTCCCCAGAGCGCGCAGGCGTCGCCGTAGCGGCTGCTGGCATCAACGCAAGCGCGCTGCGCGTGGAGAGATTCGGTGCTGCCGCGCCGATCGTCCGGAATTCGTCCCGGTGAAAATAAGGCTCGCGCTGCGTTAGCACATTGTGAGCGCCCCGCTATCGGGGCTGGTCGGTTCAGCCGATCGACGCCCTGAAGTCCGCGCCCTGCTGGAATGCTTGCGCGGACTCGGCGATCTCGACGACGGGGTAGACCTCGTATTCCGCGAAGAAGCCGAATTTGCTCGGACCGTCGGCCAGGTCTATCGGATTGTCGGTCTCGACCACCGCGAATCCGCCCCTGCCGTCGAGGCGGCCCACGAATTGGTGGTACGTCGTGGTGGGGGACGGCTTCCAATTCGCGAACACGTCCAACGCGCGCCGCATGCCGGCTTCATTCTCGGCGGGAGAGCCGTTCCACCGGTACGTCCAGGAAACCACATACTTCATCTCATACTCCTAGGGATGCGCCGAAGTTGCTGGTCTAGTGCGGGTACGCACAGCGGAGCAAGACATACCCGCACGTTTTCGCCGCGCTGTCGAGCGGGTCACGCGGCACAGATCATCGAAGCGGGGATAGGAATCCAGGGGTTCGCGCAGACGCCGACCCACAGCGGGGCATACATGCTCAACATGACGGACTCGACTGGTGTCGATGTCGGCACCGGGTTGTTCGTTGCATGGACAGACCCGGAAGACGCGATAGCCACACCTGAGCCGATAACGATCATCGGTCCAACTAGCACCGTTGCCGCCGCCGCCCGAATTGTGTTCTTTTTCATGGTGTTTTCCTCAGACACTGCTTCCGGACGCCTTCGGCCGTCGCAGGCTTCCAATAGGTGCACACCATCAACTCTGCGCGGCGAACTCGCGGGAGAACATCAACCCCCGGGTCGGAATCTCTCGGACCCGGCCCGAGCGCACGTGCCGGGCCGTCGGCGAAAACAACGCACAGCAGGAGTGGCAGAGGGGATCGAACCCCCGACCGCATGTGATCGGAGGACTTCGGGGAAGTCGCTACCAGCGCACCGCCGAGTCCGCGGCGCGCCGTAACGGAGCACCTGCCTACGCGCCCGCGTATAAGGCGACATGCTCTGGGGGCGTGGCGACGTGTCGAAATTCCTCGCCGCAGTACCTGTACGGGGTTCCGACGCTGCGCGACGATAGGGTTGCTGGTTTTCGACATTCTCGCCGTCGATGGCCTCAGGTAATGGGTGACCGTTTTGTAGAGAGGGTATGACCATGAAAATGCGCGCAGCCCGAATGTACGGGTATAAAGAGCCCTTGCGGCTCGAGGAGATTCCGGTTCCAGATTTCGGGCCGGAGGAGGTACTGGTGAAGGTTGGCGGCGCAGGAATGTGCCGCACCGACTTCCAACTGATCGACGGCTACTTTTCAGCCTCGCTGTCCGCGGACTTCCCGATCACTCCCGGACATGAGATTGCCGGGTGGGTCGACGGAGTCGGCGCCGAGGTGCCCACGTCGGCCGGCTTCGCCGAAGGCGATCAGATCGTCGTCGAGAGCAGCTGGGGCGACGGGGTGTGCCGTCAGTGCCACAACGGAGACGAACAGTTGTGCAGTCGTGGTCAGTGGGCGGGTTTCGGGCCGCACGGTGGGTACCAAGAGTACCTGCCCGTGCACTACCGGCATTTGATTCGGGTCTTGGCAGACGGTGGCCTGTCTCCGGAGAATCTGGCGCCGTTGACCGATGCCGGGCTGACGCCGTACCGCGGACTCAAGAAGCTCAGGGCCGCGGGTGTACTCGGACCCGCTCGCACGGTGGCGGTGATGGGTGTAGGTGGCCTGGGCACCTATGCGACGCAGTACGCGAAGCTGCTCGGCGGCGGAGCGACAGTGGTGGCATTCGCCCGCAGTGACAAAAAACTCGAGGTCGCCAAGGACAACGGTGCCGACCACACGATCAACACCCGAGGGAAAACCGCCGAGGAGGTGCGGGCCGTGCTGGACAGCCTGACCGGGCGGCCGGAAGTCGATGCCGTCATCGAATGTGCGGGAGCCGAAGAGTCCATCCGGCTGGCGTTCGCCCTGCTCGCCATCCAGGGCGCTGTCGCATCGGTCGGCCTTATCGGCAATCGCATCAACATGCCCCTGTTCCCCTTCGTCGCCAGGGATTTCAGCTATTTCGGATCGTTCTGGGGTAATTACAACGACCTCACCGAGGTGCTCGCCCTCGCTGAAGCCGGCCAGATCAAGCACACCGTGACTCCGGTTCGCTTCGACGACATAAACGAGACAATCGACGCCTTGGGCCGCGGCGACATCATCGGACGTGCCGTGATCGTCTACGACCGAGGCTGAAGCATGGTTGAACGTCAGGATCGACGGATCCCGCCGAGCTCCCGGGTGCTTGTTCCAGTATCGGGAAGGCTCCGGGATCGCCTCACCCACGTCGGCACTGGAATGGGGGTCTGGAATGCCACCGTTCATCACTGGCGAACTGGGGCGGGTCCGGGGGCGCGAAGCCTGCCGGGCGGGTTGTGGAGCCTTGGGAGCGCGGGGGTGCAGCCGAGTCAGAGTAGGACGACGCGGATGGGCGCCTTTGTTTGTTCGGCCGCTTTTGCAAGTCGTGCATCGAAGGTGACGAGTGGGGCATCCTGCATGGCGGCGACCGCGAGGTAGGCCGCGTCGTAGACCGAGACGTTATGACGCATTGCCCAAACGGCATGCAGCAGGCTCATGCTCGCTATGAGCATGAGCCTTCTGCGACTGGAGCCGGTGGGCGCAGAGGGGATCGAACCCCCGACCGCTGGTGTGTAAAACCAGTGCTCTACCGCTGAGCTATACGCCCTTGCCGTGACCGGCGGCTTATGAATCTAGCGCGGCGAGCGCTTTCTCCCAAGCCGCCTGGTCACGGGGCTCTCCGGGGCCGTTCATCTCGGCGAAGCGGATGTAGCCTTCGCGGTCGACGACGAACGTGCCTCGGTTGGGGTAGCCGGCTTTCTCGTTGAAGACGCCGTAGGCCTGGGCCACGGCGCCGTGCGGCCAGAAGTCCGACAGCAGCGGGAAGGTGTAGCCCTGTTCGGCTGCCCAGATCTTGTGGGTGGGCGGCGGGCCGACCGAGATCGCCAGGATCTCCGCGTTGTCGTTCTGGAACTTGGGCAGCTCGTCGCGGACCTTGCACAGCTCGCCCTGGCAGATCCCGGTGAACGCGAGCGGGTAGAAGACGATCAGCACGTTCTTCTTCCCGCGGTAGTCCGACAGGCTGACTTCCTGGTTGTTCTGGTCTTTCAGCGTGAAATCCGGCGCGACAGTGCCAACCTCTAACGGCATAGCGAATCCTCCATCGTGTCGGGTTCCACCGGGCGGGCGTGCGACACCGCCCTGGTGGAAACCATAGCGTGGCGGGTCAGCGCTGCTTCGAGGGAGCCTTGGGCTGCACCAGACGGCTACCCGTCCACGCGCCGAGACTGATCGCCGAGGTCTGGGTCAAACCGGCGGTCGGCGCGGATTCGGCGATCTCACTGGGCTCGACATGCCCCGGCTGCCCGGTCTTGGGCGTGAGCACCCAGACGAAACCGTCGTCGGCGAGCGGGCCGATCGCGTCCATCAAGGCATCCACCAGGTCACCATCGCCGTCGCGCCACCACAGCAGCACGACGTCGATCACCTCGTCGGAGTCCTCGTCGACGAGTTCGCCGCCGATCGCGTCCTCGACATCGGCCCGCAGGTCGTCGTCGACGTCTTCGTCCCAGCCCAATTCCTGGACAACCAAGCCGTGTGAAATGCCAAGCTTCTGAGCGTAGTTCTGCGCGTCCGCCGCGGCGACCACGGTGGTGTCCTCCTCAACTCCCGACAGTAGATAGTTGCAAGCGAACATGGTTATGGGCTTCAGCGCAAGCCGATCCGGCGAAATAGCTGCCGAATGTCGTGTTGCGATGGTGTGTCAGGGCGTGCTCAGCGTCTCGGGCAGGAGTCGCGCACGGCGTTGCGCGCGTCGTTCACCCGTTTGCTGGCGTCGTTGAGCGCCGCGACCGGGGCGAGGTAGGTCATGGTGCGCGTTTCGGCGGCCAACGCGCGCGCCGCGTTCACGTACTCGGTGAATTTGGCGGCCAGGTCCGGCGGCAGCGTGTCCCTGGCGCCGTTCACGCCGCTCTCCACCGTGTTCGCCGCGTCCTCGAGGGTCTGGGCGGCCGCGTCCCGCTTGGCGGTGTAGTCGGGCGCGTTCGCATCGTGCGCGTCGACGAACTCGTTGTACCTGGTGACGCCGATGCCCGTGGTGGTGGGGAATTGGCCGCAGTTGTCGGCGATCGCCTTGGCCTGCGCCGCGGCGCGCCGTGAGGAGGTCGCCGCCGCCGACGAGGACGCCGCCTCGGTCTTGTACGCCGCCAGATCGTCGGCGTTCGGGCCTGCGGAGCCCTCCACCCGGTTGGCGCATCCGGCCACGACCACCCCGATCGCGATGGCACCGGTCGCGCACACCATTCCGAACCCGCGTGGGTTCAGCAGCTTCATCGTCCTCCCGCTCCTCACGGCTGCCGCGGCTCATGCTCACCTTGCCTGTCGAACGGTACTGGATTTACGGCTGAGATGATGACCTGGGACGCGCCATCGGCAAGGATGGATGGTGCGCCCGAACCTTTCGTAAACGGGCGGTCCGCCAACCACGCGAACCAGCCCTGGGAACAAGACGCCACAGCATGTCCACCCCCTGTACGAGGAGCAGATTTGACCGACCTGATCCACTCTCCCGCACCGGCGAAATCCGCCGGCGCCAGCTCCGCACCCGCTCCCGCCGTGAGCCGCGATCCGAATGGATCGCAGGCGCAGCAGCAGGGTGGCCGGGTGCGGGTGATCCGCGAGGGGGTGGCGTCCTATCTACCGGACATCGACCCGGAGGAAACCAGCGAATGGCTCGAGTCGTTCGATGAGATGCTCGACCGGGAAGGGCCCGGCCGTGCGCGCTACCTCATGCTCCGTCTGTTGGAGCGGGCCGGTGAACGTCGTGTCGCCATCCCGTCGTTGACCTCCACCGACTACGTCAACACCATCCCCACCGAGAACGAGCCGTGGTTCCCCGGCGACGAAGAAGTGGAGCGGCGCTACCGCGCCTGGATCCGCTGGAACGCCGCGATCATGGTGCACCGCGCCCAGCGTCCCGGCATCGGCGTCGGCGGCCACATCTCGACCTACGCGTCCTCGGCGGCGCTCTACGAGGTCGGCTTCAACCACTTCTTCCGCGGCAAGGACCACCCCGGCGGCGGTGACTCGATCTTCATCCAGGGTCACGCCTCGCCCGGCATCTACGCCCGCGCGTTCCTGGAGGGCAGGCTCTCGACCGACCAGCTCGACGGGTTCCGGCAGGAGTACAGCAACGGCGGCCCCGGCCGCGGGCTGCCGTCCTACCCGCACCCGCGGCTGCTGAACACCTTCTGGGAGTTCCCCACGGTGTCCATGGGCCTGGGGCCGATGAACGCGATCTACCAGGCGCGGTTCAACCACTACCTGCACGATCGCGGCATCAAGGACACCTCCGACCAGCACGTGTGGGCGTTCCTCGGCGACGGCGAGATGGACGAGCCGGAGTCGCGCGGTCTCGCGCACGTCGCGGCCATGGAGGGCCTGGACAACCTCACCTTCGTGGTCAACTGCAACTTGCAGCGCCTGGACGGCCCGGTGCGCGGCAACGGCAAGATCATCCAGGAGTTGGAGTCGTTCTTCCGCGGCGCGGGCTGGAACGTCATCAAGGTGATCTGGGGTCGCGAGTGGGACGCGCTGCTCGGCGCCGACCGCGACGGGGCGCTGGTGAACCTGATGAACAGCACCCCCGACGGCGACTACCAGACCTACAAGGCCAACGACGGCGCCTACGTGCGTGATCACTTCTTCGGCCGCGACCCGCGCACCAAGGCGCTGGTGCAGGACCTGACCGACCAGGAGATCTGGAACCTCAAGCGCGGCGGCCACGACTACCGCAAGGTGTACGCCGCCTACGCGGCCGCGATGGCGCACAAGGGCCAGCCGACGGTGATCCTGGCCAAGACCATCAAGGGCTACACCCTCGGCAAGCACTTCGAGGGCCGCAACGCCACGCACCAGATGAAGAAGCTGACCCTGCAGGACCTCAAGGACTTCCGCGACCTGCAGCGGATTCCGATCAGCGACGCCGAACTGGAGAAGGACCCGTACCTGCCGCCGTACTACCACCCCGGTATGCAGGCGCGGGAGATCCAGTACATGCTCGACCGGCGCAAGGCGCTGGGCGGATTCCTGCCCGAGCGGCGCGCGGCGGCGAAGCCGCTGAAGCTGCCCGGCGACGAGGTCTACCGCTCGGTGCGCAAGGGTTCCGGCAAGCAGAACGTGGCCACCACGATGGCGCTGGTGCGGCTGATGAAGGAACTGCTGCGCGACAAGGAGATCGGCAAGCGGATCGTGCCGATCATCCCCGACGAGGCCCGCACCTTCGGTATGGACTCGTGGTTCCCTTCGTTGAAGATCTACAACCGCAACGGCCAGCTGTACACGTCGGTCGACGCGGAGTTGATGCTTGCCTACAAAGAGAGCGCCGTCGGGCAGATCCTGCACGAGGGCATCAACGAGGCGGGCTCGACCGCGTCGTTCACCGCCGCGGGCACCTCGTACGCCACCCACGGCGAGCCGATGATCCCGCTGTACATCTTCTACTCGATGTTCGGCTTCCAGCGCACCGGTGACGGGCTGTGGGCGGCCGCCGATCAGCTGGCCCGCGGTTTCGTGCTCGGTGCGACCGCGGGGCGCACCACGCTGACCGGTGAGGGCTTGCAGCACAACGACGGGCACTCGCTGCTGCTGGCCGCGACCAACCCGGCCGTGGTGACCTACGATCCGGCGTTCGCGTTCGAGATCGCCCACATCGTGCGCGACGGCCTGCGCCGGATGTACGGCGGCGGCCCCGCGCCACAGGGCTCGGCGCCGCTGCCGGGCACCCGCCCGCACGGCAGTGCGGGGGAGTTCGGCGGAGAGGACGTCTTCTACTACATCACCCTCTACAACGAGCCCTACCCGCAGCCCGCCGAGCCGGAGGACCTGGATGTCGCGGGTCTGCTGAAGGGCATCTACCTGTACAAGCGCGGGGGCGAGGGCGCGGTGCGCGCCCAGATCCTGGTCTCCGGCGTCACCGTGCCGGACGGCCTGCGCGCGCAGGCGCTGCTCGCCCAGGAATGGGGCGTGCAGGCGGATGTCTGGTCGGTGACCTCGTGGGGCGAGCTCCGCAAGGAGGCGCTGGACAAGGAGATCGCCGCGCTGCGCGACCCGGGTGCCGAACCGGGCGTCCCGTACGTCACCGAGGCGCTGTCGCGGGTCGAAGGCCCGTACGTCGCCGCGACCGACTGGATGCGCGCGGTGCCCGATCAGGTCCGCAAGTGGATTCCCGGCGACTTCACCACGCTCGGCACGGACGGTTTCGGCTTCTCCGACACCCGTCCCGCCGCGCGCCGGGTGTTCAACGTCGACGCGCAGTCCATCGCGGTCGCCGCGCTGGCCGGGCTGGCCCGCGCGGGCAAGATCGACGCCGCCAAGGTCGCCGAGGCGGCGGCGAAGTACCGGATCGCCGACGTGGACGCCGCGCCGAAGGCGGCGGTGAGTTCGGACGAAGACCTCGCGTAGCGGAATATTGGATAGTGGACCGTAAACCGCCGCGGCCCCGGCGGATCTCCGAAGGCTCCTCCGAGCACGAGGTGTATCTGCCGACGGGCGCGCTCTCCCCGAACCGGCAGACCCGCGATCCCCTTCCGGACACGCTGCTCAAACGCGTCAAGCAGTTCTCCGGCCGCCTCTCCACCGAGGCGGTGGGGTCGATGCAGGATCGGTTGCCGTTCTTCGCCGATCTGGACGCCGCCCAGCGGGCCGGTGTGCAGATGCTGGTGCAGACCGCGGTGGTGAACTTCCTGGAATGGCTCCAGGACCCGGACAGTGACATCCGGTTCAGCCTGGACGCCTTCCAGGTGATCCCGCAGGACCTGGCGCGGCGGCTGACGCTGCGCCAGACCGTGGACATGGTCCGCGTCGCCATGGAGTTCTTCGAGCAGTGGCTGCCCGCGCTCGCGCGCAACGACCGGCAGCTGGTCGCCCTCACCGAGGCGGTGCTGCGTTACGGGCGTGAGCTCGGGTTCGCCGCCGCCTCGGTGTACGCCAGCGCCGCCGAGTCGCGCGGCGCGTGGGACACCCGCCTGGAGGCGCTGGTCGTGGACGCCGTGGTGCGCGGCGACACCGGCCCGGACATGCTCTCCCGGGCCGCGACGTTGAACTGGGACGCCACCGCGCCGGCGACAGTGCTGGTGGGCACCCCGCCGGGCGAGCAGGGCGTCTCGTCGGTGGGCGCGGTGCACACCATCGCGGCGCGGCACGGTCGCGCCGCGCTGGCGGTGGTGCAGGGCACCCGGCTGGTGATGGTGGTCTCCGGGCATCTCGGTGACGCCTCGTATGTCTCCCCGTTCCTGGCCGACCTGCTCGCCGAAGTGTTCTCGGACGGCCCGGTGGTGATCGGGCCGACCACGCGCACCCTGGGCGCGGCGCACGCCAGCGCGGTGGAGGCACTGGCGGGCATGGAGGCCGTAGTGGGGTGGCGCGGGGCGCCGCGACCGGTGCATGCCGCCGAATTGCTGCCCGAACGAGCTTTGTTGGGTGATCGAGCTGCGATCGACGCCCTGAACGAGTACCTTGTCCTACCGTTGGCCGCGGCGGGGTCGTCGCTGGCGGACACCCTCGATGCCTATCTGGATTGCGGTGGAGCGGTCGAGACGTGTGCGCGTCAGCTGTACGTCCATCCAAATACGGTCCGGTACCGCCTGAAGCGCATCGCCGAGATCACCGGCCGTGATCCGATGAATCCGCGTGATGCGTACGTGCTCCGGATCGCCGCAACAGTGGGTCGTTTGACACGAACCCGTAACGAATCGTCAACACCTACCCCAGAAGTCACGCAAGTCGCGTTCGGCCACGAGGGCGTGTAACGCATTCGGCGAATCGGTCGATTCGGACAGGCCACGTGGTCTTTTGTGGAACCCCCACAAAAGCGCTTCGCAACCTTCATTCGCGTCGACATCTCGTGCGGCCCGCCTCACAGTGTTTTCTTAGAGGCGTGATCGCGTTGTTCGCCCCTGGACAGGGCTCTCAGACACCCGGCATGCTCGCGCCTTGGCTCGACCTTCCCGGCGCGAACGAGCGCCTGACGCTGTGGTCCAAGGCCTCCGGTCTCGACCTGGTCCGTCTCGGCACCACCGCGACGGCCGAGGAGATCACCGACACGGCTGTCACCCAGCCGTTGGTGGTCGCCGCGGCGCTGCTGGCGTTCTCGGAAGTTCCGCAGGACGCGCTTCCTGCCGCTACCATCGTCGCCGGACACTCGGTCGGCGAGCTCGCCGCCGCGGCGGTCGCCGGAGTTCTCTCCGCCGACGACGCGGTCCGGCTGGCCGCCATCCGCGGAGCGGAGATGGCCAAGGCGTGCGCGCTGGAGCCGACCGGCATGTCCGCGGTGCTCGGTGGCGATGAGGCCGCCGTGCTCGAACGGCTCGCCGAACTCGACCTCGTTCCGGCCAACCGCAACGCGGTGGGTCAGATCGTGGCCGCCGGCCGGCTGGAGGCTCTCGCCGAGCTCGCCGCGAATCCCCCGGAGAAGGCCCGGGTTCGCGCGTTGCCCGTCGCGGGCGCGTTCCACACCGCGTTCATGGCCCCGGCGCAGGATGCTGTGACCGAAGCCATAACGAAGATCACCCCGAGCGAGCCGACCAGGACCCTGCTGTCGAACTTCGACGGCAAGCCCGTCGCGTCCGGACAGGACGCGATCGACAAGCTCGCCGCGCAGGTCACCCGGCCCGTCCGGTGGGATCTGTGCACCGAAACCGTCCGGCAGGCCGGTGTTTCGGCGGTGGCCGAGTTGCCACCGGCGGGCACCCTTGTCGGCATCGCGAAACGGGAGCTGAAGGGCACGCCGACGCTGGCCCTGAAGACCCCGGAAGACCTCCCCGCGTTGGCTGAGCTGACCACATCCGGCTAGCTTTCCTCCGCGACCGATGCATCCATATGCGAGGTCGTGACCGGGCAGGCGGTAACCATCGCCCTGCTCGATCCGAAAACAACCAGTAGAGCCCTACAAAGAATCAAGAAGGGAGCCACGAAGTGGCCGCTCTGACCCAGGAACAAATCGTCGAGGAACTCGGCAAGATCATCGAAGAGGTGACCGGCATCGAGCCCTCCGAGGTGACGATCGAGAAGTCCTTCGTCGATGACCTGGACATCGACTCGCTGTCCATGGTCGAGATCGCGGTGCAGACCGAGGACAAGTACGGCGTGAAGATCCCGGACGAGGATCTGGCCAGCCTGAAGACGGTTGGCGACGCCGTTGCCTACATCCAGAAGCTCGAGGCGGAGAACGCTGAGGCGGCCGCCGAGCTCAAGGCCAAGTTCGACAACGCCGAGTAGGGCCGACACTGTGACCACTCCTTCCACCTTGAACGGGAACTTCCCCAACGTCGTCGTAACTAGCCTGGCGGCGACCACGTCGATCGCGGGTGACGTCGATGCGACGTGGAAGGGACTCCTCAACGGCGAGAGCGGCATCGACGTTCTCGAGGATTCCTTCGTCGAGGAATACGACCTTCCGGTCCGCATCGGCGGGCACCTGAAGGTCCGGCCGGAGACCCTGCTGTCTCGTGTCGAATGCCGGCGCATGGCCTACGTCGAGCAGCTCGCGACCGTGCTCGGTCGCGAGGTGTGGCGGAACGCGGGCAGCCCGGAAGTCGATCCCGAGCGGCTGGGTGTGGCCATCGGCACCGGATTAGGTGGCGGCGACGCCCTCATCGATTCCGTGGACAAGCTGAAGAACGGCGGCTATCGCAAGATTTCGCCGTTGGCTGTGCAGATGGTCATGCCGAACGGCCCTTCGGCCGTTGTCGGCCTCGAACTGAAGGCCAGGGCGGGAGTGGTCACTCCGGTCTCGGCATGCTCGTCCGGCTCCGAGGCCATCGCCAACGCCTGGCGGATGATCGTCATGGGTGACGCCGACATCGTCGTCACCGGTGGCGTCGAGGGCTTCATCGACGCGGTGCCGATCGCGGCGTTCACCATGATGCGCGCCATGAGCACCCGCAACGACGACCCGAAGGGCGCCTCGCGTCCCTTCGACAAGGACCGCGACGGCTTCGTCTTCGGCGAGGCGGGCGCGCTCATGGTCATCGAGACCGAAGAGCACGCGAAGGCGCGTGGCGCGACCATCCACGCGCGCCTGCTCGGCGCGGGCATCACCTCCGACGGCTTCCACCTCGTCGCTCCCGATCCGACGGGCGACGGCGCGGCGCGGGCCATGACCAGGGCGATGCAGTCCGCGGGATTGACCAAGAAGGACATCACGCACATCAACGCGCACGCGACCGCGACGCCGATCGGCGACACCGCCGAGGCGAACGCGATCAACAAGGCCGTCGGCAACCACGCCTCGGTGTACGCGCCGAAGTCGGCGCTCGGCCACTCGATCGGCGCCGTCGGCGCCCTGGAGTCGGTGCTGACCGTGCTCAGCATCCGGGACGGCATCGTCCCGCCGACGCTGAACCTGGAGAACCAGGACCCGGAGATCGACCTCGACGTGGTGAAGGGCGAAGCCCGCCGCCAGGAGATCGAGTACGCGATCAACAACTCCTTCGGATTCGGTGGGCACAATGTGGCGCTCGCCTTCGGTCGGGCATAGCCGCGCGATCGACTGCATAACGATCCCCGGCGGGGTCGGCCAGGTGAACTGGTGCGACCCCGCCGTGGTTCTTCATACGCAGCCGCGGCAGCGGCACATACTCCGTTAGTGAGGAGACAACGCGATGACAATCATCGCTCCCGCGTTGCGCCAAGAGACCGCGACCGATCCGCGCGATCCGCTGGGCCGACTCCAGCGCTTCTTCGATTCCGGCACCGTTCTTCCGCTACACCCGCGTGACAAGTCCGGTGTGCTCGCTGCCATCGGCGAGGTGGACGGTGTTCGCACCGTGGCCTACTGCTCCGACGCCACCGTCATGGGCGGCGCGATGGGCGTGGAGGGCTGCAAGCACATCGTCGACGCCATCGACACCGCCATCGACTCCGGCGTCCCGGTGGTCGGGCTGTGGCACTCCGGCGGCGCCCGCCTGGCCGAGGGCGTCGAGGCGCTGCACGCGGTCGGCCAGGTCTTCGAGGCTATGGTCCGCGCGTCCGGCCTGGTTCCGCAGATCTCCGTGGTGCTCGGCTTCGCTGCCGGTGGCGCCGCCTATGGCCCGGCGCTGACCGACATCGTGATCATGGCTCCGGAAGGCCGCGTCTTCGTGACCGGCCCGGACGTGGTGCGCAGCGTGACCGGCGAGCAGGTCGACATGGCCACCCTCGGCGGCCCGGAGACGCACGGCAAGAAGTCCGGCGTCACCCACATCGTCGCCCACGACGAGGCCGACGCGCTGCACCGTGCCCGCCGCCTGGTGTCGATGTTCGCCGAGCAGGGCGAATTCGATCTGGTCGCGGCCGAGCACGGCGACGTCGACCTGAAGGCGATGCTGCCGGAGTCGGCCAAGCGCGCCTACGACGTGAAGCCGATCATCCACGAGCTGCTCGACAACGTCGACGGCGAGTCGTCCTTCGAGGAACTGCAGGGTGGCTACGCCCGCAGCATCGTCACCGGCCTCGGCCGCCTCGGCGGCCGCACCGTCGGCGTGCTGGCGAACAACCCGATCCGGCTGGGCGGCTGCCTGAACTCCGAAAGCGCCGAGAAGGCGGCCCGTTTCGTGCGGCTGTGCGACGCGTTCGGCATTCCGCTGGTCGTCATCACCGACGTGCCGGGCTACCTGCCCGGTGTCGGCCAGGAGTGGGAAGGCGTTGTGCGCCGCGGCGCGAAGCTGCTGCACGCGTTCGCCGAGGCGCGCGTTCCGCGGGTCACGCTGGTCACCCGCAAGATCTACGGTGGCGCCTACATCGCGATGAACGCCCGCTCGCTCGGCGCGACGGCGGTCTACGCATGGCCGGGCTCCGAGGTGGCCGTGATGGGCGCCAAGGCCGCGGTCGGCATCCTGCACAAGAAGGCCCTCGCGGCCGCGCCGGAGGAAGAGCGTGAAGCGCTGCACGAGCGGCTGACCGCCGAACACGAGCGCATCGCGGGCGGCGTGGAGCGCGCCATGGCGATCGGCGTGGTGGACCAGGTCATCGACCCGGCCAAGACCCGCAGCACCATCGCCGCCGCCCTCGCCGCGGCTCCGGCCCGCGCGAGTCACCACAAGAACATCCCCCTCTGAACCGAACCCACCGAAGCGGGCTCCAGGGCATCCTGGGGCCCGCTTCGCGTTTTCGGAATTGCTTGCCCCAGCTACTTCCTGTGGGCGGGGGCTACCGCGGATGCGAACTGATGCGGTGGTCTGCAAGTACTGATATATCGGTCAGATAACGAACGCGCAACACACAGGACACGGGAACAAAATGGATAGCTCGTAGTTTGCGTCACATGGCTGTGACGATCGAAGCTGCGGGGGAGATCCGGGACGAGAAGCCGCCGAAGGCGGCGTGGTATCGGTCGTTGTTCGTGCAGTTGCTGATCGCCATCGTGGCGGGCATCGTCGTCGGTGCCTGCTGGCCGGTCATCGGCGCGGATCTCAAACCGCTGGCCGACGGGTTCATCAAGCTGATCAAGATGGTGATCGCGCCGATCGTCTTCTGCACGGTGGTGCTCGGCATCGCCCATGTCGGCGACCTGAAGTCGGTGGGCCGCATCGGCGTCAAGGCGCTGATCTACTTCGAGGTGATCACCACCTTCGCCCTGCTGTTCGGATTGCTCGTCGGCAACCTGGTGCGGCCGGGCGCGGGGTTCGACGTGAATCCGCAGACGCTGGCCGCAGGCGCGGAGAAGATCGCGCAGAAGACCGGCAACGGCGAATTGCCGCACGCCGTGGAATTCCTGCTGAACATCATTCCCGCGTCGGTCGTGTCGGCGTTCGCGGAGAACGCGCTGCTGCAGGTGCTGTTCTTCGCGGTGCTGTTCGGCTTGGCGCTCGCCAAGTTCGGTGAGCACGGTCCGCCGGTGATCCTGGAGGCCGTCGACCACACCAGCCGGATCTTCTTCACCATCATCGGGTGGATCATGCGGCTGGCTCCGCTGGGTGCGTTCGGTGCGATGGCCTACATCGTCGGTCAGTACGGTCTTTCCGCGCTCGGCAGCTACGGCAAACTGATCGCCTGCTGCTACGCGGCCGCGGTGCTGTTCCTGCTGATCCTCGCGGCGGTGGCGTGGTTGTTCGCCGGAGTGAACCTGTGGAAGTTCGTGCGCTACGTCAAGGACGAGCTGTTCCTGGCGCTCGGCACCGCCTCCACCGAGGTGGTCCTGCCGCGGATCATGATCAAACTGACCGAGGCCGGGTGCTCTCGCGCGACCACCGGCCTCGTGGTGCCGACCGGGTACTCGTTCAATCTCGACGGGGCCACGCTGTATCTGTCCATCTGTGTGCTGTTCCTCGCGCAGGCACTGGGCGTCGACCTGAGCGTGTGGGAGCAGATCACCGCTGTCGGGGTGCTGATGCTGACGTCGAAAGGTATGGCGGGCGTGCCCGGCTCCTCGTTCCTCGCGTTGTCGGCCACGATCAGCGCCATCGGGCACGGCTCCATTCCGGTGGCGGCGGTGGCGTTGCTTCTCGGCGCCGATCGGATCATGGATTCGATGCGGGTGACGGTCAATCTGCTCGGCAATTGCGTCGCGGCTCTCGTGGTGGCGAAGTGGGAAGGTCAGCTGGACAGCGGACGGATGCGCAAGGTGCTCGACGGTGCGGAACCGCCGCCGCCGCCGACGGAGCAGGATCCGATGGCGGAGTACAGCCGTCACCGATCTGCGGAATAGTGACATCTCACGAGGGGGAACGCGGCGCGACGCTGGGTAGCATCGGGGGGTGCGCTACGAAGAACTGGCCGATGTGCCGTGCTCGATCACGCGCCCACTCGTGATCTTCGGTGATCGCTGGACCCTGCTGATTCTCAAGTCCTCCTTCTCCGGCATCCGGCGTTTCAACGCCTTTCAGAGCGCACTCGGCATTTCCCGCAGCCGGTTGCAGGACCGCCTGGACCGGTTGCTCGAGCACGGCATCCTGGTCAAGCAGAAGGCCGCCGTCGGTGCGCACGAGGAATACCGCCTCACCGCCAAAGGCCACGACATCTACCCGATTCTGCTGGCCATCCGCGATTGGGGCGATGCCTACATGGCGCCCGAGGGACCTCCGGTGCGCTACCGGCACCACGAGTGCACCGGCGAGGCGCATGTGCGGCTCGAATGCGATTGCTGCGGAAACGAACTGACCGCGCGGGATGTCATTCCCGAGCCCGGGCCCCGTCTGCTCGATATCACCGGAGCCCAGAAGCCCGCGGGGAGTGCGCGCTAGCGCACGCGGCGGGCAGAGCGCCGATCGATCTCGATCGGCGAACCAGGTGATGACCTCGCCCGGTTCGGCGCGCGCGATGCGGAAGCAGGGGCGACGCGCCCGGACAAGGAACCGGTTGTCGGCGTTGCCGCGATCAGCCCGCCCGGACGAGGCAGAATCCCGATATGGCGTCCGAAGCCACCGCCGCGCGCGACCGCAAGCGGCACGGCAGGCACTACACGCCGCCCGCGCTGGCCCGGTTCCTCGCGCAGCGGCTGCTGCGGCATGTCACGCCGTCGGCATCGGGATGCCTGCGCGTACTCGATCCGGCCTGCGGCGACGGTGAGCTGCTGTTCGCCCTGCACGCCGAGGCGGTGGTGCGATTCCCGGGCGTCCGGCTGGCGCTGACCGGCTACGACCTCGACGTGTCCGCGCTCGCGGTGGCGCGCGAACGCGCCCGTGCGGCAGGAATTGCCGCGACCTGGCGCAGTGCCGACTTCCTCGCGGTCGAGGCCGAGCTCGCAGACGGCTCGTTCGACGCGGTGATCACCAACCCGCCATACGTGCGCACCCAGCAGCTCGGCGGAGCGACCGCGCGATTGCTGAGCAAGCGGTTCGGCCTGCGCGGACGGATCGACCTCACCCATCCGTTCGTCGCGACGCTGCCGCGGTTGCTGGCCGCAGGGGGTGCGCTGGGCCTGCTGTGCGCCAACCGCTTTCTGACCACCAAGGCCGGTGCGAACATCCGCCGTCTGTTGCTCACCGAGCTGGCGCCGGTCGAGCTGTACGACCTGGGCGACACCAAGCTCTTCACCGCCGCCGTGCTTCCCGCGATCACCATCGCGCGGCGCGAAAGCTACCCCGAGGGCTGCCGGTACGTCTCCGCCTACCAGGTCGATGGCGAAATACCCTGTGAAAAAGGGCTTTTCGACGCGCTGACCGACGATCACGGCTCGATCGTCGAGCACAACGGGCGGACGTTCGCTGTCGAAGTCGGCAGCTTGGTCATCGGGCACGAACCGCCGGGCACACGCGACGCCGGTACGCCACTCGCGGTCGCGGGCAATGGGAGGCCTGGACCCGTCGCGAGAAATCCGGGCAGCGGCGGAACCCGTGAACCGGAGACCGCGTGGCGGATGTCGCATGACGCGGTGGACTCCTGGCTATCCCGGATCGGCACGGCCACCTGGCGCAGTTTCGGCGAACTGGCGCGCATCCGGGTCGGCATCAAGACGACCGCCGATCGCGTGTTCATCTCCGACCGCTGGGCCGAGGCCGACCCGTGTCCCGAGCCCGAACTGCTGCTCGCGCTGATCACCCACCATGACCTCGCACCCTGGCGGGCGACCCGTGGCCGCGACATCCGCGTGCTGTACCCCTACGATGTGGCGCGGTCCTGCCGTACCCCGATCGATCTCACCGAATTCCCCAGCGCCGCGGCCTATCTGCTGGCCAACAAGGAGACGCTGGCCGGTCGCCACTACGTCACCGAGAGTGGTCGCGAGTGGTTCGAGATCTGGGTTCCGCAGCGCCCGAACCTGTGGCGGGAGCCGAAGCTGGTGTTCCCGGACATCAGCGAGCGTCCTCGTTTCGCGTTGGACTTCTCGGGCGCTGTGGTCAACGGCGACTGCTACTGGATCTCGGTGCCCGATCTGGCCCGCGCGCCCGCCGAGGCGATCCGATTGGCGTATCTGCTGATGGGCGTGGCCAATTCGGCGCTCGGGCTGCGGTACTACGACGCGGTCTGCGGCAATCGGCTGTACTCGGGCAGGCGACGCTGGATCACGCAGTACGTGTCCCGGCTGCCGGTGCCCGATCCGGCGAACGCCAGGTCCGCGGACGTGATCGATCTGGTGTGCGAGTTCGTCGAGGGGCGCGTGCCCGACCCGGCGGCGCGGGCGGAACTGGACGAGCGGGTGGCCGCCGCGTTCGGCGTGCGGTCAGGCGCGCAGCCGCACGCCGACCATCGGCAGCAGGGTCCGGCGGGCGAACTCGCGTGCGGCGTCCTGATCGGTGACCGGGATCAGGCCGTCGGGGGTGAGCGCGAGCGAAAGCGCCAGCCGGGCCATGATCTCGGCGACCAAGTCGGCGTCGAAGTCGTGCGTCCCACCGGTCTCCCGTAGTTGGCGCAGCTTCTCGGCGAGGTAGTCGCGGCCGACGGCGAGGACCGGTGCCGCGTCGGTGGTCAGGCGGGGCAGGATCAGATCGGGCTCGGTCCGCAGCAGTCTGCGCAGCAGTTCATTGCCCGCGACCGCGGTGATGAACGCGACGAAGATCTCCACCAGCTGGTCTTCGGTGCCGGAAACGGTCTGCACCCGCTTGTCGATGGCGGCGACGAAGCGCTGCGCCTCGCGCACGCTCACCGCCTCGACGAGGTCGTTCTTCGACTCGTAGCGCCGGTACAGCGTGGCCGGGCTGATCCCGGCGCGGCGGGCGATCTCGCCCATGCTGGTCCGCTTGATGCCGAAGTCCAGAAACGCCGAGAGTGCGCTTTCCAGCAGCTTTTCGCCGTCGGCGACCGGTTTCTCCAGGATGCGCTGCAGCATGGGCGAGATGGTGGGCATCGGATCTCCAGTATGTTCGGCGCGGCCGGGCCGTGGCCGGCAGGGCGCGGCATCGCGACGGGTGCGGACGGGACGTTCATTATTTCATCGGGTCGGCCGCGCGTGACCGGGCATTGCCGAACCGGCGCGGCGGCGAGCGGGAGCCGCCTGGCCGGGTCGACGCGCGAACGCCTCCCCGCTTCAGTAGGTCGCATGTCCAGATTCGACTGGCCAGCCTGTGGTCGGCGTCCGGCCGCGCCGTTGGCTGGCGCAGAAAGCGTTGGGACATGGGGTATTTCGCGGATCGAGTAGTCGCGATCACGGAAGCGGGTTCGGGGATCGGCCGGGAGTTGGCGGTGGCGCTGTCCGGTATGGGAGCGTGGCTGGCACTGTCGGACAAGTCGGCGGAAGCCGTCGCGCGGATCAGCCCGGTCGCCGCGGCGCGGACCATCCTGCGCGGCGACGCGAAGGTGCTGGCCGGACTGGACGCCATTGTTGTGGATCTGGTCACACGCATCGCCGGGCAGTGCCACGAACGGGTGCTGGACATGGTATTCCGTTCCTGACCGCGCGCACGGCACTCGGACAGGGACGGGTATTGGCGGAATGGCAACTGGCCGAACGCATCTCACCATACAGGAGACTATCGACGAAGGGAATGCCGAGGCGGGCGCGGCGCGGGGGAGCGCTCGATGACGACGAAATGGATTCTGGTCGAGTGCTTTTCGGGTTTTCCAGGACGGGTGATCGCGCTGGGGACCGCGCCGAAGTCGTTCGTCCCGCTGACCAATATCCTGCGCAATCCGTTGTCGCGGTCCGACGCGGAGTCGGCGCTACGGCAGGCGTGCGGCACCGGTGCGCCGATAGTGCGGGTCTCGCGGGACGGTCGCCGCACGGTGCGCGCCGAACCGCTGCTCATCGCGCCGGGGCGGGTGCACGGCGTACGGCTGTGGGTGGGGCCGGTGCGGGAGTCGGTCGCGTCCCCGGACCCGATGGGCGCGTGGTACTTCGATCTCACCGCCAACCGCTCGGTGCGCAGCGTCGACCTGCTGGACCTGTACGGTGTCGCACCGGAGAACCGCGCCGCCGAGCTGGCCATCGCCGGTGCGTTCACCCGGCTGGTCACCAACCGCGACGAGGGCGAAGCGCTGGCCAAGATCGTCAACTCGGCGCCGGGCACCGAGCATCAGGCGGTCTGGACCATCCGGCGCGACGACGACGCGTTGCGCGCCGGGCATTTCGCCTGCCGGATCGTCGAGGAGCACGACGACTCGGGCGCGCGCCGGGTGCTCCTGCGCGGCGTGACCCAGGACATCGGCGCCGCCATGACGGTCTCCGCCGCGCCGCCGCCGATGATCCTGGAGTACGCGCTGCTGGAAGCTTCGGCGCAACCCGGCGAATACCGCGCCATCGTCAATCTGCGCTCCCTGCGGCTGATCCGGTGGATCGGCGCACCCATGCCGGGCATCGCATGGGAGGATCTCCCCGGTCAGCCGCCACCGCAGATCCATCCGGACGATCTGGAGACGGCGAAGACCATGTCACGCGAGCTGGCGCGGCATCGCACCGAGGGAACGGTGCGTATCCGACGACTCGATGGCGGTTGGCAACCGGTGCGGGTACGGGCCGCGTTGATGGCGCTGGATCAGCACACCACGGCCGGACTCGCCACGGTCAGCGCGGCATCGTGACCGCGCTGACCGTGGCGTCGAAGTCATTGGCGCGGCAGATCCAGCTCGGCCATTTCCTTCTCGATCGCGTTCGCGGCGAAATCCACGCCACGGGAACGCAATTCATGAACCCGGCGCTGGAGTGCCTCCACTCCACCGGGCTGGGCCGCGATGTCGGCGACGCTGATCCGGCCCTTGGGCCGATGCACACCCGACTGCACGTACGACACCGTGATACCTCCTGCCTGCACGCTCACCCACCCATCGACCCGGGTGGGTTCACCACTGCGCTACAAGTCGCACGACGACCGTGTCGACAGGAGAGCCCGGGTCGCCGGGCACGCTGGCTGAATGTTATCAGCGATTTCTGCTGGACACTTGATCAATGTGCGCTGTATCACACCTCATTCGCCGTGCGGTGCTGGGCGGTATTTGCTATGTAGACAGTCGCATTCAGGCGAATGCGATCTTGCTCCTGGGGACCGAGTTCCCGGCGGACCTTCCCCGGCACGCCCGCCACGAGTGAGCCGGGCGGAATGTGCGCGCCTTCCGGGATCAACGCGTTGGCCGCGATCAGGCTGCCCGCCCCGACGGTGGCGCCGTTGAGCACGGTGGCGCCCATGCCGACCAGCACGTCGTCGCCGATGGTGCAGCCGTGCAGGATCGCGTTGTGTCCCACCGAGACACCCGCGCCGACGGTGAGCGGGAAGCCCGGGTCGGCGTGCAGCACGCAGCCGTCCTGGATATTGCTGCGGGCGCCGACCTGGATCTCTTCCAGGTCGCCGCGCAGCACGGCGCCGTACCACACGCTCACCTCGCCCGCGAGCCGCACGCGGCCGATCACCGTGGCGTTCGGCGCGATCCATGCGCTCTCTTCGATCTCCGGCGCAAACTCGCCCAGCTGAATCCGCATGAGCACGAACTTAACGGGCCCGCAGTCCGGCCTGGGGTCGGGGCGGCTGCCTGGTGGGTGCTGCCGGACGTACTCCCTGGTCGGAGCGAAGGCGGGGGGTACGCACGATGGGCGCTGTCGGACGCGATCCGGCGCAGAGCCGGAGGGGGCGGAGGTGCGCCTAGCCGTGCCCCTGGAAGCTGGCCCGGTGAGCGGCGGGACTGGTGCCGAGGATGCGGTGGAAGTGGTGGCGCAGGCTCACCGCCGTGCCGAAGCCGGTGTCGGCGGCGATGCGTTCCACGGAGTCGGCGGTGGATTCCAGCAGCAGTCGGGCGCGGTCGGTGCGCTGCACCAGCAGCCACTGCTGCGGACTGCTGCCGGTGCGGTCGCGGAAGCGGCGGGTGAACGTGCGCCGCGACATGAGCGCCACCCGCGCCCAGCTGTCCAGGTCGATCGGGTCGCTCAGATGCGTTCGCGCCCAGACCATGGCGCGCTCGATCGGATCGTCGTCGGTGGCCTCGGGGACCGCGACCGGAATGTACTGCGCCTGTGAGCCGCTGCGGTGCGGAGCGGTGACCAGCGCTCGGGCCAGCTCGGTGGCCGCTTTGCTGCCCAGATCGCAGCGGACCAGGTGCAGGCAGCAGTCGAGGGCGGCGGCCACGCCCGCGGAGGTGACGATGTCGCCCAGATCCGACCAGAGCGTGTCGGCGCGGACCCGGACCGCGGGGAACGCGCGGGCCAGGTCGGCGGCGGCGGCCCAGTGTGTGGTGACCTCGCGTCCGTCGGCCAACCCGCTGGCGGCCACCGCAAATGAGCCGAGGCACAGGCCGACGATCCTCGCGCCGCCTGCGTGCGCGGTGTGCAGCGCCGAGCGCAGCTCGGTGGAGAGCGGCATCTCCGGTAGCCAGCTCGGAATCACGATCGTCTCGGCGCGGGTGAGCATATCGAGTCCGTGGCGCACGTCGATGTCGAAACCCGCTGGGGTCCGCAACATTCCGGGCCGTTCGGCGCACACGTCCACCTGGTACGGAGCGGAGCCGCCCGCCCCTACCCGCCCGAACACGAGAGACGGCACGGACAGGTGGAAGGGGCTGATTCCGTCGAAGGCGATGACGGCCACGGTACGCATGGCCTGATCTTAGCGATAGGCGGCTCGCGGGCCACTGTTGGCACGGGTTCACGCGGGACAAGATCAACCACATGAGCGAGCAGATCGTCACTACAGCATCCACCCCGCAAAACTTCGCTGAGCGTCAGGGAGGCGCGGTCGGGAGCGAAACGATCGAACGGACCGCGTTCGAAGTCCTGCACGTCGGCGGCCCCACACTGCGGTTCCGCTACGCGGGAAGCACCTGGCTGACCGACCCCACCTTCGACCAGCCCGGCGACTACCCGGGGCGCGTCACGTTGCACAAACTGATCGGGCCCTCGGTGTCACCGCGGGAGGTCGGCCCGGTGGACGTCGTGCTGCTCTCGCACGACGAACACGCCGACAACTTGGACGTCAGCGGCCGGGAATTCCTGACCACCGTGCCGACCGTGCTGTCCACTCCCGGAGCCGCCACCCGGATCGACGGTGTGCGCGGACTCGACAACTGGGAGACCGTCACCGTGCAGGGCGTCCAGGTGACCGGAGTGCCCGCCCAGCACGGCCCCGACGGATGCGAGCCGATCACCGGTGTGGTCACCGGCTTCGTGCTGAGCGCCGACGGGGAGCCGACGGTGTACGTCTCGGGGGACAACGCCTCCGTGGGGGTGGTCGAGCGGATCGTCGAGCGAATCGGCCGCATCGATATCGCGGTGCTCAACGTCGGCGCCGCGAATATCGGTCTCTTCGGCGACGCCGACGCCACGTTGAACGCACGCACCGCCCTGTTGGCCGCCGAAGTGCTCGGCGATGCTCTGATCGTGCCGGTCCACGGCGAAGGCTGGGCGCACTTCAGTGAGACGCTCGACCATCTGTCCCGCGTCTTCGGCTATGCCGGTCGTGCTGATCAGCTGCGTATTCCCCCCTTGGGCCGGGTGGCGGCCTTCTGAGCGCTGGGCGGTCGCCCGGCCCAGCTGGGCAACGTGGCGAGAAAGTCACAGGAAAGACGCCGTCGGCTGGTCGCCGTGCGCGATCGGCGCGTCGGTCGTGGCGCGGGCCCGGCGCCGGGGCCACGATGGCGGTATGAGGATCGGAGTACCGCGGGAGGTCAAGGAGCAAGAATTCCGGGTGGCACTGACTCCGGCGGGCGCCGGGGAACTGGCCGGGCACGGACATCAGGTGCTGGTGCAGGCGGGGGCTGGCATCGGCTCGGGTTTCCCCGACGCCGACTACGCCGCCGCCGGGGCTCGGCTGGTCCCCGACGCCGACGAGGTCTGGTGGGACGCCGAGTTGGTGTTGAAGGTGAAGGAGCCGATCGCCGAGGAGTACGCGCGCATGCGCCGCGGGCAGGTGCTGTTCACCTTCCTGCACCTGGCCGCCTCGCGCGAGTGCACCGACGCCGTACTGCGGTCGGGGATCACCGCCGTCGCCTACGAGATGGTGCGCGCCGCCGATGGGTCGCTGCCGCTGCTGGCCCCGATGAGCGAGATCGCGGGCAAACTCGGCACGCAGGTAGGCGCGTACCACCTGATGGCCCCGCTCGGCGGCGCCGGACTGCTGCCCGGCGGCGTCCCCGGGGTGCGCCCGGCGGAAGTGGTCGTGCTCGGCGGTGGTGTCGCGGGCTCGAACGCGGCCACGGTCGCCGTCGGGATGGGGGCGCGGGTCAGCGTGCTGGACACCAACCTCGCGCGGCTGCGCGACCTCGACGCCCGCTTCGGCGGCCGGGTCAGCACGATCGCGTCCAACTCCGCGGAGATCCAGCGCGCGGTGTTGTCGGCCGACCTGGTGATCGGCGCGGTGCTGGTCCCCGGCGCGCGTGCGCCGAGACTGGTCTCCGACGATCTCGTCGCGGGCATGCGCCCCGGCGCGGTGCTGGTGGACATCTCCATCGACCAGGGCGGTTGCTTCGCCGCCTCACGCCCGACGACGCATTCGAATCCCACCTACCGGGTCGGGGGCTCGCTGTTCTATTGCGTCGCCAACATGCCCGGCGCGGTGCCGAACACCTCGACGATCGCGCTCACCAACGCCACCCTGCCCTACGTTCGCGCGATCGCCGACCTCGGTTGGAAGGAGGCGTGCGCGATAAACCCTGACCTCGCCCACGGGCTCACCGCGGACGCCGGTCGCCTGCTCTCGGCGGAGGTCGCCGCCGCGCACGGCTATTCGCGTCCGCTCGGCGTCGCGGGCTGAGTTGCGAGCGGAGCGCACCGCCATCTCGGCAGGGGCGACTCGTAGTCGCCCCTGCCCGAAAGGCCCGTCGATGCCGCTCAGACGCCGGTCGCCTGCTCTCGGCGGAGGTCGCCGCCGCGCACGGCTATTCGCGTCCGCTCGGCGTCGCGGGCTGAGTTGCGAGCAGAGGCACCGTCATCTCGGTAGGGGCGACTCGTAGTCGCCCCTGCCCGAAGGGCCCGTCGATGCCCCTCGGACGCCGGTCGATTGCTGTCGGTCGAAGTAGCCGCCGACGTAGGTTTCCCGGGCGCTCGGCACGCGCCGACAGTCGGCGATCGCGGCGCACCGCGATCGCCGACGGGGTGCGGACATGGGCGCGCGGACGTTGTGCGGCCGCCGCGAGTCATCAACGCATGCGCCTACTCGTGCTCGGTCCGGCCCTCGCCCAGGTACCAGTCCGGCTGACCGGTGGTGGGCAGGTCGTGCAGCTTGTCCGGGTTGCGGACCACGTCGATCGCGACGATGCGGCCGTCGTCGACGGTGAAGGAGAAGACGCCGGTGTGTGTGCCGTCGAACACCACGAGCCCGGGCTGGCCGTTGACCAGCACACCGCGCCCCCAGCCGCCCGCGGCGGACGGCGAGTGGTACCAGCCGAGCAGCAGCTTGGCCACCAGTTCGGCGCCGTGCACGGGCTGCCGGATCGCGGGCACCTTGCCGCCGCCGTCGGCCGTGAGGCTCACCTTGGCGTCCAGCACGCCGAGCAGGGCGCTGAGATCGCCGGAACGCCAGGCCAGCGCGAAGGCCGACACGACCTTCTTCTGCTCGTCCGGTGACGCCGGGAAGCGCGGGGTGCCGTCCTCGACTCGCTTGCGGGCCCGGGAGGCCAGCTGCCGCACCGCGGCCGGGGTGCGGCCGACCACCTCGGCGACCTCCGGGCCGCTCATGCCGAAGACGTCTTGCAGGACGAACGCGGTGCGCTCGGCGGGAGACAGGGATTCGAGAACGACCAGCAGCGCGGTGGTGACCCGCTCGTCCTGGGTGATCCGGTCGGCGGGATCGTCCCAGGTGGTGACCTCCGGCTCGGGCAGCCATTCACCCACGTAGTGTTCCCGGCGCACGCGGGCGGAGCCGAGGTGGTCGAGCGCCAGCCGACCGGTCACGGTGGTCAGCCAGGCGAGCAGGTTGTCGATCTCGGCCGCGGCGCCCGCCTCGTACTGGCGTTGCAACCGCAACCACGCCTCCTGCACCACGTCGTCGGCGTCGGTGAGACTGCCGAGCGTGCTGTAGGCGAGTCGGCGCAGATACGGCCGGTGCTCCTCGAACCGCCTGGCCAGCTCGGCCTGGTCGAGGGGCTGAGGGGAGGGCTGCTCGGAAGTCACTGCTGTTCGCCGTTCGTCGTTCGGCCCCGCGGGGCGCGTCTATGGATGCGTCACCAGGTCGACGACGCAGGGGCACAGAGTGTGACATGTGGCCGACGGCATGGTGTGCGGGCGGGCCCGGCGTGCCCGCCCGATACTCTCGCCGGGTGCAGAAGGGGACTTCCACCGCAGTCGGGTTGCTGCTCGGATTCGCGCTCGATCGGGTGTTCGGCGATCCCAGGCGATGGCATCCGGTGGCCGGATTCGGTTCCGCGGCCGCCGCTCTGGAAGCGGTGACCTACGCCGACCGGCGTGCGGCGGGGCTGGTGCACGAGGCGCTCGCGGTCGGCGCGGTGGTCGGGTTCGGGGCGGCGGTGCGGCGTGGCGGGATGGTCGCGACCGCGGTCGCCACGTGGACCGTTCTCGGCGGTCGCAGTCTCGCGGGCACCGGTCGCGCGATGGCCGATCGGCTGGAGGAGGGCGATCTGGACGGCGCTCGCGCGCTGCTGCCCGCGCTGTGCGGCCGCGACCCGGACGTGCTCGACGCGGACGGCCTCGCGCGCGCCGCCCTGGAGTCCATCGCCGAGAACACTTCGGACGCGGCCGTCGCTCCAGTGGTCTGGGGTGCCGTGGCCGGTGTCCCCGGCTTGCTCGGGTATCGCGCGATCAACACCCTCGATGCGATGGTCGGCTACCGCAACGAACGCTACCGGCGTTTCGGCTGGGCCGCCGCGCGCACCGACGACGTGGCCAATCTGCTCCCGGCCCGCCTCACCGGCCTGCTCACGGCCGCGCTCGCACCGCTGGTGGGTGGACGCCCCTCGGCCGCACTGCGGGCCTGGCGCCGCGACGCCGCCGGGCATCCCAGCCCCAACGCCGGAGTCGTCGAGGCATCGATGGCAGGCGCGCTCGGCGTCCGGTTGGGTGGCCGCACCCAGTACCCGCACGGCACGGAGTTGCGTCCGCTGCTCGGCGACGGCCCCGCACCCACGGTCCACGACCTGCGCCGTGCCGTGCGCCTGTCCGAAGCCGTGCAGTTCACGGCTACCGTCCTCGCCGCCGCCCGCGCCGCCACCAAGCGTTCTTCCGGATCCGGGTTCTGGAAAGGCTTCCGGTTTACCCGCTGACCGTGCAACGGATTTCGTTTCGGGGCAGAGAATCTGCGTTCGGCGGCACAGTATGCGCGTTCGAACGAACCGATGGATCCGCGCGATCGACACTGATCCGGCAAGGACACGCTTCCCGGCACAACCATTCGATCGACCATGGAGGCATCGTGACAGAGACCGCCATTCAGTTACCCGGGCTGGCCCAGCACCTCGAAAGATCTTGTGACGGTGGCTGATTCATGACAGTTCTGGCTTTGGAGATCGGTGCGGCGGGCTTCGCCGCGAGCCGGGTGGCCGCTGGCATCGGCACGCGGGACATCCGGCGCATACCGGTACCGGCGGACGGGGTGTGGGACGCCTGCCGAGATCTCCTGCTCGATGTCGCCGGAGACGATGAGATCACCGCGGTCGGCATCGCCTGCCCGAGTCCGATCGACAAGTCGGCCGGGGTGGTCGCTCCCGCCGGAATCACCCAGTGGCGTGGCGGATTCGGCATCGTGGCGGCGGTGCGGAGACTGTTCCCGGTCGCCGTCGTCCAGATGGCATCCGATGGCCTGTGCCTGACCCTCGCCGAGCGAAGCATCGGCTCTGCCGCGGGAGCCGAGGCGATCTTGACCGGTGCGGGCATCCTCGCCCTGATCGCGGAGGAACGCGCAACCCGCCGTACCCCGCCCGGCCACGTCGATATCCCTGCCGACCGGCGCCTTCGCACGCGAGACGACCACCGACCCGCACAGCGGATGGTCTGCGTTCGCCGCCCGCCGCGGTGAGCGCGGTCTGTTCGATTCCGGTCGCGCCGACACAACGAATGCGCGCACCAACCCGAATTCTGGGAGACACGATGACCGAGTCCGTCATTCAGCTGCCGACCGCTGGCGAGCAAGTGTTCGATACCTTCGATCGAATCTGCCGCCGCGGTCCGGTCGTCCCGATCGAACTGCCCGGCAATGTCTCGGCGTGGATCGCGGTGAGTTACCAGGCGGTGAGTGAGATCCTCGCCGCTGACGGCACAGTGTTCAGCAAGAACGCGCGAAACTGCCCGGCACTGCACGACGGCACGATTCCGGCGGATTGGCCGATGCGCGCCTTCACCGACATCGATCACATGCTGAACAGGGACGGCGCCGATCACCGAAGGCTGCGCAAGACGATCGGCCAGGCGTTCAGTGCGGGCCGGGTCGCCGCGCTCGCACCCCGGATCCGCGCGATCATCACCGAACTCCTCGACGACATTCCGGATCCCACCGGCGAGGTCGACCTCGTCGAGGACGTCACCATGCCGTTTCCCGTGCGGGTGATCTGCGAACTGTTCGGGGTGCCGATATCGGATCACCGGCGCTTCCGGAGTTGGGCCGCCACGATCATGTCGCATCTGAGTACCGGCGAGCAGATTCAGGCCGCGATGGGCGCCCTGATCGGCTACCTCACCGAGCTGCTGAACAGCAAGCGTGATCGTCCCGGTGACGACCTCACCTCCGCCTTGCTGCAGGCCAACGCCGACAACGGTTTGGCCGACAACGAGCTGGTCGACATGTTGTGGCTGGTGCTGATGGCCGGACATGAGACCACGGTGCATCTGCTCGGCAATGCGGTAGTGACCCTGTGTACCCATCCCGAGCAGCTGGCCAAGGCCCGTGCCGAGGACCGGTGGGCGGATGTCGTGGAGGAGATGCTGCGCTTCCGCTCCCCGGCGGGCAATATGTTCAACCGCTACGCGCTGCGGGACGTCACCATCGCGGGCGTCGATATTCCGGCTGGGGCCATCGTGGGGTGGTACGGCGGCGTCGGGCGGGATCCCGATCATTACCCGGACGCCGATATCTTCGATATCGACCGCGACGTCCGAGACCAACTGGCCTTCGGCCGGGGACCGCATTTCTGTCTCGGTGCGCATCTGGCCAGGCTCGAAGCCCGCATCGCGTTGTCGGCCTTGTTCAACCGGTTCCCGCGACTGCGCCTGGCCTGCGACCCCGCCATGATCCCCTACAGTCCGCAATTCATCACGTGCGGGCCGCTCTCCTTGCCGGTACTGCTCGACTCCAGTGCGTAGAGCCGCGCGGATCAGCCGCGGCCGCGGCCGTAGCGGTCGGCGAGGCGGGCCTCGGTAGTGGGCGTGGCGGCTGCGGGCGGCTGGTCGGCAGCGGGCGACCCGGCTCGGTCCGCTTCGACTGGGGTTGTCGAAGCGGACTGCTTTTCTTTCCTGCGCTCTCGGATCTCGGCGTAGATGAAGTAGCCGAGGCCCAGCGGGGCCATGATGCCGAAGGCCAGCCATTGCAGGCCGTAGGACAGGTAGGGACCCGCGTCGAGCTGGGGGAGCGGGGTGGGGGTGAAGGCGCCGGGTTGGTTCTCGCTCAGCTGCAAGTAGCCGCCGCGTTCGCCGGTCGGGAGGGGGGTGAGCGGCTGTTGCAGGACAGCGGATTCCTGGACCGTGTCGATGGAGTACACCTGGCGGTAGCCGTCCTGGACGGTCGGGTCCTTGCCTGGCGTGACTCCCTCGGACATGCGCACCCTGGCTTCGATGCGCTGCGATCCGGAGGGCGGCTCGGGGACCTGCGGTGGGCGCGATCCCTCCACCGCGGGCACCAGGCCACGATCGACGAGCAGGACGCGTCCGTCTGCGAGCCGGAACGTCGCCAGCACCGCGTAGGCGGGAGCGCCGTCGAGGTGGCGCAGCCGTACCAGCACCGTCGAGTCCGGCACGTAACTGCCGGAGGCCGTGACGCGCCGCCACTCGATGGGCGTGTCGTCGGCGGTGTCGGAGAGCGCCGCGGTGACGTCGACGGGGTCGGCCCGCACCGAGTCGGCGATCAGCTGATTGCGGTGCGAGGTGGCCGTGTTCTTGCCCAGCTGCCACGGCGCGAGCACGGTGAAGCACAGGTAGGCGAAGGCGGCGACCAGCACGGCCAGGATCAGCCAGCTCGGGCGCAGCAGGAAGGCGAGCCTGCGCATCAGGCTCGTCCGTCTGGGACAGGTCGCAGGTCGGGCGGTTCGGCGGCGAGCTCGGCGCGCACCCAGTCGAGCAGGCCCGGGATGGCCGCCTCGATCTGGTCGCGCACGAGTTCGAAGTCCGCCGCGTCGCCGTAGTAGGGATCGGCCACGTCGTGGCCGTCGGCGGTGGGGTCGAAGGTGCGCAGCAACCGCAGTCGCTGCGGCTGCACGCCGAGGCGGGCGAGTTCCCGCTGGTGTGAGCGGTCCAGCGCGACCACGAGATCGGCGTCGAGGTGCTCGGCGCCGAACGCGGCGGCGACGTGCCCGGTGGGGTAGCCGTACTTGCGCAGCGTCGCGGTGGTCCGCGGGTCGGCGTCGTCGCCGACGTGCCATGACCCGGTGCCCGCGCTGCTCACTCGCACCCGGTTGGCAAGTCCGGCCCGGTACAAATGCACCGCGAAGATCTTTTCCGCCATCGGAGAGCGGCAGATGTTGCCGGTACAGACGAACGAGACGTGCAGCAGACCCACGACTGCCATTCTGGCCGGTGCCGCTGCGGGTTCGCCACGTAGGGTGTGGTCTCGTGCCCGAGGACCGCGTCGATCGCGCGAAACTGCGCCACCACGGCGACGTGGACGCGCGCCCGGGCATGCTCGATTTCGCGGTGAACGTACAGGGTGTCGCCCCGCCGCAGTGGCTGCGGCAGCGCTTGGCGGCTCGGCTGTCCGACCTCGGCCGCTATCCGAGCGCCGAGGACGCCGATGCCGCCCGCCGCGCGGTCGCCGCTCGGCACCGCCGATCTCCCGAGGAGGTGCTGCTGCTCGCGGGCGCCGCGGAGGGGTTCGCGATGCTGCCCCGACTCGCGCCGCGCCTGGCCGCGGTGGTGCATCCGTCGTTCACCGAGCCCGAACTCACGCTGCGCGAGGCGGGCGTCCCGGTGACCAGGGTGATCCTGGAGCCCCCCTATCTGCTCGATCCCGCCGCGGTGCCCGCCGACGCCGACCTGGTGGTGCTCGGCAACCCCACGAACCCGACCTCGGTACTGCACCCGGCCGACGCCGTCCGCGCCCTCCGCAGGCCCGGCCGCATCATCGTCGTCGACGAAGCCTTCGCCGACGCCGTGCCGGGCGAGCCCGAGTCCCTCGCCGCCGACCCCGCACCGGATCTGCTCGTGCTGCGCAGCCTGACCAAGACGTGGGCGCTGGCGGGCTTGCGCTGCGGGTACTTTCTCGGCGCACCCGCACTCCTGGCGCGCCTGGCCCACGGGCGCGCCCACTGGCCGCTGGGCACCTTGCAGCTGGAGGCGATCACGGCGACCGCGAGCCCCGCGGCCGTGGCCGAGGCCGACCGCCGCGCCGAGACCCTGGTCCTGGCCCGTACCGCGATGATCGAACGGCTGACCCGTCTCGGCGTCCACGTCCACACCCCGGCCGGCGGCCCGTTCCTGCTGCTGCGCGTCGCGGACGGGGAACTGCTCCGCAAGCACCTGGCCGAGCAGGGGATCGCGGTCCGCCGCGCCGACACCTTCCCCGGTCTCGGCCCGGACCACCTGCGCGTCGCGGTGCGCGGCGCCGACGAGGTCGACCGGCTGATTGCCGCGATTCGATCGGCAGATGTGTGATCAGCGGGTTGTCGGCCGCGTGGCGTCTCGGTACGGGCGCTGGCCCTTCCCGAGCGAGTGAACGAGCTCCGGTACCGAGTGGTGGCCGCCGCGCCCCACATCGGAGCTGAAGTCGATCGTCGCGCAGGGTGGGAAGACCTGCATCGGGTACCGGCACAAGCCGGGCGACTTTCTGTCGCGTGCGGCGGTCGCTGCTCGACACCCACGCAGGCGGCAGGGTTCGGCCCAGTTGGCTCCGGCGGCAGGGCTACGAGCGCCGAGCCCGCGCTGCTGGCGTCGGCTGCTCGACGTGACCGGATCGGCGGCTGTGCGGTCGCCGCCGTGTCGGGTGACAGCCGGTGTCGATTCGCTGTGCGGGCACTGTGTAATGCCTGTATGGACGATTCGTCCCGGAACGAAACCGAAGGGGGCCGGGCATGACCGAAGCGAAGGAAGGTGGACGATGACCACACTCGCGGATCTCATCGCGGTGCTCGACGCGGCCTACCCGCCCGCACTCGCCGAGTCGTGGGACTCGGTCGGCCTGGTCTGCGGCGATCCGGCCGACGAGCTGACCCGCGTGCTGTTCGCCGTCGACGCCACCGCGGCCGTCGTCGACGAGGCGATCGACTGGCGCGCCCAGGCCCTGGTGGTGCACCATCCGCTGTTGCTGCGCGGGGTCGACACCGTCGCGGCGAACACGCCGAAAGGCGCGCTGCTGCACCGGCTCATCCGCTCCGGTTGCGCCCTGTTCACCGCCCACACCAACGCCGACTCCGCCGACCCCGGCGTCTCCGACGCGCTCGCCGCGGCCCTCGGCCTCACCGTGACCGGTCCGCTGGACGCGAAACCCGAACCCGCCGTGGACAACTGGGTGGTCCAGGTGCCACGCACGCATACCGATGCCGTGCTCGCCGCCCTTTTCGCCGCCGGAGCGGGCGGCGTCGGGGACTATCGCGACCGCGCGCTGCGGGTGCCGGGGACGGGGCAGTTCCGTCCGATCGGCGAGGCGCTCGGCGAACGCCAGCGCGTCGAGGAGGACCGCGTCGAGGTGGTCGCCCCGCCCGCGGCGCGCTCGGCCGTGCTCGCCGCGCTGCTCGCCGCCCACCCCTCCGAGGACCCGGCCTATCACATCAGCGAACGGGCTCCGCTGCCCTCGCCGCGCGGCATCGGCCGGGTCGGCACCCTGCCGGAGCCGGAGTCGTTGCGAGCCTTCACCGATCGCGTGGCGAGCGCGCTCCCGCCCACCACCTGGGGCGTGCGCGCCGCGGGCGACCCCGACCGCACCGTCCGCACCGTCGCGGTATGCGGCGGGGCGGGCGACTCCTACCTGAACGCGGCCACCCGCCTCGGCGTCGACGCCTACGTCACCGCCGACCTGCGCCACCACCCGGTCGACGAACATCTGCGCAAAGGCGGCCCCGCGCTGGTCGACGCCGCACACTGGGCAACCGAATTCCCCTGGTGCGCACAAGCCGAATCACTCGTCCGGACCGCGCTACCAGACCTGGAGACAAGGGTATCCACACTGCGCACCGACCCATGGACGCTGCGCGCGTCCACCTGACCACCCGACGCCTTCACCAACCCACCCACCGAGGACCGCGAGCGGCACACCACGCAGAGATCTTCTCGCGTTTCGCCTCGACCATGTGCCACTCGCGAAGGTATTTGAACTCCGCCGGTTGAATTCGGTGCAGTGTGGGCGGTTTGGGTGAATCGGGGGGTTCGCCGGGGTAGAACTACCCCATGAGCTTCCCGGTTGATTTCGGGCTGGTGCAGATCGGCCTGATCCTGCTGTTGTTGGTCGGTGTCGCGCTGATCGTTTCCGGTCTGATCGCGGCCCGCCGGGTCGGGATGCGGGCGCTGCTCGCGCGTGGGGCGGGCGGGCTCGCGCTGCTGCTGGTGGCGGCGGTGCTGCTATGGATCGCGACGCTGTTGCAGACGTATCTGGGACTCACCGGGGAGATCAAGGCGGCGCATGTGGTGGCCAAGCCCGCGGCGGGGCAGGAACACCAGCTCGACGTCGACCTCACCCTGTACGGCGATGACGACCACGCCGAACAGCGCAGCACCCACCGAGTCGAGGGGGACATGTGGGTGCTGCAAGCGGGCATCGTGGAGCTGGAACCCTGGGTGAACGCGCTCGGCTTCCACTCCGGCTACCGGATCAGCCGCCTGTACGGCCAGCGCCTCGACGGCATCGCCACCAAGCAGAACCAGATCTTCCTCAATGACGGCGACCAGGACTTCTTCGCCGACATGCGCGAGGGCCGCTGGTGGACCCAGCCGTTCGTCCGCTCCGCCTACGGCAACGCGGTGATCGCGGTGCCGGGCGAATACGACGTCTACATCTCCCGCGACGCGATCAAGACCCGCACCGTCGGCGGCTAGGACGGCTGTCTGGCGGGGCTACAGACGGACACGGCTGGCTGCGCCCCTGTAAGGCTGCCTCATACCAGAGCTACGGACTTCCTCCGCTACGCCCATTACGCAGGGGCGCCGCTGCGGCGCGGTACGGTTGAACACCAGTCCCGTCCACCCATCCAGGAGTTTGTCCGCGTTGAATGTCGAACCCACGATCCAGGCCGAGCTGCTCCGGCTGGCCGCCGTCGACGCCGAGCTGACCCGGATCGCGCACCGCCGCACCGTGCTGCCCGAGCAGCAGGAGGTCGCCCGGCTGGAGGCCGAGCGCAACGCCCACTCCGACGCGGCGGTGGCCGTGGAGATCGTGCTGGACGACCTCGACCGCGATATCCGCAAGCTGGAGGGCGAGGTCGAGGCGGTCCGCAAGCGCGAGGATCGTGACAAAGAAATGCTCACCGCGGGAACGGTGAACGCCAAGCAGCTTTCGGAGCTCCAGCACGAGCTGGGCAGCTTGGAGCGTCGCCGCTCCGTACTGGAGGACGAACTGCTCGAGGTGATGGAACGGCGCGAGGCCTCCGCCGCCGACCACGAGCACGCGGGAGCCCGGCTGAGCAAGACCGAAGAGGATCTGGCCGCCGCTCGGCGGCAGCGCGACGAGGCGCTGGCGGATCTGGATGTGGCGCAGGCCCGCTGCGACACCGATCGGTCCGGCGTGGTCGCGAAGCTGCCCGCCGAACTGCTCGCGATCTACGACCGCCAGCGCGCGCAGCACGGTGTGGGCGCCGCGCTGTTGCAGGCCCGCCGCTGCGGCGCGTGCCGCATCGAACTCGACCGCGGCGAGATCGCCCGGATCGCCAAGACCGCCCCCGATATGGTGGTGCGCTGCCCGGAATGCGGGGCGATCCTGGTCCGGACCAAGGAATCGGGGCTGTGAACCAGCGCGCCGAGCGAGCGCGGCGATGACCTACTCCGAGGTGATCGTCGAGGCCGACGGCGGCTCTCGCGGCAATCCCGGTCCGGCCGGGTACGGCGCGGTGGTCTACGACGCCGAGCACGTCCACGTGCTCGCCGAACGCCGGGAGTTCCTCGGCATCGCCACCAACAACGTCGCCGAATACCGCGGCCTGATCGCCGGATTGGAGGCCGCGGCCGAGCTCGGCGCCGAATCCGTCGACGTGCGGATGGATTCCAAGCTGGTCGTCGAGCAGATGACCGGACGCTGGAAGGTCAAGCACGCGGCCATGATTCCGCTCGCCGACCGGGCCCGCAGGCTGGCCGCCGGGTTCGTTCGGGTGCGTTTCACCTGGATCCCCCGCGCCCAGAACGCCCACGCCGACCGGCTGGCGAACCAAGCCATGGACGACGCCACCCTGCCCGGCGAGGTCAGCGCGGCGGCGGAGTCCGCGCGGTCGACCGAGGCCGCCGACCCGGCGCTCGCGGTCACCGAGCGCGATCTGCCGAGCTGGATCGAGGAAGCCAGGCAGGCGGCCGCGCCGCCGGAACCGGCGCGGCAGGGCCCCGGCTGGACCCGTGCCACCGGCCGCCCCACCCGGCTGTTGCTGCTGCGTCACGGCCAGACCGAGCTGTCGCTGGAGCGCCGCTATTCCGGTCGCGGCAATCCGCCGCTGACCGCGGTGGGCCGGGAACAGGCCGCCCGGGCCGCGAAAATGCTTGCCGCCAAAGGCGATATCGCCGCCGTGGTCAGCTCACCGCTGGGCCGGGCGAGGGAGACCGCGGAGGCCGCGGCGACCGCCCTGGGGGTGTCCGCCGAGCTACACGACGGTCTGATCGAGACCGATTTCGGCGCGTGGGAGGGCCTGACCTTCGCCGAAGCCGCGCAACGAGACCCCGATCTGCACGCCCGCTGGATCGGCGACCCGGCCACGGCGGCGCCCGGCGGGGAGAGCTTCGATCAGGTCCGGGAACGGGTGGACGCGGCCCGTCGCGATCTGATCGAACGGTATCCCGGTGCGAACGTGGTGGTGGTCAGTCACGTGACCCCGATCAAGACGCTGCTGCAACTGGCGCTCGATGCCGGGCCTTCGCTGCTGTACCGGTTGCATCTGGATCTGGCGTCGCTATCCATAGCGGAGTTCTATCTCGATGGCGGATCATCGGTGCGTCTGGTGAACGACACGTCCTATCTCTGAGCGCGCGACGACACCTGGAACGAGGGGGAACGCGGTGCGCGAAGGGCGAATTATGCCCTATTGCAACACGTTTGCGTTTCACATTCGCGCGATGCGGTGAATCTCACTTCGACTCGGCCTTGCGCGCCGAGTAGCGGTAGGCTTCCGGACGGTCAGGCACAGGCGTCCTACCCTGCCTGCCTGGTCGGGGTCGACACTGTGTGCCCTCGATCGGTGTCACAAAGGGGGACGATGGTTCATGGGCAGCGCCGCCCATAGGCCGCGTCGCGGCGGGAAGCGCCTGTGCCGTCGAGTGGTTCGAGAGAGTGCAGGTTCGATGAGCAGTCCGATCAAGGTAATCGTTCTTGGGGCGGGGATCGGAGGACTCACCACCGCGGCCGCGCTGCGGCACGCGGGTTTCGCCGTCGAGCTATACGAAGCGGGCCCGGAGCTGCGTGCGCAGGGTTTCGGTCTTTCCGTGCAGGCCAACGGAATCAACGCGTTGCGCACCCTCGGCCTCGGCCTCGATGAGCACCTGCTCGAGCGCGGTGGCCGGGTCGAGACGTTCCGCTTCTGCAACCCCGACGGCAGCCCGATCCGGGTGCTTCCGGTGCACCGGCTCGATGCCCAGCTCGGCGCGCCCGCCGTGGCGCTGCACCGCACCGACCTGCACGACGTGCTGTTGCGCGCGATCGGCGACACGCCGACTTTCGTTGCCGCGCAGGCCACTCGGTTCGTCGACGACGGCGAGCACGTGCGAGTGGAGTTCGCCGACGGCCGGGTGGCCGAGGGCGATCTGCTCGTCGGCGCCGACGGCATCCACTCCATGGTGCGCGCCCAGCTGCACGGCCGCGCCGAACCGCGCCCGGGCAATTTCGTGTGCTGGCTGGCCTGCATCCCGTTCGAGCATGGCAACGTCGCGCGCGGCCTCTCGGCGCATTTCTGGGGCACCGGAATGCGTTTCGGCATCCATGACATCGGGCACGGCCGGGTGTACTGGTGGGGCACCCAGACCTTGCCCGCCGACGAGGCCGCGAACTGGCGCGGCGGCAAGGAAGACCTGCTGCGCCTGTACGCCGACTGGGCGCCGGAGGTGCGCGCCTGCATCGAGCAGACCGACGAGTCCGCGATCCTCGCGGTGCCCGCCCAGGACCGCCCGCCGCTGCCGCGGTGGGGCCGCGGCCGGGTGACCCTGCTCGGTGACGCGGCGCACCCGATGCTGCCCAGCCTCGGCCAGGGCGCCAACTCCGCCATCGAGGACGCGGTGGTGCTGGCGAACGTGCTGCGCAACGCGCTGGATCCGGTTGCGGGCCTGCGCCGTTACGAGCAGCTGCGCGCCGACCGCACCGCCATGTTCGTCAACGGCTCGGCCTCGCTCGCCAAGATCGAGCAGACCACCGATCCGCGTTTGGTGCGGGTGCGCGACATCTACTTCCGGCACGCGCCCACCGAGTTCTTCCTGCGCGAGCTCGCCAAGCCGATGTCGTTCCCGCCGCTGGACGGGCCCACCGCGCGGCTGCCGCGCCCGCTGTCGCCGGTCGAGCGCTGGCACTGGATCGCCGATCAGCTGGCGCCGCTGCACATCGTGTCGCGCGTGCGCATCCGCGGGCAGGTCGATGTCGACCGGATCCGGGCAGGGCTGGACGACGTGCAGCGCCGACATCCGCTCTTGCGGGTCGCCGTCGCCGCCGAATCCGACGGCACCGCACCGCGTTTCGTCCCGGTGCAGGCTCCCATCCCGCTGCGCGTGATCGAATCCGAGGACAGCACCACGTGGTTGGCCGAGGTCGACGAGGTCGAGCTGCGCGAGCCCTTCGACTGGCGCGCCGGGCCGTTGGCCAGGGCGGTGCTGATCAAGGAGACCGACGGCACCAACGAGCTGATCGTGACGCTGCACTACGCGATCGCGGATGGCGAGAGCGCGCTGTCGGTGGCCAAGCAGGTGCTCCAGGCGGCCGCGGGGGAAGCGGGCGAGTTCCCGCCCGCCCCGGTGCGACCCGGCCCGGAAGATCTGTTCCCGCCGCGTTTCCAGGGCGGCAGCGGCGCGCTGCGCACCGCGGGTTCGCTGCTGCGCGATCAGAAGTCGCAGCTGCGCAGGCCGCGCCGACTGGAACCGACCTCGCTGGCTCCGCCCGCACAGCGGCGCAGCCGGGTGGTGCATCGCAGCCTCGACGCCGACCAACTGGACGCGCTCACCGCGGGCTGCGCACGCCACGGCGTCGGCCTGCAGGCCGCTTTGTCCGCGGCGCTGCTGATGGCGGCGGCCAGGGAGGCGGGCACCGACAAGGCGACCTGGTACACCGTCGGCAGCTCGGTCAACTTTCGCGACCATCTCGACGGCGCCGCCGCGGACACCGAGGTCGGCACCTATCAGGGCATGATCGCCACCCCGGCGAAGTACGCGCCGTGGGCTTCGCTGTGGGAGATCGCCGTCGAGATCGCCCGCGAATACGGCGCGCGGATGGATCGGCGTGATCATCTCTCCGCCCTGAACCTGCTGAAGGTGGCCGCGCCGAAATCGGTGGCCGCCAGCGCGTCCACGGTCAAGCTCATGGATACCCGCGGCCCCGGTCATCTCTGTATGACCTACCTGGGCCGCTATCCCTTCCCGGACAAGATCGGCTCCTGGCAGCTGGAAGGCGCGCAGTTCGTCTCCGGCATGTCGGTGAGCGGGTTCATCATGGCCACCGCCAACGCGACCCACGACGAATTGTCCTTCAACGTCGGCTACGTCGAACCCGCGGTGTCGCGGGATCGAGCCGAACGCCTCGCCGATGAGAGTGTGCGCGCACTGCTGTCGGCCTGCTGACCCGCCAACACCACAAGACGACAGCCGAGTCCGGCATCGGCGAAGTCGATGCCGTGATTTGCGATATCGATAACTGGATAACTGTGGTAGCAGCTTTGCGCGTCAGCGATTTGGGCTTGGTCGGATCCGCGCACAGCCGGTGCCGCGAGTGTCGCGATAGGAGTGACTGTGACATCCGAACCGAGTGCTACTCCCACTAGACCCGAGGCGTGGCCGGTCAGCGCGTATCAACGAGATGTGTTGTCCGTGGACTTCCGGTACGGGCCCGCGCCGGTCACCAGGAACGCCTACTGCGCGTTCCTGGACGAGCCGTTCGATATGGCGCGGCTGCGAGCCGTGGTGCGCCGGGCACTGCTCTCCGACGCGGCGCTGCGCCTGCGGTTCGAGTTCTCCGAAGGCCGCTTCTGGCAGTGGGTTTCCGACGAGCTACCGGACGTCGAGCTGATCGACCTGAGCTGGGCGTCGGACCCGGCCGCGGCCCGCGGGGAATGGGTGAACCGGGCCAACCTGACGCCATCGCCGCCGCGCCAGCCGTTCCGGATCGCCGCGCTGGTCGACGGACCCGACCACTTCTACCTCTACGTCGCGATGCACCACGCGATGATCGACGGGTGGGGCGTGAACGCGTTGTGGGGCGCCCTGGTGGACAACTACAGCCGCTCGGACCTGCCACTGGAACTGCTCGCCGAACCGGAACCGGTCACCGAGGAGACCGACCGCGGCGTGCGCACCTATCGCAAGATCGCGGCCGAGCACGAGGAGTATCTGTCGTCTCCGCAGTGGGTCGCCGACCGGGATGCGCTGGTCCGCCGCTTCGAAGGAGTGGTGCCCGCGCTCTTCTCCGGCCGGGCGAGCACCCCGAACGTGGACCGCGGACGCAGGCGTGTGGTGGTGGAACCCGCGTTCCTGGACCGGATTCGCGCCACCGGCTTCTCTGTCTTCGCCTTCACCGTCTCGGCGCTGGCCGCGTACCTCACCACCGTTCATCGCTCCGAGGAAGTGGTGATCGGGGTACCGATGCTGAACCGGCACAGCCCGGAGACCTTCCGCACCGCCGGACACCGGACGAACGTGGTGCCGCTGCGCATCCGGGTCGACCCGGCCCAGCCGCTGTCAGCGGTCGTGTCCGAGGTGACCGCGCAGATCCGGGAACTCAAGCGCTACGAGCGTTTTCCCTACGGTGACCTGGCTCGTGCGCTCAGCAGTGATCCGACGGCGCCGCCGCTGTTCGACGTGGCGTACTCCTACATCAAGATGCCGTCGTCGGATCATCTGGAGAAGATCCTCGGCACCATCGACATCGTCAATCCGGGCACGGTGCTCGAGGCGCTGAACATCCTCGCCGTCGAGCACGCGCGCGACGGTTCGCTGAATCTCCAGCTCTATTACGACCGCGACGTCTTCGACGAGAACTTCCCGTTCGAGTCGGTCGTGCGCAGCATCGGCGCGCTCCTGACCGCGGCGCTGGACCGGCCCGATGCCCCGATCTCGGCGTTGCCGCTGATGCCAGCGCGCGAGCTGGCCGCCATCACCGCTTTCGAGACCGGGCCGCGCGAAGAGTTTCCGTACACCACGATCGACCGATTGTTCCGTGAGGCGGCCGCCGAGTACCCGGACCGAGTGGCGATCGAGGCGGTCGCGGGCTCGGGGGAGCGGGCGCTGCGCTACGGCGAGCTGTCCGCGCTGGCCGACGGATTCGCCGCCCGGCTGCGGGCGCTGGGCGTGACCGGCAACGAATGCGTCCCGGTGGTGCTGACGCGCTCGACGGAGCTGCTCGTCGCGATTTTCGGCACGCTGCGCGCCGGGTGCGCGTACGTGCCGTTGGACCCGGACTTTCCGGCCACGCGCATCGAAACCGTGCTCGCCGACTGCGGGGCGCGCTTCGTGGTGGCAGGACCCGAGCACCAGGCGGTGTTCGACAAGCTGCGCGTCACCAGGATCACGGTGGCCGACACCGTTCCCGCGCGGGGTAACGAGAACGTCTCGCACCCAGCGGATCTGAGCTATCTGATCTACACCTCGGGCTCCACCGGCGTGCCCAAAGGCGTGATGATCGAGCACCGGTCGGTGGTGAACCGGCTGACCTGGATGCAGCGGCGCTACCCGTTGCACGCCGAGGACGTGATCCTGCAGAAGACGCCGGTCACCTTCGACGTCTCGGTGTGGGAGCTGTTCTGGTGGGCGATCACCGGCGCCAGGTTGGCGTTGCTGGAGCCGGGCGGGGAGCGCGATCCGCGCCGCATCGTCGACGCCATCGCCGCGCACACGGTCACCGTCCTGCACTTCGTGCCGTCCATGCTGGCCGCGTTCGTCGACGAGCTCGCGGCCGACCCCGCGGTGGTCGCGCGGATCGGCAGTCTGCGCAGGGTGTTCTGCAGCGGTGAGGCGCTGCCACCGGCGCTGGTGCGCCGATTCCACGCGGTCTTCACCGCGGCCGGGGCGGCGGCGCCGGAGCTGGTGAACCTCTACGGCCCGACCGAGGCGACCGTCGACGTCTCCTATTTCGACTGCCCCCGCGACGATGCGCTCGATGTGGTGCCGATCGGTCGTCCCATCGACAACATCGACCTGCTCGTGCTCGACGAAACCGGTCGCCGCGTACCGGTCGGGGTGCCGGGCGAACTGAACATCGCGGGCGTCGGCGTGGCGCGCGGATATCGCGGCAGGCCCGAGCTGACCGCGGCCGCCTTCGTGGACGATCGCGCGGTGCCCGGCCGGCGGCGCTACCGCACCGGCGATCTGGCGCGCTGGCTGCCGGACGGCAACCTCGAGTACCTGGGCCGCTTCGACGACCAGGTGAAGATCCGCGGCAACCGGGTGACGCTCGGCGAGGTGCACAACGCCATGCTCGGTTGCCGCGGGGTGCGCGCCGCGGCGGTGGTGGACGAACTGTCCGAGGCGCACGGCGTGCAGCTGGTCGGCTACTTCGTCGGAACCGACGTGACCGGCGAGGAGATCGCCGAGCGGATCGCGGCGAAACTGCCGCGCTACATGGTGCCCACCCGGCTGATCCGGGTAGACCGGATCCCGCTGACCCGCAATGGGAAACTCGACCGCCGCGCGCTCGCCGAGCAGCTCGTCCTCGGACACGGCGCCGAGCAGGTCGCGGGTGTCGAGCCGCGCACCGACGTGGAGGCGCGGCTCGCGCGCGTCTGGTGCACGGTGCTCGGCGTGGAGTCGATCGGTGTGCACGACAACTTCTTCACCCACGGCGGCGATTCCATTCTCGCGCTGGCCGTGCGCACCGCGGCCGAGCGCGCCGGACTCCACTTCGATGTGGACGCCTTCTACCAAGCGCCGACCATCGCCGAGCTGGCGCGCGTCGTGCGCGCCGACCGGGACGGCGACGACCACGCGCGCGCCCTGGCGCCGCTGGCGACGGTGCCGCTCATCGACCGCGCCGCGCTGCACCGGGCGGAAGACGCGTTCCCGGCCACGGCGCTGCAACTGGGCATGCTGTATCACAGCATCGAGCGCACCGACTCGGTCACGTACAAGGACGCGTTCCGATACCGGCTCGAAATACCTTGGGATGCTGTGGAATTCCGTGCCGCAGTGGGCCGCCTGGTGCGGCGGCAGCCGGTGCTGCGCTCCTCGTTCGACCTGACCAGGTACTCGATTCCGTTGCAGATCGTGCACGCCGAACTGCCCTACGAGCCGGAGATCGTCGACCTCGGCGATACCGACGAGCTGGACGGCGCGGAACTGATCGAGTCCTATCTCCAAGAACGCACCCACGCCCAGTACGACATCTCAGCCGCTCCGCTGTTCGCCATCCGGGTGTTCGTCCGCCCGGGCCCGCACGAGCCGGTGGGCACGGTGGATCTGGTGCTGAGCTTCCACCACGCCATTCTGGACGGCTGGAGTGTCGCCACCGCGGTGCAGGAACTGCTGCTGGACTATCTGAGCCACCTCGGCATGACGCAGACCCGGATCGAGGCCGCGCCGCATCCCACGACGGTCCTGGCCGAGTACGCGCAGGCCGAACAGGGCAGCGCACGCGACACCGCGGCACGCGAGTACTGGCTGACCGCGCTCGCCGGAGCCGAACCAACCGCCCTCACTCCGCTCGGGGCGCACCAACCGGCGGTCGCCGAGGTACGGCAGGCGAAGGCGCTGGTGCCGCGACGCCTGACCGAGCGAGTGTCGGTGTTCGCCGCACGCCACCAGGTTCCGGAGAAATCGGTCTATCTGGCCGCGCACTGCCTGGCTCTGCGGGCACTCACCGGGCGAACGGACGTCACCACAGGTGTGGTCAGCCACGGTCGTCCGGACCGCGCGGGTTCCGAACGGGTAGCCGGACTTTTCCTCAACACCCTGCCCGTCCGATTGGACGGCACCGCGACCACGTGGCGCGCGGCGGTAGAGCAGGTCGCGCGCCGGGAACGTGAGGCCTACCCATACCGCCGCTACCCGCTCCAATCGATCCTCGCCGACGGCGGGCCTGCGCTCGAGGCGGCGTTCAACTACGTCAACTACCACGTCTTCCAGCCGGTGCTCATGCTGGACGGCGTGCGGGTGCTGGACTTCGACATCCGCGAGGAGACCAACTTCCAACTGCTGGTGACCGTGGCGACCGACCCGCGCGACGGCCGGATGTGGCTGCGGGTCAACGGCGATCACACGCTGACCGCCGAGCAGTGCGAGACCGTGGCGCTCACCCAGCTGCGCATGCTGGCCGCGATCGTGGCCGACCCCGACGCGAAGATCGACGGCGGTGCCGGGCCTGCGCCTGCCCGCGACGTCGGCACGCTGGTGGCCGACGCCGCCGCGCTCAACCCGGCGGCCATCGCCGTGGCCGGTGACGAGGAATCCCTCACCTACGACGAGCTGATCGAACGTTCCGACCGGCTGGCGCGCCGCCTGACCGGGCTCGGCGTGTCGCCGGGCGACCGGGTGGGCATCCTGATGCGGCGCCGTCCGGAACTCGTGCTGCTCGTGCTGGCGCTGACCCGGATCGGCGCCGCGTGCGTCCCCTTGGACGTCGGCTACCCGCGGGCCAGGCTGAATCTGATGATCGACCGCGCGCGCCCGCACCGCGTGGTCGCGGACGCCGACTACCGCGACATTGTCGACGACGCCGCCTTGGTGCTCGACACCACCCCGCTCTTCGACGATTCGGCAGACGACGCGGATGTCCCGCTGCCGGACCATGTTTCGCCCGACGCGGTGGCCTACGTGCTGTTCACCTCCGGGTCGACCGGCGAGCCCAAGGGCGTCGCGATGCCGCATCGCGGTCTGACCTCGCTGGTGGATTGGCAGATCCGCGCGGCGACCGGCACTGGCCTCCGCAGCACGCTGCAATTGGCGCCGTTGAGTTTCGACGTATCGTTCCAGGAGATCTTCACCACCCTCGCGGCCGGGTCGACCCTGCGGGTGAGTTCGGCCGACCTGCGGTCGAACGTCGAGCAATTGCTGAACACCGTGGTGGACGAGGGCATCGAACGGCTGTTCCTGCCGTACGTGGCGTTGCAGGCGTTCGCGGAGGCGGCCGTGGGTCTGCGCAAGTTCCCGACCGAGCTGAAGGTGCTGATCTCCTCCGGTGAGCAGCTGCGCATCACCGACGAGATCCGCGCACTGTGCAAGGTGGTTCCGGGCTTGGTGCTGGAAAACCAATACGGCCCCACCGAATCCCATGTCGCCACGAAATTCACCCTGCGGGGTCCGGCCGACGAGTTCCCCGCGCTGCCGCCCATCGGCCGAGCCGTCGACGGCGACACGGTGGAGTTGCTCGACAACGCGCTGCGCCCGGTGCCCGACGGCGTGATCGGCGAGATCTATCTCGGCGGCCGTTCCCTCGCGCGCGGCTACGAGGGCCGCCCCGATCTCACCGCTCAGCGGTTCGTGGCCACCCATGCGGGCGGAATCCGGTACCGCACCGGCGATCTGGGCGTTCGGCTGTTCTCCGGCGACATCGTCTGCCTCGGCCGCAGCGACAGCCAGGTGAAGATCCGGGGCTTCCGGGTGGAACCGGCCGAAGTCGAGCTGTGCATCCTCGGACTGGTGGAGAAGTTCCCCGGCATAACCGAAGCGGCCGTGGTGGCACGCGGTTTCGGTAGGATCGACGGGTCGCTGATCGCGTTCCTGGTCGGCGCGCCGGAGCAGACCGATCCGGCCGCGCTGCGGCACGAGCTGCGGGCGCTGCTGCCCGCGCACATGGTGCCGTCGCGGTTCGTCTGGCTCGACGAGCTGCCCCGCACGCCCAGCGGCAAACGCGATGACGCGACCTTGCGCGCGTACGGCGAGGACGTCACGGAATCGGTGGCGCCGCAACGGGAACCGGCCGACGAGTACGAGCGGTCGGCAGTGCAGTTGCTCGCCGAATACGCCGGTCTGCGTGCGATCGGCGTGGGCGACGACTTCTTCGCGGCGGGTGGGACCTCGATCGGGGCGATGCGCGTGGTGATGGCGCTGTCGCGGCGGTGGGGCGTCGACGTGCCGCTGGACGCGTTCATCAGCGCGCCCACCGCGGCCGGGCTCGCCACGCTGGTGCGGGCGGGCGGCGATGTCCGGCGCACCTTCGACCCACTGGTGCCGCTCAACCCCGTCGGCAGCAAGCCGCCGCTGTTCCTGGTGCATCCGATCGGCGGGAATGTGCTGTGCTATCGGACCCTCATCCCGTATCTGGATCCGGATCGCCCGGTGTACGGATTGCAGGCGGCGGGCGCGGACGCGGGCAGCGCGCCGGAGAAGACGATCGCGGCGATGACCGAGTCGTATCTGGAAGCGGTGCGGCGCGTGCATCCGAACGGCCCCTATCATCTGGCGGGTTGGTCGTTCGGCGGCTACGTCGCCTTGGAGATGGCCCGTCAGCTGCCCGAGCACGAAGTGTCCAGCGTGACGCTGTTGGACACCATGGCGCTACGCGCACAGGAGCGCGCCCAGATCCCGGAGGAGAAGCTGATCCGGTGGTTCTTCCTCGAGCTGCTGTGGTATGCGCGCGGAAGCCAGTCCGCGCTGGTTGATTTCGAACCCGATGTGCACGATTCCGAGGAACTGTTCGCGGCGATGCTGGCCGAGGCGGTGCGGTCGGACATCCTGCCCGCCGCTAGTCCGCATCAGGCGATCCGGCGGCTCTACGAGGTGTTCTACGCCAACTACTCGGCGATGCTGGACTACAAGCTCGAGCCCTACGAGCGGGACATCACGCTGCTGCGCGCCACCGAGGGACTGCCGCCGGGCGTCGACCTGGCACACCAGACCGTCGGCAGCATGTTCGACAGCGCGGACAACGGCTGGAAGCAGTACGCGGCCCGCCGGTTCACGGTGATCTCGGTGCCCGGCGACCACCTGAACATGATGACCGAGCCGAACATCAGCGAGGTGGGGCTGCGCCTGGACGAGATACTGTCCTCCGCCGATCCCGACCTGGACTTGGAGTGGGACGAATCCATGCTGGACGCCTGAAAAGCGCTCACGAATTCGCCACGGCCGCCATCCCGCGCAGCGCGGCCGTGGTGAATTCGTCCAGTGGATAGAACAATTCGATGGCCAGCTCCGACAGGGTGACGTCAGCGGGCGCGCCGAAGGTGGCCATCGTGCTGAACATCGACAGCTCACCCGCAGGTGTGCGGATCCGGATCGGCACTTCGAAGGGGCCCGGCGGGGGCCCGACCTCCGCTGTGTCGTCGGCCGCCGGGTAGCCGGACACCTCGTCGTACAGCGCCGCCAGATCGTGGTCGCCGCTCGCGCTGACCTGTCTGGCCAGCCGAGCCAGGAACAGTGCCCGCACCTGTGCGAGGTTGGCCAACCGGGACGCGAGTCCGTCCAGGTGCAACACCAGCCGGTACACATTCGGGCGCGGCGCCAGTACGTGCGCGGGAACGCCGTCCATCAGCACGCTCATCGCGGCGTTTCCGGTCACCACGTTCCACAGCCGATCGATGACCACGGCCGGATAGGGTTCGTGCGTGGCCAGCATGGTGTCCACGGCGGCTCGGACCGACGTGAGATGCGCGTCGTCGAGGCTGCTCTCCCGATACGCGGGTGCGTAACCGGCGGCCATCAGCAGTGTATTGCGCTCGCGCAGCGGCACATCCAGCGTGTCGCACAGACGCAGCACCATCGCCCGGCTTGGCATGGCCCGCCCTGTCTCCAGGTAGGAGAGGTGCCGCGCCGAAGTATCGGCCGCCAGCGCCAGATCCAGCTGACTCAATCTGCGCCGCTGCCGCCATTCGCGCAGCAGGAGCCCCGCTCTCGATCGCGTCTGCACCGATGTCATTCGATCAGCTAAGCACCCGCGCCGCCGTCCGGCCATGACCTCCCAGGTTATTGAGACGCTCACCTCCGGCCAGCAGGGTTGGTTGCGACGGATCGACCACAGGAGGACGACATGACACCCACGACCTCGGCCAACCGGAGCGGCGACGCCACCTTCCTGCGCACCGCGCTCGCGGTGGACGGCTGGAGCACCGGGATCTTCGGTGGTGTGCTGGTGGCGGGGAGCGCATTCCTGCGCGACCCGCTCGGGTTGCCGATCGGGTGGAGCATTTCGTTCGGCGTCATCATGCTGGGCGGCGCGCTCGTGTTGCTGATGATCGCCCGGTACCCGGCTATATCGGCGCGGCACGCACAGGCGGTCGTCGCCGTCAACGCGATCTCGGTTGTCGCTATGATCGCGCTGGCCGGTTGCGGTGTGCTCCCACTGACCGGTCTCGGCGTGGCGTTCCTCCTCGTGGGCGCCGTGGCGGTCGCCCTCTTCGCCGGGCTGGAGTGCGCCGGGTTGCGCAGGCTCGGTTGAGGTGGAAGGCCGCCACGGCAAATCCTTTGCGCACGTCATCGGGGACCAGGTAGAGAATTCGGATGGACGTCACGACATCCGTGATCAGGTTGCTCATGCCGGACGATTGGGCGGCGTTCCGGCGCGTCCGGCTCAGGGCGCTGGCCGACACGCCGCAGTACTTCGGTTCCACCTTGGCCGAGGCGCGGGCTCGCACCGAAGGTGACTGGCGGCGGATGCTGACCGATCGAGCGCAGTTCCTGGCCGAGTCGGCGGGGACGGAGTTGGGCACGGTCGGCGGCATGCCCGATCGGGACCGCGGTGGTGTGCATCTGATTTCGATGTGGGTGGCGTCGCGGTCGCGCGGAACCGGGGTGTCGGACCGGCTTGTTCGCGCGGTTCTCGATTGGGCCGTGGCGGGCGGCCATCGTGTGGTCCGCTTGGAGGTCGCCGAGAGCAACACCTTTGCCCAGCGGTTGTATCTGCGCAGCGGCTTCGTGCCGACCGGGGTGAGCGGGCCCATGGCCCCGGGCGACTCGCGGCGGGAATTCGAGATGGAGTGGCGTCTTCCGTAGTCCCGTTTGTCCGGTCGTTCGTAGGGTAACCGGGCAACGACGGCATCCAGGAAATCTGTCCGGCGCCGCCCAGCCGAGGACAGGAGACAGTGATGAACGAACGCGAACGCCCGGACCCCGAGATCGACCGCATCCATGACATCGGCGATGTGGGCGAGACGGCCGGTACCGGGCAGCAAGGCGAGTACGCCGCCAGGCCGGGCCGCCACGCCGCGGAAGAACCAGAGCAAGCCGAGCCGGAGGCGGCGACCGCGGGGCTCCAGGCGGACGAGGCGGCAGCCGCAGCGGGCGGCCCGACCGCAGGAGTGCCCGGCATGACCGGGTCGGAGACGCTGACCGCAGGGCGCGGGCCGGAACAGAGCGCTGCCGAGGCGAGCGCCGCCGCCGTTGCCGGAGCGGCCGGTATGACCGGGTTGGAGACGCCGAGCGTGGGTCGCGAGGCGGAGGAGGCCGCTGCTGAGGTGGGCGGCTCTGCCGCCGCGGCGGTGCCCTTCGCGGAGGCGGAGGCGACCGTCGGGCGAGAGGCCGAACAGGTGAGTGGCGTTGCGGCCGGTGCGGCACAACAGCCGCAGACCGCCGTTGGGCGAACTGCCGAGTACCAGACGGAGCAGGCCGCGCAAACGGTGGACGAGTCCGTCCAGCGCGCCGCCGAGCGCGCGGAAATGGCGCAGGCCAACGCCGCGAGCGCTGCCGAACTCGGCGCTGCGGGGCTCCCCGAATCCGTCGCCCACCCGGCCCGCACGCTTCTGGACACGGTCCGTGGCAAGCCCATCCTGGCGGCCGCGCCCGCGGCGGTCCTCGCCTTCATTCTCTGGCGCGTCTTCCGAGGACGATGATGTTTCCGGCCGGTGTGCCTCAGATGTGCCGCCGGTAGACCTGCCGGGAACCGCCCTCCGGCCCGGCAGCCGCGACTTCGGCGGGATTGAATCCCAGGTGTTCGTAGAACGCCCGGGCGCCGCTGGCCGCCGCGCCGGGATGATCGGCTCCGAAGGTGACCACTTCGAGTGTGCCGGGGCAGCGCACGTACCGGCGGATCGCGTCCGTCGTCAGCGCCCGTCCGATGCCGTGTCCGCGGGCCTGTTCCGCGACGACCAGCCAGTCCACCCGATAGGTCGGCGGCTGCGCGCCGAACATGATGCCGCCGAGCACTTCGGCCCCCGCGGACCGGGCGACGAGCGCCGTCCCGGCCCGAATGTGCCGCAGCAGCGTCGCATGGAATCCGGCCTCGTCGACCATCGGGCCGAACCAGTGCTCGACTTGTCCCGCCAGTTCGAGAAAACCGGCGAGGTCGTCCTCCCGCGCAAGCCTGACAATCATCCGCGTCATCGTGACAGCATCGGCCGCCGCCGTCGACCCCTGGGATGATCTGAGAGGCGGACCGCAGGGTGTAGACCGGATTTTCTCGCGGAAGCGGACAGCGTCAGTCGTCCAGCACGACCGATTGAAGCCGGGTGGTGTAGGTCCCGGCGCGGCCCGGTCGAGCGCGGTCGGACTGAATTGCCGTTGGCTCGCGCCGGGGGCGAACGAATTACGGTCTCAGCACAGATACCAGGAATTCGGTCTGGTCGTAGACCGCTTTCTCGAAGACTTCGTCGAAATAGATGTCGAAATGCCCCGCTGGATAACGCTTTACGACCGCGTGCTTGGTGCGTTCGGCGGCGCGCAGCGCGGATTTCACCGGGGCGACGGAGTCGTCGTCGCACAGTGCGTACAGCACCGGCATCTTCAATGCCTTCGCGCGTCGTCCCGGTGCGTCGAACAGTGCGGAAAACGCCACGCGCGCAGCCACTTTCGGCTCGTAGGTCTCGCTCTCGTCGGACAGCCTGCGGAAGCCTTCCGGCACGTCGGGCGCGCTCATCAGCGCCGCGGCGCGCTTGCGTCCGGCCAGCCGGATGCGGACGGGCTTGCGCCGGATGGTGCCCAGCAGCAGATCGGTGGCCGCGATGGTGGCCACCTTGGTCACGCTGATCGGTCCCTTCGCCAGCGCCGAGGACAGGCCGCTGGTGAACGGCACCTGCGCCACCACGGCCGCGATGTAGTCGTCGTCCGGTGCGACCGACAGGGCGTGCCCGCCGCCGAACGAGGTGCCCCACAACGCGATCCGGGTCGCGTCGATGCCGCGCAAGGTGCGCGCGTAGGCGATGGCGGCATGCCAGTCCGCACGCTGGCGCGCGATGCTCAGCAACTGGCGTGGCGTGCCCTGACTGGCGCCGAAATGCCGATAGTCGAACACCAGGACCGCCATGCCCGCGGCCGCGAAACGCCGCGCGTACCGGTCAAGTCCCATTTCCCGATTGGCCCCCAGCCCGTGTCCCATCACCACTAGCGGGCGGGGTTTGGGTGCGCCGTCCGGGCGATAGAGCCACGCGGCGCACTGCTCGCTTCCGGAAGGGAAGCCGACCTCGACACGTTCCATGGCCAGTAACCGTACCCAGTATTCTGTTATCGCGGACGAGTTGGTCGGGCGGCCGCGGCGCAGGGAACGGGCACGATCGTGCCGCCGCCCGGCGCCGAGGAAAGTCCGGACTCCACAGAGCAGGGCGGTTGCTAACGGCAACCCGGGGTGACCCGCGGGACAGTGCCACAGAAAACAGACCGCCCACGGTCGTCGAGGCCGTGCGGTGAGGGTGAAACGGTGCGGTAAGAGCGCACCAGCGCTCCGGGTGACCGGGGCGGCTCGGTAAACCCCGCCCGGAGCAAGGTCGAAGGCCGCACCGCCCGCGGTGCGGCTGCGCAGGCGTTCGAGGGTTGCTCGCCCGAGCCTGCGGGTGGACCGCTCGAGGCACCCGGCAACGGAGTGTCCAGATGGATGGCCGCCCCCCGGTGCGAACCGGGGACAGGATCCGGCTTACAGACCAACTCGTCCGCCCACCGCGCTCGCGGCCCGGCTGCGCGCTCGGCAGCGGCGAGAAGAGGTGTCCGTCGTCGGCGGCATGCCGGATCCCACGACGTGGAACCGGCCGTGCGGCGGTATGCGGCTACCGCCGACTCGACGGTCGTAGGTCCTCAGCGCGGACGGATCAGCACATCAGCTTGGCCATCTGGTAAATGGCCTTGGCTTCCTCGGCGGTCGGCTGGGTGTGGCCTGCCGCCCGCTTGGTGATGTTGGCGACGACGTCGTCCTCGGACTTGCCCGCCTTGATGTCCGCGCAGGTCTCGGACAGGATGCTCGCGATCTTCGCGTCGTCCTTGCCTTCGGCGAGCTTGGGGAACGCGCCACGGAAGCTGACGACGAACGCGCCCGTCTTCACGGTGTCGACCGCGGCGGTGGCGCCCTGCGAGGCGGCCGTGGTGGTCGACGAGGCGGCGCTGCTGGACTTGTCGTCCCCGCAACCGGTGAGGAGCAGGGAAAAGAGGGTGGCACTGGCCGCGATCGCGGCGGTAGTTCTCATCACGCGCGGGATGCTAGCGGCCCAGGATCACTGTCGCCTCCCGCCAGGTTAACGGGAGGCAACGAGCGTGCGAGAACAATCGCGCGGTCAGGCCGGGTCGATGGTGAAGTCCCGAGCCCGTACGCGGCCTGCTCGGGACCGAGCAGAGGCAGGAGGGATTCGCGCGCCACTGGCCGTCAGCGTGATGGACGTCATAAAGTAGTCGCCGTTGGCAAGGCCCGGTGCGGGGCAGCATCGGGCCCTTCATACTTCGCGGGAAAGCAGGTCTCAACACATATGCGAGTAGTTCGCTCCATGGTCGCCGGCGCATTGGTCGCAGGCGCCGCCTCGGTTTTCGCGGTGCTCGGCGCCGGTTCCGCCAATGCGGTCGCGGTGACGCCGCTGCAGGGTGGGGTTCAAGTCGACCTCAGCCCCGCCGACACGGTGTGGGTGCATCAGACTCACGTCGGTCTGGCCATCGCCGGTCTGCCGCATCCGTCCGCCGCCTCCTTCGGTCAGGCGCTGGACGCCGCGGCGCAGGTGTCGTCCTCGGTTCCCGGTGGCCGGGTCACCTTCACCGTCTACGGTCCGTTCGACCAGCTCAACGGCTCCATGCTGGCGCTGCAGTAGGACCGGCGCCGCAGCGTGGAACTGCACCAGCGGATCGTCTCGGCGCCGGTAGATTTCGGCGCCATTCGTTCCGAGTTCGGGTTGGCCTCGACGTATCCCGCCGAGGCCAGCGCGGAGGCCCGCGCCGCGGTCGACGCGTTCGCGGGCACCCGGGTCGATCGCACGGACATCCCGTTCGTGACGATCGACCCGCCCGGGGCCATGGATCTGGACCAGGCCCTGCATCTCGTGCGCATCCCCACCGGCTTCCTGGTGCACTACGCCATCGCCGATGTCGGCGCCGTGATCGCTCCCGATGGCGCACTCGCCAAGGAGTCCGGCGCCAGGGGACAGACGTTCTATCTTCCCGACGGCACCGTGCCGCTGCACCCGCCGACCCTGTCGGAAGGGTCCGCGAGCCTGCTGCCGGAGCGAACTCGCCCGGCCGCGCTGTGGACCATCGAACTCGACGAGCACGCCGAACCGCGGCATTTCTCGGTGGTGCGGGCATTGGTGCGCTCCCGCGCCCGGCTGGACTACTCCGGCGTGCAGGCCGACGCCGAGGCCGGTCGGTTGCATCCCTCCATCGCGGCCTTGCCGGAGTTCGGCGCGCGGCGCATCGCGGCGGGGCTCGCCCGCGGCGCGATCGGGTTGCGGCTGCCCGCGCAATCCGTCGTGCAGGACGAGCGCGCCAACGGACACTGGCGGCTGGTGGTCGAACCACGCACCGCCGCCGACGACTGGAATGAACAGGTTTCGCTGCTGACCGGCATGTGCGCGGCGCGGATCATGCTGAACGGGAACATTCCCGCCGAGGAGCGAGTCGCGCTGCTGCGCACCATGCCGCCACCGGCCGAATCCGCGATCGACTCCATGCGCCGCACCGCGCACGCGCTGGGCGTGGCCTGGCCCGTCGAGGAACCGGTCGGCCAGATGCTGGCGCGGCTGGACCCCAACACGCCCGCGGCGCTGGTGCTGATGTCCGAGGCGACGACTCTGCTGCGCGGTGCGTCCTACACCGTGGTCACTGGCGACTCCGGGGCGCCGCCCACATCGGAAGCCCTGCGGCACAGTGGTATCGGCGCGCCGTACGCGCACGTCACCGCCCCGCTGCGGCGGCTGTCGGACCGATTCGCGACCGAGATCTGCCTGGCCCGGTGCGCGGGAACGGAGGTGCCGCGCTGGGTGCGGGACGGGCTGGTGCGCACCGCCGACACCATGCGGCGCAGCGATGGCGTCGCGAGCAAGATCGAGCGCGCCTGCATCGATCTGACCGAGTCGACGTTGCTGGCGCGGCGGATCGACGCCGAGTTCGACGCCGTGGTGGTGCGCGAGGCCAACGGCAACCGACCCGCGGTGATCTTCGTCGCCGACCCGCCGGTGCTCGGTCCGTGCCTGGGCGAGCCGCCGGAAGGGGCGGCGGTGCGGGTACGCCTGGTGTCGGCGGATCCGAGGGAGCGAAAAGTGAGCTTCACATACCCGGCGTGAATGCGCTGCCCCACTCCTGCGAGGCTGGCCGAGATACTCGGCCACCGGTGGTCTAGCCGAACAGCGCCGCGGCGGTGGCGGGATAGCGGCTCAGTTCGCGACCGGCCGCCGCGTCCTCGGCGTCCGCCAGGATCTCGTAGAGGTCCGCGGGCTCGCCCGCCGCGGCGGCCTCGGCCGCTCGATCGAGGATCGTACGGTGGGATTCCACCGCGTCCCGGTGGTCGCCGAGCACGGTCTGCAACTGCTTCGCGCGGTTGCCCAGATCGGCGGCGTCGGCCACTTCCTGCGCCGCGGCCTCGCACGAGTACCGTAAACGCTTGGCGCTCTTGCGAATATCGTGCAGCAGGTCGATGCGCTCGGTGGCGGCGACTGTCGGCTCGGCGCGGACGAGGGATTCCACCCGGTCGAGATCGCCGTGCAGTATCTCGCCGAAGACCTCGGCGGCCTCCGCCGTGACACGGGAGTGGCGCAGTGGCGGTTCGGTGCGCCATCGGGACAGTTCGTCGCGCAGTTCGCGGTAGCGTTCGCTGTCCAACGCGGTCAGCACCGCGTCGTGGGCTCGGCGATAGTGATCCCGTTCGGCGAGCACCAGACGCGCGGTGACGGGGCCGAGCTCGGCGGGCGGGGTCTGCGCGCCATGGTCGGCCAGGAGGGCGGCGAACCGGTCGGCGCGCACCTCAGCGTCGCGGGCCTCCCCGAGCAGTCCGGCCAGCCACGCGAGCTCCGCGACCATCGCCGCGACCGGTTCCTTGACGAAAAGCCCATGATAGGACCGCAACACGCTCCGCAGCCTGCGCGTGGCCACCCGCATCTGGTGCACGGAATCCGGTGCGTCGGAACGGACTTCCGGCTCGGCGGCCAGCAGCCGGTCGATATCGTCCCGCAGCGCGGCGCCGAGGGCGACCCCGGCCTTGGTCATCGTGCTCACCCCTCCTTCGCGAATCGGTCGGTCGCTTCGACCAGGTGATGGGTGATGCCAGGCTCGTTCGCCGCGTGCCCGGCGTCGGCGACGATGTGCAGCTCCGAACCGGGCCACGCCCGATGCAGCTCCCACGCGCTGACCGCAGGGCAGACGATGTCGTGGCGGCCCTGCACGATCACGGCCGGGATGTGCGTGATGGCGCCGATGTCGCGCAACAGCTGGCCCTCGTCGAGGAACCCGCCGTGGCGGAAGTAGTGGTTCTCGATCCTGGCGAAGGCGAGCGCGAACCGGGGCTCGGCCGTTTCGGCGACCCGATCCGGATGCGGCAGCAGCGAACTCGTCGCGCCCTCCCAAGTGGACCACGCGATCGCAGCCGCGCGGGCGACCTGCTCGTCAGGCGAGTGCAGCAGCCGGTGATAGACCTCGACGAGATCTCCCTCGCGCTCGTCCTCCGGCACCGGCGCGAGGAACTTCGCCCACTCGTCCGGATAGACGTAGCCGGCGGCGCCGTTGTAGTACCAATCGATTTCCTTGCGGCGCAGCAGGAAGATGCCGCGCAGCACCAGTTCGGTCACGCGGTCGGGATACCGCTGCGCGTAGGCGAGCGCGAGCGTGGAACCCCAGGAGCCGCCGAACACCTGCCAGCGCTGGATGCCGAGATGCTCGCGCAGCGCCTCCATGTCGGCGATCAGGTGCCAGGTGGTGTTGTGCTCCAGGCTCGCGCCGTCGGACAGGTGTGGTGTGGAGCGACCGCAGCCGCGCTGGTCGAACAGCACGATCCGGTAGGCGGCCGGGTCGAAGAACTGCCGGTGGTACGGCGCGGTGCCGCCACCGGGCCCACCGTGCAGGAACACCGCCGGTTTGCCGTCCGGATTGCCGCTGACCTCCCAATACACCGACTGGCCGTCACCGACCGCCAGCATGCCGGACTCGTACGGCTCGATCTCGGGGTAGAGGGTGCGCATGTGGCCCGCCCTGGTCAGAAGGCGAGTCCGGAGGCCAGGTCCGGAATGCCCAGTGCCTCGATGGCCTGCTGGCGCACGTCGGGGCAGGTCTTGGTGGTGGTGCGGTCGATGATCTGCTTGTCGGCCAGCACCGCGGCGTTGATGCCGCCGTTGCGCAGCGCCCACTCGTGCACGAGCGCGTTGAGCCCGATCTTGCCCAGCGTGCCCCCCTGAATACGCCAGTTGGACAGTTCCGGCCGGATCATGTCGCACAGCTGGTTCGCGGCCGCGTCGGAGATCTCCGGGCTGGCCGGTGTGGTGCGGCCGGTGGTCGTGCCCGGCGTCGCGGATGCCGTGGTCGAGGACGCGCTGCCGGTGGGCGCCGGGCTCGGCTCGCTGCCGCACGCGGTCAAGGCCGCGGCGGCGAAAACGCCCGCGATCAGCAGGGAGCTGCGTGAAATCCAACGGCTGTACGGCATCGGTACCTCTGGTCGTGTCGGCATTGTCGGCATCGAGTCTGCCATTGATTTCGCCGACCGGCCCGAACCGGTTTGTTCCGCTGGGAATAGTTCAGCCGAGCGGTTCCAGCGGTCGGCCGGGCAGCGCGACGCCTGTGCACCACCCGGCCGGTGATCGTCCCCGCGGGGAGGTCGGCTCAGAAGCTGTGCTCGGGCCCGGGGAAGGTGCCCTGGCGCACTTCGTCGGCGTAAGCGGCTGCCGCCGAACGCAATTCGTCGCCGACGTGGCCGAAGCGCTTGACGAACTTCGCGGTCTTGCCGCTGGTGTAGCCGGCCATGTCCTGCCAGACCAGCACCTGTGCGTCGGTGTCGGCGCCCGCGCCGATGCCGATGGTCGGAATGGTCAGCTTCCGGGTGACCTGTCCGGCCAGCTCCGCCGGCACCATCTCCATGACCACGGAGAACGCGCCCGCCTCCTGCACCGCGATCGCGTCGGCGATCAGCTGCTCGGCGCCGTCCCCGCGACCCTGCACGCGGAAACCGCCCAGGGTGTTCACGCTCTGCGGGGTGAAGCCGATGTGCGCCATCACCGGGATGCCCGCCGCGGTGATCACCGCGATCTGCTCGGCGACGCGCTCGCCGCCCTCCAGCTTCACCGCGTGCGCCCCGCCCTCCTTCATGAACCGGGTCGCGGTGGCCAGCGCCTGCTGCGGCGAGGATTCGTAGGTGCCGAACGGCAGGTCGGCCACCACCAGTGCGTGCGGCGCGCCGCGCACCACACCGCGGACCAGCGGGATGATTTCGTCCACGGTGATCGGCACGGTGGTGTCGTAGCCGTACACGACGTTGGCCGCCGAGTCGCCGACCAGCAGTACCGGGATGCCTGCCGCTTCGAACAGCCGGGCCGTGGAGTAGTCGTAGGCGGTCAGCATCGCCCAGCGCTCACCGTCGGCCTTCATCTGCCGCAGGTGGTGCACCCGGGTCTTGCGCGCGGCCTTCGCGGGTTCAGCGGGCACCGCACCGTAGGCAGGGGTTTCCGAATCGGATACGGACATCATCGTCCCTTTCGTCTGTGTCGCCTCGGGGCCCGTCCGGGTCCCCGGGATTTCTTGACGAAACCCAGTGTGCCACCCGCCGCCGGGACGGATTAAGGCCGATGACCGGTGCAATTGGTCACAGCGCCAGGTGGGTTTGCCCGAAGGAGTGCCGGTGTTTGCTGGCAATATCAAGGTATGTCGACGGTGCGGAGTGGGCGCGGTGCGCTCGTGGTGGCGGTGCTGGCTTCGGTTGCTGTGCTCGGCGTGGGGTGCGCCGTCACCCGCACCGAAACGGGGCAGCCGATGCCGGCGCCGCCCGACGGTCTGGAGAAGTTCTACGGCCAGACCGTGCAGTGGGGCGACTGCACCGGATTCGGGGGACCGGACGACCGTCTGCCGCCCAACACCGAATGCGCGCGGATCACCGTTCCGGTGGACTACGGCGCGCCGGCCGGGCCGACCGCGCAGATCGCGGTGTCCCGGGTCCGCGCGACCGGTCAGCGCATCGGTTCGCTGCTGATGAACCCGGGCGGGCCGGGGGAGTCGGGGCTCGGCATGTCGTCACTGGGCAACAAGACACCGTTGGCCGAGCGCTTCGACCGGGTCGGTTTCGACCCGCGCGGCGTCGGCTCCTCCACCCCCTCGATCGTCTGCCAGACCGCGCAGGAGCAGGACGCCGAGCGCGCCGAGCCGGAGGAGGACTACTCGCCCGCGGGCATCGCCGACGCCGAGGCGGACAACCGCCGCTACGCCGACCGCTGCGCCGAGCGGACCGGCAAGGATTTCCTCGCCCATGTCGGCACCCGCGAGGTGGTGCAGGACCTCGACGTCATGCGCGCCGCGCTCGGCGACCCGAAGCTGAGCTACATCGGTTACTCCTACGGCACCAAGATCGGCTCGGCGTACGCGGAGAGGTTCCCGGACCGCGTGCGCGCCCTCGTGCTCGACGGCGCCATCGATTCCTCGCAGGACCCGGTGCAGGAGTCGTTGCGGCAGGCGGCGGGCTTCCAGAAGGTGTTCGACGCCTACGCCGCCGACTGCGCCCAGCACCCGGACTGCCCGCTCGGCGCCGATCCGGCGCAGGCGGTGCGGCGGTTCCGCGAGTTGGTCGACCCGCTGTGGGACCGGCCCGCGCCGACCACCGACCCGCGCGGGCTGACCTACGGCGACGCGCTCACCGGCGTGCGTCAAGCGCTCTACACCGACGAGCTGTGGAAGGCGCTGACCCTCGGATTGTCCGAACTGCGCGACGGGCGCGGCGACACGCTGCTGCTGCTGGCCGACCTGTACGACGGCCGCCGCGACGACGGCACCTACACCAACACCACCGACGCGTTCAACGCCATCCGCTGCGTGGACGACCCGCGCGTCACCGACCGCGCCGTGGTGGGACGGCAGGACGCCGAATACCGCAAGGCGGCGCCGTTCCTGGACGACGGCCGCGGCACGGGCGCCGCGCCGCTGGAGCTGTGCACCGCCTGGCCGGTGCCGAACACCAGTGAGCCGCATCGGATTTCGGCGACCGGGCTGCCGAAGACCGTGGTCGTGTCCACCACCGAGGATCCGGCGACGCCGTACCAGGCCGGTGTCGACCTGGCCGACCAGCTGGGCGCCGCGCTGATCACCTACCGCGGCAACCGGCACACGGTGGCGCTGGCGGGCGGTGTGCCGTGTGTGGACGACGCGGTCATCGCCTACCTGACCGACCTGACCGAACCCGCGCGTGGACTCACCTGCTGAGCTCGTCCGGATCGGTTGCTGAACGGTGACGCGGAGCGCCCCGAGTCGGAAAAAGCTCACAAAGCGGACGATCCGACGGTGCGGAGGGTGCCGAAAAAATCCTGCTCAGCAATCTTAAGCGTGTATGTAACACAGATTTAACGCCGGATGCTTACGCTCGCGGGCATGGATCGCCAGAAGGAATTCGTGCTGCGGACGCTCGAAGAGCGGGACATCCGCTTCGTACGTCTCTGGTTCACCGACGTCTTGGGCTACCTGAAGTCCGTGGCGATCGCGCCCGCCGAGCTGGAAGGCGCCTTCGAAGAGGGTATCGGCTTCGACGGCTCGGCCATCGAGGGCTTCGCCCGCGTCTCGGAGGCCGACATGGTCGCCCGGCCGGATCCGTCCACCTTCCAGGTGCTGCCGTGGGCCACCAGCAAGGGCCACCAGCACTCCGCGCGCATGTTCTGCGACATCACCATGCCCGACGGCTCGCCGTCCTGGGCCGACCCGCGCCACGTGCTGCGCCGCCAGCTCAACAAGGCGGGCGATGTGGGTTTCAGCTGCTACGTGCACCCCGAGATCGAGTTCTTCCTGCTGGAGAACGGCCCGCACGACGGCACCCCGCCGATTCCGGCCGACAGCGGCGGCTTCTTCGACCAGGCCGTGCACGATTCGGCGCCGAACTTCCGCCGCCACGCCATCGACGCGCTGGAGTCGATGGGCATCTCGGTGGAGTTCAGTCATCACGAAGGCGCTCCCGGCCAGCAGGAGATCGACCTGCGCTACGCCGACGCGCTGTCCATGGCCGACAACGTGATGACCTTCCGCTACCTGATCAAGGAAGTGGCCATCGACGAGGGCGTGCGCGCCACGTTCATGCCCAAGCCGTTCCCGCAGTACCCCGGCTCGGCGATGCACACGCACATGAGCCTGTTCGAGGGCGAGACGAACGCCTTCCACGACCCCGACGACCCGATCAACCTGTCGGAGACGGCTCGGGCGTTCATCGCGGGCATCCTCGAGCACGCCCCGGAGATCAGCGCGGTCACCAACCAGTGGGTGAACTCCTACAAGCGCCTCATCCACGGCGGCGAGGCGCCGACCGCGGCCTCCTGGGGCCGGTCCAACCGCTCCGCCCTGGTGCGGGTGCCGATGTACACGCCGAACAAGGCGTCCTCGCGTCGCGTCGAGATCCGCAGCCCCGACTCCGCGTGCAACCCCTACCTGACCTTCGCCGTGCTGCTGGCGGCCGGTCTGCGGGGCATCGAGAAGGGCTACAACCTGCCGCCGGAGGCGGAGGACGACGTGTGGTCGCTGACCACCGCCGAGCGGCGCGCGATGGGCTTCCGCGAGCTGCCCGGCACGCTGGACGAGGCGTTGCAGGCGATGGAGCGCTCCGAGCTGGTCGCCGAGACGCTCGGCGAGCACGTGTTCGACTTCTTCCTGCGCAACAAGCGCAGGGAGTGGGCGGACTACCGCAGCCAGGTCACCCCGTTCGAGCTGAAGGAATACCTGGGGTTGTAACCCCGGAATGACCTTCGGCGGCGTGCCCGCGGCCGCGGCCGGGTAATTTGAGAGCCATGGTCCGGCCACCGTCTGCCCGCTCCGCTGTCCCCGGCGTCGGTCGGCTCGGATTGCTCGAGCCGTCCGCCGCCGCGTCGCTGCGCGAACTGGGCTGGGACAACGTCGAGAGTATTCCCGTGCTGTGGGCGCTGTCCCGCGCGCCGGACGCCGATCTCGCGTTGAACACGCTCATGCGGCTGCGCGAGAGCATCGGCGACGAGTGGGCCGCCGTCGATTCGGCGATTCGCACGGATACGTCGTTGCGTGGCAGGCTGTTCGCGTTGATCGGCTCGTCCAGCGCGTTGGGCGATCACCTGGTCGCCCGGCCGTCCATGTGGGAGAGCTTGCGCCGCAAGGACTTACCCGGTCGGGACGAGGTGATCGCCGACCTGCTGGCCGTCGTCGAGGCGGAGCCGGAGCAGGGGCCCAACGCCGCGCCGATGCTGTACCGCGCCGGGATCTCGGGTCCGGATGTGGTGGCGTCGCTGCGCCAGCGCTACCGCGACCAGCTGATGCTGCTGGCCGCGCTGGACCTGGCGGCCACCGTGGAGAACGAGCCGGTGCTGCCGTATCAAGTCGTCGGCAGGCACCTCACCGACCTGGCCGACGCCGCCCTGACCGCGGCGCTGGCGGTCGCGGTGGCGCGGGTCTGCAAGGACGAGCCGGTGCCGGTGCGGCTGGCCGTCATCGCGATGGGCAAGTGCGGCGCGTGCGAGCTGAACTACGTCAGCGACGTCGACGTGGTGTTCGTCGCCGAGCCCGCCGACGCCACGGCCACGCGGCTGGCAGCCGAGCTGATGAGCGTCGCGAGTCAGGCGTTCTTCGAGGTCGACGCGGCGCTACGGCCGGAGGGCAAGGCCGGTGCCCTGGTGCGGACGCTGGACTCGCACATCGCCTACTACAAGCGCTGGGCGCGCACCTGGGAGTTCCAGGCGCTGCTGAAGAACCGCCCGGCCACCGGTGACCTCGCACTCGGCCAGCAGTACCGCGACGCGCTGATGCCGATGGTCTGGACCGCTTCCGAGCGGCCCGATTTCGTCGCCGACGTCCAGGCGATGCGGCGCAGGGTGGAGGACCTGGTCCCCGCCGATCTGCGCGAACGCGAACTCAAACTCGGGCACGGCAGCCTGCGCGACGTCGAATTCGCCGTGCAGCTGCTGCAATTGGTGCACGGGCGGGTGGACGAGACGTTGCACGTGCAGGGCACCGTCGAGGCGTTGACCGCGCTCGCGGCAGGCGGGTACGTCGGCCGGGACGACGCGGCGAACCTCACCGCGTCGTATGAGTTCCTGCGGCTGCTCGAGCACCGGTTGCAACTGCAGCGGCTGCGTCGCACGCACACGTTGCCCGCCGCCGACGACGAGGAGGGGATGCGCTGGCTGGCGCGTGCCGCGCACATCCGCCCCGACGGCAGGCAGGACGCGGTGGGCGTGCTGACCAGCGAGATCCGGCGGAACGCGGTGCGGGTGCGGCGATTGCACGCCAAACTGTTCTACCGCCCGCTGCTGGAATCGGTGGTGCGGCTGGAGCCGGACGCACTGCGGCTGAGCCCGGAAGCCGCCATCCGGCAGCTGGCCGCGCTGGGCTACGCGGCGCCGGAACACGCGCTCGGACACCTCAAGGCGCTCACCGGCGGAGTCTCCCGCAAGGGGCGCATCCAGGCACTGCTGCTGCCGACGCTGCTCGAATGGCTCAGCGACACACCGAATCCCGACGCGGGCCTGCTGGCCTACCGGCGAGTGTCGGAGGGCCTCGCCGACCAGATCTGGTTCCTGCGCGAGCTGCGCGACGAGGGGGCCATCGCGCAGCGGCTCATGATCGTGCTCGGCTCCTCGGAATACCTGCCGGACCTGCTGATCAACGCGCCCGAGACGATCCGGATGTACGCCGACGGTCCCAGCGGTCCGCTGCTGCTGGGACCGCAGCCGGACGAGGTCGCGCGCGGCATCCTCACCGCGGCGGCCCGCTACGAGGACCCCAAACGCGCTGTGGCCGCGGCCCGTTCGCTGCGCAGGCACGAATTGGCTCGGGTGGCGTCGGCCGACCTGCTCGGCATGCTGGACGTGCCGCAGGTGTGCCGGGCTCTGTCGTCGGTGTGGGTGGCCGTGCTGGAGGCGTCGCTGCGTGCGGTGATCCGGGCGGGCGAAGCGGAGATGGGTTGCCGTGCGCCCGCCGATATCGCGGTGATCGGTATGGGCAGGCTCGGTGGCATGGAACTCGGCTACGGCTCCGACGCCGACGTGCTGTTCGTCTGCGATCCGCGTCCGGGTGAAGACGAGACCAAGGCCGTCAAGTGGGCGATCGGGGTGGCCGACCGGGTGCAGCAGTTGCTCGGGGCGCCGAGTACCGATCCGCCGCTGCTGGTCGACGCCGGGCTGCGCCCGGAGGGCCGCAACGGCGCGCTGGTGCGCACCCTGGCCGCGTACGCCGCCTACTACGAGCAGTGGGCGCAGCCGTGGGAGGTGCAGGCGCTGCTGCGCGCCCATCAGGTGGCGGGCGACCAGGAGCTCGGGGTGCGCTTCCTGCACGTCATCGACAAGGTGCGGTATCCGGAGGGCGGTGTGTCGGCCGACGCGGTGCGCGAGATCCGGCGGATCAAGGCCAGGGTCGACGCGGAGCGCCTGCCGCGCGGCGCGGACCCGGCCACCCACACCAAGCTGGGACGCGGTGGCCTGGCCGACATCGAATGGACGGTGCAGCTGATGCAGTTGCGGCACGCCCACGAGGTGCCGGGCCTGCACAACACCTCCACGCTGCAATCGCTGGACGTGATCGAGCAGACCGGACTGCTGGACGCCGACGACGTGGCGCTGCTGCGCGACGCCTGGCTGACCGCGACGAAGGCGCGCAACGCCTTGGTGCTGGTGCGCGGCAAGCCCACCGACCAGCTTCCCGGCCCGGGCCGCCTGCTCTCCGCCGTCGCGCGCGTGGCGGGCTGGCCCTCCGGCGACGGCAGCGAATTCCTCGACCACTACATGCGCGTCACCCGGCGCGCCAAGGCCGTGGTCGAGCGCGTCTTCGGCGCCTGACCCGGCGATCGGTGAACCAGCATTCGCCCTGTCATCGGAAGCGCAGAACCATTGTCATACTGGTGGTTCCGGCGCGATTGGTGATCTCCGAGCCCGCGACTTCGGTGAAGCCGAGGCGGGTGTAGAGACGGCGGGCGGGGTTTTCGGCTCGGACGCTGAGGCTGATGGCGGGGTATCGGGCTTCGGTGTCGGCGATGAGGCGGGCCAGCAGGGCGGTGCCGAGACCGGTACCGCGGGCGGCCGGTGCGACGGCGATCGCGAGTTCCGGGGTGGTGTCGTCGACGTAGCCGTAGCCGGGGTTCTCGCTGGTGAACAGCCGGATCCAGGCGGCGCCGTGCGGCAGGGTCGCGGTGCCGCCGACAACGCCGAGGTCGTCGCGGGCGCCCCAGCCGTCGACGTAGCGAGACAGGTCCGGGACGGTCCGGAGGGCATCGGGTGAGGTCATGCCCTGTTCGGCGGCGTGCGACGCCTCGTACAGCATTGCCCAGAGGAATGGCTCGTCATCGCGGGTAGCGGGCCGTAGCAGCGGGGATGTCACGCCGTCGACAGTAGCGGCGCTCCGAAGCGGCGACGAGCATCCATTTACGGCTGTCATCGGCGTCCGGCGCCAGCCGGACGATTCCGGCGGGCGGTGTCGGCACCGGGCCGCGTTGGGTCCGCCTCAGAGGCAGCATTGCGTGCGCGTGCGGATCGGTCGAGTCCATGCAAGGCGAGGACGGCGATCGCGCCGATCAGCGCCAGCCCGACCCATACAGCCCAGTCCGCTCCGGCGGCGCGAGCCGCCCCGATGACGGCGCCGGTGGCCAGGTTGCCGCCGAGAATGCCGACACCCACGACGGTGTTGTAGAACCCGTAGTGCGTCGCCACCAGCCTGTTTCCGGCCAGCGAGACGACGGTGTCCATCTCGAACGGGAACACCGCGGCAGTGCCGATCGCCAGAAGGGCGGCCGACACCAGCAGCGCCGCCGCGGCGGCGCCAGGGCCGAACCGCTGCGGACCCGCGATCACGGCGAGCGGCAAGAACGCGGTCGCGAGAATCCCCATGCCGACGACCAGGCTGCGCCCGCTGCCCCACCGCGCCTGCAACCATGCGGTGATGCGCAGCTGCCCTGCGACCGCGACGACTCCGGAGATCACGAATATGGCCGAAGTCAGCGTCTGCGATCGCGCACCCGCGATGTAGTCCGCTTGCAGCGGCAGTGCGAGATATACCTGGAACGACAACACATACGAGCCGATCATCGCCGCCGCGAACGCCACGAACCGCCGGTTGCGCACAATGGTGCGCCAATCCTGCAACACCGAGGTCTTTTCGGCGGGAGTCTCCGCGCGGCGGGTCGGCAACGCGAACAGCTGCGCCACGGTCAAGATCGCGAACACCAGCGCGGCGGCACCGGCCGCGACCCGGAAGTCCAACGCCATCAAGGCGAGTCCCACCAGCGGTCCGGCCAGGATGCCTGCCTGGTAGAAGATGTTGAACAGTGCGAACGCCTCCACCCGGCGTGCACCGGCGTCTGCGGCGAGGTAGGCGCGGACCGCGGGATTGAACAGCGCGCCCGCGAAACCGGTTGCCGCCGAGGCGATCAGCAAGCCCGGCAGCGATGTGGCGAACACCAGCAGGACGAAGCCGCCGGTGCGCAGCAGACATCCGGCCACGATCAGCGGCTTGTAGCCGAGCCGGTCGGCCAGGGTGCCGCCGACCAGGAACATGCCCTGCTGCGAGAAGTTCCGTACCCCCAGCACCAGCCCCACCGCCCAGGCGGCCAAACCCAGCGGGCCCGCGAGGTATCCGGCGAGATACGGCATCAGCATGTAGAAGCCGAGGTTGATGCCGAACTGGTTGACCATCAGCAGGCGGGCGGGCAGATCGAAACCGCGAAACCTCCGCAGCGCACTCACGACTGCGCCTCCACCATGGGCGTGAACTGTCGCGGGTCGATCACCGTGGCGCAGCGCGTCCACGAGGTCACCACCCGCTCGGCTGGATGTGCAAGAGTGTCGGGCTCGACCGGCGGGTCGGCGTCGAACAGGCCGTGCTCGACGCAGAAGGCGTCGTTGTAGACGGTGTCGAAGTAGCGGTGCGGACCGTCCGGGAACACCGCCGCGATCCGGGTGTCGGCGTCGAACACGCGCGCTGCCCACCCGGCGACCAGTGCGACCGCGCCGACGCTCCAGCCGCCGGTGGCGTACTGAGTGGCGGCCAGGGTGCGGCACGCCCACACCGCCTCCGCCGGTGCCACCCAGTGCACTTCGTCGAACGCGCCGTAGTCGACATTGCGTGGGTAGATGCTCGACCCGAGGCCACGCATCAACCGAGGACCCGCGGGCTGCCCGAAGATCGTGGAGGAGACGGTGTCCACCCCGATCAATTTCATCTCCGGGTTGAACCGGCGCAGTACCCGGGCGACCCCGGAGGAGTGACCGCCGGTGCCCACCGCGCACACCAGCACATCAACCCGGCCCAGCTGTTCGACGAGCTCCAGCGCCAGCGATTCGTAGCCGTCGACGTTGTCCGGATTGCCGTATTGGTCCGGGCACCACGCATCCGCCTCCCGGTCCAGCAGCTCGGCCACTCGATCCCTTCGCGCCTGCTGCCAGCCGCCGACCGGGTGCGGCTCGGTCACCATGTCGACCCGAGCGCCGTAGGCGGTGAGCATGCGCGCGACGATGGGCTCCATACCGGGATCGGTCACCACGGTGACCGGGTGACGATGCACCATTCCCGCCAGTGTCAACCCCAAACCGAGTGTGCCACTGGTTGATTCGACAATCCGCGCGCCCGGCGCCAGGTCGCCGCGTTCCTCGGCGGCACGCACCATGTGCAGGGCGGGACGGTCCTTCATCCCGCCCGGATTGAACCCTTCGAGCTTGGCCCAGAAGCCGCGGCCCGCGGGCGCCAGCGGGGCGCCGATCCGCAGGACCGGGGTGTTGCCGACGAGTGTGTGCGGCTGCCGCGCCGCGATCGGAGTCGCGGGAGCATCGGCGGGCCTGTCAACCACAACGTTGTTCATTTTGTCGCTTCCTGTATCGGAACCGCCGCGCGGCGGTGAGGACGTGAGCAGGGCAGCGAACACCGGCCGAAGGAACCATTTCGGCCTGGCGCTGACCGGTCAGCGTCGAGCGATACAGAATCGCGTGAGAATGACCCGGCCCCCCGAGGCCGCTACCGGCACCGGCGGGCCGCGGACGCCGCCGGTCGGCATGGCCGCGACGGCCACCGCCATGATCGCGGCCACGGCCACTGTCCACAACAGTTGCGATATCGCGGTGCTCCCGGCTCCGCCCGGCAGCACCGACTTCATGACGCAGTGCGTGATATGCGGGCCGCACGGGTGAGTGGCATCGTCGGCGAACGGGTGCGATGGACTGTGGATTGTCGAAGAGGTCGACCGATTCGCGGCTGATCCGGCCGAGGTGTGGTCGTGGCCGTTGTCGGCGATCGCGGCGCAGTCGATCATCAGCCCGACGAGCAGCACCGCGGCCAGCAGTGCCAGTATCGGGGCGCCGCGGCGCATTCGCTCGATGGACCTCATAACGCATCCGACTGTAGCAACGAAGCCCGGACAAGTAAACTCTACCCCCGTAGGGTAATCGTTGCTCGCGCGACGCAGGGCTTGCCAGCAAGGCGCATGCCCTGGCGATGGTGCCCGGCAGGACAACGGCCAGCCGCCCGGCCCGGGCCGCCTGCGCTCTGTAACCGGTCCCTTGCGCTGCGGGCGCGTCGGTCGAACGCTTCGGTGCGCGCGGCGCCGTCTGTCTGCTCGGCCGTTCACCGCTGGTGTCGTCAGCGGTCCCAGTTTCTTTGGCTTGCGCGGACTTTCAAGGTACGCGATGCTGGAACGTTGGCCTACTGGCGGGAACGATGCGATGGTAGCCCACGCTTCTGCCTGTGCTGCTTCGGATCCATTGTCCAGGTGCGCGATGGCAGCGGGAGGTGCCGTGACGGTAGCGGTGAGGGGAATTCGGCGACCGCCGACCGGACCGGTCCGGGGTCGGCCACGTCCGCGGTGTCGCGGAGGCGGAGGTGATTGCATTGGCACACCAGGTCATCGCACAGTCGCGGAGATGAGCGGCGCGATCAACGCGTCTCGGACTTGTGCCGGGGCGAGAAGGGATTTCGCAATGACGGATTTGTCGGCTGAAGAGATTCGGGGCGTGTGGCGTGGACAGGTGCAGCCGGTTTCGGCCGAGTTGCTGCCGCCCGGCCTGCCACCGGCGACACGGGAATTCTTGACCACCATCGGATTCCCGACCGTCCCGGTGCTGGATTACACCTTCTTCCGCGACGATCGGTTGTCGGCGCTCATCCGGCGCGGTGGGCACGAGTATTTGGTGTTCGCCGAGAACACCAGCAACAGCGTATTCGGAGTGGAACTCGAATCGGAGGCGGTGTACCGGATGCACCGTGCCTACCCGGAGGACCAGAGGGATTTCTACAACTCGAATATCGCTCTCTTCGTGTACTTCCACGGCTTGCTCGACAAGAACGTGCTGAGCCTGGACGAGGTGAACGAACAACTTCTTGTGGATGCCGTGAACAGCGTCCGAGTGCCGCTCGCCGAGCGGGATCCAGGGGCACTGTCCGACGACGCGCCCTGGCGATGGACCCTCTCGGATCTGGAAACGGAGTGGCAATGACCCCGATCTCGCCAGCGCCTGCCCGACGATCGCTGCGTCGGCTGTCCGGCCTTCTCCTCGCGATAGTTCTCGCACTGCTGTTCAGCGGCTTCGACGTCGCGCCGGGGCAGGCCGGGCCGACCGGTGTTCCGAAGGAGGACTACCAGCTCCGAAAAGTCTTCCCCGGCGACCCGATGCACATCCCGATCCTGATGTATCGGTACCGGCACACCGAGGATCTCGCCACTGGAGTACCGAAAGACCAGCAGTCCACGGCCAACGTCTCCTGGGATCGCAACGCCGCGGGTTTCCAGTTCTCGGTCGGCGGGACGATCTATGTCGTGGTGGCCCCGAGCCTGTCCCGATTCAACAACGCCACCACGGTCGCCGTCATCGACATCTATCGTCTGGACAATCCGGCCACCGGGCAGTGGACGGTGGTGGACCCCGGACTGAGACCCTTGGCAGACCCGCAGGGCATGCCGCTCAGTGACTGGCGAACCTCCTGGTATCCCAGCGACCAATGGGATGTGAAGAACTTCCCGGCCATCGACGCCGAACGGCGCTCGGGGCTGCACTCGGAACGGGTGGCAGACCTCTACTTGGAAGAAGTCATCAGGAAACACAATCCCTCGGCAACCGCCGATGTGGGTCTATCCGAGCGGATACCGTGCAACGGGCCTACCCAGTGCCGGGCGAATCTGCAGGTCGGCGCATGGTTCCCCGAGTTACGCGACATGCGCTATCTCACCGAGGAGAAGAGCGATAAACCGGCTGCCGCCGCGCAGAACGCCATGATGGAGGTCTACGACACCTGGACGGCGCGGAACTTTCCGGTGGGCCCGGACGCCTCGGCGCAGCTGGGATATCACGACTTCACCACCCCCGGCGATGCTCCCGCACAGGGGTCGGCGACTCAGGCGCTGGCACCCGGCGCCGACCCCGGCGGCATCGACTTCTCGACGCTGCAATTGCGCTATGTGGCAGAGGGCAGGGGCGGCAAACTGGAATACGCTTTCGACGCGGCAGCCGCCACCGGAGCCGACCACAAGATCACCGAGGGCAGGCTGGCGATGGCCCGGGCATCGGATGCGTTCTTCGTATGGCTGAGCTTGCCCGCCTCCACATTCTGGGTCAATCTGAATCCCTCCGAGCCCAATCGAATCATCGATGACCGGCTCGGTACGACCGACGTCGGACGAATCCTGCTGCAAGCGGACTTCCAGATGAAGAGACTCGTCGGCACCTTGATTCATCCCGACAGCGCGCTCGGACGGCAATTCTGGGCAAGCTCGGGCGTCACCAGCGGCAGCTGCTTCGCAATGCGGCAGTGGATCGTCCCGGAGCCCGCCGGTGTGTACGAGAAGGACGGCGGCCTGTACATCGTGGATGCGCCGCTGGACGTCAAGTCGGAGACGGACTATTTGCAGACACAGGGTTCGACCGGCAGCTCTTGCGTCACTCCAGACGCCGGGTTGGAGGCCGCGTTCCGCAATCTGGTCTTGCCCGAGATCAAGCAAGCGATCAACGGTGCACCCGAATTCGCGGAGCTGCGTCAGGTGTACCTGAGCCGAGTGGCCGCCGAGTGGTACCGCCAGCGTCATGCCACAGGTGGGGCGCTGTCGAGCATCATCGACAGTGGTGACGTGACGAACTGGCCGGCGCTGCACCCCTGGTCGGCACGTGATGTGTTCAACCAGTATGTCGATTCGTACAACAAGCACGAATTCAACGTCACCAAAGAAATCGAGCAGGGCAACTACCGCTATGACGTGACCTACACCTATGGAGGTGTCGATTTCAGCGAGGTACCGCTGAACCAGCTCACCCGATCATCGGTCGAGCAGGTTCACCCAGATCTGACCACCGTCATCGGCCAGTCCCTCCACCACGCGATACCCGACCAACGCGGGAAAGTCTGGCTCGGCGCCACCAGTGAACCACTGCGGGAACGGAACGCCGCCGCCATGGAGCCCTCTTCTCTCCTCGACAGCGTCGGCCCGCTGGCTCTGGTCGCGATGATCCCCCTCGCCGTCCTGGTCGGCTGCCTCCTCTGGTCTCGCCGACAGCGTCCTGCTCACGGAAAGTTCCGGTAAAGGCACAGCCGACGAGTCCGGTCTGGCTGTCACGAGCCTGTGTTCGACCGCTGCCCGAGGTCGACTCGAGGGTCGAGGGCGATGCCGGTGCGTTCCGCCCGCTGTTCACCCCAGTCGTACAGCGCGGTGAGCACGGGAACGAGGGTGCGGCCCTCGTCGGTGAGGGTGTACTCGACCTGAGGCGGCACCGTGTCGAAGACGGTGCGGTGGACCAGGCCGTCGGATTCCAGCTCGCGCAATTGCTGGACCAGCATCTTCTCGCTGGTGGTCGGCATTCGTCGGCGCAGCTCGCCGTAGCGGTGCACGCCCTCCTTCAGGTGGGCCAGGATCACCGGCTTCCACTTGCCGCCGATCAGGTCGACGGTCACCTCCACGGCGCAGTTGTAGCGCTTGCCGGGCACACGACCTCCGGGGTACTCACTGAAAAGTGCGTTCTTGTAACACGGTAATCATCGCGATTCCATGAATGCCGTTCAGACCAACGCAGACATGGAGCGGAAAACCTATGAAGGTCATCGTTTTCGACCGATTCAAGCCGGGCGTCACGCTGGAGACGATCAACCCGTACCTGCCCGAAGAGGTCGCCAATGTCTGGCGGCTGTGGAAGGCGGGCATCGTGCGGGAGAACTACGCTCGCGCAGACGAGCCCGGCGTGGTGATCGTGTTCGAAGTCGACAGCGTCGAACAGGCGCGCAAGTACGTCGAGGACTTCCCGCTCACCAAAGCCGGGTATCTGGAGTGGACCTATGTTCCGGTGCAGGCGCCGTTGCCGCTGGAGGCGCTGATGGACCCGGCGGTCGACGTCGCCGAGCCCTACGACCGGACCGCGTGACCATGCGACACGCCTTCGGCCTCAGCATTCCGCAAACTGTCCCCGACGCCTGCGATCCCGCGCGCATGGCGCTGCTCATCTATGACATGCAGGTAGGCATCGTGCGCCAGATCCCCGACGGCGACAAGATCGTGCGCGCGTGCGTCCAACTGCGCGACGCCGCACGAGCGGGCGGCTTCCGGGTGTTCTACACCAGGCACATGACGCTGCCGATCGCCGCGTCCGGGGTCGCCCAGCTGCGTACCGCCATGCAGTGGCAGCGCGTCGACGACCCCGCCGAGCTGCATTCCAGCTTCCCGCAGGGCTCACCGCAGTTCCAGCTGGTACCCGAATTGTCCCCCGGACCCGACGAGGTGGTCTTCGACAAGATCACCATGTCCGCCTTCGCCGGGACACCACTCGATATCGCGCTGCGCGACTGCGGAATCGACACCTTCGCCGTAGCGGGCATCGCCACGGAGGTGGGTATCGAGCCGACCGTCCGCCACAGCCTGGATCTGGGCTACCTGCCGATCATCGTCACCGATGCCTGCGGCGCGGGCCATCCGGACGCAGCCGAACGGTCCCATGCCACCTTGGCATTCGCTGGGGGCTCGCTGACGACAGACACCGCCACGCTCACGGGGTTGATGAGCCAGCGGCCGCGCTGAGGCCGGAAGTCGACGGCTCCGCCGGGGGAGGGGCAGGCTGGGTTGCGCAATGGTGGTTCGGCCCCGTCGATCATCGCGGCGGCGACGATGCCGGGGCCGAACCCATCGACGGAACAGACTGCTGATCCAGCGGCATGCGGATCACTTGGCGAGAGCCTTGCCGCCATTCGGAGCTACCGCGAACCACGTCCCTCCGACGCCCTGGCCGAGCAGATCCCCCGGCTTCTTGTCCTTCGAGAAGTAGTACACCGGCCAGCCGCCGATGGTGATCTGGCATGTGCCGTCGGCACGTTCGATGAATCCGACGAGCTGAGGGTCGACCCCCGACGCGTAGACCGATTGATCACGCGCGACGGTCAGCGGCGGCCAGGTCACGGCACACTGCCCGGCGCAGTTGGACACCGACGGCTGCGCGGTGTCCTTGTCGAACCGGTACAGCGACCGGCCCGACCCGTCCGACACATGCTGTCCGATACTCGGATCGCTGGACACATCGAGCTGCACCGCATTCGCGGTCCCGGCCGGGGCGGCTCCGCCGTAGATCTTCAGCCAGCCCTGCGTCTTCGCCACCGCGGGCGCCTGCCCCGCGGCGGGCGCGAGCGCAGCGGTCGCCGTGGTCGACGATGCCGACGCGGCCGCCGGAACGGGCCGACCGCTCTCGTCGCCACCACAGCCGCTCAGCAGCCCTCCAAGTACGACCGCGGCTATCGCTACGGGCACGACGGCACGCTGAAATCGTCTGCTTGAACTCATATTCGGACCCTTCGTCGCTGTTCCGCGAGCCGCTGACCGCAACTCGTCACCGGTACTACGAAACTGCCGCCACCACCGGTTCACCGGGCCCAAGGGGTGTGCGCTTCCTCATACCCCCCATAACCCGCGCGAGTGGCACACCACCGAGGGCCCTTCCCGCGATTCCCCACAACCATGTGCCACTCGTGAAAGAGCAGGGGTCGGTTGGAGGTTAGGTCAGGTTGTGGAAGAGCAGGACGAAGTCGCGCAGGGCACGGCGGCCTTCCTCGTGCGCCAGGTGGCCGCCTTCCGCGGTGACCGATACCGTGCTTCCCGCGCCGATCCGCAGCACGTCCCAGCAGACCGGCAGCACCGGCGCGTGCACGCTGCGTCCGTTGCTGCTGATGGTCAGGCGGGAGGTGTAGCGGCCGGACAGGGCGGCGAGTTCTTCGGCGATCTCGGCCGTGAGTGGTCCGGTCGCCTGGAATTCCTCGACATACACTCGCCTCGCCTCGCCTTCGTCGCAGCCGTTTCCGACCTGCGCCAGTCTAGGTGGACGGGGTGAGCGTCGACGCGATTCCCGGTGGCCCACACGAACTCCACACACGCCCCACACCGCAGCTTCACCGGCATTGCCTAGGCTCGGCCGCATGCGTAAATGGATGGACCGGGCATTGCTCGGGGTGGGGTGGTGCGCTGTGGCGGCGGGTGCCGCCGGGATGGTGCTGCACTTCGGAGCGTGGGAGCGGCGGGGGCTGGTGTTGCTCGCGTCGGGGGCGTCGTACCTGATGATCGGGGCGGTCATCGGTCTGGTGCTGATGCTGATCGCGCGCGGGTGGCGCAGCGCGGTCGTGGCCGGGGTGCTGGCCATAGCCGTGCTGTGGACATTGGTGCCCGCGTTCGTACCGGAAGGACGGGCCGCGAGCGGGCCGCGAATGACGGTCATGCAATCCAATTTGCTGTTCGGAAAGGCCGATCCAGTTGCCGTGGTCCGGGCGGTGCGGGACAACCGGGTCGACGTGCTGACGGTGGAGGAGTTGACCGACGCGGCGGTCGAGAGCCTGGCGGGCGCGGGCCTGCTCGACGAACTGCCCTACCACTACACCGAACCCAGCGGCGGCGGTGGCGGCACCGGAATCTACAGCCGGTATCCCTTGCGAGACAACAAGAAATACGACGGCTACATCCTGAACAACGTCTCGGCGACAATGGATCACCCGGAGGACGGGCCGATCACCGTCTTCGCCTTTCATCCGGTCCCGCCGCCGTTCAATTTCCCCGCCTGGACCGCGGAGATGCGCAAGACCCGCGAAATCCTCGACGCGCACCGCGGCCCGGCGATCGTGGGCGCCGACTTCAACGCGACTCGCGACCACACCGCCTACCGCGATCTGCTGCGCGGCCGCTTCGCCTCGGCCGCCGACCAGACCGGCGCTGGTCTGCTGCCCACCTACCCGGAAGACCGCCGCTGGGGCCCGGTGATCGGCATCGACCACATCCTGCTGGCCGACGCCACCGCCGAATACCTGCACAGCTTCTCCGTGCCAGGCTCCGACCATCGTGCTCTCGTCGCCAGAATCCAGCTCCACTGACCCGGACCTCTCCGTCCTCGCACGGACCCCGGTCTGTGCGAGGACGGGGAAACCTTGCGGCGACCTCGACCGGGCACCGTTCATCGCCATCTCGGCGGAGTCGTGGTCAGGGGCTTCGATCGCAGCGGGACCGGGCATAGCAGCGCGAAGCCGGTATCGTGGTCGCGACAATGTCTTCCATGGGCAGGGGGCGAGCGTGGATAACATCGAGCGATTGCTGCTCGGACTGTCGGACTATCTGAGCGAGAACTTTTCCGTAGCCGGGGCCCGTCAGGTCCGGCTACAGCTCGATGCCGTCCGGGATCGGATTCCGTTTCCGCCTCCGGACACGATCGAGCAGACTCCGTTGCGCAACCTGTTCGACTACGTCGAGCTGAAGAGCCATGATGCCGTCCTCGGCCGGACGCAATGGCTTCGCGGCACGTTGGCGGAGATCGATCGAGAACTGCTGGCGGCTTTGGCGGAAACGCAGCGCTGCGACTTGACCGTGCACGACCTCCGAGACATCGACAGCCTCCTGTGGGATCTGCGCGACCGTGTCGACATGTTCGAGCTGATGGACGACGGTCGCTGGCCGTTGCAATGCCTCATCGCCTATGTCGACGCGCGGATGAAACGCTCTCTGGAAGCGAACTGAAGCATCGAATCGGCCATCCCGCCGAGCAGCGGTGAACACTCGCGTGTCACGTCCCCGATATATGCCCGGTGCCCTGATATTCGTGGGCTATGACGACACCACATGATTTCGAATTCGAAGAAATCTACCGAGGCACAGGGGGTCCCTTCGGGCCGGGCGTCAAACCGCCGTGGAGTATCGGGGAACCCCAGCCGGAACTCGCCGCGCTGATCGAGCAGGGCAAATTCCATGGCGATGTCCTCGATGCCGGATGCGGGGAAGCGGCGATCTCGCTGTATCTGGCCGATCGGGGCTACACCACGGTCGGCCTGGATCTGTCGCCGACCGCGGTCGAGCTGGCCCGCGCGGAGGCCGCCAGGCGCGGCCTGACCAACGCCTCCTTCGAGGTCGCCGACATCACCTCCTTCACCGGTTACGACGGTCGCTTCGGCACCATCGTCGACAGCACGCTGTTCCATTCGATCCCGGTCGAGTCGCGGGAGGGCTACCAGCGGTCCATCGTGCGCGCCGCCGCACCGGGCGCGTCGTATTTCGCGCTGGTGTTCGACCGGGCGGCCCTGCCCGAAATGCCGCAGCCGGGGCCATCGCCGGTCACCGCCGACGAGCTTCGTGAGGTGGTGTCGAAGTACTGGGTGATCGATGAGATCAGACCGGCGCGCATCCATGGCAACCTGCCAGCGGCGTTGCTTGCCGACCCGGGTTTCCGGTTCGAGGGCCTCCGCGACGAGCCGGGCGGCCGCAAGTCGGTTCCCGCCTGGCTGCTGTCGGCCCATCTGGGCTGATTCCGCCACATAACGCTGCGGTGCGGCGCCCGGGCAAATCCCCCCGTCGAAGACCTGTTGTGGCACGCTGTGTTTCATGGCCGACTCCCGGCGTACCGTAGCCGAATGGGCATGGCAGCGGCAGAGCGTGTGGTCGAAGACCGCCGATAACCTGAAGTCGGGGCCGCATCGTGCGCGCCAATGGCGTCTGGTGTCAACGGTGCTGGGGGCCGGGCTTGCTTTATCGGGGAGTCAACTGGGGCCGGTCGATGAGGCCGCCGCGGTCACCGCGGCGGTGGCGGGGGCCGCGCTGATGGCCGCCGTCGGTGTATTACGTGGCGGCAGCAGTGTCCAGGCGATCCGTCAATGGACCCGGGCGCGATCGGTCTCCGAGGCGATAAAGAGTGAAGTGTTCTTGTTCCTGACCTCTGCGGGGGTTTATGTCGGCGAGGACCGGGAGCGACGGTTGGATGCCGAAGTGCAACGGCTCGAACGGGAAGTGGGCGATCTGCGCCGCTACTCCGATGGAGTAGCGGCGACGGTGCGCCCGCTGCCCGCGGTTGACGATGTGGACTCGTACCTGAGACTTCGGGTGCGCGAGTCGCAGTTGGAGCGCTATTACGTCCCGCGAGCGCAGTTGATGCGCCGACGAGTGCGGACGTTCAAGGCGATCGAGGTGACGCTGGCGCTGGTGGCCGCGGCTCTCGCCGCCGTCGCCGCCGTGTCGCCGAATGTCGGGGCCTGGGCCTCGGTGGCGACCACCGCGGCCGGGACGGTCGCAGCGCATGCCGCCGCCGAACGCTACGAGACGCTGTGGATCGAATACAGCCGCACCGCCGCCGAACTGCGCCGCCTCGCCGACCAGCGCACTGCCGCCGATGGGAGACCTTTGTCCCCGGCGGAATTGATCGTTGCGTGCGAGAACGTCATCTCCGTGCAGAACCAGGCGTGGATGGCCAAGTGGGGTGAGGAGAACAGTGCCGACTAAGGCTTCGAGCCGCGAATTCGGACTTCGAGTCCGTCTCGTTCACACCATTCCGACCCGGTGATACAGCACCGGCGAATCGGCTGAAAATGCGGTCGTCAAGATCAATAATGGAAGGGTGAACGCCGAGGGCGCCGCACGTGGTTGTTCGCCGAGCCGGGATGCCGGTGCCGGGTTGCCCGGCTTCGATGTGGTGATCGCATGTCCCGCATTTTCCTGAGTCATTCGAGCCGGGATTCGCGGCAGGCGATCGCGGTGAAGCGGTGGCTGAGCCAGCGGGAACCCGCCGTGGAGAACGAGATCTTCCTGGACCTGGACCCGCGCACCGGTATCCGGCCGGGGGAACGCTGGAAGCAGGCGTTGCAGAAGGCGAACAGTCGATGCGAGGCGGTGCTGTGCCTGCTGTCGGCGCGGTGGGCGGCATCGCACGAATGCTTGACCGAGTTCCGGTATGCGGAAACGCTGAACAAGGCGATCCTCTGCGCCCGGCTCGAACCGGTACCGGATAGCGGCATCACCCGCGAATGGCAGCGCTGTGATCTGTTCGGCGCCGGTCCCACCACGGAGATCGCCCTCGATGACGGCGGTGAACCGGTGGTATTCACCACCGACGGCTTGCAGCGCCTCCTCGACGGGATACGCGCGTTGGGCATCGGGGCGCAGTACTTCCCGTGGCCGCCGCCGCAGGAGCCGGACCGGGCGCCCTACCGCGGATGGGCGCCACTCGAGGAGGCCGACGCCGCGGTCTTCTTCGGCCGCGACGCCCAGCTCGTGCGCGGCATGGACGCGCTGCGCGGAATGCGCGCCTCCGGGGTGCAGTCGCTGCTGGTGATCCTCGGCCCCTCCGGTGCAGGGAAGTCCTCGTTCCTGCGGGCCGGGCTGCTGCCGCGGCTGCGCCGCGACGACCACTCGTTCCTACCGCTGGGTATCGTCCGCCCGGAACGGGCCGTACTCACCGGCGAACACGGCCTCGCCCGCGCCATTCATCGCCTGCGCACCGATCTGGGGTTGGACCGGCCGCTGCTGGGTGAGATCAAAGACGCCTGCCTCGCATCCGACGTCGAGCGGCTGCAAGGCTGGCTGGACCAGGCCCGGCAGGCAGCCCGCGACCGGCTGCCGGGTTCGGCCGCCGGAACTCCGCCGCCCTCCCTGATCCTGCCGCTCGATCAAGCCGAGGAACTCTTCAGCGCCGACGCCGGGCCACAGTCCCCGCGGTTCCTCGAATTGCTCGCCGCCCTGCTGGCCCGCAACACCGCGACCACCCCCGCCCTGATCGTGGCGGCCACCATCCGCGCCGACCGCTATGAGCCGTTGCAGACCGCACCGCAGCTGGCCGGGGTCCAGGCAATCGTGTTCGACGACCTCAAACCGATGCCGCCGGCGCAATTCAAGGAAGTCATCACCGGACCCGCCGAACGCGCCACCACGGCCGGTCGGCCGTTGACCATCGAACCCGCCCTGGTCGACCGGCTCCTGGCCGACAGCGCCCAGGGTGCGGACACCCTGCCGCTGCTGGCCCTCACCCTCGAACACCTCTACTGCGACTTCGGGGCCTGCGGGAACCTGACCCTGGCCCAGTACCAGGCGATGGGCGGAATGCCGCGGATCGTGCAGACCGAGATCGATGCCCTGCTCGACACCGACCCCGTGAAACGAGCAGCCCAACTCGACATCCTGCACACCGCGTTCATCCCCTGGCTGGCCACGATCAACCCCGACAACGACCAGCCGATGCGCCGCCTGGCCCGCTGGAGCGACCTCCCTGCCGACAGCCGTCCCCTGATCGACGCGCTGGTGGAGAAACGATTGCTGGTCAAGGACATCCGCGACGGGCAGGTCGTGGTCGAGGTGGCCTTGGAGAGCCTGCTCCGTCAGTGGAACGAACTCGAAGGGTGGTTGGACACCGAAAGGCAAGACCTCAAGAACGCCGACACCCTCGAACGCGCCGCCGCCGACTGGGAGAACAACGACCGCCATGACGCGTGGCTGCTGCAGGACACCCGACTCGCCGACGCGGAAACCCTCGCCAGGAAGCCCGGCTTCCGCGACCGGCTCGAGCCGACCCGAGACTTCCTGCTCGCCTCCCGCACCCGCGAAAACAATCGCATCCACACGGAAAAGCAACGACAAGAAGCCGAGCTCCGCGCCGCCAAGGCTTTGGCGGCCACGGAGTCGCGGGCCAAACAAGAAGCCCAAACGCATGCGGCGGTGCTGCGGAAACGGACACATGTACTCCGCGGAGTCCTCGCCGTCACGCTCGTGATCGCGCTGGTGGCGGTGGTTGGCTGGGTGATAGCCCGCAGCGTAAGCATCGATGCGCAGCGCAGGTTCCTGGATGCCACCGGACTGAGGCTCGAGACGGAAGCGCAGGGCATGTTGGAGGGCACCCAACCTGGGGGTGACATCCGGGCCTTCCAAGAGCTACTTGCCGCCCAGTCGCTGACGAATACACCGGACCCACGCTCTCTCTACGCCGCGGTGGCAAAGCGAGCGAACACGGTCAAGGTCATTGCGGTGCCACGAATCTCGATCGGAACAGCCCTGGCGTTGAGCGCCGACGGGAGTCGCATGGCATCACTCAGCAGCGATACGGGCCGGGTTGAAATCCGGGACGCGGACAGCGGAAAAGCCATCGGTGAACCGCTCACCGGCGCGCAGCGCAGGCTTCAGCGTGTCACGATAAGCCGCGACGGGAAACTCATCGCGGCGGGAGGCGTCGACGGCGAGGTTCTGGTCTGGGACGCACAAGCCGGTCAGCTGATGGGGCATGTCGCGCCGAGCAATTCGCGGAATGTGACGGCACTGCAATTCAGCCCCGATGGTCACCACCTGGCGTCTGGTGACGCTGCCGGAATCATTCGCATCTGGGATCCAGCCACCGGTCGATCCATCGGCGAGCCATTGACTGTCGAACCGCTCCCGGACCAGCCGCCGGGAGTAGCGCAGGTGGCGTTCAGTCACGATGGACAGCTTCTCGCGGCAGGCGTCTCCGACAACTCCGTTCGGCTGTGGAACGCCGATACTCGTCAGCCGATCGCCCCGCCACTCACTGTCTCATTGCCACCCGGCCACCAACCGAATGTGCCCAGTCTGGTATTCAGCCCTGTCGGCCACCGTTTGGTTTCCGCGCACGGCGGCGGATTCATCGCCTTGTGGGACGCCGACGCGGGTCGGCCTATCGGCCAACCGGTGAACGCCGACCGAATTGCCGTAGCTGGTCTGGCGTTCAGTCCGGACGGACGTCACATTGTCTCCGGCGGTGAAGACGGAACCCTCCGCCTGTGGAATGGTGACACCATCCAGCCCGTCGGCCAACCACTGCGCGGCCACACCGCCCAAGTGGCCGGTGTCGCGTTCAGCGTAGACGGCAGTCGCATCTCCACCGCGGGTTTGGACGGAACAATCCGATGGTGGAATGCGGATGAAGTTCGGCCGCTTATCGCATTGAGCGATCTTCGAGGCACCGTATTCAGCAGCGACCGGACTCGCATCGCGATATTCGGACCAGGCGGCACAGTAGATGTGCGGAACGCGGCGACCGGGGCGCCCATGAGCCCACCACTCACCGGCCACAAAGGTGCGTTCAGCGGTGTGTTCAGCCCTGATGGGCACCGCATGGCAACCGTCGACGACGACGAAGCGCTTCGACTCTGGAACGCTGATACCGGCGAGCGGACTCTACGTGTGGATACCGGACACGACGCTGTCAACGGGGTTGCGTTCAGCCCCGACGGTCAGCGCGTCGCCACATCCGGTTCAGATGGAATACGGATATGGGATGCCCGTCAAGGCCAGTTGGTGACGCACATGAAAGAAGCATTTCCGGTATTCGCTATAACTTTCAGCCCCGATGGCAAGCGGATCGTCGCCTCGGTCGGCCGGACTGTCCGACAATTGGACGCCCGTACCGGCGACCAGATCAGCGACCTCAGTGGGCACAATTCCGTCTCGTATGACATCGTCTTCAGTCCCGACCGCCGCCGCATCGCGACCATCGGTCAAGACGGGACTGTCCGGCTGTGGAATGCCGAGGACGGGAAACCTCTGAGAACGCTGCCTGGTCACCAAAAGCAGGTGACGAGCGTGGCCTTCAGCCCTGACGGCCATCGGCTGGTCTCCGGCGACGGATCCGGAACCTTTCGCCTGTGGAATCCCGAGACGGGCGAACCTACTGGCGCCGTCGTCGGCGCGCATGACGATGTCCTGATCGGGCTGTCGTTCAGTCCCGACGGACAGCGCGTCGTTTCCGCCAGCTACGACGACACGGTGCGGGTCTGGCCCGCGCACGCGACCCCGGCGGATCTCTGCCACAAGCTCGCCGCCAATATGAGCCGCAAGCAGTGGCGCAACTGGGTGTCGCCCAAGATCGACTACATCAAAGCCTGTCCTGAGCTGCCTCTCGCACCGGATGACGGTGCGCGCTGAACAGCGCGCCCACAGGTTGAATCTTCTTCGGATCTGTCGGAGAGCGCCTGCCTGGCCGAGTTCCGCTGGTCCGCTACACCGGAAGGGACCGCAGCGAGCTGAGCGTGCCCGCCAAGGCGCGGGCCGCTTCGGCGCCCTTGGTGACGAAGTGCTCGGTGAAGTACGTGACGTGCTCGCTGTGCTCGTGGAAGTGGTGCGGTGTGAGCACCACCGAGAACACCGGCACGTCGGTGTCCAGCTGGACCCGCATCAGCCCGTCGATCACCGCCGAGGCGACGAAGTCGTGCCGGTAGATCCCGCCGTCCACGACCAGCGCGGACGCCACGATCGCCGCGTACCGCCCGGAGTGCGCCAGACGCTTGGCGTGCAGCGGGATCTCGAAGGCGCCCGGCACTTCGTACACGTCGACGGTGGCGGGGTCGAAGCCGAGGTCGGTGTATTCGGCGAGGAAGCCCTCGTACGCCTTGCCGACGATCGAGCTGTGCCAGCTGGCACGGATGAACGCGATGGAGCCGGATGTTCTCATGCCGGGATACTACTGGCCGGTAATGTGCGCTTCCAGCCAGCCGACCACATCGTCGAGCACCTTCTCCTGCTCCGGCTCGTTGAACACCTCGTGGTAGAGACCCTCGTAGCGGATCACCGTGAGGTCCGTCGAGCCCGCGCCCCGCTCGATGAGATCCGAACTGGACGGCGCGGCGATCGCGTCGGCGGTGCCGTGCAGCACCAGCACCGGCACGGTGAGCTTCGCCAGCCGCGCCTTGACCGTGTTGGTCGCGTTCAGCATCTCGGCGCCGGTGCGGGCGGGCAGCATCCCCCGGTAGACCAGCGGATCGTTGTCGTAGGCGGCGACGACTGCGGGATCACGGCTGATCTGCGACGAATCCAGTTTGAGCACACCGAGATTCGGGGTGAACCTGCTCAGCACCGGCGCGAGCATGCGCTGTAGCGGGTTGCCCACCGGAATGTCCAGTGGCGGCGCGGACAGCACGATGCCCGCCACGTCGATCGGCGCCCGGGTCGCCAGGTACAGCACGATCAGACTGCCCATCGAGTGCGCGACCAGGAACCGCGGTACCCCGGGCTGCTCGCGGCCCGCGATGGACAGCATGGCGGCGACGTTGTCGGCGGCGCCCTCCATCGAGCCGATATTGGCCTTGCCGCCCGCCGACTTGCCGTGGCCGATGTGGTCCAGCGCGTAGACCGCGAAACCGGCGCCGACCAGGCGCTGACCGACGTGAGCGTAACGGCCGGAGTGCTCGGCCACCCCGTGCACCAGGACGATCACGCCGCGCGCCGCCCCGTCGGGCAGCCACGCGCGCCATGCGACCCCGCTGCCGGCGCCGTCGAACTCGCCGGACTCGGTGCGGATCGCGGGAGCGGCGGGCGGCTCGGTCGGCGTGGCATCGCGCGCCGTCGGCTCGGTCGTCATGCGTCGGCTCCTGACGTCGGTGGCACGCTGGTCGCCGCGAAGTGCTCGATCAGCCGCCGGTTGAACTCGATGAGTCGAGCGTAGTTGACCCGGGAAAGACGCTCGTCGGTTCCGTGAATCGAGGCCAGATCGCGCTCGTCGAGCACGATCGGGGCGAAATTGCACCGGGTGGCGGCCAAGTCGTCGTAGTGCCTGGAGTCGGTCGCGCCCGGCACGATGCCGGTGGTCACCGCTATCCCCGGAACGACGGTGCGCGCGAGATCCGCGATCACGTCGAACGCGGGACCGGGGCCGGTGATGCGCGACGGCTCCGCCGACATCCCCACCAGCTCGAATCGGATCTCCTTGTCCCGCACTACCTTTCGGCAGTGCGCCAGTACCGACGCCACCGAGTCGCCCGGCAGGATGCGAAAGTTCACCAACGCCTCGGCGTGCTGCGGCAGCACGTTCGCCCGCACCCCGCCGCGGATCACCGTGGGCGCGGCGGTGGTGCGCACGAGCGCCTCGGTCTGCGGCCGGGCCGCCATCACGCGGGTGATCACCGGCGCCGCGACGCGCGCGAGACCGAGCAGGCGCCGACGCGGTTCCGGCAGGATCTCCCGCAACCTGGCCAGCATGTCCGCGATCACCGGCGTCAGGCGCAGCGGCATCGGGTGGTCTTGGATCCGGCCCACCGCGCGCGCGATCCGGCCGACCGCGGTCTGCTTGCCCGGCATGGACGAATGCCCGCCCACCTCGGTGACCGACAGCCGGACGGTCGCGTAACCCTTCTCGCCGAGCATGATCGTCGCCACCGGTTGCCGCACCCCCTCGACGACGCCGGCGGTGATCACGCCGCCCTCGTCGAGCAGCAGGTCCGCGTGCACGCCCGCCTGCCGCAGATGCTCGGCCATGCGCTCGGCGCCGTCCCCGCCGAAGACCTCCTCGTCGTGCCCGAACGCCAGATACACCGTGTACCGGGGCCGCAGGCCCGCCGCGAGGGCCGACTCGACCGCGTCCAGGATGGCCAGCACGCGGCTCTTGTCATCGATCGCGCCGCGGCCCCAGATGTATTCGTCGTCGACCACGCCCGCGAACGGCGGATGGGTCCAGCGCTGCGGGTCGTCCACCGGCACCACGTCCTGGTGCGCGAGCAGGATCGCGGCCACCCGGCCCGGTTCGCTGCCTGCCCACTGGTAGAGCCTGCTATGGCCGAACCGTTGGAGTTCGAGTTCGGCGTGCACCCGCGGGAAGGACTGCCGGAGGTGGGCGTCGAGGCGCTCGAACGCGGCGTCGTCGGCGTCGCGCGGGTCGTCGGTGGACACGGTCGCGCACCGCAGTGCGGCGGCGAGGCGTTCGGCGGTCGGGTCGTCGACGGGGTCCGTCATCGGGTACCGGTGCGGTTCGGCAAAGTCATGGACACCGTTGCATTGTTCAACATGTCGGGATCGAGGGCGATCGTCTTCTCGTTTCGCCACTTCACGATGCCCTCGGTGAGTCCGCCGGGCAGGTCGGGCTGCCGCGTGCCGGTCAACAGCGGCAGCTCGACATTCGCCGCGGCGACGGTGACCGGGGCGAAGGCGGGGGAGTGCGACCACACGTCGTCGATCACGTCGGTGACGCGCACGCCGATCCGGTGTCCGGCCGCGATCGGCCAGTCCTGGGCGAGCAACCGGACCTCTGCGGTGTCGGCGACGGGGGCGATGCCGCGTGTGATGACGGTGGCGCGCAGGTCGGGCGCGATGTCGTAGAGCTCGACGGCGACGGTGGCGGTGGGCGGGCCGCTCAACCGCAGCGTCGCGGTGGGGATGCCGGACAGGTGCTGGTCTTGCGCCAGTGGCGCGGACACCGACCAGATCTCGCGGTCGAGTCCTGGGACGAGGCCGCGGTCGGTGTAGTGGCCGGGCCGCAGCTGGACCGAGACCCGCTGCGCGTCGGCGGGCGGCCACGCGGTCTCCGCGCGCCAGCGGCCGTCGAACTGGCCGACGGTGATCCTCGGTCCGGGGATTTCGACGTCACGGCCCGCCACGTGTTTGTCGAAGAACGCTAGGAGTTCGGTGTCGAAATGCGGTGTGCCGCATTTGTCGTTGCAGGTGCGGTGGCCCCATTGACCGAACCAGGCCCGGTGCGCACCGGGGCCGAGGCCGTTCCACAGGTCGAACACCCGGTAGGCGCGGGTGTTGTAGTCGACGAAGCCTTGACCGAGAAACAGCGGAATCGTGTTGCCGCGCAGGGGCGCGACGAGATCACGATCCCGCCAGAAGGCGGTGTCGGGGGCGTGATCGCCGATTTCCGTCAAGTAGCGCTGATAGCACTGCCACGGCAATTGCGTGGCGTTGGACCGGTATTCGCCGCTGTCCTCCGGCCGCGGCGGTGTCGACGCGATGAGCAGATGCTCCAAACCGGCGAAATCGGCTGGGCGCACGCCCCTTTCGGTGATCGGCTTCCCGGAGAACTTCCACGAGATGCCCTGCATGTACAGGTAGGAGTACGGGTCGACGACCGGCTCGAACGCGGCGACCGCCGCGAGGCCCTCCGGCTCGGCGGCCAGGCCCATCAGCCCGGTCCACCCCTCGTAGGAGACGCCGAACATGCCCACCTTCCCGGTGGACCACGGCTGCCCGGCCGCCCACTCCACCGCGGCCGCGACGTCGGCGCGCTCGCCGGGGCCGCCGAAATCCGGGCAGCCGTCGGAGCCGCCGAACCCGCGCAGGTCCACGATGACGTAGGTGTAGCCCGCGGCCAGGAACAGGTCGGCGCTGAGGTTGTCGGTGGACGGGCCGCCGGTCGGGCGTGGCTCGCTCAGGTAGGCCAGATGCGCGCGGTACGGGCTGACGGTGAGGATGACGGGAGTGCGGGTGTCCTCGGACATCCCCGCCGGACGCAGAATGTCGGCGTGCAGCCGGGTGCCGTCCTTGCCGTCGATGAACGCCTGCGTCCACTGGTAGGGCGCCCGGAGCGGCTCGGCGTGCGCCGTAACCGGGGTGATGGCTCCGAGCAGGAGCAGCAGCCCGCACAGGGCGCGCAGCAGGACGGGTCGTTCGATCACCATTGGACTATCGAGTTTGCCCGGACAGTCGTCCAGCCCCCGGAACCGGGGTGGTCGGCCGGTGGCGGCGGCGCGCCCGGATGCACGCTGCGCGACAAGCCGCGCCGAGACAGAACTGAACGAGAAAGGGAAACGCCGGAGCGGCTAGCGGATCGGCACGGTCACGCCAGGGGACGATGGGCTGCCGTGGAGGACCAAGTGGCTCGGGACGGCGTCTACTCGGTCGTCCTTCTTGCCGGGTTTCTTGTCGTTCTTCTTGTCTTTGCCGGGGAGGTCGAAGGCCAGCCGGATGGTGCTGGTACCGCCGGGATCGATCTGGTCGAAGTCGTTGCGGGACAGGTCGAGTTCGGCGGTGGCCGCCGCGTCGGGGGCTACGGACCGGCCGTCGGTGGTGACCAAGCGTTGATCGGCGATGGTGAACGCTTGTTTGCCGTCGGACACGTTGGTGACCGTCAGCGTCACGATGGTGTACGTACCGCCTGTGGTCGCGGGGCCGGTGGTGTTGGCGTTGGACACCACCTCGGTCACGGTGAAAGCGAAGTTGCCGTCGCGCACCCCACGGCCCGCGTCCGCGGGCTGCGCGCCGCCCGGAGGAGCGGTCCAAGCCGTGGCGGGCGCCTCGGGTGTGGTCGTGCTCGGAACGGGGCCGGACCCGAGACTGCTCAGTAGCCACAGTGCCGCCGCGGCGACGAGTGCCGCCCCGGCGGCGACGGGCACCCACCAGCGCGGCACGGCCTTGTGCCGTGCGGCGGGAGGCGCGATCCGAGTAGGCGCGAGTCCCCTGGGATGGGCTGTCACCGGGCCGGGCATCGTCGCGGTCGGCGGCACATCAGCGCTGGTCATGACGCGGGTCGGCGGTCCACCGTGCGATGCCTCGGAGTCGAGGACCGGCCGCGCCGGTTGCGCCGATGCGGGCGCCCCCAAGGCCCCGCGGGCCGCGGCGGCGAATTCTCCCGCGCTGGCATATCGTTCGTCCGGTTCCTTGGCCATGCCGCGGGCGATGACGGCGTCGAGCGCGGGCGGAACCTCGCGGGCAACCTGTGCGGCGCGCGGGGGTGCGGACATCAGATGTGCGCGCATCTGCTGTGCCGGGTCGCCGTCGCCATAGGGCAGCTGCCCGGTGAGGGTCTCGTAGAGCACGCAGGCCAGCGAATAGACATCGGATCGGGCGTCGGCGGTACCGGTGAAGCGCTCCGGCGCCATGTACCCCAAGGTGCCCACCACCAGCCCGGTGGCTGTGAGCGCGGTGCCGTCGGCGGCGCGGGCGATACCGAAATCAATGAGATACACGAAACCGCTGGTGTGCTCGAGGATATTGCCCGGCTTCACATCCCGGTGCACAAGCCCTTCCGCATGTGCGGCATCCAGCGCCTCGGCGGCCTGGGAGATGATCTCGACGGCCCGGGGCGGTGTCAGAGCACCCGACCGCAGGCGCGTGGCCAGGTCGACACCTTCGATGTAGGCCATCTCCAAGAACAGATGCCCGTCGATCTCGCCGAAAGCGTTAATTGGCACGATGTGCGAGTTGCGTACCTTGGCCCCCAACTGTGCTTCCCGCTCGAAGCGCCGCCGATAGCCTGGATCAGCGGAATACGCCGCGGACAACACCTTCAGTGCGACAGTGCCGCCGGTACGGTCGCGCGCCAACCACACCTCGCCCATACCGCCACGACCCAGCAGTCGTTCGAGGGAATAGTCCCCGAACGAACCCCTGGTGCTCCGCACGGACATACCCTGACCGTATCGCCCGGGAGTTCGCCGCAAGACGAGTGGTGCTTCCCGACGCTCGGTGTGCGGTGTTCCGACGGGGTGATCGACCAGGACACCGCAGGTTCCGGCCGTGGACGGCGATGCGCGCCGAGTTGTTCCATATCGCTATCGCATGTGTGAACGAGCCAGGGGCGCAAGGTGATCAGCCTGTTGTCGCAAGCGGGTCGGCGTATGATCAGGCCAATGCTGAAGCCCGGGGGAAGAATGAGCGAGGCGGTGACCGCGGACTGGGACGGGTTCGTGCAAGCGCTGGCGCTGTGTCTGTCGGAGCTGCCCTCGCGTGCGACCCTGATCATCGCCGCGCCGGGCAATCGCTTTGTCCAATTCGTGCAGTACGACATCAAACTGTCCGCTGAGCTGGCCGGTAACCACTACTTGAGTCAACCGATACCGGATGCCGCCGCGCAGCAGTTGCGCGCACTCGGCTGGCATGAGCCACCGTCGCGGAGCGACGCGGGCAACTGGACCAGAACCCTGTTCTGGCCGATCGCGCCGAACAGCCTGCTCGAGTTCGCCCGCTCGGTCGCCGTCGGCCTGCGCGACGCACTCGGCGTGGCCGATCCCGTGGAACTGCGCGCGATGGGCTGGACCGAGGCGTCCGGTGATCTGGATCTCACCGTGCTCGGGCCGATCGCCCGCCGCGGCTGGAATTGATCGAGGCCGCGCTCCCACGGCAAAGCCGCGACTACCTGGGCACTATTCTGAGAGACATGGCAGCAGGCAAGCCCTCCAAGGAAGCGAAGGCCGCGGCGAAAGCGGCCCGCAAGCAGCAGTCGCGCGAACGCCGCAGGCAACTGTGGCAGGCGTTCCAGATGCAGCGCAAGGAAGACAAGCTGCTGCTGCCGCTGATGATCGGCGCCGTGGTCGGCATGACCGCCGTCGCCGTCGTGATCGGCCTGATCTTCGGGCTCACCTGGTTCCTCGTGCCGCTCGGCGTGGTGCTCGGCGCGCTGGTCGCGTTCATCATCTTCGGCCGCCGGGTGCAGACCAGCGTCTACCGCAAGGCCGAGGGCCAGGCTGGCGCCGCGGCCTGGGTGCTGGACAATCTGCAGGGCAAGTGGCGGGTCAGCAATGGCGTCGCCGCCACCACACAGTTGGACGCGGTGCACCGCGTGATCGGCCTGCCGGGCGTCGTGCTGGTCGCCGAGGGCGCGCCGCAGCGGGTGAAATCGCTGCTGGCCCAGGAGAAGAAGCGCACCGCCCGGCTGATCGGCGACACCCCCATCTACGACGTCATCGTCGGCAACGAGGAGGGCCAGGTTCCGATCAAGGACCTGCAGCGCTACCTGACCAAGCTGCCCCGCAACATCGACACCAAGCGCATGGAGCTCATCGAAGGCCGCCTGTCCGCGCTCAGCGCACGCACCGGGCCCGCGCTGCCGAAGGGGCCGATGCCCGCGGGCGCCAAGATGCGCGGCGTGCAGCGGACCATCCGTCGGCGCTGACAGCTTGCCGCCAGGTCCGTGCCGCAGTCCATGCGACACGGGCCTTTTTGCATCATGCGCTACGGCCGGGAACTACGGTCGACGGCGCGTCTGTGTCGGGAGGCCGCCTCGATCGCGGGTGAGCAGCCAGACAACCCGGTCGTAGGCGAGCACGTGATAGACGATCACCAGCACCGCGAGCGCCACTCCCCAGCCCGGCAGACCCGCCGACTGCAGCGCGAGCGCCCCACCGCCGAGCACCGAGAGCTCGATCACCAGGCGCGCCGAGCCGGACACGGCGATCACCGACCGCCCGTCCCGACTCGGGTCGCCGGGCACCGAGCAGGCCGCCCACAGCGCCGCCGCGGCTAACGGGAGCGCCACCACCAGCACAAACTTCCACGGCCCTTCGAACGCGCGCCAGCCGAAGACGCCGAACGAAGCCATGGCGACGAGTTCGAGCAGGAAACGGGCACCGAGCATCACCGGATTCAACGACACCGGCGCAGCCTATCGGCGTGACCCGATGCCGGACAGCTCAGCGCGAATGCACCAGCGCCGTGCCGGTCGCACGGTCGTGCATACCGCGGCCGTCGGCGTCGGTGAACAGCGCGGGCACCACGAACAGCAGCAGCACCTGCCTGGCCAGCGCGCGGACGAAGCCGACCGGCTCCGGCGCGTCGACGCGGACCGTCCGCAGCCGCAGGAAGTACTGCCCCGGCGTGAAGCCGAACAGCGTCACCGCGCCGACGCCGATGACGAACCAGATCAGCAGTGTCAGGCTGGACGCCGACGTGCTGCGCGCGATGAGCGCCGCGATGCCGAGCGCGATCATCCAGTCCACGAACAGGGCGGCGATCCGGCGGCCCATTCCCGCCAGCGAGCCCGCTCCCTTCTTCGGGAGGCCGAGGTGCTCACCGGGGAACTCGGGGGTTGCCGGATCGCCGGGGTCGGCCGGAGGTCCGGAGAGCCAGGAGCCGGTGCTGCGTGCCATGGACCCCAGGATAGGCGCGCGCGATCGGCCGCCCGATTCCGCATAAGCGGAGTTCAGGTCGCCGCGCACGGCACGAGGCCGCAGGACTACCATGCTTTGCGAGCGCGGGTGGTCCGCGCCACCCGCCCAGACGCACGTGTAACACTGGCGAAACACGGGCTTGACTACAGGGAAACACGGCATCCATAGCGTCTGGTCGCGACGAACCCATGCAATCGACACTGGCTGGGAACCGATCCGTAAGGAGAACAAGTGACGTTCAGCACGGCCGACGAGGTCATCAAATACATCGCTGACGAGGACATCGAGTACGTCGACATCCGCTTCAGCGATCTTCCCGGTGTGCAGCAGCACTTCTCGATCCCGGCGAAGGCCTTCACCACCGACCTCGCCGAGGAGGGGCTAGCGTTCGACGGCTCCTCCGTCCGTGGATTCCAGTCGATCGACGAGTCGGACATGCTGCTGCTGCCCGACTACAGCACCGCGCGCATCGACCCCTTCCGCGCCGCCAAGACGCTGAACATGAACTTCTTCGTGCACGACCCGTTCACCCGGGAGGCCTACAGCCGCGACCCGCGGAACGTCGCGCGCAAGGCGGAGGAGTACCTGCGCTCGACCGGCATCGCCGACACCGCGTACTTCGGCCCCGAGGCGGAGTTCTACATCTTCGACTCGATCCGCTACGACTCGGCCATGAACGGCGCCTTCTACGAGATCGAGTCGGTCTCCGGTTCCTGGAACACCGGCAAGGAGTTCAACCCGGACGGCACCCGCAACCGCGGCTACAAGGTCCGCAACAAGGGCGGCTACTTCCCGGTCGCGCCGTACGACCACTACGTCGACCTGCGCGACAAGATCTCCACCAACCTGCAGAACGCGGGCTTCGAGCTGGAGCGCGGCCACCACGAGGTCGGCACCGCCGGTCAGGCCGAGATCAACTACCGGTTCAACACCCTGCTGCACGCGGCCGACGATCTGCAGCTGTTCAAGTACATCGTCAAGAACACCGCGTGGGCCGAGGGCAAGACCGTCACCTTCATGCCGAAGCCGCTCTTCGGTGACAACGGCTCGGGCATGCACGTGCACCAGTCGCTGTGGAAGGACGGCAAGCCGCTGTTCCACGACGAGGCCGGCTACGGCGGCCTGTCCGACCTGGCGCGCCACTACATCGGCGGCATCCTGCACCACGCGCCGTCGCTGCTGGCCTTCACCAACCCGACGGTGAACTCCTACCACCGCCTGGTCCCCGGCTTCGAGGCGCCGATCAACCTGGTGTACTCGCAGCGCAACCGCTCCGCCGCGGTCCGCATCCCGGTCACCGGCAACAACCCGAAGGCCAAGCGCCTCGAGTTCCGCGCGCCGGACTCCTCGGGCAACCCGTACCTGGCGTTCGCCGCCATGATGATGGCCGGCCTGGACGGCATCAAGAAGAAGATCGAGCCGCTGGCCCCGGTCGACAAGGACCTCTACGAGCTCCCGCCGGAGGAGGCCAAGAACATCCCGCAGGCCCCCACCAGCCTGGCCTCGGTCATCGACCGCCTCGAGCAGGACCACGACTACCTCACCGAGGGCAACGTCTTCACCGAGGACCTGATCGAGACCTGGATCTCCCTCAAGCGCGAGAACGAGATCGCGCCGGTGAACCTGCGCCCGCACCCGTACGAGTTCGAGCTGTACTTCGACGTGTAAGTCGTCAACCGGCTCCGACCTGCGAATAGCCAGCGAGTCCATCCGTTCCGTGATCAGTGCATCTGGTCGCGAAGCGGGTGGACTCGTTTGCGTTCGGGGCAGGTCGTCATATTGGCAAACCACGGGGCATTCGCGACCTCACTCTCCGTATGACACGCTCGTCCTCACGGAAGATGAATCGATCGCACCCCGGCTGATCGCCCGATTCGACGTCGACGGGTGGCTCGACAAGGGGACCGATAAAGGCGTACAGCTCCCAATATCCACCGGAGCCGTCGTTTTTCGGAAGAAGGTCGTAAGCGAGCTCTCGCACCCTTCTCCAATTGTCCGCCTCGAACGGATCTCGGATGACATCTCCCACTCGGACCTCGGTCACGTCCACTGATTCGGTTCGCATCGGCGGAGTCTGGCACGACCAACCTGAATGCCAGCTGAAGGCGGCGCGGCCGACCAGCTCCAGCCGCGGTAGTCGGATGAGTCCGATCCGTTCCGCGATCACTTTGCTGGGCGCAGCCGGTTGGTGACGGCGGTGACGCGCCGTTCGGTGAGCGCGTCACTTCGCAGTCCCGGCAGGCGCGGGACTGCCTGCCTTTTCTTCTCATGCTTGGGAAGCCTGCGGGAAGCATGAAGAACTAGGAATCTATCATCCATGGGAGGAGGTGGCATGCGAAAAGAGCTGGGCGTCAACCCGACTGTGCGTCCGATCAGCGCGCGGTCCGGCATGCCTGTTCGCGGGTTGTCAGGTCGCTGCCCGGTCGCCGGGGGAATGGTTGGTCGTTCGCTGGGAGTGCGGCGATCGTGGCGGAGGACTGGGCCCGCATGATGCATCCCTATACGGTGGCGGCGCTGGAATCGGGTCGGGCGCTGGTGCATGCCGCCGATGACATGCTGGAGCGGATCGACCGGATCCGAGCCCGGCGGCCTTCCCCCAGCACACGGGTGATTCCGGAAGTGGACGCGATGGGCAGACTCACCGATCTGTACATCGCCCCCGGAACGATCGCGCACGCTGCTAGCAGGCAGGAGTTGGTGGCCGACATCATGGCAGCGATTCGAGACAGCACCATGGATGCGCTGCGGCAGCACGAAATTGCCGTCAAGGAGACGACCTGGCCCAAGGCGTCGTGGCCGCAGCCGTAACTTGCCGGTGTGCTCGACGATTCCCAGGAGTGATGCGGTGACGGATCTGGATACGTCGGACGGCGCCGAGGCCGAATCGCCGCCCGACTGGCGCAACCTCGTCTATGAGGTATTCAACCCCGAGTACTCGGTTGGTGTGGCATGTGACCGCAGCGGCATGATCGTCGGTCTCCATCTCGGCGACGAGGTGGGGGAGCACACAGACGACTGGCTGGCCAGCGAGGTTCTTCGAGTCGCTCGGTTGGCCTACCTGAAGTCGCGGGTCGGTCGGCGTGCGGAGCTGCTGTACAACGGCGGGTTGCCGCGTCTCGCCGACTCGTTGGGGTTACCCACTGAAGCCGAGTACAACATCATGGAGAAGGCCGAGTTCGGTGAGCGCTTCTGATTCCGACCGAGCGTGAGCCGCGCGGCGCCGGGCGGTGCGCTCGACCCGCTGTTGCCCTTCGTGTCCCCAAGGATGGGGATGCGTGAGAATTGAAATACCGCTCGGAGTGGAAAGAGTTCGTCGATATGAAAGACTTCAGGCAAGATACGCAGAATATGCGTAAACGGGGCGACGCCGACCATGGCAAGGTAGCCCCTGCTCGCGAGCGGGCGAAACACAATCCGGATTATTCGACCAACTTCTATTCCAATGTCGGTCATGCGGCTCACGGGTTCAAGGAGAAGGCCGAGCGGTACCTCTTGGCTCGTGCCCGCGGTTGGAACAGGGTGGGGGATAGTCATCAACGTAAGGGCGACATCGGGTATTCGGCTGCGGGTGCAATCGAGGGCACTGATATCGAAGGCGGCTCGAGGGTTCGGCGTTCGGCGCCAGAGGTGTGAGGCGCTGGTGGCCCGACGGGTGTCCGGTCGGGGGATTCGGTATGGGGATGTTGTCGGCTTGCGAACAGTTCGGTGGCACGCATGTGATCCACGTGGTTGTGCTGATAGGAAATGAAGGTCGTTCCGGCATTATCAATGGGGGGTATACGCGCAATGCGGGGGATTGGCTGTACTCGTCGAACGGAAAGTACATATTGGGCGTCCGGGACACTCGGATGCTCGACGAGCACATTGATTCCGGCGCCATCGTCTCATCTTCGGGCGATCGAACCAGCGGCACCAGGAAAGGGCTAGCGGCAACACCGCCCGTCGAGGAGCACGCATGACCAATTATTTTACTTACGACAGCGAGGGTAACTACACAAAGTCCACGAGTCCTCCCTCGTCGGGTTTCTACTACGCACAGGAAAAGCCCGGTGCCGACGTCCAGTTGTATGAGGTGAACCCTGAGGGTGGGGATCCGATTGCAATAGGCGAACCAAACGGTCCCGGTGATAGCGATTACCTCCTTACCCCGGAGGGGCAGGCTTTTGGGATAAGAACGATCAGTGAAGGCGGTCGAAATGTATATACAATCGACCCTGATGATCGGCAGAAGGACCACGATCGCGAACCGACCGATCCGCCCCCTACTGCAGAGGAACGGGCAGCGGAAGAGGAAGCGCGGCGGCAAGAGACAGAGTTCTTAGGGACCGATGAGGATTTCAAGGCAGGCGACGACTTCGCTGATTCCCCGCTGGAGATCCGGGTGCCCCCAGGTAGCGCGTCGGATGACCTGACCACATTCATCGATCTGGCGAACTATCGGCTCAAGTATTTGATGTACCAAATGGGTGCCGGCAAGAAGCCGGAAGCCTTCGGCACTGCTGTGGACAAATCCGTTCGTTTCTGGGACGACGACCTGGGTGGCGACAAGGGCAGTGATTTCTATAAAAAAATTGAAAATGGGGCAGCAGTTGAAGCCGGGGGTGCATCGGGCGCTACCGAAGATGCATACCAATCGGCCACAGATTTTCTCCACGAACTGGCCGGGGAGTGGAGTATGTGGGACGAAAAATTCGATGAGGCGAACACGGAACTCACGCACGATAATTATCGTACGTACCAGCGGATGTACGACAAGATTCAGGAGGCCCACGATGACATCTGGGCGGCACTGAAACAACCTCATGCCGGATATTACGGCGGGAGTACGTTCAGTGAAAACAACTTCACGGCGCCGGGCATCCAGAACATAGTCGAAGAAAAGCCCATTTATGGAATCGTCAACCAAGCGATCGACTATTGCGTGGGACAGGTCACCGACTACGCGGATCGCGCCGAAGAACATGCAGATCGGTTCGGGGATTTCCCTGGTTATCCCTCGGGCGACGGTGGTGACAATGGGGGAGATAACGGCGGGGATAATGGCGGTGACAACGGCGGGAACAATGGAGGTGACAACGGCGGGAACAATGGAGGTAACAACGGCGGGAACAACGGCGGTTACAATGGCGGATACGATGGACTCACTGGTCAGGATGGTTCCACACAGCAAGCCGGGTTCCAGAACGAGGACATGAGTTCCACGTTCGACGACTTGCTCTCGGGTACTACGGACCCGACAGATCCTCTCGCCGGCACGCAGACCGGTTTGGGCGACCTTACCGGCGATGCGGCATCGAGCATGGACATCGGATCTCTGATCCAGGCGGCCTCGCAAGGCACCGGAACCGGGTCGGGAACCGGCATGACCACTGGCAATGCCGCGACCCCCGCTAGTAACAACAGTGGCACCGATATGCTGGGGCCGCTTATGGCGATGAGCGCTCTGTCACAGTTGGGGAACCAAAATCGTCAACCCATGGATGACAGAAACGAGGACGACCGCGAGCGCGAGCGGGAGGAACGGAAACGTGAGCGGGAGCGCCAGGCGCAGGCGACCCCCACCAATCCCGCTGTTCAGACGTCGCCTCCCGGCGTGACGGCGCCGACCTATGCGGGTACTCCGCCGCCGGTCACGACACCGGGTGACATGCGGACTTACCAAATCGACAATTCTAAAGTGCAGGTATCGCCTCCGGTCGAGGAGGCTTTGCGGCGGCAGCATCAGAATGTCGCCATGAATGCGATAGATGCCTACCGGGGTACTGCGGGTGAGGTGAATGCGGACCATCCGCCCGCGATTGTCGATGATATGGCGAAGTTGGCGACCGGTGACATCGTGCAGTGGGAGCGACACAGCGCATTGATCGTCAAGAACGAGAACGGCCTGAATATTCTGGACAACGGCCACCTCGTTCCTTTCGATCCCAACAACCCCCCGCTGACGGAAAAGTACGGGAATTTCACGGGCTACATCCACCCGACCGGTTTGGATGCCACCGCCACTACCAATCCCGGATCCGCCGAGCCACCGCCGCCGACCGTGAGCGCGGCACAGCCCGGTGGTCCACCACCCGTCGGACCACCACAGATCTGAGCGGGCGGAAGAATGGGCCCGAGGAAGGACATCGTCATCGGTGCGGTGGCGAGGTACGAGTGGGCCGAGGTCGAGCCGTGGGCGCGAAGCCTCGTAGCGGCCGGATTCGACTGTGTGGGCGTCGTCATCGTGTACGACCGGGGTCGCCGCGGCGATGTCGTCGTCCAGAACCTGGAATCACTCGGGTTGCATGCGGTACGAATGCCGCTGCGTGGCAGCGTATACAACACTCGGTTCGAAGATATCGCCCATGTTCTGCGGACGTTCGCGCATTCGCTCCGGTTCGCGGTTGTCACCGATGTGCGGGACGTGTACTTCCAAGCGGATCCGGTCAGGTGGTTGGAAAGCAACCTGAAGAAGCCCTTTCTCGCCGTCAGCGAGGCGGTGCGGTACCGCGACGAGGCATGGAATCGGAACAACCTGCAACAAAGTTTCCCGGCACATGCCGAGCGCTTGCGGTCGAAGGTGGTCCGCAATGTCGGCGTCTTGGCCGGCCAGGCCGGTATGGTGGCGGATCTGTGTCTTGCCATCGCCCTGATCGCCGAGTCGGCTGGCGTGCCGGTCGCGGATCAGAGCGCGTACAACCTGCTGCTCGATATGGAGCCGTATCGCTCGGCTGTGCAGTTGGTGGCTTCGGAGGACGGTTTCGTCTGTCAGGGCGGCACATTGGGTGACCCGGGCAGGGTGCGGATTCTGCGTCCGTTCCTCTTGGAGCCCGAGCCGGTCCTCACCACGGACGGCGTGCGGACGTCCGCGGGCAAGCTGTACCCGATTGTGCATCAATACGATCGGGTACCAGAGTGGAATCGGGCGCTGCGGAGCAGACTGCCGTCGGTACCCGCGGTCGAGGTGGGCGACATGGTCGGGAGTACGCCCCGCAACAAACTCCTGCACCGTGAACGTCCCGGATCTGGTTTGCCTCGTATTCTCGGTGATGCCGACGGCGCCTCGATCCTGCACGTGGCACACAGCATCGGTGTACGTCGGGACAGCTCATCGATCCAGCTGTATTCGCCCGCGTCCGAACACTCTTCGCTCAGCGAGGAACCGCACGCGCGCGAGTGAGCGCGGCTATTCCATCCGATCCACCAGCGAACCCCGGTTGTCCGGATGGGCCGGGTCAGGTGGCCTGGTCGATACTCGTATCCGTTTCGACCTGCTCAGCGACGCCACCAGCGCGTCGACTGATGGTGAACTCGTAACGGGCGTAGCGATTCCGCCCGGTTCCGGCGTCCTCCCAGGTGTATCCGTACTTGCCGATATGCTCCAAACGGAACCGGGTATCGGCGTGGATAGTGAATCCGGAGCGTCGAGCGCGCTCACAGAATGCGAAATCCTCACTGAGATACCAGTGGTTCGCGCCATCCGGGATGATCATCGGCAGGAAGTACGGGACATTGGCGCGCCCGAACTGCTCATTGCAGACCGGGAGCTCTTCCTGTTCCGCGATCTTCTCGTAGACATACCGTTTGGTGAGGAGAAATCCGCCTGCCGCGTAACGGATCTCCAGCGTGCCGCCGCCCGTGCCGAATACGATCTTATCGGTACCGGGCAACAGGCTGCAGGCCAGTTTGCGCGACTTCTTCTTGGGGTAGATACCGCAGACAACCGGCAGGTCGTGGGACCGTAGTATCTCGACCGCTTTCGGATGGAATCGGATATCCGCATCGATCCACATCAGCTCCTCGAAACCCTGCGCCAAGGCATCGGTGGCGATTTGGCTGCGCGCCTGATCGATCGCGGAACAACCGTATATGCGCCAGACCGGATAGCCGAGCCGTTCGAGTTCCGCCAATCCCTCCGCGCATCCCGGCTCGATGTAATCGTGCACCGGCACCAGCACGACACAGCGGGAGGGGTCCATTGTTTTCTCCACCTGACAACGGGCTTGCAGACGAGGGCAACTGTACCCCGGCGGGTGGAGATCGACAGTTCCGTGGGAAGCCGTGCAGCGATGACAGCAGCCGATGGGTTACCACTCGCCCCGCGTAAGTCCGGGCGGCGATTGACCATTCGGGCGCTGAGCGGTTTCAGGCGCGCGTTTTCTCCCCACGCCTCGCGGCCGCCAGCTGGTTCGGCATCGCTTCATGGCGCACGTAGGCGCGGGTGAAATCGCCGGTGCCGTGGGAGATCGACCGCAAGTCGATGGCGTAGCGGCTGAGTTCGAGTTCCGGCACTTCGGCGTGAATCCTGGTTCGTCCGGAGCCGTGCGGTTCGGTGCCGAGAACGCGTCCGCGCCGGCTGGACAGGTCGCTCAGCACCGGTCCGACGTACTCGTCGGAGACCAGCACCCAGACCTCGGCGATCGGCTCCAGCACTCTGATTCCCGCGGTCGCCGCCGCCTCCCGGAGGGCGAGCGCGCCCGCGGTCTGGAACGCGGCGTCGGAGGAGTCGACCGAGTGTGCTTTGCCGTCGAACAGGGTCACCCGCACGTCCACGAGCGGAAATCCGGCGGTGAGCCCGCGCGCGGCTTGCGCTCGCACGCCCTTCTCGACCGACGGAATGAACTGGCGCGGAACGACTCCGCCGACCACGCGGTCCACGAACTCGATCCCCGACCCTTCGGGGAGCGGTTCGACCTCGATCTCGCACACGGCGTACTGCCCGTGCCCGCCGGATTGCTTCACATGCCTGCCGCGCCCGGTCGCCTTTCCCGCGAACGTCTCGCGCAAGGCCACCACGTGATCGATCACGTCGACCTGCACCCCGAACCGCGTCCGCAACCGCTCCAGGGCGACGTCGCGATGCGCTTCGCCGAGACACCACAGCACCAGCTGATGCGTCTGCCCGTTGTGCTCGAGCCGCAGGGCCGGATCCTCGGCGGCCAAGCGGGCCAGGCTCTGGGAGAGTTTGTCCTCGTCGGCCTTGCTGTGCGCGCGAATGGCGACGGGTAGCAACGGGTCGGGCATCGGCCATGGCTCGATCCGCAGCGGGTTGTCCGTGGACGACAGCGTGTCGCCGGTCTCGGCGCGACCGAGTTTGGTGACGTAGGCGATGTCGCCCGCGATCGCCTGCCCGAGCGGGCGCTGCTGTTTGCCGAAGGGGGCCGAGATGGCGCCGACGCGCTCGTCCACCTCGTGACTCTCATGACCCCGGTCCTCGAGCCCGTGGCCGCTGACGTGCACCGTGTCGTCGGGGTGCAAGGTGCCGGAGAAGACCCGGACCAACGAGACCCGTCCGACGTACGGGTCGGAGGCGGTGCGGATGACCTCGGCGGCCAGCTCGCCGCCTGGGTCGCAGCGCAGCGGATGCGGTCCGGCGCCGTTGCTGGCGGTGATGTCGTGCTCGACCGGCGTCGGAAACCCGCCGGTGATGAGCTCGAGGAGTTCCACCGTGCCCAGGCCCTGCTTGGCGCCTTCGGGGGCGGGCGCGGCGAAGAGCACCGGATGGAAGCTTCCGCGCGCGACCGCCCGCTCCAAGTCGGCGACCAGCGTGGCCAGGCTGATCTCCGCGCCCTCCAGGTAGCGTTCCATCAGGCTTTCGTCTTCGCTCTCGGCGATGATGCCCTCGATGAGACGGTTGCGCGCCTCCTCCAGCTCGGGTGCCTGCTCGGGCGAGGGGTCGCCCTGGACCTCCGTTCCGGAGGAGTAGTCACCGATGCAGTGCGGCAGCAGCTCCACCATGCCGGTGACCGGCCGGTGCCCATCCGGGTTCTTCGGGCCGTACACCGGAAGATGAAGCGGGAGAATGCTTTCCGTCGAACCGCCGCCCAGCACGGTTTGGCATGCCTCGGTCATCACGTCGTACTCGTCGCGCGCTGTATCCAGGTGGGTGATCACGATCGCGCGCGGCATCCCGACCGCGGCGCACTCCTCCCACAGCGCTCTGGTCGCTCCGGTGAGTCCGTCCGCCCCCTCGGCCGCGGAGATGACGAACAGCGCCGCGTCGGCCGCGCGCAGTCCCGCCCGCAGCTCGCCGACGAAGTCCGCGTACCCGGGCGTGTCGAGCAGGTTGATCTTCACTCCGCCCCACGCCACCGGCACCACGGACAGCTGCACCGAGCGGTGCTGGCGGTGCTCGATCTCGTCGTAGTCCGACAGCGACGTGCCGTCCTCGACCCGTCCGGCGCGATTCACCGCCCGCGCGGTGAGCGCCATGGCCTCCACCAGCGTGGTCTTTCCCGATCCGCTGGGCCCGACCAGGACCACGTTGCGGATCTGCTCGGGGCCCTCCGCCGTCACCGCGCCGTTGCCTGCGGGCGCTCCGTTGGTCTTGTCCACCATGCGTCTCGCTCCTTTGCCGACACCTGCGGTACATCCACCTTCCCACCGGGTGTCACCTCCCGTCTACGAATCGGGAGATCAGGGCTGTGAGGAACGCTGGTCACAGGGTGTTCACCGATGCTTCGGCGCCAACCGCGGTGAGCCCTCGCGGGGGTGGAATCCGGCTGATGGAGTCGCTGACTCGGGTGTCGTCGCGTTGCCGCGGGCGGGCCACCATCTTGCGCACGGCGCTGGGCACGGTGCGGTGCCTGTCCGGCCCACGTATCAGCATGATATGAAATTCCAGACCGGCTGACTCCTGTACCGGACAGTGAAAAGAACACCACGCCGGATATAATTTTTACACCTTCTTGAGATTTCGTGGCGGCAACCGCACCTGATTTTACTCTCCATTGAGATCATGGTGGCGGCTCGAAAATCAAAAGATTCTAAAAAAACTACCATAGATGTCGGGATCCGGTTGACCCGACGGCCGTATTGAGATGAACTGAGGCGGCTGGGGTCGACCGAATGAGAGATATTCGATGAAGCGGGGAATCGGGAATATTCAACTACGGAGACGACTAGCACTGGTAAGGCGGTGCTGTGCGTTGAGGTTGTCCGCCGAGTCGGGACCCGTGCCCGCGGCGTCAGTTCCATCGGCCTCGACTGGCCTCCCGCGTCTATCACGGAATTGCTGGGGTCTAGCGGGGTCCAAGGGCCCCAGCGAGCAGAGGAGAGCTTGATGGCGACGGACAAAGACGAAGTCGTCGATGAGATCAAAGGGCACTATGAGCCGGGTGCCGTGGATGACGTTGGTTTCCAAGATGGCCAAGCCGAGGCCTCGTTGGAGGCGCTGAGCGAGTTGGCTGAATCGGACCCAGCCGGGTTCGAGGAGGCCCTCGGCGAACTCGATTACACCTACATCGAAGAGCACAGCAATCGGGGATATGAATGGGAAGTACCGGCTGATAGAAGTCTAATAGAACAGCTCGTCCACGATGCCGAGGAGAAGGGCCTCACGGATGAATACGCGGATCTCATCGAGGCGCTCGAGACCGGTGACGCGTCAGCGGTCGTCACCGAGGAAGAGGAGGCAGCGGAACAGGAAGCGGAACAGCAAGAGGACGAGTTCTTAGGATCTGACAAGGATTTCAAAGCAGGCGACGACCTCGCTGAGTTCCCGCTAGAGATCCGGGTCCCGCCAGGTAGCGCGTCGGACGACCTGACGGCGTTCATCGAATTGACGAACTTTCGGCTCAAGTATTTGATGTACCAGATGGGTGAGGGTAAGAAGCCGATTGCCTTCGACGACGGCAAGGATGATAACCCCTGGGACGACGACTTGGGTGACGACTCGGGTGACAATTTCTATAACAATATCGAAGCCGGGGCGTCGGGTGCTACCGAAGATGCATATCAATCGGCCACAAATTTTCTCCACGAACTGGCCGGGGAGTGGAGTATGTGGGACGAAAAGTTCGAGGAGGCGAACACGGAACTCACGTACGATAATTATGGTACGTACCAGCGGATGTACGACAGGATTCAGGAGGTCCATGATGCAATCTGGTTGGTGCTCCAAGAACCCCATGCCGGATCCTACGGAAGCAGTGGGTATACGTACGGCGAAAACAACTTCACGGCGCCTGGTATTCAGCACCTAGTCGAAGAAGCGCCCATTTACGGCCTCGTCATACAGGCACTCGAGGATTGCGTGAAAGAGGTCAACGACTACGCGCACCGGGCCGAAGAACATGCAGATCGGTTCGGGGACTTCCCTGGATACCCCTCGGACGAGGAGGAGAGCAGAGAGGGTGATGGCGAAGGCAGCGGCGATGGCGATGGCGATGGCGAAGGCGAAGGCGAAGGAAGCGGCGAAGGCGATGGCGAAGGAAGCGGGGACGGAGACGGAAGCGAAACCACCGTTTACGACGATCCTTTCGCACAAGCTGGTTTAGCGAACGAGGATCTGAGTTCCACGTTCGAGGATTTGCTCCCGGGGGCTACGGACACCACGGATTTGCTGGGCAGTACCGAGTCGATTCTGGGTGGTGACACGTCGTCGAGCATGGATATCGGTTCTCTGATCCAGGCGGCGATGCAAGGCACCGGGACCGGGTCGGGAACCGGCATGACGACAGGCAATGCCGCGACCCCCACTAATAACAACGGTGGCGCCGATAATAACAACAGTGGCGCCGATATGATCGGGCCGCTGATGGCGATGAACGCTCTGTCGCAGAACCAAAATAACCGTCCCCCCACGGATGACAGAGGCGACGAGAAGGATCCGCGTGACGAGCGGGAACACGAGCAGAACCGCAACGCGCCGGCGAACACCGCCAACCCAGCTGTACAGACGTCTCCTCCCGGCGTGACGGCGCCGACGTATGCGGGTACTCCGCCGACGATAACGACACCGGGTGCGGCGGTGGATGTCCAAATCGGCGAATCGACCGTGAAGGCGCCGCAGGGGCCGGTGGCGGAGGCTTTGCAGAAGCAGGCGCAGAATTTCGCCTTCGATGCGAAAGCCGCATACGCGGGAACCGCGGGTGAGTTGACCGCAGATCATCCGCCGGCGATCGTCGATGATCTCACCAAGCTGCAGACGGGCGATTACGTGGAGTGGGAGAGGTTCAGTGCGCTGATAGTCAAGGACCAGAACGGCCAACTGAATATCCTGGACCACGGTCGTCTGGTTCCCTTCGATCCCAATAACCCTCCGCTGGTAGAAAAGTACGGTAATTTCAGGGGCTATTTCCACCCGACCGGACTGGATGGCGCCGCTGGTGCAGACCGCGGATCAGCGGCGCCGCCTCCGGCGACCGTGAGCACAGCACAGCCCGGCGGTCTCCCACCCGTTTCGCCACCGCAGATCTGAGCGGCCCGGGGAGGTTCCGCGGGTACCCACCCGCTGTGGCGACCGACCTGAACCGCGTGGGTTCTGTTGGACTGGTCGACTGCGACGGCCACGCTGATGTCCCGGGCGGGCACGTTGCCGGATCTTGATGCCGCAGCTCCGTCACCGCCTGTTCCCGGGTCATCTGCGCGACCCGATCGGTCCGACAAAGCGGGGGCGGGCACACACGTCGGCGACCTCTGCGGACGGTGAGGGCCTATCGGCGCTGTCGCGGGGACCGACGGGATCGTGCATGCCGCCTCATACGATTCTGCGGGCGACGCAGTTCCACGAGTTGATCGCGTCCGCTTTGCACACCGTCGAGGGGGCCGGTCGCGCGGTTGCCGTCGGACTTTCGGTTCGGCCCGCGGACGCCTACAGCCGCACGTCTCGGCGTCGATAACCACCGATTGCCTCCGCACCCCCGCGGCCCCGGCAACTGATGCGCCTTATGGCAACAGTTGCCGGGAACGTCGGTGGCTGCGCCGGCTGACGATCGAGCCGAACGAGGTCAGTTCAGTTGCCGGATATCTCCGCGTACCCGATAGAAACCGCCGCGCGCGGACTCGGACACGCCGTCGACCACGTATCGGGCACCCGCACGGCGAATATCCTTGGGGAACTGGACATTCCATCCGTGCTGATATCCCGGGGAGACGACGCGGACGCGCAGGGCGCCACCCTGGTTCACGCATTCCACGATGACACCGGTTCCGGCGTCGGAGGTCACCTCGACGGTGTTGCTCGGCACCACGGCGGAGATCTCCGGGGCCTTCACCGACACCGTCTCGGGCAGCACACCCTGCTCGGCGTCGCGGATGGCGGCTTCGCTGACATCGAGGCAGGCCAGCGTGCCGGTGGTGGTCACCAGATACAGCTTGTCGTCGTGGTACTGCATGGAATAGGCCGAGCCGCAGCCGGTGGCCAATTTCCACAGCCGGTTCCCGGCGGAGTCGAAGCAGTACACGGAGGAGTAGTTGTCACCCGCGAAGACGTAGCGTCCGTCAGGTGAGGTGGCGCAGGAGAAAACCGCGGCATCGCATTGGTAGGTCCGTTCGGCCCGGCCGCTCTTGGCCACCATCCGGACCTGACGACGGCTCGTCCCGGCGTATACCGCGTCGGATTCCTGCCAGCCGAACAGCACGTCGCCGCCGGTATCGGCATGCCACAGGGTGTTCCCGCTGTCCAGGTCGTACTTGGTGACGCCGGTGGAATGCCCGTGGTAGACGCCGTTCGGGTCGATGCGCACCATCCACCCCGAGTCGCCGGTGCTGCGGCGGCTCCACAGCGACTCCTCTTCGTAGTCGATCACCGTGATGCCGCCTTGGCGGTCGGAGACACCCAGGATGCCGTCGTGAATGTCCAGCCAGTAGATGTCGACGTCGGCCGCGATGTCGTAGGCGGCCCTCGGCACCTTGCCCGACAGGTCGTAGACGCGGCCGTCGTCGCACCCGGCGTAGATCCAGAAGTCGTCGGCCACAATGCATTTCACCGAGTCGGGCAGACGGTAACGGCCGGTGACCACGCCCTCCGGAGTCAAAATGTACACGTCACCGTTCTCGTTGCCCACCCAGCAGCGACGCTCGTCGACGAAGATGCCGAACGCGGCGGCGCCCGAGTCGAAGCTCCACAGCACCGGCGCGGACTTCGCCGTCGAGCGCTGGCTGCTGATCGCCCGCCTGGTCACCGGACGCCGGGCCCGCGCACCCATCACCGCGGGCGCGTACCCCTTGCGAACCTTCTCGCCGATCTTCTTCGCCGCGGCCGCCTGCGCCTTCTCCTCGGTGGCGAACGAACTGACCTTCGTCTGCCCCTGCTCCCCGATGCGACCGAAACGGACACTCACCTGCGTGCCCGCGACGACTACCTCGTAGAACTTGTGCGCGGAACCGCTGTCCTCGGACAGTTCGAGATAGGTGGATCCCCCGATTGTCATGTGCGCCTCGCCTGTATTCGTCAGATCAGAACGGAACGAAAGCTAGCAAGGGGCACCGACATTCGACGCCGATCGCAGCGGTGGTCGTGCGGGGAAGCGCTCCAGCCGAGTCGTGAGCCGCAGGTCGGTGGTGAGGCCGAACGGTCGCGGACCCGTCGGCCGGGGGACACGCCGAGCTGGATCGTGGTGACGACCGACCCGGGCAGGGTGGGTTCTGGTGAACTTGTCGACAGCGACGGCCACGCTGATGTCCCTGACGGGCAGGTCGCCGGATCTCGATGGTGACCGTCCGTTGCCGAGCCATCTGCGCGACCCGATCGGTCCGAGAAAGAGGTTGACGATGTGGAAGGAGCAATAGATGGGCAGTCGCATTCTCGTCACGGGCGGAACCGGCGCACTGGGCAGGCTGGTGGTCGGCCGGTTGCGTGAACAGGGCCACGACGTCCGGGTGCTCTCCCGACGCCCCGGGGCGGGCACGCATGCCGGTGACCTGCGGACGGGTGAGGGCGTGTCGGAGGCTGCCGCGGGCACCGACGTGATCGTGCATGCCGCCTCGGATTTCCGTCGGTGGGGTGGACCCGACATCGCGCAAACCGAGAATCTGCTTCGCGCCGCGCAGGGTGTCGAGCAGCTGCTCTACGTGTCGATCGTGGGCATCGATCGCATCCCGTACCGGTATTACCGCAACAAGCTGGCGTGCGAGCAGAAGATCATCGACAGCGGCGTGCCGCACACGATTCTGCGGGCGACGCAATTCCACGAATTGATCGCATCCGTGTTGCAGACCGTCGAGGGATGGCCGGTTGCGCCGTTGCCGTTGGACTTCCGCTTCCAGCCGGTCGCCGCCGCCGACGTCGCGCGGCGGATCGCCGAGCTGGTCAACGGCGGACCAGCGGGACGTGCTTCCGACTTCGGTGGTCCGGAAGTACTGACGTTGCAGCAGCTGGCGCAGGTGTGGCGGGACGCTCGGCAGCGTCCGCGACGGATTGTCCGCATTCCGGTGCCAGGAAGGGTCGGCCGCGCATTCCGAGCCGGGGAGAACACCTGCCCCGATCATGCCCATGACGGGCAGACGTGGGCGCAGTTCGTCGCGTCAGATCCCGCGAACGCCTACCGCCGCACGCCTCGGCGTCAATAACGGGTGGAGCGTGGCAGAGGGTGGTCCCAGAGCCGTGCGCAGGGCAGTCGTGGGAGATCGTCGCGAATGTCGTCATCGACCGTCACGATGAGTCCCGGGAAGCTCTGGGCCAGTTGGCATGCCACATCCCGGGCTTGCTCGGCGCCTGCACGGTAGTCCAGCCGCAGTACGCCGAATTCGATGTGGATATGGCGGATTCGATGTGGGTCCGATGGCTCGGGCCGGGACATCCGGCGTCAGTGCGGCTTGCTCAGGTCGGGTACCAGTCGTCCGCTGTCGATCAGTACCTGTCGTGCCGCGGCTTTGCGGAGGCAGTGTTTCGCTCGGCACGCAACGTGCAGGCGCATCACCTCGTGGGCTTGACCGATGGTGAAGGGCAGGGTCGGCGCCTGATGCGCGGCAGCGTCGTACAAGGCGATGAGCTGATAAATGGCGAGGGAATTCGTGGACACGTGACACCTCTCTGTGTCGAGCATCGGTCGGTGGGCGGCGCCCGGTGCCGGGGGCTCTCGCCACCGGTCCGCCACTCTGGCGGGCCGATGCGCCGCTGTGGGTGCGGCGTCGGCCCGGCACCGGGCGCCGCAGCCGAAAGTACGGTCCACGAAAAACCAGGTGGGAGTGCGAATTCAGATTCGCGCTCCGGCTATGGAATGCGGCGTATATCCTGCGGGTGCCGCCGCTGTCCGGGGCGGATGCTCAGGGGAAATCGACCATCAATCGGGGGATGCTGGCTATGCACATGACGACCGGCGAAGTCATCCGGCGGATCAGGAAGTCCCTCGGCATGACCCAAGCCGAGTTGGGTGCACTCATCAACTTCTCGCAGCCCGCTGTGTCGGGGTTGGAGCGTGGCGGACCGGCTTCGCATGATGTTCGTGTTCTGCGGCTTGTGGCCCGTGCGCTCGGGGTTCCGCTTGCCATACTGGTAGTGGAGTCGGACCAGGAGGCAGATGTGGACCGTCGCAACTTCTTCAGAGCAGGGGTACTAGGGAGTGCGGGGGCCGCGATGATGTCGGCCACCGCCCCAGCGAAAGTCGCATCGGCATCCAGCGTGAAAGTCGGCGCGAGCGATGTGGAGGCCATCACCGAGAGCGTGAACCAGATCCATGAACTGGATTTGGTGGTCGGTGGCGATCGGTTGTGCCGGGTGGCGGCGAACCAAGTCCGTTATGTCGAGCAGCTTCTCGACCACGGCAGCTACACCGATGCGGTCGGTCGGGCGCTCACCAGCGCCGCTGCCGAGATGATGACCGCCGCTGGGTGGGTGCATTACGACGCGGGTCGTCTCGATGATGCCCGTCGGTACTACGCGGATGCGGCGAATGCCGCGAACGCGGCTGGTGACGGGATCGCGGCGGCGCACGCGTTCGGAAATGCCAGCTGCCTCATGGCGAGCCGCCCCGGAGGGGACTCCGCAGGGAACCCCCTCGCCGTGCAATATGCGCAGGCCGCTGCACGGGCCTCACTCCGTGACGGTGGCCCGAAACTGCGCGCGTTGATTGCGATCAGGGAAGCCGAAGCCCATGGGGTTCGCGGTGACAAGTCGGCAATGGCGGCGGCGATCAGCCGGGCGCACCGCGCATACGAATCAACCCGCGGACACGACCCGGATTGGGTCTACCTCCCCGAGGCTGAATTCGTTGGTGGTGTCGGCTGGGCGCAGATGCGGCTCGGTGAGCACTCCGCGGCAACCTCGAATCTGCTTGCCGCGATAGACAAGTCGTCCGCTTGGCCCCGGGAGCGCGCCGCGTGGCAAGTTCATCTCGCGGAGAACTTCGCCACCGCCGGTGACGTCGCCCGAGCCTGCGCCCTGCTCGCCGACAACTACGACACCATCGCTGGCCTCGCCTCCACGCGCCTGCACCAGCGAATCGACTCGATCGCCAACATGGTCCGCACCCATGCCGCCGTACCGGAAGTGCGGGAGTTCTTGGGGAGGCGTGCAGCACAGGTGTAGTCCTCGTGAAGCAATCGCGGAATGCCCGCAACGCCAGGAAGGTCGACGCGAATGCTGCGGTCGAGATCGTCCGTGTGATGATTGGCGAGTCCACGGCCTTCTCCCGATGGCGGCTTCAAACCGATAGGTCGACGTCGCTTGGTCTATTGCCCCAGCTATATGGCAACTAGTTCGACGTCACAGCGCAAGGATGTGTGGCCGACTACGACTGCACGATAAGGCGATCAGGCGCCCTCTTGCCTTCCAGCCAAGCAGAGGCGACCTTGGCCGCAACTTCGCGGAAGAGGATGTCGTCGGCGCTGGTTTCGAGGCGTATCGTCTCGGCAAGCTTGTCGAGACGGAGAGTCCGCTCGACCCCGGACACGTCGGTGTAGGCATAGCGGACCTGTTGTTCGTCCTCTTCCACCTTTCGAATTTCCGCGTATAGTGCCATCGGTTGGTCTCTCCTGTCGCGGGTTCAGCTCAGCTAGTGCCTCGTCCAGACAGCTTCTGCTGTAACCGCCGGTATGGACAAGTCCGCGAAGGTAGTCGAAAGGCGGCTGGCCACGGCGTGTCGCAGCGCCATTCGACTAACCTCGCCGCGTCACCGCACTCGAGTACCAGTGAACCTATCTGGTCGGGGCACTAGCCGAGCTAGTCGTTGTGATCGGAGGCGGGGTGGACGTCCAGGTTGGATTGAACCAGCTCCAAGCGATGGACCAGCCATGCGCGCAGCCTGCTGTAGTCGGCGGTCCGAACAAAGTGAACGGAAGCGTCACCAGGGATGACGCGACCAGCTTCGTCCAGGCCGATGGCGGCCGATATAGAACCTAGATAAGGCATTCCGATCCCCAGTGCCAGGGTCGGCACTGCGTGCAGCGTGACGAACGGGGCGAAGTTGTCGAACCACTGGTCCAGGTGATCGCGAAGGATCTCACGAGCCGGATCATTGCCCTCCTCAAGGAGATCGAACTCCAGTGAGTCCATGGACAGGGAGTTCGCCAGCTGGAAAGTTACGTCGGCCGGTACGATCCACGGCGCGGCTCCTGCTGCGAGAACTCTTTGCACCGCATCCACATCCAGCGCGAAGTTCCGCTGCCCGCCATCAGGAGAGAATTTCACCGCGGCCTCCTGCTGAGTGATGATAAGCCGCTCCCCAAAGGCAGGATCGGCGGCGAGGACCGCGGCCAGATTCGACATCGGCCCAAGGCCGACCCAGCTGATCTGACCATCGTGCTGGTCCAACACGCGGCGAACTGCCGCCAGGACATCGGAAGGCTGGGCGGGAATGTAGTTGGGCACTAATTCATGTGCTGCCCAGCTGTCTTCGTGCCGAAGCTCAGCGCCTGCGACGACTGGAACATCGGAGCGACCGATCAGGTCCAGCAGGCATCGAGCGAACCGGGCCCGCTGACCACCCTGCTCGTCGCTGGTGATCACGAGTGAGAGGCTGGGGAGCCCGGCAGCGACGATCAGTGCGATTGCGTCGTCGGGTTCGCCGCCGATATCGGTATCGATGATCAGTGGGACCACGGACGGTTCTGGAAACCACTCGACGTCCGGCAACGCATCGTCGATTCCCGCTCTGGGAATGATCCCTTTGATCGATTATACCGGGCCACTGATTTCCTCGGCCACCGAGGCATCCTTTCGCTCCCTGTCGCACGCGGGCGTCTCGGCAAGCTTGTCGAGACGGAGAGTCTGCTCGACTCCGGACACGTCGGTGTAGGCATAGCGGACCTGCTGTTCATCCTCTTTCACCTTTCGAATCTCCGAGTAGAGTGCCATCGGTCCATCTCTCCTGTCGCGGGTTCAGCTCTGCTAGCCGAGGAGTCGTTATGGTTGGCGGCGGAGTGGATGTCCGTCCAAGCCACAGTGAGGTCGAAATCGGAAAACTTTGCCGACCGATTCGGCATGTCCGGTTCCAGGCTCGGGTGTCGGCGCTTCGCTCGAGGGGTGCGAATTTCCGCGAATCGGTCCAGCACGAGGCGCCATTCTGGAACTGCGCCATTTGAGGTAAGCTGATATGGCGACGGCATCGACAAGTTGGATACGGGAATGCGATATGAAGGAGCAAAGGTGGGGAACGCCGAATCCAAGGCGGATGTGGCGAATGCGGTGGATTTTGTCCGTGCTGCCATGGACTTCGATTGGACTTGGGAAGTCGGGGATGTGCAACGGTTCAGCGAGACCATGGGCTGGAAGCCTGCGGAATTCGGCACCGAGACGACGGTCGTCATGCTGACAAAGGCCCGGCTGGCGAAGCCTTTCGTCACTTTCGATATCGCTGATCGGAAGGTGGACCAAGTCACAGTCCAGCTCACCGACTTCGTAGAATCTTCATCCCGAGGATTCTTGATGGACGTGTTCAACGAGGCCTGCGCTCCTTTTATCGACGTCCTCGGAGACCCCATCGTGCGCGCGCCCGGGCACAATGCCAAGCTTCTGTGGAAGATGCCGAAATTCGTGGGAGAACTGGTTGTTCTCGACCGGAGCGTCACCGCTTCTGTGGTCAGGCCCGACTATCGTTTGATCCTCGACGAGCTCCAGGCACGCGGAGTTCTCTGACGGCGCGCCGTTCGGGGTCTAATCGAGGCGGGGTGTCGCCCCGACGGCCGGTGCCAGCTCGGTCAAGTCTAGTTCTTCGCCCTCCATCCAGCCGTAGGCGGTCAAGTCTCCGGTTGTGGGCGGGCAAGCCCTTGGACACAACGAATCGTACGGAGACTGACGACCAGACCAACAATGACCAGGTTCGGGTCAGCTGAGCGTCTTCTCGGCGGTCAACGGATTTCCCTCCTCATCAACTTCTTCGTAGTCGATGCTGAATTCCAGACCTACGTTTCTGGAGTGTTCTGCAAGTTTTCCGAGCCGAGCAGTAGCGATATCAGGCGTGTCCTCGATACGCCCTTCGAGAAGGAAGTAGGTGGGGCCGCCCGGACCCCCTGCATCGTAACAATAGAGTTCGAATCCGTCGGTCTCGTAGTGCATTTGGAACCCGCGATGCGGCTTCATCTGCAGATCATCTACCGAAAGCCACGATCTCAGTATCTGCTCCATAATTTCCGGGCTGTCGGTATAAAAGGTTCCGTGGTACGAGGTAATTGCCATGAATGTCCTTTTTTCGGCGGCGGTCGACGTGGTCGGAACCGATATTCTACGCCGATCGCTCGGGGAGAACGAAGCGACCGACGCTAGAGCTGCTCTCCGTTTCGGTTCCGGCGAGTGCTTTCTGCTTCTCCATAAATTCTGGTGACTCCGGGGTTGAGTCTCACGATGACCCGGACGGAGGGGGGTTGATAGGCCAGGATCAGCGAATTTTCCGTTCCGGCCCATTCGACCTGTGGGTTCGTTCCCGAGTAACGTTCGGTAGGTTCGCCGTAGGTTTCGATGAGTACGGTGGTCATTCGGGTGAAGATGTCGTGCGATTGTGTTCGGCTCTCGTTGCTCTCGGCCGCGATGGTCGCGACCGGCAGGTCGATGGAATAGACGTCACGGGCGTTTCCATGCACATAACCTTCCCCGGCCACATACCTGCTGGTTAATACCACCCGATCGGTTTCGTGTCTTTCGATCGTCCAGAGTCCGGCTCGAGCGCTGAGGGTCACCAGATCATCCATTTGCCACGACCAGACCAGATCGCGGAGTCCGGTGACGAGTCGAACCAGCTCTGTGTCCTCCACCGCCGGTTGGTGGATTGGTGGCTGCGTTGGCGTATAGGGCGACACGGCTTCGAGCTGACGGATCGCTCTGTCCATGAGGTCGGCATCGTATGCAGGCAAGTTGCCCCCGAGACTTGTAGTGCCGGTGAGCGAAATCGTGCTGAGATCCAGCTGTGGTGTCGGCATCGGCAGCGCGGTGGCCGATAGCGCGGCGCCGGCCGTTGATTGTTTCTCGGTGGATTGATCGATGCGAGCCATCGGCTCCGGGGCGCCGATAGCGGAGGTGGGCGTCGACGACGGCCGCTGTCGTTCGGCGATGGCGAGTCCAGCTGCGCGGACGCTGATTTCGGCGAGGCACTTCCATTTGGAGAACTGGGTGCCCGGTATGGCGTCGAGCGTAATGGACCATTCATGGGTGTCAGTCCGCAGCAGGGTCAGGACCATTACCGTGATCGTCCGGTATTTCGGGTGGCACTGGGGGCGCTGTCCGAGTTGGGTGCCGACTGCGTCGGTGGCGGAGCCCGATGAGGTCAGGCCGAGGATGTCCCGCAACCGGTCGAGGTGGATTTGGTCGAGCGGGCCATGCAGGACGAGTGTCAGTTGCCGCTTCAGCAGATTCGTTTCCGGCCGACGTTCGGGAGTCCAAGTAGACGGTAGCTCCCTGGAGCGATTGTCGTAGCCAGCTTTCCATGCGTCGTAGCTCAGGGCGTTCGGGCTGGGGATTCGAAAGCCGTCGCGAAGTCCGGCAACAACCATTGCCGCGAGTTGATGGTTGATGCTCGCGGGGTTCGGCCACGGAAGTTCGATCCACCAGTTATCGCCGTGGTCGGAATCGGGTAGTTGCCAGCCGGCATCGATGATCCGCTGTCGTCCTTCGAGGGTGGGACGGTCGGCGGGGTCGAGGTATGCATCCCCGGTCAGTTCGGCTACGAGTGAGTCGGCGTCCTGCGCGAATTGGACCAGTCGGAACTGGCCGGGTGCCTCGGGCTCAATAGCTTTCACGATTACTCCGGCGGAGAGGGTGGACAGCCTCTCCGCGAGCTCGTCGGCGAATTGTTCCCACTGGGTCACAGTGATCCCCGCTCTTCTGGCGCGATCGCTTGCTCGCGAGCAGTCGGCTCGGCATGTGAGTCAACGAGCACTGTCGCCGTCCAATGCAATCGCGTCGCGTGTTTGCGCCCGGTCGTGTACGTCGTCGCTCGCGATCGGTCGCAGCTCGATGCCTCGACCTGCCCGGTACGCACATCATGGTCGTCTCGCATACGTCGTCGAATCACCATAGTCATCGCCTCTCTTGCGGCACGTTCAACGCTCGCGTTCGAGCCGGAACTGCCGCGCACGTTCGAGCTCGAGCGCGCGCGCTCTGCTTACTCGAGGTGAATTCTCGGGACGCTGCCGGGTAGCTTCCTCCGCTGGCGTCGCATGGCCGATCGATCGAAGGAACTCGATCTCGACTGCTTGCGGGGAAAGTCCGTCTCGTATTGCTCTGACAGCCTCCGCGTACCGGCGTTCCAGCGAATCGTGGGGGACCCGGACGGGCGGTCGCCCTGGCGGCTCGTACACGTAGACGCCCCTTGAATGATCGTAATTCGTCGGTGTGAGGTCCAGGCACAGCGAATAAGTCTGTATATTCAAGTCCCTTGCCTGGTCCGGAGTTAATTGCAGAACTCTACTCTGCCCGACGATCTCGTTGTGATGTTGTCGCACGATTTCCTTGCCCAACGTTTCCGCTGTTTTGCCGAGTGTGCGGGCACGGTCGGCATCAAGCGCCTGGGTAACGAGTCGCCGATGCGCTGGATCCAGCCCCAATGCTTCCAGCCCGCGAGCCTCCATCGCCTGCTCATGCCGGATCACATGCTGTATTGCCTCGAAATGCCGGATCACCTCGCCCAGCTCCGGAGCCTGGCCACGAGCGAGGGCCTGTTCGTATTCGCGTGCCCTGTTCAGGTCGTGCTGGACGGAGCGGGTGCGCTCCCCGACCTGCTGGTGACGGAACTCCAGTACTTCCCGGGTGGCTACCTCGACGAGTCGTCGTTCGGCGAACTCGAGCTGGATAGTGGCCGGGAGATTTCGCTCGCGCACATCGAGTTCGACGATCTGTGCGACGACTCCTCTGTGCTCGCCCAGCGGAAGTTCACGCAGCGCGTCGAGGCGGCTGTGGAGCTCGAGCTGCTGCGCCGCGGCCAAGTTTTCCTTCGCGCGCGCGATATCTTCACTCGCTCGGGTGAGCGGAGCGTCACCGCCGAGCGCTTCCCGTATGCGCTCGAGCGCGTCGCGCGCCTGGGCATGTCGTAGCGCCTCCGCCGTATTCGGTATTCGATTCGTCTCTGCGAGGTCTCTCGACAACTGCACGATTTCCCGCGTATGCGGGTCCAGCCCCGCCAGTAGCTGACCGCGTCGTTCGTCGAGCCGGTCTCGCTGGAATTCCAGTTCCCGCGCGGCCTCCAGCCGGCGAGTGAGTTCCTGTGCGCGATCCTTGTCGGTGGTTTCTACGACGGGTAGCTCGGGACTGGAATCGAAGTCACTGCCAGGGACGATCAGTGAAATATCCTCGATGTTGAGCTCCGGATACAAGCTCTGGATCTCTTTGCCGGCCGCTTTGAGTGATTTCGAAATGTCGTGGGTCGATCTGATGACGCCTTTTCGAACGGCATTGGAGAAGGTATGCGCCTGATTGTTGTAAGCTTTCGGATTTTCGTGGATCCGTTGAGCCAGCTCCTGGAGCTCGGACCGTGTGAGCCCTTTCAGGGTCAGGGGACTCGCTGGTGCGGCATCGGTGGCCTTGGTCGCTATTCGTCCGTCGTAGCGTTCTACGAGGATTTCATGGAACCTGTCACGATCGATGACGACAGCGATGTCGATGTCGTTCGCGTGGGGACTACGCAGCGACGAACCTTGGATGAAGACACCGTGGTCACCGAATCCGGCATCGTGGATGATTCGATCGAGGTCCCTGGCGAATGCGTTGAAGTGACCGTCGTTCTCGAAGCGGTACGGGTAGCCGCGATCGGAAACCACGTTGGCCCAGTTCTCCATGTGCTGCGCGAGCACGTCAGCGGTGATGGGCTTCGCGAGGCGGGAACCGATCTGGATGAGGTTGGCTATGCCGCGATCGTCGATCCCCAGCCGACGTCCGTGCTCGATCAGCGCGTTGAGCTCCCTGTTGTTGTAGCTCAGCTCGAATTTGGGATCCTGGGCGACACGGTCGCGGACGTTGTCGATGAGCCTCTCGACAGGCATCCGCCCTTGCTCGCCGCGCACGCCAGAATCTCGGGGATCGAGCTCAGCGCTTCGCTCGACGGGGCGTGTCTCGGGTCGGTTGTCGGGGGTGGGGTTGATGATGCGTTGGTTTTGGGCGTAGATCGCGGCGGCGTTGGGGTCGGTGCTTCGCTCGACGGGGCGTGTCTCGGGTCGGTTGTCGGGGGTGGGGTTGATGATGCGTTGGTTTTGGGCGTAGATCGCGGCGGCGTTGGGGGCGGTGCTTCGCTCGACGGGGCGTGTCTCGGGTCGGTTGTCGGGGGTGGGGTTGATGATGCGTTGGTTTTGGGCGTAGATCGCGGCGGCGTTGGGGTCGGTGCTTCGCTCGACGGGGCGTGTGTCCGGTCGGTTGTCCGGGGTGGGATTGGTAATTCGTAGGTTTTCGATGAACGCGGGGTCGTACCGTCGTGCGTCTTCGGCACTCGGACCCGGAGCAGGATTCGGCGGATTGCGGCGGTCATCGGGTTCGCTGGAATGATCCCGCGAGCGTCCTGGGTCGGCGGGCGCTGATCCACGGGCTGGGATCGGTGGCACCTGCCGGTGCGGGTTCGGCGAGGTGACCTGCGCGGAGATTGGGGCAGGGTTTGCTGTGCCGCTACGTTCGTCGGCGTCGTCTAGAACTCGAACGTCCCGCGTTGCGGCCAGGTCCCGTCCGGGCTCCTGTTGGCGTATGCCCACGCTTTCGCTTGGGCGCACGTCGGATGGATCGCGGAAGTGTTCGTCCGGGAGCGCAGGGTCTGCTTGTCGATGATCAGATGGTGTTCGATGCTCGGCTCCGATGTCGTAGGCGACGCTTGTACCAGGTACTCCACTTCGGTCGGGTCTTCCTGAATCCGTTCGATGTTCACCGTCCACTGCGGCGGGTACACCTGTCCGCCCATCGGCAGCCGTCCGGTCCGTTTCGCCGCCGTGTAGTCGTCCATCACCATTGGTACCGACCAACTCGGATACTCGATCACTACGCCGGTCTCGGAATCGATCACCAATTTCGTCAAGCCGAGTCCCTGTCCCGCGGCGCTCTCCTCCGGTGTCAGGATCGGGACGCAGACCCACCCGTTCTCGAACTGGTGGAGCCGGAACTTCCGTGCGGGATTGAATATCTCGGCCAGGTACCGAACCACTTGGTCCTCGGTGTGCAGCTGCGGCATTGTCTACTCCTTGGTCGGGCGGAATGGGTGTGAACCATAGCCGCGTCGAGTCGTTGACCATCCGTGTCGGTGGGTGGTCCGAGGTTTCGCCGGACTGCGGATCCCACCACACGGGGCCACTGGCGCCTGGCGGGTAGACGACCACAGTGGCGTGGGTGCCTTCTGTGATCGGGTGTCCGTTCGCGTCGTATCGGAGGTTGCCGTTGCTGTCGCGCGCGTGCCATTCGTTGACGATCAGCGCCGCCGAGCCAGGGCCGAGATGGGCTATCGAGTCGTGGACTGCGGCGAATTGGTCCGGTACGGACAAGCCATGGTTTGCATAGCTCGACAGATCGCTGCCGAGCCATTGAGCGGCGCGTTCCAGCCCGTGCTGTTCACCGGTACGGTCGTCGACTGTTCCATCGGACAGTAGGTCGCGCCATCTCGGTCGCGACACCTGAGGAGAGCCGAAGAACGAGGCCAAGGCCGACAACGCGCAGTCGAGGCAGTTGTTGCGGCGGCCCTGAACGCGGGGACCACCGTCATTGACGAGGCGGCCATACGGGTGGGTGCGCGGGTCTGCGCCTCTTGTGAAGCGGTCGCCGTCCCGTAGCGAGTCCTCGACCATCTCCTGGTAGGCCCGGTCCTCGAGATGATCGAGCCGGTTGCGTCCGATGAAGCGAGTTTCGGGCAGACCTGTGAACCTGGTGGGCGTGTTCGCCGCGGCTATGTCGTTGCTGATCTGCCGTATGTCTTCCGGACGTACGGTCGGCCGATTCTGGCTGTCTACAGGCAGGCCAAGATGCTCGCGCAGGTGGTTGGCGAGCACATCGGGGGTGTCGTGTGGGTGCCAGGTTCTCGGGCCGCCGGGTCCGTGGTCGACGTTGACGGAAAGATGTGCGGTGGACGGGTCGTTGGTGAAGACGACGTCGACCATCAACCAGTCACCGTTGAGCAATCGGCGTCCATAGTTGAAGGCGCGGTCTGTTGCCAGCTGGGCGTTCTCGATCAGATTCCGCATTTCTTGCGGGGAGATGTGCGCGCCGGCTTCGAGGTGGATTCGCACACCGAGCATGGCAATACGCTCGGTTCCTTCCGCGTACCGCCGCATCTCATAGGCGGGGACGCCGGTTGCTCGGTTCGGCCGGACCCCGATGACTCGACCGTCTTCGGGTGCTCGGCGGCGGTAGTTCTCGCGGGCATTGCGCGCTTCGAGTGCTCGCTGTGTTTCCGGGTCTATCGGACGGCGATGATCGAGCACCTCGGTGTGGCGTGCTGAGCTGCGCGGATCATCCAGTGGCACAGGGTCATGTGGGCTCTGACGCCGTGGTTCTGAGCCCGTGTTCCGTTCGATGCGCGGGTCGGTGTGTTGCCGCGGTTCGCGGTTATCAGTGGTGTGCTCGGATTGTTGGCGCGGGGGAGGAGCGGGTTGTCTCGTCTCGTGCGGCGCAGGATTGGAGGGCGGAGGACTCGGTTGGTGTAGGGAGGTGAGCGGCTGCGGTTCCGCTACGCGCTGTGGCGGCGACGGTATTTGCGTCGGCGGTGGAAGCGATTCGGGAGCTCGCATTGATGGCAGATCCGCCACCTGTGTGCGTGTATCGGGTATATGTGGCGGTACGGGATGCTCAGTGCGCGGCCACCAATCGGGCCGACGCTGGGAATTGGCGAGGTAGTTCGGATCCTGGTGGGCCCACATCGGCGGCGCCGACTCCGCATGCGGTGGCGTCGATGACAACCGCGGAATCGGTGACAGCGATTCTGGTGCCTGCGTCGACCGCCACGGGTCCTGCCGCGGCGGAGGCTGGGACTCGGGAGCCCGATAGTTGGCGTGCTGCTGGCTTTGGGCGTCGAGCCAGTTACGCACCTGGATGTCGTGCGGGCTCTCACCCAGCGGGTATGCGTTGGCGGCCTCGATCTCCTGCGGTGTCGGCTGGTAGCGGCCGATGTGCGGGTTGTATTCGCCGTAGTAGAACGGATCATGCGGGATCACGCGGCCGTCGTTGAAATGGGCGACGTACCTGTGGACGTCAGGGTCGAAACCCGACCGGTGCGGTGGAGGTTCCGGAAGAGCGGTTTGTGTGTTCTGCGGTGCGTATTCGATTGCGAGATGGCCATTTTCGGCGTGCTCGCCATCCTGCTGTTCCTGGTCGAGCGAAGGAATATTGTGGGTGTCGGCGAAGCGGGGATTGTCCAGGTGGGCGAAGCGCGGGTTGTAGATCGGATCGCCGACCGTGACGGATACCAGGTTTCCGCTGGCATCGACGATGATTTCCCGCGGCCAGACGCGGTAAACGGTGTCGCCGGAGATTCCGCCAGGGGCCAATACCTCGGCTTCCCTGTGGCTGCCCGTTTGATACCGGCTGTGCGCTGTGGCGTCGTGGAAGGTGGCGTCTACATCAATGCCATGTGGGTGGTACAGCTCGTGCATGTACATCGTCTGCCGGAAGGTGCCGTCGGAAAGACGTGTCAGCTGTCCTTCGTCGGCGAGCCGGTTCAGGTCGTCGCGCGCGATGTCCGTTTCGCGGGCGATCGTGTGCTCCGGACTCCTCGACAACGACACGAACCCGTCAGCTTGGCCTGGTCCGGTGTGGCCGACGTGCGCACCGATATTGAGGTTGCTGGGATCGCGGGGCGCGAAGCCGACGCCGAAGATCTCCGGCCCTCGCGAATCCATTCGGAACAGCGCGTTCCGGGCGTCGAGGAACGCGTCTCCCTCGCTCCGGTCACGCCATACCGGCGATAGGCCGTCGCCGTGATGGCTGACCACCAGCCTCGTAGGGTCGATCGGTGCTGCTGCGTGGTCGAGCGCCTCGCCGGGCATGGTCCGGGTCAGGTGATCGGGCATCCGGCTGTCGGGGCATCCGGGTTCGAATGCGTCGGGCTCGACACTCGCGTAGCGCCGTCGCACGCGGTGATTGCGGAGGTTGTGATCGACAACCTCGGTGAGGTATTCCGGGTCGAGCTCGTCGGGCGTCTGTCGCAGCGCCTCCCGGTGGATCGTCTTGTGGACGCCATAGCTGCCGATAACCAAGCTGCCGTCTTGAAGACCACGGATGACGTCGTCATACGACATGCCAGTCCTGGCGACGAACCTGTCGATGGACTGCTGCTCATGACTGAACGGATCGAATGGTCCGGTGCCTGGCTGCTGCGGCCGCGAAAGCCGATCCGCAGGACCACCTGTGCGGCTGGTGGTGCCAGCCGGTGCTGAAGGCCGGTGGTGGTTCTCGGCCGGGACTGGCCCCGCGATTGGTGTGGCCGGCGGGGCGTGCCGATCCGGCGGCGCGGGAGTTGGTCGGTGTGTGGGTGTGGTCGCATCCGACGCGGGTGGGTGCGGCCGCGATTGTGCGGGCGGGCGAGACGATTCCGACTCGTGCCGGGGAGCGGTTGGTGGGTCGGGGCGAGGTGACGGGTCGCGGGTGAGGCGCGTTGTGCTGGAGGGAGTTTCAGTCCGTTGGGTGGCGTGTGGGGCCTGTCCCGGAGATGCTGGATCGTTTTGGTCCGCCGGGGCGGTGTTGGGGCGGTGGCTGCCCTCGGATGGCGGGGACGAATGCGATGGGGTGCTGAGGCCGTTGAGCGGTGGAGTACTGGTGGGAGGGAGTGCGTCGCTGGATGCGGTCGTCGTCCGAGCCGAGGTTGCCAGTGTTGGTGTGTTGTCTGGGTGCTGCGGTATTCCGGTCGATGGCTGTGGCCCGGCATGTGTTGCCGTAGTAGAGATGTGGCTGGGGCCAGTTGTTGCGGGACCTGGTGTTGACGCGGGCTGATAGGGGGGCACCGACGATGGCGCACCGGAAGTGGGTGCGGACGTGCCGGTCTGGAGGGACGTGGTGTCGGGGCCTGTTGGATATGACGGCATGTTGGCTGAGCTGGGAGTTGCTGCCGTCGAAGTGTTTTCGTGCAGTGTCGTTGCCGGGTCGGATGCGGTTGGTGTATGTGTGGGTGTTTCCGGACCGGGGGAGGACGGTTGTGTGGGCGTGTTCGATTCGGGTGATGGGGTATTCGCCGGTGTGGGGTTGCTGGAAACTGTGTCGACCGGCAGGTCGAGGCTCGGCGTCGGCGTGCCAGGGGCGGCCGAGGTGTCCGGTGCGGACTCGGCCTGCGGGGTGGGCTGTCCCGCTGGGTCCCCGCTGGGAGATGCCGATGTGCTCGGCTGCGGGTTGCCGTGGTTCGCAGGCTCCGCCGGCGTTGGGGTGTCGTGCCGCACCGTGGGATCGGTGTGGGTGGGTGTGTCCGTCCGCTCGGTGTGTCCCTCGGTGCTGACGGTGGTGGCAGTCGGATTCTGTGGTTGAGCGTTATCCGAGATCGGATTGGTGCTCTCGTGTGAGGGCTGGGTGGGGCTGGTGTCGTTGCCGTCGTCGCTTGTCCAAGGAGGTGTGTTCTGCGACTGTGTCGCGGCAGGCGTGGTGTCTTGCTGGCGATTCGATGTGGCGGAATCGCTGTCGGACCCGTTTGTGTTGGTTTGCGTGCCCGCGGGTTGGGTCGCTTCCGATTCCGGCTGAGAGCTGCTCGGCTGTGTTTGTCCGGTGTCGCTCTGTGCGGGTTGGGTGCGTTCGGGCTGGCTGTCGCCGGGTGTGGATGGGTTGGGGCCGGGATCTTCTATGTCGGGTGGGGATGGGGTCGTGTCGGGATCGGTGTTTGAACGAGTGCCGGTGGCGGAATGGATTCCGTGTGGCACGCCCTGTGCGGCAGAGGATGTGATGCTTTCAAGGGAGAGTTGGAAGGGTTGGTCGGTGAGGGCGGCGACTGTTGCGGCGGCGGCGGTTTCGCCGGCGATGCCGGTGGCTGTTTCGGTGGTGGCGGCAATGCCGGCTCGGCCCAGGCGGCTGGCGGCAACGTCATCGACCCCGGACAGCAGGCCACTGCGCCCGAGTCCGCCGCCGACCGCGCCACCGGCGGCGCCTGCGAGGGCGGCGATTCCGGCGTCTTTCCAGTCTCGAAGCGTGACGTCGTCGCGGCGCCCGTCGGCGAGCTGGAAGATTTTGACGCCGATTTCCAGGCCGCCTTCCTCCAGCGCCTCGTTGATCGCGCCGAGCAGGGCCACGCGGGCGGCGGCTTTGGCTGCGGCGCGGGTGAGCATGCGGGCGATCAGTTGTTTGATCGCCATGCGGATAGTGACCTGGGTGGCCACCCGCAGAGCGACCACGCCTGCCCCGCTGACGCCGGTCCACGCGGTCGCCAGCAACGGTGCCACCTCGATCGCGAAGATGACCATCGAGCCGATGATGACCAGCTTGGTGTGTTCGATATCGGCTGCGCCGTCACCTATTTGGTCGGCCAACTTGTCGATGTATTTGACCAGGGCCTGCCAGGCGCCTTCTTTGCCCGCCAGTTTGTCCCAGTGGGTGGCGACCGCGTCATGGGTTTGTCCGTCGATCGCCGCCAGCGCCTGCTGCATCGCGTGCGCGGCGTCGTCATCGAGTTCATTCAGTGCAGCCGACATCCCCGACCACGCGTCGGCCACCCGCCGCATCGCGGTCTCGTCGCCCTCGGGCCAATCACCTGCACCGACCACCCATTTGGCCGCCCATTGGAGCCAACCCGGGATTTCGATGCCCATCAGCTGTCGATCTGGTTGATCTGAGTAGCGTTGGCCTGGTCACGGTTTTGCAGCGTGTTCGCTATTCCGACCATGCTGTCGCCCAGGTTGTTCATCGCCTTACCGAGATTGTCGATGCTGGTCAACGCTTTGGGGACATCGGGGGTGTAGTCCTTGGCGAAGTTCTGGCCGATCTTGTCCGAGCCCCAGCATTCGCCCTCGGCCTCGATGACCCGGCGCAGGTTCTGTGCGGCGGCGGCAATCTTGTCGGCGACGTTGGCGAAGCCTGGGCGCGTGGCGCGCAGCGCTTCCGGGTCGACACGAAAGTTGGTCACGGGCGGTCCTGCAGGTGGGAGCGGTTGCGGTGGTACTCGGAAGGTCGACCCATGCGTTTACGTCGCATCGGATTCTGTTGCACCTTCGGCCTCCGACCATTTACGCCACCAATTAGTCAGATGCGAACCGGGAATGGTGGGGCAAAGGAGGTCGTCGCCCGGGCTGAGAAATGGACCGGGGTTGAACGACAGCCACACCGACTCCTGGGGGCACACCTGCTCGAGCAACTCCCGGCCCGAGACGACCCGCCGCAGCCAGGGGTTCACGTCCTTCGGCAACCTGATCGGCGAGGTGTAGATATCCAATTTCCGCATCGAGCCATAGGGGCTGAACGGCCACCCACCCTGCCCCTGCGGGTCGTCAGCGGCCAGCATCACGATGAACTCGCTGCGGCTGAACGCCTCGATCAACCAGGCGACGTTGTTGTACCCCCACATTGTCCGCCATAGCACCAGTTCGAACTCGTTCGCCAACTCCACATCGACCGAATCCGGGACGGGTATGAATTCAGGGTTCACCCAGGTCTCAGCAAATCCGCCGTTTTCGTCGGCCAACCACCCACCGAGCACGTTCTCCTTCCGGATTGCCGACTTGTCGGCGTTCGGGTCCGTGAAGTACTTCCACTTGCCTGGGTTCGCTCGCGCCCAGGCGAGGTGCGAGGCCGTTGGCTCGGGCAAGATTTGCCTCCGGAGATCGGGATTCACGAAGTCGGAAAGATCGGGCTCTTTCATCACCGCGCCCCGCCGCGCTTCCGAACCGCGATGGACACCCATGAGTACCTTGACCCGCTCATCTCAGAACTCCACCTCTCGAAACCGAATACCCTTGCAGCACAGGCAGGTAGAACTGCATGCTTCATCACTAGATCAGCCATGACTTGGGTGGGCCGTAGCCCTCTTCCCTGGCCTCGTCCTCATCGGTCCAATCGGACGGCAGGACGTAATTGTCCCGGGCGTGCGTGTGCTTGGCCGCAGTGGTCCTCGCCCGAGCGGCTGCCTCGCACAGCATTCGATCGTGTTCCGCACGGGCCTCACGGGCTTGTTTTTCTTCCGGGCTCTCTTGGCTCTGCTCGTCGCGCCCGACCAATTCATGCCGGAGAGTCTCGAACAACTCTGCGCCGCTTTGCATTGTTCGCGCGTCCGTGTCGAGAAACCGGTTGATCACCGAGCGTGAGGCTGCCGTGTACTCGGCGACGATTCGATCCATCTCGGCTTGGTAGTTCATTTCTGGTCCCCCATATCGATCTCGATCCTCACCCGTCGTTCCGCTGGGCGGCGGACACAGGTTGCGGCATCGGGTCCGCAGGAGCTTCGGCACGCGTTTCGATGTGCTGAGCCACTGGTGCCGCGTTACTCGCCAGCGGCCCTGCCAGCGCTAACTCGGGTTCGAAGGCGGTCGCCTGCGACCCGCCTACGAGGAAGCTGGATGGAGTATCCGTCGTGACCTGCGGTGTTCGCTCAGTACCTGGCTGCGTGGCCGGCGCGGGCTTTTCTGTCGGCACATCGTCGACTCCCGAGCTTATGGCCGGAGAAGTGTCGGCGGAGGTGGACACGGTCGGCGATTCCCCGCTCGGGGTGAAGAACGGTACACCGTCTTTGATTCCCATCGAATACTGTTGCGACTTTCCATCAGGTCCGGTGACCGTTGCCGTGACGGTACCGTCCGGCGTTTGCGTCACCGCGATACTTTCGCCGCCGATGGTGAACTTCGCCAGCGTCTTCGATACTGGCGATGTGCCCGGATCGGCAACCGGTGATCCGGTGTCGGTGGTGTCGCTGCCGAGCCCGCTCAGTCCTTGTTGCACCGCGCTGTGTAGCTGGCTTACGCCCTGCTGCACTGCCTGTCCCGCCTGGCTGGCAAGACCAGCCAACGTCTGTAGCGGATTGAGGGGCGATGCAGGCGAATTGACCGAAGTCGGAGTATGCGGTGTCGGGTTCGTATTCGACGGCGTGGTCGGGTTGACCCCGGCTGGGCTGGTGTTGGTGACGCTCGCGGGCGACGTCGACGACGGCGTCTGCTGGTTCTGCGGCTGGGGATTCTGCTGGTCTTGTGGCTTGGGAAACGGCTGTGGGTTGTGATTGTCCAGCAGGTCCATCACCGGTTGGTACGCGCGGCGAATGTAATGGTCGGCAAGCACGCACTGGTGAACGAAGGCTTTGAACGCCTCCCGCACCGCCGGGCCGAAATGATCGGTCAGCCACTGTTTGCAGGCATCCCGGATCTTCTGGGAGCCCTCACTGGTTCCGGGGCCGACGCCGGTCATGTGGAACTGGTCGGCTGCTCGTTGGTTCGTCTCACCGTAGAGATAGCCCCACGTGGTGCTTTCCGCCGCCACGGAGATGATATTGCTCACCGGGTCTTCGGCGCCGCCCAGCCGCATGGCGTGCCCGGCAACCGGACATTGGGAGCTATCGAATCCGGCGATGAAATTCGCCTTGTCCTTGACGATTTGCAGTAGCACGTCCGGCAACCCGTTCAACGCTGCGGCAACTGCTTGCAGGTACTGGCTCTGCTGATCGGCGTGCGCGTGGAATCCGGCCAGATAGTCCTGCGCAGCCCCGCCAGCGTTGCCCTGCCATGCCTCTGGCACAGCATCCTTCACACCGGCCAGATTGGTCGTTATATCGGTCGTGCTGGGGTGGGAATCGGTGCCTGCGGAGGCACCGTTGAACGCAATCGCCAGCCTGCGCAAGCTGTCGAGATTCATACTGCGCTGCTGGTCGTAGTATGTGCCCTCCAGGCGGCGCATCTCGCCTTGCTCGCCGTCCGGATCTCTGGTGGTGTCGATGCGCTCGCCGCCGATCGCTACACCGTCGACAGTCAGCGGCTCCACGACAATGCTGTCGAACCCGGGCAACTTCAACACGTCCCACACACGGTGGTACCGCACCAGCGCCAGCCGGAACCACTCCAGTCCGGGGGCAGCTTGATCCAGCAACTCGTTGACACCCGGGCCAGCGAGTGTCGGATGGTCGTTCCAGATCGGCTTGTCGAAGACGTTGCTGCCGTCCTCACGGAGGAAGCGTTCGAGATTCTGGTGCGCCTTGTCCAGGCCAGCTTGATACTGCCTCTCGTACTGCTGAGGATTCGTCACGCCGGTCCCAACTGATCCGTGGCCGCCGTGATCTGGGCACTATTGCTCTGGTCCGTGGTCACATTCATCGTCACTGCCTGCCGCAGAACCGCGGCCGCCGCACCGGAAGCTTCCGACCACGATTGCAACATCGTGACGATCCCGTCGATACCCGCCGCAAGCTTCTGGCCTTGATCCAAGTAGTCCTGCCCGGCATGAGTCGGCTCGAACCCGGCTCCAGCGATCCTGGTTGCGTGCCCCTGCGTCGCATCGACCGCCGGGTCGATCGCCCGCGCCATACCCAGCACGGATTCCGGGATGAAATGCACAGCCCCTCCCTAACTTCCGGTTCCACACGGTAAGCCGACCCATGACGAGTGGGTCGATTTCAAGATCATCGCAGACACGGCAGGAGGTCGGCCAGCCGAACATTGGCTGTTCGCAGCCTGGCCGAATTCGTCGACGCTTTTGGCATGGGTCACGGGCGGTCCCGCAGGTAGGAGCGGTTGCGGTAGTACTCGTCCTCGGATTCCTCATCCAGCGATGCGGGTTCGTCCTGTGCGGTGGGAGGTTCAGGAAACATCGTGCGGACGAGATCACGGATGCTGGGGGCGCCGGGCACCAGATCCGAGAGATCGGGAATTCCGCCTGCTGACGCTTCGAGAGGTGCGACGGCCTGTTGGGTCGCTTCCAGCGCCAGCCGGGCGGCGGACTGGACGGCCTCGGTGATGGAGTGGCCCAGCTTCTCCGGAGTGGAACGCTTGAACGCCTCCGGCTCGACGTGGACTTCCACCGGAACACCGGCGGCGTTGCTGACCACACGTATCAGGTTGTTCGAGGACCACGCTGTGACCGTGGTGCTCGCGAGCGCGGACTGAGCGTCGGCCAGGTCTCTGCGCTGTTGCTCGAAGACTTCCAGAAGCGAATCGACCTGATCGCGCAGCGCATCGGTGGATGGCTGCGTCGCGTCGCGCCCGCTGTCCTGCACCTTCAACCCCCACTTTCGAGAATTCGGTCCGTTGCTGAATCTGACGCAGCGGCCCGGTGATCGGTTCCATCGAATGTCGGATTTCATCACCGGCCATGCGGACGCCGCAACTGCAAGGAGCACCCGCACGTTCGTGTGACGGCCGTTGGATGGGGTGTTTTCGGGTGGGATTCGGTCCGCTGGGGCGCTGCTCGAGGATGCCGATCGGATCGAAGCGGCGGGCGGAAGTCAGGGCGTCGGGGGAGTGATCAGCGATCTTGGCCGCTATCTGAGCGAGTCGTGTGAAACCTGGCAGGCGTGGCGGAACTGTCCGAACTGAAGCGGTGCCTGGAAGCGGAAGCGGCCGTGCTGCTCGGCGACGCCGAGCATGCCGACCGGCTGACTCGTGACATCCTCCTGGATCGGATCGGGCCGATCGCGGATCGGCTGGAGGTCGCCGCGGCGAATGCTCGCCGAATCCTCGGTGACGCAGACGATGCCTTGGCGATTTACCAAACGGTGTGGGCGCAGGCGGTGGAAGCCGTTCTGCGCGAGCGATAGTGAGTCGAATCAGATTCAACCACCGGCCGTGCGGACCGGGCTCGAGCTAGCCTACTGCCGACAGGGCTCGGCGACATCGGACCAACGGGGGCAGCGGATGCCAGACGAGGGACCCAGCAGCGATCCCGGCGAGAACGATCACCAACAGCAAGGCAATCGCCAGCGTGAAGGCGCGTGGACGATCATCGGCGGTGCCGCTGGAGCCATCGGCGTGGTCGTCGCCGTGATCTTCGGGATCGCGCAGTGCTCGTCGGACTCGCCCTCGCCCAGCACATCGTCATCTGCCGCGTCGCCGACAAGCGCAACCGTCGTGGCGCCGACAACATCGCCGAAACCGGCAGCCCTCGCCCAGGGCCATCAGACGCTGGTCAACGTTCAAGGCATCGATCTGGACACCGGACAGATCCACGACCAAGACCTGCCTGGCGTCGATGTGAGCCCGTCGAAGATCGCCGACAGCCTCAACGCAATGAGCAACGGCACACCACGACTCGCGATCCCCGCCGACGCCACAACCGGTTCCGACGCGCACGATCGATGCCGCGCAGTCGCTGCGGGTTCGTGGACCAAGACCCTGCCCAATCTCTATGCCCTGCACATCGGCAGCGCGATCTGTGTGCGCACCGAGCAGAGCAACCTCGCCGCCCTGACGGTGACCCACGTCCCCTCCGCCGCCGAGCAATACCTCGAATTCGACTTCGTCACCTGGCCGGATCGCTGAGCCAGCGCACGATTCGGCAATTCCGCAGTCGAATTCAGTGCATCAGGTGCAGTCACGCATTGCCGTCAGATTGTCGCGCACCGAAAAGTCTGCTGCTCGGGTGCATCGCGTGACGAGCCGGTCCTACCGCGCCGCGACCATCGCGTCCACCGTCTCCGGTGACAGCATCTCGTCGGCGACCAAGCCCGCCAACCCGACGAAGGCGCCGTTCTCGCCCAGCTGGGACGGACCGATGTCGAGGTTGCGCAGTGCGCTCGAGTGCGCGTTCGACTCGACGGTGCGGCGCAGGCCCTCGAGAAACGGTGGCAGCACGCCGATCGCGCCGCCCACGCGGACATAGGTCGGGTTCACGATCGACACCATCGTCGCGACGACGGTCCCGACGAGTCGCCCGGCCTTTTCGGTGGACCGGATCGCGTCCGGTCTGCCGTCGCCGACGAGCCGGACGACATCGTCCACCGTGCGCACGCCGAGGGGGCGCAGCTCTCGGGCCAGCGCCTGTCCGCTGGCGCTGGCGGCGACGCACCCGCGGCGGCCGCAGCTGCAGCGCTGCTGGCTGCCCTCGATCCGCATGTGCCCGATCTCGCCGGCGGAGCCGCTCTCGCCGCGGTGGACGCGTCCCGAGATCACCACACCGGCACCGATTCCGGTGCCCACCTTCACTCCGACGAGGGTCGCCGCGGGGCGGCCCAGCGCACAGAAGTCGCCGAACGCCAGCGCATTCGCGTCGTTCTCCAGCAGGACGGGAACGCCGAGCGCGTCGGCGAACGGCTCGCGCAGCGCGGCGCCGTTCCAGTCCGGCATGGTCGGTGGCGCCACGGTCACTCCGCGCTCATGATCGATCTGCCCGGGCACCGACAGCGCCATCGCGCACAGCGTGTCGGCTCGTCCGGTCTGTCGCAACAACTTCCGGCCTGCCTCGAGCAGCATCGGCACGATCTCCCGTGGGCTGTGCCGCAGCGGCAGCCGATGGTCCTCGCGCACGAACACCGTGCCGCGCAGGTCGACCACCGCCAGCGTCGCGTGGCTCTGTCCGAGGTCGGCGACGAGGGCGGTGCGGCCGGTGTCGTCGACCTCGAGTACTTCGGCACGCCGTCCGCCGCTCGATTCCCGGTGGCCCGCTTGGCGAACCAGGCCGAGAGCACGCAGCACCTCCAGTCGCTCGACCAACGTCACCCGCGACAGTCCCACGCGTTCCTGCAGTTCCAGGCGCGTCAGCGGGCCCGAGGCGCGCAGCAGGGCGAGCACATGTCCCGGTGAGGTGGGGCTCGACGGCGTGGACGTTGTCGCGGACATATTGACAATATCCCTCAACGGACTTACGTTAACCAAACTGACAAAAGTCCGAAACACGATGTGCCCGAACAGGAGCCATGCATGGTGGTATCCGGTGTAACGCGCAGATCCTTCTTGCGCGCCGCGGGCGCGGGCGCGGCGGCCCTGTCCGCCGCGGCGTGCACGGGCTTCCCGACCAGCGGCAACGGCGGGATGATCTTCCTGTCCACGCAGTTCCGTCCCGCGGACGAGGCCGAGCGGTTCCGCGGCCTGCTCGCCGATACCGCGCCAGGCGTGGGCTACGTGACCATCGAGGAGAGTCCGTTCTCGAGCCAGGTGCGCAGCCAGGTCGATGCGGGTTCCACGCAGATCGGTCTGCTCGGCGGTCTGCACGGCGACATCGCGCCGCTCGCCGACGGCTACCTGCAAGACCTCACCGGCCTGCTCGCCGACCTCGGTGACCGAGGCTGGTCCTCCGACTACCTGAGACTCGCCAAGGTGGGCACCGATCGGACGTGGTACATCCCCTGGGCCACCGCGAGTTACGTCCTTGCCGCACACGCTGACGCGCTCGAGCACCTGCCGTCCGGCGTCGACGCCACATCGCTGACCTATGACCAGTTCCTCGACTGGGCCATTGCGGCGCGCCGCGCGAATGGCAACCGCCCGATGCTCGGCCTGCCTGCCGGGCCGAAGGGTCTGCTGCACCGGTTCACACAAGGTTTCCTGCTGCCCTCGTTCACCGGCGGGCAGATCACCACCTTTCGCTCGGACGAGGCCGTGACGGCGTGGCAGTACTTCCGTGAGTTGTGGGCCAATTGCGCATCGTCCAGCACGAACTACGACTTCATGCAGGAGCCGCTCGACAGCGGCGAGGTGCGGGTGGCGTGGGATCACGTCGTCCGCCTTGTCGACGCGCCGGAGCGCGACCCCCGGAACTGGCGGATGCTGCCAGCACCGCGCGGCGCGCACGGCCTCGGCTACATGGCCGTGATCGCCGGACTCGCGGTCCCCAAGGGGAGTTCGGATCCCGAACTCGCGCAGCGGACGATCAGCACGCTCACCCGCCCGGAAACCCAACTGCGGCTGCTGCGTTCCAACGGCTTCTTCCCCTCCGTCGACACGACGATCCCGGACGACCTGCCACCGGCCGTCCAACTCGAGGCCGACGCGGTGCGCCGCCAGCAGGAAGCGCCCGGCGCCATTCTGTCGCTTCCGCCGGTGGGTCTCGGCCAGCGCGAAGGTGAGGTGAGCAAGGTGTTCAAGGACAGCTTCCGCTCGATCGTGCTCGACAGAGCCGATATTCGAGCCACGTTGGATCAGCAGGCGCGCGTGCTCCAAGGCATCCTCGACGACCTGAAAGTGCCGTGCTGGGCTCCCGACCCGGCCGCCGACCTGTGCCGGGTGAGCTAGCCATGATGTCGCGACTGCGCTCTCCGTGGATCCTGCTGCTGCCGTCGATCGTGCTCATGCTGGCGCTGTTCGGCTGGCCGCTCGGGCAGGGCGTGCTGGAGGCATTCCGTGGTGACGACGGCTTCACCCTCGCCAACTGGCAGCGATTGTTCGACGATCCCTATATCTTCAGCGCCCTGCGCAACACGCTCCTGCTGATCGTGATCGTCGTGCCGATCCAGCTGGTGCTCGCCGTCGGCATGGCGCTGCTCATGCAGGCACGGCCGCGGTTCGCGGGCGGCCACTTCTATCTGTGGTGCCTGCCGCTGGCGATCTCCGAACTGGCCGCGGGCCTGGTGTGGCTGTCGATTTTCGACAACCGCGGTTACCTGAACTCACTGCTCGTCGGGGTCGGTCTTTCCGACCACGGTGTGCAGTGGCTCAGTTACCAGAACACCGGCACGATGCTGCTCGCGGTGGTGATCGCCGAGATCTGGCGCGCGACGTCGCTGGTGTTCGTCATCGTGGTGGCGGGCGTGCAGATGATTCCGCGCGACTACGACGAGGCCGCGCAGGTGTTCGGCGCGAATTTCTGGCAGCGGCTGCGGCACGTGACGCTGCCGCTGCTCGGACCGAGTCTCCAGGTGGCGCTGATCCTGCGGACGATCCTCGCGCTGCAGGCGTTCGCCGTCGCGCAGGCGTTGACGGGGCGTGACTTTCCGCTGCTCGTCGGTGAGACCTACGAGTGGTACGCGAACCTGCAAAACCCCGCGGTCGCCAGCGCCGTTTCGCTGATCGTCCTGGCTATCTCGCTCGCCACCGCGGTGTTCTACCTGCGGACGGTCCGGCAACCGGAGGAGGCGCGATGAGACCCACTCGCGTAGCGCTGGAGCGAGGAGGGCTCCCGCGGGACGGTGGAGGCTCGGTGCGACACGATCGCGCAGTGCTGGAGTGCGGACAGCTCCCGCAGGACGCAGGAGGCTCGGTGCGACACGTGCTCGTCGAGGTGACGGCGCACTCCCGCGGAACACAGGGATCGCGATGAACCAGACCGAGGCGCCCCCGCAGCGCTCGCTGCCCCCTATCGACCGCGCGCCCCTGCGCAGGCGCCGCTGGCGCAGAGTGTGGGTGCAGGTGGCCTGCCTCGCCGTGACCGTGTTCATGGCGCTGCCGATCGTCCTCATCGGACTCGCGGCGGTGTCCTCGCGTGAGGCGCTCAACGAGTTCCCGAAGCCGTTGATCCCCGCCGATTTCTCCACCGAGACACTCCTCGCGTTCTTTCGCTCCACCGGAACCGCTTCGGCACTGGGCAACTCGGTGCTCGTCGGCCTCTACACGGTGTTCTGGTCGCTCGTTGTCGGTGCGCCAGCGGGATACGCCTTGGCCCGGCATGCTTTTCGGGGCAAAGACGCCTACCAAGTGTTCATCCTCTTCGTGCGGGCATTGCCGATCGTGGTGCTGTCGGTGCCGCTCGCCACGATGTTCCTGCGGATCGACGTCTACGACACGGTGTTCGCCGTGACGCTGGTGCACACCACGCTCGCGCTGCCGACCACTGTGCTGATCACGGCGAGCATCTTCGTCGCGGTGCCGCCCGATCTGGAGGAAGCCGCGCGGGTCTTCGGCTGCACCCGATGGCAGGCCGCGCGCAAGATCGTGGTGCCGCTCGCGCTGCCGGGCCTGGCCGCGTCCTCGATCTTCACATTCGTGTTGTCGTGGAACGAGATTCTCGGCGCGACGATCGTGACGCTCGGGCACCGCACGCTGCCCGCGCAGGTGCTCACGGCGCTGGACGAGGCGTCGACCGCGTACCGCTTCGCCGGCGGTTTCGCGTTGATCATCCCGGCGCTGCTGTTCATCTTCGTGATGCGGCGCTACCTGGTGAACATGTGGGGGACGACGCTGAGATGACAGGGGTTCGCTGATGGCTGAAGTGGTGGTCCGGGATCTGGTGAAGACCTATCCCGGCGGGACGGCGCGCGCCACCGACGAGGTCTCGCTGGAGATCTCCGACGGCGAGTTCATGGTGCTGCTCGGGCCCTCCGGCTGCGGCAAGACCACCTTGCTGCGCATGATCGCCGGATTGGAGCTGCCCGACTCGGGGCAGATCGTGATCGGCGGCAAGGACGTCACCTATCTGGAGCCGCGGCGGCGCAATCTGTCGATGGTGTTCCAGTCCTACGCCGTGTTCCCCAACAAGAAGGTCGCCGACAATATCGGCTTCGGCCTGCGGGTGCACGGCGTGCCCGCCGACGAGATCCGCCGCAAGGTCGCCTGGGCCGCGGAGCTGTTGCAGCTGACGCCGTACCTGGACCGGTATCCGGCGCGGTTGTCCGGCGGGCAGCGTCAGCGTGTCGCGGTGGCGCGGGCGATCGTGATGGACGCCGACGTGCTGCTCATGGACGAGCCGCTGTCGAATCTCGACGCGCTGCTGAGGCTTTCGTTCCGGGCGGAGCTGAAGAAACTCGTCGCGGAACTCGGCACCACCACGATCTACGTCACCCATGACCAGGTGGAGGCACTGTCACTGGGCAACCGCGTCGCCGTGATGCGCGACGGGACGATCGTCCAGTGCGGCCCGCCCACCGAGGTCTACGACGACCCCGCGACGGAATTCGTCGGCGGCTTCCTCGGCAGCCCGCCGATGAACTTCCTCACCGGCGCGGTCGCGGCGGGAGACGACGGGCCGCGCATCGATCTGGGTGGGCAGTCTCTCGCCGTGCCTTCGGCGCTGTCGTCGTTCGAAGGCGGCACGCTGCGGCTCGGTATCCGCCCGGAGGCCATCGTGGTGGACGCCGGTCCGGCCGACGTGACGGTGCGTGGCGAGCTTCAGGTGCTCGAACCGCTCGGCTCGTCGACGCTGCTGACCACCGCCGTCGGCGGTCAGACGGTGAAAGTCCAAGCGCCGCCCGGCTTCCGGGCCGACGAGGGCGGCACGTTGACCCTGCGCGTGCCGCCCGAGGCATGCCGCTGGTACGACCCGGAGACCGGATTGCTGTTGGAGGTCGAGTGATCACCGCCGCGGGCGACCGCGATATCCATTTCCAGCCCGCCCGCTTGGTCGCCCGCGCCACGCTGGTCCTCCGGGACAACGACACGGGCAGCCTGGTCACCGCGGCGCCCAAGCTCTATCCGCACATGTGGAGCTGGGACGCGGCGTTCATCTCGATCGGACTGGCCTACTTGGACGTGAACCGCGCTGTCACGGAACTGAGCACGCTGCTGGCCGCCCAATGGGCCGACGGGATGATCCCGCACATCGTGTTCACCGACGACAGCGCCTACTTTCCGGGGCCGGACCGCTGGGGCACCGATTCCGCGCCGCATGCGCCGTCCGGCATTCGCACGTCCGGGATCTGTCAGCCGCCGGTGCACGCGATCGCCGTGCGCCGCATCGTCGAGATCGCGCGCAAGACCTCACAGGCCGACGCGGAACTCGCCGAGCGATTCGCGCGGCGCGCCTGGCCCGCGCTGTATCGCTGGCATCGCTGGGTCGTGCGGCACCGTATGCCCGACGCGAGCGGTCTGGTGTCGATCGTGCACGGGTGGGAGTCCGGCATGGACAACTCGCCCCGCTGGGACGAGCCCTACGCGGCCGTCGTCCCCGGCCCGGACCTTCCGCCGTACACGCGGCTGGACCTGCTGCAGGTCAACGACGCGAGCGAGCGGCCGAGCGCGGAGGACTACGACCGATACCTGTGGCTGATCGAGCAGATGAAGCGGGTGAACTACCACCCCGACGAGGTCGTGCGCACGTCGAGCTTCCTGGTGGGCGATGTGTTCACCACCGCGGTGTTCTCCGTGGCCAGCGATACCCTCGCCGGGCTCGGCGAGGACCTCGGCGCCGATTCCGGGCGCATCGGCGAACTGCGTGCGTGGGCGGCGCGAGCGCGGGAAGCGGTCGCGGGCAGCGTGCACCCCGAGACCGGTATGGCGCGTGACCGCGATATCCGGCACGACCGGTGGCTCAGCACCGAGTCCATCGCCGGGTTCGCGCCGCTGCTGTGCGGCGGTCTGCCCGCCGACGTCGAGAAGCGGCTCATGTCCACCCTGGACGGCCCGGACTGGTCGGGCAATCCCCACCTGCTCGCCGCCGTGCCGCCGTCGGTGTCGCCCTCGTCTCCGGATTTCGACGCGCGCCGCTACTGGCGTGGTCCGCAGTGGCCGGTGATCACCTGGCTGTTCGGCTGGGCGTTCGAGCAGCGCGACTGGCCGCGGCACGCGAGCGAGTTCCGCGCCCAGGGCGTGCATCTGGTGTCGGATGGCTCGTTCGGCGAATATTACGAGCCGTTCACCGGCAAACCGCTCGGCAGCACGAACCAGTCGTGGACCGCTGCCGTGGTACTCGACTGGCTGTGCGGAGTGTGGTGAGCCGGGGATTCGCCGCAGGCGGTCAGTTCTCAGCACCACGAACGGTGGCTGTGCCGAGCCGCTCAGGCTCAGGTCTCGGCGGATATTCGGCCCATCCGCGCGCAGCGTCTCGACCGCGACTCCTTCCATCTCCGGGCGTTCGGAATCGAAACTTGCGGGCCGACACACCAATCCGGCTACCAATCCCGCAAGGACCACCGCTGGGACCGCGGTGACCTTCCAGGACCACCGCCGCTCCCTGCCGACGAGGTATAGCGTCTTGATCGCCCAAACGAGCAGGGAAACGCTCAACAGAATCCCGCCGACCACCAGCCAGACGAGCTGATCGGCAACCGTCAAGCTTCCGATGAGCGGAGCCCGGTCGAAATGGACGCACAAGAGAGCCGCCACACCGAGGACGGAGCTCAGCAAGACCGCGAAGCCCGGCGCGGTGGCCGCATCGTGGCCCAGCGCCTGATCCGCGCTCGGCGACGCCCGCAATCGAACTCTATGGCGGTGGCCAGTAGAACCGGACCTCGGCGGACGGCAGCGAGCACCGGTCGAGGCGCGGGATGCGGTTCTGTCACAGTGGTCGGAGCCGGGTTCGATCACGTGCTCTGTGCCGCGGCGGTCTGCGGCGCCAGAAGGGCGGAGGCCGTTGCGATCAGCGCGTCGTCCGTAGCCGCGTCGGCGTGGTCGGCGATGCCGGAGCGGAACAGTGCGGAGCCTTCGATGAGCATGGTGAAGATCCGGGCGTTCGTGCGGCAGAGGTCTTCGGGCACTTCGGGATTCCGTGTCCGGATGACGTGCGTGACTTGTTCTTGGTAGACCCGGTAGAAACCGCGTACCGCTTCGGCTATCGATTCGTCGCGGGCGGAGAGCGCCCACACTTCGGTGTAGATGCGTACGAGCCGGGGGTCGTCTTGCTCGGCCAGCAGCATTCGGATCAGATCGGTGACGGGGTGGCTGGCTGTCAGCAGGGGGGCCAGACGTTGCAGCGACCGTTCGAGGGCGCGGTTCAGCACCGCGGTGATCAAATCGCCGCGGTTCGGAAAGTAGTACTGCAAATGGCCCAGACGTATCCGGGCGGCGGAGGCGACGGCGCGCATGGTCAGTTCGCCGTGTCCGGATTCGATGAGGATCTGTTCCGCTATGTCGAGCAGGTCGCTTCGGCGTTGGGTTCCCTTGGTGGTCTTGGCGGCGCGCGGCGGCTGGGTCATGCGGCCCTGCCGGTCGCGGTTGTGGTGTCGATCCGCACACCGTGTTTCGCCAGCATGGCCGGAACCTCGGTGGGCGCGGGTGTCTGCTCGGGGAAGCTCACGCCGGGCGAGACGGGTGCTCCGTCCAGCCCCAGGACTCGGCGAATCCCCAGCAGTGCGCCGACCGCTGTGAGATGCGCTTGCCCGGCCGGGTCGGTCACAACCGCGCTACGGGTGATTCCGTCATGGGTGACATCGACGCGCACACTAGCGGTGCCGCCCTCACCCGACGCATACAGCAGTGTCCGCCGCGCACCGGCGAAGCGGTCACCGCGCCCCCAGCGGAAGAACCCGATTCGCTTGACCGCGAGCAGCGCGGAAGTTGCCGCGGCAGAACCGAATCCGATCCGGGTTACCGCGGTGGTGGTGCCGAGTGTCAGGGGCAGTGTGAACTGTTCCGGCGTGTCGATGCGGGCGACTCTGGTGACGCTGTCGCCTATGCGGATTCGCCGAGCGTCGCTGAGCGGCATCACGGTACGCCGCTGCCCGTCCTGGACCACCTCGTAATCCAGTCCGAGCCGGTCCATGAACTCCACCGAGTCGGCACCGGCGCGGTCCCGCAGGTCCCACCGGATCGCCACCTCGACGGTGTCCGCGCCGCCGAGCTCGTCGGCGAGATGAGCGGCGACGAGGCTGGTGACGCCACCCATCCACGCCGACGACAGCAGCACCGGTGCGGTCGGGCCGAGCATCGAGGCAATAGTCGCAGCGCGCTGCAAGCGACTGGTCCAGCGGGTGATGTCCACGAACGGCACCCCACCCGTGATCGCCGCCCGCAGGACCCGGTCATCGGGATCATTGACCAGCCCGGCGACCGCTCGCACGCCCGCTCGAAAGGGAGCCGGATCGGCCAGATCCCACACTCGCAGCGCCGCACTGGTTTCCGCCGCCAGATGCCGACCGCGTTCCATGGACCGGCCGGTGAGCAGCAGCGGTAGCGACGCAGCCGCCATGCGCGCTACCTCAGCGCCAACCGTCCCGTATCCGCCGACCAGAAGAACCGGGCCCTGCGCATCGAACTGGAGATCATCGCTCACATCGTCAAATATAGGTCAAATGACCTAAAATATCCAGCGCGGGCCGTCCCGGGCCGAACCGCGGCGGCCCGGCACCGAGCCGCTTGCCGGATCGAGGCTCGTCATCCTGCTCGTAAAGCCTCATATGGCGCTGAGACACGTGGTGACAGAGCGAGTCGATCGAGCCCCGCGTGATGGAAGTTGCTCTGCGACATCGCAATTAAGACGAAGTCGAAGCCGCTTTGCGCGTTGGGCATGTTAGTCCTATCGTCGTACCAGGCGCAAAGACGAAGGGGGAGTTGCGTGTCCGAAGAGCCGAGTGCCTCGGCTTCGTTGTCAGTGATACCCGAGAATGTCAAGGAGTTCGGGCGCTACGTTTACGGAATAGCGACCGAATTGCGTTCCGGCACCGTGTCACTGGACGTCGAAGTCAACGGACTGATGAGCGCATGGGAGGGAGCTGCCGCCGATGCCTATCTCGCGGGATGGAACGAGATGCGAGGTGGTGCCGTGGAAGTGTGGGAGGCATTGTTCGAGCTCGCGGAGAAGCTCGGAATCACAGCTGAGACCTACCGAGTCGTGGATGCCGGGACTGCACCCGGCTTCAGCTCACTGGACCTGTGAGCGGATATGGCCAGCGGAGATGTACGCGCTTTCAAGGTAGATCTGCAGCACCTCGAGGACGTAACTGCTCGGGTTCGCGGCTTCAAAGAGTTCGTCACCGGCCACTTGGATGAACTGGACAGTCGCGCAAAGGCGCTGGGTTCCTCGTGGACGGGACCTGCCGCGGCCGCGTATGCGCAGGCACACCGTGAGTGGGCTGTGGGGGCTGCCGATGTCCAAGAGGGCCTGCAAGCTCTCGAAGACGCAACCCGACGGGCGCACGAGACCTACACCGGTGCCGTTGCCACGAACGTGCGAATGCTCGGAAGATGACGACACTCACAGTCGATCCGAACATCTACTACTCGGCGGCTACCCGTTGTCATGACGCGGCGCTGGAAATGTACGGCGCATACGCCAATGCGGTCGATGCGCTGAAGCAGCATTGCGGTGGGATGGCTGGGACCTTCGACGCGGCCCGTGAATGGGCGAGGACCTACGACGAAGGTGCGCTGGCCGTATTGGCGGGTTGGGAAGCGGCTATTCGAGCCGCCGAGAACTACTCCGAAATCCTGCGCCAGGCAGGACACAACCACGCGATTGCCGAACACGATGCGGCAGGTGCTCCTGGAGCGCCACCGTCTCCGCCTCCGCTGCCACCCACTTCGCCCGGCTGCACACCGTCGTCCCCGCCGTCGGCGGGTGGACCACCCCATGGCGGATTGATAGACGGCGGTATCGGGCTTGCCGCCAAGGTAGGAATCCCAGTACCCGACGGTGATGTCGACAAACTGGAAAATGCACGTAAGATATGGAGTTATCTGGCATCAGGAGATCCGATTCGATCGGCCTCCGACAAGCTGCGGAGCCTCGCGGGAATGTTTTCCGGAGTCAGCTCCGACGAAATACCCTTTGTGATCGAAGATCTCAACGATCTGTCGACGTCGGTTGAAGATCTGAAAACTGCTTCGAATGACCAGGCTACCTCATGCGCCGAGTACAAGAGTCACACGGAGGAGCTTCGCGAGCAGCTCAAAGGTATTATTATCGATTTCGCCGCGGAGATGGCGGTCGACGCGATATTCACAGCGGCGGCATCTGCGGTCAGCTTTGGTCTCGGTGGAGCAGTCGGCGCCGCCAAGCTCGCGAAAACCATCGAGAAGTTCCATAAGATCATCGAGCGAGCCATCGATGCGTGGAAGATCGCGAAGAACATCGCGCGGGGTATACCGCCGACTATTTGGCAGGGTGCGAAAAAGGCATGGGACAGGCTGAAGCGTCTGGCCGAGCTGGGCAAGAACATCTACCAGAGGTGGCGAAAGAGGACTCCTGGTGACGGCCCGCCGACGAAGCTCCCCACCTCGCAAGAGGCGCAGGAAATCATCAAGAACGCCGACCGAACAGGATCGGGCCTCAAGCCGGACGTGTTCCACCGCTCGGCCTCGTTCCCGGTCGACGATATCGGTAAGAACGGCACGGTGACAGAGCTCATCGGTGGTGATGGAAGGGCAGTTACACTGGTCCAGATGCCGGGTGAGGTGAACGGCACGCCTGGGCGATTCGAGTGGATTATCGACGGAGGTAAAGTGACTCATCAACTATTTGTCCGCAATGGAACTATCAACGGAATTCCGACCAAGCCATGAGCGATTCGAGCGACTCGGTGAAGTTCAACATCCCGGCATCGTTCGTCGCCGACTGGGCGCAGTTGACGCCAGGTGAGCTCAGATACGGCTATGAGCATCAGTGGCTTACGTCGGAAGATGTTGTCGCGTTGGCGCTTACGAGCGTGATACCGGCTCCGACGAAGATGGATGCGGTGGAGGAGATCTCTCTGCTGCTCTCCGATGAGCTGTATCGGGTTCCTGATTTGCTGGAAAAGCTTGCCGACCATGATGATCGGGTGTGGACCTACTTGGCGCTTGCGTGGGTGCACGAGCACCAAGGCGACTTCGATGAGCCATTCAAGACGGTGGATATGATTTTCGCTGACTTCGGTTATCCTGAAGAGGTCGGCGAGTTCGTGACCTTCATGCCTCCACCCGCGGGTAGCCTGCCCGGGATGCTCGGCCTCAAGCAGCGGTGGCAGCGGTATCTCGATGAGAAGAAGGGATATTATCTCCACCGGGCTCCTGCCCGCGACACCGATACGAACTGAAACTTCGCCCTTCGATCCCGTTCCGATCCGTGTGAGCGAATCACCTGGGGGAGGCGTTGACCCAGATGCCCGTGATGACACTGGCCATGATCGACTTGTCGGATTGTGTCTGGCCGTAGACGGCGACGACGGTGCCGACGCTGATGTCGGCCGCCCGGGCGGCCGACAGGACGTACGTCTTGGTGGCGGTGTTGCTGCGGACCCTGACGGTGCTGCCGGTCAGATTCTTGACCACCAGTGTCGTGCCGTCGTTGGCGATGACCTTCCCCAAGGCCACCCCGATGCCCAGCCTGCCTGCAGGTGGAACACGTGTGGACGTCGTCGCGGGCGCGGTAGTCGGTGGCGCCGTGGTGCTCGGCGGCGCGCTGGTGCGAAGCGACGTGGCCGGTGTCGCCTGCTCGGTGGGACGATCGACGAACAGACAACCCGAGACCACCAAAAGCACCACGCCGATGCAGAGGCCGATCAGTGCGGCCGTGCCGAAGCGGTGTTCTCGATCATCCTCTCGCCCTGATTGTTTGGTCGATTGCGGCAGATCTTCCGTTGCGTCGCGGGGCAATTCGGTTGTCACCTGGGTATGGAGCCCGGTAGACGAGGTTGATCCTGATGCGTCGCTGTCGGCATCCGAGAGCGGACCGAGACTGCGCGTGCTGGCGGTGTCCAGTTGCGCGTGTCCCATGGAAAGCGTTGTCGCTGCGAGTCTTTGGTTCTCGAGCTGAGCCGAGCCTATGGAGCCCCTCTTGCTGCCGTGTGTGCTCCAGCGGGACATTTCGCAAGCGTAAGTCCTTCCGCGCGTGTGCTTCTTGTCACTGGCGGGAGGACGGACGCGACCAGCGCCGACGGTCGCTCGTCGGCTCAGTCGCTCGATCCGCGCGTCAGCGGATTCGAGCCATCGTTGCGACACAGGACCGGAGCCCGTGCTGCCGCGTGAGCTCGATGAGGCAGCTGCCGGATCACCGTTCGTCGTGATCGGTGTGTTCGTATTCGGAGCACATGCAGGCGACGCCGGTGGCGAGCCACTCTCGGCCCTGCCATTCGGGGCGGCGTTCGATCATCAGGGCACTGACCTCCTCGATGATCGTTGGCTGGCTCATGGCCGAGTCGCGCCGCTTCCATGTCTCGTCGCGCAGCATTCGGAGGTAGTCGCGGACGTCGGCGAGCAGTTCCGGGCCCCCGACATCGCCGTGTCCGGGCACCACGGTCTGCGCCGGGTCGGCGGCCAGCCGCTCCATCAACGCCAGCCAGCGCAGGCCCGAGACATCGGTGTCGTGCGGCGGGAACCAGGGAAAGATCGCGAACTGACCGGCCTCCACCAGGTCTCCGGTGAACAGGACGTCCGCGTCGCGGATTCGAATCAGCTGATCACCCATGGTGTGGGCCTGTCCGGCCGCCGTCAATTCGACGACGCGGCCGCCGAGGTCGAGCTCGTGGCTGGCGGTGTCGTAGACCAGATCCGGTTGCACCACCGCGACGTCATCCAGTCGGCGAGCCACCGTTTCGCCGAGTCCGCGGAACATGTGGAGATAATTCGCGCCCCGATGTTTCAGGTCGTCGGCTTGGGCGCGGTTGGTCACATAGGTCGCCGCGTCGGCGAAAACCTGTGCGCCGAAGGCGTGTTCGGGGTGGAAATGGGTGGTGGTGAGATACAGCTCGCGGCCCTGCGCGTACTCGGTGGCGAAGGTCAGCACGGTCTCGGCATTGCTGGGCCCCATTCCGGTGTCGATCACCAGCACGGCCTCCCGGCCGCCGATCAGGCCGATATTCGGTACCAGCGGAACACGCTGATCGGCGATGACGACGAGGTTCTCGGCGATCTCCTCCACCTTGCCGAGGCTTACGACCGGATCGGGAAGCGCATACTGGCCGACGCTACTGGCTGAGGGCATCTCGGATCTCCTTGTCCGTGATCGTGGCTGTGAATTCAGCCTCGCCCGCAGCCTCTTCGGTCGTCCAAGTCCGGTTTTCCGCAGCCGATACCGAGCGGGTATCGTCGCCGGTGATGGAACTGCGGACGCTGCGATATTTCGTGGCGGTGGCCGAGGAACTCCACTTCGGCCGTGCCGCCACCCGTCTCCGGATGACCCAGCCGCCGCTGAGCCGGGCCATCCGGCAACTCGAGGCCGAACTGGGTTGTGCACTGCTGCACCGTTCTCCGCAGGGAGTGGTCCTGACGCCAGCTGGTGAATCGCTCTACATCGATGCTCGCGCACTGCTCGCCCAAGCCGACCACACGCGAGACCGGGCCGTAGCGGCAGCGGGTGCGTCGGTGCTGAGGCTCGGCACGCTGGCCGACAGCGCAGAACAAGCCGGTGCCACACTGGCCGACGTCTTCAGAAACCGGCACCCAGGCGTCGAGATCCGCATCCGGGAAGTCGACTTCACCGATCCGACAGCCGGTTTGCGATCCGGGACGACCGACATCGCTTTGACCCGATCACCTTTCGACCAGACCGGTCTGACGGTCCGGGTGCTGCGGTCGGATCCGATCGGCGTCGTATTGCGATCCGACGATCCGCTTGCGGCACGCGCAAGCTTGCGCCGCGCCGAATTGGCCGACCGGCGGTGGTTCAGGCTGCCCGAGGACGTCGACAGCGCATGGCGCGCGTTCTGGATGCCCTTCGGCGGCACACGTGAGGACGGCCCGGTGGTTCGCACGATCCACGAATGCGTCCAGGCGGTGCTGTGGAACGACACCGTCGGGCTGACGTCTCTTGGACACAGCATGCCTCCCGGGCTGACCGTCGTTCCCGTGCCGGACATGCCGACCAGTGATCTGGTGATCGCCTGGAGAACCGGGGACCGAAACCCCTTGGTGCGGTCGTTCACGCGGATCACCGAGGACATCTACCGCGGGCGATCCATCCGCTCGACGTCCGACCGGTTCACGCGGTGATCGCGCACCGTGGCGAGCGCCGACCCAGGCGTCGCGCGCCGGGTGCCTCTTCGGGCAGCGCCTGGCCTTCGACGCCGACGCCGGTGATCTCCCCGACGACGCATACTCGGCCGTCATCGATGAGCCGCGGTAGACGACAGCGCCTCCCCGTCGGTGCGACGGAGAGGCGCTGTCGGAGGTGCGGCCGAGCCTTTAGTACGGCCCGTTGACGTTATCGATCGAACCGTACCGGTGAGCCGCGTAGTTGCAGGCGGCGGTGATGTTGGCGACCGGGTCCCAGATATCGAAGGGGGTGCCGTCGACGTGGTAGGCGTTGAATGTCGGATCGATCACCTGGAGCAGTCCCTTGGAGGGAGTGCCTTTGGCGGCATTGGAGTCCCACGTGTTGATGGCGCGGGGGTTGCCGCCGGATTCGCGCATGATGTTGCGGTGGATGCTGTCGTAGCTACCCGGAATGTTGTGCACGCGCATGATGTCGAGGGACTGGCGAATCCAGCCGTCGAGGTTGTTCTCGTAGACCGGAGGCGCCGGCGGAGGCAGGACGCCCAGCTGCGGCAGCGCGGGCAGCGGAGGCAGTGGGGGAAGCCCGGGCAGGCCGGGGACATCGGCGACCGTCGCGATACGGGACGGAACGGCGTCATCGGCCACCGCCACCCCGGTGGAGGCACCGAGGGCGACGATGCCGATCGCGGCCGCGAGGACGGCGCCGTTACGAAGCGACCGGTAGCGGAAAGGAGAGAAGCGTGACTCAGGCATTGCGAAATCAGTTCCTTGATCGTGCGGCGATCCGCCCCGACAAGGCAGCGCGGATCGACAGCGGGCGTCCGGCAAGGAGTTCGCCCGTATCGGCCATGTGCTGTTTTCGGATTTCGTTGTGAAAGGCCAGGCTTCGAATTCCTGGCGGCGCGATGCGGGAACTGGGCGCGGTGCCCTCAGGTGCCGCTGTCGTACCCGGGGGAGAATCCAGTCACGGATTGTGATTCTGGCTTCTCAGGTCTTTTCTGAACCTGATATCAGCTTGGTCACGATAGGTGAACATTCAGCAAACAAACAGTTAATAGTGGAAATTGCCGATCTTGGACAACTGGTATCGAGCATGTCGATAGGTCGCTGACCTGCGGATTCAATGGCAAACGTGATATGTCTCACAATTTGATTTTGCTTGTAACGCGGCCATTTTTGTCACGATCCGATACAGGTTGGGCTGCGGAGTCGCTGTAAGAATCGCGGCGGTTCTCGAGAAATTCTCGATCAGCAATGGTCTCGGTCGGGCAATCTTCGTGCACTGTATGGCCGAAACCGGGGAGTACCAGTTTCACTGGGAGTCGCGGCGGGCGGCTTCCTGCGGTGTCGCCGAGGATGCTCGAAGGCCATCCCGAATGCGGCACAGGTGTCACTCCCAGGCTCGGACGAGATCTTCCGGCCCCCAGTGCAGTGCAAGTGGAAGGTTCTCCGCAACGCCGGACCGGGAAACCGCCACCAGCGGTGTGTCATGACTGGTCCCGGGTACCGCGAGCAGCGAGCGGGCAAGGTTGTCGAAGTCATGGCGGTCGAAGGGCCGGTCTTCGAGCCACTTGATGGAGCCGATGAAATGTATTGCCCTGGCAACTGGCTCGCGGTCGGCGCCGACGAGGTCGATTTCGGGATTGTTCTGTCGGTTCCACCAGCCGCCGACCGCCTCGGTGTCGGGCCATCGTTCGTCGGGCAGCAGGCGCAGGAGGGATTCGCGGACCAACGGTTCGATAGCACGTCCGCGCCATGTGGTCCATGAGCGTTCGATGCGGGTCAGCGCGACATCGCCACGGCCGCGTTCGATGAGTGGGATGCCGCGTTGCAGGAAGGCGAGCCAGAACCGGAGATAGGAGTCGGCGATTCGGTAGCGCTTGTTCTTAGTGTCCGATTTCGTCGACAGCGGCAGCTCGCTGGCGATGATTCGCTTGTCTTGCAACGTGTTCAGTATCGGATTGAGGGTGCCCGCTGGCAGCGCGTTCTGTCCACCGGCTTGTGCGGCGATGGTGCTGAAGGTTCGTTCGCCGCTGCCGATGGCTTCGAGGACCGCGCGCGAGCGGAGGCCCTCCGGGAACTCGCCGAGCAGCGACAGCTCGCCCGCGACGAGCAAGGGGGCCAGCGGGTTCGCAGCTGCGTCGCGCAGGAAGTCGGTTCGGCTCATTCCTGGGCGCCAGGAACTGACGATCTCGGGAAATCCGCCGGTGATCAACAGCGCGTCGACGCTTTCGGCGGCGTTGAGGCCGGTCATGGCCTGCACATCGGCTAGGTGTAGTGGCTCGACGGTCATTTTCGTCGCGCGTCCGAAGAACGGCCGGTCTCGTGATCCGAGGGCCTCCATAACCGAGATGTCGCTGCCGACCAGGACGAGAAGGACCGGCTTGTCCGACAGGTGGCGATCCCACACCGTCTGCAACGCGCCTTCGAAGTCCGGATCCTGTTCGACCAACCACGGCACCTCATCGATGACCGCGATGCAGGGGGCGTCATCTGGCAAGGCGATCGCAAGAGACCGGAGAGCTTGATTCCAGTCGGTGGCCTGCAACCCACTGACCAGTTGTGCACCCCCGAGCGCGGACTGAGCGACCGTGGCGGTGAACTCTTCCCGCTCGGCGACTGGATTGCGGCCGCGTGTTGCCTGGAAGATCAGGTAGGCGCGGTTCGACCGATCGCAGAACTCCTGGACGAGCCGTGATTTCCCAACCCGCCGACGACCGGTCACGATGACCGCACGGCCACGGGTGGTGCCGGTGCCGTCGATCACCGAGTTCAGCTGACGAGCGAGCAGGTCGAGGTCGGCGGATCTCCCTGTGAACTCCACAACCAGCTCCTAAACTAAGGCGAGATCTTACTAAGATTGGGTCTTAGTTTATCCAAATTATCTGCCAAAAGTGGATGCGTTCGGTGGCGGTTCAGCCGAGGAAATTTTCGATCAGCGGAATGGTCTCGGTCGGGCAGTCCTCGTGCACGGTGTGACCGCAGCCGGGCAGTACCGTGGCAGTGGCGTTCGGGATTCGCGCGGCCAGGCGTTCGGCTTGGGTGGCGGGCAGCCATTCGTCGGCGCCGCCCCAGAGCACCAGGGTGGGGGCGGTCACCCTGGACAGGTCGGCGTCGGTGCGGCGGTAGTCGAGGTTACGCCACAGGGCGAGGAAGCCGTCGCGGTTGTCGGGGCGGGAGAACGGCGGCCACAATTCGTCGATCATCTCGTCGGTGACCAGGTGCTTGCGGTGGAAGGTGCCGCGGATGCTGTCGGCATAGAAGTCGCGGGTGGTGAGCTTCGTGGCGAGTTCGCCGAGTATCGGTGTCTGGAAAACGGGTGTGACGGGTGCTTTTTCGGCGTCGAGGCCCGGCGAATCCAGCAGGGCCAGCCGGTCGACTCGCTCGGGGTGCTGCTCGGCGAAGTACAGGCTCCACGCGCCGCCCCACGAGTGCCCCACCAGCGCAGCGTGGTTCAAGTCGATGGCGTCGAAGAAGGCGCCGATGGCCTGGGCCATGGCAGGCAGGTCGAACGCGAAGCCGGGGCGGCGCAGTTCGGTATAGCCCTGGCTGGGCAGATCGACCGCATACACGGTGTGCTGCCGCGCCAGCGCGGGAATCACGTCGCGCCACGAGTACTGCCACAGCCCACCACCCGCGACGAGCACGACCGGTGATCCCTGACCGGTCACCGTGTAATGGAATCGGGCCAGATCGGTATCGGCATAACGAGACTCGATGCGATCGAGGTAGGCGGGCCGGTCGGGCGAGCCCGGCGGGTTCCGGGCGTAGGCCACCGGCAGGGCGATCGCGAACAGCGCGGCGATGACGGTGACGAGTCCGAGGGCGAGTCGGCGGGCCCAGATGCTGATCCTCATGATGCACTCCGTGGTTGGCTGAGTTGGTCTCGATTGGTGGACGAACTCGTGCCCGGAGACGTGACGGGCTGTGGCGGGCCTCACGGACTTGTCGGTGGCGGGGGCTATCTTCCAGGCGTGCACAACAGAATCAGCGGATTCAGTTATGACCGCGTGCCGGTCGGCGATGTCGCTCTCAACGTCGGCGTAGCAGGCGCCGGAGCACCGATCGTGCTGTTGCACGGGTTCCCGCAGACGCATCTCGCCTGGCGCCACGTCGCCACCGATCTCGCGCGCGATCATCTGGTGGTCTGCCCGGACCTGCGTGGTTACGGCGCCAGCGACAAGCCTGCGGGCGGCCCGGACGGTGACGCCTACAGCAAACGTGTGATGGCCGCCGATATCGTAGGACTCGTGCGGTCGCTGGGCCACGACCGTTTCGCTGTCGCCGGGCACGACCGGGGCGGATTGGTCGCGTTCCGTGCCGGTTTGGACCATCCGGAGGCGATCACCCATCTGGCGATCCTCGACGTGTTACCGGCAGCGGACACATGGCGCGCCCTGCACGGGACTTCCGGCATCTTCGCCTTCCACCTCTACCTGCTCGCCCAACGCACCGATCTCGCCGAGCGCATGATTCGAGCCGATTCCGACCTGTTCTTCGGGCATTTCCTCGACACGTGGACACACGTGGCCGATGCGATCCCCGCTCAGATCCGGGCCGACTACCTCACTGCGGCGGCCCATCCCGACGCCATCCGCGCCGTGTGTGCCGACTATCGGGCCAGCGCGTATGTCGATCCGGCCCACGACGAGGCGGACCGCCGAGACGGACGCAGACTGGAGATGCCGGTGGCCGCACTCTGGCAGGATCCGGGGGAAGTGATTCTTCCGTTCGACCCCCTGGAGATCTGGTCGACATGGGCGCCGAATCTCCGCACGGCGACGGTGAACTGTGGTCACTTCCTGCCCGAAGAACAGCCGGGCGTCGTCATCGACACCGTGCGCGGTTTGATCGACTGACGCTGTTGCGCCGCGTATCGGGTGGGCCATCCAGATCTCCGAAATAGCCTCGGCGCCCGAACCCGGCAGCGATCGAGGAAATCCGCGGTGAGCGGGACGAGCTCGGCGACATGGGGTTTCAGGGCGAAGTCGCCGGTGTCGAAAAGAGGCAGTTCGGCCGCTGGAATGGGAAGGGCACCGCGCTCACGGCCACTGTGCGGCGCACCGGGTCCGACGGCGCTCGGCTGATCGACTCTGCCGCGCGAACTGCTCGTCGACCTGGTGATCGGCCGCCGTAGACAATGCGAGGCCGATGACAGTGTCCGCGACGGCAGGCCGGACATCGCGACATGCGTCGGCCTCGCGCAGGAAGAGTGTGCGAGGGCCGACACTGCTCAGTAAGTGGTCAGGAGCCGAAACGGGCCAACACGGAGCTGGCCTCTTGTGAGGCGGTGCCTTCCTCGGCGAGGTGAGCCATTTCCGGGGCGATTTCGCGGCCGTGGTGGGCCATCGCCTGGGCATACAGCCGACCGGCTCGGTAGGACGAGCGGACCAGAGGCCCTGCCATGACGCCTGCGAAGCCGATTTCCTCGGCCGCCTTGGAGTGTTCGACGAACTCTTCCGGCTTCACCCAGCGGTCGACCGGGTGGTGGCGGGGGGAGGGGCGCAGGTACTGGGTGATGGTGAGGATGTCGCAGCCCGCCTCGTGGAGGTCGCGCATGGCCTGGGTGACTTCCTCGGGGGTTTCGCCCATGCCGAGAATGAGGTTGGACTTGGTGACCAATCCCGTTTCGCGGGCAGCGGTCAGGACCGCCAGGGAGCGCTCGTAGCGGAAGGCGGGGCGGATGCGCTTGAAGATGCGCGGGACCGTTTCGAGGTTGTGCGCCAGCACTTCCGGACGAGAGGAGAAGACCTCGGCGAGTTGCCCGGGGTCGGCGTTGAAGTCGGGAATCAGCAGTTCGACGCCGGTGTGCGGGTTCAAACGCTTGATGGCGCGCACGGTTTCGGCGTAGAGCCACGCGCCGCCGTCGTCGAGATCGTCGCGGGCGACGCCGGTGATGGTGGAGTAGCGCAGGCCCATGGCCTGGACGCTTTCGGCGACGCGGCGGGGCTCGTCGCGGTCGAGGGCCGCGGGCTTGCCGGTGTCGATCTGGCAGAAATCGCAGCGGCGGGTGCACTGTTCGCCGCCGATGAGGAAGGTGGCCTCGCGGTCTTCCCAGCACTCGAAGATGTTGGGGCAGCCTGCTTCCTCGCAGACGGTGTGGAGTCCCTCACGCTTCACCAAGCCCTTGAGTTCGGAGTACTCGGGGCCCATGGTGGCGCGGGTGCGGATCCACTTGGGTTTGCGCTCGATCGGCGTCTGCGCGTTGCGCGCCTCGATGCGCAGGAGCTTGCGGCCGTTGGCGGCACGAGCGTCGGGCCCGGAGGAGGTAGCTTGCGTAGCCGCGGAGGGACCCGGGAGTGCCGCAGCAGGTTCGGCTGCGGCCGCGCTGTGCGGTGTCGGGGTGTCGACTGAGGTCACTTCATCGACCTTACGCCGTCGCGGTCGGGGCCTGCGGGGAGGTCTCGGCCGGGGTCGGACGGGAGATATCGTGCTCGGTGACCGGCAGTTCGCCGTCGAGCGCGCGGAGGACGGCGTCGGTCACCAGCGGCTTCATCTCGGCCACGGTCACCTCGCGGCCGAGCTCGCGAGTCAGGGTGGTGACGCCCGCGTCGCGGATACCGCACGGAACGATGGCCTGGAACCCGTCCATGGCGGAGTTGCAGTTGAACGAGAAGCCGTGCAGGGCGACGCCGCGCTGCACGCGCACGCCGATCGCGGCGATCTTGCGCTCGGCGTACAGCTCGGTTGCGGGCAGCCAGACGCCGGAGCGGCCCTCGACCCGGCCGCAGACGAGGCCGAGCCCGGCGCAGACGGTGATCAGCGCCTCCTCGAGACGGCGCACGTAGTTGACCACATCGACCGGCTCGGCCAGGCGCACGATCGGGTAGCCGACGAGTTGACCGGGGCCATGCCAGGTGATCTTGCCGCCGCGGTCCACCTGGACGACGGGGCTGCCGTCGATCGGCAGATCGTCGGCCTCGGTGCGGCGGCCCGCGGTGTAGACCGAGGGGTGCTCGAGCAGCAGCAGATGATCGGATCCGTTGCCCTCGGCGCGCTGGTCGGCGATGGTGCGCTGCAGGTCCCATGCGGCGTGGTAGTCGATGAGTCCGAGATCCTCGACCACGATCGGGGTCGTATCGAATCGGGCGGACAGGGTCGTGCGCGTGTCGTTCACGACCATGACGGTACGCCCACGGGGATGCCCGATTCCAGCACCTCGATGTGGGAACTGCCACAGGCGATCGGGTTTGCCCGGCGAGAGCTGGGTGGATGCTGGCCGGTGAGCGCCGATGGACGTGGGCACCCGCGCAGAGGTATTCCCAACTCCGGTGGGCCCGCTCCGGGCAAGCAGGCGCGGGCATAGGGAAGCGCGATCCGCAGGGGTGACGGCGGTAGCACGGGCTTCGCGTCGCGGCGTGGCTCTTCGTGGAGCCCGACGTGCCTGCGAGGAACAGCGCGGCGGTCGCTGAGTTCAGTCCACGGTGACGGGCAGCGTCAATTGCATCAGCGTCAAATCCATCCAGCGCCCGAATTTGTGGCCGACCTCGGGTAACACGCCGACCGTGCGGAACCCGAATCGTTCGTGGAGCTGGATCGACCCGGTATTGCCGGATTCGATGACGGCGATCATGGCGTGCACCGTGCCCGCGCGGCGCGCGCGTTCGATGAGTTCGGTGAGCAGGGCGGTGGCGATGCCGCGGCGGTGGAAGCGCTCGTCGACGTAGACCGAGTTCTCCACGGTGAAGCGGTAACCCGACTTGGTGCGCCACGGGCCGTAGCTCGCGTACCCGGCCACCTCGCCGTCGACGTCGGCGACCAGAACCGGCAGACCCGCGCCGGTGCGCTCGCGGTACCAGGTGACGCGGTCGTCGAGACCGACCTGCTCGGTGTCCCAGATCGCGGTGGAGGCGGCGATGTTCGCGTTGTGGATGGTGAGGATCGCGGGCAGGTCGTCGGGGTTCGCGTCGCGGATTACGGTGGCGGGCCTGGTGTCGAGTCGGTCGGTCATAGCTCGTCTCCGGGTCGTCCCACGACGGCGGCCAGCGCGGCGCCGATGGTGGGATGCTGGAACTGGTAGCCCGCCTCCTCGAGGGCCGTGGGAATCGCTCTGGGCCCGTGCAGGATCGCCTCCTGCGCCAGCTCGCCGACCAGCGCGCGCAACACGAATGAAGGAATCACCAGCGGAGTGGGCCGGTGTAGCGCGCGCCCCAGCGCACGGCTGAACTCGGCGTTGGTGACCGGTGCGGGACCGACCACGTTGATCGGACCGGACACCGAGTCGTGCGTGAGCGCGAACACGGTCGCACCGATCTCGTCGGCCATCGAAATCCACGGCGTGTACTGACGGCCGTTGCCCAGCCGACCGCCCAACCCGAGCGAGTACAGCGGGTGCAGCATGCCGAGCATGCCCCCGGTGCGGGACAGGACGACCGCGCTGCGCAGCAGCACCGTGCGCACACCGGCCGCGGCGGCGGGCTCGGTCGCGTTCTCCCAGTCCCGGCACAGGGTGGCCAGAAAACCGGAACCGGCGGAGGAGGTTTCGGTGACCACCCGGTCGCCGGTGGCGCCGCCGTAATAGTGCACGCCGCTGGCGTTGACCAGCACCGGCACGTTCGCGGCGACCACCGCGTCCGCGAGCACGTCGGTGGGCGTGATCCGGCTGTCGCGCAACTCCTGTTTGAAGCTGCCGGTCCAGCGGCGTCCGCCGACGCTCGCGCCGCACAGGTTGACCACGGCGTCGGCACCGCGAAGCGCTCGCTCGTCCAGGTGGGCGCGGGTGGGGTTCCAGGTGAATTCGTCCGGTCCGGCCGCGTTTCTGCGCACCAGCCGGACGACGTCGTGCCCGTCGCGGCGCAGAGCCGCGACGAGCGCCGTCCCGATCAACCCGGACGAGCCGGCGATCACGACCTTCATACGTGCCGCGGGACCTTCCTCACAGGCCGAGATCGGCCTCGAACGCCGCTTCCTCGAGCCGGTGCCGGATCGTGGTCAGGAAGCGACCCGCGTCGGCGCCGTCGATCAGGCGGTGGTCGTAGGTCAGCGGCAGGTAGCACATCGAGCGGACGCCGATGGACTCGTTGCCGGTCTCGTCGACCACCACGACCGGACGCTTGACGATCGCGCCGGTGCCCAGCATGGCCGCCTGCGGCGGAACCAGGATCGGGGTGTCGAACAGCGCGCCCTGGCTGCCGATGTTGGTGATCGTGAAGGTGCCACCGGCCAGCTCGTCGGGCTTGAGGCCTCCGTTGCGGGCGCGATCGGCGATGTCGGCGATGGCGCGGGCCAGACCGGCCAGGGACAGGTCGCTGGCGTTGTGGATGACCGGGGACAGCAGGCCCTGCTCGGTGTCGACGGCGATGCCGAGATGCACCGAGGCGTGGTAGGTGATCTCCTTGGTCGACTCGTCGTAGCTGGCGTTGACGTTCGGGTGCACGCCGAGCGCCTCGACGACCGCCTTCGCGAAGAACGGCAGGAACGTCAGGTTGACGCCCTCGCGCTCCTTGAATGCCGCTTTGGCCTGCTTGCGCAGCGCGGCGATCTTGGTGACGTCGGCCTCGTGCACTTGGGTCAGCTGCGCGGTGGTCTGCAGCGACTCGCGGGTCTTGGTCGCGGTGATCTGGCGGATGCGGTTGGCCTTCTGCACGGTGCCGCGCAGGTGGGCCAGCTGCGGGCGCGCCGCGG
>NZ_BAGF01000026.1 GCF_000308755.1 Nocardia pneumoniae NBRC 100136
TGAACCCGCCGAGCAGGGCGAGCGGCCGGTGCCGCCGCCCGCTACCGATCCGTGGAAGGGCTTCCGCGGGGTGATGGCGGGCACTCTGGTGCTCGAAGCGATCGTCGTGCTGCTCGCGCTGCCGGTGGTGGCCGATGTCGGAGGCGGGGTGACCTGGCTGTCCGGCACTTACCTCGTGGTCCTCGCGGTGGTGATGTTCCTGGGCGCCGGGTTGCAGCGGCGGCCGTGGGCGCTGCCGTTCAACCTCGCGCTGCAAGTCTTCGTTCTGCTCGGCGCGTTGATACACCTGTCCATCGGCATCATCGGCGTGGTGTTCGCCGTGGTCTGGGGCTTCATCCTGGTGCTGCGCGCCGACGTGCGGGGGCGGATGGAGAAGGGCTTGCTGCCGAGTCAGCGCATCCGGCGCGACTAGCTGTCATCGCGGCGATCGGCTCGGCGCGCCAAGGTGCCTACTGCGGGCCGCTCGGCTGCGTGCCGTACTGCGGTGCCGTGCGGGTCTGTTACAGGGCCGGGAAGGGCACACCCGTGCGAGGCAGCGTCGTAGGGTGGCAGGGCCGTGCAAGGACAGGTCCGGACCCGGCCAGCGCGACCGCTGGTGTGGCGCCCGGAAGGTTGCCCGTTAGGCGTACCTCCGCCTTCGCTCCGGCCGTGCGCGGGCTGAGGACGGACTGCGTCCGACTGCGTCCTTTATGCTGTGCGCCGTGACTGAGCAGACGTTGGTACTCATCAAGCCGGACGGTGTGGCCCGTGGCCTTGTCGGCGAGGTGCTGGCACGTATCGAGCGCAAGGGGCTGAAGATCGTCGCCCTCGAGCTGAAGCAGGTGTCCGAGGAACTGGCCAAGGGCCACTACGCCGAGCACGCCGAGAAGCCGTTCTTCGGTTCCCTGATCGAGTTCATCACCTCGGGTCCGGTGGTCGCGGCCATTCTGGAGGGCCCGCGCGCCATCGCGGCGTTCCGGCAGATCGCCGGAGGTACCGATCCGGTCGAGAAGGCCGCGCCCGGCAGCATTCGCGGAGACTTCGCTCTGGAGACGCAGGAGAACCTGGTGCACGGGTCCGATTCGCCCGAATCGGCCAAGCGTGAGATCGCCCTCTGGTTCCCGGAACTGCCCGCCTGATCGGGTCTCGACCGTCGTGCCCGCGCCCTGCCGGCGCGGGGCGAACGCGTCGCGGGCGCGGCGGTGCCGAGCGCCGATGGCGAACGCCCGGCGCGCGATGTGGGATACTGGCATCGGCTGCATTCGACGCCGACTGTTCGTGCAGGTGCGCGAACAAGACGTGACGAGCGCAGCCGGATGACACCGCGGTTCGATGCCGATCATCGCTGCCACGGACAAACGGCCTGGTAATCGGGGCTCGCTGTTCGCGTCGGCACGCTGGATGAGCGCTCGACCCACGGAGTTCAGCCATACTGCCAGGCGCCGCGTGACCAGTTAGCCCGAACGACGAACGACCGAGGAGATAACCGGGCACGCGGGGCGAGACCACTTGACCTCGCGCCCACCGGGTGCGAGTCGAACGAACAGCGCCCCCGCGTCGGCCGCGTCACTCCCGCCGGGAGGGACGCGCCCGGGGGCCCCGAGGAGACTTCGTGGCCGATCAAGAGCCGCTGGAAACAACATCACAGGATGCCGAACAATTGCCGGAGCGAATCCGAGTTCACGCACTTGCCAAGCTGCTGGGGGTAACGAGCAAGCGCATCCTGGCCAAGCTGACCGAGATGGGGGCGGACGCGCGCAGCGCGCAATCGAACGTCGACCGAGCCGTCGCGGAGTCCGTCCGCGACGCCTTGGCGCCGGTCGAGACGGACGCCGCGCCCGAACAGGAAGAGTCCCCGCCGCAGGGGACGGCCGCACCGGCGGACGCGGGCACCGCGCGGGCCGCCGAGAGTGCGCCCGCGACCGGCGAACCACCGGTAGCCGCGTCGCAACCGGAAGTCGCGACGCCGTTCGGGGCCGGGAGTGTCATCTTCTCCGCGCCGGACGCGCCGAACCCCGTACAGCACACGCCGACCGGCGACGCGGCACACCAGCCGACGCAGTTGTTCACCCACGTGGTGCGACAGGAGCCGGAGCCGGTCGCCCCGGTGGTGTTCGAATCGGCCGCCGTCGTGCAGGCGCCGCTGTTCCTGCCGCCGGACGCCTCGGCCGCCGAGGAGGCGCGCAGGCGGCGTCGCGCGGAACGAGAGGCCAGGCGCGCCGAGGAGCGTGTCGAGGAGACGGCGCCGAAGCCCGCCCCCGCCGAAGACGAGACCGAGGTCGCCGAGGACGAGCGCGAGTCGTCCGATCAGCAGGGTGACGAGGGCCAGCCGCGGCGCAGGCGTCGTGGCCGCCGAGGCCGTGGACGCGGACGCGGCGAACAGCAGTCCGACGCCGACAACGAGGGCGAGGACACCGAGTCCGACACCGAGGACGAGTCGGCCGCCGAGACCACCGAGTCCGCCGAAGCGGCGGAGCCCGCCGAGACCACCACCGCCGCCGAGGCCGAGGACGAGGAGGGCGTGCCGGAGGGTTCCAGCCGTCGCCGCCGTCGTCGCCGTCGCCGCAAGGTGGCCGGCGAATCCGGTGAGGCCGAGTCCGCCGACGACGATCCGCCGAACACGGTCGTGCACGAGCGCGAGCCGCGCAACAAGAGCCGCGCCCGCGTCACGGTGGACGAGGTCCAGGGCATCACCGGCTCCACCCGGCTGGAAGCCAAGCGGCAGCGCCGCCGGGACGGCCGGGAAGCGGGCCGCCGCCGTCCGCCGATCCTGACCGAGTCGGAGTTCCTGGCCCGGCGCGAGGCGGTGGACCGGGTCATGGTGGTGCGCGAGAAGTCCTTCCCGGACCATCCGACCGCGACGCAGGTCGCGGTGCTGGAAGACAACGTCCTGGTCGAGCACTTCGTCACCAGCACCGGTTCCGCGTCCATGGTGGGCAACGTCTACCTGGGCAAGGTGCAGAACGTGCTGCCCAGCATGGAGGCGGCGTTCGTCGACATCGGCCGCGGCCGCAACGGCGTGCTCTACGCCGGTGAGGTGAACTGGGAGGCCGCCGGGCTCGGCGGCAAGGAGCGCAAGATCGAGCAGGCGCTCAAGCCGGGCGACCAGGTGCTCGTCCAGGTGAGCAAGGACCCGGTCGGTCACAAGGGCGCCCGCCTGACCACCCAGATCAGCCTGGCCGGTCGCTTCCTGGTGTACGTGCCGGGCGGCACCTCCACCGGGATCAGTCGCAAGCTGCCCGACACCGAGCGCAAGCGCCTGAAGGAGATCCTGCGCGAGATCGTGCCCGCCGACGCCGGTGTGATCATCCGCACGGCCTCCGAGGGCGTCAGCGAGGCCGAGCTGGCCCGGGACGTGGAACGGCTGCAGGCCACCTGGCGCACCATCCAGGAGCAGACCGGCAAGGACAACAACGCGCCCAAGACGCTGTACGAGGAGCCCGACCTCCTGGTCAAGGTCATCCGTGACCTGTTCAACGAGGACTTCTCCAAACTGGTCATCGAAGGCGACCGGGCCTGGAGCACGGTGGAGAAGTACATCGGCACCGTCGCGCCGGACCTGCTCGCCCGGGTCGCCCGGCACGAGAACAACGGCGTCGACGTGTTCGAGGCCTACCGGATCGACGAGCAGCTGGCCAAGGCGCTGGATCGCAAGGTGTGGCTGCCCTCCGGCGGCACCCTGGTGATCGACCGCACCGAGGCCATGACGGTGATCGACGTGAACACCGGCAAGTTCACCGGCTCCGGCGGCAGCAACCTGGAGGAGACGGTCACCAGGAACAACCTGGAGGCGGCCGAGGAGATCGTGCGCCAGATGCGGCTGCGCGATATCGGCGGCATGATCGTCGTCGACTTCATCGACATGGTCCTCGAGTCCAACCGCGACCTGGTGCTGCGCCGCCTCACCGAGGCGCTGGGCCGGGACCGCACCCGGCACCAGGTCTCCGAGGTCACCTCGCTCGGCCTGGTCCAGATGACCCGCAAGAAGCTGGGTACGGGCCTGGTCGAGGCATTCTCCACCACCTGCGAGCACTGCCATGGCCGCGGCATCCTGGTGCACACCTACCCGGTGGAGCCCGGTTCGGGCGAGGAAGCCGCCGGGCGGACCAGGGAAGGCGGTTCGCGCAGGCGGCGCGGCCGGGACAAGGGCGCGGCCGCGCAGGCCCAGCCGGCCAACGGGGCCGGTCCCGCGACCGACCACACCGAGGAGGACGCCGCCGTCAAGCGGGCGCATCCGGTGGCGCTGGCGATGGCCGCGCACCACTCCGAGGACGCCGACCACGAGAAGCCCGGCGACAAAGTCGGTGCCGTGGCGTCGGCGGTCGGCACAGCGCAGGCCCGGACGGCCGAGGCTGTCGAGCCCGCGGTCGTCGACGAATCGGCCACGGCCGTCGAAGAAGGCGCCGCCGAGTCGCTGGCCGCGGAGACCGTGCACGCCGCCGTGGCGGTGCCCGCGGAGGAGCCCGAAACCGAGCCCGCCGAAATCGTCGAGGTCGTCGAGCAGGTCGAGACCGGCGAGCCCGTGGGCGCCGAACAAGCCGAAGCGGTTGCCGAGCCCGCGCAGGCCGCTGGCGTTGCCGAGGCTGTCGGCGCGGTGGCGGCTGTTCGCGGTGCTGAGCACGTGGAGGCCGCGGAGCCCGAGCAGGCTGCCGAGCCCGCTCCCGGCGCGGAGTCGGCGCAAGCCGCACAGGCGCAGCAGGCGCAGCAGCCCGCCCGGGCCGCAGAGCCCGAGCAGGCTGCGGCGCCCGCATCGGCGGTCGAGGCGGCCAGTGCCGCGGTGACCGCCAACGGTGTGGCCGAACCGGGGCAGGGCCGCCCGGCTCGGCGCCGGAGGGTCGCTCGTTCCGCCGCCGCACCGGCCGCGGACAGCTCGGGCGCGGTGTTCGTGCTGCCCACCGGTGAGCAGGCGCCCGCGCCCGCCATCGACTACTCCCAGCCGGAGCCGGTCGAATTGCCGCAGCGCAACCGGCCGCGCAGGCGGGCGGTCGGGCGACCGGCAGGCGCGCCGGAGTCGACGGACTGAGTCGTCTCGCACGTTCCGTGGCCCTCGTCGGTGCGACCGGCGGGGGCCACGTGCGTGTCGGCGGCGAACCGGTGGCGTAGGCGCGGTGTGCGCATGGACGCCGGTTTGGTCGTGGCGGTGGCCGTCCTGTAATCTTGGACAGTCGCTGCCCGGTGACAACATGTTTTGTCTTCGTGGCCCGGTTCTCGCCAGTTCGATACCGAGAGCCACCAGGCGCCGAGGCGGCGGCGATTACCAGACCAGTCGTGTGGCGGTTTCCGGTGGAATCAGACCCGGGGAGCGCCGCGTGAGCAAGTGCCGAGCACTATAGGAAGAAGGGCAGCCGACCGATGGCAACGTACGCGATCGTCAAGACCGGCGGAAAGCAGTACAAGGTCGCGGTCGGTGACCTGGTGAAGGTCGAGAAGATCGAGGGTGCGCCGGGCACCGCCGTGGCGCTGGATCCGGTCCTGGTCGTCGATGGCGCCGAGCTGACCACCGATGCCGCGAAGCTGGCCAAGGTCTCCGTGGCCGCCGAGGTGGTCGAGCAGACCAAGGGCCCGAAGATCCGCATCCACAAGTTCAAGAACAAGACCGGCTACCACAAGCGCCAGGGTCACCGTCAGCCGCTGACGGTCCTGAAGGTCACCGGCATCAAGTAAGACATCCCGAGGAGAATCAGCTATGGCACACAAGAAGGGCGCGTCCAGCTCCCGGAACGGACGCGATTCCAACGCCCAGCGACTCGGCGTCAAGCGCTTCGGCGGCCAGTCGGTCAAGGCGGGCGAGATCCTGGTGCGTCAGCGTGGCACCCACTTCCACCCCGGCGTGAACGTCGGCCGTGGTGGTGACGACACCCTGTTCGCCCTCGCGGCGGGCGCGGTCGAGTTCGGCACCAAGCGTGGACGCAAGACCGTCAACATCGTCGTCCCGGAGCCGGTTCAGGCCTGACCGCCGAACCACTTCCGGACATAGCGAGCGGGTCAGGGTCTCGAAACCCTGGCCCGTTTTTCGTGTTCCCACTCCGACCAGCCCTGAGTACGACCCGTCCAGAAGGAGGATGATTCGGCGTATGTCCAAGTTCATCGACCGTGTCGTACTGCATGTGCGTGCGGGAAAGGGTGGCCACGGTTGCGCCTCGGTGCACCGGGAGAAGTTCAAGCCGCTCGGCGGACCCGACGGCGGCAACGGCGGCAACGGCGGAGACGTGATCCTCGAGGTCGACTCCAATGTGCACACCCTGCTGGACTTCCACTTCCACCCGCACGCCAAGGCGGGCAACGGCAAGCCGGGCGAGGGCGGCCACCGCGACGGCAAGCAGGGCGCCGACCTGGTGCTGAAGGTGCCCGACGGCACCATGGTGCTCGACGACGACGGCAAGGTGCTCGTCGACCTGGTCGGTAGCGGCAACCGCTTCATCGTCGCCCGCGGCGGACGCGGCGGGCTGGGCAACGCCGCGCTGGCCTCGAAGGCGCGCAAGGCGCCCGGCTTCGCGCTGCTCGGCGAGGACGGCGAAGAGCTCGATCTGGTGCTGGAGCTGAAGTCGGTCGCCGACGTCGGACTCGTCGGCTTCCCGTCAGCGGGCAAATCGTCGCTGGTCTCGGTGCTGTCGGCGGCCAAGCCGAAGATCGCCGACTACCCGTTCACGACCCTTGTCCCCAACCTCGGTGTAGTCGCCAGCGGCGACACCACGTTCACCGTCGCGGACGTGCCCGGCCTGATTCCCGGCGCCAGCGAGGGCCGTGGCCTCGGCCTGGACTTCTTGCGGCATCTGGAGCGCTGCGCGGTGCTCGCGCACGTGGTGGATTGCGCCACGCTGGAGCCGGGACGCGACCCGGTGTCCGACGTGGACGCGCTCGAGGCCGAACTCGCCGCCTATCGACCGGCGCTGAGCGCCGACGCCGGGCTCGGCGATCTGGCCGACCGGCCGCGCGTGGTGATCCTGAACAAGATCGACGTGCCGGATGCCGCCGAGCTCGCGGACATGGTGACCCCGGAGTTCACCGAGCGGGGCTGGCCGGTGTTCGAGATCTCCGCGGTGAGCCGTGCGGGCCTGCGCCCCTTGACCTTCGCCCTCGCCGACCTGGTGCGCAAGTACCGCGAGGAGCATCCGAAGGCGGCGCCCAAGCGCCCGGTCATCCGGCCCATCGCGGTGGACGAGAGCGGGTTCAGCGTGGTCGCGGACCCGGAGGAGCCGGGCGGCTTCATCGTGCGCGGCACCCGGCCGGAGCGCTGGGTGCACCAAACCCAGTTCGACAACGACGAGGCCGTGGGCTACCTGGCCGACCGCCTCGCCCGCCTCGGCGTCGAGGACGAGCTGGTGCGCTTGGGCGCCGAGCCGGGGGCGCCGGTGACCATCGGCGACGTGACCTTCGAGTGGGAGCCGCAGATCTCGGCGGGCATCGACATGGTGCCCACCGGCCGCGGCACCGATATCCGGTTGGAGCAGACCGACCGGGTGAGCGCGGCCGAGCGCAAGCACGCGTCCCGGGTGCGGCGCGGGTTGGTGCGAGAAGACGAGGAGTAGGACGTGGACGGTCGAGTCGCGGTGTCGTCGCGGTGCGCGACCGGCTCGATCCTTCACGGGTGGGGGCGAACCGTGGCCCCCGCCAGGACTACCGTGGATTCGATTGTGGCGCAGGGAGTTCGGTGGCGATGCAGGTGACTTCGGTGACCGCCGAGACGGATTCGTCGGGCCTGAGCGAGGTTCGGCTGGCGATCGCGTCGGCGCGGCGCGTGGTGGTGAAGATCGGTTCGTCCGCGCTGACCAGCCTGAAAGGCGGTCTGGACACCGCGCGGCTGGATCGGCTCGCGGACGCGGTCGAGGCCAGGATGCGCGCGGGATCCGACGTGGTCGTGGTGTCCTCCGGCGCGATCGGCGCCGGTATCGCGCCGCTCGGGCTGACCAGTCGTCCGCGTGATCTGGCCACCAAGCAGGCGGCCGCGAGCGTCGGACAGCTCGCGCTCGCCCACGCGTGGGGCACGTCGTTCGCCCGCTACGGCCGCACGGTCGGCCAGGTGCTGTTGAGCGCCGACGACTTCGCCCGCCGCGAGCACCATCGCAACGCGCAGCGCACCCTGGATCGTCTGCGTTCGCTCGGTGCGGTCGCGGTGGTGAACGAAAACGACACCGTCGCCACCGAAGAGATCCGTTTCGGCGACAACGACCGGCTTGCCGCGTTGGTCGCGCACCTGGTCGGCGCGGACGCGCTCGTGCTGCTGTCCGACGTGGAGGGCCTGTACGACGGCGACCCCCGCAAGGGCGCGGCCACTTTCATCCCCGAGGTCCGCAGCAGCGCCGACCTGGACGGCGTCATCGCGGGCAGCGGGGGCGCGCTCGGCACCGGCGGCATGGCCTCCAAGCTGTCCGCGGCCCGGCTGGCCGCCGACGCGGGCGTGCCCGTCCTGCTGGCCGCCGCTTCCTCCGCCGCGACCGCGCTCACCACCGGCACCGTCGGCACCGCGTTCGCCGCCCGCCCGGTGCGCTTGTCCGCGCGCAAGTTCTGGGTCCGGCACGCCGCCGACAGCCGCGGCGCGCTGCTCATCGACGACGGCGCGGTCCAAGCGGTGGCGTTCCGCCGTCGATCACTGCTCGCCGCGGGCATCGTCGGCGTCCGCGGCCGCTTCTACGGCGGCGACGTGGTCGACCTGGTGGCCCCCGACAACCGCGTCGTCGCCCGCGGCGTCGTCGCATACGACAGCACCGAACTGACCGGCATGCTCGGCCGCTCCACCGACGAACTCCCCGACACCATGCAACGCCCCGTCATCCACGCCGACGACCTGGTGAAGGTGTAATCCGCGGGCATCAACCAGCCGTGGCCGCGCACTACTCGAGCAACGCAGCGGTGCACCGTTCGGAGGCCCTCTTCATCCCAGCACTCCTCGACGGCGACCTGTCGTTGGAGCCGTTGACCAGGCCGCTTACCCCGACCTGCCACTCGGTGCCGTGGGTGCATCGGTCATCGCTGTTGCAGAACGTCGCGGGGCGCGAGCCGTCGCGACCTTGGACGTAGAGCACTTCCTCGTCGTAAAACCGAGGCGTACCGGCATTCGATCTGCTGCCGACGCGTTGGCGCGGAGGCGCGCTGGCGGCGATCAGGACGGGACGACGCCGGGTTGGTTGGTGGTGGGTATGTGTCCTTGGTTGCCCTCCACCGGGCCGGTGACGCCGGGCTGGCCGCCTGGGTCGGGCAGCTCGACCTGGGGCCTGGCCGGGCCGGGAACCGCGGGCTGCGCGGGTGGCGGCGGTGCCTGGGGTGGGCTCGGTGGTTGGGCGGGTTCCGGGGTCTGCGGCGGGGGCGGGGGTGCTGACGAGCTCGGCGGCTGCGCCGGTTCCGGGACTTGTTGCGGGGGAGGGGGAGTCGGCAGCGGCGGCTGGGTCGGCGGTGCCGACGAGCTGGGTGGTTGCGTGGGCTCCGGGGTTTGCGGTGCGGGACTCGGCGGTGCCTGAGTTGTGGGTGGCGTCTGCGGCGCTGGCTCGGGTGACGGTGCCTGCGGTGGGGACGGGGGTGCTGACGAGCTGGGTGGCTGTGTGGGCTCCGGGGTTTGCGGTGCGGGACTCGGCGGTGCCTGAGTTGTGGGTGGCGTCTGCGGCGCTGGCTCGGGTGACGGTGTCGGTGCCTGGGTGGACGGGGATTGCTGCGGCGGAGCCTGCTGAGTGGGCGGCGCGGAAGGAATCTGCTCCGGTTTCGGCGGCACCGGATTGTGCGATGGCTCGGACGATTCCGGTGCGGAAGGCGCGGATTGCGTTGCGCCCTGCGGTGATCGGTTGTCCTGCGGCACCTGCTCGGGCGTCGCGTATCTCGGCGTGCCGGGGGAGCCCGCCCGCGGTGTGGACGGTGCGGCGGGGATGGCGGGTGGTTCGGGCAGCGCGGGCACGGCGGTACCCGCCGCGGAGTAGGCGGGCTTGTACACCATGTTCATCGCGAGCACGGCCTCCTGGCGCAGTGCTTCCTGCGCCATCTGCGCGTCGATGACGCGAGCCGCCTCCAGAGCTCTCGCGATCGCGCCGACCGGTCCGGATTCGCCGGGCGGCACCACCGCGAGCTTCACCGCCTCGGCGGCGGCGGCGACCCCGCCGAGTCGGGCGCCGACCTGTCCCAGCACCGCCGCCAGTTCGTCGGCGGACGCCGCGAAACTACGTGCGCTGGCCTGGGCCGCGTCCGCGGCGGCGCCTTTCCACTCGACGGAGTCCATCACGCGGTCCACGCCGCCGTGCGTGAGCGGGAACGACGTGCTGAGCGCGCCGGCCACCTCCAGCCAGGTGGTCGAGGCGCGCAGCACCTGCGCGGCATCGATCTGCTGGGCCTTGGCGTAGATCTCCTCGTGCCGCATCGACTCGAAATGCTCCATCGAGTTGATGTAGGTGGGATCGGAGCCGCTCATCGCGGGAGCCTCGGCTCGATGGCGCGCAGCGCGGCGGCGTGCGCGGCGTCGGCCTCCTCGAACAGACCGCCGCTGATCAGAAACGCTTCCTTCATCCGGTAGGCCGCCTCGATGTAGTGGTCGAGCAGGGCCGCGGCGTCCCGCGCCTTGTGGCTGAAACCGGCCTGCAACTGCTGCGCGGAGACGAAACCACCGAATCCGCCGAGTTCCGCGGCGGATTCGAGGCGCTGCTGTAGGTGGAGCAGCCGATCGGCCTGCCGGTCGTACATCTCGGCGCACTGCCGCGCCGCCGCCGGATCGAACTGAACGGTCCCGGCCTGTGCCGCCTCCTTGAATCGGGCGATATCGGCTCGGCTGGTCTCGATCGTCATCGCTCACCCCTGAGATCGGTCGTCCGCCCCAGATTAACCGGAAGCCGGTCCCGGGTCAGCAAAGTCGTCGGCCTCGGCCGCCGAAACGAGCTATGCCGGAATGCGTTTCTGCAGTTGCGCGGCGATCTGCTCGGATGACGCCGGGGTGATGCGCACCTCGTCGCCCGCCTTGATCAGGTACCGCCCGTCGTTCCGCACGTCGATCCAGGTGTAGTGGGTCGGCGGCGGCGGAGCCGGACGATCCAGCCGCGGTTCGATTCTGATGTGCCCCTCGGCGGTGTGCGGCTCGAGCAGCAGCTTGCGGATCCGCGGCGCGGCCGATCGGCGCGCTGGCACGGTCTCCTGATCCCGCACCGCGTCGCCGGACGCGACGCGAGGAGGTTCCTTGCCCGGCGGCGTCTTCGGCAGCAGCGCCGCGATCCGCTGGCCCAGCTTCGAGCTGTGTCCGATCGAAACCCGCACCCGGCCGCCGAAATCCGGACTCGACCCGGGTTCCTGCACCGCCAGCACGGCGCGGTCGTAGATCGCGGCGGCCAGTAGCCGCAGTTCGCTGCCCGGCCGGTGCGCGCCGCCGATCGCGACGATCCTGGTGTGCGGTTCGGCCAGAATGCGCAGGCACGCCGACAGATCGGGGTTCGAGCCGAGCGGCAGCCGTTCGGCGATGGCGCTGCGCAGCTTCTCCGCCTCGTCCTCGGTACGCGGCGTTTCCAGGATGCGCAGCGGATACGGGTGGCGATCCAGATCGGTTTCCCGCCAGATATGGGCGAACTCGTCCGGAGTGAAGGTCCAATCCACGGCCGAATCACATCCTCACTCGAACCCGTCGACGCTGTCCGTAGCCTAGCGGTCCCATTCCGGACCGGAGTGTCATGTGCGCGACCAGGACTCGCGGCACGACGCCTCGTCGCATTCCCGGAGCATGACTCCAGGCGGTTCGGCACGTTCTGTTCCGGGTGTCGCAGCGCTGGGCCCCGGGATGGCGTTCGAGAGAAGCGCTCTGTGCAGGTCTCGCCGCGACACCACGGAGATTCCGCTTCGGCCACCCGGAGCCGCGTCGGCGTCGGCAGTGTCGGTATCGAGTCCCCGGATCGAGCCTCCGACGGTCTCGACAACTTCGTCCGCTGCCGAATCGGTGGTGACGGATCTCACATCGACAACGATGCCCGAGGCCTTTCATCCAGGCGGTATGGATTCCTTTGCGGCGGCGCGGATTGTCGGCGCGGCGGCCCGGGCGGCCCTTCGGGAACCAGCGTACGTCCGCCGCCGTATACCGCGATTTCGCCGCGATCGTTCCGCACTGGTGTCGCACTCGACCGGTCCGCCCGATTCTGCTGAAATTAGCGGGGAAGAGCAGGCATGCGAGGCGATGGGGCAGCCCCGCGCAGCAAAACCAGGATTGGCCGAGATCTGCCGAGGAGGTATTGCGGGTGCACACCATGATGCGGCGAGCAGGCGGGGCAATCGGTCTGCTGGCCTTCGGGGTTGGTTTCGTCGTCATCGGCGCCGGGTCGGCCGGGGCCGAGCCGACCGGCTGCTATGTCGACCGCGGCGTCACCGACGCGGCCGCCCTGTGCCACAGCGGTGAGGGGGCGGCGGTCTTGGAGGCCGAGTGCCTCGGTTTCCACGTGCCGCCAGGGCATTCCGGTCCGGTCTTCGGCTACTACAGCGGCTTCGAGTCGCAGCAGACGAACGTCGGCAAGCCGATGCGCGCCACGTGCGTGTCGGATGACTCCATCGGCGTCGCGACCCTCGCGTTCGTCGTTCCCGCGACGCGGTAGCGGAACGCTCCGGTTTTCAGCTCGGCCGCGCTTCCAGCACATTGTCGGGCGAGACGGTCGGCACGCACCGGACGAGCGTGAACCCGTGGCGGGCAAGGAATTCCCGGTACTCGGCCTCGGTCCGTTCCCGGCCGCCCGCGTTGACCAGCATCTCCAGGTCGATGAACTTGCTCGGGTGCGGGCCGGTGTGTTCCGGAACCACGAGTTCGATGATCAGCAGCCGCGCATCGGGCTCCATCGCCGCCCGCAGTGCGCCCAGGATGCGGCCGGCGTCCGGCTCGGCCCAGTCGTGCAGGATGTGTTTGAGGATGTAGGCGTCGCCACCCTTGGGGACGCTGTCGAAGAACGATCCGCTCTCGACGGCGCAGCGTTCGGCCAAGCCGAGTTCGGCGAGCCGGGCGGGCGCGGCGGCCACCACCTCGGGGAGATCGAACAGGATGCCGCGCGACCGCGGCGAGCGACGCAGGATTTCGGTGAGCAGTGTTCCTTCGCCACCGCCGACGTCGACGAGGGTTTCGTAGCGGCCGAAGTCGTAGGCCGCCAGCAGCGGTTCCATCGCCAGGGTGCTGATGCTGGTCATCGCGCGGTCGAACAGCTCGCCGAGTTCGCGATCGCGCTGCACGTAGTCGAAGAACGGCATCCCGTTCAGTTGCTCGCCGACGGGCCGTCCGGTCCGCACGGCGTCGACGAGGTGCGACCAGTGGTTGCGGTGGGTGGCGGAACCGAAGAACAGCACCGCGTCGCGCAATGACACGTCCGCGTCGCGGCGCAGCGCCCGTGCCATCGACGTGAGCGCGTAGCGTCCGTCGCGGTGCTGCGTGAAGATGCCGTAGCTGATCAGCAGCCGCAGCAGGCGCCGCAACGCGTCCTCGTCGGCGCCGACCGCCGCGGCGAGCTCCGCGCTCGAGCGCGGCCCTTTCGCGAGCTCGTCGGCCACCCCGAGCGCCGCGGCGGCGTGGATGGCCTGCGTGATCCATCCGGCGGCGATGAGTTCCATCAGCGCGATGTGTCCCGGCACCAGCTTGCGAAACGCCGCGGCCAGTCCGGTGCGGATCGATTCGACGGCCCGCACCAGCCGCTGCGGAGGGATTCTGGGTCGGTCGGACGCCACGGCGACTCCATCCGTCGAAGGTCGGCACTCTGCGCTTGCCTAGGAGGGTACGTCGTGACGGTGGGGTGCAGGGGGCGCACGGGCGAATGCGGCACCGGCCCACCGCCGCCTCAGATATCGGGTCGGGATTCGCTGCGCCTGCGCTCGCGGTCGGCGGCCGTGGCGAGATAGTCGCCGAGTTCGCGTCGCAGCGTGACGTCCAGCGAACGGGCGAGGGTGGCGTGCACCGAGGCGACCGCCAGCTCCCGCATCTTGTTGAGCATTGTTGTGGTGTCGGCGATCTCGCTGCTGGTGTCCGGCAGCCAGCCGGGGCCGTGCTCGTCGATGATGTGCTGTTTGGCGGCGGTGATCATGATGTGGGTGATGTCATCGATCCGGTCGGCCACCTTGGCGTAGATCTCGATGAGCGTGCGCAGTTCGAGACCGTACTCGTGCAGCTCGGCGAACGAGGTGAGCAGCTGGGTGTCGGTGAACACCACCGTCTCGCCCTCCAGCCGGACCAGTTTCATCTCGCGCAACCGGTCGACCAGCTCGTCGGCCTCGGCGCCGAGGATGGTGCCGATCAGCTCGCGCGGCACCTCGAAGGTCTCGTCCTTGGCCCAGGACGCCGTCACGGCGTGTTGCAGCCCGAGCACCTCGGTGAGGTCCTTGCCGGTTTCCCAGCTGGTGATGAAGTCGGCGATGTGCGCGGTGGTGAAGCCGCGCTGCAGCAGCGCGTCGATCAGGCGCAGCCGCTCCAGGTGCGAGTCGTCGTAGATGCTGGCCCGCCCGTCCTTGCCGACCGGCGGCGGCAGCAGTCCGCGTTCCTGGTAGGCACGCACATTCCGGGTGGTGGTGCCCGCGGCGCGCGCGAGATCGTCGATCCGGTACTCCGGCGTCGACCTCACCTCCCTCGCTGACCACGGCGCCGAGCAGAGCGGCGGCGCGCTGCGGAAACCCTGCCGACCGAGTCTATCGCCCGGCCCACCGCCGACTCGGCACCTAGGAAACCGGCGCGACCCGGCGCCGCGCGGCGCTCGCCTCGACCACCAGATAGTCGTCGAGATCGACCGTGCGCAGCTGATGCGCGTACTGGGTGGCGAAGCCCGGATACATGGTCGCGTTGAAGCCGTCCTCGGTGAGATACCAGCTGCGGCAGCCCGAGCTCCAGGTGGTGGCCGCGAGTCTGCGCTGGATGGCCGCGTTGTAGCGGTCCTGCCGGTCGCGCCGGACGTCGAGGAACAGCAGATCCCGGTCCAGAATCGTGCCGATCGCGCTGACCAGGTAGTCGATCTGGGCTTCCATATAGACCAGCGCCGAGTTGTGCCCAGGTCCGGAGTTGGGTCCGAACGTCAGGAACAGGTTGGGATATCCGGCGACCGCGACGCTCTTGTAGGCGTAGGCGCCGCGCGACCACTCCTCGGCGAGAACGCGCCCGTCGAGCCCGACCACCGGAATGGGCGTTCCGGTCTTGGACACATCGAACCCGGTCGCGAAGACAATGCAGTCCGCTTGGTGCTCGACGCCTTCCGCGGTGCGGATGCCCTGCTCGGAGAGCCGGGCGATGGGCCAGGTGATCAGCTTGCAGTTGTCGCGTTGCAGCGCGGGGTAGTAGTCGTCGGTCATCAGCAAGCGCTTGCAGCCCGCCCGGAAGTCCGGTGTGAGCTGACGACGCAGCCAGGGGTCCTTGACCTGTCTGCGCAGCTGCGCCTTGCCGACCAGCTCGACCACCCTGGTCAGCGGCGTATTCCAGACCACGCCGAGCGCGACCGACTCGTGCCCGTAGTACCAGGCGCGCCGCGCCAGCTGCTCGGCGGCGGGCACCCGGCGGTAGACCTCCTTGGTGAGGACGGTGGTCCGCCGGTTGACCCGCGGCAGCACCCAGCCGGGCGTGCGCTGGAACACCTTCACCGAGGCGGCCTGCTCAACCAGTTCCGGAATGATCTGGACCGCGCTGGCCCCGGTGCCGATCACCGCGACCCGCTTGCCCGTGAAGTCGTAGTCGTGATCCCAGCGGGCGCTGTGGATCTTGTGACCCCGGTAGGTCTCGATGCCGCGAATATCCGGGAAACTGGCGTTGGCCAGCGGCCCCGATGCCAGCACCACCGTGCGCGCCAGGATCGGGTGCGGCTGTCCCTCGACGGCGATCTCCCAGGTCCCGGCCTGCTCGTCGAACACGATGCCGGAGACGTGGTGCCCGAAGCGGATATGCGGCTCGAGCCGGAACTCGGCGACCATCGCCTCGATATAGCCGAGAATCTCCGCGCTGCCGGAGTAGGTCTGCGACCAGTCCGGATTCGGCGCGAAACTGTAGGAATACAGCCGCGACGGAATGTCGCATGCCGCCCCTGGATAGGTGTTGTCGCGCCAAGTTCCACCGACCGCGGTGCCCCGCTCGAAGATCGCGAAATCGTGGATTCCGTGCTGCTTCAGGCGGATGGCCGTGCCGATCCCGGCGAACCCGCCGCCGATCACGGCGACGTCGAGGGTGTGCGTGCTCATCGGTTCCCCTGTCATGCGGCGGGCTCGTAGGTCAGTTCCTTCGACCAGGTGGGGTCCTTGCGCAGCAGGGCCTTCGGCACCAAGCCGGTGATCTTCACCAGCGCGTCGGCCACCAGGTGGTAGGGGTGATCGCGGTTGATCACCCAGCCGCCGTGCATCTTGACGATCTGGTACATCGGCAGTCTGCGCGCGAATTCGCTGCGCTCGCCGACGTTCGCGTACCGCTTCAGCGCGCCGTAGAGCCTCTCCTCGTCGACGCCCATCGCGACGATGTTGTCGCGCATCTTGTTCAGCAGCGGCACGTAACTGAGCACTCCGATGATCAGCGAGGGCTTGGCCCAGCCGCCGACCAGGTCGATGAGCAACGTGCGCATCTGCGCGTGCCCGAGCAGATCCATCACCGCGAAATCGACCGCCAGATGCCGGGATTCGTCGGAGTTGATCTTCTTGAAGACTTCCTGGCAGATCGGGTCCTCGATCTCGTCCATGACGAATTTGATCAGCGCGCCGTCCAGCGCCACCTCCAGCATCGGGATCACGGTGCCGAGGAACGACAGCGACATGTCGTCGGAGTACTTGTCCAGGAAATCGATCACCAGCTTGACGTTCACGTTCGGCTGCGGGATCTCGTCACCGTCGAGCATGCCCCACCGGCGCATCAGCGCCAGCTCGGCGTTGGCGTGCTTCTGCTCCTCGGCGTGGAAGTAGCGGTAGATCTCGCGCAGCGTCTCGTTCGGCGCCTTCTTGACCATCGCCGCGAAGCCGCGGGCGCCGACGTTCTCGATCCACATCAGGTCGGCCATGAACGGCTTCAGCCTGGCGTGCAGTTCGGGCGTGATCGTCTCGGCGCCGGGTGCGTCCCAGTCGATGTCGGCCAGCGCCCACTGGCGGTCCTTTATCTTGCGGAGCATGTCGTCGAAGTCCATCGTGATGGCCATGTCAGACTCCTGTCTTGTCGGTGACCGGCGTGCCGCCGGTGGTGGTCGAGTCGTCCTGGGGCAGTAGCCGATCCAGGAGCCCGAGGACGTAGGTGTACCGGGCGGGGAAGTACCGCTTGAGCAGCCAGACGATGTGCGCGTCCAGCTGGGGCAGGACGTAGAGCTGCCCGCGGTCGTGCGCGTCCAGCGCGGTGCGCGCGACGCGCTCGGGGGAGAACCCGGTCCAGCGCATCAGGAACTCGGCCAGCTGCGCGGATTCCCTGGTGATCCGGCCGTCGCGTGCGACGTTCGTCCGCACGAACGTCGGGCACAGGACGGTGACCGCGACGCCGGTGCCGCCCAGTTCGGCGGCCATGGTCTCCGAGAGCGACAGCACGCCCGCCTTCGACACGTTGTAGGCGGCCATCGAGGGGGCCGCGGCGAATCCGGCGGCCGAAGCGACGTTGATGATGCCGCCGCGTCCGGTGGCGCGCAGCCGCGGCGCGAAGACCTCGCAACCGTGCACGACGCCCCACAGATTGATGTCCAGTGTCCACCGCCAGTCGTCTAATCCGATGCGGCCCACCGGTTTCCCGCCGATGCCGACGCCGGCGTTGTTGATCACCAAGCTCACCGGGCGTTCGAACAGCGTGTCGGCGAAGCGGGCGAGCAGCTCCACGTCCTCGCGCCGCGCCACGTCGCAGCGGAAGGCGTGCGCGGCGCCGGGGTAGGTGCGTTCGATCAGGGCGACCGTCTCGTCGGCACGCGCCTCGTCGATGTCGGCGCAGATCACCTGGCCTCCGCGGGCCGCGATCTCCAGGGCGAACGCGCGGCCGATGCCGCTGCCCGCGCCGGTGACCACGGCTCGCGCGCCGTGCGTGCGGCGGGGTCTGCCGATCCCCGCCCATCGATCCAGTCCGAACATCTCAACTCACCTTCTCCGTGGAGGCCGCGATCAGCGCCGCGCGCAGGAAGTCGGCGGCGCGGGCGAGGGCGTGGTCGGCCTCGGGCACCACCATCGGGAGGGCCTGGAAGACGTGCAGCTGCCCGGGCCAGACCTCCAGGTCGCAGCTGCCGCCCGCGCGACGGACCATGGCGCACAGGGCGCGCGCGTCGGCGCGGAGCATCTCGGTGCCGCCGACCTGCACCAGGATCGGTGGCAGGGCGATGCCGGGCGGAATGGTCAGCCGCAGGCGCGGTGCGTCCGCGGGCAGACCGCTGGTATAGGACGCGGGCAGCCGCCGCGCCGCGGCCGCGGAGATCAGCGGGTCAGTGCGGACGCGCTCCTGCTCGGCAGCCATACCGAGCGTGAGGTCGAGTAATGGGGAGAACATCGCGACCGCGGCGGGCTGCGGCCTGCCGCGGCGCGCGTTCTCCACCAGCAGGTCGAGCGCGAGGTGTCCGCCCGCGGAATCGCAGGCGATCACCAGGTCTTCCGCGGCGATGCCCCGGTCGAGTAGCCAGCGGTAGCCTGCCTCGACGTCGTCGGCCGCGGCGGGGAACCGGTGCTCTGGCGCGAGGCGGTAGTCGGTGAGGAAGACCGGAAGCCCGGTCTGCTTCGACAGCCGGGCTGCGAGACCACGGTGTGTGCGGGCCGAGCAGATGACGTAGCCGCTGCCGTGGATGTAGTAGATCGCCTGGGAGCCGAACGGCACACCGGCCGCCCTGACCCATTCGCCGCGCACAGCTCCGGACCGGACCCGCGTCACGGAAGTACCCGGCGGAACGGGACCGCCGAGGGCCATCAGCGTGGCGATCAGCTTGCGGGCGAACCAGACGCCCGCTGTGTTCATCGGAATCGCGCAGTTCAGCGGCCGCAAACCGATTCGGGTCGCCGCCGCGGCCACGGTGGCGCGCGGGGAGGGCGCGGCGGGAACGCCGGGGACCGAGGTCCTCGTTGACCTTGTCATGCGTTCAGAATCAGGCATGAATGTGCCAGTTGTCAATGGCACATTATGAGAAGGCGATTAATGGATCGTTGTCAGTGCCCGCACGACGACCGGAGTGCTACGAGCGGATCAATGGGCACTGGCCGCCGTGACTGGAAGTTCGTCCAGCACTACGCGAACAAGAGCGAGCAATTCTCAGCCGCACTCTGCTCGGCTGAGCACCGAGCCCGGCGGCTTATCGGAAGTTCGGACGTCGCCTGGTTTGCCCGTGAGACCCGCTGGCTGACCAGGCTTTTCGCGCTCAGTATCCGCGTCCGCGATCGATCGGCGCCAGCAGTTGCCGTCCGGTGACGAACCGCAGGACATTGGCGCCCACGTGATCGGCGAATGCCGCCAACCGCAGCTGCGGAGGATTCGAATCATGCGGTGTGACAATGGCATTCGGCAGCACCCAGAGCGGATGACCATCCGGCAGCGGTTCGGGGTCGGTGACGTCCAGCCCGGCGCCGCCGATCGCGCCAGAGGCCAGCGCGGCCACCAGCGCGTCGGTGTCGATCAGGCTGCCGCGCGCGACGTTGATGATCCAGGACGTCGGCTTGAGCCGGGCGAGTTCGTCCGCGCCGATGAGATGCCTGGTGGCGGGCGTGGCGGGCGCGGCGATGATCACGTGATCGGTGCGCGGCCAGATCCGGCCGATATGGTCGGCGGAAATCGTCTCGACGGTCTCCGGAATACCGGGACCGGTCACCGGATACCCGCTGCGGTTCACCGCGATGACGTGCGCGCCGAGCGGGATCAGCATCGGAATCAGCGCACGGCCGATGCCGCCCGCGCCCACGATGGTCACCGTCTTGCCGCGCAGCGTAGCGACGTGCGGAAAGAAGTCCTGCTGACGCCAGCCCGCCGCGCGCAGGTGCTCGGGGAGATAGCGGACGCCCGCCAGCAGCAGCATGAGCGCGTGCTCGGCCACGCTCGCCGCGAAAGCGCCTGCGGCGGATGTGAATCGGATGTGCGGATGCTTGGCGAAGATGCCCGCAGTGAACCAGTCCTCGATACCGGCGGCGGGCAGCTGCACCCATTCCAGGCCCGCGGGCAACTCGTCCGGGAACTCGCCGGGTCCGCCCACCCAGATCAGTCCGCGCGCCTCGTCGAGGTCGGAGATCGCGGCGCCCGCCTCCAGCACCGCCTTCTCCACCAGCGTGGGAGGAGGGTCCGCCGGGCCGATGGCGATCGGTACTGCCGGTCCACTCACGGATAGACCTCCTTCAGTGCGGTACGACGTGGTCGTGCGGGACGAACGGCGGTCGGACTCGCCGCTGCGACCGTAGCACCGCCGCATGGACGGCGGCGTACGGTGTCCGCCGACGCGGCGCTAGTTCTGGTCCTGATCCGGCTGCTCGTCCAGCTCCGCGTCCACCTTGTCCCGGTCCGCCCACTCCAGCAGCCGATCCAGGTGGAACACCGCGTCGTCGATGCCCGCGTGCAGGTCGCCGAGCTCGGCGAAGCGGGCGGGGACGGTGGCGATGGTGAAGTCGCGCGGATCGATGTCGGGAATCTCGTCCCAGCGCACCGGCGTGGAGACCGTGGCGGCGGGGACGCCGCGCACCGAGTAGGCGGCGGCGATCGTGTGGTCGCGCGCGTTCTGGTTGTAGTCGACGAACAGCATCGCCGGGTCGCGGTCGCGACGCCACCACGTGGTGGTCACGTCATCCGGGGCGCGACGCTCCACCTCGCGGGCGAACGCGAGCGCCGCCCGGCGCACCTCCTGGAATCCCCAATTCGGCGCGATCCGGACGTACACGTGCAGTCCCTTGCCGCCGGAGGTCTTCGGCCAGCCGACGGCGCCGAGCTCGTCGAGCAGTTCCTGCACGATGCCCGCCACGCGCTGCACCCGTGGCCACGGGCAGTCCGGCATCGGGTCGAGGTCGATGCGCCACTCGTCGGGACGCTCGGTGTCGGCGGCCCTGGAGTTCCACGGATGGAACTCGACCGTCGACATCTGCACCGCCCAGACGACATCCGCGAGCTTCTCGACGCAGAGTTCGTCGGCATGCCTGCCGTAGCGCGGGAAGTACACCCGCACAGTCGGAATCCAGTCCGGCGCGCCCGCGGGCAGCCGCTTCTGATGCACCTTGGCACCGGACAGCCCCTTGGGAAATCGGTGCAGCATGCACGGCCGGTCACGCAGCGCGTTGACGATGCCGTCCCCGACGCTCAGGTAGTACTGCACCAAGTCGAGCTTGGTCGCGCCGGTTTCCGGGAAGTAGATCCGGTCCGGGTTGGAGATGCGAATCGTGTGGTCGCCGACCTCGAGTTCGATCGCCGACGCAGCGGATTTGCGGGCCACGTGGTCGACCCTAACGGGCGCGGCCGCAGGTAGTGGGTCCATAACCCACGAACGGAACGAATGCGAGGCAGCGGCATGCATCTGTGCGTCGAACGGGGCACGGTCGTTGCACCGTTCTGGTATGCATACCGGTATGAGCAAGGCGACGCGCGTGACCGTCACGCTGGACCCTCAGGTGGCGGAATGGGCCAGGGAGGCCGCCGACCGCCAGAACCGCAGCCTGTCCTCGGTGATCAATGCCGCGGTGCGCACCACGCTCGTACACGACAGCCTGACCGCCCTGATCATCGACGAGGAGGCCGAGCTGGCCGCCGCATATGACGACGTGACGCTCACCCAGGCCGCCGAAGAAGATGCCGGCGGCGCGGCATGAGAACGCGCAGACCCGCTCACGCCGAAGGCGACAGAGCATGAGACGCGGGGAAATCTGGCGTTATGCCCCGACGCTCAGTGACGGCACGCCCTTCCCGCGGCGCATGACGGTCGTGCTGGTGTCCGATTCGGCGGTGATCACCTCGCGCTATCCCTGGCTGCACGTCGTCCCGTTGCGCGACGCCGACCCGGGTCACGTGCTGGCGACCAAGACCGAGCACGGCTGGGCCGACACCCTCGAACTGCACCGCGCTTACCGCCCGTGGCTCAGCGAATACCTCGACGTGCTGACACCGTCCGAGACGGAATCCCTCGACGCGCGACTGCGGGCGACCCTCAGCCTCTGATCGCACCGGGACCGCGACTCGCCCTCGGCCGCTACGTCAGCGTGGCCAGCGCGAACGGCAGGACCGCGTCGGCTCCGGCCGCGCGCAGCGCGTGGGCGGCGACGGTGAACGTCCAGCCGGTGTCGGTGAGGGCGTCCACCAGCAGGATCGGGCCCGATACGGCGGTGAGGTCGGGGACTTCCCATGACCCGAACAGTCCCGCGACGCGATGGGCGGAGTTCGCGGCGGAGACCGGCGGCCGGTCCGGGCGGGTGCGCAGGGTGCCGAGGTCACGCAGGCGGCCCACCTCGGCGAGCCGGGCGGCGAGGCTGGCGGTGAGCACGGGATGGCGTGCGGATTCCAGCGCGAGTACCGACGTGGGGCGGGTCGCCCAATCCCATTCGCGCAGAACGGCGATGCAGGCATCGAAGACCGTGTCGGGGACGGGGGCGTCCGGTCCGTCGAGCAGCGTTCGCAGGCGCTGCCCCCAGCCGAGGTCGGTCAGCCTGCCGAGCACGCGACCTGTCTCGGCGCCATCGGAGATCTTGCCGGACAACGGGATTCCGAGTTTCGCCATCCCGGTGGGCCACTGTTTGCGCGGCGCGAGGTCGATGCCGGGACGGTCGAGCCGAGCCCTGGTCGCCGCGACGGCATCGGCGGCGACAGTGCGATCGGGCCGGGCGCCGGTGCAGTTGTCGCAGCGGCCGCAGCCGGGCGAAGCTCCGGGGTCGGCGGGTAGTCCCGGGTCGTCGAGTTGGCGGCGCAGGAATTCCATCCGGCAGTCGGAGGTGGACTGGTAGTCGATCATGGCTTGCTGCTCCGCCTCGCGCGCGACGGACAAGCGTTCGTAGCGTTCGGCGTCATAAGTCCAGGGCTGACCGGTGGCGATCCAGCCGCCGCGCACCCGGCGCACCGCGCCGTCCACGTCGAGCACCTTCAGCACCATCTCCAACCGGGAGCGGTTCAGCTCCACCAGCGGCTCCAGCGCCGCGGTGGACAGCGCCCGCTCGGAGTGCAGCGCGTCGAGCACCGCCCGCACGATGTGCTCGCGCGGGAAGGCGACGGAGGCGAAATAACTCCAGATCCGCGCGTCTTCGGGGCCCGGTAGCAGGACCACCTCCGCGCGATCGGTGCCGCGCCCGGCGCGACCCACCTGCTGGTAGTAGGCGATGGGCGAGGACGGCGCCCCGACGTGCACCACGAATCCGAGGTCGGGTTTGTCGAAACCCATGCCCAGTGCGGAGGTGGCGATGAGCGCCTTCACCTCGTTGTTCAGCAGCGCGGCCTCCAGGGCCTCGCGTTCGGCGGGGTCGGTCTGGCCGGTGTAGGCGGCGACGTTGTGGCCGTGGGAGTTCAATACGTCGGCCAGATCCTGCGCGGCGGCGACGGTGAGGGTGTAGACGATGCCGGAGCCGGGCAGCCGGTGCAGGTGACCGCTGAGCCAGGCGGTGCGCTCCACGGCGTCGTCGAAGCGGACCACCGACAGATGCAGCGACTCGCGGTCCAACGTGCCGCGCAGCACCAGGGTGTCGGTGCCGATCTGGGTGGCGACATCGGTGACCACCCGGTCGTTGGCGGTCGCGGTGGTCGCGAGCACCGGCACGTCGGTGCCCAGATCGGCGATCAGGGTCCGGATGCGGCGATAGTCCGGCCGGAAGTCATGGCCCCAGTCCGAGACGCAGTGCGCCTCATCGATGACCACCAGTCCCGCGTCCGCCGCGAGCTCCGGCAGCACCTGATCTCGGAAATCCGGGTTGTTCAGCCGCTCCGGGCTGACCAGCAGCACATCGACCGCGCCAGCGGCGACTTGCGCGTGGATCTCGTCCCATTCGGTCACATTGCCCGAATTGATGGTGGCGGCGACCACCCCGGCGCGCTGCGCGGCGGCCACCTGGTTGCGCATCAGCGCCAGCAGCGGCGACACGATCACCGTCGGCCCGCGCCCGCCGCCGCGCAGCAATTTCGCGGCGATGAAGTACACCGCCGATTTGCCCCAGCCGGTGCGCTGCACCACCAGCGCCCTGCGCCGCCGCACCACCAGCGCCTCGATGGCGGTCCACTGATCCTCCCGCAGCCGCGCACCCGGCCCGGCCAGCTCGCGCAGCAGCTGCTCGGCATGCTCGCGCAGGCCGGGGGCGGTGAGGTCGATCGAGGAGACATCGGTCGCCGTGGTCATGCGGACCATCGTGCCCGAGGGCACCGACACGTGATGTCGCGCCCGGCCGTCGCCCCTGCCGTTCTGGCGTGACTACTCGTTGTGACCCGTGGTGGGTCCGTTCCGGGCTCGGGTGGACCGCGTGGTCGCCGCCGCCAGTTCGACCAGTCGGGCCCGGACCAGGTCCGGTCGCTCCTCCGCGATGAAGTGGCCGCAGTCGCGGACCAGTTCGAGATGGTAGTCGTCGGCTCGCGCGGTCTCTTCGGCGGCGAGCGAGGGATGGATCGCGGCGTCGGCGACGCCGAACAGCGCGCGGATCGGCACGGTTGCCCGGCGTTGTTCGCGCCGTACGGCGGACCGTGGGGCTTCCCGCAGGAGGAAAGTCCGGTAGGTGTCGGTCGCGGCGTGAGCGCAGACGGAGTCGCGGAAGCGGTCGGCGTATGCGCGGATCACCTCGGGTCCGAACTCGTCGCGATTGCGTACCGCACCGGCGAAGATCAGCTTTTCCAGGAAGCGGGTGCGTCGATGCAGGTACGTGCCGAACGCCGCGATCGGCGGCTGATAGACCAGGAACCTCCACGCGTGCGGGAGGAAACCGCGCAGTGTCTGCCAGGGGTGGGCGATGTTCAGCGCCAGCAGCGCGTCGAATCGTTCCGGTGCACGCAGCACGAGCAGGTGGGCGATGTAGCCGCCCCAGTCGTGCCCGACCAGCAGGACGCGGTCGAGGCCGAGCGCGTCCAGCAGGGCGAGCAGATCGGAGGCGACCTCCTCCTTGGCCCACCGGTGTGGCGCGGGGCCGGACCAGCCGTACCCGGGCAGGTCCGGCGCGATGATCCGCAGTCCGTCCGGTGGGTCGGCGAGCAGGTGACGGTACGCGTAGTGATGCTGTGGCCAGCCGTGCAGCGCGAGCACGGGGCGTCCGTCCGGGGCACCCGCCTCGGTGACGTGGAAACGGATGCCGCGCGCGGTGACGAACGAGCGCCGTACACCGGCGATGTCCGGCGGACCGGCCGCCGGGTCCGATTCCGGAGCGGGTGCGAAGAACGAGGGCCGCCAGGGCATATCCGATCGTAACGAGAAGATCGGCACCGAAGCTACGCGGCCGTCACCCCTTCACGCACAGCACCTGGTGCAGCGTCGCGACGACGTCGACCAGGTCGCGCTGCGCCGCGATGACCTCGTCGATGTCTTTGTACGCGGCGGGGATCTCGTCCACCACGCCCGCGTCCTTGCGCGACTCGACGCCCTCGGTCTGGGCGATGAGGTCGGCGACGGTGAACTGCTTCTTGGCCGCATTGCGGCTCATCCGCCGTCCCGCGCCGTGCGAGGCCGACTGGAACGACGCCGGATTCCCCTTACCGCGCACCACATACGACCGGGTGCCCATCGAGCCGGGGATCAGCGCGAGATCGCCCTCGCCCGCACGCACGGCGCCCTTGCGGGTAACCAGCATCGGCACACCGTCGATGATCTCCTCCGCCACATAGTTGTGGTGGCAGCTGATCGGCTGCTCGAAACGCACTCCGCGACCGGCGAATTCGGCGCTGACCGCGCGGCACACCAGGGCGAGCATGACCGCGCGGTTGCGTGCGGCGTACTCCTGCGCCCAGGTGAGGTCGCGCCGGTACGCCTCCATCTCCGGCGTGCCGGAGACGAAGACCGCCAGGTCGCGGTCGGGCAGGTCGGCGTTGTGCGGCAGGGTTCGCGCGATCGTCATGTGCCGCTCGGCGAGTTCCTTGCCGATGTTCCGGCTGCCGGAGTGCAGCAGGATCCACACCCGGTCGTCCTGGTCCAGGCAGACCTCGATGAAGTGGTTGCCGCCGCCGAGCGTGCCCATCTGCTTGTGCGCCTTGGACTCGCGGGCCTGCACGTGATCGTCGAGAGCGCCGAAGGAACCCCAGAAGCGGTCCCAACCCGCGCGCAGCGTCGGGGTGCTCACGCCGAGCCAGGCGACCTGGGTGCCGAGCCTGGTGACGTCGACCGGGTCGTGGTGGGCCTGGAACCCCACCGGCACCGCCGCCTCGATCCGCGAGCGCAGCGAGTGCAGGTTGTCGGGCAGATCGGCCGCGGTGAGGTCGGTGCGCACGCTCTCCATGCCGCAGCCGATGTCCACCCCGACCGCGGCGGGCGACACCGCGTCCTTCATCGCGATCACCGAGCCGACCGTGGCCCCCTTGCCGAGGTGCACGTCCGGCATGACGCGGACGCCGTGGACCCATTTCAGCGCGGCGATATTGCGCAGCTGCCGGAGCGCGGCCTGCTCGACCTCGTGCTCGTGGGCCCACATCAGCGTCTGCGCCTTGGTGCCGCGCAGCTCGACGGGAAACATGGTCTCGATCCTCTCGTTGCTTCTCACTATCAACGGTAGGGACCGAGAGCCCCGGATGCACCCGAATATCGACCGACCGGACGGTCCGATTTTTAGCCGGTGACCCGACCGAGCCCCGCGCGGTAGACGCGCTCGGCATTTCCGTGCGCGATCGCCGTGACCAGGGCTTCCGCGTCGGCGGTGGTGATCGCGTCGGCGGCGAGCCACTCGTCCATCAGCGTGCCGAGTCCGCGCCGCCAGAGCAGTGCGCCCAGGTAGTGCAGTTCCGGCAGCCCGTAGCCGTCCGAGGAGTAACACAGCGCACGGAACGGGGCGAGCTCGAGTGTCTCCGCGAGCAGCGCCGCGGCGCGGTGCCCCACATACGGGATGGTGAGGCCGAGATCCACGTGGACGTGGTCGAAGAGGTGAGCGAGGTAGGCGGCGTTGCGATGGAACGGCCAGCAGTGCAGCAACATCACCGAGAGCCCTTTGCCCGCGGTGCGGCGCAGGAAGTCGGTGAGCAGCAGCGGATCGCTGTGCCGCAGGTGGAGGTCGGGGTCGCCGAACCCGGTGTGGAATTGCAGGGGGAGGCCGAGCTCGGCCCCGATTCGCGCGCCGAGCCCGACCAGCCAGCCGAGCACATGCGGATCGGTGAGCCGGTGTTCGGGAGCGAAACTGGTCGGCGGGTGATCCTGCGCCGGAAAATCCAAGCCGCAGCGGTAGGCGACGATCGTCTTGAAACCGACGGCGGTGGCGGCGCGAGCGCGCAGCTCGGCTTCGATCCGGTCGTAGACGCCCGACACCGCCCCGACCTGCGCGATGACCTGTTCGGCGACCTCTTCCAGGCGTACGACCTCGTGCACGTCTGCGTCCACCAGCGCGGCGAAATCCGCTGCGCCACCGCCGATGCCGGTGTCCAGGAACCATCGGGTCACGCCCGACGCGCGCAGCAGCCGCGCGGCGGCTTCGCCTGCCCCGAGCTGGGCGCGATGGCGCAGATAGACGTCCGGGCCGACGTGCGCGGGCAGGTCGAGCGCGGGCGCGCACCAGCGGCGCACCGCCAGCCCGATCGCGGAATCGAAACTGCCCCGCGCCCCTTCGCCGAGCAAGCGCTCGAAACCGGGACGATCCAGCGTGCCGCGGTCGACGCCGTGACAGTGGTGGTCGGTCAGCGGCACGTCGTCGGTGAGCACGTCAGAACCGCCAGCGCGTCAGGGCGATGAGTTCTTCGGCGCTCGCGTCGGCGTATCGTTCGGCTTCCGCGCGGCGCACGGTGAGCAGCGCGTCGTGCAGCTCGGCGCCCATCGCGGTGGCGAGCACCCGGGACGCGGCGAGGTGGTCGGCGGCTTCGGCCGGGGTGGTCGGCAGTCGGCGGACGTCCGAGATCTTGCGGGCCTCGGCATCGAAAGTGACCGGGTCGCCGCTGATTTCGGCGGGCAAGCGCAACTCTTCGGCGATACCGGCGAGCCCGGCCGCGATCACCGAGCCGACGATCAGGTACGGATTGCCGGTCGCGTCGAAGCACTTGATCTCGGCGTTGGCCGCCCACCCTTCGGTGCCGCGCACCCCGGTGATGAAGCGCAGGGCCGCCTCTCTGGTCTCGCGACCCCAGCACTGCCACACCCCGGCCCAGCGCGAGGGCTCCAGACGCAGGAAGCTCGCCGGATTGCCCGCGCCGACCGCGACCAGCGCGGGCAATTCACGCAGCACCCCCGCCAAGAACGCCTCGCCGGTGCGCCGCATACCGTGCGGACCGTCACCGCCCGCGAACAAGGGGCCCTCGTCGTCGTGCACGGACAGATGCAGGTGCGCTCCGGAACCGGCGCCGCCCGGCTCGATGGACGGGGCAAGCAGCGCCCGCCACCCGTGCCGCGCGCTCACCTGACGGATCGTGTGCCGGACCAGGACGGCCTCGTCCGCCGCGGTGACCGGCTCGGACGGCTCCACCGACAATTCCAATTGGCCGAGCGCGTATTCGGGGTGGAACTGGGCCACCGCGACACCCTGCCGGTCCAGTGCCGCGACCAGCTCGGCGGCGTAGTCGGCGACCTGCCCGAGCCGCACGATGCCGTAGGCGGGGCCGTGCACGGCGGGTGTGAAGCCCTCCGTGTCGTCGGCCCGGCCCACGGACCATTCGGTCTCGAAGGCCATGGACAACCCCAGTCCCGCCGCGCGCGCCGTCTCCGCCTGGCGGGCCGCGAAGTGACGCTGGCAGGCGACGAAGCGGGCGCCGTCCTGGGTGTACTTGTCGGCGGGCGCCCAAGCCCAGCCGGGCTGGCAGGCCAGTTCGGTCAGCTTGGACAGATCCGGGACCAGCCGCAGATCCCCGTCGGGACCGCCGAGATAGCGCCCGACCGTCATCAGGTCGTCGAAGGCGAAGGTCTCGAAGCACGGGGACACACCGACCCCGTACCAGGACGCGAGGTCGAGCCGCTGTTTCGGCACCGCTTTCACCCGCGTGATGCCCGCGTTGTCGACGAAGCTCAGCGCGATCATGGACGCGTCCAGCTGGTCGATCAGCGCGGTGTCGCCGTCGGCGGGAATGCGATCCGGCGTGGCCATGCGTACACGATATCGGTTCGGGCCCACCGGGAACCGAGGCGCGGTGATCAGCGCGGTGTCGCCGTCGGCGGGGATGCGATTCGGCGTGGCGGCTTGTTCACCACGCTTTCGGCGCAGGTGCGCTGGGAGCCGAGGCGCGCGGTAATGAGGTTAGGCCCGGCGAGCTCACTTGCTCGGGCGCAGGGGGAGTAAGGACACGCGCGTCCTTACTCGGCGACCAGCGCGGCGGTGATCTCTTCCCGGGTGGGGAGCGAGCTGCTCGCGCCCAGTGTGGTCGTCGCCAGCGCACCGGCCGCGCAGGCCCAGGTCAGCGCCCATTCCGGGCCGCGGTGCCAGGCGGCGGCCAGCGCGCCGGTGAACGCGTCGCCCGCCCCTGTGGTGTCGACGACCTCCACTCGCGGGCTGGGGCACGACACCCGCGTATCGCCCGGGCCGCGGTAGTCCGCGCCTGCCGCCCCACGGGTCACCACAACGTGCGGAACCTGCTCGAGGTAGTCGTGCAGCTGCTCGGCTTCACCCGAATTGACCACCGCGACATCCACATCTGCCCACAGCTCGGCGGGCAGGCGGCGGACCGGCGAGGGATTCAGCAGGACGGTCGTGGCGTGCGCGCGGGCGTGGCGCGCGGCGGCGGCCACCGTGTCGATCGGAATCTCCAACTGGCACAACAGGATATCGGCGGCCGCGATGGCCGTCAGGTCGTCCTCGGTGAGCTCGGTCATCCGCGCGTTGGCGCCGCCGACGACGATGATGCTGTTCTCTCCGTCGCTGTCGACGACGATCGTGGCGATGCCGCTCGGTCCGGCCACAGTGCGCAGCCCGTCGACGGCCACCGCGGAATCCGTGAGCGTCGCGCCCAGTTCGGTGGCGAACACGTCTTCGCCGACCGCCCCGAGGAATCGCACCGCCGCACCGGCTCGCCGCGCCGCGATGGCCTGATTGGCGCCTTTCCCGCCCGGCACCATGGCGAAGCTCGTGCCGAGCACCGTCTCCCCGGGAGCGGGTCGCCGCGCGGTCGTGGTCACCAGGTCCATGTTGATGCTGCCGAGCACCACGATCGCCGGAGCGTCCTGTTCGGGCGTCATATGGCCGGACGGTAGTCGCCGAACCCGCGCCGTGCACGTAGCCGCGTGCCCGACGGCAGCGTTCTCGCCCCACTCCGCGTAACGAGGTGCCGCGGGAGCACCGGGTCACGCGACGCACCGTGATCACCGGCCTCGGCCCAGCTGCCGACGACCGCACCGCGGAGCCGGGAAATCCTTGGTCACGTCGACTGTGGCCTGTCCGACGGCGAACGTTCTCGCGACCGGATGCTGGTGTGGCCGAGCAGGTGGAATCGGCAGTGCCGCCGGTGCGTAGGCTGTACCCATGACGGTAGGAACGACGACCCAGCCGGATGTCCGCGAGGTGGTGCACGAGGCCGCGCGCAAGGCCAGAGTCGCGTCGCGGACGCTGGCGCGGCTGACGACCGCGCGGAAGAACGAGGCGCTGCACGCCGCCGCCGACGCGCTGCTGGCCGCCGCCGACCGGGCGCTCGCCGCCAACGCCGAGGACATCGCCGCCGCACAGGCCGCGGGCACCGAGGAGTCGCTGCTCGACCGGTTGCGGCTGACCAAGCCGCGGATCGATGGCATCGCCTCCGGACTGCGTCAGGTGGCCGGGCTGCCCGATCCGGTCGGCGTTGTCGTCCGCGGCTCCACGCTGCCGAACGGCCTGGAGATCAAGCAGGTGCGCGTGCCGCTCGGTGTGGTCGGCATGGTGTACGAGGCCAGGCCGAACGTCACGGTCGACGCGTTCGGGCTCGCGCTCAAGTCCGGCAACGCCGCCCTGCTGCGCGGGTCGTCCTCGGCCGCCCGCTCCAACGCCGCGCTCGTCACCGTGCTGCGCGAATCGCTTGTCGCGCAGGATATCCCGGCCGACGCGGTGCAACTGCTGCCGAGCGAGGACCGCTCCAGCGTCACCCATCTGATCCAGGCCCGCGGCTTGGTCGACGTCGTCATTCCGCGCGGCGGCGCCGGGCTGATCAACGCGGTCGTCCGCGACGCGCAGGTGCCCACCATCGAGACCGGTACCGGCAATTGCCACGTGTACGTGCACGCCGCCGCCGATCTGGACATGGCCGAGCAGATCCTGATCAACGCCAAGACCCGCCGTCCCAGCGTGTGCAACGCGGCCGAGACCGTTCTGATCGACGCGGCGATCGCCGACACCGCGCTGCCGAAGCTCACCGAGGCGCTCGAGCGGCACAACGTCACCATCCACGGCGACCTGCCCGGCCAGGTTCCGGCGACCGATGCCGACTGGGGCGAGGAATACCTCACCCTGGACATCGCGCTCAAGGTCGTCGACGACCTGGACGCGGCGGTGGAGCACATCAACACCTGGGGCACCGGCCACACCGAGGCCATCGTCACCGGCGACCTGTCGGCCGCGCGCGAGTTCACCAGCCGCGTCGACGCCGCCGCCGTCATGGTGAACGCTTCCACCGCGTTCACCGACGGCGAGCAGTTCGGCTTCGGCGCCGAGATCGGCATCTCGACCCAGAAGCTGCACGCCCGCGGCCCGATGGCGCTGCCGGAACTGACCTCGACGAAGTGGATTGTCTGGGGCGACGGCCAGATCCGTCCCGTCTGACTCGCACTGGTCGCGGACGACGGCACATCGGTACTGCCGTACCGTGAGGGTGGGTACGGAAGAAAGGTACGCGTCGGTGTCGGACACTACGGGTCAGGAACCGGTCTTCGCATCGGTGGACGATGTGATCGAGCGGTTGGCCAGCACGGGGTACCTGGCGGACAAGGCCACCGCCACGTCGGTGTTCCTCGCCGATCGGCTGGGCAAGCCGCTGCTGATCGAGGGACCGGCGGGCGTCGGCAAGACCGAGTTGGCGCGCGCGGTCGCGCAGACCTCGGGCGCCGAGCTGGTCCGGTTGCAGTGCTACGAGGGCGTCGACGAGGCTCGCGCGCTGTACGAATGGAACCACGCCAAGCAGATCCTGCGGATTCAGGCCTCCAGCGAGAACGACTGGCAGGAGACGAAGGCCGACGTCTTCACCGAGGAGTTCCTGCTGTCGCGGCCGCTGCTCACCGCGATCCGGCGCACCGAACCGACGGTGCTGCTGATCGATGAGACCGACAAGGCCGACGTCGAAATCGAGGGCCTCCTGCTCGAGGTGCTCAGCGACTTCGCGGTGACGGTGCCGGAGCTGGGCACCATCACCGCCAGCCGCAAGCCGTTCGTCGTGCTCACCTCGAACGCCACCCGCGACCTGTCCGAAGCCCTCAAGCGCCGCTGCCTCTACCTGCACCTGGACTTCCCGGACGAGGAACTGGAGCGGCGCATCCTGGCCAGCCGGGTGCCCGAGCTGTCGGCCGCGGTCGCCGCGCAGTTGGTGCGGATCGTGCACGTGCTGCGCGGCATGCAGTTGAAGAAGCTGCCCTCGGTCGCCGAGTCGATCGACTGGGGCCGCACGCTGCTGGCGCTCGGCCTGCGCGATCTGGACGACACGACCGTCCGCGCCACTCTCGGTGTCGTGCTGAAGCACCAGAGCGATCACCAGCGCGCGCTGGCCGAACTGAAGCTGGCCTGAGCCATGGCGGCGGGATCGGTCCCTGCGGATGTCGCGTCGCTGAGCGCGCCGCACGGGCTGCCCGGCCACCTGGTCGGCTTCGTTGAGGCGCTGCGGGCGCGCGGTATCCCGGTCGGCCCGTCCGAGACCGTGGACGCGGGCCGCGTGGTGACCGTGCTCGACTTGATGGACCGCGAGGTCCTGCGCGAGGGCTTGGCCTGCGCGCTGCTGCGGCGCACTACGCACCGAGCGACCTTCGACGGACTGTTCGACCTGTGGTTCCCCGCCGCGTTGGGGGAACGCGTCGGGGCGGCGGACGAGGTCGAGATTCCCCGCACGCCCTCCGGTGACGTGGACATCCCGGCGTTGCGCGAGCTGCTCGCCGACCTGCTCACCCAGGACGCGACCGCGCGGCTGGAGGCACTGGCCGCGCAGTTGGTCGAGCAGCTGGGTCAGTATCAGGCCGCGAGCCAGTCGTCGTTCTCGGCGTACAAGGCGCTGAAAGAGGTGCAGCCGCAGACCTTGCTGGCCAAGATTCTCGCGGGACTGGCCGCGGGACCCGACACCAGCGAGTTCGACATGGAGATCGCCCGCCGCGCGGCCCGCCAGCGCATCGCCGGATTCCGCGCGACCGTCGAGGCGGAGACCAGGCGCCGCGTCGCCGAACGGATCGGCCGGGAGCGGGTGGCCGGATACGGCGTCGCCCGCCAAGCCGAGGAGGTCGATTTCCTGCGCGCCTCGGAGGCCGAACTCGCCGAACTCAAGCGCGGCACCCAGCGTCTGGCCCGCATCCTGGCCTCCCGTCTGGCCGCCCGGCGCAGGCACGCCCGCCGCGGCGAGATCGATCTGCGCCGGACCTTGCGCAGATCCATGTCGACCGGCGGCGTGCCGATCGATCTGGTGAACCGCAAGCCGCGTCCCGGCCGTCCGGAACTGGTGCTGCTGTGTGATGTCTCCGGCTCGGTGGCAGGTTTCAGCAACTTCACGCTGCTGCTGGTGAGCGCGTTGCGCGAACAGTTCTCCCGGGTGCGGATCTTCGCGTTCGTCGACCAAGTAGACGAGGTCACCCGGTTCTTCGACCCGCGCACCCAACTGGACCAGGCGATGACCAGGATCTTCAGCGAGGCGAACGTGGCGGGCTTCGACGGGCACTCCGACTACGGCCAGGCGCTGACCGGGTTCGCGAGGGACTACCCGGACGCCGTCACCAGTCGCAGTTCGCTGCTCATCCTCGGCGACGCCCGCACGAACTACCGCGACCCGGAGCTGGCCACGCTGCGGTCGCTGGTCGCGGTCGCCAAGCACGCGCACTGGCTCAATCCGGAACGACGCGACCAGTGGGGCACCGGTGATTCCGCCGCGGACAAGTACCGCGAGGTGATCGAGATGCACGAATGCCGCTCGGCCAAGCAGCTCACCGCGGTCGTGTCCCGGCTGCTGCCGGTGTAGGAGACGAGCATGGACGACGCCTCGCTCCTGGCATATTGCCTGGCGAAGCCGGGTGCCTGGCAGGAAGGCCGAGAGCCCCACGGCCTGGGCCAACGGCAGCCGGAAGGCCGTCCGGCCCGTCGCCGGGTTGCGACAGGCCGGACCGGACCCTACGGACTCAGTGCACGCAGCCTGCGGCGTGGAGGTCGGCGTACACCTCGTCGGAGACGGTGATGAGGCCGAGGCCGACATTCGCCCCCAGGTCCACATCCGCTTCGAGCGCGCAGGTCAGCAGTTGCGCGGTGACGACGATGGTCTGGTCGGCCTGCGCGGCGCCCGCGCCCGCGATGGTCGAACAGGCCAGTGCCACGGCGATGGCACCTGCTTTGACGAATCGCACGATGTCCTCCTTCGAATCGAAGTGTGCACAGCTTGGATTGGTCATTCGTCCGGGGTGATCGAGCTGTGTCCGGTGGACATCGGTCGCCCCGGGCAGACGCCTTGCCGTCTGCAGTTGCAGACCCTAACAACGGGCGTCGGCTGTGGCCGCTCGCGTCGGCAACACCGGCGATTCGCCTATCCGCCTCAGTGCGGTGTGGTTTGAATGTTCAACGCTTCCATGAGGAACGATATCGGCGGGTATGGTCTCGGCCGACGGAACTGCGAGCCGGGTCGCCCTGTCGGTCGAGGTGATCGCGCGGCCCCGGCGGAGAGCAGATCACCCAAAAGCGTTCGTTAAGCGAACTTTTGGCGCACGCCGACAAGATCGGCGCCCATGGTGAACACAACGCCGCGAGATCCGGCGGCGGTACACAACAGTCATTCGTTCCAGGTCGATCTGCGCGGGATCGTTGACCTGCTCTCCCATCACCTCTACTCCGGTCCACGGGTCTATCTGCGCGAGCTGTTGCAGAACGCCGTCGACGCGGTGACCGCACGCATCAGTCTGGAACCCGTGGCCCGCACGGTGATCCGGCTCGTAGTGGACGAGTCGGGCCTGCGGATCAGCGATCCCGGCGTCGGCCTGACCGAGGCCGACGTGCACCGGTTCCTGGCCACTATCGGTCGCTCGTCCAAGCGTGACGACATCGAAGGCGCGCGCCGAGAGTTCCTCGGGCAGTTCGGAATCGGGCTGCTGGCCTGCTTCACGGTCGCCGACACCATCCGCGTGGTCACCCGATCCGCCACCGACACCACGGCCCCACCGGTCGAGTGGCTGGCCGCCGCCGACGGCACGTACGCGGTGCGTGCGCTCGATCCCGATGACTATCCGGAGCCGGGCACCACGGTGTGGCTCAGCCCGCGCGGCGGGGCGCGAGCGTGGTTCCAGCCGCGGCGGGTGATCGATCTGGCGCGCGAATTCGGGTCGCTGCTGCCCTACGAGGTGACAGTGGAATCCGACGGTGTCGTCGAGTCGGTCACCGACGGCCTTCCGGTATGGCGGCGTGCATATGCCACCGCGGAGGACCGCAAAGCCGCATTGCTCGAGTACGGTCACCGGACGCTGGGTTTCCCGCCGCTCGACGCGATCGAACTCGATGCCGGTCCGGCCGGGGTGAGCGGTGTGGCCTACGTGCTCTCCCAGCCGGGGAACCCCACCGAGGGCAGTGCCCACCGGGTGTACCTGAAAGGGATGCTGCTGGGTGACGCGGTGCGCGGCGTGCTGCCGGACTGGGCGTTCTTCGTGCGCTGTGTGATCGACACCGATACGCTGCGGCCCACCGCGTCGCGGGAGGCGCTCTACGAGGACGAGCGGCTGGCCGTCGTCCGGGAAGTACTCGGCGACCAGATCCGGGACTGGCTCACCGAGATCGCCGTCGAGCAGCCGCGGCGGCTGGCCGCGTTCCTGTCGGTGCACGCGCTCGGGGTGAAGGCGATGGCCAGGCATTCCCTCGATCTGTTGCGGATCATGCTGCCGCACTTGACTTTCGAGACCACCGACGGACGCGTGCCGCTGACCGAGTTCGCCCGCGACCATCGCACGGTGCGGGTGACCTCGACGGTCGAGGAATTCCGCCAGGTGGCCTCGACCGCCGCCGCGCAGGGGATCGGAGTCGTCAACGGCGGCTACGCCTACGACCGCGACCTGGTCGCGCTGTTGCCGCGGCTGGTGCGCGGCGTCGAGGTGGTCGAACTCGACGCCGAGGCGATCACGGCGGCCCTGGATATGGTCGACCCGGCCGAGGAATTGGTTCTCGCGCCGGTGCTCACACTGGCGCGCACCGTGCTGGACCCGCTGACCTGCGACGTGATCGTCCGGGCCTTCCATCCGGTCTCGGTGCCCGCGCTCTATCTGGACGGACGCGCCGCCCGCACGGAACGAGCCAGGGCGCAGACCGCCGAAGGCGCGGACGAATTGTGGTCCGAGATCCTCGGCGCTCTGGCGGCCGCGGTGCCGCGTGCCCAGCTCGTCCTGAACTACCACAGCCCGATCGTGCGCAGACTGACCCGCATCGGCGACCCGGGATTGCTGAAGACGGCGGTGGAATCGCTGTACGGCCAAGCCCTGCTGATGACCCATCGCCCGCTCAGCGCGGCGGACACGGCACTGCTCAACCGCGCTTTCGGCGAATTCCTGGGCTGGGCAACGCATCGCGGCGAAGGGACCGAGTGACCATGGACACCGCCACGATCACGACGGAGTTGGCGCAGGTCTGCGCCCTCCCGCACGGCCGCATCCGCAACGAGCGACTCGAAACGCTGGCCGCCGCCGCGAAAGCCGGACCGGACCGCGCGCTCGAAGGCCGTGTGCTGCTGGAACTGGCCAAGTCCTACACCTTGGCCGGGGAACGGGATCTGGTGCCGGTCGCCTATGGCAGGCTGCTGCGCGTCTACGACGATCACCCCGTCGAGCTGGGACCGATGACCCATTCGGTGCACTGGCATCTGAAGTGGATGACCTGGGGGATGATCGACAACCCATCGATACCCTTGCCCACGGTTCACCGTTGGTTCGACGAGCTCGACAACCGTTTTCGTCAGCGTGGATACAGCCTGCGCCCGGTGCTGGCGTTGCGCGCCGAACTCGCGCGCAAGACCGGTGACAGCGCGTCGGCCACCGAGTTTCTGGAGGCGGCGATGGCCGCCCCACGCGACGGCATGTCCGACTGCGACGCCTGTGAGCGCAACGAATGGGGCACCGCCAGCGTGTCATTCGGCGACGACGACGCGGGCCTCGCGCACTGGCAACCCGTGCTCGACGGCGACCGGACCTGTGCCGAAGAACCGCACCGGGTGCTGGCCGCGGCCTTGCTTCCGCTGGTGCGCACCGGTCGCGTCGCCGCCGCGCGCAGCGCGCATCTGACCGGGTACCCCTTGGTCCGGCACACCGAGGACCTGCGAGCCTCGGTGGCGCTGCACGCCGAGTTCTGCGCCCTGACCGGAAACGAGGCGCGCGGGCTGGAGATCCTCGCCGAACACGCGAGCTGGCTCACCGATCCGGGTGCCGACGCCGCCGCCCGGCTGGCGTTCGCGACCGGCGTGTGCGTGCTGCTGCGCAGGCTGGTCGCGCTGCGGCTCGGCGATCTTCCGCTCGCGTCCGGGACCGTGGAATCGATCCGCGCGGATCTCGAAGTCGAGATCGGTGCGCTGTGCACCCGCTACGACGTCCGCAACGGCAACAGCGTGGTCAGCCTGCGCACCGCCGCACGGCTCGCGGCCCGGCCCCTGCTGGACGGGCTGCCGCTCGGCCTGCGCAGCCGGTTGCCCCGCGCGAGCGCCCTGTCCGCGGCTCCCGCGGAACTCTCCGGTGATCCGACCGCCGAGGTGCGGCGGCTCGCCGAACTCGGCGCCGCCCGGCTCGGCGACGCGCCCGAGCAGGCGGAAGCCCACCTGCGCGAGGCCCTGGCACTCGGCACGCCGGTGTTGCCGCCAGAGGAGGCCGCCCGGCTGGGTGCGCAGCTGGTCATCGCCATCGCCAGCCAACCAGGCCGCGCGCTGGACCTCGCCGACGCCGCCGTGCGTGCCGCCGCTCGCTGGGAAGGGCTCTCTGAACCGGACGTGTTGCACCACACCCTGGTCGCCGCGCGCGCATTCCACCGCGCCGAACGCCACGGCGAGGCGGTCGCCCTGTTCGACCAGGCGCTCACCGGCGCCGAGATACCCTATCCGCCAGCCGAACTGGCCCTGGTGCGCAAGCAGTTCGGCCTGTCCCTGACCGCGTTGAACCGGCACCGCGAGGCCGTGCATCACTTCCTCGACGGGGCCCGCCTCGTCGAGCACGATCCGGAGCGGTCCACGCTGCACGCGGAACTCGCGTGGTCGGCGGCCACCGCGTTGGAGCACTGCGGGCAGGACGAGGAGGCCGTGGCGGCCTACCACCGCGCGGCCGAAGTGTGGGCACGGCTGGGCGAGGTGGCGGCGCGGGCGCGCTGCCTGCGCTCGGCGGCCTGGCTCCAGGTGTCCGGCGGCGCGGGTGCCGGACCCTGGCTGCACTCCATGCGGGCCTTGATCGCCGAGCTGGCGCCGCTGGCCGGGCAGTCGGCGCAGGCGGCCGACGAACTCGCGCGCACTCGTGCCCACCTGGCTCGCATGCTGGAGTTGGGCGGCGTCCGCGAGTCCAGCGCCTAGCGCTGCCGTTCGGTGTGCGGGCGGGCGTCCCCAGTTGGCGTCCGCCCTGCTGACCGGCCCGAGGCGACCCGTTAAGCTCGGCAGTCATGCACGAGACAGGTCGGCGCGGCCGCAAGCTCGGGGTGATGGGCGGCACGTTCGACCCCATCCACCACGGGCATCTGGTCGCCGCCAGCGAGGTCGCCCATCGCTTCGAGCTGGACGAAGTGATCTTCGTCCCGACCGGACAGCCGTGGCAGAAGTCACACAAGCGGGTCAGTCCGGCCGAGGACCGCTACCTGATGACCGTGATCGCCACCGCGTCCAACCCGCGGTTTTCGGTCAGCCGCGCGGACATCGACCGCGGCAAGGTCACCTACACCGTCGACACACTGCGCGAGATGCAAGCGCAGTATCCCGACGCCCAGCTGTACTTCATCACCGGTGCGGACGCGCTGGCCAGCATCCTGACATGGCAGGATTGGGCGGAACTGTTCGAACTGGCGAAGTTCGTCGGGGTGAGCCGTCCGGGGTACGAGCTGAACACCGATCATCTCGAGGACCATCTGCGAGATCTTCCGGCCGATGCGGTGACCATGATCGAAATCCCCGCGTTGGCGATCTCGTCGAGCGAATGCCGTCGCCGCGCCGCCGAGAACCGGCCGGTGTGGTACCTCGTCCCCGACGGGGTGGTGCAGTACATATCGAAGCGGCACCTGTATGTGCCCGGAGCAGCGGAAGGTAGCTGAGCGTGAGCGAGCGCAAAGGTGCGGGCACGAGTGCGCGGACCATCGAGACAGCCGTGAACGCGGTCGTGCCGGAATCGAGCGCCAGCGGGGTGCGGGCATGAGTGCCTCGGTGGAATCGGTCGAGATCGCCCAGGTCGCCGCACGGGCCGCCGACGAGAAGCTGGCGTCCGACGTGGTGGTGCTGGACGTGTCCGAGCAGCTGGTGATCACGGACTGCTTCGTGATCGCGTCCGCGCCCAACGAGCGTCAGGTGAACGCCATCGTCGACAACGTGGAAGAGAAGCTGCGCGCCGCCGGGCACAAGCCGGTTCGGCGCGAGGGCACCCGCGAAGGTCGCTGGGCGCTGCTGGACTACGTCGACGTCGTAGTGCACATCCAGCACAATGACGAGCGCAATTTCTATGCGCTGGAACGCCTCTGGAAGGACTGTCCGGTCGTGCCGGTCGAAGGCGTCACCGGGTCCGGGCCCCAGGCTCGGGACGCGGCGGCGGAGGACGAGGCCCGATCGTGAGCAGACATGCCGGCGTGCGCACTCTGATTCTGTTGCGCCACGGGCAAACCGAATGGAACGCCGCCGACCGGATGCAGGGCCAGATCGACACCGATCTCACCGAACTCGGTCGCAGACAGGCCAAAGAAGCCGCCCGCGAACTGGTTTCGCGCAATGCCATCGCGATCCACTCGTCGGATCTGCGCCGTGCGTTCGACACCGCGACCGCGCTGGCCGACCACACCGGCCTCGCCGTCGTGCCGGACACCAGGCTGCGGGAGACCAATCTCGGCGACTGGGAGGGACTCACCCACCTCGAGGTGGACGCGGATTACCCGGGCGCGCGCATCGCGTGGCGGCTGGACGCGAGCTACACACCCCCGAACGGGGAGAGCAAGCTCCAGGTCGGCGCGCGGTCGCTGCCGGTTGTCCAGGAGTTGCTCGCCGAGCGGCAGGACTGGCCCGGCCGGACTATCATCCTGGTGGCGCACGGCGGGCTGATCGCCGCCCTCACGGCCGCGCTGCTCGACCTCCCGCCGCAGAACTGGCCGATCCTCGGCGGATTGGCCAACACCAGTTGGGTGCAGCTGAGCAGTCACGGCCCGAGCATCGAACAGCCCGGCTGGCGCCTGGATGTGTGGAACGCAGCGGCGAAGGTAGCACCAGATGTCCTCTGAAGATCCGATCAGATCGGTCCCGGACGAACTGTTCCGTAAGGTGTCGGCGAAGCCCGAGCGGCAGCTGCCGGACGCGTTGTTCGGCGGCCCGCCACCGGCAGCGCGTGAACCCGAAGCGCAAGTCGAGGCATCGTCCTCGGGCACGGCGGAATCCGGCGGCTCCGCCGAGGAATCCGACGGAGGGGACGCGGACGACGATCGATCGGTGGCGGCGGTATCCGCGGAAGTCGCCACCGGGGTGCAGCCGGGTGCCCGTGCCGGTGACGAGCCCGTCGTCGCGCGATCCGGCGATGTCGAGTCCGCGGTCGGCGACGGCGACGGGCCCGCCGATGTGGCCGAGGACAACGGCTCCGCGTCGGTCGGAACGGCCGAGCACGACTCCGAATCCGCCGATTCCATGGCCGCCCAGACCTCGGAGGGATCCGCACCCGGCGTAGCTGCCGACTCTGCCCCTCCCACCGCGGAACCGGCGGCCGACGAGTCCGACAAGTCGAATGCGACCGCGCGGCCGGTGCTCCTGGTGCTCGCCGACTCGCTGGCCTATTTCGGGCCGAAGGGTGGCCTGCCCGCCGACCATCCGCGGATCTGGCCGAACCTGGTCGCCGCCGAATTGGATTGGGATGTCGAGCTGGTCGCGCGGATCGGCTGGACCTGCCGCGACGCCTACTGGGCGCTGATCGGCGATCCCCGGGTGTGGGCCGCGGTACCGCGCGCCGGTGCGGTGGTGTTCGCCGTCGGCGGCATGGACACCTTGCCGTCGCCGCTGCCGACCGCGCTGCGCGAGCTGATCCGGTACGTGCGCCCGCCCGCCCTGCGCCGCGCCATCCGCGCCACCTACAACTGGTTGCAGCCGAAACTGTCGAAACTCGGCCGCCCGGTAGCGCTTCCACCGAAGGTGAGCGTCGACTACCTGGAACAGTCCCGCACCGCGCTGGCGCAGTTGCGTCCCGAGCTGCCGGTCGTCGCGGTGCTGCCCTCGGTGCACAACTGCGACGCCTACGGACGCGTGCACTCCGGTCGGCCGCGCGCTGTCGCGGCGCTGCAAGCCTGGTCGGAGCGGACCTCGGTGCCGCTGGTCGACTTGGCCGACGCCGTGCGCGACAACATCTTCTCCGGCGAGGCGAACCCGGACGGCATCCATTGGGGCTGGGCGGGCCACACGGCGGTGGCGAACGCGATGGTCAAGACCCTGCAGGAGGTTCGGTAGTCCGTGGCCGTCGTGGTCGTCACCGATTCGTCCGCCAGCCTCCCTGCCGAACACCTCCACGAGCTGGATATCGCCGTCGCCCCCCTGCACGTGCTGATCGGGGACCGGGCGATCAGGGAGGGTGTCGACCCGGTCGTCATCGATTACGCCGCCGACACCGTCACCACCTCGGCCGCCTCACCCGGCGAGCTGTGCACGGTGTACGAGCGGGCGTTGGAGCGCAGCGGCGGCGACGGCGTTGTGGCGGTGCACCTTTCGCGGCAGTTGTCCGGGACGTGGGAGGCGGGTCGGCAGGCCGTTCGCGACATGGATGCCGCCGATCGCGTCCGCTTGGTCGACTCGCTGGGTGCCGGGCTCGCTACCGGACTGCCCGCGCTGGCCGCCGCCCGGCGGGCGCGGGCCGGGGCGCCGCTGGACGTCGTCTACGACGCGGCGGTCGCCGCCTCCGTGCGTGCCCGGACGTTCATCCTGGTCAATCGCACCGAGCAGCTGCGCCGCGGCGGCAGGCTGTCGTCGGCGGCGGCGTTCTTCGCGACCGAGCTGGTCACCAAGCCGCTGCTGCACATCGTCGAGGGGCGGCTCGAACTGCGCGAGAAGGTCCGCACCCGCTCCAAGGCGTACACGAAACTGGTGGCCGCGGCCGTCGACGCGGCCGGTGACGACGGCGCCGCGGTGGGCGTGCAGCACCTGGGCGCCGAGGACGCCGCGCACACCATCGCGGGGCAACTGCGCGAGCGCATTCCGGGTATCCGCGAACTCATCGTCGCCGAATTCGGTCCCGCGCTGGCGGTGCATCTCGGGCTCGGCGCTATCGGCGTGCTCGTCGTCCCAGGTGGTTGCGCCTGATCTGCGGGGCGCCGCGCGATCGTGGCTCCTACGAAGCCTGCACGCGCGCAAACAATCTCGATGATCGGAATGCGAGCGCGTCGCCGCACGCACGGTTAGCGTCGGCGGAATGACGAGTTCCGCGAAGCCGCAGGTCCGTCCACCACTGACCGTGTCGTCGGTCGACTGGGAACATCCGGACGCGGTGACCTTACGCGCGGAGATGGCCGCGGAAGTCGGACCACGCTACGCCTACTTGGCGAAGACCCTGCGCACCAGCCCGAATGCCGTCGATCCCGCCACCGTGCACCGCACGTTCGTCGCGTACTCGGACCAGCCGGTCGGCCACGCCGCGGTCCGCTGGAACGCGCGGGAACTCGAGCTCAAGCGGATGTTCGTCCGTCCCGCGCACCGCGGTTCGGGAGCCGCGGCGCTGCTGCTCGCCGCCGCCGAGGACGCCGCCCGCGCCGCCGGAAGCCCCCGACTGATCCTGCAGACCGGCCACCTGCAACCCGAAGCCGTCCGCTTCTACGAACGCAGCGGCTACCACCGCATCCCGATCTTCTCCCCGTACGAGGTTCTGCCGCTGTCGAACTGCTTCGCCAAGGATCTGCGCTGAAGAGCGGATTTCGCCGCCTGACCGGCGCATAGCGTCGGGAAGGAGCTCACATCGCGTCCTTCGATGGAGTTCGGCGACGACGCGGCAAGCTGACCAGGACGAGGGACCATCGCCGAGTTGTGCACAACGCGGCGGTTATCAACAGATTCCCTGAATGCGCTGGTCGGCCGGGTTCTCTCGGCACACGGCGGCACTAGCGTCGCCGCCATGTCACGACAGGACGAACGCGAGCGGGTGCGGCGGCGACTCGGCGACCTGACCGCCCGAGTCGGCGCGAATGCGATCGCGCCGGGCGGAGGCGGACAGCGATCGGCGCGGCATCGGGGCTTCTCCGACGATGCCGCGGGGACGAGTGAACCTCGGTCGGACGGCCGAGCGGACGGGGCGGGTAAGTGGGATCTCGAGCGGCTGCCCGCCGATCCGTCTCCCGGCCGAGCGGATGAGGATGATGTCGGCCGCGTGCGGTCGCCCGGTTGGCTGGAGGAACCGGCGGCCGGGCCGCGCTGGCGGGCTCGTCTTGTCCCGGAACGATTCCGGGTCATTCGGTTCGACCCGGGGCGTCGTGGTGTGCGCGTGCTCGCCTTGGCCGGGCTGGTCGCGATGGTGGTCGCCGGGGCGATCGTGTTCCGGGAGCGGCCCATCACCCAGCCGGTGCCACCGGTGCCGGTGATGCGGCAGACGGTCGCCGCGGGACCGTCCGGTCCGTCCGCCTCGGTAAGTGTGGTGGCGCCACCGGGTGCGCTGCCCGCCGACCCGGGCGGTTCCACAACCGAACTGGTCGTCAGCGTCGTCGGCCTCGTCCACCGCACCGGCCTGGTCCGGCTTCCGGTGGGATCGCGCGTCGCCGACGCCCTCGCCGCGGCGGGCGGGCCGAGCGACGGCGCCGACACCAGCGGCCTGAACCTGGCCCAGCGGCTGTCGGACGGCGACCAGGTGCTGGTCGGTCCGGTCGCGGCGAACCCGGGCCCGCAGCCGGGCAGCACCACGATCAGCGGAGGTGGTCGTCCCTCGTCCGGTTCCGCGGCCACGCCGGGCCGTCCATCGACCCGGGCGGGCAAGGTCGACCTCAACACGGCATCCGAATCCGAACTCGACGCCCTTCCCGGCGTCGGGCCCGTCACCGCGCGCGCCATCGTCGCCTGGCGTACGGCCAACGGGCGCTTCACTTCCGTCGAGCAACTCGGTGAGGTCGACGGGATCGGTCCGGCCCGCCTGGCCCGGTTGCGTGATCTGGTAACGGTATGAACGCCGGGCGCCGGGAGGAGGTAGCCCGAGAGGTAGAGGACACTGGAGCGGACGGCGAGGCTGGTGCGTTCCAGGTGCTCGACGCCCGGCTGCTGCCCGCCGCGCTGTGCTGTTGGGGCGCAACCATTGTGGCGCTGACGGCGGGCTGGGCGGCCGGGATCGCGGTGAGCGCGGCATCGGCGGTGTCGGCGATCGGGCTGTGGGGCCTGCTGTTGTGGGCCGTCGCGCACCGCAGTGAACGGTGGCGGGCCGTGGCGATGGTGGCGCTCGCCGCCGTGGTTCTCGGCGCGGGATTCGCGGCCGCGGCGGCGTGGCGGGAACATCGTGCTGCGACGCATCCGTTGCGCGCGGCATCGGGACAGTCTCTGCGCGTGGTGGTGACGCCGACAGGCGATCCGAAACGGTTGCGTGGCAAGCAATTGGACGACAATCAGCAGTGGGTCGTCCGGGCGGCTCTGCGGGAGTACCGGCGCGGCGGCACGACAGTGCGCGCCGGTGGTGCGGTGGTGGTCCTGGCCTCCGGGCCCGAGTGGGCGAAGGTAGCACCGGGCAGGCCGGTCGAGTTCCGGGCCCGGGTGGATCTGCCGAGTCGATCCGACCTCACCATCGTGGCGCTGAACGCGCAGGGTCGGCCGATCGTCGCCGGGCCGCTGCCCTGGTGGCAGCGGAGCGCGAACTCGGTGCGCGCCGACCTCGCGGCGTCGGCCGCCCGAGCGTTGTCGCCCGACGCCGCCGGTCTGTTGCCCGCGCTGGTCGTCGGCGATACCTCGGCACTGCCCGACCACGTTCGTGAGGACTTCGAGATCGCCGGCCTGCAACATCTCACAGTCGTCAGCGGCGCGAACTTCACGATCTTGCTTTCCGTCGTGTTGTTCGCCGTGCGCATGCTCACGCTCGGTCCCCGCGCGGCGGTGGCCGTGGCCGGTGCGGCGCTGCTCATGTTCGTGGTGATCGCGCGACCGGACCCGAGCGTGCTGCGCGCCGGTGCGATGGGCGCGATCACGCTACTCGCCGTACTCACCGGTCGTCGGAAACAAGCCTTACCCGCGCTGTGCGCGGCAATTATCGCGCTACTCGCCCTCTGGCCCGCCCTCGCCGTCAACGCAGGTTTCGCGCTGTCGGTGGTCGCGACCGGTGGTCTGATCCTGCTGGCACCCAGCTGGGCCGACTGGTTGCGCGCCGAAGGATGGTGGCGGATGCCCGCCGAGATCGTCGCGGTGTCGGCCGCGGCGTTCGTGGTCACGACGCCGATCATGATCGCGCTCACCGGAAAGCTCAGTCTGGTAGCGGTGCTGGCGAATGTGCTCGTGGCACCGGTCATCGCGCCGATCACCGTGATCGGCGCGAGTGGGGCGGCGCTGTCCTGCCTGTGGTCGCCGCTGGCCGACCTCTTCCTGCGCGGTGCGGCACCGCCGCTGTGGTGGTTGCTGTCGGTCGCCCGGCACGCGGCGGCCCTCCCCGGCGCTACCGCCACAGTGCCGGGCGGTCTCGCGGGCGGGCTGCTCGCGGCTGCTGCCGTCACGGTCGCTGTCGCGGCGGCGCGGGCACAGGCCGTGCGCCGGATCGCCGCCGCGGTCCTGTTCGGCATCGCGGCGGTCCTGATCCCGGTCCGACTCTGGCACCCCGGCTGGCCGCCGAACGGCTGGGTCATCGCGGCATGCGACGTCGGCCAAGGCGACGGCCTCGCCCTCGCGGTCGGTCCCGGCGCCGCAATCGTCATCGACGTGGGACCCGACCCACGCCCGCTCCGAACCTGCCTCGATCGCCTGCGCATCTCACGTATTCCGCTGCTGATCCTCACCCATCCCCACGCCGACCACATCGGCGGACTGAACGGCGCGCTCCACGACCGCACAGTCGACGCGATAGCCGTAGGCATCCACGAACTCGACGGCCTTCCCCAGCCCACCGCGCTCTCCCCACCGATTCCCGCGACAGCTGCCGGATGTGCGCCGATGAGTCCCCAGCCGAACGCAAACGCCTTGTCCCCCTGCGGCATACAGGCACGTGGCAGTGGGGGCCGATCCGGCGGGGAAGATCCGCGTGTCCCCGTCACCGGGCTGGCGCAGGTCGCCACCGTCGCGGGGCGCGCAGGAGTACCTCTACTGGAGTTGTCGGCCGGACACCTCTTGACTTTCGGGGCAGTCGAACTCGAGGTGCTGGCGCCTGCGGAGAACGGTCCACGGCCGATCCGGGGTGCCGAAACCGAGGACGCCAACGATCGTTCGGTGGTCGTGTCCGCTCGCACGCCCGCAGGCCGAATCCTGCTCACCGGGGACATCGAAGTCCCAGCGCAACGCGCCCTGATGCGCGCCGGAACCCCCATTCAAGCCGACATCCTCAAACTTCCACACCACGGATCCCGCACCACCACAAAAGAATTCCTCGAATCCGTGCGTCCCCGGCTCGTGCTGGTCAGCGTTGGCGCCGACAACACGTTCGGGCACCCCAACCCCGCCGTCCTCGCAGACCTCATCGCTCTCGGCGCGACGGTGGCCCGAACCGACCAGCACGGCGACATCGCGGTCCTGGGCGAGGGCGGGCGGCTGCGCATGACGAGTGCACGCGCGCGACCGGGGTAGGACGCGGGCGCGAGGAGCCGACGGCCGTGTCGGTAGGGGATCGTAGGATCAGGCCGTGAGCGAGCGCGAGGAGTGGACCGATACGGCAGTGCCCTCGGGCACGGCGGAGCCCGGCGCTGGGCGAGCGAACCGGAAACACAGTGCGCCCTCGCGCACGACGGGGCCGAGCGCCAGCGAGGCGCAGTCGTGAGCGAGCGTCCCGCGCCCGTGCACTTGGTGCTGGGGGAAGAAGAGCTGCTGATCGAGCGGGCGTTGGGTGCGGTGACGGCGCAGGTGCGTGCGTTGGCGCCGGATCCGGACGCGGTGCCGGTGGATCGATTGCGCGCGGGTGACGCGAGCACCGCGGAGCTGGCGGAACTGCTGAGTCCGTCGCTGTTCGCCGAGGATCGGGTGATCATTCTCGAGGCGGCGGCCGAGGCGGGGAAGGACGCGGTCGCGGTGATCACCGAGGCGGCGCAGACTCCGGCCGAGGGCGTGGTGCTGGTGGTGCTGCACTCCGGTGGCGGGCGAGCGAAGGCGCTCGCGCCCGCCCTGCAGAAGGCCGGAGCTGTGACGCACAACTGCGCCAAGCTGACCAAGGCCGCCGAGCGAGTCGAGTTCGTGCGCGGAGAGTTCCGCGCCGCCGGGGTGCGGGTGCCCGGTGAGGTGGTACAAGTCGTGCTGGAGGCCATTGGCTCGGATCTCCGCGAGCTGGCGGCGGCGTGCGCGCAGCTGGCGGCCGACACGGGTGGGAAGGTCGATGTCGCGGCTGTGCGCCGCTATTACTCGGGCAAGGCCGAAGTCTCCGGGTTCGACGTGGCCGAACTCGCCGTCGCGGGGGACCGCCCCGGTGCGATGGAGGCACTGCGCTGGGCGAACGATCGCGGCGTGCCGCATGTGCTGCTCGCCGACGCGCTCGCCGATTCGGTGCACACCATCGCGCGCGTCGGCTCCGCCGGGCGCGGCGACCCCTTCAAACTCGCCCAGCAGCTCGGCATGCCACCGTGGAAAGTGAAGAAAGCCCAAGCCCAGGCCCGTAGCTGGACCCCGGCCACCATCGGCTCGGCCCTTCAGGTGGTCGCCACCCTCAACGCCGACGTCAAGGGCGGCGCCGCCGACTCCGGCTACGCCTTGGAACACGCCCTCGGCCAGATCCTCGACCTGCACGGCGCTGGTTGAGTGCCGACACGACAAGGCGACCGCGTTGAAGCGCGCCTCGCCGAGGGTCGCCGGAGTCCAGTACTCGATATCGGCTCGGTCGAGGCAGGGCCACGTCGCGGCGTCGAACGGACCATCGAGTTCTGCCACGGTAAGCCCCGGCATCCTGGCTGATCGGCCAGTGCTGTCACCAGCTGGGGAGCATCTACGAAGGTCAGCGGACCCGACTCTCTGATGCCTTCGGCAGAATCGAATACTCGTGGCTCGGCAACCGCGAGCAATGTCGAGTCGCGTCGCCAGGTCATCGTCACACGATCGGCACCGTAGCCGATGACACCTCGAGGAAAATTCGATGTCACTTCGCCGGGTGAACGGAACTCGATCAGCCTGCCACGGGTTGCGCGCGCGGCTTCATAGCCCGCCTGGCGAAAGGCACGGAGTTCGGTCATTGCGGCGCTTGCACCAGCGCGGCGGTGATACGCCGCACCACCGGCAGCACCAAGAGCAGCGTCGGGAAGGCGATAGGCCACGACACGGCCCAGGAACGCAACCACATCCCGATCGCGAGGCCGTCGCTCATCAAGGTGCTGATCAAAGAGACGATGCAGGTCATCAAGATCGACAGCAGCATCGGCATGAGCACGCTGGTGTAGCGGGCGGGCAGTTTGCCGAAACTGGTGCGGGACTGGGGATTCGCGGAATTCATCGGTCGCTCCGTAAGTGTCTCGTCAGTCGACGACGCCGCCTGGTGGCGGGCCGGCGCGTTGGTTGACGTGAACGCTTACGGCGACGCGAGGTCGCGGCACCGAGCTTAAGCAGCCGCGTGCGGCGGTGCAAGTCCGGCTCGCACCGCCGCACGGGATCGAAGCTCAGTCGCGCCCTTCGATTTTCAGGTCGCCGAATGTGACGCTCTGGGTCATCGGGCGGGCCAGGAACTCGTGCGGGAAGCCGAGATCCACCGCACTCGCCTGCTCCAGGCGGGCGAGCTGAGCCGCGTCGAACTCGACGTCGAGCGCGCCGAGATTGTCCTCCAGCTGCGCCACGGTGCGGGCCCCGACGATCGGTGAGGTGACCGCGGGGTTGCGCAGCGTCCAGGCCAGCGCGACCCGAGAAGGCGTGGTGCCGATCTCGGCCGCGACCTGCTCGACCACATCGGCGATATCGAGTCCGCGTTCGGTGAGGGAGCCGTTGGCGGCGGCCACGTTCTTGCGGCTGCCCTCGGGCGAACCCTCCGCCGCGTGGCCCAGATCGGCACGGCTGTACTTGCCGGTGAGCACGCCGCTGCCCAGCGGCGACCACGGGATCACGCCGAGGCCCAATTCGCGGGCCATCGGGATGAGGTCGCGTTCGACGGTTCGTTCGATCAAGCTGTACTCGATCTGCAGCGCGATCAGTGGCGACCAGCCGCGCAGGTCGGCGATGGTCTGCATGCGGGCGACCTGCCAGGCGGGCGCATCGGAGATGCCGACGTAGAGCACCTTGCCGGAACGCACCAAATCGTCCATGCCGCGCAGGATTTCCTCGACGGGCGTCAGGAAGTCCCAGGCGTGCAGGTAGAGCAGGTCGATGTAGTCGGTGTTCAACCTGCGCAAGCTGGCCTCGACCGAGGCGACCATGCTCTTGCGGTGGTTGCCGCCGGAATTCGGGTCGCCGGGTCGGCGCAGCATGGTGTACTTGGTTGCCAGCACCAGGCTTTCGCGGTTGTCGGCGGTGAATTCGCCGAGCAGTTGCTCGGACGTGCCGTTGGTGTACTGATTGGCCGTGTCGATGAAGTTGCCACCCCGCTCGACGTAGGTGTCGAAGATCTTGCGGGCCTCGTCCCGGTCTGCGCCCCATCCCCAATCGGCGCCGAAGGTCATGGTCCCCAGGGACAGTGGAGATACCCGAAGACCCGAGCGGCCGAGCAGCCGATAGGTGTCGAGGGTGCGGGCTCCGGACATGTCGAGCTCCTTGTCGTTCGCGATGCCATGTTCGTCGAAAGACAGTCTTCCGCCGCGAACGGGGACGGATAAGGGAAGCTTCTTCCTGGGAAGGCCAGTCCTAGGCAGCCGTAGGATCGATGATGATGACTGGCACGGTGAACGCGACCCAGCACCGCGACCTCAGGCCCGGAGGCGGTAGCTTGCGTGACCACGCAGGGCCGGGGAGCGGTGCGGATTCGGCAGAGCACCGCGACCTCAGGCCCGGAGGCGGTAGCTTGCGTGACCACGCAGGGCCCGGGAGCGGTGCGGATTCGGCAGAGCACCGCGACCTCAGGCCCGGAGGCGGCAATGGCGCGGATCGGGTCCAGGAAATGGCGGCCTTTCTTCGGGCTCGGCGCGAGCGTCTTACCCCGGCCGATCTCGGATTGCCGCAGCGCAGGCAGGCGCGGCGGACGCCGGGGCTGCGCCGTGAAGAGGTCGCCGAACTGGCGGGTGTGAGCACCGACTACATCGTGCGACTGGAGCAGGGGCGTGGGCTGCGGCCGTCGCCGGAGGTGCTGAACGCGCTGGCGCAGGCGTTGCGGTTGACCGGTGACGAGCGCGCCTACCTGTTCGACCTGGCGCGACAGCGGCAGCCGGACAGCGGGAAGCCGAGCACGGTGCCCGCGCCCGCGCTGGCCATGCTGGTGCGGGATCTGTCGCCGCTGCCGGCGATGCTGGTGAACCACCGCTACGACATCCTGGCCTGGAACCGGGAGATGGCGCTGTTGATCACCGACTTCGCCGCTTTGCCGCCGCGGCAGCGCAACTCCATGTGGTTGTGCCTGATGGACCCGGGCATGCGGGAGTTCTACGTCGAGCGTGAGCGCATCATCCGCGAGGGCATCGCGGATCTGCGCGCGGCCTGGGCGGCGCACCCCGACGACGAGGCGCTGGCCGATCTGATCGCCGAGTTCACCGCACAGAGCGCCGAGTTCGCGCAGGCGTGGGCGCGCCACGACGTCCGGGTGCAGGGACGCGGGAAGAAACCGTTGCGGCACCCGGTGGTGGGTCCGCTGGTGGTCACCTACGAGGTGCTGATGCCCGTGCAGGATCCCGACCAGCGGATCATCATCTACCGTGCCGCGGACGAGGATTCCCAGGCGGCGCTGGATCGGCTCGCGGCCGCGGCGCACGAGGCATGACCGGATCTACTCCGCGGAGCTGAGCACCAGTTCCCCGTCGTCGTCCGCGTCCTCGTAGCGCCCCTCCCATTCCTCGTAGTCGGGGACGTCCTCGTCCCGCGTGACGATCCAGGCCAACGAGTAACCGCCTTCGTCGTCGGGAACGAGCACATTCTCGATCTTCAATCCGAATCCGAGCACCTCGGCCGCGCGGATCACGTCCGGCAGATCCTCGGCGCGGACGACCGTCTGATTGGCATACACGGTTACCATGCGCCGAATGGTAGCTGGAACCTCTGACATGGCGGGGGCCGATCCCGAAACCCCGGGAAGAAGGCCGGTGGGGCGGGGTGCGGGCACGACAAAAGCCGCCGTGGTCATCGGGGCCACGGCGGCTGCGTCTCAGCGTGGGGCGGTACCGGCGGGCGGTACCGGGTGAATCAGAGCTTGTTGAAGGCCAGCGCCAGCGCCGACTTCTTGTTGGCGGCCTGGTTGGCGTGGATGACGCCCTTCGAGGCGGCCTTGTCCAGCTTGCGGCTGGCGAACTGCAGGCGCTCGGCGGCCTGGTCCTTGTCGCCGGCGGCCGCGGCCTCGCGGAAGCTCCGGATGGCGGTGCGCAGCGCGGACTTGACCGACTGGTTGCGCTTGCGCGCCGCCTCGTTGGTGCGGATCCGCTTCATCTGGGACTTGATGTTGGCCACGCCTGTTTCCTCGTGTTCCTGTCTGGTGGTCTGTCCTGGGAAAAGTTCGTAAGCGCGCGAAACACCCGAACTGAACGGGTAACGCAGCGCCGAAGATCGAGAGTACCAGTCGCCGTCTGGCACACGAAATCGACACCAGGGAGGCCGGGTCGAATCATCGACAGAGGTGGCTCGACCCTTGCGAAATCGTTGTGCATATCGCGGCTCGCATTCAGACACCGCGCGAAGATCGCCGTGCGAGACACGCGGGTCGCGTAGCGTGTCGGAAGACCGGTACGGCTCGGGGCCGCACAATCACGCACCGAAGGTGCCGCGACCGGGACAACTGATTTCGTAAGCACATGGGTAACCGGGTACGCCCAGAACTCGAGCGGCACCCAACGCAGGACCTGTACGTAGGTCTCGTGCCACCTGACTTGTACGGCCTGAAGGTCCGGAGAGGCGGACGAGCACCCAACGCAGGACCTGAACGCAAATCCCCACGCACCCGACTGGTACGGCCTGAATACCCGGAGAGGCGGACGAGCACATGTCTCCAACGGCCCAGGAAGTCGTCGAAGAGGCTGTCGAGAACGAACCGATTCCCAACAGCAAGAAATGGGGCGCCGAAGCGCTCGGCACCTTCGTCCTGGTGACCGGCGGTGTCGGCACGGCGGTGCTGGCGGGGGAGAAGGTCGGTCCGCTGGGCGTCGCGCTGGCGTTCGGCTTGACGCTGATGTTCCTGGTCTACTCGATCGGGCCGATTTCGGGTTGTCACGTCAATCCGGCGGTCACGATCGGGCAGTTGCTGCTCGGCCGGATCGGCGCGGTGGTCGCGGGCGGCTACGTGATCGCGCAGCTGATCGGCGGCTTCCTGGCCGGTCTCGTGTTGTTCGCGCTGGCCAAGAACCTGCCGTCGTACGACCGCTCGATCGACGGCCTCGGCGCGAACGGGTGGGGCCGGCACAGCCCGGCGGCGGCGAGGGGGCCGCTCGGCGAGGTGGTCGTGCAGAACGGCTACGGGATGGCGGCCATGATCATCGTCGAGGTGATGTTGACCGCGTTGCTGGTCTTCGTGGTGCTGTCCTCGACCGACCAGATCTCCGACGTGCCGCTGGCCGGCCTGTCCATCGGTGTGACGCTGGCGGTCATCCACCTCGTGTCGATCCCGGTGGACAACACCTCGGTCAACCCGGCCCGCAGCCTGGCCGTGGCGCCCTACCAGGACGGCGCGATGGGACAGGTCTGGGCGTTCGTGGTGTTCCCCCTGATCGGCGGCGCGCTCGGCGCCCTGCTGTACGGCCTGCTGTACGGCCGGTCCCGCGAAATGATCTCCTGACCACCGCTGAAACCGGTCGCCGGATTGCCTTCAGCTCCAGTTGTATTCGGCGACGAGCCGGTGGGCGACCAGGTCGAAGGTCTTGCGTTCCAGGATCGCTCCCTCGCGGCGGATGCCCGCCTCGGGCACGTCGAGCACCCGGTCGAGCCGGACCCAGCTGGGGCGTCCATCGTGATCCCAGGACCCGCTGCCGATGCCGACCCAGTCGCGGTCGAACGCGCGTTCCGGATTCGACGACAGCATCAGGCCCAGCAGCGTGCGGCGGTCGCGACCCACCACGAGCACCGGCCGGTCCTTGCCGTTGCTCGGGTCCTCCTCGAACGGCACCCAGGTCCAGACGATCTCGCCGGGATCGGCACGCCCGTCCAACTGCGGTGAGTACACGATCTGCCGGGCCCGCTCGGCCGTCGGTACCGGAATCGACGCGGCGGGCCGCACCGAGACGCCAGCGGCCGTCCGCCGCGGCCCCAGCGTCCCCACCAGGCGCTCGACCAGCCTGGGGCCCTGCCGCTTGACGATCTTGGGCCCCTGCTCCGACGCGAGAAGGCCGATCTGCTTGCCGAGGGAGTTCCAACTTCGGGCCATCTCTGGAGGATAACGGCGCACCCCCGCGTTCTCACCCGCGCACGCAACACACTTGCCGTGTCGTTCGGACTCGACGGGCACCACGCCTCAGCCTTATTGCAGGCAACTGTCCAGCATCGAGAGCCATCGGTCGAGGTGCGGGCACTGGGCCCGCAGTGCGTCCACCCCGAGGTCGGCTATCGCGAGCGGGCCGTCGGTCGTCTTCGAATACTGCGGGCAATAGTTCAGAATCCGTTTGGACGGCGCGGTTTCAGGACCGTCGTTGACCAGTTCTGGCCCGCCTGCCGCCTGTACATCTTCCACCAGCCGTTCAGTGAGTCCGGGCAGAAGGTGACCGACCTGCTCGGCGGCGGCGAAGACCCAGGTTTCCATCTCATGCAGGATCAAGTGGGGCAGGAAGCGTGGGTCGGCGGAGCCGATGGCCAGGGACCGCTCCACATGCTGGACGCGATCATGCGGTGACAGCCCGGGAGGAATGTCGGCCATGCCCGGACTATCCGGTGGGAAGGCATAGAAATCGAACAGCGTGGAGAGCACCCGAAGACTCGAATCCCGCAGCAGCAGCTTGATCTCTCGTTCGATTTTGCTCCAACTACTCACGCCGCCACGGTGGTTGGGACCACCTGCGGGTCGTTTCGTCGTGACGATCGAGTGGGTGACCGTCCAGCCGCGTTCGGCGAGGTAGGGACCCAGGACATTGCTGACGACGATTTCTTCGCTTTGACCTTCCACGAGCAGGTGGAGGCGGTGATAGGTGGCCGTCATACTGGGCCGGATTCCTCCCTGACCGGTCGCCCGCCGAGCAGGTTCTTCTCCCACAGCTCGCCCAGTGAGTACTCCGCCAGCCATGCTTCCAAGATGGTGGCGTCGGGACGGGAGAAGGCCGATCCGCCGTCCTTGCGCTCCACCACGATCAAGTCATCGACGTCGAATCTGTTCATCAGCGTGACGGACTGGGTAGCGATCAGGACCTGGCTGCGGGTGGACGCTTGTCGGAGCAGATTCGCCAATTGCACGATGGCGAAAGGGTGCAGCCCCAGCTCGGGCTCGTCCAAGACGACGAGAGCGGGCAGATCCGGTTGCAGGAGGAGCGTCGCCAGACACACGAAGCGAAGCGTTCCGTCCGACATCTGGTTGGCCGAGAAAACCGTGTCCAGGCCTTGTTGCTGCCAGCGGAGGCGGATGCGATCGTGACTTTCCGGCTTCAGGACGAAATCCCGGAAGAAAGGCGCCACCAGCTGAATCGCGCCCACGATGCGGCGGTATGCGGCTTGGTCGGAGATTTCGCCGCTGGTCTGCAACCGGTACAGGTACGCGGCAAGGTTGCCTGCGTCCGGTCGTAGGCTCACGTTGTCTCCAGTTGGGACCATCCGTTTGACCGGAGCGTCGGCGCTCGTGTCGTGAAAGTGGTAGACCTTGCAGCCCTCCAGCAGTTCGAAGACGGACTTGGCGATACCAGCCTGCGGCCCGCCGGTTTCCGTAGAGAGCCGCGACTCGCGGTGTCCTCGGCCGAGGGACTTGCTGTAGGGCCGGTCGTATCCCTGCCCTCGGTAGTAGATGTTCTCGCGGTCGAAGATCAGTTCGTCATTCGCAGCCGGTACCAGGACGGCCTCGTAGGAGTTCGGTTCCGCGTCCAGCTCCAAACGAATCCGCGAGGACCCGTCTCCATCGGTGAGGAGCGCGGAAGCGCCGCCGTTCAGGCCGACGAAAAGATTCAGCTCGCCGTCGATGATGCGTCCGAGAAGGGCCAGCGCTTGGACGAAGTTGCTCTTTCCCGCGCCGTTTGCGCCGACCAGGATGTTGAGCTGCCCGAGTTCGACCGTCGCCGATCGGATCGACGTGAATCCCTCGATCTGAATTTTTTTCAGCGGTTGGCCGGGCATGGGCTCACTCTACGGTGCACCGCTGACATACCCGGGATCTGCTGAGCGGACCGTGCGGGGTGGCCATGGTCTGGGCCCGCAGACCACGATTCGGTGCACCGGCGGCGGAAGCTTCGCACTGCTCATGGGACGATGGGGGCAGTTTGCCGATACCCATGAGGAGTGGAGTGCCCGCCAGCTTCGCCGACACGACGTTCACCGATCCCGCCCGGATCCGGAACTTCTGCATCATCGCGCACATCGACCACGGCAAGTCGACGCTGGCCGACCGGATGCTGCAGCTGACCGGTGTGGTCGAGGAACGGCAGATGCGTGCGCAGTATCTGGACCGGATGGATATCGAGCGCGAACGCGGCATCACGATCAAGGCGCAGAACGTGCGGCTGCCGTGGACGCCGCGGACGGGCGAGCACGCGGGCACCGACTTCGTGCTGCACCTCATCGACACGCCTGGTCACGTCGACTTCACCTATGAGGTCTCGCGGGCGCTGGAGGCGTGTGAGGGCGCGATCCTGCTGGTCGACGCCGCGCAGGGCATCGAGGCGCAGACGCTGGCCAATCTGTACTTGGCGCTGGACAAGGATCTGACCATCATCCCGGTGCTGAACAAGATCGACCTGCCCGCCGCGGACCCGGAGCGTTACGCCGCCGAGCTGGCGCACATCGTCGGCTGCGAGCCCTCCGACGTGCTGCGCGTCTCCGGCAAGACCGGCGAGGGCGTGGCCGATCTGCTCGACCAGGTGATCACCCAGGTGCCGCCGCCGGTGGGCGACGCCGACGCGCCCGCCCGCGCGATGATCTTCGACTCGGTCTACGACACCTACCGCGGCGTGGTCACCTACGTCCGCGTGGTGGACGGCAAGCTGACCCCGCGCGAGAAGATCAAGATGATGTCCACCGGCGCCACCCACGAGCTGCTGGAGATCGGCATCGTGTCGCCGGAGCCGAAACCGACCCAGGGCCTCGGCGTCGGCGAGGTCGGCTATCTGATCACGGGCGTGAAGGACGTGCGCCAGTCCAAGGTGGGCGACACGGTGACGGGCGCGCGCGGTGGCGCCAGCGAGCCGCTCACCGGCTACCGCGAGCCGCGTCCGATGGTCTACTCCGGCCTGTACCCGGTGGACGGCTCCGATTACCCCGACCTCCGTGACGCGCTGGAGAAGCTGCAGCTCAACGACGCGGCGCTGACCTACACCCCGGAGACCTCGGTGGCGCTGGGGTTCGGCTTCCGCTGCGGCTTCCTCGGCCTGCTGCACATGGAGATCACCCGTGAGCGCCTGCAGCGCGAGTTCGACCTGGACCTGATCTCGACCGCGCCGAACGTGGTGTACCGGGTGGAGATGGAAGACGGCGCCGAGCACGTCGTGACCAATCCCTCGTACTGGCCGGAAGGCAAGGTGCGCAAGGTCTACGAACCGGTCGTGAAGTGCACCATCATCTCGCCGAGCGAGTTCATCGGCTCGATCATGGAACTGTGCCAGTCCCGCCGCGGCGAACTCGGCGGCATGGACTATCTGTCCGAGACCCGCGTCGAGCTGCGCTACACCATGCCGATGGCGGAGATCATCTTCGACTTCTTCGACTCGCTGAAGTCGCGCACCCGCGGCTACGCCAGCCTGGATTACGAGGAGGCGGGCGAGCAGGAATCGCAGCTGGTGAAGGTGGACATCCTGTTGCAGGGTGAGGCGGTGGACGCGTTCAGCGCGATCGTGCACAAGGATGCCGCCCAGGCCTACGGCCACAAGATGACCACCAAACTGCGCGAGCTGATTCCCCGCCAGCAGTTCGAGGTGCCGATCCAGGCCGCGATCGGCTCGAAGATCATCGCGCGGGAGAACATCAGGGCCATCCGCAAGGACGTGCTCGCGAAGTGCTACGGCGGTGACATCAGCCGCAAGCGCAAGCTGCTGGAGAAGCAGAAGGAAGGCAAGAAGCGGATGAAGACGATCGGCCGGGTCGACGTCCCGCAGGAAGCCTTCGTGGCCGCGCTGTCCTCCGACGCCGCCTCGGACAAGCCGAAGGACAAGAAGTAGGCGCGCGCCAGCGACGTTTTCGATCCGGCCTGGTCGCGGCGTGTATTCGAGGCCGTGTCCGGTCCGGAAGGCCACTGGAAATAGGGCTTTCGGTCCGGAAATTCGGATGACAGGGTTGTGTTGCTCGCCACAGCCAGATTCTCTACAGTCCTGGAGAATGTGACAGCCGAGTATTCCGGAAATACTGTTGGGTGATCTTCACTTGGTCGGACCGGCGTGGGTGAGGATGCTGGACAACCGAGAGTGGAGCTTCTATGACGCGTGATCTGCCCTTCGACGACGACAACGAAGCGGCCGACCGCGCGGGCGACACCGCCTACCGGGTGGCCACCGGCGTCGCGCGAGTCGCGCGGGCGGGCGCCTACGTCACCGGCGGGGCCCTCGTGGCCGCCAACGGTGGCGGCGTGCCCGCACAGCCCGGCGAATCCCGGCTCGACAGCTGGAACACCGGCTGGGCACACAGCACCGACCCCGATCCCGACCAGCCGAGCCCGGTGATCACCTTCCCCGACCCGGTCGAGCTGGGCCCGCTCCCGCCGCACGCATCGAATAGTCCAGTGGCGCACGGGAACCCGGCACCGGGCTTCCCCCTGCCCGGCACCGGCGCCGGATCCGCCGAGTTCTCCCTGCCGACGCTCGGCGGCGAGTACAACGGCACCGACGCGGGCCTGCCGCTGCCTACGCTCGGCGGTGAGACCGACGCCGGGATGTCGCTGCCGAGCCTGTCCGGCGACGCGGGGACGAACAGCATGCAGGTGCCCGGACACTCCGGTGGCGGTGTCCCCGGACTGGGCGGCATCCCAGGCACGCAGGGCGGTCTCCCGGGCGGACTGGCCATTCCCGGGACACAGGGCAACGTGTCGAACGGACTTTCCCTCCCCGGTGTGCGGCACGAGTCCGCCCGCGAGCTCGACCCCGAGCCCGGCGGGCACGGGTTCGGCCTGCCCGGCCACGGACTCGGCCAGGCCGGACACGGTTTCGGTCTACCGGGCGCAAACGGTTTCGTCGCGCCGGGCTCCACGGTCTTCGACCTGCCCGGCACCAGCGCGGTCGCCGCGACGCCGACCGCCGACGATCCGTTCGACGGCATCGGCGCGGGCGGCGACCAGCTCGGCATGTTCGTCGGCACCCAGTGGTCGGTCGACTTCGGGCTCGGACCGAACGGGATCTACTTCACCTCGGAAATGGAGGTGGATCTCGCGGTGGGCCGGGTCGGCGACCAGCTCGACGAGTACACCGACTGGCTGGCCGACGGCATCCGCGTGCCGGACGGCGCCGAACGCGAGGTCACCGAGCCGCAGGCGCCGGGGCAGAGCACTACCGGCCTGCTCGGCGGCTTCGGCACGCCGACCGCGGGCACGTCCGCGGCGCAGTCGTCGGCGGCGTCCTCCGCCGCGCAGTCCTCGGCCGCCTCGGGTGTCGCGCAGCCGTTGGGCGCATCGGCCCCGATCGGCACCGCCCCCGTCGTCTCGGTCGCTCCCGCGGCTTCGGTCGCCCCTGCTTCCGCGGTCGCGCCGGTCGCCTCGGTGGCTCCCGCCGCCCCGATGGCCGCGCCCGCCCCCGCGGCGGTCGCCGCCGCTCCGGTCGTCGCCGCCACACCGCTGCAGACCACGATCCAGCCCGATCCCGCCTCGACGCCGATCGCGAATGTCCTTGCCGCGCCGGAGGGTCCGTCGGTGCTCACCGCACCGGCCGCGTCGCTGCCCGCGCTGTTCGACGCGGTGCGGCCGACGCCGGTGGTGAAGCCGGTGCCGGTGACCGATTCGCAGCCGTCGCACCCGACGCAATCGCCGACGACGGTCACCAACCCGACCACGATCATCAAGACCACGCCGACACCGGGTGTCCCGGGGGACGTGACCACCCCGACCGTGCCGAAGACGCCGGACCACGACGTCACCAAGTTCCCCGGCGCCACCACGGCGCCGCACGGCGGTATCACCACCGTCCCGGACGTGACGACGACCAAGGTCCCCGGCGTGACCATCACCCCGGCGCCGACGCACGGCGCTCCGTCCACCTCGGACGACGACGTGACAACACCGGGCGGCAACACCGGCCGCCCCAGCACCGGGGGAACGTCGCACAGCACCCGGCCGACGAACGACATCCCGGGCGATGACGTGCCGACCGTGAGCCGCCCGTCCGATCCGACGTTCTCCGCGCCCGACCAGCCGACCTACAGCGCACCCGCGCAAGCGCCCACCGTCGAGCCGCACACGCCGGTCCCGACCTACGTCGCACCCGCGCCCACCCAGCCGCCGGTGCCGGTGAAGCCGCAGGTGATCGACCCCAAGCCGCAAGGGATCTCGGCGCCGCTGTCGGTCGACGACCACACCTACGACCATTCCGCGCTGCTGGCCTCCGGAAGTGGTCTCTCCGGCGCACTGCTGCCCGACTCGGTCATAGCCGAGACACACCACACGGCGTCCGATGTGGTGGACGTCTCGCTGCTGTAGCAGGGCCGCAAGGGGATTGGGCGACTGCCGAGCATACGCAGGGGGTATATCGAACGAGAGTCACCGACAGTAAGGAGGAGGGTTGTCTGCCGCTGCCGGGCTGACGGCCGCAACGGTGAAACATCCGGATGCGATGGCCCCGCTCATCCGAATACTCGACGAGTTGCGGGAGACAGCCCGATCCGCTGGGCGTGACGATCTCGGCAGCCGGCTGAACATGGTCCGCGCCAGGGTGACCGATCCCCGGGTGCGGCTCGTGGTCGTCGGCCCTCCGAAGAACGGTATGAGCACGCTGGTCAACAGTCTGGTCGGCGCCTCGGTCAGCGCGACGAACAGCGATCTGAGCGTCCCGGTGATCGTCGAGTACGGTCAGGAGCCGACCGCGACGCTGGTGCGCCAGACCGAATACGGCCGCACCGAACGCCAGTCGGTCGATCCGCTCGATCCGGGTCCGGCCCTGGCCACCCAGGGTGTCGTCCGCGCCGAATTCACCCAGCCGAGCCCGTTGCTCGCCGATGGCGTCGTGGTCATGGACGCGCCGGGTGCTCTGGGCGACAACCGCACCACCTGGTCGATGATCGCCGCGGCCGACGCCGTGCTCTACGTCGGGAACGCGGGCGCCGAGCTGACCATGGAGCAGATCGCCGAACTGCAGCGGATCGAGCAGATCTGCCCGACGGTGGTCTGCGTACTGAACAAGATCGACGTCTTTCCGCACTGGTCGCACACCCAGCAACGCAATCGGGAACTGCTCGACGCGGCGGGGCTCGGCTTCGCGGTCGCGCCGGTGTCCGCGGAGTTGCATCGGCAGGCCGAGACCACGGGCAACTACCAGCGCGATATCGAATCGGGTGTGCCGCAATTGATCGACCACCTGCGCGACTACGTGATCGCCCGCGCCGACGCGGTGGCCACGGAAGCAGCGGTCCGGGACATCCGCCTGGTCTGCGATCATCTCGCGTCGACGCTGCGCACCGAGGCCGAGGCGCTGCGGGATCCGCACCGCAGGGCCGAGATCACCGACCAGCTCGTCCGCGCCCGCGACGAGGCCGAGCAGCTGCGGCAGCGGACGGCGAACTGGCAGGTCACCCTGGTCGACGGCGGCACGGAGCTGATGGCCGACATCGAGCACGACCTGCGCCACCGGCTGCGCAGCCTGATCCGCGACGCCGAGGCCGAGATCGCCCGGACCGATCCGGCTCGCCGGTGGAAGGATTTCGGGGCCGACCTGGACGCGCGCATCTGCGAGGCCGTCGAAGAGAATTTCGCCGTCGCGCACTACCGCTCGATGGAATTGTGCGAGCAGGTGGCCGCCAAGTTCCCGGCCCACAACCGTGCCGCGCCGCTGGTCGATCTGCGGTTGGCCGCTCCGGGGGACGTACTGGAAGCGGTGCAACCCCTGGAGTCGCTGGAGAGCGCGAAAGCCGGTGTGACCCAGCAGTTCCTGACCGGTCTGCGCGGCTCCTACGGCGGCATCCTGATGGTCGGTCTCGCCACCAGTCTGCTCGGCATGTCCCTGGTGAACTGGTACTCGGCGGGCGCGGGCGTCCTGCTCGGCGTGAACGCGCTGTGGGACGACCGCAAGAACCGCAAACTGCGCCGCCGCGCCGAGGCCAAGGTCGCGGTCGCCCGCCTGATGGACGACGTGATCTTCCAGGTCGGCAAGGAATCGCGAAACCGCCTGCGTGCCATGCAGCGTGTGCTGCGCGACCACTTCACCGAGCTCGCGGCCGAGGCATCCCGCGGCGCGGAGGAGGCGTTGCGGCTGGCCGAGGAGAACTACGGAAAGTACGGCGACCGCGGACAGGAACGGATCGCCGAACTCGAAGCGCGGCTCGGCAAACTGCGCGTGCTGCGCGACGAAGCGGAGAAGCTGTAACCGGATGACCGGGTGGTGGCGGATGCAACCACCCAGTGTCGTCAGACCGGATGACCAGGCGGCGTGTGCGCGGGCTGGAATTGGCCCGCGTGCCTGGAGTCCTCGGCCCTGATGACGTGGGTGACGGCGTTGATCAGCGCGAGGTGGGTGAAGGCCTGTGGGAAGTTGCCCAGGTGACGGCCGCTGCGCGGGTCGATCTCCTCGGCGTACAGCCGTAGCGGGCTGGCGAAGCCGAGCAGCCGCTCGCACAGGTGCCTGGCCCGCTGGACCTCACCGATCTCGACCAGCGCGGACACCAGCCAGAACGAGCAGATGGTGAACGCTCCTTCCGTGCCGCTCAATCCGTCATCGGTGGTCTCGGTGCGATAGCGCAGCACGAGGCCGTTCTCGGTGAGCCGGTCGGCGATGGCCAGCACGGTGGCGCGTACCCGGTGGTCCTCCGGCGGCAGGAACCGGGTGAGCACCACCAGCAGTAGCGAGGCGTCCAGCGTGTCGCCGCCGTAGACCTGGGTGAACACGCCGTCGGAGTTGACCCCGTTGGCCAGGACGTCGTTCTTGATCTCCTCGGCGATGCCGTACCACTCTTCGGCGTGCTCGTACTGACCGTGCAGCTCGGCGAGTTTCGCGCCGCGGTCCAGCGCCACCCAGCACATCACCTTGGAGGAGGTGAAATGCTGCGGCTCGCCGCGCACCTCCCAGATGCCGCGGTCGGGCTCCTTCCAATGCGCGATGGCCGCGTGCACCTGGCGGACCAACAGCGGCCACAGGGTCTCCGGCACCTGCTGGCGCGACTTCACATGCAGGTACACCGCGTCCAGCATGGTGCCCCAGATATCGTGCTGGTCCTGGTTGTAGGCGTTGTTGCCGACCCGCACCGGCCGGGAGTTGTCGTAGCCGCTCAGATGATCGAGGACGGATTCGGTGAGCTCCCGCTCACCGCCGATGCCGTAGAGCACCTGCAGCGGAACGGGTTCGCCGTTCTCGCCGGTGGTCGCGTCGTTGAGGAAGGCGAAGAAGTCGTCGGCCTCGCGGTCGAGGCCGAGCGTGTACAGACCCCACAGCGCGAAACTGGCGTCGCGCACCCAGGTGTAGCGGTAGTCCCAATTGCGTTCCCCGCCAGGGCTTTCCGGGAGCGACGTGGTCGGCGCCGCCATCAGCGCTCCGGTCGGCGCGTAGGTGAGGCCTTTGAGCGTGAGCGCACTGCGCTGCAAGAAGTTGCGCCACGGGTGGTCCGGGAACTTGCCCAGGGTGATCCACTGGCGCCAGCATTCGGTGGTCTGCCACATCTTGTGCGCGGCCTCTTCGAAGGTGCGCGGCGCGGGCAGCTCCGACCAGGTGAGCGCGACGAACACCTCATCGCCCTCCCGCATCCTGGTGCGGGCACGAGCCTCCCTGCCCTCCAGGCCGAGGCGCAGATCCGTGGTGAGCACCAGGGTGGGGCCAGCGCTCGGATCGTCGCTGCGGACCGCGGTCGCCTCCTCGTACACCTTGCCGGTGTACTCCCAGCGGGCGGTGGCCCGGTGGTAGTCGAACGTCGGCTCGCAGCTCATCTCCAGCTCGACGGTGCCGTTCACGCACTTCACCGTGCGCAGCAGCAGGTGCTCGGCATCCCAGTCCATCGGCGTGCGCCGGTGGGTCTTGCTGCGCTGATCGAGGTTGTGCCACCCGCCGAGCACCAGTGCGTCGCGCACGATCAGCCAGCCGGTGCCGGTCTGCCAGGTGGTCTCCAGGATCATTCCGCCGGGCAGGTAGCGGCGCGCGGCGGGCACGTTGACGCCGTAGGGCCCGATCCGGAAGTGGCCCGCGCTGCGGTCCAGGATCGCGCCGAAGATGCTCGGCGAGTCCGGCCGCGGCACGCACATCCATTCCACGGCGCCATTGCTGGCGACCAGGCAGCTGGTCTCACAGTCGGACAGGAACGCGTAGTCGTCGATCGGCGGATGGGCACCGTGGCGGTGCGGCTCCGGGAGGTTCGACGGCATGCCATCGGCATGATTGGCGATGAGGTCATCTGCGGACGCCATACCCCATCTTGGGGTCCGCGCCCGCCTGTCGTCCACTGCTCGGTCGCCGTCGCTGTTGGCGGTCCTACGGAGCCGGGCGGCGAACCGACTAGGCTGGAGCCGTGCATCGCATCGCAGGGTGGTGGGACGGCTTCGAGCTGTGGGTCGCGGGACTGCCGTTCATTCCGCAGTTCCTCGTGGTCCTCGTCGGCATGGTCCCGATCAGCTTCGCCATCGCCTACGGGCTCGACCGCGCCCTGCGTGTCGTGCTGCGCATGCTCGACCGGCGGTACGCGGCCGATGTCGTGCCGGTGCGGTCCGCGCCGATCGGCGCGGCGGCGATGCCCGAACCCGAGCAGGTGGCCGCGGAGGACCGCAGGCCCGTCCAGAGCGGAGCGCGCTGATGCCTCGTTCGCGGGTGCAGCTCGCGCTGATCGCTCTGCTCGTGCTCGTCGTCGTCGCCTGGTTGATCACCCGCTGAGCGCGGCGCCGCCAGGGTTCTCGCCGGTCCGAGCGAGGGTCCCGCCGACCTCGGGCGCGTCGGTCCTCGATCAGGCCGGATTCCTGCGTATGGGCGGCTGCCGTTTCGCCGGTCCGGCGTCGCGACCTCGGTGATCATGGCGTCGCGATACTCCGGTGCGGCGGCCCGGTGCAACTCGGCAGCGTGCGGCCGCCGAGGATTCTCGGCAGTGACCGCAAGATAACCAGGACCGTACGGTCGGCCGGATGCCCCCCGTGTTGCCGCAATCGCGGGGACCACCGTACGGATGGGATGCGCCTGGGTGAACATGGGATGAAACCCGGCTCTTGCTGGGATCTTCGATTCGAACTCCGCCGTGCGCTCTGCTACAGTCGGCCCGTGTCGTCGAGCGCAGTCCCGCAGGTCCGCCATGAGTTGGCGTTGATTGCTGTCGGTGACCTCGCGGTCGCGGACGTCTACTGTCGCTGATCGGCGGCCGGGCACGTCCGCGTCTCGTTTCCCAGTAGACTGGCGCGCTTTCTGCGGACGTGTTCGTCCTCCCGGCCCGTCGCGGCCGATAGTCGCGCCACTGCCGTCCTGTTTCGCACGGCAGGTCTACAGCTCAACACAATTGTCGCCGCCACCGATGCACTACCGGACAGCTGGCGGTCCGCACGAAAGGTCCACCCCGATGGCTCGCAAATCCTGGCTCACGCCGCGTCGACGCTACAGCGCCGTTGCCCTCGCCGCACTGGCGGCGGTCGCGCTAACCGCGTGCGGCGGCGGAGCGAGCGACACAGCCGGGGCAGACCGCGCCGACGGCAGCGGCGGCACCCTGAACCTCTACGCCTACGCCGTGCCGAAGCCCGGTTTCGACAAGGTGATCCCCGAGTTCAACAAGACCGAGCAGGGCAAGGGCGTCCAGATCCAGCAGTCCTACGGAGCCTCCGGCGACCAGTCCCGCAAGGTCAAGGACGGCGCCGAGGCGGATGTCGTCAACTTCTCCGTGGAGCCCGACATCACCCGCCTGGTCGACGCGGGCCTGGTGGACGCGAGCTGGAACGCCGACGCCACCAAGGGAATCCCGTTCGGCTCGGTCGTCGCGATCGTGGTGCGCAAGGGCAACCCGAAGGGCATCAAGGACTGGGACGACCTGCTGAAGCCGGGCATCGAGGTGGTCACCCCGAACCCGTTCAGCTCCGGTTCGGCCAAGTGGAACCTCTTGGCGCCGTACGCGGCCAAGAGCGAGGGCGGCAAGAACCCGCAGGCGGGCCTGGACTACCTGAGCCAGCTGGTCTCCAAGGAGCACGTGAAGGTGCAGCCCAAGTCCGGCCGCGAGGCGACCGAGACCTTCCTGCAGGGCACCGGTGACGTGCTGCTGAGCTACGAGAACGAGGCGATCTTCGCCGAGCGCAACGGCGATCCGATCGAGCACATCGTCCCTCCGGTCACTTTCAAGATCGAGAACCCGGTCGCGGTGCTGAAGAACAGCAAGAACCAGGAGAAGGCCGTCGCCTTCCGCGACTTCCTGTTCACCGCCGAGGGCCAGAAGGCATGGGCCGCCGCCGGTTTCCGCCCGGTCGACCCGAAGGTCGCCGCCGACTACGCCAAGGACTTCCCGACCCCGCAGAAGCTGTGGACCATCGCCGACCTCGGCGGCTGGAAGACCGTGGACAAGGACCTGTTCGCCGCGAACACCGGCTCCGTCGCGGTGATCTACGACAAGGCGACCAAGTAGCGGGGTGACCTCCGTTACACGGGATACTGGACGATTGTGATCGACAGCAGTAACGCCGGAACCGCACAGGCAGACGGCCCCGGCGTCTCCAACGCCGCGCGCCGGACCGGGCGCTGGAACTGGTCATGGCTGCGCGTGACCGGTTCGGTGGGCCCGCTCGGCATCGCGACCGCGGTGCTGTGGCTGAGCATCATCGTGCTGCTGCCGCTGGCGGCGCTCACCGTGACCTCCTTCGAGGAAGGCTGGTCCGGCTTCGCCGACGCCGTCACCGCGCCCGCCGCGCTGGACTCGTTGCGCATCACGGTGCTCGTCTCGGTGGTGGTGGCGGTGATCAACGTGGTGATGGGCACACTCATCGCCTGGGTGCTGGTGCGGGACGAGTTCCCCGGCAAGGGCGTGGTCAACGCGCTGATCGATCTGCCGTTCGCGCTGCCGACGATCGTGGCCAGCATCGTGCTGCTCTCGCTGTACGGACCGCAGAGCCCGATCGATATCCACCTCAACGCCACCCAGCCGGGCCTGGTGGTGGCGCTGGCGTTCGTCACGCTGCCGTTCGTGGTGCGCTCGGTGCAGCCGGTGCTGATCGAGGCCGACCGCGAGGTCGAGCAGGCCGCGCTCTCGCTCGGCGCGAACAACTGGACCACGTTCCGCAGTATCGTGCTCCCCGCGTTGGCGCCCGCGATCATCAGCGGCGGCGGCCTCGCCTTCGCCCGCGCGATCGGCGAATACGGGTCGGTGGTGCTGATCGGTGGCGCGATCCCGCGTAAGACCGAGATGGCCTCCCAGTACATCCAGAAGCAGATCGAGATCGACCGGCCGGTGAACGCGGCGGCGGTGTCCGTGGCACTGCTGGCCATCTCGTTCGCGACGCTGCTCGTGCTGCGGCTGCTCGCCGAACGCACCGCCCGCAAGGAACAGGCGTCCCGATGAGACACAATCGCGCACCCGTCGGGGCCTCCCGCACGAGGGAGCTCACCCGATGAAACTGTCCCCGTTGACCCGCATTTCGCTGCGGACGGTGGCGCTCGGCTACCTATTCGTGCTGCTGGTATTGCCGCTGGTCATCATTCTGTGGCGCACCTTCGAACGGGGTGTCGGCGCGTTCGTCGACTCGATCACCACGCCCGCGGCGATCTCGGCGTTCCAGCTGTCTCTGGTGATCGTGGCGATCGTCGTTCCGGTGAACGTCGTCTTCGGCATCGTGACGGCGATCGCGCTGGTCCGCGGAAACTTCCCTGGCCGCAATCTGGTTCAGGGCATCGTGGACCTGCCGTTCGCGGTCTCGCCCGTCGTGGTCGGCGTCTCGCTGATCCTGCTGTGGGGCGCCGGGGGCTGGTTCGGCGGGCTGGAAGATCTCGGCTTCAAGGTGATCTTCAACCTGCCGGGCATGGTGATCGCCACCATCTTCGTCACGCTCCCGTTCGTGGTGCGCGAGGTCGAGCCGGTCCTGCACGAGATCGGCGACGACCAAGAGCAGGCCGCGGCCACGCTCGGCGCGTCCCGGTGGCAGACGTTCTGGCGGATCACCCTGCCCGCGATCCGCTGGGGCCTGACCTACGGCGTGGTGCTCACCGTGGCGCGCGCGCTCGGCGAGTTCGGCGCGGTGATCATGGTGTCCTCCGCCCTGCCCGGCCGGTCGCTGACGCTGACGCTGCTCGTGCACGGCCGGTACATCAACGACCACAACACCTTCGGCGCCTACTCCGCCGCGACCTTGCTGATGGGCATCGCGCTCGTCACCCTTCTGCTGATGACCCTCCTCGAACGTAAGCGGGGCGCAAAGTGATCACCGTGACCAACGCGAACAAGAACTACGGTTCGTTCGCGGCCCTCGACGACGTCACCATCGACATTCCCTCCGGCGAGCTGACCGCGCTGCTGGGCCCGTCGGGCTCGGGCAAGTCGACGCTGCTGCGCTCGATCGCCGGGCTGGAGTCGCTGGACTCCGGCGTGGTCACCATCGCGGGCCGCGACGTCACCCGGGTGCCGCCGCAGAAGCGCGACATCGGGTTCGTGTTCCAGCATTATGCGGCGTTCAAGCACATGACCGTGCGCGACAACGTGGCGTTCGGCTTGAAGATCCGCAAGCGCCCGAAGAACGAGATCAACAAGCGCGTCGACGAGCTGCTGGGCATCGTGGGACTGGACGGCTTCCAGCACCGGTACCCGGCGCAGCTGTCGGGTGGCCAGCGTCAGCGCATGGCGCTGGCTCGCGCGCTCGCCGTCGATCCGCAGGTGCTGCTGCTGGACGAGCCGTTCGGCGCGCTGGACGCCAAGGTTCGCGCCGATTTGCGGACCTGGCTGCGTCGCCTGCACGAGGAGGTCCACGTGACCACCGTGCTGGTCACCCACGACCAAGAGGAGGCGCTCGACGTCGCCGACCGGATTGCGGTGATGAACAAGGGCCGCATCGAGCAGGTCGGCACCCCGGAGGACGTGTACGACCGGCCCGCCAACGAGTTCGTCATGTCCTTCCTCGGCGCGGTGGCCAGGCTCAACGGACATCTGGTTCGCCCGCACGACATTCGCGTCGGCCGCGACCCCAGCATGGCGCTCGCCGAGCACGAGGGCACCGCGGAGTCGGCGGGCGTCACCAGGGCGACGGTGGAACGCGTGGTCCACCTCGGCTTCGAGGTGCGCGTGGAACTGCGCAACGCCGCGACCGGCGACCTGTTCGCCGCGCAGGTCACCCGTGGTGACGCGGAGGCGCTGCGGCTCTCGGACGGCGAGACGGTCTACGTCCGGGCCACCCGCCTTCCGGATCTTCCCGCGCACTAGGACATTCCGGATAGGCGCGACTCGATCCGGCCGCTGTGTGCTGGAAAGTTGCTGTGTTTCTCGGGCGTTCGGCTGCGTCCGTCTCGTGACGGTCTGCGGCACGGCGCCGGGGTGAGCGGCACGCGACGAGCTCGCATCGCGACACGGGTGACGGTGGCGTTGAGCCGGGTGCGTGAGCTGGTGTCGCTGAATATTGTCTGATTGATCCCCTTCTCGATGTCGCTAATTATCCGCATTCCGACTTCCAGGCTGGTCAAGGACATTCTGCGCATGTCCGAGGATGTTGTTCCGGACAGAGCGGTATAAAACGCGGTTCCTGGCAAACCATAACCGGGCATGTGCCGATCTCTGCGTGTCCCAAGGAAATCCGACTGGACGGAATGTCTGCCCTGGTGTGCGCAGGTGAGCGCGTCGGCGACCGCCCGAGCGACGCGGCCACCCACAGGCGGCTCGCGGACAATCGGTTGTCCGGCCTTGGCAGGAAGATCGCGGAGTGGTTGCCTGGACGACGTTCGAAGCAAATCGGCACGGCGATCGGGGTGGTTTGCGATGGCGGTTGGTCTCGGATTGAGCATCGGTACGGTGAACACGGTTTCCGTTCTCGCGGAGGAAGGTTCGGCCAAGGCTCCGCCGGGGCGCCGCAAAGCGCAGCGCCCGCAGACGATCACGCGCCGGACCATGTTGGCCTTCGACAGCACCGGCGTGGCCAGGGTCGGCATGCTGCCGAGGCACGGTCGCGCGGTGACCGAGTTCGCCGACCTCACGCAGCCGTCCAGCACCTGGGCGAGGGTCGGCAACCGCGCGCTCGCCCCGGCGGACCTCGTCGCCACGGTCGCGAAGTGCCTGATCGGCGAGGTGCTGGAAGATCATCCGGCCGGCGGCGGCGTCGGTATCGCGATGACCTATCCCGCCCGCTACGCCGACGAGCAGGTCGACGCGCTGCGCACGGCACTGGACGGGGTCGAACTCGGACAGGTCGCCTTGGTCGCCGAGCCGACCGCGGCGGCGGCCTGGCTGGAAGCCGACCGCGGTCCGCTGATGCCCGGCCTGGCGCTGGTCTACGATCTCGGCGGCGCGGGGCTCGACGTCACCCTGGTCCGGGTCGGGGCGGGGTGTCCGCGCAATCCGATCGTCGGCGTGTCGTTGCGTTCCACCGACTTCGGCGGACGCGCGTTCGGTGCGCTGGTCGCCGAACACGCCGGACAGGATCTGGCGTCGTTCTCGGTTTCGCAGTCGGTCACCGACGCGGCCGCCGACGAACTGCGCGCCCGTCATATCCGGGAATCCGTCCAGCTGGTGTACCGCTGCCTGCGCGTCGCGGACGTCACCATGGCCGATGTCGACTGTGTTCTCGTGGTCGGCGGCGCGGCGCGTCCCCCGGAGGTCGCCCAGGTCCTCGCGGACGAATTGGCCAGGCCGGTGATCACGGCGCCGGACCCTGAGCGGACCATCGCCGACGGCGCCGCGATCCTGGGCCGGAGGGCGGCTGCCGCGGCGGACGCGCTGGCCGAGCAGCGACGTATCCGGCGCCGCCGCGCCCGTCGTCGCGCGGCCACCCGCCGCGCCCTGATGCTGTCGCGCCGGACCGGGCGCCGGTTGAGCAGGGCGGTCGTCGTCGCGGGGGTCTGGAGCACCGGGTTGGCGACCTCGCTGTTGGCGGCCGGAGACGGGGCGCTCATGAGCTAGGGAGAACTTCCCGACTGCGCCCATAGGCGCGGATTCGGGCCATGAAATGCAGGGCCGTCCGGCGGTGCGCGTGATGAGGGCGCGCATCGCCGGACGGCCCGAGCAACTGCTGGGTTGACGTAACTCTCCGTTGGTGTAACTATGGGATACAGTTAAATGGTTACATCGGAGGAGAGGCAGTGACGACGATGTCCGCAGCCGTGACGCCCGCAGTGGATCCCGATCTGGAGAAGGCGCAGGAGTACGCCGCGAAGCTGCTGCTGCTCTCCGAGGGATCGGTCAACAAGCACTTCGACCCATTCGAGGACATCGACTGGGACAACCCCGATTTCGCCGCCGACGCCGGTGAAGAGCGCTGGATCCTTCCGGTGTCCGCCGACACGGTGGCCCGCCACCCGTGGTACCAGGCGCTGTCGACCGAACAGAAGATCGCGGTCGGCAAATACCGCCAGGCGAATATCGCCAAGGTCGGCCTGCAGTTCGAGTCGATCCTGATCAGTGGCATGGTCATCCACAACTTCGGCCTGCCGAACGGTTCGCCGGAGTTCCGGTACTGCTCCCACGAGATGATCGAGGAGCACAACCACACCCTGATGTTCCAGGAGATGGTCAACCGCATCGGGCTGGACGTCCCCGGCATGGGCCCGCTGGTCAGCAAGTTCAAGTACTTGGGCGCGCCGGTGGCGGCCTGGTTCCCGAACCTGTTCTTCATGGCCGTGCTGGCCGGTGAAGAGCCGATCGACCACATCCAGAAGCAGATCCTGCGCTCGGGCGAAGAGGTGCACCCGATCATGCGCGGCGTGATGGCCATTCACGTCGCGGAAGAGGCGCGGCACATCTCCTTCGCGCACGAGTTCCTGAAGAACCATGTGCCGCAGGCGAACCCGCGGCAGAAGTTCATCCTGTCGCTGGCCATGCCGATCGTCATGTGGATTCTCGGCCGCGCCATCGTGACCCCGCCGCGGTCGTTCTTCACCGAGTTCGACATCCCCGAGCAGGTGCGCAAGGAGCTGTTCTACGGGTCCAAGGAGGCCAAGCAGGTCTTCAGCGACTACTTCTGCGACGTGCGCGCCCTGGCCAAGGAGATCGGGCTGATGAACCCGGTAGCCAAGGCCGTCTGGAAGGCGCTCGGGATCGACGGCCACGCCACCCGGTATCGGTCGGAGCCGCTGCGCGCCGTGAGCAAGGTCGCCTGAGCCGCATGCCCTACGTCGTCACCCAATCGTGCTGCAGCGACGCGTCCTGCGTGTATGCCTGCCCGGTCAACTGCATCCATCCCACGCCCGACGAACCGGACTTCCGGACGGCGGAGATGCTGTACGTGGACCCGCGGGCCTGCGTGGACTGCGGTGCCTGCGCCACCGCGTGCCCGGTCGACGCCATCGTGTCATCGAAGAAGCTGACCGAAGAGCAGAAGCCGTTCATAGAGATCAACGCCGATTTCTACCGGCAGACCCGGCCGCGCCCGCTGCTGGCCCGGCCGGTGCCCGCGGCGCGGATACACACCGAGCGCGCGCCGCTGCGGGTGGCGATCGTGGGGTCGGGTCCGTCGGCGATGTACGCCGCCGACGAGCTGCTGACCCAGCCCGACGTGTCGGTGACCGTGCTGGATCGGCTGCCGGTGCCCTACGGGCTGGCCAGGCACGGCGTCGCACCGGACCATGACAAGACCCGCAAGGTCGGCGGCCTGTTCGACGTGATCTCGGCGCAGCCGGGGTTCGGGTCGTACCTCGACGTCGAGGTCGGCGCGCACGTGTCGGCCGCCGAACTGCTCGACCACTTCCACGCGGTGATCTACGCGGTGGGCGCGTCGTCGGATCGCAAGCTCGGCATCCCGGGTGAGGGGCTGGCCGGCAACGTCTCGGCCACCGATTTCGTGGCCTGGTACAACGGTCATCCCGACTACGTGGACCGGGTCTTCGACCTGTCCGGTCGGCGTGCGGTGATCGTCGGCAACGGCAATGTCGCCCTCGATGTCGCGCGTGTCCTGACCAGTGACCCGGAGGCGCTGGCGCATACCGACATCGCGCCGTACGCGCTACGGGCATTGCGGGAGAGCAAGGTCGAGGAAGTGGTGGTGCTCGGTCGCCGCGGTCCGCTCGAATCCGCCTTCACCGTGCCGGAATTCGTCGGTTTGCTCGGATGCGATGTGGACATCGTGATCGAAGGGAAGCTACCGGATCTCGGCGCGGAGCTGCCCTTCCATGTCGAACAGAAGCTGCGGTTGCTGCACAGCGTCCGCACCAGGCCCGTCGGTGAGCGCAAGCGGATCGTATTCCGCTACCTGGCCGCGCCCGCCGCGATCCTGGGCACCGACCGGGTAACCGGCATCGAGGTCGGCCGCACCGAGCTCGTCCCCGATCCGGACGGACGTCTTCGCGCGGTCGCGACGGGAGAGACCGATCGGCTCGAGGCCGGAATGGTGCTCACCTCGGTCGGCTACCGCGGCGTCGCGGTGCCGGGCGTGCCGTTCGACGAGAGCGCGGGAGTGATCCCGAACGCGGAAGGTCGTGTGCTGGAGCGCGCGGGCGGCTCGGTGGTGCCCGGCGTCTACGTCACCGGCTGGATCAAGCGCGGACCCACCGGTTTCATCGGTACGAACAAGTCCTGCGCCCAGGAGACGGTCCGGCAGCTGGCCGCGGACTTCAACGCGGGGCGGCTGCCCGAACCCACCGGAACCGCCGCCGAGTTCGACCGCTTGGTGCGCGTGCGTCAGCCCGCGGTGCGCGCCAGTGCAGCCGATCGCACCGGCCGCGTCCGTCGTCTGCTGGCTCGCACCTGAACTCCGCCTCGAGGTACCCCGCCTGCACCGGTACCTCGAGGCGGACTCCCCATTGGCGCGGTCCGACGTACTCCTTCGTCAGCCCGCGCACCGCGGAGATGCGCATAACGGGCGCTGCCGAACGTAGTCCGCCCTCAGGCCGCGCACGGCCGGGTCCGAGGCGGGTCAGCGTGCGGTGAATCCGCCGTCGATCGCCAGTGCCGCGCCGGTGACGAAACTCGCCTCACCACTGAGCAAGTAGGCGCACAACGAGGCGATCTCGTCCGGAGTGGCGATGCGGCCCATCGGGTGCAGGGCGGCGATGGCCGCCTCCCCTTCGGGTGTGGCGCCCATCGAATTCCGGAACGCCGGGGTGTCGACCGCCCCGGACACCAGCGCGTTGACCCGGACGCCCTGGTCGGCTGCCTCCAGCGCCACAGCTCTGGTCAAGCCGACCACGCCGTGCTTGGCCGCGACATAGGGCGCCACCGAACCCATCCCCACCACGCCGAGATTCGACGCGTTGTTCAGGATCGCGCCGCCGCCGGACGCCGCCAGCGCGGGAACCTGATGCCGCAATCCGTAGAACACGCTGGTGAGGTTGAGCTCCAGGTCTTCGCGCCAGCCCGCCTCCTCGATCTGCGAGATAGGCCCGAACGCGCACACGGCGCCCGCGTTGTTGAATGCGGCGTCCAGGCGGCCGTATTCGGAGACCGCCGCCTCGGTCAGCCGGGCCACGTCCTGTTCCACCGTGACATCGGTGGGCACGAACAGCGCGCGCCCGCCGGCCGCGCGGATGTCGGCGGCCACTTGCTCACCCGCGTCCTTGCCGCGCGCGCCGAGCACGACCGCGGCGCCTTCGGCCGCGACTCGCATGGCCACGGCTTTGCCCACGCCCGAGCTGGCACCGGTGATCAGGACGACCTGCTCGGCGAATCGTGTTGGCATGGTTTCTCTTCCCTTTCCACTCTCGCGGTCCCACCTCCGTGGTGGGGTCCCGCTATCGAGTCAAGCCGGGCGCCGAGGGCGATGCTGGCGTAAATCGGACGTTGCGTTGATACGTCAACGAGTTGCTCGCTGGGTTAGCGCCACGGGAACTGCATAGCAAGGGCAATCTTTTGGTAACCGACCGATAAGTGTCTGTCGCGCGGTGTGTTTCAGTGCCGGAAACCGTCTGCAGGTCGGGTTGTCGCGATGATATCGAGATCGCTGTGAGGTAGCGGAATGTCCCCCAACGCAACTGCATTGAGCAATGTCCAGAGGGCTGAATGCGGCAATGTCGGCAGTTTTACCTGGCAATTCGGACGATTATGGCGATCGGCGAGACATCCATATCAATTGCGCATCCACGAGGTCGCGAAACAGCTAACCTGTGGTGGCTGTTTGGAAGACGACCGCGGCCACAGGGGAACTCCATGTGATGGACGTGGTCACGGTGCGTTGACGGGATAGCGAATGACAACAGGTCTGGGCTTCAGCATCGGTGCAGTGAACTCCGTGACGGCTTCGGTCACCGCGGAACGAACGCGGCCAGCGGTGCGGTCGCGGCGCACCGCGGTGACGTTCGACAGCGCGGGCGGATTGCGGCTCGGCGGGATTGCCCAATTCAGCATGGCGGTCACCGATTTCGCCGATCTGGGTCGTGATCCGGATACCGTGATCGTCGGCGGGCGCATCTGGTCGCCCGCCAACCTCGTCGCCGCGGTGGTGAACGAACTCCGCGCGGTCGAGCCGGGCGCGTCCGAAGCGGGAGTCGTGACGACCTACCCGGCGATATACTCCGACAAGCAGGTCGCGCTACTGCGCCAAGCGCTGGATCTATCCGGCGCGGGTGACGTGCTTCTGGTGCCGGAACCCGTCGCGGCCGCGGAATGGCTGGAACACGAGCACGGCCCGCTGGAGACCAGCTTCGTGCTGGTGTACGACCTCGGCGGCACGAGTCTCGACGTGACCATCGTGCGGGTCGGCCCGGACTGGGACAACCATCCCATGATCGGAAAACCGATGCGCTCGTACGACTTCGGCGGCAGACCGCTGGGTTCGATGATCGCGCGCTACGCCCCGGACGCGCCGCCCAAGTCCACGCGTCTGTCGATGACCTCCCTGGTCGACATCGACGGACTGCGCGTAGCGCACATACAGGACTCCCTCGAACTGGTCCGTGAGTGCGTCCGGTCAGCGGGCATCACGATGTCCGATATCGGTCGCATCCTGCTGGTGGGCGGCGCGTCCCGCCCCGCCGAAGTGGCGCGCACGCTCGCCGAACTGGGGCGTCCCGTGGTGATCTCGGCCGACCCCGGCCACACCATCGCCGCGGGCGCCGCCCTCATGGCGGCGCGAACCATGGCGCTCGGCGCCGCGAGCGACCGCGGCAATGCTCCCCGGGTTGCCGTGTTCTCCAGTGCGGCGGTGGTTTCCGCGGTCGCGATGTCGGCCGTGACCGTTTTCGGCGGACCCACCGTTCCGGAGTTGTCGCCCATGCTGGAGCGCCTTCCTGATCTCGAGGCGCCAGCCGACAACCTGCTCTATGAGGTGGGCGGCGAGCGATTCGCGGAGGCCTGGTCGCGAATGTCCGCGCCAGCCGGATGGAATGCGAACCGCGTACTGCCCGCGTTCCTGTCCCCGCGTACCTCCGCGTACACCCGATTCATTACGCCGGTGCCGCGCAGCGCGAGCTATGGTCCTTCGGTATCCGAGTCACGGATCGGCTCGCACCGGGATCCGCGGAACTGCTGTACCCAGGGCGGATTGCGTCGCGGCGGATATGGCGATCCCGCCTACTTCGCGAATCCGCTGCCCTTCGACCCGGTCGTCCGGGTGCCCGGAGGTCCTGCCGGGCCCGTGTCCGGTGTGCCGGGTGGGCTCGTGGTCGGCGGGGCTCCCGAACCGGGCCAGCTTCCCGTTGCCGTTCCCGGTGCCGGGACACCCGAACCGGCACACCCCGGCGGCCCCATTCCGGTACCTGGCGTCAATTTTCCTACTTCGCAGGGTGACTCGACTTCCCCCGTGGCGCACCCTGCTTCCGGTGCGACCAGCCCTGGCGCGATGCCGGGCACCCGGACGGATCCTCCCGCTACCGGCACCTCCGACACGCAGGGTTCCGGAGCGTCATCGGGACAGAGCGGCTCCGGCGAAACGGGCACACCCGGTGGCTCTGCACCGGGTGAGCCGACCGGGGGCGCTTCGTCGGGAGGTTCCGACCAGACCTCGACCGGCGGAACGTCGTCGAGCACTGATTCCGCCAGCGGCAACGCTTCGACCAGCGGTTCGACCGGCAATTCCTCGTCGGGTGGGACGGCTGGTGGTTCGTCTTCGAACGGTTCGTCCGGAGGGTCTTCATCTGGTGGGTCGACCGATGGTTCCTCGTCGGCTGGTTCAACCGGGGGTTCCTCGTCGAGTGGGTCGACAGGTGGTTCCTCGTCGCATGGCTCGACCGGTGGTTCGTCATCGCATGGCTCGACCGGTGGTTCGTCATCGCATGGCTCGGCCGGTGGCTCTTCGACTGGTGGGTCCGCATCCGGCGCGCGCCCGGGCGGTGCGTCGTCTCGGAGTGGTTCCGTAGGTGGGAATTCGTCGGGCGCTTCGTCTTCCGGCGGATCGTCGAGTCGATCGGGCTCGGTCGGGGGATCGAAGCCGGGCGGGTCGTCGGCGGGTGGAGGCGCGGGTGCGAGTGGTGCCAGCGGCGGAGCTCGCGGTCGCTAGTAGCCTCCATCAAGGCCGACCGTGTTGGGGTGCGCGCTGATCGGAGGCGGCTGCTGTCTTGCTCGGCGGACGGTGTCAGCCGACGGGGCGCGGTGCCAGTGATGTCATCGCACGGGGACACGTGGCGACCGTAACGAATCTCGCGGCGCGCGTTGCGTTCTCGGCGCACAAAATTCGCTGACGGGTATCGCATCGCGGAGGCACAATAGGTTGATGGCATCCGGGGGACCCCAGTTGATCGCGCTGGACGTGGACGGGACACTGCTGGATACCGGCACTCCGATCAGTGCACGAGTGCTCGCGGCGGTACGCGCGGCGATAGCGGCGGGTGCGCATGTCGTGGTGACGACGGGGCGAACGCTACTGGCCACGCGTCCCGTGCTCGTCGAACTCGGCCTGCGCGACGGGCACGCGTTGTGCTCGAACGGCGCCGTGCACATCGACGTGGCCAAAGTGGAGCCGGTCGCCGTGCAGGCGTTCGACCCCGCACCAGCCATCACCGCACTGCGCGCGTTGTTCCCGGAGATGGTGTTCGCGGTGGAGAAGGTCGGTATCGGAACGTGGGCCACCGCCGCCGGCCCCGGCGAATACTCGCTCGGGGAGTTCCTGCTCGTCGACCATCACGTGTTGAGCAGCGAACCAACCCCTCGACTGAACGGTTGGCTGCCGGGCGGTTCGCTGGAAGAGATGCTGCTCGCCCTGCGCTCCCTTCGCGTGCCCGGCGCGAGCTGGGTGCACGGCGAGTACGGGCCGTGGCTCACGGTATCGCGGGCGGGCGTGTCCAAGGGCTGGGCGCTGGAACGTCTGCGCACCGCGCTCGGCATCCCGCGCGAAGCGACGCTGGCCATCGGCGACGGCTACAACGACCGCGAGATGCTGTGCTGGGCAGGGCATGCGGTAGCGATGGGCAACGCTCCCGCGGAGATTCGCGAGCTCGCCGACGAGGTCACCGGCCACGTCCTCGAAGACGGGGTCGCCACGGTCCTGGAGCGCTGGTTCCGTCCCTGACCCGGCCGAGTGATACCTCCGATAGCTGTGAATCGTCCGCGTCGCGTTCTCGTCCTCGATTGATGATCGTTCGGCGCCGTCGCGGCGACATCCGATACGGGCACCATGGGTTTCGGCGGATATGTGGGCGCTTATGGCCAGCCACTTGCGGATCTTGATGGATCGTCGCTGGCCATAACGCCATGCCATGTCCCTCGTTCGGGTTACGCCGGGCCGGTCTTGGCGAGGACTTCGAGGTAGTGCGGGTTCGACATCAGTCCCAGGACGTTGCCGAACGGGTCGACCACCGAGGCGGTGACGAAGCCCTCGCCGCGCGGGGTGATGGGGTCGTACACCGTCGCGCCGAGCTCCAGCAGCCGGTCGAACGTCGCCTGCAAATCGTCGACATGCCAGTTGACGATGGCGCCGCCGGGCGCGTTGCGCGCGCCCTCGGGGGCGTACGCGCGGTTCACGATGCCGAATTCGTGCTGGTAATCGCCGATGCGGAACTCGTAGTAGCCGTTCGGGACGTGGAAGTACGGCTCGATGCCGAAGAACTCGCTGTACCAGTCTTTGGCGGCCTCGAGGTCGTCGGCGTAAAAGGTGCTCGTCGCCATTCCGCGCAGCATGGGGATCTCCTTCGGTTGGTCTTCGTTCGTGCTGGTGAATCCATCATCCGACTCAAAGTGCGCACTGAATGATCACTTTTAGCGGCAGAATTGTGCGCATGCGAGCGGACCGGTTGGTGGCGATCCTGTTGATGATGCAGACCCGTGGGCGAGTGACGGCCGCGCAGGTCGCCGCGGAATTGGAGACCTCGGTCGCCACGGCGCGGCGAGATCTCGAGGCGCTGTCGGCGGCCGGGGTGCCGGTGTATCCGCAGCCGGGACGCGGCGGCGGGTGGTCGCTGGTGGGCGGCGCCCGAACCGACCTGAGCGGGCTGACCGCGGGGGAGGCGCGGGCGTTGTTCCTGCTGGCCGGTCCATCCGCGGGCGCGGTGCCGGAAGCGAAATCCGCCCTGCGCAAGCTGGTGCGGGCACTTCCGCAGACCTTCCGCGGCGACGCCGAGGCGGCGGCCGACGCGGTCGTGATCGACCCGGCCCGCTGGGGTGCGACCGACCGGGAGCTGCCGCCGGTGGTGTCGCTGCTGCAACGAGCGGTCGTGCAGCGCGTCAAGGTCCGGCTGCGCTATGCGAACCGGACCGGCGAGCGCTCCGAGCGTCTCGTCGACCCGTGGGGCCTGGTGGACAAGGACGCCGTCTGGTATCTGATCGCCGGGACCGAGCGCGGACAGCGAACGTTCCGTGTCGACCGCATCGCCGAAGCGCTCCTGACCGACGAAACCGCCGATCGTCCAGAGGATTTCGATCTGTCCGCCGCCTGGGCGGAGGTGGTCGAGGAGATGGAGCGGCGGCGCGCCACCACCGCCGCGACCGTTCTCGTGCCCGAGCGCCTGCTGCCCATCCTGCGCGACCAGCAGGGCAGGAACTGCCTCGTGGACGGCCCGGCCGACGACGGTCGCGTCCAGGTTCGCATCACCGCCCCGACGGCCTGGATGATCGCCCAGCAATTGGCCGGTTGGGGTGCATCGATCGACGTCGTCGGACCACCAGAGGTGCGCGCCGAGCTGGCCCGCCTCGGCGCCGAACTCCTCGACCGCTACCGCCCCGACGCGGACAGTGCGTCCAGCGGTGCTTCCTGACGAGCCCGCGGACGAATCAATCGGCCCACCCCTTCGGCCTGCAGGGCGTGGATGGCGTCATGCCACTCGCCGCACGAGGTTCAGCCACGTCCCGATCGGGAATCAGCGGGATGCGGGAATGTGGTCGGCCAACCTTCGCACCATGTCCGAGGCGAGCACGGCGTGGCCGCTGGTGCTGAAGTGGATGAGGTCGGCGCTCATCAGGTCGGGGCGCAGGCGCAGTGGGTGGTCCCAGAGTTCGAGCAGGAGCGCGTCGTAGCGGGCGGCCAGCTCGCGGACCAGGTCGTTGAGCGCGGCCATGCGGTCGCGCATCGGACGCATCGGCGCCATGCGCTCGGTTTCCCAGACGTCGGCCAGGGTGAAGGTGACGAGCTGAGCCCCCGTCCGGGCCAGTGTCCCGAACAGGGTGTCCAGATTCTCGCGCAGCCCGGCGATGTCCCCGCCCGGCAGGAACAGGTCGTTGCCGCCGCAGCTCAGATGCACCAGGTCGGGCTGGAATTCCAGCACGGACGGCAATTGTTCGGCGATGACCTGGGCGGAGGTGGCGCCGATCCGGCCGGTGTTCAGGTACGCGAAATCGGGACGCACCGCGGTGAGCACGGCGGCGACACGGTCGGCCCAACCCACGGGTTCGTACCCGGGGCTCGGGTCGCCGACGCCTTGGGCGATGGAGTCGCCGAGTACCGCGTATCGCCGCCACGGCGCGTCGGCGAGCAGGCGGCGTTGTTCCTCGGGGGACAGCAGCATCGGGTCGTTGGCTTCGGTGCGAAGGGAGTTGTCGCTCAAGGCTGTTCCTAGCTTTCGATGGAGCGGGACGGGGTGCGGACCGGCAGCGCCGCCAGGCAGGCGGCCACGGCGGCGATGCCCGCGCAAACGGCGAACACGGTGTGGAACGCGTCGAGCGGGTCGTCGGGACGCGCCGCGAACACCGCGGCGAGCACGGCGACGCCGAGCGCGCCGCCCACCTGCCGCGCCGTAAGATTCATGCCGGTTCCCGCGGCGAATTGCTGCGGCGGAAGCGAACTCGCGGCCGCGGTGCCCAGCACGGTGACGAGGAACCCGATGCCCCCACCGCCGAGCACACCGGCCGGAATCCACGCCGACCACAGCGCCGGAGTCGACCCGAACGCATCGGTGCTCATCCACGCTGTGCACGCGACGAACATCAACGCGCCGAGGACACCGAGCCACCGCCTGACCGTGGGGGAGCCGACCCGGCCCGCGACGGTCGCGGTCACCATCGAGGCCACCGCTCCGATGGTCATCGCGCCCGCGGAGCCGAGCACCGAATAGCCCCAGATCCCGTCCAGGAACAGCGGTCCCGACAGCAGCCAGGCGAACATCGCGGCGCCGAAGACGAACGAGGTCGCGTTGGCCAGCGCGTACGGCTTGCTGCGCCAGAGCTCCACGGCGATCGCGGGGTCGTGGTGGCGCGCCGAGCGGGCGAGTGCGGCCACGACCAGCAGGCCACCGCCGATCAACGCGGTGAGCGTCCCGGCCGAGGTCCAGCCCCAGCGTTGCCCTTCGGTGACGCCCGCGACCAATCCACCGAGACCGAGCGCGACCGCGAGCGTGCCGAGCGGATCCGGTAGCGCGCTGCCCTGCGGCCGGACGCCGGAGGCGGGTATGCGAGCCGTCGCGGCGATGAGCACGACCGCCACCGGCACGTTGATCACGAAAACCGCGCGCCAGCTGAACCCTTCGACCAGCGCGCCGCCGAGCGCGGGACCGACCACCGCGGCGAATCCGCCCGCGGCCGACCAGGCTCCGATCGCCGCGCCGATCTTCTCGCGCGGGGTGGCGGCGAGTACCAGGCCGAGGGCGGACGGCACCATCAGCGCCGCGGTGGCGCCTTGCAGCAACCTGCCCGCGATGAGCCACCCCGCGGTGGGTGCGAGACCGCAGAGCAGGGAGGTCAGGGCGAAACCGGCCAGGGCGCCGAGAAAGAGCCTGCGGCGCCCGAGCGCGTCGGCGAACCGGCCCGCCGGGGTCAGCAGTGCCGCGAAGGCGACCGCGTATCCGCTGACCACCCAGGTCAGCGTGGTGGCCGCCGTGCCGGGGTAGTCGCGGGCGATGGAGGGAAAGGCGATGTTGACGACCGAGAGGTCGAGGAAGGCGATGAATGCCGCGCCGCTAGCGATCAGCAGTGTGCGGGTGGCCGCGGTCGGTGGGCTATCCACCCGTGCGGACACATCTGTCATGGGGGAGTCCTTCGGATTGCAGGAAACAAAACGCACGATCGTTCGTACAATTAAAGTACGACCGTACGTTCGTATATGCAACCGTCGAGTGGAAGAATGAGACCATGGCCGAGTCCGTCACCGACCCGCCGCGCGAAACCGATCAGCGTCTGGCCAAGGGCGCGCGATCGCGCGCATCGATCGCCCGCCGCGCCGCCGACGTGGCTTCCGTCGAAGGGCTGACCGGGCTCAGCATCGGGCGGCTGGCCAGCGACCTCGGCGTCAGCAAGAGCGGCATCGCCACCCTCTTCGGCAGTAAGGAGAGCCTGCAACTCGCCGCGGTGGCGTCCGCGCGACAGGTGTTCATCGACGAGGTGATCACCCCGAGCATGAGCGAGCCCAGGGGACTGCCGCGTCTCCGCGCCTTGGTCGAGCGCTGGTTCGGTCAGGTGATAAGCCCGGCGTTCCCCGGCGGATGCTTCCGCGTCGCGACCCTCGCCGAGTTCGACAGCAGACCGGGCCCGGTCCGCGACGCCATCGCCGCGGACCGCCGGGACTGGCTCGCCTTGCTGGTCAAGGAGATTCGCCGGGCCCAGGGACAGGGCCATCTCGGTGAGCGCGCCGCCGACGCCATCGCATTCGAACTGGACGCGGTGATCGCCGCGGCGCACACCGCCCGGCAGATGGGCGACGAGCGCGGCGTCGCCACCGCCCGCGCCGTGGTCGACGACCTGCTCGGCTGAGCGGCTGCCCGGTCGGCGATCCGGTTTTCGATGACAAGATCGTTCTGCGTGTCGCCACGATGACGGGTAGCCAAGCTATTGCGCAGCAAATGGACCGTCAACTGGTGCGACGCGCCGGAATCCGGCGTCAGACCAGGCGGAGTGCCATCCTTTGCATGCGCTGCAACGAATGCCTTGTAACCCGTTGCTGGAGAGCGAATTCAGTACGGACTGGTTGGTAACTTCACTGAGCGGCAGGAGGAACGTGATGATTCCGCGCTTCATCGATCAGGTTGTCCGTCTGGTCTCCGATTTCTTTGGAATGCTCCTTATTCCATAGCCGGTGCGACCAGGGTCCGGGGCGCTTCGCCGCTCCGGACCCGAGCCGTATATCCGGTTGCCCGGCTGTGCTTTTGGCATATTCGGGTGGGGATTGGCACGATCCAGCCGAGCCGGGTCAGGCCGAGAGCGCGGGTGTCTCGGCGATCGCCGCGTGGTAGCGATCCAGGATGACGGCCGTGAGGGCCGGATGAGGGCCTAGCACGTCGGTGTGCACGGCTTCGGGTGCCGCGTGCAGCAGGCGGTCGGTCAGCAGGCCAGGAGAAAGGAACCAGGGCGCGACCACGACGTGGTCGGCTCCGCGGGCGTGCAGACGCGGGATCGCTTCGAGGACAGACGGTTCGGTGGTCGCGAAGCAGATCTCGGTGAGCCAGCCGGTGCGTGCGGCGAGCCGGGCCGCCACCTCGGCGGTGCGGGCGTTGGCGGCCGCGGACGACGATCCGACCGCGGCGACCGCGACGCCGATCCGCCGGTTCGCCGAGGCGTGCTCGACGGCGCGGGCGGCGAGAACACGGTCCCGCAGCGCGCCGATCAGCAAGGCGTCGGAGCCGAGGACATCGGCCTGGGTCAACCGCAGCTGGGGATAACGGGTGCGGGCCGCGCCGAGCAGACCGGGCAGGTCGACCCTGGCGTGAAAGGCGCTGCCGAGCAGCAGCGGCGTGACCACCGCATGCGTATGCCCTTGGGCGGCAAGAGAGTCCACGACCTGTTCGACCGAAGGCGTGTTCAGGTCGAGAAACGCCGTGCGCACGTCGATGTCCGGCCGTGCGGTCGCGACGGCGGCGACGACCGCCGCAACGGTCGCCGCGGACCGCGGATCGCGACTTCCGTGCGCCACCGCGATCAGCGCGGGCGGCTTCTCCGTGGTGACGCGCCCGAGCGCGGTCGGTGCGGAGCCGAACCGGGATGTGACGCGGCCCCCCACGGCTCCCGTGACCAGCCGGGCGCCGAACGGGGCTCGCGATACCGCCATGTCAGACTCCGGTGCCGACCTCGACGGCGGTCAGCACATTGCCGACCAACCCGGCGGCCAACGTGTTGCCACCGGCCGGGTCGATCAGCAGGAAGCTGCCGGTGTGCCGGTTCACCCGGTAGTCGTCGGCCGCGATCGGCTCGGCGACGCGGACCGAAATGCGTCCGATATCGTTGAGCTCCAAGGCTTCCGGGTTCGGATCGGCTGCGAGGCGCTGCTCGTCGAAGCGCTCCAGCAGCGTGCCGACGATCGCCTGGGTGGTCCGGGTGCCGTGCTTGAGCAGCAGCCGGGCGCCGGGGCGCAGCGGCTTGTCGCCCAGCCAGCACACCGTGGCGTCGAACGCGTCGATGGGCTCCGGGGCGTCTGCGGTCGAGGCGATGATGTCGCCGCGCGAGATGTCGACATCGTCGGCCAGGATCAAGGTGACGCTGCGCCCGGTCTGCGCCACCGCGAGCTCGCCGTCGGGAGTGTCGATCCGCTCCACGGTGGTGCGGATACCGGAGGGCAGCACCACCACCTCGTCACCCGGCGCGACCGAACCCGCCGCGATCTGTCCCGCGTAGCCGCGGTAGTCCGGGTACTCGGCGGTGCGCGGCCGGATCACGTACTGCACCGGGAAACGCAGGCCCAGCGCGTGATTGCCGGTGCTGTCGGCGTCGACCGGCACCGATTCCAGGTGCTCGATCAGCGAGGGACCGTCGTAGTACGGGGTGTTGTCCGACCGGGTGGCGATGTTGTCGCCGTGCAGCGCCGAGACCGGGATCTCCAGCACGTCCTCACTCGACCAGCCCAGCGTGCGGGTGAGCTCGGTGAACTCCGCGGAGATGGCCGCGAAGACGGCCGCGGCGTCGTCGACCAGGTCGATCTTGTTCACCGCGAGCACCAGCTTCGGCACGCCGAGCAGCGCGAGCACCGCGGCATGCCTGCGGGTCTGCTCGATGACGCCCTTGCGCGCGTCGACGAGCAGGATCACCAGCTGCGCGGTGGACGCGCCGGAGACGGTGTTGCGGGTGTACTGCACGTGCCCGGGGGTGTCCGCGAGCACGAAAGACCTGCGCGGCGTGGCGAAGTAGCGGTAGGCGACATCGATGGTGATGCCCTGTTCGCGTTCCGCGCGCAACCCGTCCACGAGCAGCGAGAGATCCGGTGTGGCGAGACCCTTGTCCACCGACGCGCGGGTGACGGCGTCGATCTGGTCGGCCAGAACGGATTTCGTGTCGTAGAGCAGGCGTCCGACCAGAGTGGACTTGCCGTCGTCGACAGAACCGGCGGTGGCCAGCCTCAATAGGTCGGACATGTCAGAAATAACCCTCTCGCTTGCGGTCTTCCATCGCGGCCTCGGAAACCCGGTCGTCGCCACGGGTCGCACCGCGTTCGGTCAGTCGGGACGCGGCGACTTCGGCGAGGATCGCCTCGTTGTCGGCCGCGTCGGAAAGGATGGCGCCGGTGGAGGATCCGTCGCCGACGGTGCGGTAGCGCACCGAGCGGGTCTCCAGCACCTCGCCTTCACGCGGGCCGCCCCACACGCCGGGCGTCATCCACATGCCGTCGCGCAGGTACACCGGGCGCTCGTGCGCGTAGTAGATGCTCGCCAGATCGATGTCCTCGCGGGCGATGTAGCGCCAGATGTCCAGCTCGGTCCAGTTGCTCAGCGGGAACACGCGCACGTGCTCGCCCGGCGCGTGGCGCCCGTTGTACAGGTTCCACAGCTCGGGACGCTGACGCTTCGGGTCCCACTGCCCGAACGCGTTGCGCAGCGAGAAGATCCGCTCCTTGGCGCGGGAGCGTTCCTCGTCACGGCGGCCGCCGCCGAACACGGCGTCGAACCGGTTCTCGCTGATCGCGTCCAGCAGCGGGATGGTCTGCAGCGGATTGCGGATTCCGTCGGGGCGCTCGGTGAGCCGGCCGTCGGCCAGGTAGTCCTCCACCTTGGCCACGTGCAGGCGCAGGCCGTAGCGCTCGACGACCTTGTCCCGGAACTCCAGCACCTCGGGCAGGTTGTGCCCGGTGTCCACGTGCAACAGCGCGAACGGCAGCGGTGCGGGCCAGAACGCCTTGAGCGCCAAGTGCAGCAGCACGGTGGAGTCCTTGCCGCCGGAGAACAGGATCACCGGCCGCTCGAATTCGCCCGCCACCTCGCGGAAGATGTGAATCGACTCGGACTCCAGCGCGGCGAGGGTGTCGAAATCGCTGATGCCGAGGGAACGTTCGCTACGAATGGTTTCGGTCATGATTGATGCAACCCGCATTCGGTCTTGGCGAGGCCGGCCCAACGGCCGCTTCGCGGATCGGCTCCCGGCTCCGGCTTCCGTGTGCACGGAGCGCAGCCGATGGACGGATATCCCTCCTCCACCAGGGGATTGACGAGGATGCCGTGGGTGGCGATGTAGTCCTGCATCTCCTCGTCCGACCACGGCGCGATCGGATTGATCTTCACCAGTCCGAACGCCTCGTCGAACGAGATCAGCGGCGCGTTGGCCCGCGTCGGCGCCTCCACCCGGCGGATGCCGGTGACCCAGGCGTTGTACCCGGCGAGCGACTTCTGCAGCGGGACGACCTTGCGCAACCGGCAGCACTCGTTCGGCTCGCGAGCGAACAGATCCTTGCCGAGCAGCCGATCCTGTTCGGCCACCGTGTGTTCCGGGCGCACGTTGACCACGTTCACTCCGTACACCGCCTCCACCGCGTCGCGGGTGCCTATGGTCTCGGCGAAGTGGTAGCCGGTGTCCAGGAACAGCACGTCGACGCCAGCGCGGACCTGGGAGGCGAGATGCACCAGCACCGCGTCCTGCATGTTGGAGGCCACGATGTAGCTCGAGCCGAAGGTGTCCTCGGTCCAGTGCAGCAGTTCGGTAGCCGATGCGCCGTCGAGTTCGGCGGCGCCGCGCGCGGCGATGGCGCGGAGCTCGTCCTCGGACAGCTTTTGCGCGAGTTCGGTTGTCACAGTTGATCTCCCGTCGACACTTATCTCAGGTCGGCCTCGTCGGCGCGTACCGCCCACTGCGCGAATCGTTCGCCGTCCTCGCGCTGCTTGACGAAATTGCGCACCACCCGCTCGACGTAGTCGCCGAGCTCACCGGTGGTCACCTTGTGCTGACGCAGTTTGCGTCCGAAGGCGCTGTCGAAACCGAGGCTGCCACCGAGGTGAACCTGGAAACCCTCCACGTGATTCCCGCTGCCGTCGTCGACCAGTTGGCCTTTGAAGCCGATGTCGGCGATCTGCGAGCGGGCGCAGGAATTCGGGCAGCCGTTGATGTTGATGGTGATCGGAACGTCCAGCTGCGCGTTGAGATCCGCCAGCCGCTCCTCCAGCTCCGGCACCAGTTCCTGGGAACGCTTGCGCGTCTCGGCGAAGGACAGTTTGCAGAACTCGATGCCGGTGCAGGCCATCAGGTTGCGCCGCCACAGCGACGGGCGTGCTTGCAGGCCGAGCGGTTCCAGCTCGTCGATCAGCGCGTCGACCTTGTCGTCGGGAACATCGAGCACGATCAGTTTCTGGTACGGGGTGAACCGGATGCGGTCGGAGCCGATCCGCTTCACCGCGTCGGCGACCTTGGTCAGGATGGTGCCCGACACCCGGCCCGCGATGGGGGAGAAGCCGACGGCGTTGAGCCCGTTGCGCAGCCGCTGCACGCCGACGTGGTCGATCGGCTTGGTCGGCTGCTCCGGCGCGGGGCCGTCGATCAGCTTGCGCTTCAGGTACTCGTCTTCGAGCACCTGGCGGAACTTCTCGATGCCCCAGTCCTTGATCAGGAACTTCAACCTGGCTTTGGTGCGCAGGCGGCGGTAGCCGTAGTCGCGGAACAGCGAGACCACGCCTTCCCACACGTCGGGAACCTCGTCCAGCGGCACCCAGGCGCCCACCCGCTGGGCCAGCATCGGATTCGTGGACAGGCCGCCGCCGACCCACAGGTCCAGACCGGGCCCGTGCTCGGGGTGCACCACGCCGACGAACGCGACGTCGTTGATCTCGTGCACCACGTCCTGCTGGCCGGAGATCGCCGTCTTGAACTTGCGCGGCAGGTTGGAGTACTCCTTCTTGCCGATGTAGCGGCGCACGATCTCCTCGATCGCGGGCGTGGGGTCGATGATCTCGTTCAGCGACTCGCCCGCCAGCGGGGAACCGAGCACCACGCGCGGGCAGTCGCCGCACGCCTCGGTGGTCTTCAGGCCGACCGCCTCGATCCGCTTCCAGATCTCGGGAACGTTCTGCACCTCGATCCAGTGGTACTGCACGTTCTCGCGGTCGGAGAGGTCGGCGGTGTCGCGGGCGAACTCGGTGGAGATCTGCCCCAGCGTGCGCAGCTGCGCGACGTTCAGCGCGCCCGCGTCGCAGCGGATGCGCATCATGAAGTACTTGGCTTCGAGGACGTCGATGTTCTCGTCGCCGGTCCAGCTGCCGTCGTAGCCCTGCTCGCGCTGGGTGTAGAGGCCCCACCAGCGGAACCGGCCACGCAGGTCGCCCTTGTCGATGCCGTCGAATCCGGTCTTCGAGTAGATGTTCTCGATCCGGGCGCGGACGTTGAGCGGGTTGTCGTCCTTCTTGGACTGCTCGTTCGGGTTCAGCGGTTCGCGGTAGCCCAGCGCCCACTGGCCCTCGGCCTTGCGGCGCACGGGCTTGCCGGTGCGGACGCGCGGCCCCGCGGGCGCCTCGCGGCGGGG
>NZ_BAGF01000025.1 GCF_000308755.1 Nocardia pneumoniae NBRC 100136
ATCGGCGGCTTCGGGCGGGAACCGGACTCGCTATTCCCGACGCTGGGGATAGGGTTCGTATTCGCATTGTTACCGGTCGTTAGGGTGGCATTGCAGGTCGGCGGAAGGAATGAAAACCCGTGGCGCGCTTCCGGGTTGTGACCAAGCACCAGATATCTGGTTGGCGCTTTCTGCTGCGGCGGATCGAACACGCACTGGTCCGCCGGGACGCCTCGATGATCGACGACCCGCAGCGCGGCCGTTCCACCGCCCTGTCCATCGGCATCGCGCTGGCCTGCGTGATCATCGCGGGTGCCGCCGTGCTGGCGTTCTTCAAACCCGCCAAGAAGGTCGGTGATTCGAACATCGTGGCGGAGAAGGACACCGGCGCGTTGTTCGTTCGCCTCGGCGGCCGGCTGTTTCCGGCGCTGAACCTCACGTCGGCCCGGCTGATCGTCGGTTCTCCCGACAAGCCGGTACAGGTTTCCAAGGACGAGTTGTCGAAGTATCCGCGTGGGCCGTGGGTCGGCATTCCCGGCGCGCCCGGCAGCATCGTCGACACCGACGAAAGGGATTCGACCTGGACGGTGTGCGACACGGCGAGAACCGGCGCCGCCGCGCCGGTCAACCCCGCGACCGGTCTGCCGACGGTCAGCCGCTCCGCCGTGCGAACCACCGCGATCGGCGGTCCGCTGACCGTGGACGGTGACGCCATCCGCCCGCTCGGCGATGGCGAGGCCAGGTTGCTTCGCGACGACACCACTACCTGGCTGATCTACGGCGACGCCGAGAAAGGTGTGGTGCGCGCGGCGATCGATCTCGCGAACACCGCGGTCGCCCTGGCACTCGGCATCGATTCGACTGCGCCGGTGATGGCCGTCTCCAAGGGACTGATCAACGCGATCCCCGAGGTGCCGCCGCTGCGCGTGCCCGAGGTGCCCGGCAAGGGTGAATCGATCACCTTGAACTCCGGACTCACCACGCCGGTCGGATCCGTGCTGACCGTGTCGACTCCGGATCAGGGCGCCTCGTACTACCTTGTCTCCCAATCGGGTCTGGTCCGGGTCAGCGCGGTACTGGCGGCGATGGTGCGCAATGCGGACTCGCAAGGCGCGGTGTCCACGCGCACCGTCGGCCCGGACGTGATCGCGGCCAACCTCCGCCCCGGCCAGTGGCCGGGCACCGCGACCTACCCGACCCGCCCCATTCGCCTGGTGGACCCGGAACGTTCCGGCGTGACCTGCTATCGCTGGTCGCGCGCCGCGAACGACCCGAACGCGGCCACCGAATTGCTGGTGGGCAGACAACTGCCGCTGACCAGGGAGGAGCAGGGCCGTGCCGTCGATCTGGTGACCTCGGCCGCCTCGCGCGGTACTACCGCGGACGCGGCGTACCTGCCCCGTGATACCGGCCGTTTCGTGCAGGTGACCGGCACCGAACCGGGATCACCGCTGCGGGAGTCGCTGTACTGGGTATCCGACAGCGGAGTTCGCTACGGCGTGATAACCGCCTCGAAAGGCGGGTCCAGCGACCCCACCCTGACCGCGCTCGCGCTGCGCACGCCGGTCCCGGCCCCGTGGAGCATCATCTCGCTGTTCGCGGTCGGTCCGGCCTTGTCCCAGAACGAGGCTCGCATTCAGCACGACGGGATTCCGGGCAACAAGATCGTCGCCGGGCTGGGTGGTCCGTAGTGACCAGCACCCGCCGATTCGTGCGACCCGCCCGGATGGTGCGCGGTCCCAAAGCGCCCGCCGTGACCGAATTACGGCTGCAGCCGCCGACCGAGCTGCCCAAGCCGGTCCCGCCGTCGCGGCTGCGCATGATCATGCCCGTGGTGATGGTGGCGGCCATGTCCGGGATGATGGTCATGATGTTCCGTGGCGGCGGTGCCATGAACCCGATGATGCTGATGTTTCCGGTCATGATGCTGGTGTCGATGTTCGGCATGATGGGCAGCTCGTTCTCGGGCAATGGCTCCGGCGGCGCGGCGAGTCTCAACGAGGAACGCAAGGACTACTTGCGTAGCATCACCGACAACCGCAAGACGGTGCACGGGGCCGAAGCCGAGTTGCATGCCTTCCTGCGTTACACCCACCCTGGCCCGGACGAGATCGCCCGGTTGATCGGCGGCAAGCGCATGTGGGAGGTGCAGGTCGCCAGTCCGCAGTTCCTGCGCGTGCGGGTCGGCCGGGGCCGCATCGCCAACCAGGTGCGCGTCATCGTCCCCGAGGCCGCACCCACCTCCGATCTGGATCCGGTCGGCGTCGTCGAGCTGACCCGCTTCGCCAAGGCGTATTCCACGGTCGGCGGCATGCCGGTCGCGATCAATCTGCTGTCCGCGCCGCAGGTCGGCATCGACGGCGACGCGCAGCTGGTGGCCGGACTGATCCGCGCGATGATCGCCGAGGTGGTGGTGCTGCATGGACCGGATCAGGTGGCGGTCGCCGCGGTGCTGTCGAATCCGGACGCGCCGGAATGGTCCTGGCTGAAATGGCTTCCGCACACTCAGCATCCGAGTGACACCGACGCGATCGGTTCCAGCCGGATGGTCTACCGCACCGTCGCCGAGCTGCGCACCAAGGTGCTGGCGGGGCTCAATCGCGGTCCGTTCTCGGCGAATTCGCAGCCCACCTTGGACCGCACGCACTATCTGCTGATCGTGGACGTCGGGGGACCGGCAAGCGACCGCGATATCTCCGGCATCGACGGCTGCACGTGGTTGCGGCTGGGTGCCACGGAGCAGAACCTGCCGCGCGCCCTGCGCTTCACCGTGTCCGAGGACCGCTCGCTGAACGAGGTGACCCCCCGCGGGCTGCGCCGCGTCGCCGTCGCCGACACGCTGTCGGTGGCCGCGATGACGGCGATGGCGCGCAACATCTCGCCCTACCGGTTGTCCACCGTGGTTGAGGCGGTGGCCGCCGAACAGGCCAGCGGCGGAACGTCCTGGGAGGAGATGGTCGGCATCGCCGATCCCGGCGCCATCCGCGTGGAGCAGGCCTGGGTTCGGCGCCGCGACGAGGATAGGGCGCGGTTGAACATCCCCTTCGGCCACGATCCGGCGGGCGGTGTCGTCTATCTCGACATCAAGGAATCGGCCGAAGAGGGCATGGGTCCGCACGGCATGTGCATCGGCGCCACGGGATCGGGCAAGTCGGAATTCCTGCGGACCCTGGTGCTCTCGGCCGTCGCGACGCATTCGCCGGACGTCTTGAACCTTCTGCTCGTCGACTTCAAGGGTGGCGCGACCTTCCTCGGATTCGACCGGTTGTCCCACGTGACCGCCGTGGTGACGAACATGGAGGAAGAAGCCGACCTGGTCACCCGTATGGAAGACGTGATCAACGGCGAAATGGCGCGGCGGCAACGCATTCTGCGCGACGCGGGCAATTTCGCCAGTGTCGCCGACTACGAGCGAGCCAGGGAGCAGGGCGCGGACCTGCGACCACTGCCGACCCTGCTGATCATTCTCGACGAGTTCGCCGAACTGCTCGAGCAGTACCCGAACTTCTCGAAACTGTTCGTGGCCATCGGCCGACTGGGCCGATCACTGCGCATTCACTTGCTGCTCGCGTCGCAGAAGGTGCCGGCCAACCGGATGGGTGAGTTGGAAGCGCACCTTTCCTATCGAATCGCGCTGCGCACCAACCAGACCAGCGACTCGCGCGACGCGATCGGCACGGCCGACGCCTACCACCTGCCGAAGAAGCCCGGATCGGGTTACCTGCGGGTCGGCTCCGGTGACCTGCAGCGGTTCCAGGCCGCCTATGTGGGCGAACGGTATTCGCCGCCCGCACAGATCTCGGCGGCCTCCGCGCAACGCGCCAGACGGCCGGGTGGCGGATACCGGCCGCCGCAGCGGTTCACGGCGGCTCACATCGTCGACACTCGACCTCCCGTGGTCGAGCCGGTGGTGGTCGACAACACCCCCGAGACCGCCGACGGAGAGTCGATCACCGTGATGGAAGCGGTGTTGCAGCAGCTGGCCCGGCACGGCCAGCCGGCCCACCGCATGTGGCTGCCGCCGCTGGTCGTACCCCCGACACTCGATCGGATGGTTCGAGCAGTGCCGCAGGGGGCGTTGCAGATGCCGTTGGCGCTGGTCGACAAGCCTCGTCAACAGCGTCAGGACGTGTGGTCGGTCGATATGTCCGGCGCCGGTGGACACATGGCCATCGTCGGTGGCACGCAGTCCGGCAAATCGACCGCGCTGCAGACATTCATCCTGTCAGCCGCACTGACGCATACCCCGGAGCAGGTCCAGTTCTACTGCCTCGATTTCTCCGGTGGCGGGTTGTCGGCTCTGGCGAACCTTCCCCACGTGGGATCGGTCGCGGCGGCCCGCGATGGCGACCGTATTCGGCGCACTATCGCGTTGATCACGAATCTGCTCGAGAGCCGCCAATCGCTGTTCGTCGAATTCGGAATCGACAGCACCCGGAAGTTCCGCACGTTGCGAAATGCTCCAGGCGAGCGGCCGCCATGGTTGGATCGCGACCCCTATGGCGATGTCTTCCTGGTCATCGATGGCTGGGACATCGGGTTCGGTGTGAACAGCCCGTACTACGACGAATACTCCGCGGTGATGGAATCGATCGCCCTCCAGGGGCTGAACTATGGCATTCACTTGGTGCTCACCAGTTCACGCTGGATGGCCATGCGGCCCGCGATCAAGGATCTGCTGCAAACCCGCGTCGAGATGCGTCTGGGCGACCTGGCCGACACGGTGTTCAACGTGCACCGCGCCGTGGTGGCGGCGATACCCGCCAATCGACCTGGCCGTTGCATCTCCACAGATGGCCTGCATATGTTGACGGCGTTGCCTCGCATCGATGGTGTAGGCGAGGCGGATTCGGCCGCGGAGGGTTTGGCCGCCGCGATCAGCGAAGTCGCGCAGCGCTATCCCGGCCGGCGCGCGCCGCAAGTGAAACTGCTCCCACCGCAAGTCGGCCTCGACGAGGTCAGAAGGGGACTGCCCGCGCCGCAGACGCTCGCCCAGCGACTCGTCGTGCCGTTCGGTATCCGGGAATCCGATCTCAGTCCAGCGGCAATAGACTTCGGTGTATCGACACATTTCATCGTGCTGGGCTCGTCGGGATCCGGGAAGTCCACGACGTTGGCCGCGCTATTGGAATCCATTCGACTCCAGTACGACGCTTCGCAAGCGCGTGTCCTGCTGATCGATTACCGCCGACGGCATTTGGGGGCCGTGCCGGACGAGATGCTGATCGGCCACGTGACCAGCGAGCGGGACGCGCGCGACGCACTGCCGGCGCTGGTGCAGAAGATGAGCTCCAGGCGCCCGCCCGAGAACGTGACCACTCGGCAGCTTGCGGAGAGGTCCTGGTGGAGCGGCCCCGAGGTGTTCGTGGTGATCGACGACTATCACATGGTCGTGCAGCGTGGCGCGCTGAACCCGCTGGAGCCGCTGAAGGAGATCATCGTCGACGGCCGCGATACCGGTTTGCATGTGATCGCGGCGCGCAACATCGCCCAGGCGGACACGGCGCTGTACGACAACGTGATCGGCCAGATGAAGAACCTCAACTCCTCGGGTCTGATCATGGACGGCTCGAAGCTCGACGGTGTGCTGATCGGTGACGTGCGGCCGACGAAACAGCCTCCGGGACGCGGTTTCTTGGTGGAGCCGATGAGCTCTCGCAAAGATCTCGTCCAAGTGGCCTGGGTGCCGCAGCAGCTTTGATCTCCGGCGCGCCTCCCAAGATTGGGAATGAATTACCGTTTTCCTTAGATACCACTCGATCCGAGTCGGTGATCAAAGCTCGATTGGAGTCTCACCATGGTACTCCCCACCGCTGTCTGTCCAGATCGCCTGCCATCCATCGTGGGCGCGACGGCGACAAGGAGCTGGTCATCGGCGGTTATCGCCGATGGACTGTCGGCGGCGGACGGCACCGACAGTCGGACTTCGTCGATGGCCACCACCGGCCAGGGACACCCGGCCAGCAACGTGCAGCAGGCGGAGAACCTCAGGAGGTGCCGGTTCTGGAGAAACCCCCCGTTATCGGTGTGATCGAGTACGTCAACGCGCAAGACGCGCATACCGACATTCCGACGCACACGTTGTCAACGTCCTCGGCGAACCCGACCGAGGCAAGGTAAACGCTTCATAGATAGGAAACGGATATGGCCATTGGCTACACCGGCGACCCTGCGGAGATCACCGCCACAGCCAAGAAATTCTACATGCACGCCGACACGTTCAAGAACCATATGGGCATCCTCGAGGGCATCAAGTTGGAGTATGCCCCGGCGGTGCAGGGGCAGACCGGCACCGCTATCCAGAACGCGATGCAGGCGGCCCTCGACAAGGGCGGAAAGCTGCACAACGTCTTCATGGAAATCGTTGACGCGCTGAATACTGCTGGCGCGGGTTTCGACAGCCAGGATCAAGAAGGTGCCTCGCAGGTCAACAAATACAACCTCAATTTCTGATTCCCTGGTCTGTGACCGAAAACTATTGGGAAAGGTTTTGAATAATGGCTCTGGTAAACAATTACAATGCCGTTGACGGCCTGGTCATCCGCACCGGCCAGGCGCTCACCGATATGACGGTCGACGCGGGGGAGCGGGCTGCGCTGGCCAAGCTGCTCGCCGAGAACTTCCAAGGTGACGCGGGTAGCTCGAATGCCACTCTGCAAACGCGCATCCAGACACTGATCGACGAATACAACGCGGCCCTCAGCGATCTGAAGGCAGCCACCTCGACAGTCTCCGGCATCGACGGCATGTTCCGCGCGGTCGACTTGGGTCAGTCCATGCGGTTCGAGCAGATCGGCACCGGCGGGATCATGTAATTCGTGGTTCCAGCCACGATTCCGGAGTCGGCCGAGTGTTCGGCGTGACATGGCGGCCGATCCGGCCCCGGTAGACGCTGTCGTCCTCGATGAGCTCGTCGCGCGGGCTTCGTCGAGGGCGACAGCTTGCATTTGCCGGTCGTGCGCTCCCGCAGGGATCTGACCCAGCTGACCTAGGTGCCGCAGCCGAGTAATCCCTCGTCGAGGCCCATTTCTGATCGGCATTCCCATAGCTGGGAATGTCTTAGCGTTCGTGATGTACTACTTCCCAAGAGTGGGTACCAGTCGTTAGGAGACTTCCATGTACCTCGCTGTTGCTCAGGAGCATCTCCCGGTTATCGCTTCCCAGCTCGGTGTCAGCGCGGAGGACCTGATGCTGATGCTCGGCGCGGCCGCTCCTGCCGCTGTCCCGCTTCCGCCGGGGCAAGATGACGTGAGCAAACTGATTCCGGCCGCGTGCGGCAAGCAAGCGGGGGCGTTCTTCCCCTGCACCGCAAACGGAGTCGGGCTGGGAATCGATGGTGCGGTCGAGCTACCAAAGGTGGCTGTCGCCTTCACTGATGGCGACGTGCACGGTGGCGCCCATGTAGGCAGCAGATCAGCGGCATTCGGCGAGTAGGCGCGGATAGCCTGAGCGAAAGCTGATGAGATGCTTGCTGTCGTATTCGGCGCGTTGGCGCCGGAGGCAATTATCTACCCGTTGCTCGCCGGGGACGGTGGCGCGACCACGCGATTGACCGCGAAGGCTTATGCGGCGATGGCCACGCAGTTGAATATCGCCGCGGCCAACACCGATCGCTCGATGGTCGAGATGGGCGGGCAGTTCCGGGCGCTCACGTCCGACCAGGCGCAGGCAGCGTTCCATAAGCATGCGGCATGGTTGCGTGAGCAGGCTACGGTGGCTGCGCAGACCGCCGCGCTGCTGGATCGAGCGGCCGACATCTACTCCTCGGCGCAGGGCGCCATGGGGGCGCTGGCCGCCAAATGTGCCGAGGTCCGGGTGCGAGAGGGTATCGCCGCCCTCGGCGGCATGGGCACGTTGAGCGGCCCGATGATCCTGGCGGCCGAGGCCGAGTTGGCCGCGATCAGAGTGGCCGCCATCGGTGTAATGCTCGGTTACGCTGGGGCGCTGGTGCCCACACTGGCCGCGCTCCCACCGCCGGTCGAGGCGCCGCCCGTTGCGGCTGGCGGAGATCCGGGCATGGATTACGCGCCCTATGACACCCCGGTATACGACGGGCCGACCGACAACACCGGCACCGGTCCTACCCAAACGTCGACATCCTCCACATCGTCGACGGGCGATGGGTCGACTGGATCCGACAACGGCGGGGGCGGCGATAAGACGCCTACCGATCCGACCCAACCGACCGATCCGACACAGCCCGCGGATCCGACGAACCCCGCCACCAATCCCGAGCAATTGGCGCCGGAGATGGATCCCAGTCCGTTGTCCGCTGATTCGGGAGCGAATGGCATAGGCGACGGAACCGCGAATGATTCCTGGTTCTACGGCACGTCGCAGAACTCCCCGACGCTGGCGGCATTGAATGGTGGGGTGGGAAGTCTCGTCGCGCTGAATATGGTCCGCGGCGGCCTCGGATCGATGCCGGGCGCTGCGACCGGTTTCCGGATGCCCGCCAACTGGAATCCGGGGGCGGGACGGGCATTCGGCGCCTTGCCGCAACAAGCAGCGGCCGGGCCGCCGGCGCGGAAGGGCCCGCCGCGCGGTGCCGTCGCACCCAAGGCGCGCATGCGGCGACGCCGCGACGACGAAGAGAAGCCGTCGAAGGTGTTCGTACCGGGCGAACCGCAGGATGTTCCGGTACTCGAGCAACCCCCGGTCATCGGGGTGATCGAGTACGAGGATCGTGATGGCCCGGACGAGGCGGTGTTGGAACCGGCACTGGCGGTCGGCGTCATCGAGCGAATCGAAGACGAGGCGGTGCTCGCCGCGGCGGAACGTCCCCGGTGAAGCGCGCCGAGACCAAGTATCCAGTTGAGGGAGAGGATCACAATGCATTCGGTGAAGGTGTGGAAGACGATCCAGTCGTAATCGAGCTGAATGTCGATGCCGCCCTGCTGTTACAACATCTGGTCGGCATCGACTCCTATCCGCTGGTATTGGCCCTACTGCCGAATATCTACCGCATCGAGGATCGAGATCGGGTGCATGCTGTAGTCGCCGCGCAGCTCACCGAGGTGGGCGTGCTCCAGGACGGTCGCGTGCACCCGGTGGTCGAGCATTGGCTTCAGTGTCTGTACCGGCCGGATGTGGAGCTGGCTGTCCGGATCGTGGACACCGGCCTGGACGGCGAGCCGAAGGGGATGCTGCGGCTGTCGCTGGTGCGCACGGGCGAGACCCATGTGCTCGCGGTGCGCTCCGACGATCATGTCGTCATCCAGTCGGTCTTCCAGCAGGACAACGAGCTCGACACCTTGTCGGCCGCCGTCGCGGCCGCGCTCGGTCCGGCGCCGGTGCTGCGGTTCGATCCGATCGCCGCGACAGCCGAGCAATTCGGCGAGGTCCCCGACGATCAGGACGAACGGCGGCGTGCCTTGGTGGAACTCGGTGCTGAACCGCATACCGCCGCAGTGCTGAGCCGGGTGCTGGACGAGGTGGTCCGGCGGGCCGAGGTGGTGGTGATCGAGCACCACGACGGTAGCTCTGCGCAGCCGGAAGTCTGCGTGAACGTGGTGGATACCCTGTCAGGGCGGTTCATCGTGACTCCGAGCGTCGCGATGGATGGACGGAAGTGGGCCAGATATGCGCCCGGCGACGATGCGGCCTTGCGGTCGGGCATCGGGGCGCTGATCGACCTGCTGCCCGGCCGAAGTTGGTTCGACACCAGCAGACTGAACTGAACGTCGGACCGTGGTTGTGGAGAGGACGACGGAAATGAACCGAGCACCGAGCAGAAACGGTCATTCGGCCGATGCCGCGCGGGCGCGCGGCGGCTACGACGCGTTCTTCGCACCGTCCGGCGAGCTGGCCGACGCGGCCGTGGCACAAGGGCCCGCCGCCGAGACACGCCAGGATGCCGACACGTTCAGTCACGTCGACCCCATTGTCGGGCCGCCGCGCGAGCCGCAGGCGGAGCCCGACCACCGTTCCCAGGGCGTGGTAGCTCCGCCGCCCGTGGCGAGTCCGCCGCTGCCCGGCGCGAGTGTGCCTCCGCCGCAGGTGAATCCTCAAACCCCACAAGCAAGTGCGGAGTCGTCGCAGGGCAGGGCCCAGCCGCCGCAGGCAAGTGTTCGACCGCCGCAGGCAAATCCGCAGCGCGACTACGCCGCCCCGCCACCGGCTGGAGGGCAACAGCAGGCGGTCCAGCAACATTCGGCACAGCAGCAGGCCGCCGAGCAGTACCAGACCGAGCAGGCAGCCGAGCCATCCCAGGCGCTCGCACGGAACGAACCCGCGTCCGCGAATCAGGATTGGTCGTCCGGATCGGCGACACCGTGGGTTCCCGACCGCGTCGACAGCTCCGCCTATGACTCGACGCCGCGGATCGAGGTGCTGCCCGCCGCGCTGAGCTCGATCGAGCTGCTCGCCGACATCTCCGCCGCCAAGCGCGCGCAGCTGCGCTCGCAGTCCGGCGTTCGCGGTGCGCTCAACAAAGTCGGCTTCAATCTTGGGCTTTCGCCTGCGGAGCAGCGAGCCGAGGATCGCCGCAACCGCATTCGCCGACAGCTGACTACGACCTATCAGATCGCGGTGGTGAGCGTGAAGGGCGGCGTCGGCCGCACCACCACCGCGGCCACGCTCGGCTCGACGTTCGCCAGCCTGCGCCCGGACCGGGTGGTCGCGATCGACGCGAACCCGGACTTCGGCGACTTGGCGACCCGTACCGCCAGGCATCCATACGGGCTGACCTTGCGCGACCTGGCGCAGTCGCAGAACCTGGACGCGTTCTCCGCGGTGCAGTCGTTCACCTCGATCAACTCGGCCGACCTCGCCGTGATCGCCTCGCCGTGGACGACCGAGGCCACCGAGGCGCTCTCCGGCCAGGAATACCGCACCGCGGTAGAGGTTTTGCGCCGTCACTTCAACCTGCTGCTGGTCGACTGCGGGACCGGTGTGCTCGATTCGGCGACCGCGTCGGTGTTGCAGACCAGTGACGCCGTCGTGGTGGTGACCCCGGCCACCGTCGGCGGCGTGACCGGGGCGGTGGCCACCCTGAACTGGCTGAGCTCGCACGGCTTGCAGCATCTGATCGCCAAGTCGATTGTCGGGATCGTGCATCACCAGCCGCTGAAACCGACCGTCGACGTGGACGCGATCGAGAAGCTGTTCGCGACCGCGCAGCGTCCGACCCGCGTGCTGCCCTACGACGCGCACCTGGCCGAAGGCGGCGAGATCGACCTCCGATTGCTGGAGAAGGACACCGTGCTCGCGTTCGAGGAACTGGCCGCCTGGCTGGCCGACGGATTCCCCGGATACCTCGCCGGTGGCGCCGACAACTCCGGTGATCATGGAGCGTGGCGATGAGCACTGCCGTCGCGCCCGCGCCCGCCGGGACGCAGTCGTCGGCGGAGGTCGCACGGGCCAGGATCGCCGTGATGGTCGCTTCCTACCAGGTCGACGTGGTGGTGCCGACCAAGTTCACCATCGAGACGTTCATCGACGATCTGCTGGTGGTGCTGGCCTCGGCGATCGATGACGAGAGCGTGGACTTCACCCCGCCGCAGGGCCAGTGGAGCCTGGCCCGCCCCGGTGAGCCGCCGATGCCGCGCTGGCGCAGCCTCGCCGACCACGACGTCACCGACGGCACCGTGTTGATGCTGTCGGTCGTCGAGTCGGCGGAAGTGTTCACGCCGGTGGTCGAGGACATCACCGACGCGCTCGCCTTGATCAACGAGCGTGAGTTCGCCGAATTCGACGCGAACACCGCGGTGATCGTCGGTCTCACCGCGCTGGGCATCGGTGCGTCCGCGGTGGCCGCGATGCTGTCCTGGTCGTGGACCATGACCGGTTCGGTCGCGTGGTGCGGGCTGCCCGCCTTGCTGCTCGGCGCGCTGTGCTGGGCCGGAGCGGCGATCGCGCGCCGCCGCGACGCTCCGGCCAAGATCTGCCTCGGCTTGTCGCTGGCGGCCACGCCGCTGCTGTTCGCGGGCGGCGCGATGCTGGTGCCGCCCGCCTACGGCCAGCCAGGGCCGTTCGCCGCGGCGAACCTCGCGGCCGGAGCGGTGGTCGCCGCGGTGGCCGCCGCCACCATGATGCGGTTGAGCGGACTCGGCATCGCGACGCTGATGGCGGTGACGGTGCTCGGCGTCGCCCTGACCGCCGCGGCTCTGCCGCTGACCTACGTGGATCTGTCCGTGGGTCAGGTCGCCGGTGGCGCCGCGTTCGTCGGCATCGTGCTGCTGACCATGGCGCCGCGAATCGCCGTGGTGATCGCGCGTATCCGGCCGCCGGATCTGCCCGACCCGGGCAACGAGGTCTCCCCGACGACGCTGACCGACATCTTCGACGCCGAGACGGTGCGTGACGGTGACGAGCACACCGAAGAAAACGAACGGCAGCGCCAGAGCACCGAGGTGGGCATCGAGAGTCGCGCCCGGCTGGCGGTGACCAGCCTGCGCGGCCTGATCGCCTCGATCTCCACCGTGCTCGCGGTCTCCGCGGTGATCTCGGCCGCGGTCAGCCCCGGCGGCATCCGCGAGATCGTCATGGCCGCCGCGATCGCGGGCTTGCTGGCGATGCGCTCACGCTGGCATCCGGACCGGGTGCAAGCGATCGCCTTGATCACCGCCTCCGCCGTGACCGTGTGCGGCGTGGGTTTTGTCTTGGTCGGCGCGTATGAAACCCCGGTCGCGCGTCTGGTGGTCGGATTGGTGGTGGTCCTCGCGGCCATCGCGGCCTGCGTCGCGGCGATCCGGTTGCCCGGCAAGCGACTCTCCCCGGTGACCCGGCGGGTCATCGACCTGGTGGAGTACGCGCTCATCCTGGTGGTTCCGGTGATCGCCTTCTGGATCATGGGCGTCTACACCGCGATGCGAGGGATCTGATGAAGGTCGGCAGCGCCGCTGTGGCGGTTCTGGCCGGAGTGCTGCTGGCCGTCCCGGCCGCGCCCGCCATCGCGTTGGAACCACCGCAGGTCGTGGTGGGTTCGCCGCCCGCGGATGATCCGCCAGGGCCCGAACTCCCGACGAAGCAGGACAAGGGCTGTTTGGCGGCGGGTCTGCTGCCGGACAGCGACGTGTCTCGGGTGCCGCCACCGGAACTCGCGCTGGATCTGCGCCGCGCTCGGGCGCTGAGCCGGGGCGCGGGCGTCACCGTCGCCGTGATCGATACCGGTGTGACTCCCCATCCGCGCCTGCCCAACCTCATCGGCGGCGGCGACTACGTGGCGGCGGGTGGCGACGGTCTCTCCGACTGCGATGCGCACGGCACGCTGGTCGCCGGGATCATCGGCGCCGCCTCGGATCCCGCGGACGGATTCGCCGGTGTCGCCCCAGACGCGCGGATCATCTCCATTCGCACTCGTTCCGGCGCGTTCAGCCTCGAACGACCGAGTTCCGATCGCGACCTGCAACTTTCGATCGACCTGCGCACCATGGCGCGAGCGATCACCCGCGCGGCGAACCAAGGCGCCGGGGTGATTACGGTGTCACTGCCGATCTGTGTGCCCGCGGACGCGCAGGTGGACCAGTCCATGTTGTCGGCGGCCATCGGCCATGCGGTGCACGTTCGCGGGGCGCTCATCGTCGCGGGCGCGGGCAACACCGCCGGCACCGCCAACTGCGCGCAGAATCCCGACATCGATCCGACCCGGCCCGCCGACTCCCGCAACTGGCGGGACGTGAAGACCATCTCCACGCCGGGCTGGTTCGGCGCCGACGTGCTCACCGTCGGATTCACCACCGCGACCGGTGCGCCGATGCAGGATTCACTGAACGGGCCATGGGTTTCGGTGGCCGCGCCGGGAACCGGCATCGAGTCGCTCGGTCCCGGCGGCGGCGGTCTGATCAACGGAGTCGGCACTCCCGACAAGCTGGTTCCGGTGGGCGGCGCGTCGTTCGCCGCGGCCTACGTCAGCGGGGTCGCCGCGCTGTTGCGCTCGCGGTTCCCCAACGAGACCCCGGCTGAGATCGCCGCCCGTTTGCAGGCCAGCGCGCACGCGCCCGCCCGCGGCATCGATAACGCGGTGGGCGCGGGCATGATCGACCCCCTGGCCGCGCTGAGCTACCGGACGCCCCCGAAGCAGCCCGCCGGGCTGTTCCGGTCCTCGGAGCTGCCCATGCCCGCCCCGCCGCGCCCGAAGGATCCGCTGCCTGCGATCACCGCGACCGTCGTGATCGCCGTCGCCATGCTGCTCGGCCTCGCGGGCAGTCACGCGAACTCCCTGATGCGGAGGCGGCGGTGAGCTTTCCGAGCGTCCGGGTCGGCGGCGTCGAGCGCGGTCCTTTCGCGGCCTTCGTCGTCGTCGGCAGCCCGCTGCTGGTCGGTCTGTCGGCCAAGACACCCTGGTGGGTCAGCGCGGTGGTCGTCACGGTCCTGGTCACGACGGTGACCGTCCGGGTGAACGGTCGCACCGGCGCGCGCTGGCTGCTCGACTGGATGGGCTACCGATCCGGCCGGACCACACGGGCGCGGGAACGGGAGCGACAGGCCCGAATCCGGGATGTCCAAGTCGCGGCAGGTGTTTGCGGCATCAACGAGGCGGGCGACACGCTGATCGCGATGATCCAGCTCGCGCCGAACCTGGACCTGCCCACCGTCATCGGAGAGCGAACGCTCTACACCGAGGACACCATTCCGGTCGATCTCCTGTATCCGATGCTGGACCAGTTCGGCATTTCGATCGACATCGATATCGTCACCACCGGGCAGCGTGTTCGTTCCGCGGGCAGTTACAGCATGCTCTACGACCAGCTGATCGGCTCCCACCCGGTGGTCGGCGACCGGCTGACCTGGCTGGTGGTCCGGCTCGACCAGGAACGCAACTTGGCCGCGCTGAGCAAGCGCGGCCCATGCTCGGTGGTCGCGCCCAAGGCGCTGGCCAGCGCCGCGCATCGGATAGCGGGGCGGCTACGCGAACGCGGCATCGCCGCGCACGCGCTGCCCGCCGACGCCTTGCGGGACGCGACGCGCTTGCTGCACGCCGGTGTCGAACTGACCGATCTGCGGGAGACCTGGAGCAACCTGGAGTCGTCGGTACCCGGTCGTTGCGTGACCAGCTTCCTGATCGACTGGTCCCGCTTGGATGGGGTCGGCCTGGACGATTGCTGGACCTGGAACCGCGGCCGCACCACGCTGGTGGTGAGTCTGACCGATGACGCAGACGGGCCGCGCGCGCTGGTCCGGTTCATCGGTCCGGCCCTGACCACCTCCCCGCCGGAGTACCTGCGGCTTCTGCGCGGCGACCAGTCCACGGCGCTGATGGCGTCGTTGCCCACCGGCTACTCGGTTCGCGCCTTGCGCGGCTTCGAGTCCGGCTCCGACGTCGCACCCGCCGACCTCGTCGCCGAACTGACCATCGCGATCGGACCGAACGGACAGATCCTGGGTGCGATCAGCGGCCAGCCGCGGCACACTCTGGCGCTGCCGCTGTTCGACCCGGCCCGGTACAACCCGCGCAGGCGCACCATCGACGTGCACGCGGTGCTGCCGGTCGCGCAGCAGATCATCTTGCGGGCGATGGTGGTCGGCGCGGACGTGGAGATCCATTCGGCGCGACCGGACAGCTGGCGTCAGCTCGTCACCGCGGTCGGTGACCCCCGCTCCATGCGGATGGCCGATCCGAACGCCGGAGGACCAAGAGCCCAGAACGACGCGGCGGCCGACAGCCCCGCCACGATCGCCGTCTTCGACCACCTGCCACCGCGGGCGTCCAGCGCACAGACGACGGTCACCATCAGCGAGCCCGGCGGTCCGCGCAGGCGTGCGGTCGATCTCGCGATCAATCAGGTCAGCGCGACCGCGGTGGACGTGAGCATTCCGATGCGCACGGTGCGGGTCGACCTCATCGAGCCGAGAGGCGAAACACGATATTTCGATACTGTCGACGGTCCGCCCGCGCCTGCCGCTCGGGCCTCTGCACCCGTGGTTGCACCTCCGCAACCGGGTGGCCGTCGCGTGAGTTGACGGGAGCGGTCGGTTAATGTCTATCACCGTGGTTGCGGACACCCATTCCGATGGCGGCGATCTCCCTCATCAGGACGCCGGGGACGCGCTGACTCCCAGGCAGGCCGCCGCCGCGATCTTCTCCAGCCGGTTGTCGGAGCTGATCGCGGAGTCCGTCGTGTCCACCGAGGACGGATCGACGCGTTCGCTGACGCTCTATTCGCTGGCGCAGCACCTGGAGTTGGCCTACCCGGACGTGCCGGTGTCGCAGTCCGGTCTGTACCGGCTCATCCACGGTGACGCGATCCCGCGGCTGGACTTGGTGATCGCGCTGGCGCGGGTTTTCGACGTGCCGCCGGAGTACTTCGTGACCGAGGAGAAGAAGCGCTGAACCGGCCTCTCGGCTGTTCCCTCCAGCGGGAATAGCGGGAGCTCGGCGGGCTGGGCGCGCCGGATACGATCCGGTTCATGCCCGATGAGGACGCGGGAGACGTTTTTCTCCGTCATCGAGGCGCGGTACTGGAGGCTTTGCTGTCCGATCCGTCGTTCGGGCCTTCGGCCGCGCCGCCCAGCGACAGTCCGGACTTCGGCACCGCGTCGCTCGGGCTTCCCGACCTCGATCCGGACTCCGAGCCGGTGGCGCCGCGGCGCCGCGGCGGTGACGGCCCGAGGGCCAGCGAGCGAATCCTCGCGCTGCTGAACGGGCAGACCCAGGACACGACGTCCGCAATGGATTTCGCGAGCGACTACTCCGCGGCCGCGGCGCGCTCGAACACGCCGGAACCGGAACCAGAACCAGAACGTCCTGCGGCCACCCAGTCCAACCGGCTCGCGCCTGCGCAACAGGTGGCCAAGGACGCGCTGGTTCAGCTGCGCAAACCGCGGGTGGCGTTGATTGTCGCCGCGGTGGTCGCGGTGCTTCTGGTGCTGCTGCTGGTGACCACCGGTGGCGGCGACTCGAAGAACACGGCGCAGAACCAGCTGCTGGTCGTCACGCCGCCGCCGACCTCAGCGGCGCCGACGACGTCGGCCGCTCCGGCGGCGGGCTCGATCATCCAGGTGAAGTCCGCGGAGTCGAAATGCCCGCCGGGCAGCACCTCGGCGATGGACGCCTTCTCCGGGCAATCGGGCAAGGCGTGGTCGTGCGTGCGCGCCTACAAGGTCGACGGCCAGGTGATCACCATCGACCTGGGCAAGACCTACCAGATCGACTCGATCGGCATCGTGCCCGGCTGGGACAACATCAGTGCGGACGGTATCGATCAGTGGTCGAAATACCGCACCGTGAGCCGGGTTTCGTACCAGTTCGACGACGGCAACAAGACCGTCTACACCCAGCCGACCCTCGATCAGCGCACCTTGGTGGTGACCAAGATCGAGCCCACCGTGAGCGCGTCGAAGATCGTGCTGACTGTGCTGGAATCCAAAGGCGGTCCTTCGATCAACACCACCGCCATCTCCTCGATCGTGGTCACGGGGCGCTGAGGTGTCCACGCTGCGCGAGCTGGTCTGCGAGTACTGCGGGCATCGCAACACCGGTGCCAATTCCCGGTGCGCGCACTGCGGTGCGCCGCTGCGGTCGTCGGGGGACAAGTCCGTCGTCGAGCGCAAGCTGCCCACCCAGGTGGCCGAGGTTGCCGAGAAGGTCGGCGCGGAGGCGGAGAAAGCGGTCGCCGAGACCAAGAAGATCGTCGGCAAGACGTATCCGCTCTGGCAGTGGCGTGCCGTCGGAATCGCGATCGTGGTCATGATCGTTGCCGCCGTCTTCGGTGTCCGCTCCTGCTCGATGCCTTTTCCCGTGGTTCCGAGCGGCGACACACAGGCACAAGCCATGCCGGGTCTGCTGCGGTCCGCGGCATCGTGTCAGCCGCTGGACAACACCGGGCGCGGCGAGAAGTGCGTCATCGCGGCCGACAACCCGATGCTCTTCGGCGGTATCGCCGGTGGTAGGGATCTGACCTTCTATTCCGAGCTGGTCCAGCCGGATCAGCTGTCGGACACCATGTCCCGCTGGCGCAACGCCCGCGCGGTCGTGCTCGTCGACGGGCCCGTCTATGTGGCGATCAGCCCCTCGGCAACCGTCTGGTACGCGGACACCCGGGCCGGTTTCCGGTTGGAGACAGGGACATTCGCCGGTCAGACGGCCGCCCGGACCTTTGTCTCGCGGGCGGGACTGGTCCGCTGACACGGCACCGTCCGCCTCGTCCGGCCGAAGAAACGCCCTGATCCGGACGCCGTAACCCGTATCTGCTACGGAAAATTATTGTTACACTGTTGATTGTGCCGTTATCCAGCGGTACGTTATTTGAAGTACGACACACGTACGAGCGCAGTTCTCGGGAAGGCAACGGATCGATGGTGGCAACCACCCAGCAGACGATTTCACCGAAGCGGTTCCACGATGATCCGACCGATCTAGAGGCGGCCTACTTCCGGTGGATCCAGCCGGGGCCCTCGGCCTCGGCGATCACGGATCGCGCCGAGCGGATCTTCCGCCAACACCTCGGCCTGGCGGCCACCCGCGCGCCCGGTTCGGCGACCACCCGGGTCTACCGCCCGGATGACAACGCCGGGCTCGGCGCCGCGATCCAGATCGTCAACGACGACATGCCGCTGCTGGTCGACTCGGTCACCGCCGCGCTGCGGCGGCTCGGTGCGACGATCACCGAGGTCGTGCACCCGGTGTTCGACGTGTCCCGGGACGCCGAGGGCAGGGTGCTTTCCATCGCGCCCCGCGACGTCGAGGCCGAACCCTCCGCCGAGGCCGACGGACAGACATTGCGCGAGTCGTGGATTCACGTGCAGCTGGGCGCGGGCCTGTCCGACGAGCTGGTGGACCGGATCGAGCGCGCGCTGCCGCCCCTGCTGGCTGACCTGCGCCAGGTCGCCGACGACACGCCGACCATGGTCGAGGTGCTGACCACTGTCGCCGACCAGCTCGATCAGGCCGCGCAGTGGGCAGGCGACGCCGAGATCCCGCAGACCGCGAATCTGCTGCGCTGGCTGTCCGACGGGCACTTCACCCCGCTCGGCTACGGCTACTACCACTTCCGCCGTTCCGCGCCGACCGCGAACGCCGACTTCGAGCCGTGGCAGCTGCCCGGCACCGGACTGGGCGTGCTCGCCGGCGGCGCCGCCGCGGATATCAGCGTGCCGGTGGTCGGCGCGAAGCGGACGGTCCTGCGCATGGCCAACGGCTCGGTGGACTCGCTGCTGCCCGGGTCGCGGGATCTGTACTTCATCAGCGTCGCCGACTACGGCTCCGGCGATCCGAGCGGGCGCGCGGCCTGGGGTGACACCGTCGCCATGGTGAAGGGCGAGCACGTCTTCGTCGGCACCTTCACCGTCGCGGGCCTGCACGAGAACATCCTGGACATCCCGGTCATCTCGCGGCGGGTGCTGCAGGTCATCGACTGGGCCGGTTTCGACCTCAACTCGTTCTCCGGGCAGGCGATGCTGGAGATGATGCAGTCGTTCCCGCGGGTGGAGCTGTTCTCCACCGACGCGCGCAGGCTCTTCGAAACCGTCTCCGCCGTCATGAATCTCGGCCTGCGGCGCCAAGTGCGGTTGTTCCTCCGGCGCGACGCGCGCAGCGACACCATCTACTGCCTGGTGTACATGCCGCGGGACCGCTACTCCACCGAGGTCCGTGTGCGCATGGGCGACATCCTGCGTGCGGAGTTCGACGCCGAGCAGATCGCCTATTCCGCGCGAGCCACCGAATCCGAGCTGGCCGTCGTGTATTTCACGGTGCACCGCAAGCCGGGCGCCGAACCGGGCGACATCTCCGAGGACAACCGCGAGCGGATCCAGGAGCTGCTGCTGGCCACCACGTGGACCTGGAGCGACCGCCTGGTCGCCGAGGCCGCGGGAGCCTCGGATGTACCGCAGGCGCTCGTCGGCGACTACGCCGCCGCCTTCCCGGCGAGCTACCAGCAGGAGCACGAGCCCGCGCGTGCGCTCACCGATCTGCGCAGGCTGGAGCGGCTGGCCGACGGCGAGATCGACACCAATCTCTACCGGCACGGCGAATCCGCCTCCGCGGAGTGGCGATTCACGCTGTACGTGGCGGGCGAGGGCGTCTCGCTGAGCCGGGTGCTGCCGGTGCTGCACAGTCTCGGTGTGGAAGTGGTCGACGAGCGGCCCTACCGCATCACGGTGCCGGACCGGCCGGACCGCTGGATCTACGACTTCGGGCTGCGCGTGACGGCCGCGCCGCTGCGGGACGCGCTCGACAGCGAGCCGCCCGCGCAGCTCGGGCAGTCGGTCGATGTCGCGTCGCTGCCGGAAACCAGTGTGCGACGGCGTTTCCCGGACGCGGTGACCGCGATGTGGTTCGGTCGCGCCGAGGTCGACGGCCTCAATGAGCTGATCCTGCGCGCTGGTCTGCACTGGCGTCAGGTGGCGCTGCTGCGCGCCTACGCGAAGTACTTGCAGCAAGCCGGATTCGCCTACACCTTCGGCAACATCACCCGCGTGCTGCTCACCCACCCGGCCACCGCCCGCTCGTGCACCGAACTGTTCGCCGCGTACTTCGATCCGGATAGGGTCGACGATCAGACCGCCGACCGGGCCGCCGAGATCGCCGAACGGGTGCAGTCCGAGATCGACGCCGTGGTCAGCCTGGACACCGACCGGATTCTGCGCGCCCTGTTCGGCTTGATCGAGGCGACGCTGCGGACCAACTACTACCGGCATGACGAGGCGGGTGATCCGCTGGACTACCTGTCGGTCAAGCTGAACCCGCACGCGATCGCCGAACTGCCCAAGCCGCGTCCGCAGTTCGAGATCTTCGTCTATTCGCCGCGAGTGGAGGGCGTGCACCTGCGCTTCGGCTCGGTCGCGCGTGGTGGTTTGCGGTGGTCGGATCGGTTGGAGGATTTCCGGACCGAGATTCTGGGTTTGGTGAAGGCGCAGGCGGTGAAGAACGCGGTGATCGTGCCGGTCGGTGCCAAGGGCGGGTTCGTGGTCAAACAACCGCCCGCGGCGACTGGCGATCCGGTGGCGGATCGGCAGTCGCTTGGTGCGGAGGGTGTTGCCTGCTACCGCACCTTCATCTCCGGTTTGCTGGATATCACCGACAATGTGGATCGGGCGACCGGTGAGGTGTTGCCGCCTGCTCGGGTGGTGCGCCGCGATGGTGACGACACGTATTTGGTGGTGGCCGCGGACAAGGGGACGGCGACGTTTTCGGATATCGCCAATGAGGTGGCTCAGAGCTACGGGTTCTGGCTGGGTGATGCGTTCGCCTCTGGTGGGTCGGCGGGTTATGACCACAAGGCGATGGGGATTACGGCCAAGGGTGCGTGGGAGAGTGTCAAGCGGCACTTCCGTGAGATGGAGATCGATACCCAGACGCAGGATTTCACTGTTGTGGGTGTCGGTGACATGAGTGGTGATGTGTTCGGCAACGGCATGTTGTTGTCGGAGCACATCCGGTTGGTGGCCGCGTTCGACCACCGCCACATCTTCCTCGACCCGATTCCCGACGCGGCGCGCTCGTTCCAGGAGCGGCAGCGGATGTTCGCCCTGCCGCGTTCCTCGTGGGCCGACTACGACCGGTCGCTGATCAGCTCCGGCGGTGGCGTCTACGATCGCTCCGCCAAGGCGATTCCGGTGACACCGGAGGTGCGTGCGGCACTCGACCTGCCCGCACACGTGACCACCTTGTCGCCGCCGGAGATGATCAAGGCCATCCTGCTCGCGCCGGTCGACCTGCTGTGGAACGGTGGCATCGGCACCTACATCAAGGCCAGCACCGAGACCAATGCCGAGGTGGGCGACAAGTCCAACGACGCGGTCCGCGTCAACGCCGACGAACTGCGGGTAAAAGTAATCGGCGAGGGCGGGAACCTGGGTGCGACCGCGCTCGGCCGCATCGAGTTCTGCCGCAACGGCGGACGGATGAACACCGACGCGCTGGACAACTCCGCGGGCGTGGACTGCTCCGACCACGAGGTGAACATCAAGATCCTGCTCGACGCCGTCGTCTCCAGTGGCGAGCTCCCGGTCGCGGAGCGCAACCCGCTGCTGGCCTCGATGACCGACGAGGTCTCCGAACTCGTGCTGCGGGACAACATCTCGCAGAACTTCCGGCTGGGGATGTCACGGGCCGACGCGGCGGGCATGTCCGGCGTGCACGCCAGGCTGATCAACGACCTCGAGCAGCGCCGCGGCCTGGACCGCGAGCTGGAGGCGTTGCCGACGGATGCCGAGCTGGCCCGCCGCGCCGCCGAAGGCACCGGGCTCACTTCGCCCGAGCTGGCCAATCTGATGGCGCACGTGAAGCTGTCGCTCAAGGCCGACCTGCTCGCCGGCGACCTGCTCGACAGTGCCGCGTTCGCGTCGGTGCTGCCCGCCTACTTCCCCGCGCCGCTGCGCGAGCGGTTCGCCGCCGCGATCGGCAGGCACCCGCTGCGGCGCGAGATCGTGGCCACCGTCGTGGTCAACGAGATGGTCGACTACGGCGGCATCACCTACGCCTTCCGTCTCGCCGAGGAGGCCGGGGCCACCACCGACGACGCGGTGCGCGCGTACAAGGCGGCGGTCGAGATCTTCGATCTGCACACGCTGTGGGAGCGGATCAGGCAGACGCCGATGTCCACGGCGGCGCGCAACGAACTGGAGCTGGAGACCAAGCGCACGCTCGACCGGGCGTCGCGGTGGCTGCTGTCCAACCGGCCGCAGCCGATCGCGATCGGCGCCGACATTGCCAGGTACCGGGACGGGGTGCGTGCGTTGGCCGGCCAGGTGCCCGCCTGGCTGACCGGGTATCTCACCGACGATCTCGCCGAGCGTTCGCGGCGGTCCATCTCCCGTGGCGCGCCGCGTGAGCTGGCCGAGGAGGCCTTCGGGCTGATCCACCGCTTCCCGCTGTTGGATGTGATCGACCTGGCCGACATCGCCGACCGCGATCCGGCGGAGGTCGCGGTGCTGTACTACGCGCTGAACGAGCACTTCCAGATCGAGCGCCTGCTGACCGCGGTGGGCAAGCTGGAGCGCGGCGGGCGCTGGCGGGCGCTGGCCCGGCTGGCGGTGCGCGAGGATCTCTACGATTCGCTGCGCTCGCTCACCCTGGACGTGCTGACCGCGAGCGAACCGCAGGACAGCACCGCCGAGAAGATCGCGTACTGGGAGTCGACCAACCGGTCGCGGCTGGCCCGGGCCCGTGCGTCGCTGGCGCAGATCTTCGCCGCCGAGACCCACGACCTGGCCGCTCTCTCGGTGGCGGCGCGGCAGGTCCGCGGCATGGTGAGCGGCGGTGAGTCGACCGCCGTCGCACCGACGGCCGCAGGCTGATCCATCCGGACGATGCCCGCCAGGCTGGCGCGCTCGGCGTCAGCCTCCGGGCATCGGCGTTCCGCAGGAACCGCAGAACTTGGCCGTAGCGGGCGATTCCGCGCCGCAACTGGGACAGTGCCGCGGCTGCGGCGCCAAGCGCGCACCGCAGTTCATACAGAACTTCGCGCCGGTCGGGTTCGCGGTATCACAGGCGGCGCAGGACACCTGTCCCGCCGCGGGAGCCGCGGGCGGAAGCTGCGGTGTGGCGGGATGGGTGCCGACCTGCTGGCCGATGGCGTTCAAACTCAGCGCGGCGCCGAGGAATCCGCCGTCGGCGCCGTGGTGGTGACCGTGCGCGAAACCCTGGCTCGCGCCCAGCGCGAGTTCGCCCGCGGCGTAGCGCTGGAAATCGCCGGTCAGGCGAATGTACTTGACGTCCTTGGCCAGGCGCTTCAGCCGCTCGGCGTCTTCGGGAGCCAGTGAGATGTCGAAGTTGCCGATCCGGGGGATGCGGAGGCCGTATTCGTAGAGCGCCGTGTTCGTCTGGCGCAGCACCGCGGTCTCGATCGGCTGCAACTGCGCCGAGAGCCCGAGCACCTGCCAGTCGCCGCGCGAGATGCCTTGTGTCACGGCAATTTTCATGGACTTGAGCAGCAGATCGGCGCACCAGCTCTGCACCCGCTGCTGGTCGGTGAGGTCGGCGGTGCCCGCCAGCTGGGTGAGCAGCTCGGCGGGATCGCGGACGGTGAGGGCGAACTCGCCGAACACGCGCAGGGTCACCACCTGCTCACTGACCGGGTCGAGGATGTCGGCCAGCCGACCACCGAACCGGATCCCCGGAAACTCCCTCGTGGAGACGAAGTACAGCTCGGCGCGATAGAAATTGCCGCCGGTGACCGTGTCGACGAGGGCGCCGAGCACCGGGAGCTCGGTGGCGTCGATGCGGTGCCGGCCGGGGCCCATCGCGGCGATCACCCGCCCGGACTGGACGAACAGGGCGATCTCGTCGGCGTTGACGATCGCGCGGCTGTAGCGGCGGATGTTGACATCCGGCCACTTGTAGACCAATTGGTTCTTGCGCTCCTCGGGGACCGCGATGAACTCCCGCTCGAACCACGCCATCTGCGCTCCCTCTACTGCATTCCCACTGCGAGCGTACCGATATCCAGTGGCTCGTTCAATGATTACACTTTGCGATCACTGCTGCTCGAACGCCCTTTTTTCAAAGTCGTTGATGTCCAGCATGTTACAAGTGGCGAGTCGCTATTGAACGTACCGCTATATAACGGTACATTGAGCGAAGTTATGATCGCCGTCACCTGAAAGGCCATCGCCATGACCACAGTTCGACCTCCCGCGGAGGCGCCCGCACCCGCTGCCGCGCTGCATGAGGAGGACGAGGGATATCACAAGGCCCTGCGCCCCCGTCAGCTGCAGATGATCGCGATCGGTGGCGCGATCGGCACCGGGTTGTTCCTGGGTGCGGGCGGGCGACTGGCCAGCGCGGGCCCGGGCCTGTTCCTCGTCTACGCCATCTGCGGCGTATTCGTGTTCTTCATCCTGCGGGCGCTCGGTGAGCTGGTGCTGCATCGCCCCTCCTCCGGATCGTTCGTCTCCTACGCGCGTGAGTTCTACGGCGAGAAACTGGCCTTCGCGGTCGGGTGGATGTACTTCTTCCACTGGTGCATGACCGGGATCGTAGACATCACCGCCATCGCGACCTATGTCCATTACTGGGGAGCGTTCGAAGCGATACCGCAGTGGCTGATCGCCCTGGTCTCCCTCGCGGTCGTGGTGGCCATCAACCTCATCTCGGTGAAGTGGTTCGGCGAGCTCGAGTTCTGGGCCGCGCTGATCAAGGTCGTCGCGCTGGTCACCTTCCTGATCGTCGGCACGGTGTTCCTCGCGGGCCGCTTCAAAGTCGACGGTCAGGTCACCGGCCCCAGTGTCATCACCGACAACGGCGGGCTGTTCCCCAGCGGCCTGCTGCCGCTGGTCCTGGTGACCACCGGCGTCGTCTTCGCCTACGCCGCGGTGGAGCTGGTCGGCACGGCGGCCGGTGAGGCGGAGAACCCGGAGAAGATCATGCCGCGCGCGATCAACTCCGTGATCGCCCGGATCGCGCTGTTCTACGTCGGTTCGCTGGTGCTGCTCGCTCTGCTGCTGCCCTACACCGCCTTCAAGAACGGTGAGAGCCCCTTCGTCACTTTCTTTTCGAAGCTCGGTATCGATGGCGCCGGTTCGGTGATGAACCTGGTCGTGCTGACCGCCGCGTTCTCCAGCCTGAACGCCGGCCTCTACTCGACCGGCCGCATCCTGCGCTCGATGTCGATGAACGGCAGCGCGCCCACCATCGCGGCGCGGATGTCCCGCGGCGGCGTACCCTACGTCGGCATCCTCGCCACCGGCGCGGTCGCGCTCATCGGCGTCGGCCTGAACGCGGTGGTGCCGGAGCAGGCGTTCGAGATCGTGCTGAACATGTCGGCGCTGGGCACCATCTTCGCGTGGGCCGCCATCGTGGTCTGCCAGCTGCAGCTGTGGCGCTGGTCGCGCACCGGCCGGGCGGAGCGCCCGTCCTTCCGGCTGATCGGCACGCCCTACACCAGCTTCGCGACGCTGGTCTTCCTGGTGACCGTGGTCGGCCTGATGGCCTTCAGCGATGACCACGTGCAGCGCGGAGCCGTGATCGCCATGGTCGTCATCATGATTCCCGCACTGGTCGGCGGCTGGTTCCTCGCCCGCAAGCGGGTGCTGCAGATCGCGGCGACCCGCGAGGGCGTCACCGGGCAGTTCCCGGTCCTGGCCGAGCGGCCGCAGCGCCACACCGGCGACACCGTGGTGATCCTCGACAAGCCCGACGAGGAGTGAGCCAGTATCCGCCCCGGGCGTTTCGCCCGGGGCGGATCTATTCCCAATGCCGGGAACAACACTCTGCGCATCGACAGGCGGCGGACCAGAATGAAACCCCGATTCAACGGTGGGTTTGAGAGGTTCGTATGCCGGAGCACCCCAGCGCATCCGACCGTCCACTCGCGCATCCGTGGGCGAATCGGCGAATGCGCGGCACCGAGGTGCCCCGGCGAACTTCCCACCCTTGGGCGACTCGGCACCTGCTCAAAACCGAAGTGGCCCCACGACTACCCGATCCGTGGTCGACACCGCGGTGGGCCGAGGAGCGGTCGAAGCGTGCCGTCGCGGTGGATTCCGTCCCCAGCGTCGTCGAGCGCGGGCCCGCTCCGGACGCCGCGCCGGAGCCGACCATCGGCACTGCCGAGCTGCTGCTCGGTGAACTCGAATCCGAACCCGGTTCCGGGCGCAGCGCGCGCTCGCGGCCGAGCGTGCGCAGATTGGGTGGCGGTCTGGTGTCCATGCCCAAGGTGAGCCCGCTCGATCCGCGCACCGCGGTCATGCAAGACCCGGAAGTCCCTGAGCACAAACGTTTCTGCTGGAAGTGTCAGCAGCCGGTCGGCCGCACGACCGAAGCCGGGCCGGGTGCGGTCGAGGGGGAGTGCGGCCGATGCGGCTCCCCGTTCAACTTCCGGCCCTCGCTCCAGCCGGGTGAGATGGTCGCCGACCAGTACGAGGTCCAGGGCTGTCTGGCCCACGGTGGACTCGGGTGGATCTACCTCGCCGTCGATCGCAACGTGAGCGACCGCTGGGTGGTGCTCAAGGGGTTGCAGAACCCGCTCGACTTCGAAGCGCACGTGGTCGCCCTCGCCGAACGCCAATTCCTCTCCGAGGTGGCCTATCCCGGCATCGTCAAGATCCACAACTTCGTCAAGCACCGCTCCGGCCGCGACGTGCCCGACGGCTACATCGTCATGGAGTACGTCGGCGGACGCTCGCTGAAGAAGATGCTCGACCTGCGTGCGCCGGAACGTATTCCGGTCTCCGAGGCGATCGCCTTCATGATGGAGATCCTGCCCGCGCTGGACTACCTGCACTCGTTCGGGCTGGCCTACAACGACCTCAAGCCGGACAACATCATGGTCAGCGAGGACGAGGTCAAGCTGATCGACCTCGGCGCGGTCGCCGCGATGGAGTCCTACGGCAGCATCTACGGCACTCCCGGCTACCAGGCGCCCGAGATCACCGAGACCGGCCCGACCGTCGCCTCCGACATCTACACCGTCGGGCGGACGCTGGCCGCGCTGGTCATGGACATGCCCAAGAACGCCGCGGGCCACCAACTGCCCGGCATTCCCTCGCCGGAGCAGGAGCCGCTGCTCCGGCGCTACCCGGCGCTGCACCGGCTGCTGCTGCGCGCGACCGATCCGGATCCCCGCCGCCGCTTCCCGACCGCGTACGCCATGTACGGCCAGCTCGCCGGTGTCCTGCGAATGGTGCTCGCCTACGACACGGGCAAGGAGCACCCCCAGGCGTCGCTGGAATTCGGCGCGATGCGGGGCGATTTCGGCATCGAGACGCTGATCGGGCAGACCGACGGGATGGCCGACGGGCGGCACCGGTTGCCCGCGCTGGACGCGCCGAGCGTCGTCGCGGCCCTGCCGGTTCCGTTGATCGACAGCGAGGACCCCAGCGCCGACCTGCTGTCCACCCTCCTGCACGGTGACCCGAGGCACGCCCTGGACGCGTTGCGCCGCACGGCCGACCGGATCGTCTCCGGGACGATCCGGGAGCCGGAGACCTTCGAGCTGGAGGGCACGCTCACCGCGGTGCGCGCGCACCTCGACCTCGGTGAGGTAGTACCGGCCTGCGACCGGCTCGCCGATCTGCGGCCCGACTATGGCACCGACTGGCGTATCGAGTGGTACTCCGCCATCGCCGCGCTGCTGGACGGCCAGTACGAGCGCGCCTTCGAGTACTTCGATTTGGTGCACCGCATGCTGCCCGGCGAGATCGCGCCCGCTCTGGCGCTGGCCGCCACGGCCGAACTCACCCTGCAACATCTGGGGGAAGCCGCGGGCGACACCGACTGGGGCGGGCTCGCCGAGGAGTACTACCGCACCGTGTGGCGGACCAACCACGGCGTGGTGAGCGCGGCCTTCGGCCTGGCCCGCAGGCTCGCCGCAGACGGCGGGCTGCTGGAGGCCGTGGAGGTCCTGGACCAGGTGCCGGAGGCGTCGCGCTATCAGAACGTCGCGCGGATGACCGGGTGTCTGCTGTTGGTCTCCCAGCCGATCCCGGAGACGACCGAGGCCGACCTGCTGGAGGCCGCCGCGCGCTTGGACGCGGCGCCCGACGAGCCACGAGCGCTGCAACTGCAGGTCATCGTGGTGGGCGCGGCGCTGGAGTGGGTGCGGGCGGGCGGGCAATCGGCCACCCCCGACGCGACCCTGCTCGGTTTCCCGTTCACCTTGCTGGGGCTGCAACGCGGGCTCGAGTCGAGCCTGCGTGCGCTGGCGCGGATCGCGCCGCATCGCTTGCACCGGTACCGCTTGGTCGACCTGGCCAACTACGTACGTCCGAAGTCGCGGTGGTGACCTGGCTCAGGTCGTCCGCGCGGTGAGCATGAAAAGCGCTGGCGCCGCCAGGATCACCAGCAGCCACAGCCAGTTGCCGGTGGTCACCGCGAGCACCACCGAGAACACCACGGCCGCCCCCGCCAGCACGACGAGGCGGGGCAGCGGATTGGCCGGGGTGACCTCGGGTGCGGGCGGTGTGCTGCCGGGCAGGTCGGCGAACAGTTCGGCCAGCTGAGCCTTGCTGGTCGCCGCCGCGACGGCGGCGCTGAGCTCGTCGAACTCGGCCAGGCCGATTCGGCCGGTGCCCAAGTGCTGGGTCAGCTCGCGAAGCGCCCGCTCGCGGTCGGCGATACTGGCCGGAGGGCCTGCGGATTCACCCATGCCGGAAGGATAGGCGCAGCGGCAAAAGCCGTGCACCGAGCGGGTTTCCAAGGGCGGGAAGGGCGGTCGGCCACGGGGTGCCGACGGTGTCCGGCGGAGCGTGGGGCGCCACCACCTGCGCGGCATTTGCTGAATTGTCGCTAGAGACCGGTCGGTCGCGCAGGCAATGGCCGCGCACCGGCCGTCGCACCGTGTTGCGATGTGGTTTCCTTGGAGTATGACTGCGGGTGTGGAGTACACGATCGACGAGCTGGCGCGGGAGGCCGGTACGACCGTGCGCAGCCTGCGCGTTTACCACGAACGCGGGGTGCTGCCGCCCCCGCAGGTCAAGGGGCGGACCGGGTTCTACGGCGCCGACCACCTCAACCGGGTGCGCACCATCAGCAGACTGCTCGACCGGGGGATCAAACTCAACGGCATCAAGGAATTGCTCAACGCCTGGGACCGCGGTGACGACCTGGGCGACATCCTCGGCGTCGGCGAGCCCGGCGCGCCCGAGACGGCCGCCGTCGACGCCGGGGACACCATCGCGGCGACCGAACTCGCCGAGCGCTACCGCGACGTGCCCAACGGCCTGGCGCGGGTCGTCGCCGCTGGCATGTACGAGCCGGTGGACGCGGCGACGTATCGGATCGCGGATCGGCGGCTGGCGCACGGTTTCGACCGCCTCACCGCCGCGGGTGTCCCGGCTGATCAAGCGCTCGGCGAGCTGGAGAAACTGCGCGCTGACGCCGACCGGATCGCCCGCCGCTTCGTCGACCTGTTCCGGGGCACCGTCTGGGCGTCGTTCCAGGATTCGCCGGGCGGCCCGGCGGAGGTCGCCGATCTCGGACAGCGGCTGGCGGCCACCCGCGCGATCCCCGGCGAGACCGCCGCCGAACTCGTAAACCACTTCATCGCAAAGTATCTCGACCAGGACACCGAGCTCGCCGAGGCGCTGCCGCGGGACTGATCGGCGGGTGCGCCCGGAACGGCAGGAAATATCTCCATTTCAGATTCCCATCAGTGGAGATACGTGACAGTAACGTGCCGTTAATTAGCGGTATATTGGCCTCATTCGACGCGCGTCCGCACTGTTGCGACGCTACCTATGGTCGTCTACCTAAGTATGTCTCCCACCGATCTACCGATGCGCCGAAGTGTCACTCTCCCCGACAATTTGACCGTCGCACAAGGGCAGCAGATGGGTGTGGGCAATGGGAAGCGTGACACTGTGGATGCAGATGTCGCTCGACGGCTTCGCGGAGGGGCCGGACGAGGAGATCCACTGGCCGGTGGTCGACGAGGAACTGTGCGAGTCGTTCCTCGACGAACTGCGTTCGGCGGACCTGTTCCTCTACGGTCGCAAGACGTACGAGATCATGGCATCGTTCTGGCCGACCGCCGACGTGGATCCGGCGATCTCGGAGTTCTACGTCGACTTCGCGCGGTGCTGGAAACAGACGCCGAAGCTCGTCTTCTCCCGGACCCTGCGTTCCGCCGGGTGGAACACCCGCGTCGTCCGGGACGATCTGGTCGAGCAGATCACCGCGCTCCGCGCGCAGCCCGGCTGCGACATGGTCCTGTTCGGCGGCGCGGAGACGGCGTCGGCGTTCATGAAGCACGACCTGATCGACGAGTACCGGCTGTTCGTTCACCCCATCGTGCTCGGTGGCGGCGTCCCGCTGTTCCCGACGCCCGTGGTGGCGTCGGGGTTGCAGCTCGTCGACGTGATGACGTTCGACAGCGCGGTCGTCCAAATGCACTACCAGCAGATGGCCTCGGCGTCGACGGCGTAGTGCGCCCACGCGGTGCCCGCCGTCGGCATCGGCGGGCGATATGGGACGAACGTTACTTCTGATTGCTCAGCGCGTGGGCGCGTGGTCGGCTAACTTTCGTTCTATGTCCCTGGTTCAGGCACGTGGCGACGTGCTGCCTGCATCCACCAGTGAATTCATCGGCCGGGAAACGGAATTGGACCGGCTGGGCGCGCTGCTGGACGGTGACGCCCGCCTGATCACCCTGGTCGGCCCCGGCGGGATCGGCAAGACGCGATTAGCCGCGGAGGCGCTGCGCCGTGGCGCGCGAGCCAGGCGCAGGCCGGTCTACTGGGCGCGGCTGGCCGAGCTGGAGCCCGACAGCACCGCGACCGCGCAGGACGTGATGCAGTCGGCGGTGCGCACCGATCTCAGCTCCCCACCGACCCGAGCCGCGCTGGTGCGCACCTTCACCAGCGAGGACCGTTCCGCCGAGCGCGCGATTCTCGTGCTGGACAACTGCGAACACCTGCTCGGCGCGGTCGCGGCGATGATCGCCGAGCTGCTGGACGCCGCCCCTGGGCTGACCATCCTGGCCACCAGCCGCGAACCGATCGGCTGGGCCGACGAGTACCTGCTCGCCGTGCCGCCGCTGTCGCCGCGCCAGTCCCTCGAATTGTTCCGCCAGCGCGCCGAACTCATCGGACGGGCGATCCCGGACGACCGCGAGCAGGTCGCCGTCGCCGCGCGGATCTGCCGCCGGGTGGACCACAACCCGCTGTTCATCCGGCTGGCCGCGGCCCGGTTGCGGCATCAGCCACCGATGATGGTGCTGCGGGAACTCACCGGCGACGCCGACGACAAGCGCCTGCACTGGACGCACGGAGCCAGGGCGGGCGCCGAGGAGCGCCACCGCGGCGTCTACGACGTCATCGCCTGGTCCTTCGCGCTGTGCAGCCCGCCCGAGCAACTGCTGCTGGAGCGGCTGTCGGTCTTCGCCGCGGGATACGAGACCGATGCCGAGTCGGTGCGGGGCGGAATCGAGCTCGACGCCGCGATCGCGGTGTGCGCCGATGACTCCCTTCCCGCGAGTGAGATCGAACACCTGCTGGAGCGGCTCACCGAGCAATCGCTGGTGTCGGCGCATCTGACCGCGACGACGGTCAGCTGGTACCTGGTGGAGAGCGTGCGGGTGTTCGCCCGCGACCAGCTGCGCCGCCGCGACCGCGGCGAGTTCGACCGCCTCGCCGCCCGGCACCGCCGGTACTTCCGAGACAAGGTCGTCGCCGGCCAGGCCATCTGGCTCGGCCCGCACGACCTGGCCTGGCTGGCCTGGGCGCGGTCGGCGTGGAACGACATCGTGCTCGGCATCGAATCCGGCCTCGCCGACCCGGCGGAGGCCGTGATCGCGCTGGAGACCGCGACGGTGCTGCTGTCGATGAAGGTTCCGTTCGTCAAGTCCGGTGCGGGCGCGCTGACCCGGCTGACCGAACGGGCGCTGGAAGCCACCAAGGCGGCCGGGCTCGGTCCCTCGGGGGTCGTCGACCTCGCCACCGCGCTGCTCGGCTGGATCTCGTTGTGGCAGGGGCGGCCCGACAACATCCCGCAGTTGCTCGCCGACTGCGGGACCGGCCCGGCCGAGCCGCGCTACACCGACGTGGATTTCGGCTTGCCCGCACCGGTGGAATGGATGTGGGGACTCGAGCTGATGCTGGTGCGCGGCGACCCGCGCGCGATCACCGTCCTCACCCGGGCCCGGGACAAGTTCGCCGAGCAGGGCGACCGCATCGGCGCCGAGCGCAGCGACGTGTTCGTGGCGTTCTGCTCCGCCCTCGTCGGCGACCGGCGGCAGGCGCTGGAGAACACCGCGCGGTTCCTGGAGCGGTCGGTGTCGTCCGGTTCGACGCTGTCGACGGCGTGGGCGGAAATCGCGCGGGCGGTGGCGCTGGCCAAGCACGGGTCCGCCGCCGAGGCGCTGGAGCTGACCCACGACGTGTTCACCCGCCACCGCGGGGAACGGGACACCTGGACGGCGACTTGGGCGGTGGGCGCGCACATCGTCGCGATGGCCCAGGTGCTCATCGCCGAGCGGGCCAGCGGCGGCGATCCCGCGGCGGTCGCCGCCACGGCCACCGAGATCGCGTATCTGGTGGGCAGTTTCAAGACGCGGCAGCGCTCGATGGGTATCGCGGTGGACCGGGTGCCGCTGATCGCCGCCGAGATCCGCAGCGCCGCGGAAGTCGCCCGCACGGTGCTCGGCGACCGGGCATACGCGTCGGCCGAGCGCCGGACCCGGCTACGCCCCGAACTGGACGCGCTGTGGTGGCCGACCACCGACTCGACGCCCGCGTCCCGGCGGCCGGACCGGCCCAGCGCGGCCCGCCCCGCGTCGCGGCGGCCCAGCTCGCGCTGGAACGAGCTGTCGGAGGCCGAACGCGACGTCGCCGTCTTCGCCGCGGCGGGCTGGCCGAACAGCGCCATCGCCGCCCTGCGGCGCAGCTCCATCCGGACGGTTGACGCGCAGGTGGCCACCATCCGGCAGAAGTTGATGATCGCCTCCCGAGCCGACATCGCCGGTCACATTCCCGCCGAGCTCGCCGACCGCGTTCGCCGTGAATCCGAGCGACGGCCCAGACGCGGCCGCAGGCGTGCCTGATGGGAGCTGCCGGAAGAGGTCCGTCGATAGCTCGCGTATGGCCGGAGCGAAGCGGGAGGTACGCATAGTGGGCACTGCCGGACGCAGTCCGTCGGTCGCTGCCGCATGGCCGGTGCGGAGGCGGGCGGTGCGCATAACGGGCGCTGCCGGACGCAGTCCGTCGGTGGCCGCCGCGTGGCCGGTAATGGGCGCTGCCGGACGTAGTCGGTCGGTAGGTCGCGTATGGCCGGAGCGAGGGCGAAGGTGCGCCTACTAGGCTGCTGCTCCCGGTGGTTTCTGGATCGATAGGTGTGGGCGGCATGTCGGAAGTGAATAGCGGCGGTGGCAACGGCCCCGCCGCGCCCGGCGAGTTCGTGGGCAGACACGCCGAACTGCGACAGATCGACGCGCTGCTGTCCTCGTCGAGCGCGCGGTTGATCACGCTGCTCGGGCCGGGCGGCATCGGCAAGACGACGTTGGCGTTCGAAGCCGTGCGCCGCTATCGCGGCACGGCGCGGCACTCGGTCTACTGGACGCGTCTGGCTCGGCTCGCGGCGGGCGCGGAGACCGGAGCGGTCGCCGAGGAAGTGCTCCAGTCCCTCGCCAAGAACGGCATCACCGGCCGCTCGGCCTGGGACGGCTTGGTGGCGACATTGAGCGAGGACGACGACGAGTCGCACCGGACCATCCTCGTGCTCGACAACTGCGAACACGTGCTCGGTGGAGTCGGTCCGCTGATCGTCGGACTGCTCGACGCGGTGCCCGGCCTGACCGTCCTCGCGACCAGCAGGGAGCCGGTGGGCTGGATCGACGAGCACCTGGTCCACGTGCCGCCGCTGTCCAGCACGCACGCCCTCGAATTGTTCCGGCGGCGTGCCGAGCGCACCGGACGGCCGATTCCCCAGGATCCCGGGCAGCTCGCCATCGCTGCGCGCATCTGCGGTCATGTCGACAACAACCCGCTGTTCATCCGGCTGGCCGCGGCGCGACTGCTGCACCGGCCGCCCGCGATCGTGCTGCGCGAACTGTCCGGCGACACCGACGACCGGCGCCTGCACTGGACGCACGGCGCCAGGGGCGGCGTCGGGGAACGCCACCGCAGCGTGCGCGACGTGATCGCCTGGTCCTACGGCCTGTGCACCGACCTGGAACAACTACTGCTGGAACGGTTGTCGGTGTTCGCCACCGGTTGCGACGCGGAGAACGACGAAACTCCGTGCGGCGGAGCGGATACGGACGCGATCGTGGCGGTCTGCGCGGACGCGTCGCTGCCCGCCGAGGAGATCGGGCCGCTGCTCGAGCGCCTGGTGGAACGGTCTTTGCTGTCGGCGCACATCACTCCGACCGCGGTCAGGTACTACCTGCTGGAGAGTGTCCGGGTGTTCATGCGCGACCGGCTGGCGGCGCGCGGCGGCGACGTCGACGAGGCGCGGCTGCTCGCCCGGCACCGGCGGCACTACCGCGACCGGGTCGCCGCGGGCCCGGCCACCTGGTACGGCCCACGGGAACAGGAGTGGATCGACTGGGCGCGCACGGCCTGGGACAACATCCTCATCGCCATCGAGACCAGCCTGGCCGACCCGGAGGAGGCCGTCGTCGGGCTGGAGACCGCCGCGACGCTGATGGCGTTGCGTGTGCCGTTCATCACCGGCTCCAACCGTGCCATCACCGGTCTCACCGAACAGGCGCTGGAAGCCACCGCCCAGCTCGATCCGCCGCCGACCAGGCTGCGCATCAACGCCACCGCGCTGGTCGGCTGGATCGCCATCTGGCAGGGCAGGCACACCTACACCGCGCAATTGCTGGACGAGTGCGCCGCGGAGTGCCTGACCGACCCGGACCTGCGCCGCGGCTGGCGGGAGACCACGGCCACCGACGTCGGCCTGCCCGCCCCCGTCGAGTTCACCTGGGGCCTGGAACTGCTGCTCATCCACTTCGACCTGCGCGCGGCCGACGTACTGGCGCGGGCGCGAAGGAAATTCGCCGCGGCGGGCGATCGAGCGGGGGAGCAGCGCAGCGAGCTGTTCGAGACGCTCACCTACGCCAACATCGCCGATGCCGACGTGGCGCTCGGCGCCACGCGCAGGCATCTGGACCGGGCCCTCGACTCCGGCGCGGCCTGGGCGATCGCTTGGGCGGAGCTGGCCGTGATGATCGCGGTGTCCAGGCACGGCGATCCGCAGGAGGCGGTGCGGCTCGGACAGTCCACGCTGGAGCGCCTGCTGACCACCGGGGACACCTGGACGGCGGGCTGGGTCGCCCACTTCAGCATGATGGCGAAGACTTACCTGCTGTGCGCCCGGCTCGACGCGGGCGAGGCCGGGAGCGCCGAATCGATCGCCGCGGCCACCGAAATCGCCCATCTGCAAGGCGGAATCGACACGCTGCACCGTTCGATGGGCATCGTCGCCGACCGGGTGACACTGGTGGCCCGCGGCACCGCCAGAGCCGTCGAGGTGGCCACCTCGGTCGTCGGCGAGGAGGCCTACGCGGCGGCCGCCCAGCGCGGCGCCCGCCTGCGGCCGGAACGCGACGAGCTCCAGTTGTTCCTGCTCGGCAGGTTGCCCATCGATCAGCTCCCCAGCCCCCGACCGCGAGCGAGGACGATCGCCTCGCGCTGGGACGAGCTGACCCCCGCGGAGCGCGAAGTCGCCGTGCTCGCCGCCGCGGGCTGGGCCAACAGCGCCATCGCCGGGCGCAGGGGCAGCTCGATCCGGACGGTCGACGCCCAAGTCGCGGCGGTGCGCAGGAAGCTGATGGCCGCTACCAGGGCCGACATCACCTGGCATATCCCGGAGAACCTGGAGGAACGGGTGCGGATGGAATCCGAGCGGCGGCCCGCGCGGCGCTCTGCGTGATCGCGTCCGAGCCCCGCACCAACGCGACCACGCCCGTAACCGTCGCGGCGGTTACGGGCGTGGTCGGGGGTTGTTCGGGGTTCGGTCAGATCAGGGAGCCGTCATGGCAGGAGCCCGATGACCGCCAGGACGGCCGCGGACCCGTGCCGGGATCGAACGCCCACTGGTCGATCGGTCCTGCGGCTTTCCAGTACAGCCCGCCGCGTCCGTCCGCGACGACCTGGTAGACGTCCTCGGAGCCCTCGATGAGCTGGTTGCCGACGCAGTAATCGTTGTAGTCGGTACCGAATTGGCGTGCGCCGGCGCTGAACAGGCCGGTGGGGTTGGTGTACGCGCCCGGGTTGGGGACGGTGCTGGCCCGGCGCGCGTCTCCGCGGTGCCAGGAGGACGTGTGCCAGTACGGAGCGCCGCGACCGTCGGTGCCGCAGAGGAAGTTCCAGCCGCCTGCCACGACGGTCGTGCCCTGGCCGTAGGCGCCACCGGCCCAGAGGCAGGCAGCGCCCTGAGCCTCGGCGGTGCCCGCGCCGAGGCTCAGGCCGCCCGCCGCCACCACTGCCGCCGCCAGCAGGGTGAGCGTCCGTGCCGGGGCGGTCCGCTTGTCGTTACACGCGGACGCCCGGCGTAGGCCTCTAATCTTGCTCATTGGTGCTTCTCTTTCGTGCGCTATCCCGGCCGCCGGCAGGGGATCGGGAATGATGATGCTTCAAGTAGTGTGCCGCTGAATAGCGGTAAGATCACTGCGAAAATCGGGAAAGGTGTCGTGGTGCTGCGAGCTGGTGCGTCGGCTGGACGATCAGCGGCACCAGCTGGCCTGCGGCTTGCACACGGTGTAGCCGCTGCCGTCCGGGCGGGTCGTCCGCGACCAGGTCGAGCTGTTGGAGTTGCTGCCGGTGACGGTGTCGTTCGGCCCGGGCTGGCTCTGGCGCTGGTGGTAGTCGCGGCGGGCCTGGTCGGCCGCGTTGGCTTCCAGCCGGTCGCTGTTGATGTGGTGCTGACCCATCGGGTCGATGTGGGTCCAGCCGTGGTCGTCGCCGGTGCCGTTGCGCGGATCCGAGGGATTCGAGCGCGGCTCGGCTGTGGTGATGCCTGCGGCGCCCGCGGTGAGCGCGCCGATGATCACGGCACAGGTGAGCAGTCGCCGGGCGGTATGCGCGATGGTGGCGTTCATCGTAAGTCTCCGTTGGGAATTCGAACCGTGCGCGGCGCGGTTCGGGATGCGGCGGTGCGGCGAACGGCGGGTGTCGGGGTTGCCGCGCGGGGTGGGGGCGGGGAAGGAATCGCGGCGGCATCCGTCGCGGACATGTCGTCCGGGGGTCGGTGCCGGTCGGCGCGGTTCCGGTCGTCGGGGCGGGAAGAGCCCGGCCTGTCGTCTCCGTGGCGGCCCGGGTATGCGGGGCGCGGGTCCTCGACGGTGTCGGGCCCGGCCAGCGCTCGGGTCGGCGCCGGGGTTTCCGGCGTGGCCGCTATCGCGCTCACGATCAGCGGGCGGACGAGCCAGGTCTGCGTCCGTCGCTGGTGGGCAGTGATGCCGGTCATCGTTCGTGTCCGATTCATCTCGCCACCCTTGGGATCGGGGATCGGTCCGGTGTGGTCCGATCAACGACTCCCTGTCTATCGTGCCGTTGGATAACGTCACATTAATCGACGGGTAGATAGTTGTCGAGTGGTTTCTCGGTGCTGGGAAGTCGGCGGAGCGGCGGGGTGATGACCAGCGGCGATCGGGCGCGCCGAAAGATGGTCGGCGGCAATATTTCGCCCGTGCTCCCTCAGGAACCGTTGGTGGCCAAGGCGGGTGTGAATACGAGAAACCGCGTCTGTCGGCAGGTGACCTGCCGGCAGACGCGGTGTGGATCTACGAGGAAATCAGGCTTCGATGGCGTAGGCCGGGGCCACCGGCTCTGGCGCCGTGTCCGGAACGCGGCGCGGCTCGGCCGCGGCGGGATCACGGAACGGGGCTTCGATCACCGCGCGTTCCCGCCACAAGTGGTACAGCGCGAGCGCGAAGATGGTCGTGCCGATCACGTTGGCCAGGAAGTGCCACCAGATGCGGTAGGTCGACGCGCCCGCACCGGGATCCAGCAGGCCGAAGATGGTCGATAGGCCGATCGCCTCGGTGCCGAACGCGACCGTGAGGGTGAGCGCGAGATGCTCGAGCCCGTGGATGCCCTGCATCAGCACGCCCATCCGGCCCCACTTGCGCGCCTTGCTCTCCAACGCGTGATGGGTGATCAGCGCGATGCCGACCAGCCCGGCGAGGAAGTGGAAATTGCCGACCAGGTGCAGGATTTCCATGCCCAGCGACGGCTTCATGTGGTTGACCTGGCCGAACCCGTTGGCCAAGCCGGTGCCCCACGGGGTCATCCAGGAGGGTGAGTTCGGATGCTGGATCCAGTACCCGACCTGCGCGACATGTTCTTGGAAGTGGGCGATCTGGGCGATCACGCCCAGTCCTATGACACCGAGCGCGGTGCGGAACATCCAGGGGCGCAATGGTTTTCGAAGGGCAACGATGAGCACGCCGACGGCCGCCCACATCACGACCATCCACGCCACCATCCCTATGGCGCCTAGGATTTCCAACGCGCTCGCTTCGGCTGTGTGGTTCATCGAACCGCCCTTCTGTGCGCCCTCCGGCAACGGCGACGGATGGGATGTTGCAACGGAACGCGTTCAGACGCGTTATCCGCAAGATACAAGCCGACGCTCCGTTTGTCCGAACTATCCGAATGTCCAGGTGCGCCGACTAATTCGGCCCTCGTTATGCGTGAAGTGCATAGTCCATGCTCAGGCGGGTTGCAGGAATCCCTCGATGATCCGGCGGGCGCGCTCGGCGGCCCCGGGATCACCGATCCGGAACGCCGTGTTGGTCGCGCAGAGCACCGCGTCGATCTGGAACGCGGCCAGTTCCGTGTCCAGCTCGGCGATCTCACCGGCGGACACCGCCGCGCGCAGTTCCCGTTCCAGCAGCCGCACCCATGCTCGCTGGTCGCGCAGCAGCGCGTCCCGGACCGGGCCCGGTTTGCTGTCGTGCTCGGCCATGGTTGCCACGCGGAAGCAGCCGCCCGCGAACAACGGCGTCTCGGCGTACACCATCCAGTGCTCGACCAGCGCTCGCAGGCGGGCGACACCGTGCGGCGCGGACCGCGCCGGTTCCACGACCGCCTCGCCGAACCAGTCCCGTGCGTAATCGATCGCGGCCAGTTGCAGCGCCTCTTTGGTGCGGAAGAGGGTTTGGATCCCCGCCTTGCTCAATCCGGTGTCGGTCGCCAGCCTGCCGAAGCTCAAACCCGAGAGCCCGTCCAGCGAGGCGATGTCGACCGCCTGCCGCAGCACCGTCGCGCGGGTCTTCGCGCCGCGCAGCAGACGCTTGTCGGTGATGTCCGGGGTGTGCCGCTGGGGCGGCGAAACGGAGTCCGCACGTTCCATACGGTCGATCGTACGTTCTCTACACCGGTAGCCGCACTCAGCCGCGCTGGTAGGGCCAGGTCCAGTCGGCGACCTCGGGGATGTCCGCGCCGTGCTCCCTGGTCCACGCGCGGGCGGTCCAGCGCGCGTCGACCATCTCCTGCCGCAGTCCCGCGGCTCGCTCGCGCAGGGTCGGCACGCGATCGATCACGTCCATCACCAGGTGGTAGCGGTCCAGGTCGTTGAGCATCACCATGTCGAACGGCGTGGTCGTGGTGCCGCGCTCCTTGTACCCGCGCACGTGCAGGCCGCCGTGGTTGGCGCGCCGATAGGTCAGCCGGTGGATCAGCCACGGGTAGCCGTGGAAGGCGAAGATCACCGGCCGGTCGCGGGTGAACAGCGTGTCGAACTCGCTGTCGGGCAGCCCGTGCGGATGCTCGTCCCGCGGTTGCAGCCGCATCAGATCGACCACGTTGAGCACCCGGACGCGCAACTCGGGCAGTCGTTCGCGCAGGATCGCCGCCGCGGCCAGGGTCTCCAGAGTCGGGACGTCACCGGCGCAGGCGAGCACCACGTCCGGCGCGGTGCCGATCTCGTCCCGGTGGCAGGCCCAAGGCCAGATGCCGATGCCGCGCGCGCAGTGCTCGGCCGCTTCGGTCGCCGACAGCCAGTCGGCCTGCGGTTGTTTGCCCGCGACCACCACGTTCACGTAGTGCCGGGAACGCAGGCAGTGGTCGTAGGTGGACAGCAGCGTGTTCGCGTCCGGCGGCAGATACACCCGCACGATCGAGGGCTTCTTGTTCAGCACCACGTCCAGGAAACCGGGGTCCTGGTGGGTGAAGCCGTTGTGGTCCTGCCGCCAGACATGCGACGACAGGAGGTAGTTGAGGCTGGCGATCGGCCGCCGCCACGGCACCGCCGCGCTGGCGTCGAGCCATTTGGCGTGCTGGTTGAACATCGCGTCCACGATGTGGATGAACGCCTCGTAGCAGGTGAACACGCCGTGCCTGCCGGTGAGCAGGTAGCCCTCAAGCAGACCTTGGCACATGTGCTCCGACAGCACCTCGATCACCCGGCCGGTGCGGTCGAGTTTCTCGTCGCGGGCATCGATCTCGGCCTGCCAGTCGCGTCCGGTCACCTCCAGGATGTCCTGCAGCCGATTGCTGGCCAGCTCGTCGGGCGCGAAGGTCAGGAAGTTGTCCGGGTTGCGCCTGGTGACCTCGCGCAGCCATCCGCCGAGCACCCTGGTGGCCTCGTGCCGGGTCGCGCCCGGCGCGCTCACCTCGACGCCGAACTCGCGCCAGTCCGGCAGGCGCAGGTCGCGGACCAGCGCGCCGCCGTTGGCGACCGGATTGGCGCTCATCCGCCGATCGCCGTCCGGCACCTGGTCGCACAGCTCCGAGACCGGCTTGCCGGTTTCGTCGAACAACTCCTCCGGACGATAGGACCGCAGCCACTGTTCGAGGACCGCGCGGTGCTCCGGGTCGGTGCGCGCGGCGGGCAACGGGACCTGATGTGCGCGGAAGGTGCCCTCGACCGGGTCGCCGTCCACTATCGGCGGGCAGGTCCAGCCCTTCGGCGTACGCAGCACGATCATCGGCCACGCGGGCCGGATCCCGTCGGTGCCGCCGCGGGCGGCGCGCTGGATCTGCGCGATCCGCTCCAGACCGGTGTCCAGCGCGGCGGCCATGGCCTGGTGGACGGTGGCCGGTTCGTCGCCCGCGACGACGATCGGCTCATAGCCGTATCCGTGCAGCAGCGCGAGCAACTCCTGTTCCGGGATACGCGCCAGGATGGTCGGATTGGCGATCTTGTATTCGTTCAGCGCCAGGATCGGCAGGACCGCGCCGTCGCGCGCCGGGTTGACGAACTTGTTCGCATGCCAGCTGGCGGCCAGCGGACCGGTCTCCGCCTCGCCGTCACCGATCACGCAGAACACGGTGAGATCGGGGTTGTCCAGCGCGGCGCCGAACGCGTGCAGCAGCGAGTAGCCGAGTTCACCGCCTTCGTGGAAGGAGCCCGGCGTCTCGGGCGCGCAGTGACTGGGCACGCCGCCGGGGAAGGAGAACTGATGGAACAGCGCGCCCATGCCGGTGGCGTCCTGCGGGATGTGGCTGTAGAGCTCGGAGTAGGTGCCCTCCAGCCAGGCGCACGCGTTCGGGCCGGGCCCGCCGTGCCCTGGCCCCGCGACGAACACCGCGTTCAGGCCGCGCTGCCGGATCGCGCGATTCGCATGCGTCCAGACCAGATTCAGGCCGGGCACGGTGCCGAAGTGGCCGAGCAGGCGCGGCTTGATGTGCTCGGGCCGCAGCGGTTCGCGCAGCAGCGGGTTGGCCATCAGGTAGATCTGGCCGACCGACAGATAGTTGGCGGCCCGCCACCACGCGTCGATGGACGTCAGCTCGTCGCGGTCCAGCGGGCCCGGCGCGTCCGCGAGCCGATAGGGGCGCGGAGCGACGGTTTCCCCGCTCGTCGCGCCGACATTGTCGGCCGAAGTATCGCCACCTGCACTGGCCATGTGGGTCATGCGCCGACTCTCCTCACCCTCGGGGCATCGGGGACAGTGGCGCCACCACGCGCCGTCCCGGATCGTGCACGGCTGCCGATCGCAATCGGCAACGTGGAATGGAGAATTCATCGCCAGCTTAACGGGATGGGCGATTCCGGCGTGGCGAAAGCGTGTCGCGGGACGTCCGGCCCGCCAACGCTGCGGCCATGCGCGGCCTGTTGACGGACCGCGTCCGGCTGCGTCCATTAAGGTCCGCGGCATGCACATTCTCGGAAGGATCATCGGGATCGGCGCCCTCGCCGCGACGGCCATCGCGCTCGCGGCCTGCGGGTCGGAGGACGAGACCTCCCCCGCTGTCACCACCACCAAGGCCACCGCCCAGGCGGGTCCTTCCGCCGCGCAGCGCCCGGCCACGCCGAGCAAAGGCCGCGAATGCACCGCCGAGGACATCCGGGTGACCGGCGACTTCGGCGCCGCGCCGACGATCACCATCCCGGACGACTGCGACCCGCCCGAGCAGCTGATCGTCAAGGACCTCAGCACGGGCAGCGGGCCCGGCGCCGTGGCCGGTCAGCAGCTGACCATGAACTACGCGCTGGTCACCTGGTCGGACAAGAAGACGCTGGACAGCTCGTTCGACCGGGGCAAGCCGTTCCAGCTCACCCTCGGCGCGGGCCAGGTCATCGACGGCTGGGACCAAGGGTTGGTCGGCGTCCAGGAAGGCTCGCGCAGACTGCTGATCGTGCCGCCGGAGCTCGGCTACGGCGCTGGTGGGCGCGGCATCGCGCCGTACGAGACGCTGGTGTTCGTCACCGACGCGGTCTCGGTGGGGAAGTAGCGCGGCCCGCGGCGGGCACCGCCGAGTGCAGGCCCGCTCGGCCGGTCAACTAACCTGGTCGGGATGCGTCGCGCACACCGCATCCCTCGTCGTCTCGGCCGAGGCCGGGAGCCCGGTTCGGATCGGCGCCGGTGGCGGTGGTGGTGCCTGGGGTGGAGCGCGCACAGCGAACGTCGACCAGTACGAACAACGAACAAGGAGCATGTCCGTGAAGAGCACCGTCGAGCAGCTGAGCCCGACCCGGGTCCGGATCAATGTCGAGGTGCCCTTCGAGGAGCTGAAGCCGGATTTCGACCGCGCGTACAAGGCATTGGCCAAGCAGGTCCGCATCCCCGGCTTCCGTCCCGGTAAGGCGCCCGCGAAGCTGCTCGAGGCCCGCCTCGGCCGTGGCGCGATCCTGGAGCAGGTCGTCAACGACGCGCTGCCGGGCCGCTACAGCGAGGCCGTCACCACCTCCGAGGTGAAGGTCATCGGGCAGCCCGAGATCGAGATCACCAAGATCGAAGACGGCCAGGAGCTCGCCTTCACCGCCGAGGTGGACGTGCGTCCGGAGATCACCCTGCCGGACTACTCCGGCATCGCGGTCACCGTCGACGCGATCAGCGTCGGTGACGAGGACATCGAGGAGCAGCTGCAGTCGCTGCGCCAGCGCTTCGGCACGCTGACCGGCGTCGAGCGCCCGGTGCGCGAGGGCGACTTCGTCTCGATCGACCTGTCCGCGACCGTGGACGGCGAAGAGGTGCCCGAGGCCGCCACCACCGGCCTGTCCCACGAGGTCGGCTCCGGCCAGCTCATCGAGGGCCTGGACGAGGCGCTGGTCGGGCTGTCGGCGGGCGAGTCGAAGGAGTTCACCTCGAAGCTGGTCGCCGGCGAGCACGCGGGCAAGGACGCGGTCATCACGGTGACGGTGCAGTCGGTCAAGGAGCGCGAGCTGCCCGAGGCCGACGACGAGTTCGCCCAGCTGGCCAGCGAATTCGACACCCTCGATGAGCTCAAGGCCGACCTGCGCGGCCGCGTCGAGCGGGTCAAGAAGGTGCAGCAGGCGGGCGAGATCCGCGACAAGGTGCTGGAGACCCTGCTGGAGCAGGTCGAGGTGCCGCTGCCGGAGGCCGTGGTCAAGGCCGAGATCGACGCCGTGACCCACGACGCCGTGCACGGCTTCGACCACGACGAGGCGAAGTTCGCCGAGGCGCTCGAGGCGCAGGGCAGCACCCGCGAGGAGTTCGACGCCGACACCAAGGAGGCCGCCGAGAAGTCGGTGAAGACCCAGCTGCTGCTCGACGCGATCGCCGAGGCGGAGGGCACCCAGGTCGGTCAGGAGGAGCTCACCGAGCGCATCCTGTTCCAGGCGCAGCGCTACGGCATGTCGCCGGAGCAGTTCATCCAGCAGGTGCAGCAGGCGGGCCAGCTCGGCGCGGTGTTCGCCGACGTGCGCCGCGGCAAGGCGCTGGCCGGGGTGGTCGGCAAGGTCACCGTCACAGACTCTGCGGGCAACCCGGTGGACACCGCCGAAATGTTCGGCGCTCCGGCGGATTCGGCGGACGAGGACAAGGCCGACGAGACGTCCGCGGCGGACGCCGAATAATTCCATGGACTACCCGTGCGATCGGCGCCCGAGGGGTGCACTGATTGCGCTGTGAGCGAAGAAAGGGCGGTACCGGGAGTTCGGTGCCGCCCTGCTTCGTTAGTGTTTTGTGACGGCAAGTCGAATAGGTTGTATTCCAGCGAATGCAGTCGATTCGACAAGGGATGGCTACGTGGCAACCGGCGACGAGCCGGTGAGAGAAGGCAGGTATCCGTGACAATCAACCAGGCAGGGGTCATGACAACCGCGACTGCTGGTCTCAACCTCAGTGATTCGGTGTACGAGCGCCTGCTGCGTGAGCGCATCATCTTCCTGGGCACCCAGGTCGACGACGACATCGCGAACAAGCTGTGCGCGCAGATCCTGTTGCTGTCGGCCGAGGATCCCACCAAGGACATCTCGCTCTACATCAACTCGCCGGGCGGTTCGGTGACCGCGGGCATGGCCATCTACGACACGATGCAGTTCGCCGAGTGCGACATCGCCACCTACGGCATGGGCCTGGCCGCGTCGATGGGGCAGTTCCTGCTCACCGCGGGCACCAAGGGCAAGCGCTACGCGCTGCCGCACGCGCGGATCATGATGCACCAGCCGTCGGCGGGCATCGGCGGTTCGGCGGCCGACATCGCGATCATGGCCGAGCAGTTCGCGCACACGAAGCGGGAGCTGAACGAGCTGCAGGCGCTGCACACCGGCAAATCCGTGGAGCAGGTCACCACCGACGCCGACCGGGACCGCTGGTTCACCGCGGCCGAAGCCCTGGAGTACGGCTTCATCGACCACGTGATCAGCCACGCGAACCAGGCCAACGGCGCCAAGAAGTAACGCACCGGATCACCCATAGGCCCCCGGACGCCTCGAACGTCCGGCCGCCACACCGACTTTGGAGACGAAGATGGCCCATTCGATCGACCCGCGCGCCGGCCTGTCCGGCATCGCTCCGCAGAGCCCGCAGGCGCGCTACATCCTGCCGTCGTTCATCGAGCACTCGAGCTTCGGCGTCAAGGAGTCCAACCCGTACAACAAGTTGTTCGAGGAGCGCATCATCTTCCTCGGCGTGCAGGTGGACGACGCCTCGGCGAACGACATCATGGCGCAGCTGCTGGTGCTGGAGTCGCTGGACCCCGACCGCGACATCACCATGTACATCAACTCGCCGGGCGGCTCGTTCACCTCGCTGATGGCCATCTACGACACCATGCAGTACGTGCGCGCCGACGTCGCCACGGTCTGCCTGGGCCAGGCCGCCTCCGCCGCGGCCGTGCTGCTGGCCGCCGGTACCCCCGGCAAGCGCGCCTGCCTGCCCAACGCCCGGGTGCTGATCCACCAGCCGTCGCTGGAGGGCGGGATCCAGGGTCAGGTGTCGGACCTGGAGATCCAGGCCGCCGAGATCGAGCGCATGCGCCGCCTGATGGAGACCACGCTGGCGCGGCACACCGGCAAGGACGCCGACACCATCCGCAAGGACACCGACCGCGACAAGATCCTGACGGCCGAGGAGGCCAAGGAGTACGGGATCATCGATACCGTGTTCGATTACCGGAAGCTCAGCGCGCAGAAGTGACGCGCATGCCCGTCGTTTTCGGGTAGACCCGGCACGACGGGGCGAATCGCCGAGCCCGGCGGTGATTCGCTCGAATATCGCTTTACAACAGGGAATTCCGGCCGGGAAAGTATGTCAGGGGCATGCTGCCCGGCCGGACCGCTTCCGCGTCGCCGGCGATTCGGACGATTTCGTCCGAAATCGGGCGTCGCGCGGCGGTCGGTCGGAGGTCTCGGTGGCCATCGGCACACAACCCGCGAGAAACATGCGCGAGTTGTCGACCTCCATCCCGCACACCGGGTACGGTCAACCTAGGGACCTTTGCTCCCGGTTGCCGACACTGTCCACCAGCTCCGAAACAGTCGATGCGTTTGCGGCTGCGAAAGCGGTGGACAGCTGGCAACCTGGACGGACGGTTGCACGCGGACAAGGAAGTAGGGACCCACGAGATGGCGCGCATCGGAGATGGCGGCGATCTGCTGAAGTGCTCGTTCTGTGGAAAGAGCCAGAAGCAGGTCAAGAAGCTCATTGCGGGACCAGGGGTGTACATCTGCGACGAGTGCATCGATCTCTGCAACGAGATCATCGAGGAGGAACTCGCCGAATCCAGCGAGGTCAAGCTCGACGAGCTGCCCAAGCCCGCGGAGATCCGGGAATTCCTGGAGAACTACGTCATCGGGCAGGACACCGCCAAGCGCACCCTCGCGGTGGCCGTCTACAACCATTACAAGCGCATCCAGGCCGGTGACAAGGGTCGCGACAGCCGCGGCGAGACCGTCGAGCTGGCCAAGTCGAACATCCTCATGCTCGGTCCCACCGGCTGCGGCAAGACCTATCTGGCGCAAACGCTGGCGAAGATGCTGAACGTGCCGTTCGCCATCGCCGACGCCACCGCGCTCACCGAGGCCGGGTACGTCGGCGAGGACGTGGAGAACATCCTGCTGAAGCTGATCCAGGCGGCGGACTACGACGTGAAGCGCGCCGAGACCGGCATCATCTACATCGACGAGGTCGACAAGATCGCACGCAAGAGCGAGAACCCGTCGATCACCCGCGACGTGTCCGGCGAGGGCGTGCAGCAGGCGCTGCTGAAGATCCTGGAGGGCACCCAGGCGAGCGTGCCGCCGCAGGGCGGGCGCAAGCACCCGCACCAGGAGTTCATCCAGATCGACACCACCAACGTGCTGTTCATCGTGGCGGGCGCGTTCGCGGGCCTGGAGAAGATCATCTCCGACCGCACCGGCCACCGGGGCATCGGCTTCGGCGCCGAGGTCAGGTCCAAGGCCGAGATCGACACTACCGACCACTTCGCCGAGGTCATGCCGGAGGACCTGATCAAGTTCGGTCTGATCCCCGAGTTCATCGGCCGTCTGCCGGTGGTCGCCTCGGTGACCAACCTGGACAAGGAGTCGCTGGTCAAGATCCTTTCCGAGCCGAAGAACGCGCTGGTCAAGCAGTACGTCCGGTTGTTCGAGATGGACGGGGTCGACCTCGAGTTCACCGACGACGCGCTGGAGGCCGTCGCCGACCAGGCCATCCTGCGCGGCACCGGTGCGCGTGGTCTGCGGGCGATCATGGAGGAAGTCCTGCAGCCCGCGATGTACGACATCCCCAGCCGCGACGACGTGGCCAAGGTGGTCGTCAACGCCGACACCGTCAACGACAACGTGCTGCCCACCATCGTCCCGCGCAAGGCGCAGCGGCCGGAGCGCCGGGAGAAGTCGGCATAACTCCGGGTGTAGCGGCCGAACCGGTTGGGTACTCCTGTGTGAGGGTTGAGCAAACAGCCTAGTTCCGGCGGGTGTGTCGTCCGGAGCGAATCGTTACCGCTGGCGTCGTTCTCGAGATCGCCGCGGACGACTGGACCGAGGTCCTCATGTCGACAGGTTTTGCCCCTCCTCCCTTTCTGGTCACCGACGCCCGCAAAGCCGACCATCCGGCCGACCGGCTGCAGATTTCCGTCACCGCCCCGAGCGACGAGGTCACGCTGTGCGCCGTCGCGGGTGAGGTCGACCACTACACCGCCGACGTGTTCCGCCGCCGAATGATCGAGGCGCTGAGCACGGCGGCGCCGCTGGTGGTCGTCGATCTATCCAAAGTCACGTTCTTCGGCGTCGCCGGGCTGCGCGTGCTGCTCGAGGCACGATCCCGGCTCGACAACGCCGACCGCCACCTACGGTTGGTCACCGGGCCGCGGTGCGTGAACCGGTTGCTCGAGGTCGCCGCCGATATCGCGTCTTTCGAGACCATGACGAGTCTCGCCCATGCCGTGCTGGACGCCGCCTGAGGTCCGTGCCGGTCACTACGATCGAGGCATGTTTGCCCATCGGCGTTTGGAGCGCAAGGTCGACGCGTTGCACGACAAGCTCGACCTGATCATGAACCATCTCGGCATTCAGCAGGCCGCCACACCGCTCGGCTCGTCACCGCACGTGCCGAGCGGTGACGGAATGGCCGAGATCGACGCACTCCTGGCGCAGGGCAAGAAGATTCACGCGATCAAGCGCTACCGGGAGCTCACCGGGTCGGGGCTCAAAGAGGCCAAAGACGCGGTCGAACGGCGGTATCCGTACTGAGCTTGTGGTGCCGCGGCGGACGTGACCGGCTCACTCCGCCGGACGAGCGGACGCTTCGCGCGTCCGCCGCCTCCGCCGTTGGAGATGCTGCCTGGCGTGCCATGCCCAGCGGCGGGTGCCGTGGCGGACGTGACCGGCTCACTCCGCCGGGCGAGCGGATGTTCCGCGCGTCCGCTGCCTCCCGCCGTTGGAGATGCTGGCTGGCGCGCCACACCCAGCGGCTGGCCTCGCTGCATCCCGAGCACCCCGGTGTCGCTTCCGCCGCGACGTACGTATTGCGCGGTGCCGAGTTCGTCCGTCGTAAACGCACGCTGCCGGGCAGGACCGCCGGCCCCCGTGCGGAAGGGGCTGCTATCGGTGCGAGCTGGGAACCAATCGGTCGTCGTTCGGTACGGCTCCCACCGCCACCGGCAGGTCGGCGTCCGAGCCGACGAGCACGTCCGTTGCGGATTCCGGCAGCGGCTCCAGCCCGGTGGGATCGGGGAGGCTGCGGATCTCCTCGGTGGCGATGCCGATCGCCCGGCCGTAGCGTGCGCTGGCGGCATCGTGGATGAGCAGCGCGACGCCGATCATCACCGGCGCGACCCCGTGTACCGCCGCGTCGAACCACCGGCCCGCACTCACATACGGGTAGGTGTTCAAGCCGACGGTGAGCGCGAGCAAGGAGACCTCGGCCGCCGCGACCTGGCTGCGGTTGTCCAGCACGCCCCACTCGGTGACCTTGTTCGTGCCGATCATGATGATGATCAGCGACACGCTGATCATCGCCTCCAGCAGATAGCTGAACCAGTACAGCGGATCGGTCGGCCCGCCGGGCGCGATGTTGTGCTGGACGTTGACCGCCGACCACAGCATCCCCGCGGCGACCACACCCGCCAGCGCGCCGAGCGACCACGACCGGTGCCGGTACAGCGACGCCAGCCTGGCGTGCGGACTGGACGCGCGCCGCTGCGCGGCAATCGCCTTGCGCGCCAACAGAAGATCCTTGACCTCGGCCTTCTCGATGGCCTCGGTGGTGTGCCGGGCCCGGTCCGAAGCCGCGGCGGCCGACTCGGCCTGCTTCCAGCGCTGTTCCCGGTCCTGGGTCCGGATCCGTTCGGCCAGTTCGCGTTCGGCGCGCAGCTCGTCTTCCGACAGCGCGCCGGTCAGCGCAGGGTCGAACTGGTAGGCGAGACGGCCCCTGGCTTTCTCGACCCGCCGCGCGAGCCGCACGACGTCGTCGTCCAGGGGATGTTCGTCGAGCATGCGGCTCCAAACGGTTGAGCGGAGGGGAACTCGAGAAACCGAAGACGCCGACTCGGCCTACCGGTCACCGAACGCGACAGGGTAGCGCTCGCCGACCGGGACCAGCGTCGTCAACACCTCCTATTCATAGTCCATTCCCGGCCGCAGCGACAGTCGGCAGCGACCGCGGCGCTGAAACTCCTGGTCGGCCAGGGACTTACCAGCAGCGCCGGACCGTCACGCCCAGGGCACCCGGCAGGAATCGGTGCTGAAGCCCTGCGCCGTGATGCCGAGCGCCGAGTAGGACCGGGCGCGTGAGTTCTCCAACGCGATGTGATAGGTGAGCTCCACGACGCCGGCGCGGCCGAAGCGCCGCTCGAGATCGGCGACCTGCTCGTCGGTGACCGAGGTCGGTGTCGCGGTCATCGCGTCGGCGTAGGCGATGGCGGCGCGCTCGTCGTCGGAATACAGCGGTGAGGTGGCGTAGTCGGCGATGTGTTCCAGCCGTTCGGTGTCCAGCTCGCCGAGGCGCATGAGCATGGCACCGAAGTCGACGCACCACGAGCAGCCGATCGTCCACGCCGTGCGGTAGACCGCGATCTCGCGGATGACGGCGGGCAGGACCTTGCTGGCCTTGTCGACCATCGTCTCGTGCACGGCGTTCGCCACGAGCAGCTTGGGATGGTTGGCGGCGACGGCGAACGGCTCCGGCACTTCCCGGAAACGGCGCTTGGCCACCCGGTACAGCAGCTTGGTCACCGGTCCGGCCTGCTGCGGGGTAACGGCGGCGATGCGAGTGGCGCCCATGTCGATCTCCTTCGATCAGCGGAAATGGTTCCTACTTCTCGGACGAGAGACCGTCCCGGGATGTGATGGGGTCATGGTGTGACCCCGCCCACGTGAAACGCGTTCCAATTTCCAGCCTAGCAAGCTGGAGTCGCCGGTTCGATCCCTCGGGCGTCATCGAGTACGACGACCTGGACGCCGGTGGCGAGGAGAGCCGTGGCCGACAGCCCGAACAACGTGTGGAAAGCGTCGCTGAAATGGGAGGAGCTGGCGAACCCTGCGTCGATCGACGCGACGGTGAGATTCTCGCCCTTGGCGATCGCCCGGCCGACGGCCAGCATCCTGGCCCAGAGGCGGTAGCGGCGGAACGAGGTCCCCGCCTGCGCCGCGAACAGGTGCCGGAATCGGGACTCCGACAGGTGCGCCGCCGCGGCGAACCGTTCGGCGGTGAACTCGGTGGCCGGATGCGCCAGCAGAGTCGCCATCGCCGCCGCGACGCGCGGGTCCAGGGATGGACGCGGTGCCGAGCCGACGAGATCCGCCAGCGACCGCGCGTCGGGCCGGTCGTGGGCCGCTGCCTCCGCCAAGGCGGCCTCGTCCCGGTGATGCAGTCCGAAATCGTCGTCCCACAGTGTCATCCGATCACGGCATGCGCGTGCTCGAACTGATCCCGGATCGAGGTAGCAGAACATCATCTGGTCGCCGCCCGCGATCAGCCGGTGCGTTCGGCGCGGTGGGATCAGCGCGCTGCGCGCGGTCCGCGCGACTCCGTCGACCTCCAGGGTGAACGGGGCGTCCACGCCGACGGCCAGGCAGTCCACGGCGGTCGAATGGGCATCGAGGCGCAGGGAAGGTCCGCGATAGATCGCCTGCCCGGCCCACAGCCACAGCGCCGCGGGCGAGGGAGTGCTCGGCTTCATCCGGCCATGCTGGCACGCCAGGCCGGAGAGCGTTGTTCGGTTGTCGCGTTCCCGCCGGGCGACGGTGGCTATCGGCGGGGCCGACCGAGCCGGGTATCGGGGGATCGCCGTTGATCCCCCTCTGGTTCGCCGTTGAACCTCGACCCGCGCTAGGCATCGCTGCTGACTGTGTCGGAGGAGAGGGCGCCGGTGTTACTGGGTAGCCGCGGGTACTTCGTCGGTGTAGTCCCCGTACTGCGGCGCGCCTGCGTTGCGGTAGGTGCTGATCACCACGCCGCTGCCGGTCAGGCGGTGGTCGGTGAGCCGGAGTCCGGCGGGCTGGACATCGCTGGTGAACAGCCGTTTGCCGGTGCCGAGCAGCACCGGGAAGGTGTACAGATTCAGGGTGTCGACCAGGCCGTTCGCCAGCAGGGTGTGGGCGAGGTTGCCGCTGCCGTGCACCTGGAGTTCGCGGCCGGGACGCTGCTTCAGCGCGGTCACCTCGGCGACCAGGTCGCCGCGCAGGAGCTGCGTGCCCGCCCAGTCGGCGCGCTCCAGCGTCGAGGACGCGACGTACTTCGGCAGCGTGTTGAGCTTCGCGGCGATCGGGTTGTCCGGATCGGTGACCTTCGGCCAGTAACCCGCGAAGATCTCGTAGGTGCGCCGCCCGAGCAGGAACGCGTCGGCCCGCTCGAACACCTCGTCGACGAACGCGCCGAAATCCGCGTCGCCGAACGGCACCGACCACCCGCCGTGGGGGAATCCGCCGCTGGTGTCCTCCTGCGGCCCACCGGGCGCCTGGCAGACGCCGTCGACGGTGACGAACTGGGTGAGGGACAACTCCATGACGCGGGGTTCCTTTCGTCCGTTTCGCCCGCTGGGCGCGGGCCGGTTACCCGTTCCGACGGCGTGGACCAGGGAAACTCATCGCTATTTCCGCTGCTCGTGCCCCGGTGTGTCGAGCTTGTGCGCCCGGTGCCGTGATGTTTACTCGGTCCGGTCAACCAGAGGTTCGAGTGACGAGTGGAAGCGGAGGAGACATGGCACTGCCTACCATGACCGCAGAGCAGCGCACCGAGGCGTTGGCCAAGGCGGCTGCGGTCCGCAAGGCACGCTCCGAACTGATCGGCAAGGTGAAGGCGGGCAAGGTTTCCGTCGCCGACCTGCTCAAGAAGGCCGACACCGACGAGCTGGTCAAGAAGACCAAGGTGGCCGCCGTGATCAAGGCCCTGCCCGGCGTCGGCCCGGTGAAAGCCGCGAAGCTGATGGACCAGGCGGAGATCCCGGAAGATCGCCGCATCGGCGGCCTCGGCGCGCGTCAGCGTGCCGCGCTGCTCGAGGCGCTGAAGGACTGACCAGCGGGAGACGTGCGGCGACCTGGCGTCCGCGGACGCACCGGATCACGCCCGTGGTGATCGCGCACGGGCGTCCCGGACAGGGCAGTGCCTCGGTCAGCGGGACGCGCGCGGACGGCGGCGCGGGAAGCGCAGGGTGATCGGCTGCGGGTCCGACAGCGGGAGATCGCCGCGCGGCGGAACGAAGACACAGACCAGCCCGCCGACGATGAGCAGGAACGCCGCGATCAGGCTGGCCGTGAAGCTGCCCGCGCCCATCTCGGCGGGCTTGTGCAGGGCGTGGTAGAGGAAATGCGGGATGGCGAAGGTCAGCCAGCCGACGCCCGCCATGCGGGCCGCCGTGGTGCCGTTGACGACCAGCGCGGCGATCGTGACGGCGGTCAGCGCCAGGAAGAATGCCCCCACGTCGCCGGTCAGATGATGGTTGAAGGGGCCGTCGGCAGCTACCCACCGGACGCCGAAGCCGGGAAAGCTGGTGTACCAGGAGTGCGGCGCCATGGTGGCCCACAGCCCGACGATCGCGCCCTGCACGGCCAAGATCGCCAGGACGATCCGGGTGACCAGCAGGCGGCGGCGGTACTGCTCGAACCGCATCCGTACCCGCAGGCCCTCGGAGTTCCCCTCGAGCGAGATCCGCATCGGCTGCTCCGTTCTGGCCGAACCCGTTCCGACTGTGTGCAGTCACGGTAAGTCGGACGATCCGTCACAGGCAATAGTGAGTCAGGCCAAGAGGGAGGTTGTGCCTGGTTCGGCGCGGATCCGTTCGGGGGCGCTGTAGACGTTCATGGTGTCGCCGCGCAGGAAGCCGACCAGGGTGAGTCCGGCGTCGGCGGCGAGGTCGACCGCCAGCGAACTCGGCGCCGAGACCGCGCCGAGCATCGGGATACCGGCCATGACGGCCTTCTGGACCAGTTCGAACGAGGCGCGCCCGCTCACGATCAGCACCAGATCGTGTGCGGGAACGCGGTTTTCCCGCAGCGCCCAGCCGATCACCTTGTCCACGGCGTTGTGCCTGCCGATGTCCTCGCGGACCGCGAGCGCGGTGCCGTCGGCGGTGAACAGCCCCGCGGCGTGCAGTCCGCCGGTGGCGTCGAACACGGATTGGCGGTCCCGAAGGCTGTCGGGCATGGCGGCCAGCACGCGTGTGTCCACCGCTGGGCCGTCATTCGGCAGCGGGAACCGGGTGCGGGTGCGCACGTCGTCCAGGGCGGTCTTGCCGCACAGGCCGCACGCGCCGGTGGTCGGGAAGGCGCGGGTGGGCACCGGGACCGGTGTGCGCAGGGTGACGTCCAGGACGTTGTAGGTGTTGTGTCCCTGGTCGTCGGTGCCAGCGCAGTAGCGGGCGGCGACGATGTCGTCGGCGGAACCGATCATGGCTTCGCTCAGCAGGAATCCGTGCACCAGGTCGATGTCGTTGCCCGGCGTGCGCATGGTGACGGTCAGCGAGTGTCCGTCGATGCGGATCTCCAGGGGTTCTTCGACCGCGAGGGTGTCCGGACGCTGGATTTCTCCGGTGGGTGAGATGCGGCGCATCCGGCGGCGGGCGGTGACCCGGCTCATGAGGAACTCGGCTCGAAGCGGACGGTGACCGCTTTGGCGACGGGCGTATTCGATCGCGCCGCGACGTGGTCCAGCGGGACCAAGGGGTTGGTCTCGGGGTAGTAGGCGGCGGCGTTGCCGCGCGGGGTGGGGTAGGAGACCAGGCGGAAGCCTTCGACGCGGCGTTCGGTGCCGTCGGTCCACTCGGAGACCACGTCGACCAGGTCGCCGTCGGCGAAGCCGAACGCGGTGATGTCCTCGGGGTGCACGAGCACCACTTTGCGTCCGCCGTGCACGCCGCGGTAACGGTCGTCGAGCCCGTAGATGGTGGTGTTGTACTGGTCGTGGCTGCGCAGCGTCTGCAGGATCAGCCTGCCCTCCGGCACCGGCAGCCAGGTGAGCTCGTTGACGGCGAAGTTGGCCTTGCCGGTGGCGGTGCGGAATTCGCGGGCATCGCGCGGCGGATGTGGGAGCTGGAATCCGTTGCGCTGCCGGACCTTGGTGTTGTAATCCGCGCAGCCGGGCACCACACGGGAGATGGCGTCGCGGATGGCGTCGTAGTCCTGAGCGAATCGCGCCCACGGCACCGGATGGTCCGCGCCCAACAACGCTCGCGCGAGTTCGCAGACGATCGCGACCTCGCTGCGGAGTTGGTCGCTGACCGGCTTCAGCCGTCCGGTGGACAGATGCACCATCGACATCGAATCCTCCACCGACACTTGCTGTTTGGCGCCGTCCGGGGCCAGGTCGAGGTCGGTGCGGCCGAGGGTGGGCAGGATCAGCGCGGTGCGGCCGTGCACGACGTGACTGCGGTTGAGTTTGGTGGAGATCTGCACGGTGAGCGCGCAGCCGCGCAGCGCGGCCTCGGTCACCGCGGTGTCGGGGGTGGCGGCCACGAAGTTGCCGCCCATGCCGACGAAGACTTTCGCGCGACCGTCGCGCATGGCGCGGATGGCCGCGACCGTGTCGAGGCCGTGCTCACGAGGGCTGGTGATGCCGAACTCGGCGTCGAGGGCGTCGAGGAAGGTGGCGGGCATCTTCTCCCAGATGCCCATGGTGCGATCGCCTTGGACGTTCGAGTGGCCGCGCACCGGGCACACGCCCGCGCCCGGTTTGCCGATCATTCCGCGCAGGAGCAGCAGGTTCGTGGCCTCCTCGATCGTCGCCACGGCATGGGTCTGCTGGGTGAGGCCCATCGCCCAGCAGATGATGATGTGCTTCGATCGCGCGAACAGGTCAGCGGTGTGCTCCAGTTCCGCCCTGCTCAGGCCGGTCGCCGCCAGGGCGGTGTGGAAATCGACCGCGCGGACGTGCTTTTCGTATTCGGCGTAGCCAGCGCAGTGGGCGTCGACGAACTCGCGGTCGACCACCGTTCCCGGCGCCCGGTCCTCGGCTTCCAGCAGCAGGCGGCCGAGCGCCTGGAACAGCGCCATATCCCCGCCGAGCCGGATCTGCAAGAAGTCGTCGGCGATCGGCACGCCGGTGGTGAGACCCTTGACCGTCTGCGGATCGCGGAAGCCGAGCAGCCCGGTCTCCGGCAGCGGGTTCACCGCGATGATCCGGGCGCCTGTGGCCTTCGCGCCCGCCAGTGCGCTGAGCATGCGCGGATGGTTGGTGCCCGGGTTCTGGCCCGCGACGATGATCAGGTCCGCTTTTTCGAAGTCATCGATGGAGACCGAGCCCTTGCCGATCCCGATCGAACTCGACAGCGCGGCGCCGGAGGACTCGTGACACATGTTCGAGCAGTCCGGCAGGTTGTTGGTGCCGAAGCTGCGCACCAGCAGCTGGTAGAGGAACGCGGTCTCGTTGCTGGTGCGGCCGGAGGTGTAGAAGACGGCCTCGTCGGGTGAATCCAGACCGCGCAGGGTGTCCGCGATCAACCGGTAGGCGTCCTCCCAGGCGATCGGCGAATAGTGGGTGTCGCCGGGTCGCAGCACCATCGGATTGGTCAACCGGCCCTGCTGCCCCAGCCAATACCCCGACTTGTCGCTCAGGTCCGCGATCGAGTGCGTGGCGAAGAACTCGGGAGTCACCGTGCGGAGCGTGGCCTCTTCCGCGACCGCCTTGGCGCCGTTCTCGCAGAACTCCGCAGGTCTGCGATGACCGCTGGGCTCCGGCCAGGCGCAGCCGGGGCAGTCGAAGCCGTGCACCTGATTGACCCGTGCGAGAGTCCGGGCGGTCCGGATGACACCCATCTCCTCGACCGAGCGCTTCAACGCCACCGCCACCGCGGTGACCCCCGCGGCCTGCCCCTTGGGCGGCGTCACGGTCACCTCGGACTCGTCGATGTCCCGGCTCGGCCCGTTTCGATGCATGCCGCCATTGTGCTCCCGGTCCGTGCGGGCCGGGGGCCGGGGCGGAGCTCCATCACACATGTCCGAGTGTGCGCACGGGGCAGCACGAGCACCGAATATCACATCTGTGTGATATTGTTGGCGGGTGCTGTACGAGATCCTCGCGGAACCTGAGGTAGTCGAGTTTCTGTACCGCCTGGACCCCGCCAGCCGTGCGGCGGCAGACCATCGCGCTGGACTCCTCGCCGAACTCGGTCCGCGACTCGGGGAACCGTACAGCCGCTTCCTTGGCGATGGAGTGCGCGAACTGAGGTTCGTTCTCTCCACCAGTCAACAAGCGCGCATTACCTACTGGTTCCCGGGCGGGCAGGTGATCATCATGCTCACTGCATTCACAAAACAGCGGCAGCGGGAATCCGGCGAGGTGGAGCGGGCAAAGCAGGTGCGGAAGGTCTGCGAAACGGAGCATGACAGGACTTACCAGCACATCATCACGCTGTAGAAAGGAGACCTACGTTCCGATGATCACGCAAGAGGAATTCGACCGTCGTACCGCTGAACAACGAGCAACCCCCGAATACCAGCAGGCGTACCGCAATGCTGAGATTGCCTACCGGGTGGGGAAGATGGTGCGAGAAGAGCGAGAAGCCAGGGGTTGGACCCAAATCGAGCTAGCCGCACGTTCCGGGCTGAAGCAGCACGCGATCTCGCGCCTGGAGGCTGGGGATGTGGTACCGACACTCACCACCCTGGAAAAGATTGCGCAAGCCTTCGGTGGGCATGTGCACGTGAACATTGCGGCATAGCAAGTCTGCTGATCGCCGCCAGGTTCTCAGAAGGCCAGAATGGTTGCGCTAGTGCGTGATTCTTCGTCGCGCGCGAAGTCGGACGGGGCGGTCGCAACGCACGCGGGCTTGACCTGCTGTATCTACACATTGCCGCGTAGGCGGCTGAATTGGCCGACAAAGCATCAACGACCGAGGGTCTTGAACCAGAAATCGAATTCAGCTGGCGAGAACATCCGGCCATCGGTGCAACCGGATGCCCATCGGGCGTAGGTGTTCTCGGGCTGGACCGTGATCACGTCGACGACTTTCACCAGCTCGGCAGGAACGTCCGCGCCGAAGTGCCGCGAATTGGGGACGATCACGGCATCGACATCGATCCGCCGGACCACGTTCAGGAGGCGGCTCAACGGGCAATCGGTCTTGGGGCCGAAAACCACCGTCTTCGCCAGTTCGTACCCGAGTCGTTTTGCGAGGCTGCGGATTTGGATCTCGTCCCAGGTCTGGGACACACCGGAGACATCTCGGCGCAGGTACCCGATCGCCGTTGGCCGTGGTCTCATACGCCACCTCGCTCGTAGTCGTTGGCTGGCGGCCCGGAGCCGGGTCTACCCACCGGCCCCGAGCGCCTGGCCCCAGAGGTTATGGAGCCGAAATCCTGTCGATCTACGAACTTGTGGAAACTTGCGCACAATCTCTGAACAGCTCGCTATGAGCGCATCCGCCATGGATCATGGGCTGTGTGGATGCAAGTAGTTACTAGTTACTGGATTGGGGGCAAGAGCATGTATTTACGGTTTCTGGGCAAGGGTGGCTCCGACAAGACGGGGTGCCCGGCGTTGTATGCCACCGACCACGGTAGTTACGTCGCCCAGGGTTGGCGGACCGGCCACCTCGGCACGGTGGAGATACCGCACCTGTTGACCGGCTTCGCGGAGCCGGGCACCTTCATCGGGACGCTGATGACTGACACGGGCCGGGGTACGTTCAGGTTGACGGGTCGGCCGATCACCGATCGTGAAACGCTGAACCAGCTGACCTTGGAAGATGACGAGGAAGCCATCGAAGTGCCGAAGGCTGAGAGGAACTACTACGGTGGAATTTCGGTCGAATGATCGGTGGATGGAGCTGTTCGATGAAGCTCGAACGTCAGCGTTTCATCTAGAAGTGCGGGATTCCTACGCAGTACCGGAGGAGTCCGAACCGCTCCGGCGGTTCCTCAATGGTGAGCCGGAGCCGCTCGGTGGCTACGACAAAAGTGATTGGCTCGACCTCATTGCGGCATTGGCCGGGCGGGGTGTGACCATGAGCCGCATCCGCGTTGTCACGGTCCCGCATTCTGACTATCAGCGCTGGTTGCTCTCGGTGACCGGTAGCAGTGTCGAAGCTGGTGAAGACATCCGCTACGTACCAAGGCATCTCGCCGGAGAGGTGCCCTGGGACGACTGGTGGTTGTTCGATGGCAAGCGAGTAGCGTTCAACCTCGTTGACGAGGCGGGCAAGCCAGCCGGTGCGGCAGTGACTACCGATCCCGGCATCGCCGCCTACTGCCGCAGCGTGAAAGAACGGCTCTGGACTGTGGCGACTCCCTACACCGAATACACTTCGGCGGCCAACGTCCGTCGGTGACGAGTTCAGTACAGGAAGCGCGGGAGGCTCTCGGTCAACGGCTTCGCGAAATGAGACGCGATGCCGGGGTGAGCGGCCGAGAGCTTGCCGCCCTCGCGGGTTGGCACGAGTCCAAGGTTTCCCGAATCGAGCATGGGAAGAACCAACCATCGAGCGGCGACATCCGTGCGTATTGCCGCCACTGTGATGCGAACGAACAACTGGCCGACCTACTGGCTACGCTTCATAACATCGACGCGGCATACCTGGAGTACCGACGTTTGCTCGGTGCGGGCGTCAAACGCGGACAACAGCTGTACGCGAAGCTCGAAGCCGAAGCAAAGGTCATCCGGAACTACGATCCCCAGATCATCCCAGGCCTGTTACAGACTGCCGACTATGCGGAAGCCAAACTACGTAGCGTCATCGAGTTCTACCAGTTGCCCAACGACATCGACGCGGGCGTGTCCAAGCGGATGGAACGCCAACAGGTCTTGTATCAGCGCGATCACCGGTTCCATTTCATCATCAGTGAACGCTCCCTGTACACAACCGTAGGCAGTGACGACGTGATGATCGGCCAACTCGACCGGCTGCATTCGATTATCGGTATGCCCCGTGTGACGCTGGGGATAGTTCCGCTGATGGCGAATGCCCAGGTAGTCCTGGAAAACTTTACTATGTTCGACAAGCGAATGGTCAAGGTCGAAGGGCACACAGCCGAGATAACCATCACCCAACCCCGAGAGATCGCCCTCTACGGCCGTGCCTTCGACGTCCTTGCAAGACAATCGGTTACCGGCGACAAAGCCAGGGATTTGATCAGGGCGGCGGTCGACCGGCGGCGTCCGTAGTCAACGCGAGGCAATCCGAGTTCACCATGAAAACAGCGAGAAGGGACGCTCTACGGTGCGACTGCTTCGGGAGAATCCGTGGCCTGATCTGTTCCGATCCTGCCAGCAGGAAGCCTTCCACCTGGAAGTTCGTGATACCTACGCCGTGCCGAACGAGTCGGAGCCTCTTCGTCGCTTCCTCGATGGAGAGCCAGACGACAACAGCTGGTTCGAGCCCTGGGGGCAGCTAGTGAGGGAAACTACAGGTCGGGGCGTGGCCGTGACCCGCGTCCGGGTTGTCACAGTTCCGCACACCGACTACCAGCGTTGGTTGCTGGCTTTGACCGCGCTCAATGCTGAAGCTGGGGAAGACATCCGGTACTTGCCCCGGCAGTTCGTCAGTGCCGATCAGGTGCCATCGGATGACTTCTGGCTCCTCGATGACGCTCGAGTCTTCTTCAACCTGGTAGACGAGAACGGCCGTGCGGTGGGCGCAACCGCGCTCACAACCGATGCCCGGATAGTCGAGTACTGCCGGAACGCAAAGCAACGGCTATGGCCGCTCGCGACGCCATACACGGAGTATGTCGCCGAACGTGCGGCCGATATTCAGAGGTGACCAACGGTTGACGCGCGGTCGTTGCTGCGCTGGCGTCGGTCAGGAGTGGTGTCGTGCCTTCGCGATATCGGCCGTGCCCGGGTACTACTCGTCGCCGCGATAGGTGAGGATTCGTTCGCTGATGCGGACGCGCCAGCCGGGTGGGAGTTCGGTGGGGGAGGTGGTGATGCGGGTCCATTGGTCGGTGTCGGGGGCGGCGATGAAGGTGCCCGAGGTGGCGGGGGCGTCGCGGACGTAGACCTTGCCGCTGTCGACGGAGACGTAGGCGTGGACGCGGGAGACGTGGCGGTCGCGCTGGATGACGAGGGGTGCGGCGGTCGCGGCGCGCACCGATTCGTCCACCTGCGGGCCGCGCCCGATGACGTAGGGGCGGTCCAGCGGGTAGGCCGTGCCGTCTTCGGTGATCAGTGCGCCGGGGGCGGTTTCGCTCGCGAGGGCAGCGGGACGCAGGACGCGGGTTCCGCCGTTCTCGGCTGCCTTGCGCAGGGCGACGGGCTCGCGCGGGTGTTGCGTCGCGGGCTGCAACTGCGACCAAGCCAGCGGGCGGTCCGCGGCGGGCCGGGGTGGGCGCGGTTTGGCCAGTGGGCGCGCCGATTCGGTCGGCCGGACAACCGGGGGAACCGGTGCGACGGTGTCGGACGCGCCGGTCGGTTCGGGCATCGCGCCGAATCCGGCCGCCGCCGTGGGCTCCGGCTCGGCCTGCGCGGAGCGGCCCGCCTTCGTGGACCGCCCGGCGGAGTCGGATGGGCGCGACTCGGTGGCCTTTCCAGTGCGGCGCACCGCGGCGTTCCAGACGAACCCGCCGCCGGGGACCACGCCCGTCCGCAGATCGGTGCGCGGCAGCGCGGTCAGCGGCTCGCCGGTGCTGGAACCGATCGTGATGCGGCGCACCGGTTCGCGGACGATCTCGTCCACCCAGGTGAACGCGCGCCCGCCGTCCAGGCGACGGAGGCCTTCCGCGCTGTGGATCTCGGCGGTGACCGGTCCGCGCAACAGGATCAGGGTTCCGTCGTCGGTCGGCGTGACCACACCGAACGGCGGCGTCTGCGCCGTGCCGCCGAAGATCACCGCGGCGAGGCGTTTGGCCAGCGCCGCGCCGGGATACTCCACATCGGCAACGGCCTCTATGGTGCCGAGTATTCGGTCCGTAGAAGCGGTCTCGCCGCCCACATAGGCGACGACCGCACCGAAGTGGGCGACCAGGCCGTCGCCCGGTGCGATACCCACGGTGGACGGTTTACTGCGCACCCGCGCCCTCCTTCCCGGCGCACTACCGGCATACCTGAGCCAGCATAGAACGTCGGTGTGAGCCGAACCGGAGACTCGAAGCCTCGCCGGGCGGGTGCTGAGCCGGTCCATCAGGGCCATCCGCTGGTCGAATTCCCAGCTGCCAGCTGCCTTCCGGTCACCGGTCCAATCCGGTGCGGTGACCGCTGTGAACTGGCCATTGTGGTTTCGGCCGCACCCCTGTCCGGGTCATGCGGGTCAACGTGAACTATGACCCGCATCACTGATCTGGCGGGATTCGGCATGTCACCACTGGCGTTGTCGCGACTTCGCGGCGCAAAGAAGACACTGCCCCTCTTTTGCGTGCGCGGCTGTCGGCGCTCCCGATTTCGGCACGGTCGGTGTCGATGCTGATCGGCGCAGCAAACCTCACACCCTGATGCCGCTGCCGGTGACTTTCGTGGACGCCGAGGTGGCAACTCATACGGGTGGGGTGCGCGGAATCGTGCCATCAGGGCGACTCGTCGTGGTGTCATTCGGCAGTGTGCAGACGGGCGGCGAACGTTCTGCCGCACAACCCGTTGGCGGCGGGTCGGGACCGCGTGGGGCGAGCGGCGGTGCTGGACGATGCACGGCCGCCTCGCTCGGCGACCGCGGTGGACGGCGGTCGGCAGAGCTGGCCGAGCAGCAAGGGCCGAAGCTCACGGCGCTCCACATAGGCTGGTACTGGTCGCTGAGCCATCGCGCGGCACCTTTGCTCGGACAGATTGGGGGGTAGGGTAATTGGCTACATCCCCCAAATCTGATGGGCTGCGCCCAATGGCGCAGGTCTCGTAGACTTCCGGTGCATGGGGACTTCGATCATTCCAACACCATGACTCCGCAGCAGCCGAATCCGCGCCCAGGCATAAAACCGCGGCGCGTGAAGCCTCTGCGCCATACCCCTCCTCGACAGCGACCGCAACCCGAAGAAGAGCCGCCTGCCTCGCCTCCGCCGTCCACAGAAAGCAAACCATGGTGGAAACGTGTACTCGCCTTGCTGTTCACAATCTTCGTGGCGGGCGGCGCTGTCGTTGCTTTTCTGAATGATCAGATCGAGAGTTGGCTCACCAGCCAATTCGAAAAGGTCGGCACGGATATCAAAGTCGTCGATATGACCGAGGTCGATGATCCGGCGAGCAATTGGCTGCTGCCCGCGGGCGTCGACCCGACGCCCTATCTCACTCGGCCGGTGACGAACGAGCCGGGCGTGGTGTGGATGCGTGAACACGGTGCCGTCGCGGTGTCTTCCATGACCTGGGAAGTGACACTGCTGGCCAACCGGACCAGCGCTGTGGAGATCGTGGATATCGTACCGGTGCTCGTCGAACCATGTGGCGATCCCTTGGTTTCAGGGTATGGCTTCATGGACGAACATCTCGAAGGAGATACGGACAAGCTCGTTCTGGTTACCGATGTGGCGAGCGAGCACCCGGTGTTCGACCGGACCGGTGTCGATGACAAGGGTGAGCGCGTCGATGTCCTGAACTTTTTCGCCGACAAGCGCATCACCCTCCCGAAAGGGGAGAAGAACACGATCGCGTTCACCACGAGGATCACCGAAGGGCACTGCCGGTGGACCTACCGGCTCGACTACATCGCCGAAACCGGCCGGGAATCGATGACCATCAGCGCGCCCGGAGGAAAACCGTTCGAAATGACCGCGGGCGATCTCACCCAGGGCTACGACTGGATCGTGCCGACCGCGGCGCTCGCCTGTCTCGGCATCCCGGAAGGTGCGGTGCGACCGAAGCTGAGCGGAACAGCGGGCCGTGCACTCATCGAAAACGGCGAATGCTGGACCCCGCGTTAGCCGAACCCGGTCATCGCGGCACGCGGTCACCTGGCGAGTACCCCGGTCCGAGATTCGCCGGGCAGATGGCACGAACGCTGATCGTGTCAAACGGCGTTCGTCTGCGGTTATGCTCGGGCGCAATGAGTGAGCGAACGATCGAAACAGTCATTCCGGAGCCGCGCGGCAGCGAGGCGAAGGTATGAGCGCGGCAGGAGTCAGCCGAAGGGCTCGCCCGGCCAAAGCCCCGCTCAGTCGCGAGGTGATCGTCGAGACCGGCCTGCGCATCCTGGACCGGGACGGTGCGGCGGCGCTCACCATGCGCCGGGTCGCTCAGGACCTGGACACCGGAGCGGCGTCGCTCTACGTCTACGTCGCCAACCGCGACGATCTCATGGCCGCCATGCTCGACCATGTCCTCGGCACGGTTCCCGAGCCGGTCGGTGGAAGCTGGCGTGAGCGGCTCACCGAGCTGGCCGACGCCGCGGTGACCGCGATGAGCAGGCACGAAGGGCTGGCGCTCGTCGCGCTCGGCACGATCCCGACCAGCCCGAACGCGCTGCGTCTGCTGGAACTGATGCTCCGGTCGCTCGCCGAGGCGGGACTGGACGACCGCACCGCGTCCTGGGCGGTGGACCTGCTGTACCTGCACGTCACCGCGGCGGCCGCCGAGCAGAGCGTGCACGACACCAGCGGCCGCACCGAACGCGACTACCTCGCCGACGTCGAGCGGCACTTCGCCGAGCTGCCCGCCGACCGGTACCCGACCCTCGTGTCCCTGCGCGACACCATGCTGTCCGGCGACGGCGACGCCCGCGCGGCATGGGCGGTCCGGGTGCTGCTCAACGGCATCCTCGCCACCCGGGCCGACTAATTCGCTGGCCCTCGCCAGGCCCGCCGGTTCACACTGACCCGGTGATTCGATCCGCGACGCCCCGTGACCTCCCCGCGCTTCAGGACATCGAGCGAGCGGCGGGAAAACCGTTCGCGGAGATCGGCATGACGGCGGTGGCCGATGACGAACCTCCCTCGCTGGAAACGCTGCGCGGGTTCCAGGAGGCCGGACGCGCCTGGGTCTGGGCCGAGGACTATGCGCCGATCGGCTACCTGATCGTCGGGGTGGTCGACGCGAACGCGCACATCGACCAGGTTTCGGTGCACCCCGATTACGCCGGTCGGCGCATCGGCAAGCGCCTCATCGACCGAGCCGCACGCTGGGCCGCGGACGACGGCCTCCCCGCGTTGACGTTGACGACGTTCACGGAGGTCGTCTGGAACGGCCCGTATTACGAGCGGCTCGGCTTCCGCTACCTGTCCGCGGACGAGGAGACACCCGGCCTGCGCGCTCTGCGCGCCGCCGAACGCGCCCACGGCCTCGACCGCTGGCCGCGTGCATGCATGCGAGTGGAGTTGTCCGCATGGGCGATCGACTGACCCGCCCGCGGAGCGGAGAACCCGACTGGACCACTGCCCGCGAGATCGCCGACCAGATCGCCGCCGAGGCGGGCGTCAGCGAAGAAGACCTGGCCTGGGCCGATGAAGTGCTCGGCCTGGATGACTCGGCGGTACCGCGGGACCGCAATGGCGTTACTCCGACGCTGCCGACCCCGCACAGCCCTAGCTGATGGCGGCGAGTGCGGCCGCGGCGGCTGGGGCGGCGGCCGTCCGGTCCTCGGCGACCAGTCCGATGCGTGTGCGCCGGTCAAGTAGATCGTCGGCGTCGAGCGCGCCCTCGTGGGAGACCGCGAACGCGAATTCGGCGGCGAGTACATCGATTCCGGGGGCGACCGGCTCGGCGAGCGCTGGATCATGGCGGGCTGCCGCCAGCACGGTGGTCGCCTCGCCGCCGTAGCGGTCGATCAGCACGGGCGGGGCGTCGATGCGGTCGCGGGCCGCTCCGGAGACCGCGCCGACCAGGGGAAGCTGCCGGGTGCGGCATGGTCCTGCGGTGAGGCCGCCGTGTTCGACGGCCGCGTCGATGACGTCTTCGGCCATCTTCCGGTAGGTGGTGAGTTTGCCGCCGACGATCGTGATGACGCCGGAGGGCGAGCGGAGGACCGCGTGCTTGCGTGAGATGTCGGCCGTGTTGTCGTCGGCGGTCTGCAACAGCGGACGCAGGCCCGCGTAGGAGCCGCGAATGTCGGTGCGTGTCAGGGGCTCCCGCAGGGCGGGGTTGATGGTGTCGAGCAGGAAGTCGATCTCGGCGTCGGTGGGCTTCGGCTCGTCGGGCACCGGGCCCGGCGCGTCCTCGTCGGTGAGACCGAGGTAGACCCGGCCGTGCGCGGCGGGGAACGCGAAGACGAAACGGCTGGTGCTGCCGGGCACCGGTACGGTCAGCGCGGCGGTGAGGCCGCCGAAGGACGCCGCGGAGAACACCAGGTGGGTGCCCCGGCTCGGGCGCAGCCGGATGCTCGGATCGACCTGGTCGGCCCAGACGCCGGTGGCGTTCACCACGGTGCGTGGCCGCACGGCGAGGGTCTCGCCGGTCCGGGTGTCGCGCAGAGTCGCCGAATCACCGGTCACGTCGAGGGCTTCGGTATACGTGATGACCCGCGCGCCGTGTGCGGCCGCGGTGCGCGCAAGGGCCACGACCAAGCGCGCGTCGTCGACCAGCTGTCCGTCCCAAGCCTGCAAACCGCCGCGCAGCCCCGCGCGGCGGACGGTCGGCGCCAGCCGCGACGCCTCCGCGGCGGCGACGCGCCGGGAGCGGGGCAGGATCGCGGCAGGGGTTCCCGCGCCGCGCCGCAGCAGGTCACCCGCAAGAAAACCGGCACGGACCAGCGCGGCCTGTGCCGCGCCGATCTCGGGCAGCAGCGGCACCAGCTGGGGCAGCGGGCGCACCAGGTGTGGCGCCGTGGTGCGCATGAGGATGCCGCGTTCCACCGCGCTCTCGTGCGCGATGCCGACCCGGCCACTGGCCAGGTAGCGCAGCCCGCCGTGCACCAGCTTGGAACTCCAGCGGCTGGTGCCGAAGGCCAGGTCGTGGCGTTCCACCAGCACGGTCCGCAGTCCGCGGGTGGCCGCGTCCAGCGCCGCGCCCGTGCCGGTGACGCCGCCGCCGATCACCAGCACGTCGATCTCGGCGCCGTCGCCGAGCCGGGACAGGTCCGCGGCGCGGCGGGCGGCGTTCAACGCGGAGTCTCCGGTGTACGGCGGATTCGTGTTCATGCCAATGCCTTTCCGATCCAGCGGGGCGCCGTCATCGCGGCTGATTCCGGTCGTCGAGATACCCGTCGATCGCGCGCCGGAGCTCGGTGTCGAGGTGTTCACCCGCCAGCAGCGGCGCGACGGTGCCCGCCGACTGCACCGCGGACTGGGCGATCAGCAGCAGCATCGTGGCCATCCGTTCCGGGTCGCCGTCACGAATAGAGCCGTCCTGCTGGCCTTCTCGGATACCCGCCGCGAACAGCTCGATCAGCGCGCGCTGGTTTCGGCCCAGCCGACCGAACACGTACGTGAGCATGAGGTCGGTGTCGGTGCGAAAGATCTTGCCGAACAACGGATTCGAGCGGACCGTGGCCGCGCCCGCGACCACGCCTTCGACCAGCCTGGCGCGGGCGCTGCCCGCGGACGGCATGGTCGCCGCGACGATGCCGCGCAGCTCACGCACCAGCAGCTCGGCCACCAGCGCGCCGGTATCCGGCCAGCGGCGGTAGACGGTCGGCCTGCTGACCCCCGCCCGCCGCGCCACCTCGGTGAGCGTGGTGCGGCGCACGCCGAACTCCTGCACGCAGGCGCGGGCCGCGTCCAAGATCGCGAGGTCGGTCGCCGAGAGCGCGTTCTCGGCGGGGTCGTCGGGAGCGGTCACTGTCACCACCGGGTGTCGATTCGTCGACGGCAGGGCCACCGACCAGGATGAATAGGCCGAATGTTCGTTACTGCTTGACAGTCTATGTCAAACTGTAACGCATGGTGGATGGAGCGACCAGGGGACCGAGCGGCCAGGGCGGTATGCCGGAGCCGAGCGCCGACGAGGTGCGGGCATGATGCGGGGGCACATCGCCGGGGATCCGGCCCTCGCGACGAAGACCGGCGTGCGCTCGGCGGCGGACATGGTCTGGGATGCCTGGGGAATCCCGGCTGGACACCAGCCGCTGTCGGAGCGCATCCGTGCCTTGCTGACGCAGGTCTTCGGGTTGTCCGGCCACCCGGTGGCGCGCCGCGACGAGGGCGACGTGCCACTGCGCGAATCGGCGCTGACGCCCGCGCAGCGAGCCGGATTGGTCGCGGTGGTCGGCGACGGCAACGTGTCCGCCGACCACCGCGACCGTTTGCGGCACGCCGGTGGCAAGAGCACGCCCGATCTGCTGCGCCGCCGCGCCGAAGGCCCGCAGGACGCGCCCGACGCCGTCGTCTTCCCCGCCGATCACGACCAGGTGCTCGCGGTGCTCGCCTACTGCGCGCAGCACGCCGTCGCGGTGGTTCCGTTCGGCGGCGGCACCAGTGTGGTCGGCGGCGTCGATCCGGTGCGCGGCCGTTTCGACGCGGTGATCGCACTGGACCTGCGCAGGCTCGATCGCGTGACCGACATCGACCCGGTCAGCGGCACCGCGACACTCGGCGCAGGACTCACCGGTCCGCGCGCGGAGGAACTGCTCGCCGAGCACGGCCTTTCGCTCGGCCACTTCCCGCAGAGCTTCGAGTTCGCCACGATCGGCGGGTTCGCGGCGACGCGGTCGTCCGGACAGGCGTCCGCGGGCTACGGCCGCTTCGACGACATGGTGCAGCGGCTGAAGATCGCCACGCCCAGCGGCACGCTGGAACTCGGTCGCGCCCCCGCCTCGGCCGCGGGACCGGATCTGCGGGAACTGTTCGTCGGTTCGGAGGGAACGCTCGGTGTCATCACCGAGATCACCCTGCGGGTGCATCCGCTCCCGGAAACCGTTGCCTACCAAGCGTGGTCGTTTCCCGACTTCGAAACGGGTGCCGCCGCATTGCGCTCGGTGGTGCAGGCGGGCGCGGCGCCGACCGTGCTGCGGCTGTCCGACGAAGCGGAGACCGGGATCAACCTGGCCCGCTCCGGTGATATCGGCGGTAGTCCGGTGGCGGGCTGTTTGGTCATCACCACCTACGAGGGCAGCGCGGCGCATGTGGCGGCGCGCAGCGCGGAGGCGGCCGAGTTGCTCGCCGCCGCGGGCGGCACACCGCTGGGTGCGGGACCAGCGCAGGAGTGGGAGCACGGTCGATTCGCGGCGCCGTACCTCCGCGACGCGCTCCTGGACGTCGGCGTGCTGTGCGAGACCCTGGAGACCGCGACCACCTGGTCGAACCTGGCGGCGCTGAAGGCGGAGGTGACCGCGGCGCTGACCGGCGCGCTGAGCGAGCAAGGGACGCCCGCACTGGTCATGTGCCACATCTCGCACACCTACCCGACCGGCGCTTCGCTGTACTTCACCGTCGTCGCCAAGCAGCTGGACGACCCGCTCGGCCAGTGGCTGGCCGCCAAGCGCGCCGCGGGCGACGCCATCGTCGCGGCGGGTGGCACCATCACCCACCATCACGCGGTCGGTACCGACCACCGTCCGTGGCTGCCGGACGAGGTCGGCGATCTCGGCGTGCGCGTCCTGCGCGCGGTGAAGGCCGAACTGGACCCGGCGGGCATCCTGAACCCGGGAAAGTTGGTGCCGTGACCGAGCATTCGCCCGTGCGGGCGGTCACCGTGGTGACCAATCCGCGGTCCGGCCACGGCAAGAGCGGCGACGTCGCGAACGCGGCGATCGCCCGGTTCCGCGCCTGCGGCGTCGAGGTGACCGAGGTGTGCGGCACCACAGCTGCCGAATCGGTTCGGCAGGTACGCGATTCGATCGCGGGCGTCAGCGGCGCGAAGCCCGACGCGGTGGTCTGCATCGGAGGCGACGGGCTGATCAACGTGACCCTCGCGGCCGTCGCCGAGACCGGCGTCGCGCTCGGCATGGTCCCCGCGGGCACCGGCAACGATCTGGCCAGGGAACTCGGCGTGCCGACCGATGACCCGGTCGCCGCGGCCGATCTCGTAGTGCGCGGGCGTACCAGGGCGATTGATCTGGGCCGGATCGAGTCCACCGGTCCGGCCGCGCCGATGTGGTTCGCCACCGTGACCGGTACCGGATTCGACGCGCGGGTCACCTTGCGCGCCAACGCTATGCGCTGGCCGAAAGGGAGGCTGCGCTACACCGTCGCGGCACTGGCCGAGATCTCCGGGCGTTTCACCGTGCCCTACCGCGTCGAACTGACCGATGCGGTAACCGACGGATTGGTCAACCCCGGCACGGGTTCCCGGCTGGAAACCGAGGCGGTCATGGTCGCGGTCGGCAACACCCGCACCTACGGCGGCGGCATGTTGATCTGCCCGGACGCGGTCATGGACGACGGACTGCTCGACCTGACCGTGGTCGGCGCGCTGTCCCGCAGGGAGATGCTGCGCCTGTTGCCCGCGCTGTCGGCGGGAAAGCGTCAGAACCATCCGGAGGTCAAGCAGTACCGTGCCGCGGCCGTCACGCTCAGCGCGCCAGGCGCGCCCGCCACTGCCGACGGCGAACCGGCCGGTACCCTGCCGATCACCATCCGCGCGGTCCCCTCGGCGCTCACCGTTCTGGTTCCCTGACGCGACCAGCGAGTCGGCCGGTCAGGGCGTGCCTCCCTCTTCGCTCCGGCCATGGGCGGGCTGATGACGGACCGCGTCCGACAGCGCCCATCAAGAGGCGAACACCACGCGACGGATCCGGTCGACCGCCGCGCGGTCGACGATGACCACCGAACGCGACGCGGCGTCGGTCGTAGGGTGCTCGGTCGCGATCTCGTGCATGAGCTGACGCCAGCGCCACACGTGAATCGTGAAGGCCATGCGGTTGATCCGGCGACCGCGGGCGTACTGGCCCGCCCGCGCCACGGCGGCGGGCACGTCGAGCATGAGCAGGTGCAGTTCGCGGCCGTAATCCGCTGCCCAGCGCGCGATCAGCGTGCGCGTCCAGCGGAAGGTCGCGCAATCGTGGATCACGACCGGACCGGTGCCGTCGCGTAACGCCGTGCGGATCGCCCGGAAATGCGCGATATGCACCACCGGGCGCCACAGCAGGTAGGGCAGCCACCACAGCCTGGGCCGCAAGCGGTTCCGCGCCTGCATCGAGTCGAGCACCAGCGCGCCTTCGGGCCCGTGCGAGGGCTCGACGGCATCGGATTCGGCGCTGAAGAACTTGCGCAGCGCGGTGCTCTTGCCCGCGCCGGGGATGCCCGCGACGATCAGCGCCGCCGACGCCGGATACCGCAACTCCTCGATGGCATGTCCCCGTAGATCGTGCAGGGTCTCGGGGGACAGGATCGGCAACCGGGGTTCGGGGGCGTGCGTCGGCAGGGCTTCGAGCGGGGGGTTCACCCCTCCCAGAGTCCCCAGCCGCGACCCGTTCGGCAACCGGGAAAACCCTGGTTTTTCTTACCCGCGTTTCCGTCCCGCCGAGCGTGCGCGCAGGTGCATTCGCTCGCCCTGGGAGCCGAAAAGGCTGAGGATTTCCACCGACCCGCGGCCCGCGCTGCCGAACCAATGCGGTTGGCGGGTGTCGAATTCCGCGGCCTCGCCCGGCCCGAGCACCAGATCGTGCTCGCCGAGCACCAGCCGGAGCCGCCCGGACAGCACGTAGAGCCACTCGAAACCCTCGTGCACCTTCGGGTCCGGCTCGCCGCGATCGGGTGGAATGATGATCTTGAACGCCTGCAGCGGCCCTGGCTGCCGAGTGAGCGGGACTATGGTGAGCCCGTTCATCTTTCGTGCCGTGGTGTGCACTCTCGGATCGGCGATCTTGGGCGCGGCCACCAATTCGTCCAAGGGCACCTGGTGGGCCATCGCGATGGGCAACAGCAGCTCCAAACTGGCTTTGCGCTGGCCGGACTCCAATCGCGACAGCGTGCTCTTGGAGATCCCGGTGCTCTCCGCCAGCGCGGTGAGCGTGACGTTGCGACGGGTGCGCAGCGCCTTGAGTCGCGGGCCGATGTCGGCTAGTGCTGCGGCGACGGCCGGTTGCGTGGTCATGTCACCAGTGCACCGCCTTTTCCCGAAATCGGCAACATTCGTTGCCGAACAAGCGAGCGGGACGGCAATCTGCCGGTGGAGGTGATCGCGGATGAGCGAGCGAACAACGGGCACAGCCGAGCACTCCCGCGCCGGAGCGGAACGACCGCGAGGCGCGGGCATACGCAGCACATATGACGTGGTGATCGTGGGTGGCGGCGCGGCGGGACTGTCCGCGGCGCTGGTCCTGGCCAGGGCTCGGCGCCGCGTCGCGGTGGTCGACGCGGGCGCGCCGCGCAACGCGCCCGCCGAGCACATGCACGGGTTCCTGTCCCGCGACGGGATGCCGCCCGCGGATCTGCTGGCGACCGGCGTCGCGGAGGTCACGAGCTACGGCGGGGACGTGATCGCTGACGTCGTCATCGACGCGGAAGGGTCCGTGGACGACTACACACTGCGGCTGGAACGCTGCGGGCCGCTGCGGGCGCGCCGCGTCCTGGTCGCCACCGGGCTGCGGGACGAACTGCCGGACCTGCCCGGCGTGCGGGAGCGCTGGGGCCGCGACGTGCTGCACTGCCCGTACTGCCACGGCTACGAGGTCCGTGACCAGCCGATCGGCGTGCTCGGCGGCCGGGAGCCGGGCGCGGTGGCGCGTGCGGTGCACCTGGCGTTGCTGCTGCCGCAGTGGTCGGAGGATGTGCTCTTCTTTTCGCACACGATGGCGCTGTCCGACGGCGACCGCGCCCACCTGGACGCGCGCGGAGTGCGCGTGGTCGAAGGGGAGGTCGCGCGGCTCGTGGTGGACGACGCACTGCGCGGGGTGGAACTGTCCGACGGGCGGGTGGTGCCGCGGACGGCGATGTTCGTCGCCCCGGCCTTCCGCGCCGACGACGCCCTGCTCGTCGCGCTGGGCTGCGCGTTCGACGACAACGGCTGGGTGGTCACCGACCCGGCCGGGCGCACCAGCGTTCCGGGCGTCTGGGCCGCGGGCAACGTCGCCAACCCGGCGGCCCAGGTGATCTCGGCGGCGGGCGCGGGCTCGACCGCCGCGATCGCGATCAACGGAGACCTGGTGATGGCCGACGCCACCGCGCTCGCGCGATAAGTGGAATCCCCGGGGTACAAAACGCCGGAAGCTGAGAATTACTTATGGATTCCGGGGCCGGTCTCGGATCGCCGGTAAGCTACTGGCATAGGCGGAGTGTTCGGTGTCCCTCATCCACCGAAGACTCCGCCTTATTTTGTCTCCAGCCCGGAATGCGCACTGTCGATCGCCCGGGCGAGTGCCCTCGACCCACGCGGTCGCGTAGCTGGCCGCCGACTATGGGCGCTGGATCCACCCGAGTTCCGCTGCCGACGCCGATCGGCGTGCGGGGCGGATCCGCGCCGGATTCGGCCGACCCGGCGCCAGGCGGTCGACCGACCCGAAGTGGACGGATCGACGCGCTCTAGAATCGCGGGGTGACCAGCGCAGCCCCTGACAACACGCGTAATCGTGCCGATGCCCTCCCCAAGAGCTGGACCCCCAGCGACGTAGAGGCCGAGATGTACGAGCGCTGGGTAGCGGCTGGCTATTTCACCGCGGACCCGGCCAGCGGCAAGCCCCCGTACTCGATCGTGCTGCCGCCGCCGAACGTCACCGGCACGCTGCACATGGGCCACGCGCTCGACCACACCCTGATGGACACGCTGTCGCGCCGCAAGCGCATGCAGGGCTACGAGGTGCTCTGGCTGCCCGGCATGGACCATGCGGGCATCGCCACCCAGACCGTGGTGGAGAAGCAGCTCGCGGTGGACGGCAAGACGAAGGAAGACTTCGGCCGCGAACTGTTCGTGCAGAAGGTGTGGGACTGGAAGCGCGAGTCCGGCGGCGCCATCCAATGGCAGATGCGCGCGCTCGGCGACGGCGTCGACTGGAGCCGCGACCGCTTCACGATGGACGATGGCCTGTCCCGCGCCGTGCAGACCATGTTCAAGCGGCTCTACGACGCGGGCCTGATCTACCGCGCCGAGCGGCTGGTGAACTGGTCGCCGGAACTGCGCACCGCGATCTCGGACATCGAGGTCAAGTACGAGGACGTGCAAGGCGAGCTGGTCTCGCTGCGCTACGGCTCGCTCAGCGACGACGAACCGCACGTCATCGTGGCCACCACCCGGGTGGAGACCATGCTCGGCGACACGGCCGTGGCCGTGCACCCCGAGGACCCGCGCTACCGCGACCTGATCGGCACCACCCTGGAACACCCGATCACCGGCCGGCAGATCCCGATCATTGCCGACGACTACGTCGATCCCGAATTCGGTTCCGGTGCGGTGAAGATCACACCCGCGCACGACCCGAACGACTTCGAGATCGGCCTGCGCCACGGCCTGCCGATGCCGACCATCATGGACGAGCGCGGCCGGATCACCGGCACCGGAACCGAATTCGACGGCATGGACCGTTTCGAGGCGCGGGTCAAGGTCCGCGAGCGGCTCGCCGAGGAAGGCCGCGTCGTCGCGGAGAAACGGCCGTACCTGCACAGCGTCGGACACTCCGAGCGCACCGGCGAGCCGATCGAGCCGCGCCTGTCCATGCAGTGGTGGGTGAAGGTGGAATCACTGGCCAAGGCCGCGGGTGACGCGGTGCGAAACGGCGACACCGTGATCCACCCGAAGAGCCAGGAGCCGCGCTGGTTCGGCTGGGTCGACGACATGCACGACTGGTGCATCTCGCGTCAGCTGTGGTGGGGCCACCGCATCCCGATCTGGTACGGCCCCGAGGGCGAGGTGGTGTGCGTCGGCCCCGACGAACAGGCGCCCGAGGGCTGGGTGCAGGACCCGGACGTGCTGGACACCTGGTTCTCCTCCGGGCTGTGGCCGTTCTCCACCATGGGCTGGCCGCATGCCACGGCCGAACTGGAGAAGTTCTATCCCACCAGCGTTCTCGTCACCGGCTACGACATCCTGTTCTTCTGGGTGGCGCGGATGATGATGTTCGGCACCTATGTCGCCGAGGATGCCGTGCTCACCACGGGCAAGGGCGGCGAGCGCCAGGTGCCGTTCAAGGACGTGTTCCTGCACGGCCTGATCCGCGACCAGTTCGGCAAGAAGATGTCCAAGTCGCGCGGCAACGGCATCGACCCGCTGGACTGGATCAACGCTTTCGGCGCCGACGCCACGCGCTTCACCCTTGCGCGCGGCGCGCAGCCAGGCGGTGACCTCTCGGTGGGCGAGCCGCACGTGCTCGCCTCGCGCAGCTTCGTGACCAAGCTGTTCAACGCGGCCAAGTTCGCGCTGATGAACGGCGCGCGAGTGGGCGAGCTGCCCGACCGCGCCCAGCTCACCGATGCCGACCGCTGGATCCTGGACCGGCTGGACGAGGTGCGCGCCGAAGTCGATTCGGCGTTCGACGCCTACGAGTTCGGCAAGGCGTGCGAGGCGCTCTACCACTTCGCCTGGGACGAACTGTGCGACTGGTACCTGGAATTGGCCAAGGTGCAGTTCGCCGCCGAGGGCGCGCGCGCCGAGGCGACCCAGCTGGTGCTCGGCGCGGTGCTGGACGCGGTGCTGCGCCTGCTGCATCCGGTCATCCCGTTCGTCACCGAGGCGCTGTGGCAGGCGCTGACCGGCGGCGAGTCGGTGGTGGTCGCGCCGTGGCCGCAGGCCTCCGGCGTGCCCGCCGATCAGGCGGCGGCGCAACGTATCTCGGACACCCAGCGGTTGATCACGGAGATCCGGCGGTTCCGCAGCGATCAGGGCCTGGCCGACAAGCAGAAGGTGGCGGCCAAGCTGATCGGCGTGGACGCCGCGGGGCTCGGCGAGCTCGCCGCGTCGGTGGCGAACCTGGCGCGGCTCACCGAGCCCGGCGCGGATTTCGCCGCCACCGCCTCGGTGGAGGTGCGGCTGAGCACGGCGACGGTGACCGTCGAGCTGGACACCTCCGGCGCGATCGACCTGGACGCCGAACGCCGCCGCCTGGAAAAGGACCTGGCCGCCGCGCAGAAGGAACTCCAGGGCACCGCCGCCAAGCTCGGCAACGAGGCGTTCCTGGCCAAGGCGCCCGAGCACGTCGTCGACAAGATCAAGAACCGGCAGCAGGTCGCCTCCGCCGAGGTGGCGCGAATCGAGTCCCGCCTGGCGGAGTTGAGCGGCAAGTGAACCACGAGCCGGAACCGCAGTACGGCGACGACGAGCGCCGTGGCGGCGCGCGGCTCGGCTCCGGGCCGTCCCCCGTGGAACTGGCCGAGATGGCGCTGGTCGAGGCCGAACTCGACCAGCGCTGGCCGGAGGCCAAGATCGAGCCGTCGCTCACCAGGATCGCCACCTTGATGGACCTGCTCGGCTCGCCGCAGCAGAGCTATCCGGCGATCCACGTCGCGGGCACCAACGGCAAGACCTCGGTGACCAGGATGATCGACGCGCTGCTCACCGCCCTGCACCGGCGCACCGGCCGGATCACCAGCCCGCACCTGCAGCTGGCGACCGAGCGGATCAGCATCGACAACGCGCCGATCTCCCCGGCCAAGTACGTGGAGACCTATCGGGAACTGCTGCCCTTCGTCGAGATGATCGATAAGCAGTCGGCGGCTGCGGGCGGCCCCGCGATGAGCAAGTTCGAGGTGCTCACCGGCATGGCGTTCGCCGCCTTCGCCGAGGCGCCGGTCGATGTCGCGGTCGTGGAGACCGGCATGGGCGGCGCCTGGGACGCCACCAACGTGATCGACGGGCAGGTCGCGGTGATCACGCCGATCGGCCTGGACCACACCGAGTACCTCGGCCCCGATCTGGCCTCCATCGCGAAGGAGAAGGCCGGGATCATCAAACGCGCCCCGGAGAGCCTGGTGCCGCGCGACAACGTCGCGGTGATCGCCGAGCAGGAGCCGGAGGCGATGGAGGTGCTGCTGCGCCGCGCCGTCGAGGTGGACGCCGCGGTCGCGCGCGAAGGCGCCGAGTTCCGCGTCCTCGCCCGCCAGATCGCGGTGGGCGGGCAGCAGCTCGAGTTGCAGGGCCTCGGCGGTGTGTACGACGAGATCTTCCTGCCGCTGCACGGTGAACATCAGGCACGCAACGCGGTGCTCGCGCTCGCGGCGGTGGAGGCGTTCTTCGGCGCGGGCGCGCAGCGCCAGCTCGACGTCGACGCCGTGCGCGCCGGTTTCGCGAGCGTGACCAGCCCGGGCCGGCTCGAGCGGGTCCGCAGTGCGCCGACCATCTTCATCGACGCCGCGCACAACCCGGCCGGCGCTCGGGCACTGGCCGCGACCCTCACCGACGAGTTCGACTTCCGCAAACTGGTCGGCGTGATCGCGGTGCTCGGCGACAAGGACGCCGACGGCATACTCGCCGCGCTGGAGCCGGTGTTCGACGAGATCGTGGTCACCACAAACGGCTCGCCGCGCGCGCTGGACGTGGAGACCCTGGCGGATCTCGCGGTGCAGCGGTTCGGCGACGAACGGGTGGTCACCGCGACCACGCTGCCGGACGCGCTGGAGACCGCGATCGCCATGGCCGAGGAAGTCGGCGAACAGGGCGAGATGGTGTCCGGCGCGGGCGTCGTCGTCACCGGCTCGGTGGTGACGGCGGGCGCGACCCGCGCGCTGTTCGGAAAGGACCCGGCATGAGAGGTCAGGCCCGGAGGCGGCAGCGCAGCGTGACCACGC
>NZ_BAGF01000024.1 GCF_000308755.1 Nocardia pneumoniae NBRC 100136
CTCATCCCGGTGAGCATACATCCGTTCACCATTTGCCCTATCCATAACTGTTGTTCGGCTCACATGTTTTGCCGGTTGACACCGGCCCGCAGTCATCAGTCACACTAGTTGAGTGTACAGACGTGCACTGAAATGTGGATCGCACGTCGTCAGCCCGACTGGAGGCGGAGAACGAATGGTGGATCTCGTCAACCTGGTGCAGACCCTGACCTCGCCGCACCCGCTGGATCGGTATCTGGAACTGGTCCGGCCCACCCTCACCGTGCGGGACATGCGGGCGCAGATCACCCGCGTGCACCACTCGGCGCCGGGCTCGGTGACGCTCACCCTGCGTCCGACCAGGCAGTGGAGAGGCCATCGCGCCGGACAGTACGTCCAGCTCGGCGTGGTGATCGATGGTGTGCGGCACACCCGGTGCTATTCGCCGGTCAACCCGGAAGGTGGCCGGAATCGCCACATCGAGCTCACGGTGAAGGCGCATCCCGGCGGACTGGTGTCGCAGTTCCTCTACCACAACGCCGCGCCCGGCATGGTGGTCGATCTGACGCCCGCCGACGGCGTGTTCCGGCTGCCCGAGCCGCGGCCGGAGCGCGTGCTGCTGATCAGCGGTGGCAGCGGCATCACCCCTGTGCTGTCCATGCTGCGCACGCTGGCCGACGAGGAGCATCCGGGCGAGGTCGTCTTCCTGCACTACGCGAAGTCGCCCGAAGTGCTGCCGCATCGCGGCGAACTAGAGACGATCGCGCGGCGGCACCGGAACTTTCGCATCGAACTGCGGCATCCGCGCCGACCGGATGCGCCATACGCCGACTCCGCCGCGCCGTGGGTCGACATCGCGCAGCCGAAGAGCAGCGGGTACTTCGACTACGACGAACTGGAGCGTGTGGCGCCCTGGTTCGCCGACGCGCAGACGTACGTGTGCGGGCCGCAATCGCTGATGGACGCGGTGCGCACGATCTATCAAGCCGAACTGTTGGAAGACCGGCTGCACACCGAGGAGTTCACACTGCCCGTCGTGCCCGCCGACGCCGCGCAAGCCCACGGCACGGTGCGTTTCTCGGCCAGCGGGGTGAGCGCTCAGAACACCGGTGCGCCTCTGCTGGAGCAGGCCGAATCAGCGGGCCTGAGCCCGGAGTACGGATGCCGCATGGGGATCTGCTTCTCCTGCACGGCGGTGCGCCGCTCGGGCTGCACGCGCAATCTGCGCACCGGCGAGACCGACAGCGATCCCGACCAGCCGATCCAGTTGTGCGTCAGCGCGGCGGTCGGCGACGTCGACATCGATATCTGACACCCGAAGGGGAGCATCCATGACCATTCTCACCGAAACCGAAGACGGACCACTGGTCCTGAGCCCGGAGCAGATCGAGGAGCTCGGCCGGGAACTCGACGAGCTGCGCGCCGCGATCGTCGCCGATCTCGGCGAGCGCGACCGGGAATACCTGTACTCGATCATCAAGGCGCAGCGCGGCTTCGAGATCGCCGGGCGCGGCCTGATGTATCTCGGCTTCCTCCCGCCGTTCTGGCTGGCCGCGGTGGCGGCACTGAGCGTGTCGAAGATCTTGGACAATATGGAGATCGGGCACAACGTGATGCACGGCCAGTACGACTGGATGCGGGAACCGGGCCTGAACTCCCGTGTGTTCGAGTGGGATACGGTGTGCCCGGCCGATCAGTGGAAGCACTCGCACAACTACCTGCATCACACCTACACCAATATCCACAACAAGGACCGCGATATCGGCTACTCCGTTCTGCGCATGGACGAGGCCCAGGAATGGAACGTCCTGCGGCTGGGGCAACCGCTGTACGCCTTCGTGCTGATGGTGCTGTTCGAGTGGGGGGTGATGGGCCACGATCTCGAGGTCGAGAAGATCGTGCGCGGCGAGCGGAAGTGGCCGGAGGTCAAGGAGCTGATCCTCGGTCAGTGGCGCAAGGCGGGCAAACAGGTGCTCAAGGACTACCTGGTGTTCCCCGCGCTGACCGGGCCGCTGTTCTTCCACACGCTGACCGGCAACGTCGCCGCCAACCTGGTGCGCAACGTGTGGGCCTTCGCCATCATCTTCTGCGGGCACTTCCCGACCGGAGTACAGACGTTCACCGAGGAGGAGACCGCGGAGGAGACCAGGGGCGAGTGGTACATCCGCCAGATGCTCGGCTCGGCCAACATCACCGGCAGCAAGCTGTTCCATATCATGTCCGGCAATTTGTCGCACCAGATCGAACACCACCTGTTTCCGGACCTGCCCGCCAGCCGGTATCCGGAGATGGCGCCGACGGTGCGGGCATTGTGTGAAAAATACGGTCTGCCGTACAACACCGGACCGCTCGGTAAGCAGATCGGCTCGGTGTGGAAGAAGATTTTCAAACTGGCGCTGCCGCCGCGCTGGGTGAAGAGCGAGCCGACTCCCGGTGTTATCGTGATGCGTCAGCGAAAGGCAAGCGAAGCGGGCGTGTGATGATCGGGAAATTCGAAAGCAACAAAGATCTCATTCAGGAATTGACATCCTCCGGCGCCCGGCATGTCGGCAATATCGCCAACATCATCACCGGCACTGTCGCGGAAGTCACCAGGGAGATCGGCGAGTGGGTCACCGACGCGATCGAGATGAACGAGGCCGCCGCCGCCGCTCGCCGGGACGCGGCGGCACAGCGTGATCTCGAGCGCGATCCCGATGACGTCCAGGACGCGAAGCCGCCGGTGGCCGAGACGGAGGGGTTCGTGGAAGCAGAGGTCGTCGACGCCGAGGTCGACGAGACGCGCTGATCACCACACCGGCAGCCGGCGCCGGTGTTCGATGACGTCGGTGATCAGATCCTGGTAGCCGTCGATCAGCTCGGCGAGCCTGGTCCACTGCAGGTGAGCTTCCCCATCCACCTGCAGTGGATGTGGCCGCATCGTGATTTCCTCGCCCAGACATTGTTGGGCGGCAATCCATTTCTCCGCGATGCGATCGATGACCGCGCCCAGCGTCTCCGTGTGCAGCGAGGCGCCCGACCGGTGCTCGATGTTCGCGGCGACCCAGGCGTCTATGCGCCCGATCCACTCGGCGCGCTGGGCGTCGATGTCCTCCACCAGGTGACTGCACGCCGCGACGCTGGTGCTGGAGGCTTCGGGGGCATGTGCCCGCTCCAGCGCCCGGTGTCGTCGCGCATGGCATTCGACGAGCTCCCGCGCGGCGTGCAGCACGCTGTGCCGGTCGGCGTCGTCGGGTTCACGAAATGCGCGCAGCAGTGCGGCGGCCGGTGGCAGCTCTTCGGCGCCGAATCTGCGCTGAGCGTATTCGGTTGGCATGGTGTACCCCTGCGACACGATCGGAGAATCCTGGTTACGCCAGGGCCGAGGGGGATTTCGGGGAGGGGCGCCCCTCGGCTCCGGCGCAGTCCCGCACCCGGACGGCCATCCCACAGTCCACCAGCACGGCAGAGAAACCGGGAAATCCGCGACGATGCGAGAGAAGACGGTCCGAGAAATCGGGACACTTTCAGGAAAGCGCGGTAGTCCAAGCCACGCAATAGGGTCATGGACGAATCCGAAAGCTGCCGGGAAATCGTTATGTTCCGTTACGGATCGGTCACCTGTCACCTACCCGCGGCCGCGCACCCGCGCGAATAGCCGAGCGCATTAATGGCAACCCGCCGCGCCGCCGCGCTGCGCGTCCTGGTCCGATCGGCTAGCCTCGATGTTCGTGCCCGCCTACGTGTCATCGCCCGAGCTGACATTCGGGTTCATGTTCGCGCTGGAAGACCCCGAGCGAATCGCGGAGGTCGTGCGCACGCTGATCGTCCGCAAAACCGTCTCGGTCTTCCGTCTCGCCCGGCTGTCCGACGACGACGGCCCGCCGGAGCGCTACGTGGTCAACTGGGCGGTCATCCCGCAGATCTCCATCACCACCGCCGCTCCGGATCAGGATGAGCTGCGCGCCACCCGCACCATGCTGGTCAACGCTTTTCTCAGCGAGGACGGCGAGGTCAGCCTGTATTCGGCGCAGTCGAACGGCCCGGCCTGACCGATCACCCCCGCGGTCGGGCGGCCGATCCGATCCGATCGGCCGCCCCGCGCGACGCTCAGCGAGGGACGGCGGTCGGCCGCACCGCGCAGGCTGTGCCGTCCGCTGTGCCGTCCAGTTGGTCCAGCCGTATCGAGTAGCCGGGGTCGCCGCGCCGCACCGGCGCCTTCCCGGCGACCCATGCCTCGGCGCAATCCCGGAACGGCTGCTGCGGCGCGGTCGAGGTGGCCGCGGGCTGGGACGAGGTCGAATGCCGCCGCTTCTTGCTCTTGCCGCATCCGCTCATGCTCAACACCAGCACAGCGATCATCAGCGCACCGACGATCACCACAACAGGACGAGACCTGCGCATAGTCGAATTACTCCCACTGTCAAGGAATTTGGTCAAAACGCCCGTCAGTATCCATGTCGCCGTGGCGAAGTGCAATTCTCGGGCACTCCTGGCGATGGCTGGGCCGCGCGGCGCGGACATCCGGTCGGGGCCGACCCGCGCCACGCCGTGCTGCACCGATTCGTTGGCGTGTCGGTATCGAATGGTGCCGTTTCGGAATGGCCGGATACGCCACAATCAGGACATACCGCACTGTTTGTGGCCTGGATCACAAACATCCGGAAGGAGTGTCGATCATGGAACCTGAGAAATCCGTCGTGCCGGCCAACCCGATTCGGGTGCGAGGAGAGTTGGACCCGGGGCTGTCGCGGTGGATGTGGCTGGTCAAGTGGCTATTGGCCATACCGCACTACGTCGTGCTGTTCTTCCTGCACGTCGCGTACCTGGTGCTCACGATCGTCGCCTTCTTCGCGATCCTGATCACCGGCAAGTACCCGCGGGCACTGTTCGACTTCAATGTCGGCGTCATGCGCTGGGGTTGGCGGGTCACCTTCTACGCGTTGTCCGTGCTCGGCACCGACAAGTACCCGCCGTTCAGCTTGCAACCGAGCGCGGAATACCCGGCCGATCTGGAAATCGACTATCCGGACACCCTGCACCGCGGCTTGGTGCTGGTGAAATGGTGGCTGCTCGCCATTCCGCACTACCTGATCGTCGGCGCGATGGTGAGCGGCGGTGTCTCCATCGGGATGAGTGACGGCGACGATTGGAGCGGTCCCTCGTTCCCGTTGCTGAGCATTCTGCTGATCGTCGCGTTGATCGCGCTGCTGTTCACGGCGCGTTACCCGCAGGGCGTCTACGACTTCGTGATGGGCATCAACCGCTGGATCATCCGCGTGCAGGCCTACGCGAGTCTGATGCGGGACGAGTATCCGCCCTTCCGGCTCGATCAGGGAGCACGCGAAGCCGACTGAACCCGAATGCCGATCAGCCACAATGAATCCGCCCGTCTCCACGGGCGGATTCGTATATCCGGCGGACCACGTCTTCGATCTCGGGCTCTTCGATCGACAGATCCCGCACTTCGGCCCGATCGGACACGGCGGCCAGCAACTGTGCGGCGGTGATCCGCTCCGGGTCGAAGGCCAATCGCTGTCGCATGCCGTTGCCTTCGCTGCTGAGCAGCTGGGCCGAGGGCAGGTCGTCGAAGTCCGGCGCGGGTTCGGCCAGGTCGACCACCAGGACGCGGCGGGCGCCGACGGTGGCCGCCAATCCGGTCAGTGAGCCGTCGTACACCAGCCGTCCGTGATCGACGACGAGCACACGGCCACAAAGCCTTTCGATGTCGCCCATGTCGTGGGTGGTGAGCAGCAAGGTGGTGCCGCGTTCGGCGCGCTCGGCGCGGAGGAACTCACGTAATCGCTGTTTGGACAGCACGTCCAGACCGATTGTCGGCTCGTCGAGGATCACGAGTTCGGGTGAATGCAACAGCGCCGCCGCCACTTCCGCGCGCATGCGCTGGCCGAGCGAGAGTTGCCGCACTGGTGTGTCGAGGGTGTCGGCCATCTCCAGTTGCTCGATCAGCTCGTGTGCGCGCTTGCGCGCGGTATCCGGCTCCAACCGATGAATCGCGGCCAGGATCGAAAACGATTCGCGCAGCGGCAGATCCCACCACAGCTGGGAGCGCTGCCCGAACACCACGCCGATCCGCCCGGCCAGTTGACGCCGCTGTCGCACCGGGTCCAGCCCGCAGGTGCGTACGTTGCCGGAGGTGGGCACCAGGATGCCGGTGAGCATCTTGATGGTGGTGGACTTGCCCGCGCCGTTGGCGCCGATGTAGCCCACGGCCGCGCCCCGCTCGATTCGGACGGTCATCCCGTCGACCGCGGTGAGTGTTTCGCGGCGCCTGCGCCAGCGTCGGCCGTCCTTGCGGTACAGGGTGAATTGCCTGGTCAGGTCGTTCATGTCGATGATCGCTTCCGCGCGCGGTGACTGCGCCATGCTTATCCGCCGCCTCCCTGGTAATGCCGTGTGCCCGACCGCCACAAACTCAGCGCCAGTAGCCACACCCACAGCGCCGCGACCGGAGTCAGCCAGGCCAGCCAGGAAGGCAGCAGCGGCGGACCGGGCAGACGCAGGAGCGCGAGGGTGGGGAGATAGGCCGTGAAGGCGACCGGTATGGCGAATCCGAACAGCAGCTTCATCGGCGTCGGGAATACCGACGCCGGTTGGGTCGCGGCGAACGAGCCGCCGTAGGTGAAGCTGTTGGTGAGCTCGGAGCCATCGATCAGGTAGAACTGGAGCCCGGCGGCGCAGACGAACACCCCGCCGAACAACGCGATACCGCCGAGCAGCGTCAGGGTCAGCAGTGCGGCGACGCTTGCTCTCCACTCGATGTCGTTGCGCGCCAATCCGACTCCGAGCGCGACGAGCGACACCGAGGCGCGGGCGAATCTGCGCAGCGAGATGTCGCTGGTGATCAATTGCAGCAGCAGCGGTTGTGGACGGAGGTGATAGGCGTCCAGCTGTCCCATCCTGATCAGGACGGGCAGCGTGTCGAGGTGCCCGAACAACACCTGGGCCAACGTGAAACTCGAATGGCTCAGTCCGAACAGCAGGAGCGCGGCGTCCAGGTCGAGCCCGCCGAGGACCCGCGCGCTACGGAAGATCAGCCACACTTCGGCGAGCTCGATCACTCCGAACATGAACGCGCTGAAAACATCACTCGCAAAAGACAATCGGTAGCTGCGCTGGGCGCGGATGCGGGAGCGCAACACCGCCACATAGGGCGTCGACCAAGTGCCGGAGCGCGGCGGGGCGACCTCAACCACCCTGCACCTCCAGCCTGCGGCGGCCGGCGGCCAGCAGCGCACGCCCGGCGATCCCCACCACCAGGACCCAGAACGCTTGGACGGCGACGACCGAGCAGGCCTCGGCTCCGGTGATCCGTCCCGAGAGCACGTCGACCGGCGTTTGCAGGATCGAAGGAAAGGGCGTGGCCGCCGCGATCGCGGCCAGCCACGACGGGAACATGTGCACCGGCACCAAGAGTCCGGCGAGGAACGTCCCCGAGCCGTAGTACAGCGCGCGGATGCCGCGGGTGTCCACGACCCAGAATCCGATCAGCACCACGACGAACCGGCACAGGAACGAAACCGCCACGGCCAGCGCCACACTCACCATGCCGAGCAGGTACGGGCCGGGCGTGGCGGGCATCGCCAGGCCGAAGGTGAGCGCGCCGGCCAGGACGCTCGGCAGCCCGCGCGGCAGGAAGGTGCAGGCCGCTCGCCCGAGATCATCGGCGAGATAACCGCATTGGATGTCGACCGGGCGCAGGAAGTCGATCGCGATGTCGCCGGTCTTCACCCGGTCGTCCAGCGCGCCCAGCGGGGCAGCCGTGAACTGCACCGCGCCGAGCAGTCCCTGGGAGATCCATACGTACGCGCCGATGCTGCCCTGGTCGTAGCCGCCGAAATCGCCTGCGGCGTCCACGGCGGCGATCAGCACGGCCGCACGCACGAACCCGAATACGCAGTTGGTGAACAACCCGGCGAACATGGCCAGTTTGTACTGCCACTGTCTGCGGAATCCGGCGCCCAGCAGAGCTGCGTAGAGGGCGACGGCGCTGCGAATTCGTTCTCCGACGGCACGCTGTCCGTCCCCCTCCGGTATGCCGCGCACAAGGAATTCACCTTACCGCCCGGTGCGCGAGCGGGGAAGGCTTCGGGACGGCCGCGTCAGCGGCGTGTCACGGAGCGACCGGCTGGAACGGAACGATTTCGTCGTGGCCCGGATAGATCACACCGGCCGACGATTCCGGGACTTCGTTCCACGCGCCCGGGAGGTCGCGCAGCGGCTCGGAGACCACGAATCGCGCTTCTTCACCCAGCTGGTACAGAACCTCGACCTCGGGATGCAGTGCGCGCAGGGTGGTGATGTCGGTGGAGTAGAACAACGATCGCGTCCGCCGTTCGCTGGAATATCGGAAGAACCACATCGACCTGCCGTCGGTGGTCGCGACGGTCATCTGGACCGGGGCGGCGATATCGTGGGCGCGGCCGACGTCCTCGACGAAACCGACCGCACGGGCGACCGCGCCGAGCGGGTCGTCGAGCAGTCCGAAAGTCAGCGCCAGGAAGAAGAGCAGCTCCGAGTCGGTGGAACCCTCGATGTCGGGAAAAAGGGAGGGCTCCACCGCGGTGATCAGGTCGCGTTTGGTGTCGTGGAAACCGTTCAGCTCCCCGTTGTGCATCCACAACCAGTGGGCGTGCCGGAACGGGTGGCAGTTGCTGCGCTGCACCCTGCTGCCGGTCGACGCGCGCACGTGCGCGAAGAGCAGCGACGTGCGCACCTGCCCCGCGACTTCGCGCAGGTTCTCGTCGTTCCAGGCGGGTTCGATGTTCTTGAACACCGCCGGTCGCCCGCCCAGGCCGTACCAGCCGATCCCGAAGCCGTCGCCATTCGTGGTCGTCGCGCCGAGCCGGGAGTGCAAGCTCTGATCGATCAGCGAATGATTCGGCCGGAACAGCAGCGCCTCGGCCAGGATGGGCTCACCTGAATAAGCCATCCACCTGCACATCTATCGATTGAAGCAGAACACCCGCCGCTGTGGTTCCAGTTGCTGGATGTCGGCGAAAGCGGGCGGGGTCATGGGCTTGCCATCGCTGGTAAATACGCCGCATTGCGCCGGGACGCGAAGTGCGAAATCTTGACAGGTTGGGACATTCGGATCCTGACGATTACCGATCAGGCGATTGTGGGAACTGCTGGTGAACTGCTCGCGGTCGATGTCGCGCGTCGACGCCTCCGGGGCCTCGGCGTGTTCGTCGTTCCCGGAACACGGAGAGCGCCGTGACGTGGGCCGAGGATGAGGATCTCGCCGGGGTGACCGAGCGGATCGCCGATGGGCTGCGTGGGGTGGCCCCGCCCGGGTGGCAGCGGATGGAGGCGTGGTTCGCGATGACCGTGGTCGCCGAATCGGCGCTGCTGATGGTCGACGACGGTTTCCGGTCGTTCCGGTGCCCGGTACCGGATGTGGTGTGGGATGCGGTGCGCCGGCATCGGCAGGTGTCGGCAGGGGCCGACGGCGGGCCCTGGTGGCGGTTGCTGGTACGCATCGATGCGGACGGTGTCGAGGCCGCCGCCGATTACGGTGAGGTGCCGTTCCCCGGCGAGCAATTGTTCGCACCGGAGGCCTATCTTGCCGATTTGGAACGCTATCCGCGGGATCGGCTTCCGGTGTGGCTGGCGGCCTACCTCGGGCGCGGCGAACGTCGAACGCGGCCGCCGCGCGCCGCCGCCGACGCGATGCGCGCGGACCAGCGTGCGGGTTTGCGGGCGGTGGCCGTGGACAACGAACTGCCGGAGCTGGCCGTGTTGTGGGCCCGGTGGGCGGTGCTGGCGGCAGCCTTCGTGGCGGTCGGGTCGAAACAGGGACCGCGGGTCGGTCCGTCGGTGGCCATCTTCGAAAGCGCGGGACGCAGCGGTTCGACGTTGACGCTACTGCCCGGTGACCGGGCCGTGCTGTCGGGTGGCGTGTGGGATGCGCCGGTACTGGACGCCGCCTACAACGCCGGTGCTGCGATGCCGGAATTTTTTGCCGGAGCGCCGGACTGGGTGGCCGACCCGGTGCTCAATCCGCGAGCGGCGACCGGTTTGCTGTCGTTTTGTTACTGGTGGGAGGCCGGTCAGTGGTACCGGGGTGAGTCCGCGCCGATACCGGACTGCGCGCCGGCGCTGCCCGCGGTGTGGACGGTCGGCACCGTGGCGGGTGTCGTCGGCAACCTGCTGGACGACCGGTCGGGTGGTACGTCGGACGCGGCCGAGTTGCTGGTGTCGGCTGCGCAGGCCGGTGCGGTGACTCGCGAGGCGATCGTGCAGGTCTTCGGTGACGGTGACGGCATCGACATCGATGGCGCGATGTTCCAGTTCGTGCTCGCGGATCTGGACGCGAACCACGCCCAGGGGATCGGCGAAGCGGATGCGCTCGGCCTCGTCCGGGATCACATCCGACGACAGGGTTATGACACGACGGGATATCCGCTGTCGACGTTGCGAGCCGATCGCATCAGCGTGGGCTGGGTGGTGCGTTCGCCGGTGCCCGACGGCGGGATTGCCTTGGATCGTGCGGTCTTCTATGTCGCCGACGATGGTGTTGTGGAGCGCTCGACCACGTCGGTGCCGTTGTCGGTGTTCGTCACCGGTTTCGAGCGACGGTTCCGGCTGCGGGGCAGCGGCCGAGCCTGGCCGGAGGGGGCGCGACGTGGTCGGTGAAGTTCGGCTGGATCCGGACAGCCTGCGAAATCGGGGAGCGCGGCTGGCCGAACTCGGAGACCGCGTCGGGCAAACCTATGCGGGACTGCGCGATTCCCTGGCGCGCGCCGAAGGCAGTTGGGGAGATGACGATCTGGGTGTCGCGTTCGCCAAGGAGTTCAAGCCGCACGCCGACCGGTTGCTGGCCAATCTGCGGGCGATGCAGGAGAGCCTGCACGGTACGGCCGCCGGAATAGTGGACGCCGCAAGCCAATTCGAAGTGCAGGACAGGTACGGCGCCAGCCGCGTCGGCACTGCTGCCGACGACCTGGACCCGATCGGCGCGCCGGCGCCGCCCAGCCCGAACGGCAGCGCGGGCACGTCCTCGCCCGCGGGCGTACAGGCGCCTGCCACGTCCGATCCCGCGGCACCCGCTCCGGCAGCGACTGACCCGGCGTGTCCCGCCGATCCCGTGGCGACTTTTCCGGCAGCCGCGGACCCGGTGTATCCCACGGACCGGGCTACCTCTACCGAGCGACCCAACCCCGGCGGGTCGCGGACACCGGACGCGTCCGCGGCACGCTCCACGCCGGAGGGCGGTCCGCAACGGGATCGCCCGGATCGCGCAGCGGGCCGAGAGGGAGACCGGGGAGTAAGCGGACCCGGCAGCGGTAACTCCGGCAAGCCTGCCGGAGACTCCGGTCGCCGTCCCCCGGCGTCCGCGGTGTTCCCCCCGGCCGCCACCCGGGATGCACCCCGAGCCCAAGCCGGGCGGCAGGCAGGGGCCAGCCCATCGGACGGTGTGGGACGGCGCGACACCCCGTGGTCCGGGCCGCCCAGAACGGGCGGACCACCCGCCGGTGCCGAGCCGAGGCCCGCAGGCCCTCGGTTCCGTTCTCCGCCGCGGACGCAGAATCCCGCCGACGAGTCGCCGCGCGAGCGCGATCGGCATCGCACCGCCGCGCGCCCGGTTACCAATCCCGTGGTCGGCTGGCTGGCGCGGACCCTGGCCGAGCATCACGACGTGCGGGTGGCCGGATTCGATACCCCCGGCTTGCAGGTGCCGGTCATGCGGGCATTCGTGGCCGCTGTGGACCGTGTGCTCACCGACTACCCGGTGATCGCGCTGGACGTCGTCGCGGTGGCAGAGCTCGATGCCGAATCGAGGCCGGTGTGGTGGAGTCCCGAACCACGCGATACGCGGGGCACTGGCGCCGGTCGGTCGATCACCCTCGACCAGCGGACCGCGCAGGAACCGAGACGACCGACCGCAACGTCGGAGTCCGACGCCGAGTCGGCGGAGCCGGAAATCTACCTGGCGACGCTCCGCGCATTCGGCCGGGCACTCGACTTCGCCGGTGGCGGTCTCGCAGGCAGGCAGGCGCAGCGCGTCCTGATCGCGGAGTACCTGCGACTGGAGGCGGGACGGACCAGCACACTCGCCGAGGTGGTGAGCGGTTACCGGCGCTGGCGTGCCGAGTTGACCGGCGACGCCGCGGACGCAGGCGGATTCGACGGGAGCCGGGCCGTCGGCGCCGCGTTCGCCGATGTCGTGCTGCGCGGCGACGAGGCCAGCATTCAGGCGCGAGCACTGCACGCGGTGCTGGTCGACGCGACGTCGCGGCGGGAGTAGACGGTGCCCGTGGACAGTTCGTGGTCGCTGAATCCGGTCGTGGAGCTGCGCAGATTGTTCGAGGGTTTGCCGCCCGTGGTGCGGCGCCCGATCGAACTGGTGGTCTTCGGTGGAGACCTGCCGCGCGCCGACGTGTCCGGGATGCGGTGGATGGCCGCGGAGCTGCGGGCCAAGGCCGCCGCCATGAACGGTCACGCGGAAGACACGAAAAACCTCCTCGCGCAAGAGGAGTCGCTCGGCGCGCTGGGTGACCGAGTGCGCGAGGTGTTGCATCTGCACCGAGAGGGCGCGGCCAGGCTGCGGGAGGAAGCACTGGCCTTGGCCGATCAAGCGCACGCGGCCGCCAACGATGCGGAGAAGACGCTGTGCGTGATGTTCGCTTTCGGCGTCGAGCTGGCCTGGCGCATCATCACGACGGTGTCGGCAGCCGCCGCGGCCGGTCCGGCCGGACAGGTCGCGGCGGCTCCCGTGGTGGAGTCGATGCTGATCGAGGGCCGAGGCAAGGTCGCGCTGATGCGCGCGGGCCTGGAGCAGGCCTACAAGGCGGGCGCGGCGAAAACGGCGGCTCGGCTGTCGGCGTTGGGGCCGCACCGGTTCGTTCTCGCGGTAGGCACGGCCGCCGCGCTGCCCGCGGGTGTGGATTTCGGCGTACAGCTCGGGCAAGTCTGGTCCGGCGACCGGAACCCGACCGTCAAGGGACCGAACGGAGAGAACCCGAGGGGCATCGATCTGAAGTCGGTCGAAGCCGCGGCAGTGTCGGGCGCCGGGGGTGCGGTGGGCGGCATGGCCGCGGGCATGCTCGCGCCCAAGGTGGTTCCCCGGCTGGAGACCAACCGCTCGGCGCTCGGGCTGGTGCAAGGGGTCGCGGGCGCGATGTCCGGTTTGGGTGCGGCGGCATTGATCACGGGCTGGCCGGAACACTTCGAAGACGTCCTGGCGTCGCTGCTCAGCGGCGGATTCGCCGGAGTCGTCGATGTCCACGGTGGCGCCCACCCGGGTATCGGTTCCCCGATCAGCGAGGTGGTCGACGGCGGCGGGGCCTATGTCCCTCCGGATCCTTCCACGGTGAGCCTCAGCAAGGATGCCGTGATGCGGCTGGCGGGGGCTCCGCAGGGTATGGAATCGCTGACGCCTACTCTGCCTGCATTGGGCGACAGCAACGGCGGCACCATCCCGCAGCTCGCGGACTGGGCCGCGCCCGGCGACGCAACGGGTGCCGGAGCAGCGCAGCCTGAAGGGAACCTGGTTTCGTCCGGCCCACCGGGAGCGACGGGCGATGGGCAGCACGAGCCGGATGAGGCCCGAGACCCGGCGCGGCGCCTCGCCGATTCGGGATCGGGTGAGCAGGCTCCGGCCCCGGATGAACACCCGAACGGTCGGACGGGGGCAGACACGCAACCGGATGAGCCCGATTCGCCTGCGCGGCAAGGCGACCGGGCAGCCGCCGACCATGCTGGCGATCGAGAGCCCGGTGTAGACCTTCCCGCCGGTGGCGAGGAGCCCTCCGGTGGGGGCGCGCAGGCCGGTGCGGATGTGCAGGGCGGTAGTGGCGCTGCGCAGACCGGTGATCCTGCGCAGGCCGATGATGATGCGCGGGATGGTGCTCGCGCGCATGGCAGTGATGGTGCGCATGGCGGTGGCGGGCACGATGGCGGCGGTGCGCGGGCCGGTGGCGTTGGCAATGCGCAAACCGGGGACGGCGGGCAGACCGGCGGTGCGCAAGCTGACAGTGGGCAGGCCGGTGGTGGTGCACACGGCGCTGGCGGTGGAGACAATGCGAACGCCGGTGGTGCTCACGGTGCTCGTGGCGCGCAGGGTGCCGGTGGTATCGCTTCCGGCGCGGTGTTGTCGAGCACAGGTGGCGACAACTCCGGTTCGCAACCGCGGCATTCGGCAGCTGACGGCGACGACGACGCGCATGCGGTCAGTGGCGGCCGGAACGCCCGGGCTCCGATCGGAGACGGTGTGGCTGGGCACGAGCCGGCGGTTGCGCGGCCGGGGCCGGGGGCGGCGAAGGTCGATTCACCGGTGGAGGTGGGCAATGCGTCCGGCCGCCACGGTGCTGGTGGTGCGGGCCCGGCCCGAGTTACGGCGCCGAAGCACGCGGACGTACCGCCGGTGCACGAACCGCCGGCCGTGGAGCACGCCAAGGATGCGCTGCCCGCTGACGCTCGCCCGTCCGTGCACGACCGACCAGACCGCCCGGCGGAGGAGCTGGCACAGGAGCTGGTGGGGTTGCCCTCGGCGGATCCAGCGACGAAACAGGACCTTACCGTCGAGCAGCAGACGCAGTTCAAGGCTGCGGCGAAGAAGGCGCTGGCGTTGTATCGGCAGCGGCAGGAGGAGCTGGCCGGGGAGTCGTGGGAACAGCGCAGGCACGCGATGGAGCACGGTGATCGGGCCGAGTCGCTGCTGCGATACATCGACGCGATGCGCGAGGGTACCGGGAAGACGCCGCGGTGGAATCAGATCAAAGCGTTCCTGCTCGGCGAGCACGGGTTCATGCGTCAGATGGGTACAGGCCAGGGCAAGTCCATGGTCGGTGCGCTGGATACGTTGCGGCAATTGTCGCGCGGGGAGCCAGTGGAGCAGGCGAGCGGCAAGCCGGTGCGGGTCCACCATGTGATCACCACGACCGAGGTGCTGGCCAACGAGGGGGTCCGGGAATTCGCGCCGATGCTGCGCAGTCTCGGGTACGAGGTGGCGCGCTGGGATCCGCATAACCCGCCGGGCGAGGTGGACCGCCCGACCGTGTACTACATGACCTACGACGAGCGCGCGACCGCCGAGCTGTTCGACCGGCCGCCGCCGGGGAAGACCGCGACCATCGATGAGGCGGACGCGGTGCTGGTGCACAACCAGACGGTGCACTACCAGTCCGAGGGACAGCGGGAGCTCGCCTCCGAGGTGGAGGCCGCCGGGGTGTACCGGGTGCGTGACTTCCTGAAAGCCGTGTTGCGCAGCCGAACCACGTCGGCGAAGGACCTGTCGGTGCATCTGGAAGAGGCACTCCACGATGGGCCGTTGACGGCGGAGGAGGCCGGGGCGGTACGAGCGCTGTCGGCGGAGGAGGTCGGGGCGGCGCGGACGCTGACGGCGCGGTTGCTGCGCGAGCAACCCGAGCAGTGCCTCGACACGGTGAGTCGGTTGTGGGAACGCTACGCCGGACGGAAATTCACCGCCGAGGAAACCGAGATGGCCCGGGCCTTCCTGGACGTCAAGGCGGGCCGGTTGAAACTGAATCGGGATTTCCAGGTCTTCGGACACGATTCCGAGAAGAAGGTACAGATTCTGGACGAGTACGGGAAGCCGCGAAGCGATCCGAAGATCGGCACCGAGAGCCGGTGGTTCGGGGGCCGCCACAAAATGGTGGAGGCAATGTTCGGCGCCCCGGTGTATTCCGATGGGACGGGATCGAAACAGGTCACCGTGGAGGACGTACTCGGCGGGTACGAACAATTGCATCTGATGTCGGGCACGCTGGAGCGGACCGCGGCGGAGATCAAGGAGAATTTCCCGGTCGAGGGTGGTTTGGCGAAGGTGGAGGACTTCGGCCGGTCGAAACTGGTGGGGGAGGAGGATCGGATCTTCCTCACCGAGCCGGAGAAATTGCGGGACGCGGTGGACCGGGTGCGGCAGTTGCAGGCCGAGGGGCGGCCGGTGCTGGTGATCTGCCCGTTCAACGATCTGGCTCGGAAATTCTCGCTGATGCTGACCAAGGCGGACGTGGAACACCATGCGATCGACGCCCGGTGGTTCGCCGAGCACCGCGACAACAATGCCGCCGAGGAACACCTGCTGTCGATCAAGGACACCGCGGGCGTCCGGGGCGCGGTAACCGTCGGCACGGGGATGCTCGGCAGAGGTTTCGACGTGTCGATCAGCGACGAGGTCGATCAGCTGGGCGGGGTGCACGCGCACATGCTGGGGCGCTCGCCGACCAATCCGGACGAGGACCATCAGTGGTCGGCGCGCGCGGGCCGCAATGGCCGCAACGGCAGCTTCTGTTTCAACGTGGCCGCATCCGACCGCCTCTACACCGAGGCGCAGCAGCACGGTGCGCGGGTCGCCGTCACCCACTATCGGGCCGCGGTGGCCAAGCACGCCGAGGCCACCGCCGAATACAGCGAAGCGGTCCGCCAGGTGGGCAATACGGATGCGGCGCAACCGGGACAGGCCGTGCAGGCGGCGCGGACGAAGGTCGCGGCCACCGCGGCCGATGTCGCCGCGGCCGAGCGGGAGATGCGCAGCCTGACGTCTCCGCTGCAGAACGACGCGGCCGACCGCATGTATCTGGAGCGTGCGATGCGCCGCGCCAACCAGGCCCATGCGCCTCCCACCGCAGGAGCTCCCGCTACCGCCTCGCCCCCGACCACCACCGCCGCGGGCCTCCTCGACACCGGGCCGGGCACCGCCCAGAGCGCGGGTGTCGGCCAGGCCGGGGCAGACACCGGCCGAGCCGGGGCGGATACCGACCGTGTCGGGGCGGATATCGACCGTGTCGGGGCGGATATGGACCGTCCCACGATGGAGGCCGTGCACGCCGGGCCTGACGTCGTCCAGCCGCACCTGCGGGGGGACCGGTTCGCGCGGCTTGCCGGATGGCTGGGGATCCCAGCATCGGTCCAGGCGGCCGCGGCTGTGTTCGACACCGACGATGACGACGACCCGTTGAGCCGACTGCTGGAACGAGCAGGCGTCTCCTCCGCTGCCGTTGAAGCGCTGAACCAGCACCTCGACCACGCCCCGCCCGCGGCGGTGCTGCGGGCGGACACCCTCACCGACGAGCAAGCGCTGAACAATCTGACGCCGCAGCGCAACCGGCTTGCCGCCGAACTCGGCTGGGAATCCGCCCAGGTCGGCGGCGCGGAGGGCGTGCGCCAGGTCGGCGCCGCCGTCGACACGGCCCGCGCAGAGCTGGCGGCCCTGCTGGAGGTTCCCGCCACCGAGGTGAACGCCGCTACCGTCCGCGACGTGCTCGCCGACGCGATCGCCCGCCTGCTCACCCGCACCGAAACCGCCGACGATCCGGCCACCGAACTCGTCGTTTTCGCCGCCTCCAGCTACCTGGCCGTCGCCGCCCTGCTCGACCTCGCCGTCGCCATCCACCAGCGCAGCCCGAAGAGCTGCGTCAACAACGGCGTGACGATGATGCGGGTGCTGTACCCCGACAACGAGCACGCCTACCACATGCCGGACGACATGCCACTGCGGGGCCACGACGCCAAAGACACCGAGCGGGCCTTCGGCGGTGCCTTCCGGGCATTCGGGTCGCTGGACGAGGCCGCCGAAACCCTGAAAGACCGGCCCGGCGGTAGCCAGGCGCTGGTCTACAAGTGGCTGAACAAGGGGCAAGTCGAAAGCCACCTGGTGCTGCTGGTCAACGACAGTGACCGGGCAGATGCCCCGAACCTGGTCGTCCTGGACATCGCGGCTGCCCCCGGAGAGGCTCCGATCACCCCGGCGGATCTGGCTGGCCGGCCAGCGCTATTGAACAAGGCAGTCCCGTTCCAGCAGTGGCGGCGCGAGCAGCAAGCGTTCGTCGACCGACTGAAGGAGGCCGATCGCGGCGTTTTCGCCATCGAGTTCGACAACAAGGGCGAACCCCTCGCCCGCCTTTCGGCAACACAGCGTTCCGCTGTCGCCGCCCAGAACCCCGGGCTCCCGCCACCATCGCTCTGGTCGAGTCGTGCCCCACCGCTGCGGCGGAACGAGTTCGCGCTCGCCGGCTATCGCCCGCCCGGCGACGGCTCGTCACCGGACAGCTCGGTCCCGGCCGATACGAGCGAACCGGACACGGTGTCGTCGAACGTCGGCTCCGGTCCGGCGATGCCGCACGACGAGCCGGAAACTCGCGGCACGGACGCGGATTACATGGACGGCCGCATCGGTAGCAGGCCACCGGCGGGACGCGACCGCGAGCCGACCTGGTACGAGCGCATTGCGGCGGGTTTCACTGCGGCCGATGCGGAGAGGGCAGGCCGGGCCGCGCAAGGCGGCACACCCGAACTGGGCTGGCTGACGTCCGTGTTGGGTGTACCGACCACGTATCTCGATTCGCCGGTCGGTATGACCGTGCTCGGCGAACGCCCCGAAGACGCGCTCTGCGCCGACATCCTGTCGTTGTGGCACCGCCTCGGCGCACTCGCCGCCGAATTCGAAAACCGAGGCTTCGGGCAGTGGTACGAGCGCACCATGCTGCGGCTGACCAGCTGGGTGGTGTCGACGCCGGTGCAGCGGTACCGGAACTACTACGCGGCCGAACAGGGCGGTGTCGATGACAGGCGTGTCCCTCTCGGCGCGTCGGGCGAGGTCGGTCTGGCAGGAAACCTGCACGCTGTCTTGAAGACATCCCAGGGCACACCGCCCGGTGGGGTGATGTTCGACGACATGTGGGACCAGCTCGGCGATATCGTCCACGGCATCGAGGGCTACTGGGTGCGGGATCGCCTACACCTCACCGACAATCTCGACACATTCAACGCGGGCATCCGGAGGGGACTGTCACCGGAGGACGCGGCGCGCGCCACGTTCACCGGAAAGATGGCGGAGCGCAAAGGGTTCACCGAGGTCGTCGTCGGCGACCTGGACGGCGAACCCGGCGACTACCACAAAGTCGAAGTGACCTTCGTTCGGCCGAGCCGCCTCTGGGAGGTACGCTGCCGCACCCTGGCTCACCAGACCGGAGTCCAGTTTCCGGAACTGTTGAACCGGGAGGGCTGGTCCTCCGAAATCGCCCGCCTGCGCGAGCACGCCGCCCGGCAACACGCGTCGATGCGGCGCACGCGCTCGCAGCGTCCGGGCGCCGCCGAGGTCTCCGCAGACTGGCTGAGCTGGCAGCAGGCGATCGACGAGAAGGTCGCGCGGGTCGAGCAGCTGGCCGAGTGGGTCGCGCAGTGGTGGGCCGAGCAGGACGCGCAGGATCACGCCGCCGTCGCCGCGGTCGCCGCCGATGTGGTGCGGCGCCACCCCGGCGCCCGGTGGGTGACGCCGAACACCGTCCTGCTGCCGAGTCGTACCGTCGTGGTGATCGCGGAGGAAGGCCGTCACGACGACGCCCTGACCGACATGCTGCTGCGCAATATCGAGCTGCGCGACGAACTCCGTACCGCGGGCTACGCGGTGCAACGGCTGAAACCGGTTGTGGAATACGGGCTTCCGGGAAGCCCTGTGGTGCGAGCGGAGGACCTCGGAACGGCCCGTGTCGACCGGATGCGCGGGCTCGTTGACCAGGATGGCCGCTCCGGCGAGGACGTCGCCGGGTTTGTCGGGCAGCGCTTTCCCGGTGTCCGGTCGCCGGATGCCGGTGTGCTGGCGAGGCATGTCGATGCGGTAGGTGTCGAGCGGTTCCTGGTGGTCAAGGATATCTCTGGCGACAGTGGGCCGGGCTTGTGGCGATTGCCGTCCGCGCGCGAGGCAGCGGAGTTGAACGTGCAGGCCACGGCTCTGTCGAAGAGCACGGCAGTCGGCATCGCCGCGATCGAGGCGTCCGAGCGGACCGATGCGGGTGCCGACGGGAGGCAGCTCGCCGACGCCCAGTGGCTGACCCACGGTGAGCTGAACGTCCGAATCGTCAACCGTCAGGTGCACGGCGAGTTCGCGCAGAGCTTCTCCTCCGCACTGGAGGCGTTCGATCGGGTGCCGCCACCGGCGGATGCCGCAGCAGAAGTCGCGCGGGCCGGATCCCGCCTCTCGTCGAGTATCGATGATATCGAGCGGCTGACCCGGCGGTTGGCCGGACGAACGGCCGATGACCAGGAGAAGATCGCCGGTTTTTTTCGCCACCTCGCGGATGACTTCGAATTAGGCAAAATGACGGCCGAGGTCTACGCCGACGATGGGGACCGTGACCGGCTCGACAATTGTCTGCGTCTGCAGGACATGCGGATCGCTCTCGCCGCTCATCCCGATATCGTGGATGTGATTCTGACTCCGATGTCGGAAGCCATCCTGTTCGAAATGGTGCAGAGCACGCAGTGGACCGGCGCCACCATCGGAAACGCTATCGAATTCATGGTCGGACCCCAGGTCGCCGCCGCGCTGCGAAAGATCCATCGAAACAATAGTCACTTCGCGCCCTACGTCGCGAGAAGGATGTCGAAATCTATTGCGGCCGATCTCGACCGTGTCGGTTGGGAACTGCGCCGGATTGCGGAGATACCGGCCGACACAGTGGATGCAGATTTGCTCCAGGGGTTCGGCAGATATGTGTCACCGACGCAGATCGCTGACATCGGCCGGGTGATCGCCGGCGGCTCGTCCCGTGGTGACGAGGTGACCTCCCAAGACCGAGCCTGGGACTTCCTGCTCGCTCTCGAGGATTTCTCCCCCGGTTCAGCCAGGCAGAAGTTCGCCGATCTGTTCCTGGAGGCGGGCCAAATCGCGAACATCCCAAAACATGTGAGTTCGGAGGTGACCTTCACCGCGCAGCGGTTGCGTGACGTGGAGGAAATCTACCTCGCCGGGCCGCACGGCGGCGATTTCACCCGCTACGTGGAGAAGGTCGGTGAGCTACCTGCCAGCCAGCGACCGCCGGTGATACGCGCCGCGATGGAATTCGTCCCCGACGTGACGCCGGAGTTCGCCCGATGCGTTCGCGATCTGGTGGCAGACGCCGCTGCCCGGGGAGCCGAGCGACAGGCGCTCGGGCTGCGGCACACGGGCGACGCGGGCATCCGCGAGTTGAAAGAGATCGCGCGCTCCTTCGTGACCGAAGTGAGAAGCGCGAGCATATCGGCCGCGAACCTGGCGAAGGTACAGTCTTCGGAATTCCTCGCCCTGTTGCTGATGGCCGTCACCCACTACGACGACTCGGGGTGGGGCCCCCGCGGCGTCGAATCCCTGCGTGAACTGCTCGGCAACCACGACCGGGCGGCGGCGGAAGGCCGCATAGCACCGATGCCAACGGAATATCGGCCCAGCGGCGTGCTCGAGGTCGCGAAACTGCGGACTCGCGACAGTGCGTCCGGGCCGCAATGGACCGAGGACCTGCTGACACGTTTCGGAAGCCTGTCGGAGAATCTGCGGGACGCGCGCGCGGCGTTGACCGACGAACCGCGGCCGTTCACCTATCTGCTCGGAAAGCTCGGCCGTGGCATCGCCGAGCACATCGAGTCATTGGAGCGTTCCATCCGCTCGGGAACACTGGCCGACGGTTCGCCCATGAACGACATCGCGCGCCGGAATATGGTGGCCAGGGCGCGGGAGCTGAAGGAACTCGTCGCGCCCAAGGCCGAAGGTGCGCAGGATTTCCCAGCGCTGCGTTCCCTGCGGGATTTCGAACAGAATTTTCAGCGACTGGCACGCGTCGGCGAACTGCATGACGACCTGCGGACGATCTGTTTCGCCTGGACGATGCACCAGCACCCAGAATGGGTCGACAGGCTGGGAAGTCTCGGGTCCGGCGAACCTACGCTGGAGGAGGTCAGTCTCGTCCACGATTTCATCGAGCACATCACCAACCAGGAGGTGTTCGCACAGTACTTCTCGAATCGAAAGGGCGCGAACACATTCCGTCGAATTACCAGTGTAGCGGCGTTGGGCAAAGCGATTTTGCGCACCCAGGGCGTCGGAGTTTCGAGCGATACCACTCGGCTGCAGTTCGTTCCGACGAGGGGCCCGCTGATCGAACTTTCCGGACATATCGCCAGCGCCTGTTGGGCGGGTAAGTATCCTTCGGTTGCCGCGGCTATGCCGAATATGACGGCCGTCATCATGGTCCGGAATCCCGACGACCCTGGACGCACCGCGCTGGCCGGGGCCGGACTCCTCATCGAGACCACGAGCGCATCCGGCGAACCCATCCTCCTCGTGCGCGGTCTCAACCCGTTGGAAACGTATATCAACCACGTCTCCGTCGCCGATTTCTACCGCAAATTCATCGACTGGGCGCAGGGCATCGCTGCGGCACGTGGGCGTGGCCTGGCCATCGTCATCGACGGCCGCTCCGGCGGTGCCGCGACAAATCGCCCCGTGTTGTTCGGGCACCTGGCCGCGGAGCGCCCGAAACTGACTCCGGTACAGGTCGATCCGAGCGATTCCGAATTCAACGGCTATAACGTCACCCGATGCGCGTACATCGTCCAGCCGGTCAGCGCCCAAACAACTTCGGCCTCGGACCCGCACCCGGAGGGGGTGGGCGACGCCGACCTCACCCGGCCGTCTCGTGATCCCGATCCCGAGGCGGTGCCATTCGGATCGGACGCCGTCGTCCCGGTTCTCGGTCCCGGCCACGTGCCGCCCGGTTTCCTGCAAGCACAGCGGGGCTTGCAGCGGCAGAACGAGGCGGCGGTGGTCCTCGCTCGGGCAGGCTTTCGGGTCGAGCAGCACCCTGTCGAATCCGGTGCGCGTCTGCCCGACTTCCGTATCGAAGCCCGGATCTTCGACTGCTACTCACCGACTACCGGCAAGGTCAGCAATATCTGCTTCGAAATCCGCCGGAAGGTACACGTGAAACGCCAGGCCGAGCGGGTCGTGGTGAACCTGGCCGACTCGGTCGCTGACCCGGTCGAATTGAGTCTGGCGTTGGGGCGGCACCCAATCCCGAACCTGCGCGAAGTACTGGCCATCGACCGGCACGGCACGGTGCTGCGGTTGTCGCCGGGCCCGGTAACTGTCGTCGGGGGCGAGCCGGACACGGGCGACCATGAATCCATCGGCAGCGGACCGCTCGAGCGGGCCGGTCAGTCGGACGCCGCGGGTCGCGCGGACGCGCGGAGGGTGGCGGGCGAGGGTGACCGTCCGCCCGGATTCATCGGCAGCCGTCCCAGGGAGCAGTCCGATCCGTTGGACGCCTCTCGGGGCGCGTGGCTGAAGGCGTTGCGGCTCGAACAGGGGATGAAGCAGAAGGACGTCGCGCAAGCCGCGGGCCTGACCAATGCCGCACTGTCCAATATCGAGAATGGACGACGGACGTCGCTCGGCACTTTTCAGCAGGTCTGCCGCGTGCTGGGAGTCGGGGGCGAGGCGCTGACCGAGGCCACTCGGCGGTTCTATCCGGATGTCGAGCTGGAGACCGATGCTACTGCGGATGATTCGCCGGATGGCTGGATCGCCGCGCATCGCAACAACCAGGGCATGACCAGGGAGGGCCTCGCACGTGCGGTCGGAGTGACGCCGACGCGGATCCGGGAGATCGAGAACGGGAATCGCCCGCCACCGAACCTTTTCTTCCGGATCGCTCGAGTACTGGGCCTGGGACAGCAGGCGCTGGCGGAGGCTGCGCGAAGCATCTACCCGGATCTCGTGCTCGATCTCGATCCGGCGGCGCATGATCCCGCCGCACCCGGTAACTGGATTATGGCGCTGCGGCACGGCCGGGACACGACCCAGGCCGAGCTGGCACGAACCGCGGGCACGTCGGCAGGATACCTCGCCGGAATCGAGGGCGGAGAATACACCCCGAGCTCGATCATCTTCCGGCGGATCTGCCGAGCACTGGAAATCGCGCCGGAACTCCTCGGCACGGCCACACACCATTTCTATCCGGATCTCGAACTCGACCTGAATCCGGCCACGCACGATCCCGCATCACCCGGCAGCTGGATCGTGGCTCTGCGTCACGACCGGGATATGACCAGGACCGAGCTCGCGAAAGCGATCGGGCCCGGCTGGGGTCATCTCGGCCATATCGAGACCGGAAATTACGTGCCGAGGTTCGCGGCTTTCCGGCGAATCTGCGACGTTCTGGGCATCGACGACAAACTACTGCGGGTGGCAACCCGGCGCTTCTATCCGCATATCGATCTCGACCTCGAGCCGGCGGCACACGACCTCGGCACGTGGGTCACCGCGCTGCGTCACGACCAGGACATGAGTCGCGCCGAACTCGCCCGTGCGACCGGTCTGTCCACGAAGTACCTGGCACAGGTCGAGACCGAGAATCGGCGACCGCGGTTCGGCACGTTCCGGCGAATCTGCCGGGCGCTGGGAGTCTCGGGTGGCCTGCTGATCCAGGCGGTGCGGGATTTCTACCCGGATATCACCGCGGATATCGATCCCGCTGCACACGGATCGCTGGGGCGTTGGATCGCGGCGCTGCGTTACGACGAAGGAATGTCGGCGACCGAGCTCGCGCGGCGAGCCCGGATGCCTCGCAGCACTCTTTCCAGTATCGAGAACAATCGCTATCTTCCGCGGTTGAGGAAATTGCGGCAACTGTGTCGGGCGCTGGGCGTCGGTGGCGATGTGTTGCTGGAAATAGTCGAGCGTTTCTACGCCGAGCGCTACGAGCGATCCGGCTATCGCGAGGAAGAAGAGCTGTTCCAGCGGTATGTGGTAGCCCGGGTAGGATCCCGGGAAGAGCGTGAAGTCCAGGATGAAATACTGGAAAAGTTTGCCTGGGTTCCGAATGCGGTGGCGCGTCGGGAATCACCGGAGATCCGCGAAGAAGCGGTTCATGTCGCCCGCATCGCGACTCTCACCGCGATCGCGAGCCATATCCCCTCCGCATCGTTTGCCGCTCATGCCTGGGCCAGCTGCCGCGGAGCGCTTTTCCGCTTCCGTCTCGAACGCAAATTCCCGGACCTCGATAATCGCACACGGAAGATGGTGAGCACGGTAGGTGCTCAGATCGGCAGGATGGTCGCCGGAGGCGAGGTTCTCGATGACGCGGCGATCGCACGGGCATTGCGATTGAGCGTGGCCGATGTCGTGCTGGCGCGAGAAATTCTGGACCGACCCACGCTGCGGGCCGATGAGCCGATGAGCGGCGAGTCCGGCCCGCTGCGTCGCGAGATCGCCGATCCGGCTGGAGCAGGGTTCTCCGACACCGACTTCGCGATGACCGTCCGCGCCGCACTGGCCGACATGGCCGACCCCGCCATCGCGGAGCGGCTGGTCATCATTCATCTGGTGGAGGGCATGCCCTTGGCTCGCGCCGCCGAGCGGCTGGGGTTGCCGGCCGCTGCCGCGACAGACATTCTCGCCGATGCGGTCGCACGATTGCGCCGTGCGTTCGACCATCGTGAACCCGCCGATGTCACCACGAGCGAGCAGAACCGGCCGACGCCGTGGAGCACGTCGAGGGCGGAGCCGGATCAGCCTCCGAATTCATCGGTGTCGCATGGCGATTCCGCGCCAGGGGAGGGCACGACCAGGCCGGGCGGATTCATCGGGAGCAAACCACCCGAACCGGGTGAGTCCTCCGGTAGTCCGGGATCGGAGGAGCTGCCGGGGACGACGCCATGGTCGCGGCTCTCGGACAGTGATGCGCACGATGGTGTCGGCGGCGAGGGAGAAACGGCCGAGATGGTGGCCGGCACAGTGGAACCGCGCGCGATACCCGCGTCGCCCGGCGTCGCGGACCCGAAGCGGTTGCCGGCCGAGGAGTTCGCCTCCGATCCGGCCGACGGGCCGGCTCCCACAGCGGCGTGGCCCACCCCGGACGCCACCCATCCGTTCCGGCGGTGGTTGAAGGCTGCCCGCCTGGCTCGCAAATTGACTCAGGCCGGATTGGCTGCTCGCATGGGCGTGCCGAAATCGGCGAAATATATCGGTTCGCTGGAGCGGGGCGTGACGATCACACGGACTATGGCGGTGCGTCTGCTCGAAGGTCTGGGTGCTCCCGACGAGGTGGCCAGGGCAGTTCTCCGAGTGTACTTCTCGGGCGAAGACGTCGAGTTTCCCGATCCCCGGTCCGACCGGTTCCGCCATCCCAAGGACTGGATCATCGCCGCTCGCACGAGTAGGGGACTGTCTCGCGCGGAGCTGGCCGCGCGCGCAGGTGTCGGCCTGACCGGTCTGAACCAGAAAGAGCGGGCGATGAACCCCCGCGGCGAATTCGGCATCAGCCCGGACTACGCGCTGCGCCTACTCGCCGGACTGGACGTCCCGGGCGATATCGCCACGGCGTTCATGAGTCGCTTCTATCCCGGCTGGGACGGCGAAGCGCGGGCCGACGAGCGACGAAGCACCCGCCCCGACGGATTCATCGGCAGCCGACCCGAGGATGACGCGCCGGTGGATCCGGCGCGTGCAGGGCAGCCATGGCATGCCGGAGCGGACACCTCCGCCGATGTCATCGGGCCGGTCGATGTGCGTGCCGGACTTCCTACCTACACCCCGCCCGATCCCGAGATGCGTATGCGGGCCGCTCGGGTGTTGCGGGAGCATTGGGGTCCCGGAGCGAGTCCGGAAGATCTGGTGTACCGGTGGCGGAGATCTACCGCGAAACGCGCAGTGGCCGCCGCTCAGGAATGTGCGGAGCACGCTGCCGAGAACGCGCGCCGGGCGCGGAATCTGAGCGTGGACGAGGTGCGAGCGCTGGTGCGGGTGTGGCCCGAATTCGTCGGGAAGGCAGGCGGATTCCCGCGAAATGTGCGCGACCAGGCCAATCGCTGGGATTTCGCGAAAACGTGGGACGCGCTGGAGACCGCGGCGGTGACGACCCGGCCGAAGGGCCGGGAGCGGGCGCTGCGGGAGTATCTGCTGAATGTCCAGGACCTGTTGATCCGGGCGGGCCAGCGGGCCGCGACGGTCCAGACGCCAGGAATGCCTGCGCCGACGGTGCTGCTCGAGCGGTTCGATGCCGACAACCCGGGTGCCGGCTCGATCGTGATCTCGTTCGGCAGCGCAGACCCCGTCGCGGAGGCGTGGCAGGTGGACGGCACCGACCGCGATCTACGCCGCCTCGATCAGCGAATGCAATTGGCGTCCAACCATTATGAGATCGCGGTGCGGGAGAACCCGGAGCGTCCGGTCCGGGTCGTGGTGTGGTCCGGGACCGACGGTCACCGCCTAGCCGGCGATATGGCGGCGTTGTCTGCTGACGTGGGCACCGGATCAGCGCCGCATCCGGCGGTCCGGCCGGAACGCCAGCTGGTTGTCCACGGCAACGGCGGTCGACCCGCGAAGAAGGCTCTGGCGCACGAGTGGGCCGCCCGTACCGTCGACACGGTGGTGGTCTGCGGCGAGTCGAATCTGGCGACCATGAGTGATGCACTGGCGGGCATCGCATCGTCCACCGACGTGTACTACGGAATCGCATCCCGGGCGAGCAGCCCCGCGAAACCAAAGGATTTGCCGGGCGTGCAATTCGCGTGCCGGTTTCCCACCGGCGATGCGGGACGGACGAATACCGTGCTGAAGGATATGCGCCATAGGGCGCAGAGATACGAGAAGGAGCCGTTCGAGGCGGGCAAGCCGATCGACGACGAATTCCTCCTGTACGTCGACGATCGCACCAAGGCGCCGACGGAGTCGCTGGAAAGTATGGGTCGCATCCTGGCCGGTCTTCCGGATCGGGTCGCGCGCCATGATCCCATGCAGGATGGGTGGATCCGCTTCGCCGAATGCATCGAACGCGCCGTCGATGAGCAGACCGAGTCCGTCTACGCCGACATCCTGCCGCGTGACCCACACAGCGGCATGCCCACGTTGAGCGAGACCGGCAGCGACGCCGCTCTCGCCCGGAGCGCGATCGAGAAGCGCGGCGGCCCAGGTGCGAGGCCCGAAGTCCTGCTGCATCGAGGTCTGCCGGACGACTTCACGAGGGCCGGTCGGCTTGCGGCCGACAACAAACGGTGGTGGGACTCGCTGCACCGCGACCAGCAGCGCGCGGTCGTGGCGGTCCACCCCGGGATCGTGGGCAACGCCCCGGGATTTCCGTCCGAGGTGGCGAACTACGCGAACGACTATTGGCGATATGCCACCATCTCCGATCTCCATGCGAAAGGCAGGAAGAACGCGAGTCGGACCGAGCGCCAGATTTTCCGGAACCTGTACGCCGTCGGCGAGGCGCTCACCCGTTCGGTCACTGTGCACCGCGACATCCCTCGGCCGGTCGTCGCCACACTGGCCTTGGATCCGGAGGCGTTCGGCGGCAACGGATCCGGCGCGTTCGTCATCGGCAACTGCCGGCTCGAGGACGCCGACCATGTGGTCTGGTATGTGGACGGTGTCAACACCCGGTTGCAGTCGGCGCCGGCCCGCCTGGGCAGTGCGCGGAATTTGTACGAGGAGCTGGTGCGGGCGGACCGTTCCGCCAAGGTCGCCGTGGTGTGCTGGATCGGCTACGAAGCGCCCGCCAACAACAAGGAAGCCTGGGCCTCCAGGCCCGAACTGGCCGAGGCCGGTGGCAGGCTGTTCGCCCGCGACGTGCTGGCGTCGCGTGCGGTGACCAACGCGAGAATGTCGAAGCTCGGCTACAGCTACGGGACCCCGGTCGTTGCCGAAGGCGGGGTCGGTGGCCGGTTGGACGGCATCTTCGAACACGGCGTGGTCATGGGCTCGCCCGGGCGCGGTCTACGGTTCGACAGCGCCACGGACGCCAGTTGTCGCTACGCCTGGGTGCTGGCCCAGTCCGACGACCCGGTCACCGGTTTCGGCGGGGATGCGCCCGATACGCGGGGCCGCTTGCTCGGTGACGGGCCATTCGGGCTGGGCACCGATCCGGCCACCGACACCAATGCGACGCGATTGCGTGCCGAACGCGGTTTCCCGTATTCGCTGGCTCCCTTCGACGGGCACGGCGAGTACCTGGAGTATTCGTTGGTCGGTGCCGCACAGCCCACGGAGTCGTTGCGGCATGCGGCGTGGTGTCTTGCCGGGCGGGGCGATGAGGTGCCGACGGAGCAGCACCGGCCTACGGTCGACAATCCGACGGTGATGCACCGCATCCGAGCGACGGTGGTCGACGCGGCCCGTGATCGCCGTGCGCCGCAATTGGACGCGGCACTCGCCGCACCTGGCGATCACCCCTCCCGCCGTGACCTGCCGGGACCTGCGGCGATCGATGGGGTCGGCAAGCTGCCGTCGGGTCCGGTCGAGGCAGCAGAAGCGGCGGCGGGTCAGTCCGACGCAGCCCGGGTGGGACCCAGGCTCGCGGTGCGACTCGGGAAAGCCGGGCTCGCGGATGCCGGGCGGGCGTGTGCCGACGCCCTGACGATCGGGGTGAATGCGATCGTCGTGGAGGTGGGCCGGGCTGCCGCGGACATGGCTGCCCTCGACGTGATGTGCCGGTCGGCAGCCTTCGAGGATGCGGTGCTGTCGGTGGAGGTGGCCGCGGGGCCCGCCTGGTCCGAGTCGGAGGTCCGGGCGAAGGTGGCGGAGATCGCGGCCACGCTGGAGCGACACGGCATACGCGGGGAGCTGCACGCGTTCGACCTCCGGGTGTTGACGGCAGCCGAGGAATTTGCGCCGGACTGGCAGCGCGTGGCGATAGTCAACACGTTGACGGTAGTCAGCAAGGGGATGCGTGTCGCCGCCGGCTGGATGGCTCGCGCGCTGCGGCCGGGGGCCGACAGGATCGACGCCATCATCGACGATGCGCGCCGTGCGGGGGCTACCGGTATCGCGATCCCATACCCGCTGCTGTCCGAGGATTTCGTGCGGCAGACCGGCGAGGCGGGAATACGCCTCGCGGTCTGGGGCGTGACCGGTTCCGCCCGGATGCGCGAAGTGCTCAGGATGGACGTCGGCGAGATATGGACGGGAAAGACGGAAGCTCTCGCACTCCTGCGCGCGGAGGTCGCCGAAAGCGGATTACCGATACCCGCGGCGTCCGCACCCTCGACACCACCACCGGAAGGTCCACCGAACGGCTACATCGGCAGCCGCCCGTCGGATTCCACACCGGAGCCGGTCGGTCGGCAGCCATTCGAAGAAGATCCAGCCGTCTGGGACGAGCGCTCGATGCCGGATCCGGTGCATGCCACGCACCAGGGACTCACTGACTGGGCCGCTCAGCTGTCGGATGGTGAACTACAGCGTTTCCTCGCCGAAAAGCAGGCTGAAGCGTCGGCTCATGTGGCAGCCGTGCATCGCGGGCGGCCACCCGCGGTCGACGTGGCCATCGGGACGGCACGAGCACAGATCGCCTTGGTGGCCGAGCGATGGCAGCGGCTCACCGACAGCAGCACTGGACCGTCGATCACCGATGCCAAGACCGCAGCCGACGCCGCGGCCGCCGTCTTCCACATCATCGGAGCGCTGCCGATGGCAGCGGCGCTGCCATCGGCCTTCGCCGATGATCCCGACGGTCTGCTCGACCTGCTGACCCGATTCCCGGAGCGGCTGCTGGTGGCCGCCGAGCTGGACCAGGCCGCCGGGGTCGACGCAACGGATTGGGCAGGAGTCGCCGACGCGTTCCTGACCGAACACCAAGGCGGCGATTGGGATTCGGAACTGATCCGGTCACTGCGATCGCTGCCGGCGAAGGCAGCCGAGTTCACGCGCGCGCTCGCCGGCTCGGACCGCGACTTCGGCGCGGCGGCCACGCAGTACATTCCGGATGCCTACCGCGCGGCACTGTATTTCCTGACCCGAACCCGAGATGTCGAGCAGGCAATGGATCGGCTTCGCGACGTAGACCAGGCGGTCGCGGCTGCGGTGGAGCGTCTCGGATCGTCCCGGCCCGCCGCCGACGCGGGCTTGTCGCTACTTCAGCTGCGCATCGATATTCACGAAACCATGGCATACGCGGCCGACGCCGTGGCATCGGAGATGCGGTCGAGCACTCTTCTCGGGCTCGAGGAAAATCCACTCCTGCCGCAGATGGTGACCCGGGTCGTAGCTGACCTCGACATCCTGGCCCGCCACGGTTCGGAAATGCCGAGACCTATTCGGCCCGCCTATGACTCGCATCCGGTGACGTCCGAGGAACCGTTCACCGATGACGACTATCGGGAAGTCATCGGCACGAATTTCCGGCCTCGGGTGCTCGGCGTGCACGACGGACAGTTCCTCACGCCGCAAGGTATGTCATTGGAACCACTACGGACCGGGAAAGAAGGGATTTCCTTTGTCATGGACCGGTGGGGCCGGATGGTCGGTGAGAGCGAGCACGCCGACATAATGCACGTGCTGGCTGCCATGGGGGAGGAGGCGGCCGGCTGGGGCGTGGTCTACACCGACGAGGACGGCCGCCCGGTTGGGCAACTGTCTCCCTATGTATTGGGCGGCCTGTCCGACCCGATGTGCACAACCCAGTTACGCGATGTGCTGATGCGGGGAGGATTCGACCTCACCGACACCGGTTTCAACAACGAATCCCTCGGCCGACTGTGGCAGGGCGAACTGCCATCGCTGCCGGATCTGTTCACGATGCGCAAGTGGGGCCTGCTGAACAGCATCGAGGCGACCTTCCGCGCGTACGACGACCGTTTCTGGGTGCGGACCGATAGCGGAATGATCACCCAAAGCCCCGACGAGGTGCGGGTGCCATTGACGCTGGGCCCGTTGCGCCGAGCGCCCGGACACGTCGACGTAGTCGTATATCGTCAGGGCGCGCACATCATCGTGCAGTACCGCGACTGTGACCCAGGCGCCGAACCTGAACAGGTTGCGCCGGTGTTCAAGGCCTTCCACGAGCGGATGACCAGATGGGTATCCGAGTCCGACGGTGTCCTGTTCCACCCCGACACCGATGATGTGGTCGTCATCTTCGGTCGGCCACACGATCGTCCGGGTACCACGCAAGACCGGCCCGACGGCTACATCGGCAGCCGCATCGACGGTCTCGGTTACGAGCCCCCCACGCTGTCCGACGAGACCATCACGCCGTCCGGCCCGGACCGGCCGGACGGGTTCATCGGCAGTCGGCCGCACGAGTCCGCCGACGCGGATGAACAGCCACCCGTACGCGGTGCGGAGGCCGCGGCCATCGACGCATGGCGGCACGCCCAGGATGCTTCGGCCGCGACGATCGCCACGCTGACCGGGACGAACCCCAGCATGGTGACGACACAGGCTCCAGAGGAAGGCGATCGCCCATCCGGGCTCATCGGGACCCGCCCCCAGGATCAGTCGACGCCGTGGTCACGCTCGAGCAATCGGACCGGAGCGTTCGACCCGGCTGATTCCACCCATCGCCCCGAGCCGTCGCGTACCACTCCGTGGTCCCGGCCGATCGACAGCTCAGAGCTTGACGACCTACCCGATCCGACCGATACCAAATTCCCGCACCCCAACGCGTGGATCGCAGCCGCGCGCAAGCGCAGGAAAATGTCTCAGAAGGACTTGGCCGCCCACGTCGGCCTGAGTTTGACCCAATGGGCGATGAAAGAGCGCGCATCGGACCCACGTACCAGGGAGTTTCAGGTTTCCCTCGAGCAAGCGCGGCGCGCGCTCGAGGCGCTGGCCGCGCCGGAGAATGTCGCTGCCGCGTTTTTGCGAAAGTTCTTTCCGGAGGCGGCAGCGCAATCCGGCACCGATGAGCCGGGCCCTGCACCCTAGGCAGTGGCGCAGTCGCCTGCCCTCGCTCGCCTTGAAGCACATCAGCCGATCGCCCGGCTTCCGTGGGGCCGGGACGAGCTCGTCACCTCGCCGCCGGGTTCGTGCGCCGTCACGCCGTGGTGGCGGCTGGTCCGGGTGGGGCGCCTCGTCGCGGACGTCCACGACGATCGGTCCTCCGGTACGCACAGCGCCTGTCGCGAGTGCGGCGGCGTGCCGCCCGCAACCGGCTCGCGAAGGTCTCGGCAAAGCCGGGCCGGTCTGCGCACCACTCACCCGGCGAGCGGGCGGCCCGGCGAAGATTTCTGGGGTGTTTGAGTTTCGCGGCGAGCGGGTAATAGCACTGGGGACCGGCATCGTTGCAGGTCACCAGTGCTGTTGCGCCCCCGGCAGGAATCGAACCTGCGACCTAGGGATTAGAAGGCCCTTGCTCTATCCAACTGAGCTACGGAGGCAGTGGGTTCCACCATGGCCGACATTGGCCGTGCTGTCCAGCGGGCCAATTATAGCGACCGTCCAGGTCGCCAGTTTCTTAGCAGTAGCAACGTTTCAGCCACCCCGAGACCGTAGTCGACGCACTGTGGTGATCCGCGGCCCAGAATATCCGCCCAAACCCGACCGGGCCACGGAATACCAGCCGAACTACGCTCGATCGCATGTCGTCCGCGTCTGCCCCGTCCGCCGCACCCGATGCCGAGGCTTCCCGGCCCGGGGCGACATTCGCGGCGGTCACGGCGTTGTCCGGCGCCATCGCGGCCGTGGTCGCGGCGCTGGTGGTGGGGCTGTCCGCGGCGCAGGCGCTGAGCTTGCTCGGCATTCCCGACCCGGGCGCGTCGACCACCTACGGCCTGCCCGCGGTCCGTGCGCTGGCCGATCTCTCCGCGGCGCTGACGGTCGGCTCTCTGCTGTTCGCGGCGTTCCTGGTGCCGCCACAGGCGAACGGCCTGCTGGACGTCGGCGGATACCGCGCAGTGCGCAGGGCATCGAATTTCGCGTTGGTCTGGGCGTGTTGCGCCGCGCTGCTCGTGCCGCTGACCGTCTCCGACACCACGGGCCAGCCGGTGACCGACATCCTCCGGCCGGAGAGTCTGTGGCGGGCGATCGCGCAGATCGAATTGGCCGGCGCTTGGCGCACCACCGTGATCTTCGCGCTGGTCGTCGCGGTCGGGTGCAGGTTGGCGTTGCGCTGGGGCTGGACGCCCGCGTTGTTCGGCGCCTCGATCATCACAATGATGCCGTTGGCGTTGACCGGGCATTCGTCCTCGGGTGGATCGCACGACGTCGCCACCAACAGTCTGATCCTGCACCTGGTTTCGTCCGCGGTCTGGGTCGGCGGATTGTTCGCGGTGCTGGCGCACGCCCTGCGCGGCGGGGCGTACACCGACGTGGCGGCGCGGCGTTTCTCACTGACCGCGACCGTCGCCTTCGCCGTGATCGCGGTCAGCGGCGTGCTCAACTCGTGGGTCCGTGTACCGCTGGACGAGCTGTTCACCAGCACTTATGGCAGGCTCGTGCTGGCCAAAGCCGCGGCGCTGGTGCTGCTGGGCGTGTTCGGCTATCTCCAGCGCCGCGCCGCGCTGCCCGCTCTGGCGGCGGACGCCGGCGATCGTGCCGCGCTGATCCGATACGCGGGCGTCGAGGTGCTGATCTTCGCCGCGACCGTCGGCCTCGCGGTGGGACTCGGGCGCACGCCGCCGCCACCACCGGACTCGGTCCCCACCCCGGCGGAAGTGGAACTCGGCTACAACCTGGCCGGGCCACCGACCGTCGCCCGGCTGCTGTTCGACTGGCGGTTCGACCTGATCTTCGGAACGCTGTCGATCGTGCTTGCGGTGCTGTATCTGCTCGGTGTGCGGCGGCTGCGTGCGCGCGGGGACGCGTGGCCGGTCGGGCGCACGCTCGCCTGGCTGTCCGGCTGCGTGGTGCTGCTGATCGCGACCTCCTCCGGGGTCGGCCGGTATTCGCCCGCGATGTTCAGCGTGCACATGGGTGCGCACATGGCGTTGTCGATGCTGGCGCCGATCCTGTTCGCGCTGGGTGGTGCCGTGACGCTGGCGCTGCGGGCGCTGAAGCCCGCTGGCCGCGGCGGTGTGCCGGGTCCGCGGGAATGGCTCCTGGCCGCGGTGCACAACCCGGTATCGCGTTTCCTGACCCACCCGGTGGTGGCCTCGGCGATCTTCGTCGCCGGTTTCTACGCGCTGTACCTGGGCGGCATCTTCGACACCTACGCCGACTCGCATGCGGCGCACCTGCTGATGAACGTGCACTTCTTGCTCAGCGGCTACCTGTTCTACTGGGTGGTGATCGGCATCGATCCCAAACCCAGGGAAGTGCAGCCGCTGACCAAGCTGGCCATGGTGTTCGGCTCGCTGCCGTTCCACGCGTTCTTCGGGATCGCGCTGATGAGCATGGCGACGGTGCTGGGTGGCTGGTTCTACCGCGGCCTCGGCCTCGGCTGGAACGCCGATCTGCTCGGCGACCAACGCACCGGCGGCAGCCTGGCCTGGGCAAGCGGCGAGGTTCCCCTGGTGGTGGTGATGCTGGCGTTGCTGATCCAATGGTCCCGCAGCGACCAGCGGCTCGCGCAGCGCACCGATCGAGCCGCCGAACGCGACAACGACGCCGCCCTCGCCGCACACAACGCCATGTTCGCCGAACTGGCCAAGCGAGATGGAGAAGTGCGTAAGTGAGTGAACGCGCCACCACGGTCTCCCCACACAGACCGATCGGGCGGGTGCAACGGTCGGACGTGCGAATCGCGCGCAGGCGGATGGCCGGGCAGATCCGCAAAACCCCGGTCTTCCACACGTCCGTCGAGAGCCCGTCGGGTCCGGTGCCGGTGACGCTGAAGCTCGAGCACCTGCAGCACGCCGGGACCTTCAAGGTGCGCGGCAGCCTGAACGCGCTGCTGGAATCGGGGCAGGACAACGACCAGGTCGTCATCGCGTCCGGCGGCAACGCTGGCATCGCGGCCGCGCTGGCCGCCGCGCGACTGGGCAAGTCCTGCACCGTGGTCGTCCCGGAGACCGCGCCGCACGCCAAGGTGGCCGCGATGTGGTCGCACGGCGCCGAAGTGCTCTGGTACGGAACCAGCTACGCCGAGGCGCGGCGGCACGCGACCGAGCTCGCCGCCGATCGGGGCGCGCTGCTGCTGCACGCCTACGATCTGCCCGCCGTGGTGGCCGGGATCGGCGTGCTCGGGCTGGAGCTCGAGGAGCAGGTGCGAGGACGACCGCCGGTGCTCGCCGCGGTGGGCGGCGGCGGATTGGTCGCCGGGGTCGCGGCCGCGCTCGGGCGCCGTCAGCAGGTGATCGGGATCGAGCCAGAGGGCGCCGCCATCCTCGGTGCGGCGCTGGAGGCGGGCAGTCCCGTGGATGTGGTCGGGTCCCGGGTCACCGTGGATTCGCTCGGCCCGACCAGGATCGGTGACATCGCGCTCGATGTCGCCCGCCGCAACCGTGTGCGGTCGTTGCTGGTCAGCGAGGACGCGATCGGCGCGGCGCGCGAGTACCTGTGGCGCGAGTTCCGCATCCTGGTCGAGTTGACCGGAGCCACCGCGCTGGCCGCCATTCACAGCGGCGTGTACGTCCCCGCGCCGGATGAACGACCGATCGTCGTCCTGTGCGGTGCGAACACCGACGTGGCGGTGTTCTGACCCGGCATGTATGAAACATCTCATTTTCACACGTCGGATAGTTGTGCACAATCGCGGATCGGGTCTCCCGGCGTGGGTGGATTCCGAGCACGCTGAAGGGGCCCTCCTGGAGGGGGAGGAAATCCGGACCAGCCCGGACCCGAATGCGAAGGGGTGTGACAATGTACGAGGCGAACGCGACCGTCATCGGGACGATCGCTACTCATCCGATCAAGCGGGACCTGACCAATGGCGAACAGGTGGTCACGTTCCGGCTGGCGAGTAATTCCCGCAGGCTCGATCACACCTCGGGGCAGTGGGTGGACAACGGCACGCTGTATCTCACCGTCAGCTGCTGGCGCAGGCTGGTGGCGGGTGTCGACGCGTCCCTGCGCCGCGGCGACCCGATCATCGCCTACGGTCAGTTGCGCTCGCACGAGTACCGCAGCAAGGACGGCGTCGAGCGGCGCGATCTGGAGATGCGCGCGACCGCGGTCGGCCCGGACCTGTCCCGCTGTGCCGCGCACGTCACGCGCTGGTCCGATCTCGCGCCGCGGAATACTTCGGCGGGTTCCAGCGCTGAAAGTCACGAGCCGGTCGGCGACGCGCCGGGGGAGGACGTCGCGGCCGCAAGCTCCACACCTCCCCGCGGCAGCGCGCCCGAGCCCGTCGGCACTTGATCGCATGACCGGTTTCGTCCAGACGGCAGTGGTAGCTCTGCCTCGTCCCCTCGTTTCCCGCACCGATAGGCTGCACACTTATGGCTGAGTTCATTTACCAAATGAAGAAGGTTCGCAAGGCGCACGGCGACAAAGTCGTGCTCGACGATGTCACCTTGAACTTCCTTCCCGGCGCCAAGATCGGCGTCGTCGGCCCGAACGGCGCGGGGAAATCCAGCGTGCTGAAGATCATGGCCGGACTGGACCAGCCGAACAACGGTGACGCGTTCCTCGCCGCCGGTGCCACGGTCGGCATCCTCCAGCAGGAGCCCCCGCTCAACGAGGAGAAGACCGTCCGCGGCAACGTCGAGGAGGGGCTCGGCGAGATCAAGGTCAAGCTCGACCGCTTCAACGAGATCGCCGAGCTGATGGCCACCGACTACTCCGACGAGCTCATGGACGAGATGGGCAAGCTCCAGGAGGAGTTGGACCACGCCGACGCCTGGGACATCGACTCGCAGCTCGAGCAGGCGATGGACGCGCTGCGCTGCCCGCCGCCGGACGAGCCGGTCACCAATCTCTCCGGTGGTGAGCGCCGCCGGGTGGCGCTGTGCAAGCTGCTGCTGAGCAAGCCCGACCTGCTGCTGCTCGACGAGCCGACCAACCACCTGGACGCCGAGAGCGTGAACTGGCTCGAGCAGCACCTCGCGCAGTACCAGGGCGCCGTGCTGGCGGTCACCCACGACCGGTACTTCCTGGACAACGTCGCGCAGTGGATTCTCGAGCTCGACCGCGGCCGTGCCTACCCCTACGAGGGCAACTACTCCACCTACCTGGAGAAGAAGGCCGAGCGCCTCGAGGTGCAGGGCAAGAAGGACCAGAAGCTGCAGAAGCGGCTCAAGGAAGAACTCGCCTGGGTGCGTTCCGGCGCCAAGGCCAGGCAGGCGAAGAACAAGGCCCGCCTCGGCCGGTACGAGGAGATGGCGGCCGAGGCCGAGAAGATGCGGAAGTTGGACTTCGAAGAGATCCAGATTCCGCACGGCCCGCGTCTGGGCAACGTGGTGGTGGAGGTCGAGCACCTGGACAAGGGTTTCGGCGACCGCCAGCTGATCAAGGATCTGTCGTTCACCCTGCCCCGCAACGGCATCGTCGGTGTCATCGGGCCGAACGGTGTCGGTAAGACCACGCTGTTCAAGACCATCGTCGGGCTCGAGCAGCCCGACAGCGGCGAAGTGAAGGTCGGCGATACGGTCAAGCTGAGCTACGTCGACCAGAACCGAGCGGGCATCGACCCGAAGAAGACGGTGTGGCAGGTGGTCTCCGACGGCCTGGACTACATCGAGGTCGGCCAGCAGGAAATGCCCTCGCGCGCCTACGTGAGCGCCTTCGGTTTCAAGGGTCCCGACCAGCAGAAGCCCGCGGGCGTGCTCTCCGGCGGTGAGCGCAACCGCCTCAACCTGGCGCTGACCCTCAAACAGGGCGGCAACCTGATCCTGCTCGACGAGCCGACCAACGATCTCGACGTGGAGACCCTCGGCTCGCTGGAGAACGCCCTGGAGAAGTTCCCCGGCTGCGCCGTGGTCATCTCGCACGACCGCTGGTTCCTCGACCGCACCTGCACCCACATCCTGGCGTGGGAGGGCGACGCGGACAACGACGCCAAGTGGTTCTGGTTCGAGGGCAACTTCGAGGCGTACGAGGCGAACAAGGTGGAGCGTCTCGGCCCGGAAGCGGCCCGCCCGCACCGGGTTACGCACCGGAAGCTGACTCGCGGCTAGGTCGGCTACGGCGGGATGGGTGCAGCCGATCCGCACCCATCCCCGCTCGCCGGGTCTCTCTTCTCTGATGACGGCGGCAGGTATCGCCACCGCCGTCGGGCCGTCCGGGCTGCACCGGTGGGTCGGAAGCGGACCAGGCTGTCCGGCACGAGGGTTCTGGCATCAGATAGGTTCGCGGCGCCATATTTTGGCTGAGGCGACCTCCGGCCGATAAGTGGCAGCGGTGCGCGGAGTGGGCGGATCTCGACTGTGGCCTGGTATTTTGCTGATATCCCGGGCGTGGCGTGCAGGGTCCCCGCGTCAGCGGCTGAGCGGCTGGATGGTTGGCCCGACGAAGCGGAATCCGGAACGTTGATCGACAACCCGGAACAGGAGTGACACCTACCCGCGCGTAGCTCGCTAGGGTGGGAGTTGTGAATGCGCAGGCGCAGTTCGAGCAATCGGTGGCCGGGACCACCGACGCGGTGGCCGAGCTGACCCGAGGTACCGGTACGGCGCCACTGCCGCCGCGGATACGACCGGTAGCGCTCACCTGACGTTCGCGGGTCCGATCTTGTACGGCGCCGAGGTCTCGACCGTTCGACCTCGGCACATGAGCGGCGAACTCCGCGGCCGTGGTGAACACCCAGATACCGGAAGGGAATTCACCCGCGCGTCTTCGGCGCACAGTTACTCTCGGACCGGCGTCACTTTGTTACGGAACCGATATCCGAGGGAGTTGGCGAAAAATGACCGTCTCGTCCGAATTGTCCAGCGCGGCGTGGGCCGCGGGTTTGCCGCAGTCGCTGCGCGGCGAACTCGCGACGCTCGAGGAAGCGTATTTCCGCCACGTCGACGCGGGCGATGTGGACTGTGCGATCACGGGCATCACTCAGATCTTCCGCCGGCACATGGAGTTGGCGGTGACTCGCCTCCCCGGTCGCGCGTTGGTGCGGGTGTACCACCCTGATGACGGGTCAGGGATCGGCGCCGCGGTGCAGATCGTCACCGACGACATGCCACTGCTGGTGGAGTCGATCAGCTCGTCGCTGAGCCGGATGGGTGTCAGCGTCAGCGAGATCATCCACCCGATCTTCGAGGTCGAGCGGGACGAGGAAGGGCGGCTGACGCACGCCGCGCCGCACGAGGTCGACGGCACCGGCGCGGGCGCGCTCCGCGAATCCTGGATGCACGTGCAGTTGCATCCGTCGACCGGTCCGGCGCTGCTGGCCAGGGTCGAGGCCGCCGTGCCGGACGTGGTCGACGACGTGCGCCAGGTGATCGGCGACACCGAGGCCATCCGGGACGTGCAGAGCAAGCTGGCCGACGACCTGGAACTGGCCGCGCGGTCCGGGTCGGCGCCGTTCGCCGCCACCGATCTGGTCGACACGGCCAATCTGCTGCGCTGGCTGGCGCAGGGAAACTTCACCGTCCTCGGCTATGCCCGCTACCGCCTGAGCGCCGACCAGGGGCAGGAGACGTCCACCGCGCTGCCCGGCACCTGCCTCGGCGTGCTGCGGCCGGACGTCGGCACCGACTTCCACGTTCCGGTCAACGGCGGCGACCGTCCGCTGCTCACGCTGACCCAGGGATTGGTGCCCGCCACCGTGCACCGCTCGGTGTACCCGTACTTCGTCGGTGTCGCCGACTTCGACGCGACCGGGACGATCGTCGGCGAGCATCTGTTCATCGGCGTCTTCACCGTCACCGCGGTGCACGAGAACGTCTTGGACATTCCGGTGATCGAACGCCGGGTGCGTTCGGCGATCGAGGCGAGCGGATTCGATCTGGATTCGTTCTCCGGTCAAGCCATGCTCGAGGTCATCCAGTCCTTCCCGCGCACGGAACTGTTCTCCTCCGACGCCGAGACGCTGCGCCGCACCTCGACCGCCGTGCTGAACGTGGGCCTGCGCCGCCAGGTGCGCCTGTTCCTGCGCGCGGACACCTACGGCCGCTATGTCGCCTGCCTGGTGTACCTGCCGCGGGACCGCTACACCACCAGGGTGCGGCTGGAGATGCAGGACATCCTGGTCCGCGAATTGGGCGGGGTGTCCATCGACTACTCCGCGCGAGTGGGCGAAAGCGATTTGGCCCGTGTGTATTTCACGGTGCGGATGGCGGAGGCCGAGTCCGGCGCTCCGCGTCAGGCGCCACCGGCCGCCGACACCTCCGAAGCCAACCGATTGCGCCTGCAGAACCTGCTCGCCGAGGCGAGCCGCACCTGGGACGACCACCTGAACGACGAGGTGAGTACGTCGACGGTGCTCGATCCCGCCGTGGTGCAGCGGTATGCGGAAGCCTTTCCCGAGGGCTACAAGCAGGATTTCTCCGCCGCTCGCGCGCTCGCCGACATCGTGCGCTTGGAGCGGCTGCAGGACGGCGGCATCGACCAGTACCTGTACCGCAAGCCGGATTCGGAGCCGGGTTTGTGGCGCTTCACCCTCTACATCGGCGGGCGGGGCATCTCACTGAGCCAGGTGCTGCCCGTCTTGCAGAGTCTCGGCGTCGAGGTGGTGGACGAGCGGCCGTACCAGGTCGAGCTGGAGACCGCGGCCGACGGCGGCGCGGGCGGCGAGCGGTGGATCTACGACTTCGGTCTGCTGGCTCGCCCGGAATTGCTGCGCAGTTCGCTGGACCGGGATCTGGACGCGGAGTTGCTCGAGTCCTCCAAGCGCGCCGACGTGCTGGAGGCGGAGGTGCGAGGTCTGCGCGAACGGTTCGTGGAAGCGTTCGAGGCGATGTGGTATGGCCTCGCGGAAGCGGACGGCCTCAACGAGCTCGTCCTGCGCGCTCGGCTGCCGTGGCGGGCCGTCTCCATCCTGCGGACGTATGCGAAGTACTTGCAGCAAGCCGGTTTTCCGTACAGCCAGGCGAACATCTGCCGTGTGCTGCTCACCTATCCGGATATCGCGCGGTTGTTCGTCGACCTGTTCGCGGCGCGTTTCGATCCCGACACCGTCTCCGCCGAGCACGCCGCCGAACTGGAGATCCAGGTCCGCGGTCGGATCGATGAGGTCGTCAGCCTGGACGCGGACCGCATCCTGCGCGCGATGCTGGGCTTGATCAAGGCGACACTGCGGACCAACTACTACGTGACGGACCGGGACGGCAGGTCGCGCGATTACGTCTCGGTGAAGGTCGAACCGCAGGAGATCGCCGAATTGCCCCGGCCGCGTCCGCAGTTCGAGATCTTCGTCTATTCGCCGCGGGTCGAGGGCGTGCATCTGCGTTTCGGTCCTGTGGCGCGTGGTGGTTTGCGGTGGTCGGATCGGTTGGAGGATTTCCGGACCGAGATTCTGGGTTTGGTGAAGGCGCAGGCGGTGAAGAACGCGGTGATCGTGCCGGTCGGTGCCAAGGGCGGGTTCGTGGTCAAACAACCGCCCGCGGCGACTGGCGATCCGGTGGCGGATCGGCAGGCGTTGGGTGCGGAGGGTGTTGCCTGCTACCGCACCTTCATCTCCGGTTTGCTGGATATCACCGACAATGTGGATCGGGCGACCGGTGAGGTGTTGCCGCCTGCTCGGGTGGTGCGCCGCGATGGTGACGACACGTATTTGGTGGTGGCCGCGGACAAGGGGACGGCGACGTTTTCGGATATCGCCAATGAGGTGGCTCAGAGCTACGGGTTCTGGCTGGGTGATGCGTTCGCCTCTGGTGGGTCGGCGGGTTATGACCACAAGGCGATGGGGATTACGGCCAAGGGTGCGTGGGAGAGTGTCAAGCGGCACTTCCGTGAGATGGAGATCGATACCCAGACGCAGGATTTCACTGTTGTGGGTGTCGGTGACATGAGTGGTGATGTGTTCGGCAACGGGATGTTGTTGTCGGAGCACATTCGTTTGGTGGCCGCGTTCGACCACCGGCACATCTTCCTCGACCCGAACCCGGACGCGGCCGTCTCCTTCGCGGAGCGGCGGCGGATGTTCGCCCTGCCGCGTTCCTCGTGGGCCGACTACGACGCCTCGCTGATCAGCACCGGCGGAGGCGTGTGGGACCGGACGGTGAAGGCCGTGCCGATCAGCCCGGAGGCCAGGGCGGCGCTCGGACTGCCCGACGATGTCGAATCGCTGGCACCGCCGGAACTGGTTCGCGCGATCCTCCTCGCGCCGGTCGACCTGCTGTGGAACGGTGGCATCGGCACCTACATCAAGGCCAGCACCGAGACCAATGCCGAGGTGGGCGACAAGTCCAACGACGCGGTCCGCGTCAACGGAAACCAATTGCGGGTCAAGGTGATCGGCGAGGGCGGCAATCTCGGTGCGACCGCCCTGGGGCGCATCGAGTTCTGCCGCAACGGCGGCAAGATGAACACCGACGCGCTGGACAACTCCGCGGGTGTGGATTGCTCCGACCACGAGGTGAACATCAAGATCCTGCTGGACGCGGTCGTCTCCGGCGGACAGCTGCCCGACACCGAGCGCAACCCGCTGCTGGCCTCGATGACCGACGAGGTCGCGCAGCTGGTCCTGCGGGACAACGTGGCGCAGAACTTCCTGATGGGAATCTCGCGCACCGAGGCGCCGCAGATGCTCAGTGTCCAGATGCGGCTCATCGAGGATCTCGAGCAGCGCCGCGGCCTGGACCGCGAACTCGAGGCGCTGCCCTCGGATCAGGAGATGAAGCGCAGGCTGGAGGACGGCGGTGGTCTGGAATCGCCGGAGCTGGCCAACCTGATGGCGCACGTGAAGCTGTCGCTCAAGGCCGATCTGCTCGATTCCGACCTGCCCGACAGCCAGTACTTCGCCGCGCGGCTGCCCGACTACTTCCCGACGCCGCTGCGCAGCCGTTTCGGTGCGGCGATCAAGCGGCACCGGCTGCGCAGGGAGATCGTCACCACCATGATCGCCAACGAGATGGTGGATTACGGCGGTATCACCTACGCGCACCGGTTGAACGAAGAGATCGGCGCGACCACCACCGACGCGGTACGCGCCTTCGCCGCGGCCAGCGGCATCTTCGACCTGCACGAGATGTGGACGCGGATCCGGGCATGCGACGCGCCGACCTCGGTGCGCGACCTGCTCGAGCTGGAGACCAAGCGGACACTGGATCGAGCGTCGCGGTGGCTGCTGAGCAACCGGCCGCAGCCGATCGCGGTCGGCTCGGAAATCAGCCGGTACCGCAACGAGGTGCGGGTACTCGCACCGAAGGTGCCGGGCTGGCTGCGCGGACACCACGTGTCCACGCTCACCGACCAGTCCGCCGAGCTGATCGCGCGCGGTGCGCCCACCGATCTGGCCACCGAGGTCTTCGGCCTGCTCAACCTGTTCCCGTTGCTGGACATCGTGGACATCGCCGACATCACCGATCGGGACGGTGACGAGGTCGGCTCGCTGTACTACGCGCTCAACGATCACCTCAAGATCGATTGGCTGCTGCAGGCGGTCAGCCACCTCGAACGCGGCGACCGCTGGCACGCGCTGGCGCGGCTGGCGTTGCGCGACGACATGTACGGGTCGCTGCGTTCGCTCACCCTCGACGTGCTCTCCGGCGGTGACCCCGAGGAGACGGCGGACGAGAAGATTGCATACTGGGAGTCGAAGAACCAGTCCCGCCTCGGCCGAGCCAGGGCGGCGCTGTCGGAGTTGTTCGAGTCCGGGACCCACGATCTCGCCACGCTGTCGGTTGCGGCGCGGCAAGTGCGGAGCATGGTGAGCGGGGTGGGCGCTCAGTCGGAGGTACCACGGTGACGAGGTCTATGCACGGAGACGGGAGAGCGGCGGGCAGCCTGGTGCTGCCCAAACGCTTCCACGCCAAAGTGGACGTCAGATGGTCGGACATGGACGTGTTCCAGCACGTCAACCATGCCCGCATGGTGACGCTGCTGGAGGAGGCGCGGATCCCGTGGCTGTTCGAGGACGGCCGCCCGACCGCCCCGCTGCGCGAGGGCTGCGTGCTCGCCGACCTGCGGGTCCGCTACCGCGGCCAGCTGCGGCACGAGGACACGCCGCTGGATATCGCCATGTGGATCGAGCAGGTGCGCGCGGTCGACTTCACCATCGGCTACGAGGTGCGCGCCTCCGGCGCCGAGCCCGATTCACCGGCGGCGGTGGTGGCGTCCACCCAGATCGCGGCGTTCGACATGCGGGCGCAGCGGTTGCGCAGGCTCACCGACGCCGAGCGCGATTATCTGTCCGAGTGGATGGAGTGAGCCCTCGCGTCGGTGGTCGTCCAGCGGTGACGGCGGAGCAGCCGTGATGACGGAACAACGAGTGCTGCACGTACCCGATCCCGCCGAGCGGGAGAATCTGGCGACCTTCCTGACCAGGGCGGCGCGTCTGGATCCCGCGGCGGTGGTGCGCCTGCGCCGCCGCGGGGAACACTATGTCGCCGCATGGGTGGCGACCGGTTTCGAGGCGCTGGCGGTGCGCACCGTGGTCGCCGAGCTCGGCGTCGACGATGTGACCGTCGGCGCCGAGCTGGTGCTGGCCGGGCTGGCCGCCGGTAGCCCGATCGACCTCGGATATTCGATGGACTCCGCCTGGCGTGGCGCACTGCCGCCCGCGGACGGCTTCGCGCATGTCGACGACGTGCCCGCGCGCACCCTGGTCGAACTCGCCGAACAGGGTGCGCGGCTGGCGAAGGAACACGGCAGCAGCCACGGTCCGCCCGCCTCGCTGCTCGACCAGGCCGTGCTGACCGTTTCCGGGGCGGGCACCCAGGTACAGGTGCCGATGCGGGTCGTCTTCGCGCTCACCGCAATGGATTTCATCCCGCATTCGGGCGAGAAGGCCGATCCGCGCCGCATCCCGCCCGCCGAGATCGTTCGGGTCCGCGCGACCAGGACATGGTTGCGGCTGGACGCTCGCTACGGCTCGGTTGCCCGCCGCATCGGCGGCGGAATCCCCCTGCTGCCGCAGTGAGCTGTGTTTGATTTGCAGCGCCTGCGGCGCTGCGTGTTCGCGGCCCCTGTGTGGCTCGCGTCCGAGCGACCGCCGCTTGCGACTTCGTCGCTTGCGCGGCGGCCGCTCGGACGCGAGCCGGGCCGCGAACGGGGAATGCTCGGTCTCGCTTCGCTCGAAAACAAGGGCCGGGCCGACGTGTTGCGATGGCAGGCGATCGCTACATCCACAGTCGGGGTTGGGTCGGTCCGGTTTTGTGCGATGGACAGCGCGCCATCGAGGTGCGCTATCCGGAGGGCTTGCCGGCCAGTGCCCGCAGGTGGCGACTCGATCGGGGGACCCACGGATCCTGCTGCGCGGTCAGGCGATTGCTGTGCTCTGCGAAAGCACGGTCATTGCGTGTTTGGGTTCCGGGGCGAATTCCCTTGTATCACATGGCTGCCCGCAAACGATCGATGGAGTGGACGGCGCCGTCGGTAGGAGGGGACGGCGCCGTCCCGGATGAGTACTGTGGAAAGCCTGGCCGAGAACGGATTTCGGATTGGTCAGGAGACGCCGAGCAGGCGCAACAGCGCTGTGGTCGCGGCGGCGGCCAGGATCACCACCAGGATGGGTTGCTGTTTCCAGGCGAGTGCTCCGCCGACGAGAACTCCTGCGGGCACGGCGAATCCGAGATCACCCGTGCCGAGCGGCAAGGTCATGACGGCGACCAGTGCGGTGAGCAGGACGACCGCGCCGATCTCCAGCAGGCGCACCGCGCGTGCGGGAATGCGGACTCGTTCGCGCAGCGCCGGACCGGCCCAGCGGAACGCGTAGGTGCCCGCGGCGAGGGCGACTATTCCGGCGGCCAGCATCATCGCGCTTCCTGCTGGACGGCCGGATCCGGTCGTTCGCGCGCCGCGACGAGCACGCCCGAAAGAGCGAGCAGGACGGGCAGTCCGGTGGGCAGGAACGGTGCGCTGGCCAGCGCGACCGCGGTGCCCGCGGCGGCCGCGCCGAGCGTGGCGCGATCGCGCAGGGCAGGCAGCACCAGCGCGAGCAGCACCGCGGGAAACACCGCGTCCAATCCGAGGGCCGCGGTGTCGGGGACCACCGACCCGATCAACGCTCCGATCGCCGCACCGCTGGGCCACGCGAGCAGCACTCCGGCGCCGGTGACCCAATAGGCCGCCCGCTTGCGCCGCGCGTCGGGCTGCGCGATGGCCAGTGCCACGGACTCGTCGTTCATCAGATGCACCCCGAGCGTGCGGCGCCAGCCGGTGCCGACCACGTCGGGGACCGACAGTCCGTACGGCAGGTGCCTGGCATTCACCAGCAGCCCCGCCAGCACCGCTGCGATCGGACTACCGCCGGTGGCGACGATGCCGAGGAAAAGGAATTCCGAGCTTCCGGCGAGCACCACGCACCCGAGGAGGACCGGCAACCAGATCGGGAAGCCCGCACCGACCGCGGTGGCCCCGTAGGAGATCCCGATGACGCCGACGGCGGCGCAGACCGCCACGATGCCCATCACCTCGTCCCGGCCCAGTGTTCGCCATATCGAACGCATGTTTTCTATGGTGAACATGGCAGGCCGGTTCGTCAATATGGTTTTCTGTTGGCATGACGCAGCAGGACGCGACGACGACGCCCCAGGCGGTGATCGCCGCCGCGCTGCGCCGCGAGCGCACCAGGGCCGGGTTGTCGTTGAGCGAGGTCGCCCACCGGGCAGGCATCGCGAAATCCACGTTGTCGCAACTGGAATCGGGGACCGGGAATCCGAGCCTGGAGACATTGTGGGCGTTGTGCGTCGCGCTGGACATGCCGTTCTCCCGATTGCTCGACCCGCCGCGCCCGAACGTGCACGTGATCCGGGCGGGCGAAGGGCCGGTGGTCGCCGCCGAGCAGTCGGAGTATCGAGCGACGCTGCTGGCCGCCGGTCCGGCGAACTCACGGCGCGATCTGTTCCGCATCACGGCCGAACCCGGGCATGCGCGCAGATCGGATCCGCACATCCCGGGCGTCGTCGAACACGTGCTGCTCGCCGAGGGACGCGCGCTGGTCGGTCCCGTCGACGCGCCGGTCGAATTACATCCCGGCGACTACATCGCCTATCCAGGCGATCGGCCGCATGTGTTCGAAGCCCTTGCCTCGCCGACGTGGGCGACGCTGGTGATCGAGTACACCTGAGCGATCAGGCCGCGCCTTCGCCGAGATACTGCAACCACACCGGGTCGAGCTCCGCGGTGGTGGACAGCAGGCGCCAGTGCGGGCCCTTCGGCGAGACCAGCGGGGATCGCAGCGTCCAGCCGAGCTCGCTGAGCAGCTTGTCGGCTTTGCGGTGGTTGCACGGCGCGCAGCTGGCGACGCAGTTCTCCCAGGAGTGTTCTCCGCCCCGGCTGCGCGGGATGACGTGGTCGATGGTCTCGGCCTTGCCGCCGCAGTAGCCGCACCGGTAGCGGTCCCGGTGCATGAGCGCGGCGCGGGTCATCGGCACCCGGGCGCGGTAGGGCACGTGAACGTAACTGCGCAGGCGGATCACCGAGGGGATGGCGACCGACGTCTCGGCGGAGTGCACCACCGGTCCCTCGTCGTTGTGATGAACGGCGTCGGCCTTGTCGCAGATGAGTAAGACGATCGCGCGGCGCGCGGACAAAGCGGTGAGCGGCTCGTAGGTGGCGTTCAGCAGCAGCACCCTGGTCTTGAGCCAGTTCGTGCCCTCGGCGGGCGGTGCGGTGGGGCGGGGGCCATGGTCGTGATGGCCACGATGTCCACCCGGATAATGTTCGGACAAGATGTGCAGCGGAGTAGCCCCCGACCCACGATTGTGGACGTCGGCGGGCTGGAGTTGTCGGTGCGCTCGCACCTCGTGTGACCGCGCACTATGCCGCTGCTTCATCTCGACCTCGATTTCATGATTGGCAGGATCATGTGGTATCTGCGGAGCAGAGACTGTCACCCAGTTGACCATGGAACGTCGGGCATTGCACGGTGATTTCCAACAATGTCCGGTTAACTGTGGCTGAAGAGCTGCCCGGCCGCGACGTTTCCCGGCGCTGAGCGGCCGCGGAACAGCAGCCGCGCGTTGCCGCGGGCACAATGGACAGCGGCGCATCCGGTGAATCGAGAGGGTCTATGACTTCGGGCGAGCAGACAGCGACGTCGTTCTACGAGGCGGTCGGCGGGGCGGAGACGTTCCGGCGGATCGTCGCGACGTTCTATCGCGAGGTCGCGGCCGACGAGGTGCTGCGTCCGCTCTATCCGGAGGAGGACCTCGCTCCGGCCGAGCGCCGGTTGCGGATGTTCCTCGAGCAGTACTGGGGCGGTCCGCGCACCTACTCCGACGAGCGCGGTCATCCGCGCCTGCGCATGCGGCACATGCCGTTCACCATCGGACCGATCGAGCGTGACGCCTGGTTGCGCTGCATGCGCATCGCGGTCGCGGAGATCGAGCCCGAAATCCTCGACGACGAGCACCGCAAGGCGCTGCTGGACTACCTGGAGATGGCCGCCAATTCGTTGGTGAACGCCCCGTTCTGACCACGCCTGCTCGCGCGGCGGGCCGGGCTGCGTTCGACCGCGTTGCGGTCGGCGAAAGTTCGGCTTTGGCACTATTGCGGATGTGAGTGATGCATCAGCCGTAACTGCCCCGGTGGATCGCGCCACCCAGCCGTGGTGGCGGTCGGCCGTGTTCTACCAGGTCTATCCGAGATCCTTCGCGGATTCCAGTGGCGACGGGGTCGGTGATCTCGGCGGAGTCCGGGACAAACTCGGCTACCTCGAACTGCTCGGCGTCGACGCGCTGTGGGTCTGTCCGGTGATGCGTTCCCCGATGGCCGACGGCGGCTACGACGTCGCCGATCCGCGCGACATCGACCAGCTCTTCGGCGGTCTCGCCGCGATGGACGCGCTGATCGCCGAGGCGCACGCCCGCCGGATCAAGGTCACCATGGACCTGGTGCCCAACCACACCAGCGATCAGCACCCGTGGTTCCGCGCGGCGCTGGCGGCGGGCCCCGGTAGCCGGGAACGGGAGCGGTACATCTTCCGCGACGGCCGCGGACCCGGCGGAGCCGAGCCGCCGAACAACTGGCCGAGCATCTTCGGCGGGCCCGCCTGGACCAGGATCACCGAACCCGACGGCACACCGGGCCAGTGGTACCTGCACATCTTCGCCCGCGAGCAACCCGACCTGAACTGGGCCGATCCCGAGGTGGCCGCCGATTTCGAGCAGACCCTGCGGTTCTGGCTCGACCGTGGCGTGGACGGGTTCCGGCTCGACGTCGCGCACGGTATGGCCAAACCCGACGGCCTGCCCGACATGCCCGAGCTCGCCGTCTCGGCGCTGCTCGCACACGACGACACCGACCCCCGCTTCAACAACCCCGCGGTCCACGAGATCCACCGCCGGATTCGCAAGGTGGTCGACGAGTATCCGGACGCGGTGACCATCGGCGAAGTGTGGGTCAACGACAACACCCGCTTCGGCGAGTACGTCCGCTCCGACGAACTGCACCTGGCGTTCAATTTCCGTCTCGCCGAGTCCGCGTTCAGCGCCGAGGCGGTCCGCGACGCGATCGACAACTCACTCGCCGCCGTCGGGCCGGTCTTCGCCGTCCCCACCTGGACGCTGTCCAATCACGACATCGAGCGCGAGGTCACCCGGTACGGCGGCGGCGCGCTCGGTGTCGCGCGGGCGCGGGCGATGATTCTGCTGGAGCTCGCGCTGCCCGGCGCGGTGTTCATCTACAACGGCGCCGAGCTGGGGCTGCCGAACGTGGACGACCTGCCGGAGGAGGTGCTGCAGGATCCCGTGTGGGAGCGCTCCGGGCACACCCAGCGCGGCCGCGACGGCTGCCGGGTGCCGTTGCCGTGGGAGGGCGCCGAGCCGCCGTTCGGGTTCACCACCGGCAGGCCCTGGCTGCCGATTCCCGCCGAGTGGGCGGGGCTGACGGTCGAAGCGCAGCTGGAGGAACTCGGCTCCACCTTGTCGCTGTACCGCATGGCGATCGAACTGCGTCGGCTGCGTCCGGAGTTCACCGGGGACCGGATCGAGTGGTACGGCAGCCCGCCGGGCTGTCTGGCATTCCGCCGATCCGGCGGACTGGTCTGCGTGCTCAACGCCTCCGGCGCGCCGATCCAGCTGCCGCCGGGGGAGGTGCTGCTGGCCAGCGCGCCGTCCGACGGCGGGCAGCTGCCGCCGAACGCGACCGCCTGGTTGGTCTGAGGAAGGCCGAAAGCCCAGGTCACGGCGTGACGACGGCGACATCGACCGGCCAACGGTTCGACCGGACGCAGAACTACTACACACGATCGTCTACCTTTGACCCGTGAGCATTCTCGAGACAGTGCTGATCTTCGCCGGCATCCCGCTGGTGATCTACGGCGTCATCGCCGGATTGTCGTTTCTCGGTAAGCCATTGCCTGGCGAGAAGCCGGTCCACTTCACCCTCGGTCAGAAGTGGACCCAGCCGCCGGTGCTGTGGAGTGCCACCGGAGAGGTGATCGGCTCGGGTCACCACTTTCCGGAAACGCCGCATGGGCAGCATGCGGCCATCGAGTCCACCGAGGTGGAACTGATCGGAGGACGGGCAAGTGGCAGGTTCTAAGTGGCCCGCGGTGGTCGAAGCCGATCTGCCGCACGGATACGCGATCACCAGCAGCGGGCGCGTCTCCGGCGTGCACGAGGCGGGCGACGTGTTCAAGGAAGCGCCGTTCAACGACCACGAGCGGCTCACGATGGACAACGTGCTCACCGAGGCGACCCGCGCGACCAAGGTGCGCTTCAACGTCTACATCGGCGATCTGGGCGAGGACCCGGCCGCGGGCGCTGACGCCCTCTTCCCCGGCACACCCGAGGCGGCGCACTCGGTGCTCATCGCCGTCTCGCCGAACGAAAAGGCGATCGAGGTGCGTGCGGGCCGGGAGGTCGCCGACCGCGCGAACGATCGCGTCTGCCAGCTCGGCGTCACCGCGGCGCTGAGTTCGTTCCGGCAGGGCGAGCTGATCGACGGCCTGGTCTCGGCGGTCCGCGTGATGGCCGCGGCCATCGGGAGGTAGGTCGTAACCCGGCGCGTCCACCCCTTCGACGGGGTGGACGCGCCGGTTTCGTTTACGACCGGGCGTCGAAGGCGCGGGCGCGCAGGGAGCGCTCGATGCCCGCCTTGCCCTCGCTGACCAGGCGGCGCAGGGCGGGCGGGTGGTCGCCCGCGAGGAACTTGTCGGCGACGGACACCGCGTCCTCGCTGATCGCCCACTGCGGGTAGAGGCCGACCACCACGGTCTGGGCGACCTCGCTGGAGCGGCGCTCCCAGACGCTGGGGATCTCCGCGAAATACCGCTCCACGTAGGGGGCGAGCAGGTCACCCTGTCCGGGCGGCGCGAAGCCGCCGACGATCGAGCGGGCGGTGACGTTGGGCACCGAGTCGTCGCGCATCACGGTCGTCCACGCCTGTTCCTTCACCTCGGCGATCGGGCGCGCCGCCGCGGCCGCGGCCGCTTGACGCTTGCCCGCAGCGGTGGGGTCGCCTGCCAGCTCCTGGTCGATGACGGGTGTTTCCAGTCCGTCGGCATCGATCTCGCCCGCCGCCGCGAGCGCGGACACGAGCCGCCAGCGCAGGTCGGTGTCCACCACGAGTCCGGCCAGTCCGACCTTCGCCGGGTCGCCGTCGAGCAGCTCGCGCAGCACCTCGGTGTGCCAGTCCGACAGCTTCGCGCCGGTCAGCGCGTTGACGAAGGCCAGCTGGTGATCGGAGCCCGCTTCGGCTTCGCGAGCCAGCTCCAGGAGCCGGTTCGCGTAGTCCGGCCAGCCGGTGGCATCGGCCCAGGCCGGGTCGGCGTAGCTGCCCAGCGCGAGGTTGGCCTGCATCAGAAGGCGTTGCACCACGCCGATTTCGGTCTCGGCGCCGACTCCGCGCTGCACCAGCGCGACGAAATCGCGGGCACGGAACTCGGCTTGGCGAGTCATCTCCCAGGCCGCCGACCAGGCCAGCGTGCGCGGCAGCGGCTCGGCGATGTCGGCGATGCGGTTGACCAGCACGTCGAGCGAGTCGGCGTCCAACCGGACCGAGCAGTAGGTGAGATCGTCGTCGTTGAGCAGCACGAACTGGCCGCGCGGCACGCCGACCAGCTCGGGTACCTCGGTGCGGTCGGTGGCGTCGAGGTCGAGCTCGACGCGCTTGGTGCGCACCAGCTTTCCGTCCTGATCGGCGTAGACGCCGATGGCCAGCCGGTGCACGCGCCGCTCACCCGCGCCCGGCTGGGCGCCCTCCTGGAGTACGGCGAACGAGCTGAACCTGCCGTCGGCGTCCACCTCGAAGTCCGGACGCAGGATGTTCAGGCCGGTGGTCTTCAGCCACTGCGCGCCCCAGGTGGACAGATCCCGCCCGGACGACTTCTCCAGCGCCGCCAGCAGATCGTCGAACGTGGCGTTGCCGTAGGCGTGCTCGGCGAAGTACGCGCGCAGCCCGGCCAGGAACGGCTCCAAACCCACATAGGCCACCAGCTGCTTCAGGACGCTGGCGCCCTTGGCGTAGGTGATGCCGTCGAAGTTCACCTCGACCGCGGCGAGATCCGGGATGTCCGCCGCGATCGGGTGCGTGGAGGGCAGCTGATCCTGCCGGTAGGCCCAGGACTTCTCCACGTTCGCGAACGTGGTCCACGCGTTGGCGTATTCGGTGGCCTGGGACTGGCACAGCACCGAGGCGAAGGTGGCGAAGGACTCGTTCAGCCACAGGTCGTCCCACCACTTCATGGTGACCAGGTCGCCGAACCACATGTGCGCCATCTCGTGCAGCACGGTCTCCGCGCGACGCTCGTAGGAGGCGCGGGTCACCTTGGACCGGAAGACGTAGTCCTCCAGGAAAGTCACCGCGCCCGCGTTCTCCATCGCACCGGCGTTGAACTCCGGCACGAACAGCTGGTCGTACTTGCCGAACGCGTAGGGGACGCCGAAATTGCGGTGATAGAAGCCGAAGCCCTGCTTGGTCTCGGTGAACAGCCGCTCGGCGTCCATGTACTCGGCCAGCGAGGCGCGGCAGTAGAGACCCAGCGGGATGCTGCCGTGCTCGTCGGTGTAGACATCGGTCCACTGCGCGTACGGCCCCGCGATGAGCGCGACCAGGTAGGTGCTCATTCTCGGCGTTGTGCGGAAGACGTGCTTTCCCGGCTGCGGCGCGAGCGTTTCCACGACGGCGCTGTTGGACACGACCTGCCAGTCCGTCGGCGCGGTGACGGTGAGGTCGAAGGTGGCCTTCAGGTCGGGCTGGTCGAAGCAGGCGAACATCCGCTTGGCGTCGGCGGTTTCGAACTGCGAGTAGAGGTAGACGGCGTCGTCGGTGGGGTCGACGAACCGGTGCAGGCCCTCGCCGGTATTGGAGTACTCGCAGTCGGCCTCCACCACCAGCTCGTTGCGCTCGGCCAGATCGTTCAGCGCGATCCCGGTCGACTCGTCGTAGCCGGAGACGTCCAGCGCGGCGCCGTTGAGCACCGCCGATCGCACGCCGCGCGCCACGATGTCGACGAACGTGCTCGCCCCCGGCGTCGCGGTGAAGGTGACGGTGCTGCGCGAGAAGAAGGTCTGCTCGCCGGGTTTGCCCGCCCCGTCGGTCAGGTCCAGCTCGATGCGATAGTTCTCGACCGACACCGTCGAGGCGCGTTCGATCGCCTGTTCACGAGTGAGGTTGGGTGCGGACATAAGGCTCCTTCGTGGTCGAAGAACTGGCACGTGCGCCACCCACAATGCCATCAAAGGGCGGCCGGTCGCGCGGGACTTTCCGGCCAACGCCAGTAACCCGGGTCGTCCGGGGCAGCGGCCGAGCGCAGCAGGTGGACGGCGTACCGGGCCGGCCCAAGGGGCGGCGGTATTGTGCCTGGTGCAGACCATCACGGATTCGGAGGCTCGACGTTGAAGCATGTGCACGCCGGGAAGGTGCGTGACCTGTACGAGGACGGCGACACGCTGTTGCTGGTCGCCTCCGATCGGGTGTCGGTGTACGACGTGGTGCTGCCCACGCCGATCCCGGACAAGGGCGCGCTGCTGACGCAGCTGTCGAACTGGTGGTTCGAGTACTTCACCGACGTGCCCAATCACGTGGTCTCCGCCATCGACGTGCCCGCCGAGTTCGCCGGCCGCGGCATCCGGGTCAAGCCGTTGAAGATGGTGCAGGTGGAATGCATCGCCCGCGGCTACCTGACCGGGTCGGGTCTCGCGGAATACCGGCGGACGGGCACGGTGTCCGGGGTGGCGCTGCCGCCGGGGCTGCGCGAGGGCGACAAGCTGCCCGAGCCGATCTTCACGCCGACCACCAAAGCGTCCGAGGGACACGACGAGTCGATCACCTTCGCCGACGTGGTGAACCAGGAGGGTCGCGAGGTCGCCGAGCGGCTGCGCGAGTTGACCCTGCACATCTACACCCGCGGCGCCGCGCATGCCGCCGAACGCGGTGTCATCGTCGCCGACACCAAGGTCGAGTTCGGCTGGGACGGCGATGTCCTCACCCTCGGCGACGAGGTGCTCACCTCCGATTCCTCGCGTTTCTGGCCCGCCGCCGAATGGGAACCGGGTCGCGTGCAGCGCTCGTTCGACAAGCAGTTCGTCCGCGACTGGGCCACCTCCACCGGATGGGACAAGGAGCCGCCCGGCCCGGAGATCCCCGCCGATGTCGTCGCGGCGACGCGGCAGAAGTACGTGGAGGCCTACGAGCTCATCACCGGCCGGACCTGGGCGTAGCGGCGGGTCAGCCCGCCAGCTGCTCGGTCAGCCGGTCCAGATAGGGCCGCTGGCCCGCCACCAGCTTGTCCCGCGCGGTAGCCGGATCGAACCACTCGGCGCGATCGATCTCCGGGAACTCCACCAACCGGCCGGAGCGCGGCGGCCACTCCAACTGGAAGGTTCCCGGCACTACGTCCGCGGGATCGAGATCGCCCTCCACGGCCCACGCCGTGAGGATCTTCTTGCCCGCGCCGCTGCCGTAGCGCACCTCGCCCAGTGGCAGCCACGCACCGGCGGGAGCGGGCACTCCCAGCTCTTCGGCGAACTCACGGGCCGCCGCGGCGCGCCCGTCCTCCGTCTCCGGCTCGTACTCACCCTTGGGAATCGACCACGCCCCCAGGTCTTTTCGCGCCCAGAACGGCCCGCCCATGTGTCCGAGCAAAACCTCGACGGTGCCGCCCGAACTCCGGCGAAACAGCAGGACGCCCGCACTGTGTTTGTCTGCCACACCGCGTAGTCTGCCCTCGCTGTGGTCGGCAATTCGCTCCGCCCTGCCCCGGCACGCCGCCGAAGCAGCCGTGACGCGCGCGTATGCACTGCTGCTCTCCGCATAGTTGCCGCTCGCGCCTCGGGTGGGCCGCGGATTCTCGCCTGAGGCCTCGCACGCTGCCCCCATGCGAAACATCTGGGAGCCGAGTGAATTGCGGAGGAGCTTCTCCGGGTTACCGGGGGAGATCGGTGCGCGTGGCGTGACGTAGCCGCGCTGCGCGGATGGTGAGGTAGTCGCGTTCAGGGATGCTGGTGGTTCGCGCGGCGGCCTTCGCATACCAAGCGATGGCCGCGTCGACGTCGCCGACCATCTCGTGGAGATGGCCGCGCACCGCGTCGAGCCGGTGCGTGCCCGCCAGCTTGTCGTCGAGTGTCCCGGCCAGCGCGAGACCGGCTTCGGGCCCCGACACCAGCGCCAGTGCCACCGCTCGGTTGAGCGTCACCATCGGGTTGTCGGTGCATTGCTCGAGCCGGTCGTACAGCGCCAGGATCTTCGCCCACTCGGTGTCCTCGGGGCGGGCGGCCTGGGCATGCAGAACCGCGATGGCGGCCTGGATCTGGTACGGCCCGCGCAGGCCGCCCGTCAGCGTGCCCGTGATCAGCCTGGTTCCCTCGGTGATCAGTGCCCGATCCCACAGCGCGCGGTTCTGTTCGGCCAGGGGGATGAGCTCGCCGTGCGCGCCGATGCGGGCGGCACGGCGGGCATCGGTGAGCAGCATCAGCGCGAGCAACCCGGTGACCTCCGGGTCCTCGGGCAGCAGCCGGTGCACCGCCCTGGCGAGCCGGATCGCCTCGTCGGCCAGATCCGTGCGTTGCAGAGCCGGCCCCGAGCTGCTGGTGTGTCCCTCGTTGAAGATCAGGTACAGCACGTGCAGGACCGCGCCGAGCCGTTCGCGCCACTGCGCGTCATCGAGCCGCGCGAAAGGCCGCTGCACGGTGGCCAGCTTCTTCTTGGCCCGCGTGATCCTTTGCGCCATGGTCGTTTCCGGCAGCAGGAAGGCATGCGCGATCTGTTCGGTGCCGAGCCCGGCGACCGCGCGCAACGTGAGTGCGATGGCGGCGGCAGGGGCCAGCGCCGGATGGCAGCACAGGAACAGCATGGTGAGCGTGTCGTCGTGGTCGACCGGGACGGCGTCGGTCACCTCGCGGTCGAAAGCGGTGGTTTCCCTGCGCCGCCTGGCCACCTCCGCGCGCACCGCGTCGGCCATGCGTCGCTGCGCCACCTGGGTCAGCCAGGCCCGCGGATGCTCGGGAATGCCCTGGTCGGGCCATTGTGTCGCGGCCGCGAGCAGGGCTTCCTGCACCGCGTCCTCGGCGGTGTCGAAATCGCCGAACCGGCGGACGAGCGTTCCGAGGACCTGCGGCGCCAGTGTGCGCAGCAGGTCCTCGGTGCTCGCCGGGAGCGGTGTGTCGTCGGGCACCGCACGCCGGTCGCTCATTGCTCGGTGGCAGGGGCGCCCATCACCGCGCGAACTTCGATGTACTCTCCGATCGGTTTGCCGCCGGGGCCGGGTGCTGCGGAGGCCTGCGCGGCGATCTCGTAGGCCCGTTCGGGACCGTCCACGTCGACGATCCAGTACCCGGCCAGGAACTCCTTGGTCTCCGGGAACGGTCCCTCGGTGATCACCGGCGCCGAGCGCCCGTCCGAACTGACCACCCGTGCCTCGCTCGGCGCGGCCAACCCCTGCGCGTCCACCAACTCGCCCGACTCGGCGAGCTGCGCACCCAGCGCGCGCTGGAAGTCTATGTGCGCCTGGATCTCTTCCGGGGACCATTGGTCGATCGGTGTGTCGCAGTAGGCGGTAGGTCCGTAGGTCTTCAACAGCATGTACTTCACGGTTCGTTTCCTCTCCTCCGGCGCTCGGCCGCGTGGGGCGCCCGGTGGTGCCCGCGATGGGGTCGGCGCCCAGCGCACGGATTCGACACATTCATCGCGTGATCCACGTCACAGTGACGTCCCGGTGTCGGCGAGCTGATCCGGATCGACCGGCTCGCCCGCCAGGATCAGTTCTTTGATCCGGTCGGTCACATCCCAGACGTTCACGTTCATCCCGGCGAGCACTCGGTTGTCCGAGTCGAGCCAGAACGCCACGAACTCGCGGGCCGCTCGGTCGCCGCGGACGACGACCCTGGCGTATTCGCCCGGCGCCGCGTACCCGGTGTACTCCATGCCCAGGTCGTATTGATCGGTGAAGAAGTACGGCAGCCGGTCATATGCGGTCTCTTTGCCGAGCATGGCCGCGGCGGCGACCGCGGGCTGGTTGAGCGCGTTCGCCCAGTGCTCCACTCGGATCCGCCGGTTCAGGACGGGATGCCGGTGTGCGGCGATGTCGCCGACCGCGACGATGTCCGGATCGCTGGTGACCAGGCGCTCGTCGACGAGCACGCCGTCGTCCACCGCGAGCCCGGCGTCGGCGGCCAGCTCCACGTTCGGGCGCGCGCCGACCGCGACCAGCACCGCGTCGGCCTCGATCGTGCTGCCGTCGGCGAGCCGGACGCCGTTGGCGGTGGCGTCGTCGGTGGTGATCCCCTCCACCTGCGCGCCGAAGCGGAACTCGACGCCATTGGCCCGGTGCAGATCGGCGAACACCTGGCCCATCTCCGGCCCGAGCGCCGCGCGCAACGGCAGATCCCCGAGCTCCACGATGGTCACCGCCACGCCCGCCGCACGGGCCGCGGCCGCGACCTCCAACCCGATCCAGCCCGCCCCGATGACGACCAGCCGCCGTATGCGGCCGAACAACTCGATCAGCTGGTCGGAGTCCTCGATGGTGCGCAGCGTGTAGACGTTGGGCGCGTCGGCGCCGGGAATGCGCAGCGTGCGCGGCGTCGAGCCGGTGGCGAGCGCGAGCTTGTCGTAGGGCAGCGTGGAACCATCGGGCAGGGTGACCGTCTTCGCCGCGGCGTCCAGTCCGGTGACCGTGGTGCCAAGACGCACATCGACGTGGTGGTCGCGGTACCACTGGGCTGGCTGCACGACGAACTCGGTGAACGCCTTCTTGCCCGCGAGATGCTCCTTCGACAGCGGCGGCCGGTCGTAGGGCAGGTGTTCCTCGGCGCCGATCAGCGTCACGGTTCCGTCGAAATCCTTGGCCCGCAAGGCTTCCGCGACCTTGGCCGCGGCCAGCCCGCCGCCGACGATGACGAAATGCCGGTCAGAACTCATCGCGGACTCCTTCTCCGAAGGCAACCAAGCTCCTGCCGACCAACCCTACTGGCCGCCGCGCGGGCGGCTCGGGAAAACGGCGCCCCGGATGGGAACGAATCGCCCGCCGGTGTGGTTGCTCGATAAGGCGGCCGACTGTGCGCCGCCCGTGAGCATGCGATCGAGAGGAAGCCGCCCGTGACCGACAAAGCCGCCAAGGACGTCGCCGATTTCTGGTTCGACCCGCTGTGCCCCTGGTGTTGGATCACGTCCCGCTGGATCCTCGAGGTCGAGCAGGTCAGGGACATCGAAGTCCGGCTCCACGTGATGAGCCTGTCGGTGCTGAATGAGGGCAAGGACGTCCCACCGCAATACCAGGAGCTGCTCGCCACGGGCTGGGGTCCGGTCCGCGTCGCGATCGCGGCGGCGCAGGAGCACGGAGACAAGGTGCTGTCGCCGCTGTACACCGCGATGGGCACGCGGATTCACAACCGGCGCGCGGAGTACGAACGCGACAGCCGCAAGGAGACGCTCGCCGCGGTGATCGCCGACTCGCTCGCCGAGGTCGGTCTGCCCGCCGAGCTGGCCGCGGCCGCCGAGAGTACCGAATACGACGAGGCGTTGCGCAAGAGCCACCACGAGGGCATGGACAAGGTGGGACCGGACGTCGGGACACCGACCATCCACATCAACGGCACCGCGTTCTTCGGCCCGGTCCTGTCCCGCATTCCGCGCGGCGAGGAAGCGGGCAAGGTGTGGGACGGCGCCGTGGCGCTGGCGTCCTACCCGCACTTCTTCGAGTTGAAGCGGACGCGAACCGAAGACCCGTCGTTCGACTGAGTACCGCACGGCGAGTGCCGCCCCCGGCACTCGCCCCGGTCACGGCACGGATTCCGCCGGATTCACCGACGCCTCACGGTTTGGGACGCCGGATCGCCGCCGGGCGGCGCAGCGGCGTCCGCGGTCACAGCACGGATTTCGGCGGATTCGCCGGTACCTCACCGTAGGAACTCGGGTAGCCGCCGGTCGGCACGGCGGCGCCCGCGGGCGGGGTCGGGCGCAGGAAGAGCTTGCCGTGCCTGCTGCGGTCGCGCAGCGCCCACATTCGCCAGGTCAGCACGGGGTGGCTGGACAGGGCGTTCACCATCCAGACGAAGAAGCCCTTCTCGAACACCGCCCGGTCGGCCATCTCGTCGAAGCCGACCAGCCTGTTCATGTACTTGCCCGCGGCCAGCGTGCCCATCGCGGCGGACGCGCCGGTGTGCCGGTTGCAGTAACCGTGGTTGTCGGCGGTGTACTCCTGCGCACGGATCAGGCTGCTTCCGATGATCGGCAGGAACGGAACGAGGAACATGCCCAGCTGTCGCCAATACGACGTGTGCCCGGCCGCGATGTGGCCCACTTCGTGGCCGATGATGAACGCCAGCGCGTCGGGTTCGCGTGCCGCGCCGCCGATCTCGAACAGGTCGCTGTAGACCACCACGAAGCGCCGGAAGCCGTGCCCGCTGGCGAACGCGTTGATCCGGCCGTTGCCCAGCACCACGTACGCGTCCGGCACCTTCGCCATGCCGAAGCGGGCGGCCGCCTCCACCACCATCTGGTAGCCCTCGGGGAACTGCGTCGGCGACATCTTCACGCCGTTCACCCGCTGCGTCGCGTAGGTGAGGCCGCGCCCGAACCACAGCAGCAGCGGCGCGGCCACCAACGCCAGGACGTACTGGTCGATGTTGCCGGTCACCAGGAGCAGCACGGCGATCAGATAGCCGAAGACGGTCAGCACGATCACGATCACGAGCATCGGAATCTCCCAGCTGTGCCGCGCGGGCATGCCGAACGGCGACAGACCACGCGGCTGCCGCCCCGGTGGCACCGCGGGCGGCATCGGCGCACCGGGGTACTGGCCGTAGGCCGGATACGAGCCGGTGGGTGCGGGCGGATACCCGCCCGACGGGTACGGCTGCCCATAGGGCGCCGCGGGTGGGTTCGGAACCTGCGCCCACCCGGCCTGCTGGGCATACGGGTCGGCCTGCGGGCCCGCCTGGTCGTGCGGCTGGCGATCGTGCGGCTGCATGAGATGAACTCTATTCAGTCGCCGGAAACGCGCAGGGTCTCGTGCCGATGGCCGCGAACACAGCTGGCGTATCGGTCGATTCGCCGCTGTGGGCGGTGGCGTCGAGCGCGGGGTATGCCCTGTTGCCCGCCGCCAGGCGACGGCCTGACACAATGCCTGCCATGCGCGTATACCTCGGTGCCGACCATGCCGGTTTCGAACTGAAGAATCACGTCAAGGCCCATCTGGAGCAGGCGGGCCACGAGGTCGTCGACTGCGGCGCGCTCGTCTACGACGCGCTCGACGACTACCCCGCGTTCTGCATCGAGGCGGCCCGCCGCACCGTCGCCGACCCGGGCAGCCTCGGGCTGGTGTTCGGCGGCAGCGGCAACGGCGAGCAGATCGCGGCGAACAAGGTGCCCGGTGCCCGCTGCGCGCTGGCCTGGAGCGTCGAGACCGCGAAGCTGGCCCGTGAACACAACAACGCGCAGCTGATCGGCATCGGCGGCCGGATGCACTCGACCGAGGAGGCGCTGGCCATCGTGGACGCCTTCCTCAGCACCCCGTGGTCGGGCGAGGAGCGCCACCAGCGGCGCATCGACATCCTGGCCGAGTACGAGAAGTCCGGCGTGGCTCCGGCCGTTCCCGAGTACTGAGCTCGGCGCGGTGTAACCAGCTGTGCCGGAAGGACATACGCTGCACCGCCTGGCGCGGCTGCATCATCGCAGTCTCGCGGGCGGCGTGGTGCGCGTATCCAGCCCGCAGGGCAAGTTCGCCGCGGGCGCGGCCAGGGTCGACGGCCGGGTGCTGATCAAGGCCGAGGCGTGGGGCAAACACCTGTTGCACCACTACGACTCGGGTCTGGTCGTGCACGTGCATCTCGGCCTCTACGGCGCCTTCACCGAATCCGAACTGCCGATGGGGGAGCCGGTCGGGCAGGTCCGGATGCGCATGATCGGCGGACCGGACGCGGCATCCGGCTTCGGCACCGATCTGCGCGGGCCCACCGCGTGCGAGATTCTGCTCGCGCCCGAGGTCGCCGCGCTCACCGATCGGCTCGGCCCGGACCCGCTGCGGCGCGGCGCCGACCCCGACCGCGCCTGGCGACGTATCCATCGCTCCCGCAGGCCGATCGGTGCACTGCTGATGGATCAGCAGGTGGTGGCCGGCGTCGGTAACGTCTACCGTGCGGAACTGCTGTTCCGCCACCGGATTTCGCCGCATCGTCCGGGCGTGGCGGTATCGGCCGACGAATGGACGGCCATGTGGACCGATCTCGTCGCGCTGATGCGGGTGGGGGTACGGGTCGGGAAGATGGTCGTGGTCAGGCCCGAACACGACCACGGCGAGCCCTCGTACGCGCCGGATCGTCCGCGCACTTACGTCTACCGCCGCCAGGGAGCGCCGTGCCGTCTGTGCGGCACGCCGGTCGCGCATCAGGTCATGCAGGCCAGGAACCTCTTCTGGTGTCCGACCTGCCAGCCGGACTGACCCGGGTCGCGGGCGGACGGCACCCCGTCAGCCCGCGACGGCGGTGTCGATATTCGGCTCGTCCGCGAAAGCGAACCGCCGCCCGCCTGCCGTCTTCGCGGAATACATCGCACGGTCGGCACGGCGCAGGAGATCGGTGAAATCGAACGGGATGCCCGGCGGGTTGTAGGCGGTTCCGACGCTGGCCGACACCGGGACCGGACCCGCCGACGACCAGACCGGGTCACGGAGCGCGGCCACGATGCGGTGTGCGAGGTCGCCGAGGTTGTTGCGATGCGAGTTGATCGCGAGCACGAACTCGTCGCCGCCGTACCGGCAGATCACCGTGTCCGGCGGGCAGGCTTCGCGGAGCCTGCCGGCCAGTTCGACCAGCACCTCGTCACCGATCGCATGCCCGTATCCGTCGTTGATCTGCTTGAACCGGTCCAGGTCTATCAGCAGCAGCCCGACGCCGCGGCTCGGGTCGGTGGCCATCAACCGGACCTTGTCCTGCAGCAGCGTGCGGTTGGCCAGATCGGTGAGCGCGTCGTGGGTGGCCTCGTGGCGCAGCCGGTGCTGCAGCGCGGCGATCTCCTGCACCCGCAGCGACACCTTGGCCGACAGATTCTGCTCCTGCTGCGCGAGCGCCCGCTCCTGCAGCGCCTGTGCGTAACTGTCGATGGCCTGGCTGGCGATGAACGGCCAGCGCGTGGCCACCAAGGAACCGGGCGTGCCGGAGGGGAAGCCGAGCAGCCAGCGCGTGGCCTGCGCCAACATCCGGATCCGCTCGAACGGCGCTTCGGCGAGCCTGGCTCCGAGCATCCGCGCTTCGAGCCAGGGAAACGGCTCGGTCCGCGCGAGCGTGAGCAGCCGCTCGATGATCTCGATCAGCACCGGCTCCAGCTGCTGGGGTGTGGCGCCCGACCCGGGCTCGGCGCAGACCGCACGAGCCCATGCTCGGGCCATGGTAGCTACCGGGGGTTCGATGTCGGCGGACATCGGACTCACCCGGTGTGGGTGACGTCGGTGCCAAGCTGCCCTGTGCTGACACAGGCGCCGGCGTCACGCTGATCGTGCCCACTGCTACGCGGTTGTGTCCACCTGGTTCGGCGCACGCTCACCGCCCCCTTTCCAGATACCCCCGTCCGGCAAAAAGGATCCTAGCAAGCCACTCGGCATCGAAAAGCACCGTTTTGCAACGTGTTATCGACACCTCGCGAATAGCGATCGGGAATGTGATCGTACCCGTCGCGCTGGTGTTACACCCGAATTCCGTTCGCTGCGAAATCGCGCCGCGGCGCGCTGGCGACACGCTGTGGGACGTGCGCCGCAGGTGACGCGCGGGGCCTGAGTGCGGCCCGAAGTCACTCCGCGCCACTGGTTCTCCGAGAATGCGTTCTCGCACGCGACGTCCTTGTCTTCCCTGTCGAGCTTCGAATCGTTGTCCGGGCCGTTCTCGGGTCGGCCCTCGCGTTCTCGCCGCCTTCTCGGCACGTTCCGCGTCAAGGACTGTTCCGCGCCCGCCGAGGCCGCGGGCGACATGCCGGACAGCGGCATGCGCGGCCACGCGGAACGGCGGGGTCGGAGGCTCGGCGGTCCGCACGATGACCGGTACCGCGTTCGACGGCAAGACGACGGTTGCCGCGCGGTTAGCCAACCGTGCGCGGCAGTGTGACGTTCCCGAGGCGCAGTGCCCCGCCGACCTGCCGGTGCCGCGCTCGGCACGCGGCAACACGCCGAACGCGTCGACTGTGACGGCGAGTCGTGCGGTCCTCATCGGAAACCCCCGAGCGATGTTCCTGGCCTGATCGGCGGCGGGTCGGCGATGTTTCCCGGCGGAGCCATCGCGCGTCACTCGAGTTTCGCCCACCGGCATCCGACACGCCAGAGTTTCAATGAAAAATCACCTCTAAAATTTCGCTCCCGCGCGCCGCTGGCGGCGCGGCGGCCGAGTCGTGCGACACTCGGTGCGGCAACCCTGGAGCGCTCCGGTCCGCTGCGTCGAGATCGCGCGGCCCAGGGGGGCTGATTGGCGTTTCGGAAGCCGGATTCGGTACAGTCGGATCGCACACGACATCGTGGCGATCCCATCGGTGTCGTATGCCTGCGGGTGTAGTTCAATGGTAGAACCTCAGCCTTCCAAGCTGATGGTGCGGGTTCGATTCCCGTCACCCGCTCCACGGAGCATTCATCCTCGTCGGCGGCCGTCCCGCCGCCGCGAGGACCACGGGGTGTAGCGCAGCTTGGTAGCGCATCCGCTTTGGGAGCGGAGGGTCGCAGGTTCAAATCCTGTCACCCCGACCATCTTCGAGGCCCGGGGGCGGCGCAGCCGCGTTCATCTCTCATTCAGCAGCGCCAGGTAGAGCCGGATGGCGACCGCTTCGGCGTCCTCGGTGATGGGATCGGTATACGTACGTGCCCCAGGGAGATTCGCCGCGTGCGAACGCGCGGCCGCGGCGAGCGCGGTGAACAGGCCGGAGGAGCGTTGGATCGGGTCCTTGGCCCGCCAGGCGAGATGGTCCGCGCCGCTGGGCAACTCTTCGGCACAGGCCATGCGTAAGGCGAGTTTGTCGATTCGCCGGCCATTGTGTTCGCCGAACAATGCCGGGGGCGCGAATGATTCGGCCAGTCGCCACCAGCGCACCGTTTGAAAGACGTGAACGAGTTTGTCTGCGTAAGTATTCAACAGTGCCGGATGGAAATGCGGGACCAGTCGGCGGTAGCGGAAGTTGGCCGCCGACTCGGCACGGATCAGGCGGTCGAGTTCCTCGCGGGCCGCCGCGGAGTGCAGCGGGTGGCGCAGCGAGCGGCCGCCGCCGAAGATCGCGTCGGCGCCGGAGCCGGTGAGGATGGCGCCGACGCGCTCGAGCCGGTCGAGGCCGCGTCGCGCGGCGAGCAGAGGGATGCCCGCCGCCACCTCCCACAGCTCCGACGTGCCCAGCCTGCGCATGGCGTCGCGGGCGAGGTCGACCACTTCGGCCCCGGTCAGCCGGATGACGTCGTGGGGGAGCCCGAGCGCCGCCGCGGCCGCTGCCGCTCCCGTCGCGTCGGTGTCACCCGTCGTGACGATCGTGATCGCGTGTGGCCGGACGCCGAGGCCCACCGCGACCGCGGCGAGATAGATCGAGTCGACCCCGCCGCTGAGCAGGACCGCCGGGACGCCGTCGAAACGCTCGATCACCGCGCGCACGCGTGATCGGGTCTCCTCCGCGATGAGTGCGGCCGCGACTCGGGGATCGGTGATGGTCCGTGCCGAGGGATCGGGTGCCGCGATAGCGTCTCCGAGTATGTCGGTGACGAACTGGATCGGCTCGGAAGTCTGTACCTCCGAGGTTGTTTCGTCGTTCACCTGACCGGTGTGAACCGCTGTGCCGTCACCGATCGGACGGTGCCTGCGTGCCCGAGGCCACCGAGGGCGGTGGCAGCTCGGAGTGCTTGGCGAACGCCTGGTCGATCAGTTCGGAGGTGGCGCGGGTGACGATCAGCCGCGCGATCGCCAGGTCGGTCTCGAGCTTGGTGCGATCCCGCGGCGTGCGCGCGGATTCCTCGTACGTCTGCCCCGCCAGGCGGTAGAACAGCTCGGTGGCGAAGCGGTCGGCGATGCGATCGCAGTCGGCGCGCAGACGTTCGACCAACTGGAACGTGTCCCGCATCGGCAGTCCGGTGTCGGTGAGCCGGGTGGCCAGATCGCAGCACCGCGGGTTCGTGACCCGGTACGCCTCGAGCGGATCGTCGCTGGCGGCCAGCGCCTGCTTGGCGTACTCCGGCAACTCGGCGTACTCGTCGTTGGGTTCGGTGGGGGCTTCCGGCTCCGAGGCGGCGGCGGTCGCGGCCGCTTCCTTCACGCCGAGGACGTCAGCGAGTCCGTCGCCACGGTCCCAGGCCTCGAGCAGCTCCCTGATCCCGTTCAGCTTCATGCCCCGTCCGAGCAGGCGGCTGATGGTCTGCAGACGGTTGAGATGGTCCGACCCGTAGTACCCGATCCGCCCACGCACCTCCGGCGAGGGCAGAAGCCCTCGCTCGTGGTACACGCGGACGCTGCGCACGGTGGTGTCGGCTGCCCGTGCCAGTTCGTCGATCGTGAATTCAGAGTCTGCAGCCATGTTTAAAAGGAAACCATAGTCGGGCCCCCGTGGAAAATGGGCCGTTTCATAACGTGCCGTTAAAAACGGTAGCTGGGTGTTGCTCGAAGGTCAACGAGCCGTTACATAGCGGCACAAGAGGTTGTGTGCTGGGCAACAGTGGGCTACCGTGGCGTAGACCAGCTTATCGCGGCTGGGTTCCGGGGACTGTTGAGCAGCCCTGATGACCGTCCGATCCATGGGCCCAAACACCTGCCACAGGTGTGCCCTCGGCATCTCCGGAGATGGCTATGAGCATTACGCGAACCCTTCCGATGGACGCGGGATCCTTTGCGACTGCGAAGATCTCGTCGATTCCGGCAAAGTCGAGCCAGCGGCCACCGTGCGCCGACGTCCCGGACAACTGGGACATGGACACCGGTAATCCGGATGCCTGGCGGTCAGCCGTGCGAACCTGCCAGAGCTGCCCCCTCTTCGTGCAATGCCGCCAATTGGCGCAGACGCTCACAGCGCGCGGTGACGGTCCCCGCGCGATGATCTGGGCGGGCGTCGCCTACGACAACTCCGGCAGCGTCATCGAAAACCTCGATCGGCATCGTGCCGCGCCGATCGACCACAAGCGCCCCATGCGAATCATCCGCAACGGACCGCGCCCGCTGCGCACCGTGTCCACCCTTCCCGCACCCCGCAGGCACATCGTGCTCGGGCAACCCCTGAAACCGACTGGCACCGACGGTCTGTGACTATGCTGCGTGGACCTTTTGGCGTCGAGTCCTTTGGTGGTGCGTGAGTAATGACAGTGCTGGCGTTGGAGATCGGTTCATCGAGGTTTGCGGCGAGCCGAATCGCCGACGACGTCGGCACCGACGACATCCTGCAAATTCCGATCCCGGCCTCTGGTGCGTGGGACCGGTGCAGGGAGATGTTGCTCGAAGCCGCGGGCGGTGCCGAGATCACCGCCCTCGGCATCGCCTCCGCCGGGCCGATCGACATGGCGGCAGGGGTGGTCGCACCCATGGAAGTTCCCGAGTGGCGGACGGGTTTCGCCATCGTGGAAGCCGCACGAAAGGCCTTCCCCTCTGTGGATGTCGGGCTAGCCCTCGACGGTGCGTGCCTGGCGTTGGCCGAACGGAACTTCGGCGCCATGACCGAGGTGGCGGACGCGATGGCCATCACCGCGTCCGATCACATCAGTGGCGGAGTCATCGTGGGCGGATTCACGGTCGTCGGGCGGACCGGTAATGCGGGAAATGTGGGTCACGTCCTGGTCCCCGGCTTCGATGACCGCTGCATGTGCGGAGGCCGAGGCTGTTTGGAAGCGGTGGCAGGCGGCACGTCAGCGGTGCGCTGGGCTCGGGAGCAAGGGTGGGCGGGTACCTCGGTAGCGGGGCTGGTGGAAGCCGCCGGTGTGGGAGAAGAGATACCCGCAGCCGCGCTGAGCAGAGCAGGCACAGCGCTCGGCCGGGCGATCGCGTCCGTGGCCGCACTGCTCGACATGGATCTCGTCGTACTGGGCGGCTCGCTGGCCCAAGCGGGTCCGGTGCTGTGGAAACCCCTGAACGAGGCGGTCGCCACCCACGCCAGGCTGAGCTTCCTGCCGGGATTGCGTGTCGTTCCTTCGCAGCTCGGCGATGTGGCGTTGCTTGCCGGTGCCGGTGTGCTAGCGCTCAGCATGCAGAGCGCTTGATCGCACCCTCACGCTGCGGTAACCCCCTGTGTGAGAAAAGCTTTCGAATACACTGGAGGATTTGCCAGGGGGAAGCCAGCGGATCGCCAATCCGGATGCGCGGTCGGTTTGCGCGCGATGTGCCGCCGGACCGCGTACCGTCTGTGGGTTGTTCGGCTGAACGAAACGTGAACAAAACGAACACGCCGCGGCGTGTCCGATGAGCATGATGGAGACTACGTAGGAACAGCCGCTGAGCTTACGGGTTGATCGCGCCGCTAAATAACGGTACATTGTCTAAGTCACGTGATGTCTCATCCGGATTGAGGCGGATCCGGAGGAACGGCTGGTACGGGCAAGTGCGAAGCGAAGTGGCGCAGTGATTGCATGGGTGACGATCGAGACGTTGGCGCCGGACGGCATGTCCGTCGCGTCGGTGGGGGACGCACCGCGTGAGTTCGCGAACTGGCAGCGGGTGTTGCAGCGAACGCTGTCCAAAACGCCCGCCCTCTACGACAAGCTGACGACCGCGGGACTGACCGAGGCCATCCATACGGCACATGACCAGGCGCAGGATGTCGATCTGGCCATCCAGACGCGCACCGGTCGCCACCAACTGCTCATCCGGCCGGTTTTCGGCCCGGCTGGTGACGTGCACGCGGTGCGCCTGTGGCTCGGTCCGGCCGCCGAGCGGGTGCCGGTGCTGCGCCCGGCAGTGGGGGCCATCTGGGACCTGAGCAGTCAAACCATTCAACAGCCCAGTGGCATCACGCGGTTGTCCGGCAGCACGGCAGAGCAGTACGTGCCCAGGATGTCCATCGCGGAACTGTTCCACCGGGTGTCGAGCTTCGATCGGCACGCGGAGGTCCTCGATCTGCTCTATGACCCCAAGCCCGGTGACCGGATGCAGTTCGACACCACGGTGGTGCACGGGTTCGGGCGTCCGGCCCAGTGGCGGATCACCATTCGCGCCCGCGACGACGAGCGCACTCGGGGCGCTTGGTTGCTGATCGAGGACGTCACCTCGGAGAACGCGCCATCGGCGTGGCCGACCCTGGAGCGGATCGGGTTGCGTGAGGCGCATCGCCGCGCGGGCACCCATCTGGCCGTGGTCCAGCTCGAGCGCACCAGCATTTCGCACTGGCTCACCGATCCCGCGCCGTGGGTGCGCTGGGACTATCTCTTCCGTCCCGTCGATGTGTTCCATCCGGATGATCGGCCTCGGCTGGTGGAACTCGGTGACCGGCTGCGCTCCGGCGACAGCGTGGGCGTAACCCTGCGGGTGCTCAACTACGGCGGCGGATACACGCCGACGTCCTTGCTGCTCTACCCGTACCCCGGCTACTCGAGCAGACAGCTCGCGATCGCGCAGCTGGTGCGGGTCGCCGACGACGTTCCGCTGCTGGAAACCCAGCGCCAAGTCGTGGAGTCGCGGCAGCGCAGCGCGCCGATCGGCTACGACGAACAATTGCGGCATTGGCTTGCGGGGAGGATGAAAAGCAGCCCGGCCTGCTGAGTCTTTTGGTTCCCACAGTTGGGAACTACCGGCCAGTTGGGCTGGCCTGTGCTCTCTACCATTTCGGGAGTGAGGACAGTGGTTCGTGGTCAGGCAGATTCAGGTGAGGCGCTGCTTCGCCGGATGGCCGCCCGCCGCCGTCGCGACAACGTGGTGGTCGCGGTGCTCGCCGTACTCGCCGTGCTCGGCGGCGGCCACGCGATTCTCAGCGTCTTCGACTCCGGCCCGCCCGCGCCGTCGGACGAGTCCACAACGACAATTGTCGGGCGTGCGCAATTGGCCGGTTCTTTCGCCGAGCAGTTCGTCGTCACCTACCTCACCGCGGTCGCGGGCCAGCAGGATCGCATCGGCGAATTCGTCGGTTCCAATCAGCAGATCGCATTGCCTTCGTCTGCGCGGCAAGTCTCCGACCCATCGGTCGTCTATGTCTCGCGCGCGCTATCGACGGGTGGGCTCGATGTCTGGTCGGTGACGGTTTCGGTCCGAGTCGGCAAGAGCGGCGCGCCTACGGCTCCGGAGACGCGGCAGTTCTATCGGGTCGCGGTGTCGGTGTCCGACGGACGATTACGTGCGTTGTCGGTGCCCGCGGTGGTCCAGCCCCCCGCGAAGGGCGTCGATCTGAAACTGGCTTATGGTTCCCCCTGCGCACCGGATACCCCGCTGGCGCAGGTGGCCGCGGGATTCCTGGGCGCTCTGCTGGCTGGAACCGGTGACGTAGCGCGCTACACCACACCGGATGCCGGTTTGGCCGCGCTGAAACCCGCCCCCTTCACGGCTGTCGAACTCGTTTCCCTCAGCGCGGATGACGCGGGCTGCGGATCCTCCGCCGCCAAGGCCCAAGTGCTGGCCACCGTGAACCCCAAGGCCGATACCGGCGGCACCGCGACGCTCGCCTACCCCCTGACGATGATCCGCAATGCCGGCCAGTGGCAGGTCGCGTCCATCGATCCGATTCCCGCCCTGTCGAATCCGCTGGCGGTGGTCGTCGGTCAGGATTCGCGCGGCGGCCCGCCGCCCACTTCGACCTCGTCACCCTCGACGTCGGTGCAGATTCCGCCGGCGACACAGAATTGATCAGAGAGGCAGCCCGATGGGTAATCTGAGCAACATCCTCTATGGCATCCTGATCTTTGTCCGATGGGGCGGGCTGATCATCATTGCCATTATCACCATCGGGGTGGTGATTTCCGAAGGGGCGAAATCGAGACTGTCTCCAGCCAGGATCATCGTCGTCTTCTTCTCCGGGATCATGGCCGGGGTGGTGATCTGGATTCTGCCCACGACGATCAACTACGCGCGAACCGATGCGAACCTCATCGTTCCTGATCACCCTGTCGGTGGTTATCGGTGACCCAGGTAATCAAGGTGTTCACGCCGATCAAACGTGTGCCCACGATGATCGGCAAGGCACAGAACGGGCAGAAACTCCCGTTCGGTCCCTACACCCTGCCTCAGGTCGCCACCGGCGCGGTGCTGCTGCTGATCGCTTCGGTGTGTGCGATGACTCTTCCGGTCAACCCCGCGGTCACCTTCATCGCCGGTCTTTCGCTGACCATTGTCGCCGTCTTCGTGGTCGGACTCGTGCCGTACACCGGGGTCCGGATGACCTCGCGCGCCCTATGGCTGGGCAGGCTCCTCGTCTACCGCAAGCCGGTGTCCGCCTCGGGGATGCCGATCAACAGCGACTCGGTGCGCCACACCATGTTCATCGAGGAGACCGTGGTCGTCTTGCTGCCCGACCGCCCGGACGCGGCCGCGGTAGCCGAACCGAAGCCCGATCTCCGGCTACTCGAGGCGGCGGCTGGTGCGGGCGGCAACGGCACCAACCTGTGGCAGCGACTGAACGGCAACGGTAACGGCCCGGCATCCGGAGGACGCCCCTGATGGCACTCGGACGAGATCTGCAGCCCACCGCGGCGATTCGCGGAAATCTCCAGTTCACCCATTCTGGCCTGGTCACGGCGACATACTTCATCAATCCGCTCGGCTACGGATTGCGCAAGGCCAGCGACAAACACGACGTGAAGGCGGCACATCACTCGCTGGTCACCAACCTGCCGAATGGTTCGCTCCTGCTGGGCATCCAGGCGCGGCTCAATACGATCGACGTGCTCACCAAGATGGTCGAGGGCGTCGACCTGGACGAGTGCGAGGATTACGCGGACGAGGTGGTCGCCTCCTACGAGCGCGTCAACGCGATCATGCCGCAGACCCGCATCTTCCTGCTGTCGATCCCGGTCGGCGCCAGCAACTCCAGCATCTCCTCGTTGTCGCGCCTATGGCGCGGCAGCACCGCCACGATCGACGCGACGGCGATCTCCCGGGCCGACCTGGACGCCTACGACGAGAAGGCGAACGAGATCCTGTCCCGGATCGGCAGCGACTTCGATCCCGTTCCGGTGCCGGCCGCCCTGTTTCAATGGCTGTGGGAGCACTATCTCTCGCGCGGCGCGGCGGGGGACCCGGTGGCACCGACCCGGGCGGGCGCGCTGGACGACGCGACGGCGGCGGTGTTCCGCTCCGCCGCGCTCGACGAGGGCGCCCAGGCCGACAGCAATCGGCGTATCCGGCCGTCGTTCGTCCCGGTGATCAAGGTGGTGCAGCCGGATTTCGAGTACCGTCCGTCCTACCAGGCGATGCTGACGCCGCATTCGTTCCCCTACGCGGGTATGACATTTCCCGGCGGCAGCGAATTTCTCAACGTGCTCGAGGGTCTCGGCGACGTCACCGTCGACTGGGCCATGCGGATCTCGACGAAACCCGCCGACCAGGTGCTCAAGAACAACGAGCTCAGCCTGCGTCGGCTCGGCGAGCAGATGGATCAGCGGGACCAGGAGATCTCGTTCGCGCAGAACACGCTGACCTCGAAAGCGCAGATGCTGGGGGAGTACAACCACCACTTCGAGGTCAACGGCGGTGAATCGGAGGTGTCGTTCACCACCGTCATCGCCATCGGCGGGCCGTCGCGGGACGCCACGATGGATGCGGTCAACGCGCTCAAGCGCCGCTACAAACGGTTCCAGGTCGAGATGACCGCGCCGGTCGGCGCGCAAGTCGACCTGTGGTCGATGTTCATTCCCGGCAGCCCGCCGCGCCGGGCCTTCGACGATTTCGCCCATATCGTCCCCTCGGATATGTGGGCCGGTTTCGTGCCGTTCACGACCAGTCAGATCGGCGACGACAGCGGCCCGGTGATCGGGGTCAACCTGCTGTCGGGTCATTTCGAGCCGATCCACTTCGGCATCATGGAGGCCGCGCTGCACGACCTGTCCGCCTCGTTCGCGGTAACCGGCGAACTCGGTTCGGGCAAGTCGTATTTCCTCAAGCTCATGGCGGTGCTCGTACACGACATGGGCGGCCAATTCCTCGCTATCGACCGCAGTCAGGTCGGCGAGTGGGAGCATTTCGCGCAGTCGATCGATGACGCGGTCATCATCGACCTGGCCAATCCCACGGTGTCGCTGGACCCGCTGCGATTGTTCGACCCGCGGATCGCGGGTGAACGCGCGCTGGACTCGATCTTGCCGCTGCTCGACCTGTCACCGACCTCCGGCCCGGGCGCCGCGGTGAGCAATCTGCTGTCGCCGAGAGGCATGGCCGAGCACGGGATCAGGAGCTTGCTCGATCTGTTCCACGTTGTGCAGCGGCTACGGAATCACCCCGGCCAGGGAGACGAGTACGCCGATCTCGCGGCGCGGCTCGGCACCGTGGTCGAGCGTGTGCCGGTGCTGTTCGACCCCAAGCTGCGACCACTGCGCCTCAATGCCGCCGCGACCGTTGTGCGCAGCCACAATCTGCAATTGCCGACGGCTGAGGAACTCACCACCCCGCATCTGTACAACCGATTGCCGCTGACCAAACGGCTCGGTACCGCACTGTACGAGCTGGTCGGCGTCGCGGCGCGGGAGGCGTTTCTCAACGACAACGGCAGGTTCGGCCTCTTGGTCGGCGACGAGGCGCACCACTTCACGCAAACGCAGGTCGGCGCCGCGGTCACCTCGGACTTCAGTCGCGACGGCCGCAAGCACTTGGCCGCGATCGGTCTGGCCTCGCACGATCCGGCTACCGACTTCCAGGGCGCGGCGCACAACCTCATTCCCAACCGGTTCATCTTCCGCCAGCGCGACGAAACCTTGGCGCGCAACAGCTTGGAGTGGCTCGGCGTCGATCTGGAGGAGGCGCCCTTCTTGTTGCAGATCCTTCGCGAAGAGACCTCGCCTCCGGTCGGTCCCGGGCGTCAGGTGCCAGAGGAGCGTCGCGGTGAGATGTTCATGCGTGACGCGCTGAACCGCATCGGCCGGGGCAAGGTGCTCGGCCCGGCGCGTCCGGACCGCGCCGCGGCGATCACCAGCACCCCGACCAGTGTCGCCGGACTGCGCTCCGCCCTTTCGGAACGACCGGTACGGCCATGAGTTCTCGTCTCCTGCCGAGTATCCGATCAGATCAGCCTTCTTTCGGGATGCCGTGGGAACCGCAGTTCTGGGATGTGGAGCGTTACCGGCCGCAGGCGGTGTTCCGGCGATTTCGTACCTGGGTCGCGGCGAGTCGCCGTCGGCGCTGGACGGCGTGGATTCTCATCGCCCTGTTCGTTGTGTTCGTGTTTCCGGGCCTCATCTCTGCGATATCCATGGCGCAGACCGGTACCGTCACGCCGGCGGCGGCGCCCAACAGCGCGCTCGGCTGGATGAATGTTAAGGACTCGTCCGGTGTCAATGTTTCGAGTTACATGTTCGTAAGCAATCGCGGCAGCGTGTGGAGCCTGGACCTCGGCAGGCTTGTGTTGTGGAGCCTGATCATTCTTTTCTTCGCGATATGGCATCCCCTTACAACGTCATTCGTCTGGTTGCCCCTTGAAACACTGAGTTTCAGGTGGCTGAACCCGTTCGGCGCGCCGTTGCGCGGGGTGGCCGAAAACTTCACCGCGCAGATCGCGACGCCGATGGTGCTGGTGACCTTCGTGACGATCGGTGCGGTCCCCGTAGGGTGGTTCATGGTGCGCGGCTATTCCGCGAAGGCCATCATGCAGATCGTCACGATGCTGGGAGTGGCGATCCTCGGGCCGGTGTTCTTGGCCGAGCCGCTGGGCGAGGTCTTGTCTCCGCACGGGTTGCTGGTGCAGGGGCGTGACCTCGGTATCTCGATCGCGGCCGGCTTGAACGGCAACAGCAGTCCAGATCCGAATCAGGTGGTGGCCTCGATAGGGATCGGCGGGGCCGACAATTACATGCGGAAGCCGTTGCAGGTGTGGAACTTCGGGCATGTGGTAGACGACCGGCCGGCCTGCAAGGCGGCGTGGTCGGCCGGGATGATGGCCGGTGATGAAGACCGCGTCAAGAATGGCATGAAGGCGTGCGGCGACACCGCCGCATATGCCGCGGCCGATAATCCTAGTGTAGGTCAGATCGGAGCCGGACTGCTGTTGTTGCTGTGCGCGATCATCCTGCTGCTGTTCGCCGTGTACCTGGCGATCAAAATCATCTGGGCTGCGCTCGACACGATCTACTACGGGTTCATGACGATCTTCGGGTTCGCCGCCGGCGGATTCGTATACGGGCCGACGCAGACATTCACCGTCCGATGCGTGGTCCACGGATTCATCTCCGCGTTTCGGATGGCCGTTTTTGTCATCTTCTTGGGCTTGTACCAGCTTTTCATGGGCAGTCTGTTCCAACAGGCACGCGACCAGGTCATGGCGGTGTTCGTCATCGGGGCGATCGTCGAGATCGTCGCTATCGTGCAGCTGCGGCGCCTCAGCAGGAGTCTGGACGGCGGAAACGATTGGATAGCCAACCGGTTCTCGATGGCGATACAGAACGGGCTTTCGGCGCAGGGCGCCGGTGGTGGTGGCGGGAGAGCCCTGGGGATGGGTAACGCGACTGCGAACAACTCGATGTCCACGCTCGGGGTGCTCGCCGCGGCCTCCACCATCAACAACTCGCCGATCACCGGCTGGCTCGCCGGCCGCAACAACCCGCTCAGTCGTTGGGCCTGGCTGGACCAGATGGACAAGAAGAACAAGGCCCGGGGCATGAAGACCAAGGAGCTGCGAGACGCCGCACACGCGGGGGTGCACACACAAGTGCACAACGCGAACACGGCCAAGGATGGCATCGCACGCGCCAAACGTCGCGCTCAAAGGCTCGGGTTGGGCTCGAGTGCGGACAGGGAAGCCGCGTTCGCCGCGCAGAATGTCGTGCATATGACGGGCCTGTCGTCCAATATCCCCTTCGCCCTCCAGATGGCCGGTGTCAGGAAGGGGGCCTTGCATCGGGCCTGGAACGCCGCAACGGATGTCATCAAGCATACCGATAAAGAGCCGCTTCAGTCGGGTCACATCGGACATGTCGTTGCCGCTCACGGGCTTTTCGAGAACGATCTGGTGAACGGTCATGATCCGCAAATGATGATGGCCAGGTTCCATGCATTGGAGGCCGTCGTCGATCGGTACCGAGGCGATTTCCCCGGTGGTGTCGATCTCCGGAACGACCCGGGGTTGGAAGCTCTCGGCAGATCGTATGTCTCGAACCCTGAAATGGAATTTATTACAAAACTGCAGAAAATTGCGGCCGGCGATACGTCGGATGGAATCACCTTGGCACACGGCGGCCATAGTCTCGACCTCACGCGAAACCAAGCGGACCGGTTGGGGAAATGGATCACCAACGAGCATGCACTTCGTATCCAGGCCGCCACCAATTGGGTGGCACAGGATCCGACCGACCTCGCACGGGTTCGGGTGCTGCGTGCCGAGATCGACAACGGAACCCAGACAATCCAATATCAACAAGGGAAGATGAGCACGGGTGCCAACTCGCTCGCGCAACCCGATCCTAGGCGCCCGTTGCCCACCATACCGCAGAATTTCATAGACGATCTCAGACATCCACACTCCTGATCGGCACCGGAATTCGGATCGTATGGCAACAGGTCGAATCGCACAGGAAGGCTCTCGATGATCGGTCGTCTCTTGATCCTCGCGATGATCCCGGCCTGGGTGTGGGTGGTGTTGGGCGTCACGACGGGCCTCTTCGGAGTGATCGTCGTTCTGGTACTCGTAATCGGCGGCGCGACCTCATCGATCGCCTCGGATCTGCACTACCAGTGCGACAGTGCGGTGGGGCCCGATCCCTCCCAGACCGTGACTCCCAGTCGCGCCTCCGTCGCGGCGCGGCCGACTACGCGGAGCGCATCCGCGGACGGTGTGTCCACCGCTCCGACCGCGAATCCGTTCGCGGAACTGACCATCGCACCGGACGACACCAGCGCGTCCGATTGGCAGCGTGCCTGCGCTACGGCGCTGAAAGACGCGCCGTACCAGAGTCCTCCCTTGCTCACGGGCAGTTCGGGAATCGGCGCCGCGTGTGCGCGTGAACTCGCCCTGGCGGCGGCGTCGGCGAGCGGGGCCCAGAGTAGAACCGGTGGCCGCGCGGACCCGGCGGAGTTCACCAAATCGGTCATCTACCACGCCTCGATCGCGCAATCGACGGGGCGATGCGAACTGATCGCGAGTCCGGCGGCGCAGCCCCCGGCGGCGGATATCGCCAGGCAACCGAGCGGCTCCGCTCGGCGGCCATGCGGACAGGCCGACGGCTCCGGTACCGCGGTTGTCGTGCTGCCGGATACCATTGCGGCGCAGGGAGCATGCGGTCAGCGGGTGGATCCGTCGGCGGTATCGGCCGGCGACCTGGTCTTCTGGAGCTACCGGAAGAACGCGCCGACCCAAGTCGGGATCGCCGTCAGCGCCAGCCAACTCGTCACCGCCGATACCGCCGGCGGGTTCGTGGAACTGGCCATCCCCAGCACGGACGATGTGCGGGTGAAGCGGGTCCTCGGCGGCGGGATGTGATGGGTACGCGATGCCACCTACCGAAGTAGAGCCGCAGATCGAGGCCGGTGAAGACGCTGAGGCGCCGCCGGTTCCGGTAACTCCGTGGTCTGATCGACCGGGCAATCCGCGCACACGGCCCGGGACCGTGGCGCCTGGGCAGTCGGGGGTTCCGTCGCCTGGGCCTGGTCAGTCGAATGGTGCGCCTGGTCCGGGTCAGTCGAGTGGTGCTGGGCAGCCGGATCAGTCGGGTCAGTCTGGGCAGCCGGTTGTTCCGGGGCAGGCGGGTGTTCCGGGTCAGCCGGGTCCGGCGGGTGTGCCTGGTCAGGCGGGTCAACCGGGTGTGCCTGGTTCGGCTGGTGCGCCGGGTCAGGGTCAGCCCGCGCAGTCTGGTGCGGTGCCGGGTGAGGTGCCGTCGGGGCAGCCGGGTGGTGTGGTGGCTCCGCAGGTGGGGCAGGTGCCGCCGGGTCCTGGTGGTGGGGAAGGTGTGCCGCCGGCGGGGGATGCTGGGGATTTGGTGGGGGATTTGTTGCCGGTGGCGGCGATGGCTGCGCCGTTGGCGTTGGGGATGTTGCCGATGATTGCGTCGGCGTTGGCGGGGTTGGGGAGTGGTGGGGGTGGTGGGGGTGCTGCGGCGCCGGTGGCGGTGGATGGTGG
>NZ_BAGF01000023.1 GCF_000308755.1 Nocardia pneumoniae NBRC 100136
ATGGGCACAATTGCGGAGCGCTGTCACGATGTGAACGACGGAGGTAGATATGGTTGTCGCGACGCCGCCGACCGCCCCGGCGCCGCTCGATCCCGGCACGCCCGCGCAACCGCGTCGGTGGCGACACCGATTGCCTGCGACAGCCGGTTATCTCGCGGCGCTGATCGCCGTCTCCGCCGTTTTCTCGGTGCTCAGTGAGTCCGCGCAGACGCGAATGGTCTTGCACGCCAGCACGAATCTGCACAACCTGCTCAGCGGCCGCATCGGGACGCTGCTGGCAAGCGCGTTCGTGATCGGCGACGATGTGGGAGCCTGGGTCGTCATCCCATTCCTCGGCGGACTGCTCGCCCTTGCGGAACTGCGTTTCGGCGCAGTGCATTTGGTCGGCGTCTTCCTGGCCGGTCACATCGGCGCCACGCTGCTTGTCGCAGCCGGTTTGTGGTTGGGTGTGGAAGCCGGGTGGGTCCCCGGGAGCGTCCGTTGGGCCGAAGACGTCGGCGTCAGCTACGGGGCCATGGCGCTGGTCGGCGCGCTGGTCGCGGCTGTGCCGCAGCGGTCGCGGATCGCCTGGGCGACAGCGTGGTTCGTCGTCGCCGTCGGGGGCGTCCTGATCGGGCAGACCTTCACCCACGTCGGTCACCTGGTGGCGTTCACCATCGGGACGGCCGCCGGGCTCTGCCTGATTCACGCACGGAACATCGCCCGGCGCCGCCTGACCCGGGTCGAAACCGCGCTGCTCGCCGTGAGCGCGCTTCTCGCGACGATGCTGCTCATGGGCTGACCGCAAGCGTCTCTCGGCGCTCACCTACAGTGCTTGGGTGCGCCTAGTGATTGCTCGCTGCCAGGTCGACTACGTAGGGCGACTCACCGCCCATCTTCCGATGGCCCGCAGGCTACTGCTGATGAAAGCGGACGGCTCGGTGCTCGTGCACTCCGACGGCGGCTCCTACAAGCCGCTGAACTGGATGAGCCCGCCGTGCTGGCTGGAGGAACGCAACGGTGACGCGCAGCTCCCAGACGGAGCGAAGGCGCTGTGGGTCGTCTCCAACAAGGCCGGGGAAGAACTCCGCATCACCATCGAGGACATCGAGCACGACTCCTCGCATGAGCTGGGCGTCGATCCCGGCCTGGTGAAAGACGGAGTGGAAGCCCACCTCCAGGAGCTGCTCGCCGAGCACGTGCAGACGCTCGGCGCGGGCTACACGCTGATCCGCCGCGAATACATGACCGCGATCGGACCGGTGGATCTGCTGTGCCGGGACGCCGACGGCGGCACGGTCGCGGTCGAGATCAAACGACGCGGCGAGATCGACGGCGTCGAACAGCTCACCCGTTATCTGGAGCTGCTCAACCGCGACCCCCTGCTGGCCCCGGTCACCGGCGTCTTCGCGGCCCAGCAGATCAAACCGCAGGCCCGCACGCTCGCCGAGGATCGCGGCATCCGCTGTCTCACCCTCGATTACGATGCCCTGCGCGGCACGGAGAGCAACGAATTCCGCCTGTTCTGAGGCCAGGGGCGTCCAGGCCGCCCGCAGGCGGGTAATAGGCTTGTCGCATGCCCCGCCGGAAACCGCGTTCGGATCGCCACGATGATCGCTCGCGGACTGTTGCGCCGCTCGGAGGCGTCTTCGGGCGGACGGAGTCGGGGCCGGACGGTGACGAGACGTACGTGGTCCGCACGATCCCGGGCAGTCGTGCGATCAAGACCTACCGGTGCCCCGGCTGCGACCACGAAATCGCGCCCGGTGTCGCCCACATCGTCGCCTGGCCCGCTTATGGCGGCGAAGACGACCGCAGGCATTGGCACCGCGGATGCTGGAACAGCCGTCACACACGCAAGATCACCCGGCGCTGGTCCTGACCCGGCGGAAGGCCGGTCCCGCGGTCGCTAGGGAGCTCAGAATCGTCACGGCGTTGATCGCCTGGTGAGCGCGTGGCATGGGATATCCGATCGAGCTGGCCCCCCTGCACCGGACACTCGTTGCCGGTGTTCGGCGCGTCGCGAATGTCGTTGGGGGCGTGGCCGATCCAATGCCCGGAATTAGGGAAGGCCGCCCCGGTGGGGCGGCCTTCGGTGAATTCGGTTGGGGTACTGCTCCAGTCGCCGTGGAGCCCGACGTCAGTTGCTGATGTCGGCGCTCTCGCGCTCGTCCGAGTCGATCTCGTCGTCCTCGGTGGCGACCTCGGGGATCGCCTTCTGGCGCGAGCCGGTGACCGACTTGGTGTTGCCGCCGATCGACTTGCGCTGATCCGGAACACCGTCCAGCAGTTCGCTTTCCCGGTTGACCGCGGCGAGCATCGCGGGCACCGAGTCGAGCTGACCGCGGATACCGAGCAGCTGGGCGAGCACGCGGCCACGCAGCACGCGCATCTCCTCGGCCAGTTCCTTCGCGTGCGCGATCTTGCGCTCGGAGGTCTGGGTGGCCGAGGTGATGAGGCGGTTGGCCTCGTCGGTGGCGTCCTTGATCCGCTGGGCGGCCTCGGCGCGGCTGGTGGCCTCCAGCTCTTCCATGGCGCGGGTGAGCTTGGTGCGACGCTCGGCCATGGTGGCCTCGAAGTCCTGCTGGGCGGCCTTGCGCTTCGCGTCGGCTTCCTTCGCGATGCGGTCGGCCTCGGCCTGGGCGGCCTCGATGATCTTGGCGGACTCGGTGCGTGCGTTCGCGAGGGTCTGCTCGAACTCGATTTCGAGCGCCTCGCGCTTCTCCTTGGTCTCCGCGAGCAGCGACTCGTACTTGCCACGCATCTCGGTGGCCTGCTGCTCGGCGATCGACACCATTTCCGCTGCCTCGGCCTGCGCCAGGGCACGGACCTCGGACGCCTCGTCGGAGGCCAGGCGCAGCATGCGGGAAATGCGGTCGGACATGCCTTCCGCGGTGGTCGGCGGCACCGAGAGTCGGTCGACCTCCTTGCGGAGTTCGTCGATCTCGTCGCGCGCGTCTTCCAGCTGGCTTGCGAGGTTACGTGCTTGTGCCGCAGCGGCATCGCGGTCGGTGGCGGTGACTCTCAGTTCCGCGTCGAAGCGGTCGAAGTAATTACGCACCTCGTCTTGCGCATAACCCTTGCGCACAACGGTGAAGGGCAGTGCAACGAAGCGATTGCGATCGGACTCGGGTGACGACATGGCACACAAACTACAGCCTGAAGACAGCCGATGGTGACTCGACTGCGAATGTCATTCCAACGAGTTTTCTCGACCTGACCTTGATACTAGTGCGTAACATTCGCGTTCGGTTCGACCAACTCGATCAGCACACCGCCAGCATCCTTCGGGTGGATGAAATTGATGCGGGAATCGGCCGTTCCGTGCCGCGGAGCCTCGTACAGCAAACGCAGCCCCTTGGCGCGGAGGTACGCGGAGACGGCGTCGATGTCGGTCACCCGGTAGGCCAGTTGCTGCAAACCCGGGCCGCTGCGGTCGATGAACTTCGCGATGGTGGACTCCGCGTTGAGCGGCGCCAGCAATTGCAGGGCGGTCGCTCGGTCCGGTGCGCCGGGCAGCGACAGCATCGCCTCGTGCACGCCCTGCGACTCGTTCACCTCGCGATGGGTCTCGATCATGCCGAGGTGCTCGGCGTACCAGGCCACCGCGGCGTCCAGGTCGGGCACCGCGATGCCGACGTGGTCGACCGCGGTCACGTAGTCCGCGGGGATGAAAGATGACTGATCCGTAACGGTGCTCACCAGTCGAACGTAGCGCGACCTGGCCCAGGACGCGTGGGGCGGACCCGCTACCGTTGAGTAGGACAACTTGCTCTCGCGCCCGTGGGTAGGCGCGGGCAGATCTACGAATGCGAGGCTCGTCGTGACCACTTCCGTGATCGTCTCCGGTGCGCGTACCCCGGTCGGCCGGCTGCTCGGGGGTCTGAAGGACTTCAGCGGCTCCGATTTGGGCGGTTTCGCCATCAAGGCGGCGCTGGAGAAGGGCGGGGTCGCTCCCGACCAGGTCGACTACGTGATCATGGGTCAGGTGCTCACCGCCGGTGCAGGCCAGATTCCCGCGCGCCAGGCGGCGGCGGCCGCGGGCATTCCGATGGACGTGCCCGCGCTGACGTTGAACAAGGTCTGCCTGTCCGGCATCAACGCGATCGCGCTCGCCGACCAGCTCATCCGGGCAGGCGAGTACGAGATCGTCGTCGCGGGCGGCCAGGAGTCCATGAGCCAGGCGCCGCATCTGCTCGAAAAGAGCCGCGAGGGCTTCAAATACGGCGACGTGACGCTGCGCGACCACATGGCCTACGACGGTCTGCACGACATCTTCACCGATCAGGCGATGGGCGCGCTCACCGAGCAGCGCAACGAGACCGACCGGATCAGCCGCGAGGACCAGGACGCGTTCGCCGCGGCCTCGCACCAGCGTGCGGCGGCGGCGTGGAAGAACGGCGTCTTCGACGACGAGGTCGTCCCGGTCGCGGTACCGCAGCGCAAGGGCGATCCGGTGCTGGTCACCACCGACGAGGGAATCCGCGCGGACACCACCGCGGAATCGCTCGGCAAGTTGCGCCCGGCCTTCAGCAAAAGCGGCACTATCACCGCGGGCACCGCTTCACAGATCTCCGACGGTGCGGCCGCGGTCGTCGTGATGAGCAAGGCGAAGGCGCAGGCACTGGGCCTGAGCTGGATTGCCGAAATCGGCAAGGCTGGCGTTGTCGCGGGTCCGGATTCGACCCTGCAGGACCAGCCCGCCAACGCCATTGCCATGGCGTGCGCCCGCGAGGGCATTGCGCCCGCCGATCTGGACTTGGTGGAGATCAACGAGGCGTTCGCCGCGGTCGGCATCGCCTCCACCCGCAAGCTCGGCATCGACCCGGAGAAGGTGAACGTCAACGGTGGCGCGATCGCCATCGGTCACCCCCTGGGCATGTCGGGCGCGCGCATCGTGCTGCACTTGGCGCTGGAGCTGAAGCGCCGCGGGGGCGGCGTCGGCGCGGCCGCGCTCTGCGGCGGCGGTGGCCAGGGTGACGCGCTGATCGTCCGCGTCTGATCGCGAGCGGGCGATGTCCCGCACTGGATCGTCGACCGATGGCCGTCCCGATCATGGACGGCCATCGCTCGTTTACTGGTCTGCATGGACGTCTCGAGGGGAACCATGTGGGCCACTGAGGACCATCCCCGCAGGCGCGGGGACCACGACTCTCCGGCCGCGCACGCCAAAGCGCTCGGCGGATCATCCCCGCACGCGCGGGAAGCGCTGGTGCGTCGACAACGACTACGACCTGGTGAGCGGATCATCCCCGCACGTGCGGGGAGCGCAACCCCGTTTCGGAGCTGATGTAGCAGGACATGGGATCATCCCCGCACGTGCGGGGAGCACGCTTCTTGATCAGCGGTTATTCTGCCAGATTGGTTGATTTCATTTGGTTTCACGGACGCCACGCGTGCTTGGACGGCGGTGGAATGGTTGGATCCGATGCCGCGTAGTTGAGGGCCTTCGCCGCAGGTAGTGTGCTCCCAGCTGTCGACCGGTGGGACGGGTGGCGGTCGATCGCGCGTGTGTGGACGGGGATGGGCGGGATGTCCAAGTGTGATCAGTTCAACTACGACAGGTCGTAGTGCATCCAGGTCTGTCCGGCACAATGGGGCGCATGGGCAATGTCTTCGACCTGAGCACGGTGGCCAAGCGGTTTCGGTTCATTGCGGTGCTGGAGGCGATCTCCTGGGTTCTGCTGATCATCGGCATGGTGTTCAAGCGGATTCCCGAGCCGGTGATGTGGCCGGTCAAGGTGTTCGGCATGACGCACGGCATCGTGTTCGTGCTGTTCGTGATCACCGCGATCGTGGCGGCGCGTGAGCTGGGCTGGAGTGCCAAGACGACCGTGCTGGCGCTGGTGTCGAGCATTCCGCCGTTCTGCACGGTGCTGTTCGAGGTCTGGGCGGTGCGTTCGGGTCAGCTGGGTGAGCTGAGCGATGGCATTTCGGCCGAGTCCGCGGCGCCCGCGTCGGCCACGTCGTGACAAACTGGAAGCCGTGAATCGACCAGCCGCACGCCGTCCTTCGCCCGCTGTCGCCGCCGCCATGTCCGGCGCGGTCGATCTGTCCAGCCTGAAGCAGCCCGCGAGTGGCGCGGGTGGTGCGGCCGGCGACTACGCGGTGTCGGAGGCCGACTTCGAGACCAAGGTCCTGCGTCGCTCGATGCAGGTGCCCGTGGTGGTGGTGCTGTACTCGCAGCGCAGCCCGGGCAGCGTCGAACTGGTCCGGACGCTGGAGCGTCTGGTGGCCGCCGACGGCGGCACCTGGGACCTGGCCACCGTCGAGGCCGAGGCCAACATGCGCATCGCCCAGGCGCTGCGGGTGCAGGGCATCCCCACGGTGATCGCGATCGCGGCCGGGCAGCCGCTGGCCGACTTCGAAGGCGCGCAGCCCGAGCCGCAGGTCCGGCAGTGGCTCAACGCTGTGGTCGACGCGGTGGCGGGCAAGCTGGAGGGCGGAGCGCCGCAGCAGCCCGCCGAGGACCCGCGTTTCGCGGCGGCCGAGGCGGCCTTGGAACAGGGCGACCTGGCCGGGGCGGAGGCGGCCTACGAGGCCATCCTCGCCGCCGAGCCGGGGAACGAGGAGGCCAAGGGCGCGCTGCGCCAGCTCCGGTTCCTCGCCAGGGCGCAGGAGCTGCCGGCGTCGGCCATCGCCACCGCGGACGCCGACCCGTCCAATGTCGACGCCGCGATCGACGCCGCCGACCTGGAACTGTTCCAGCAGCGACCGGAAGCGGCCTTCGACCGGCTGATCGACGTCGTCAAGCGCACGTCGGGCGACGAGCGCACGAAGGCGCGCACGCGTCTGCTCGAGCTGTTCGAGCTGTTCGACCAAGCCGAGCCGTTCGTCGTGGCGGCGCGCCGCAAACTGGCCGCCGCACTGTACTGAGCCCGATCCACGAGGGTGCCCCGCCCGGAAACCAATGGCCGAGCCGGGGCGGAACTGGGATCATCGGCTGATGCCGCACTGGGTTCACGTTCTTCCCCAATTCCTGCTGGCCTGTCTGATTCTCGCGGCGCTGCCGGGACCGGCGACCGCCTTGTTCCTGCAGCGCTCCGTACGGGACGGACGCACCGCTGGCTTGGCGGCCGTGGCCGGAAACGAAATCGGCGTGCTCGGCTGGACGCTCGCGGGTGGGGCCGGGCTGTCGGTGCTGCTGGTCGCGAATCGGGCGATGCATGCAGCGGTGCACATTGTCGGGGCGCTGGTGTTGATCTGGCTGGGCGTGCAGGCGTGGCGGGGCGCGCGCGGCGGTGGCGAGTTCGGTAGCGCGATGACGAAGATGCTGCCGTCCGGCCGTACGCCCTGCGCCGCCTTCCGCGCGTCGCTGCTGTCGATCGCGGCGAACCCGAAGGCGGCCGTCTTCGGTCTGACGATCCTGCCGCAGTTCCTTCCCGCCAGCGGCCCCGTGCTCCCGACCGTGGTGATCCTGGCGATCATCCAGTTGGTGATCGACACCGCCTGGTGCGTGGGCGTGGTCTTGGCCGCCGACCGCGCGGGCGCCTGGCTGCGCCGGACCGGCATCCGGCAGCGTGTCGAGCGCGCTCTCGCCGCGATTCTGGTCGCCTTGGGTCTCGGGCTTGCCGCCGACGCACGCTGACCCGCCTGCCCTGCTCACACATATCGCGACCGCGTCCCGAATCCGCTCCGGAATGCCCGCTGATCCGGTCCGCGGCGCGGTGTACCGGTAGGTTGGTCCCCGTGACCGGCCGCATCGCTATCGATGACACTGCCCCGTCCATCGCAGGCGGTCGGCCTGCCAAGGCGGTGGTCGGCGAGGTTTTCCCGGTGCGGACGGTGGTGTGGCGAGAAGGCCACGAGGCCGTCGCCGCCACGCTGGTCGTGAAGGCGCCCGGCGCGTCGCGGCCGACGCGTGTCCGCATGACGCCGGACCATGAACCCGACGTGTTCAATGCCGTGTTCACTCCGAACGTTCCCGGCGCGTGGACCTACCGCATCGAAGGGTGGAGCGACCCCATCGCCACCTGGCGGTCGGCGATCGAGGCGAAGCTGGCCGTCGGGCAGAGCGCCGCCGACTTGGCCAACGACCTGGAGCTGGGTGCCCGGCTGTTCGAGCGCGCGGCGCAGGCCGTCCCGAAGAAGCAGTTCGAGCGCTTGCGCGCGGTCGCGGCGGCGCTGCGCAGCGCCGAGCAGCTGCCCGCGCGGGTGGCCCCGGCGTTCACCGAGGAGGTCGCCGACATTCTGCGCGCCACGCCACTGCGCGACCTGGTCACCCGCGGCCCGCAGCACACCGTGCACGTCGAGCGGCAGCGCGCGCTCTACGGCTCGTGGTACGAATTCTTCCCCCGCTCGACCGGGGGCCGCGATGTCACCGGCAAGCCGATCCACGGCACCTTCGCGACCGCTGCCGGACAACTCCCGCGTATCGCCGCCATGGGCTTCGACGTGGTGTACCTGCCGCCGATCCACCCGATCGGCGAGGTGAACCGGAAAGGCCGCAACAACGCGCTCACCGCGGAGCCGGGCGATGTCGGCTCGCCGTGGGCGATCGGTTCGAAGCACGGCGGTCACGATGCCGTGCACCCCGAGTTGGGCACGGAGGCCGATTTCGCCGAGTTCGTCGCGGCGGCGCACCGGCTCGGCTTGGAGGTCGCGCTCGATCTCGCCCTGCAATGCGCGCCGGATCATCCCTGGGTGAAAGCCCATCCGGAATGGTTCACCACCCTGCCCGACGGCAGCATCGCCTACGCCGAGAACCCGCCGAAGAAGTACCAGGACATCTACCCGGTCAACTTCGACAACGACCCCGATGGTCTCTACGCCGAGGTGCTGCGCGTGGTGCGGCACTGGATCGGTCTGGGCGTCAAGATCTTCCGCGTCGACAACCCGCACACCAAGCCCGCCGACTTCTGGGAGTGGCTGATCGCGAACGTGCGCCGCACCGACCCGGACGTGATCTTCCTGTCCGAGGCGTTCACCCGCCCCGCCCGGCTCTACGGGCTGGCGCGGCGCGGATTCAGCCAGTCCTACACGTATTTCACCTGGCGGGTGGCGAAGTGGGAGCTCACCGAGTTCGGCAACGAGCTGGCCGCGAAGGCCGACGAAGCCCGCCCGAACCTGTTCGTGAACACCCCGGACATCCTGCACGAGAGCCTCCAGCACGGCGGCCCCGGCATGTTCGCCATCCGCGCGGTGCTGGCCGCCACCCTCGCGCCCACCTGGGGCGTCTATTCGGGTTTCGAGCTGTTCGAGCATCAGGCGGTGCGTCCTGGCAGCGAGGAGTACCTGGACTCGGAGAAGTATGAGCTGCGTCCGCGCCCGTTCGCCGAGGCGCTGGCGCGCGGGGAATCGCTGGAGCCGTGGCTCACCCGGCTCAACGAGATCCGTCGCGCGCACCCGGCCCTGCAACAGTTGCGCTGCTTGCACTTCCATCACGTGGACAACGACGCGCTGCTTGCCTACTCCAAGATCGACCCGGCCAGCGGCGACGCCGTACTGGTCGTGGTGAACCTGAACCCGTTCGGCGCCGAGTGGGGCATGCTCTCGCTCGATCTGCCCGCGATCGGACGCGAGTGGCACGACCACCCGGTGGTGTACGACGAGGTCAGCGGCGAGGAATACCACTGGGCCCAGACCAATTACGTCCGATTGGATCCCGCCCGCGCGGTCGCGCACATCATCACGTTGCCTCCGGTGTCCCAGCAGGTCCGGACCGAGCTGGCCTATCGAAGGACGCTGCGATGAGGCGACGCGACCTCATGCTGCTCGCGGCGGGCACGCACGCCGACCCGCACACCGTGCTCGGCGCGCATCCCCATCCCGACGGCACGGCCGTGCGGGTGCTGCGCCCGCACGCGGAAACGGTGTCGGTGCGCGTGGGTGGCGTCGACCATGTGCTGAAATCCGTTGGCCACGGCGTGTTCGCCGCTGTGGTGCCGTACCCCGAGCTCATGGACTATCGCGTCGTGACCACCTATCCCGGCGGTCAGACGATCATCAGCGCCGATGGGTACCGATTCCTGCCGACGCTCGGCGAACTCGACCTGCATCTCATCGGTGAGGGCCGTCACGAGCGCCTGTGGGACGTGCTCGGCGCGCATCCGCGCCGGTACACCACGCTGGACGGTGAAGTCGAGGGCACGTCGTTCGCGGTGTGGGCGCCGAACGCGCGCGGCGTCACCGTGATCGGCGATTTCGACGGCTGGAGCGGCAATACCGCGCCGATGCGCTCGCTGGGCTCGTCCGGCGTCTGGGAGGTCTTCGTCCCCGGTGTCGGCCCGGGCACCAAGTACAAATACCGCGTGCACGGCGCCGACGGACGCACCGTCGACCACGCCGACCCGTTGGCCTTCGCCACCGAACCACCCCCGGCAACGGCTTCGGTGGTCACCGAAAGCCACTACACGTGGAACGACGACGCCTGGCTCGGGCGGCGCGCGGCCACCGACCCGACCCGGGCGCCGATGAGCGTCTACGAGGTGCATCTCGGCTCGTGGCGCCCCGGCCTCGGTTATCGGGAACTGGCCGACCAACTCGCCGAATACGTGCAGGCGGCCGGATACACCCACATCGAATTGCTGCCCATCGCCGAGCACCCATTCGGCGGCTCATGGGGGTATCAGGTCACCTCCTACTACGCGCCCACGGCGCGCTTCGGTTCCCCCGACGACTTCCGCGCGTTCGTCGACCGCATGCATGCCGCGGACATCGGGGTACTGCTGGACTGGGTGCCCGCGCACTTTCCCCGCGACGAATGGGCGCTGGCCCGCTTCGACGGCACCCCGCTCTACGAACACGCCGACCCGCGCCGCGGCGAGCAACTCGACTGGGGCACCTACGTCTTCGACTTCGGCAGACGGGAAGTGCGCAACTTCCTGGTCGCCAACGCGCGCTACTGGATCGAGGAATTCCACATCGACGGCCTGCGCGTGGACGCGGTCGCCTCCATGCTGTATCTGGATTACTCCCGCGCGGAAGGCGAGTGGGAACCCAACGTGCACGGTGGCCGGGAGAACCTGGAGGCCGTCGACTTCCTCCAGGACCTCAACGACACCGTGCACCGCAACCACCCCGGCGTGGTCACCATCGCAGAGGAGTCCACCACCTGGCCCGGCGTCACCCGCGGCACCGACGTCGGCGGGCTCGGGTTCACCATGAAGTGGAACATGGGCTGGATGCACGACACCCTCGGGTTCCTCGGCCGCGACCCGGTGCACCGCAGCTGGCACCACAACGAGATGACGTTCTCGCTGATGTATGCCTGGAGCGAGAACTACGTGCTGCCGATCAGCCACGACGAGGTGGTGCACGGCAAGGGCACGCTCTGGACCAGGATGCCGGGTGACGATTTCGCCAAGGCCTGCGGCGTACGGGCGCTGCTGGCCTACATGTGGGCTCATCCCGGCAAGCAATTGCTGTTCATGGGCCAAGACTTCGGCCAGTTTCGCGAGTGGTCGCACGATCGCGGCCTGGACTGGCACGAACTGGACAACCCGCTGCACCAGGGCATCACCGCGCTGGTGCGGGACCTGAACGCGGTCTACCGCGCCTACCCCGCCCTGTGGAGTCAGGACACGACGCCGGGCGGCTACGCATGGATCGAGGCGAACGACCGCGCCAACAACGTGCTGGCGTTCCTGCGCTACGGCTCGGACGGCTCGGTCGTGGCGTGCGTCTACAACTTCTCCGGGTCGATGCACGAGGCCTACCGTGTCGGCCTGCCGCACGCGGGCCGCTGGCTGGAACTGCTCAACACCGACGCGGTGCACTACGGCGGCTCCGGTATCGGCAACCTCGGCGAGGTGACGGCCGCCGAGGAGCCCTGGCACGACCGGCCCGCCTCGGCCACGGTCACACTCGCGCCGAACAGCGCGGTCTGGCTGCGGCCCGCCTGACGATCAGGTCGACGTGGCCGCGCGCCAGCCGCTCGACGCGGGTTGCCCGAGCGTGGTGCGGAGTGCGCGAGCGCCGCGTGGCCGCATTCGCCTCGCTCGCGCCGCACCGCTGCTGTGCGCTTACGGCATGACCAGGCAGGCGATGCCGAGGCTGATGCCGTTGCCGACGGTCAGTGTCGGTGTGCTGACGGCGGTGGCCGTTCCTGGTGTCGTCGGCATTCCCGGCGTCGTGGCGGTTCCTTGGGTGGCGGAGATCGTGTGCTGCCCGGTCGCGGTGGGCGTCCAGGTCGTGGTCGCCTGGTTGCCGGTCACCTGCGCGGGATTCGGCGAGAAAGTTCCGGCGGCGCTGTCGGTGAACGTGACCGGGTCGGAAGATGAAGCACTGTCCATCATGGCCGTCACGCGGTATTGGCAGTCGGTTCCATAGTTCGCGAAACCGAAGGACATCCCTTGGGCGGCGTTGACCGACGTGACCGCGGCCCCGGCGTTAGGTGCGACGAGCACCAGGGCGGTCGCGATGGCTCCGATCCCGGTGATGCCTACTCCAGCCCGCGACAAATGGCGTTTGCGGGCGCGATACGGGTGTGCTGTCGTCCACATCTTGATCACTCCCGGACTGATTCGGTTGATGCGGCCGGATGGTCCGCACAGCTTCAGGGTTTGCCCCGCGGTCCTGGGTTCACAACCGAGCGCGGGTCTCGATCGGGTAGCGGGATGTCTCCTGTCGCGACGATCTCCCCAACTCCGGGTGGGCGGCGTTTGCGGTAAAGCCGCCGGTGAGCGTTACGTGCCCGTTCCGTGACGGTAGAGATGGTTATCCGGCTTCCGGTGAGTGGCGGTGACTGCCGTGCATCGGGCGAAACGCGCAGGTCGGAGGTCATTCGGGCAGTACCTCGGCACGGCGTGGCCGCTCGGTCCCGTGTAGGTTCTTCCCAATGAAGGCATTGCGTCGTTTCACCGTCCGTGCCCATCTGCCCGAGCGTTTGGCGGCCCTCGGCGAGCTCGCCACCAACCTGCGCTGGTCGTGGCATCCGCCGACGCAGGACCTGTTCGCCGCGTTGGATCCGCTGCGGTGGCAGGACATGGGGCATGACCCGGTCCGGATGCTGGGCGAGGTGCCCGCGGCGCGGTTGGACGAGCTGGCCGCCGACCCGGATTACGTCGCGCGGGTGGACGCCGCGGCCGCTGACCTGCGCGATTACCTCGCGGCGCCGGGCTGGTTCCAGCGCCGTGCCGGGGAGGAGGGAGTGCGCGGCATCGCCTACTTCTCGATGGAGTTCGGCGTTACGGAGGTGCTGCCGAACTACTCGGGTGGGCTGGGGATCCTGGCCGGTGATCACCTGAAGGCCGCATCCGATCTGGGATTGCCGCTGATCGGCGTCGGACTGCTGTACCGCTCGGGGTACTTCCGGCAGTCGTTGTCCGCGGACGGCTGGCAGGCCGAGCACTATCCGGCGCTGGACCCGCAGGGCCTTCCGCTGCGCGCGCTCACCTCGGGCGGTTCGCCGGTGCTGATTCACGTGGCCATGCCCGAGGGCAGGGTGTTGCGGGCCCGGGTGTGGATCGCCCAGGTCGGCCGGGTGCCGCTGCTGCTGCTCGACTCGGACATCGCCGAGAACGATCCGGAACTGCGCGCGGTCACCGACCGCCTCTACGGCGGCGACCAGGAACATCGGATCCGGCAGGAGATCCTGGCCGGTATCGGCGGCGTCCGCGCGATACGCGCCTACACGGCGGTGGAAGGATTGCCCGATCCCGATGTCTTCCATATGAACGAAGGCCACGCGGGCTTCCTCGGCGTGGAGCGCATCCGGGAATTCGTCGCCGCTGGAAGGGATTTCGACTCCGCTCTGGCCGCGGTGCGCGCGGGCACGGTGTTCACCACGCACACCCCGGTCCCGGCGGGGATCGATCGGTTTCCGATGCCCATGGTGCGCCGCTACTTCGGTGGCGCGCACGGCGAATCCGAATCCGCGCTGCTGCCCGGCCTTTCCGTGGACCGGATCGTGGCGCTCGGACGAGAATCCGACCCCTCGGTCTTCAACATGGCGCACATGGGTCTGCGACTGGCGCAGCGCGCCAACGGCGTCTCGAAGCTGCACGGCGAGGTCAGCCGGTCCATGTTCGCCTCGCTGTGGCCGGGATTCGACTCCGCGGAGGTGCCGATCGGGTCGGTCACCAACGGCGTGCACGCCACCACCTGGGCCGCGCGGGAATGGGTGGACAAGGCGCGCGAGCACATCGGCGCCGAGCTGGTCGAGGAGGCACGCGGCTGGGAACGGCTGCGGGATGTGGATCTCACCGAGCTGTGGTCGACGCGCAACACCTTGCGCGGCATCCTGGTCGAGGAAGTGCGCCGCCGGTTGCGCGCGTCCTGGCTGGAGCGCGGGGCGGCGGAAGCCGAGCTCGGCTGGATCAACGGGGTTTTCGATCCGAACGTGCTGACCGTCGGTTTCGCGCGGCGGGTGCCGACCTACAAGCGCCTCACCCTGATGCTGCGCGACCCGCAGCGATTGCGCGCTCTGCTGCTGGACCCGCGCCGTCCGATGCAGATGGTGGTCGCGGGCAAGAGCCACCCGGCCGACGACGGCGGAAAGGCGCTCATCCAGCAGGTGGTCCGCTTCGCCGACGATCCCGAAGTGCGGCACCGGATCGTCTTCCTGCCCGACTACGACATGTCGATGGCTCGCTTCCTGTACTGGGGTTGCGACGTCTGGCTGAACAACCCGCTGCGCCCGCTGGAGGCCTGCGGCACCTCCGGTATGAAGTCCGCGTTGAACGGCGGGCTCAACCTGTCCATCCGGGACGGCTGGTGGGACGAGATGTACGACGGCGAGAACGGCTGGGCCATCCCCACCGCGGACGGCGTCCGCGACGAGCAACGCCGCGACGACCTGGAGGCCGCCGCGCTCTACGACCTGTTCGAGCGCACCGTCGCGCCGCGCTTCTACGATCGCGACGCCTCGGGCATGCCGGTGCGCTGGGTCGAGATGGTCCGGCACACCCTGCAGACCCTGGGACCGAAGGTGCTGGCCTCGCGGATGGTCCGCGACTACGCGGTGGAGTACTACGCCCCCGCGGCCGCGGCCTACCAGCGGGCGACGGCCGACGATTTCGCGGTCGCGCGCGCGGTCGCCGAGTACCGCCACCGGGTGGAGTCGGCGTGGCCGTCGGTCAAGGTGATCCAGGTGGACAGCGCGGGACTGCCGGATACGCCGGTCATCGGGGCGCGGTTGTCGTTGACCGCGCGCGTGGAGCTCGGCGGGTTGAGCGTCTCGGACGTGGTGGTGCAGGCAGTGCTGGGACGGGTGTCCGCCACCGATGATCTCTCCGACATCACCACGGTCCCGATGACCCACAGCGGGTCCGACTCCGGGGTGGAGCTGTTCACCGTCGACACCCCGGTCCCGCTGTCCGGCGCGGTCGGCTACACGGTGCGCGTGCTGCCGCACAACGACCTGCTGGCCTCCGACGCGGAGTTCGGCCTGGTGTCCGCGCCGAGCGCGTAGCTCTCGCCGCTGCTTCTCGTGGCGTTCATCACGGAAGCGCCGTCGGTGTCCGCCGCGAGTTGCCGGAGGCAGTGAATCGTCGGCTACCGTGCCCTGATCCCCTTTTCGTTCCGCACTGGAGTCAGCCATGGTCACCGACGTTCTGCACCGGACCCGAGGACGCGTCGACGGGTACTTCGGCGTCCGATCGGCCGGTTCGACCGTGAAGCGGGAGCTCATGGCGGGAACGGTCACGTTCCTGGCGATGTGCTACGTGCTCGCGGTGAACCCGGCGATTCTCGGCGACCAGGGCCCGCTGGGCGACAAGGGCATCCCCATGCAGGCGGTGTTCACCGCGACCGCCGTGGCCGCGGTGTTCGGCACGCTGGTGATGGGCCTGTGGGCGCGATACCCGATCGCGCTCGCGCCGGGCATGGGGCTCAACGCGTTCTTCGCGTACTCGGTGGTGCTCGGCATGGGGATTCCGTGGCAGGTGGCGCTGTCGGGCACGTTCCTGTCCGGCCTCATCTTCTTCGTCCTCGCGGTCACGAAGATTCGCGAGCGCGTCCTCAACGCCATTCCGATGCAGTTGAAGCTCGCCGTCGGCGCGGGCATCGGGTTGTTCGTGGCGTTCCTCGGGCTGAAGAACGCGGGGATCGTGGTGAACAGCGAGGCGACGCTGGTCACCCTCGGCGACTTCACCAAGGGCACGACGCTGCTCGCTCTGTTCGGGCTGCTGGTGACCGTGGTGTTCCTGGTGAAGGGCTGGCACGGCGCGGTGCTCTACGGCATCGTGCTCACCACGATCGTCGGCATCGTCAGCGGATTGGTGGATCTGCCCAGCGGCGTGGTCGCCGCGCCCGAGGGGCTCGAGCACACCTTCGGCCAGGCGATCATCCACCTGCCGGACGCGTTCACCGCGCAGATGGCGGTGGTGGTGCTCACCATGCTGTTCGTGGACTTCTTCGACGCCTCCGGCACCCTGATCGGCGTCGCGAATCAGGCCGGGCTGCTGGACGAGAACGGCAAGCTGCCGCGTGCCGCAAGCGCGCTGGCCGCGGATTCGGTGGGCACCATGGCAGGCGCGGTCATCGGCACCTCGACCACCACCGCCTATGTCGAGTCGACCGCGGGCGTGTCGGCGGGCGGGCGTACCGGATTGACGGCGGTCACCACGGCGGGCTGGTTCCTGGTCGCGATGTTCTGCTATCCGATCTTCGCGGTGGTGGCGGGTTCCGCGGAGATCACCGCGCCCGCGCTGATCGTGGTCGGCATCCTCATGTCACGCGCGCTCGGCCAGATCGACTGGAACCGGCTGGAGTACTCGGTTCCGGCGTTCGTCACGGTCGTCATGATGCCGCTGACCTACTCCATCGCCAACGGCTTGGCCATGGGCATGCTGCTGTACCCGGTCGTCATGGTGGCCAGGGGCCGGATCAAGGAAGTGCACCCGGCCATGTGGGCGCTGATGGTGGTGTTCCTCGGCTACTTCTTCTTCCTCGCGGAGTAACCTCTCGCTCGCTTTCGCGCTGAACCATCGCACTCACCGGACCGTGGAATAAGCCGAGTGGGTTGGGCAGTTGAGCCCTTCGTGCAACAATCGGACCGCAGTCCGATTTTTTGCCGAGACACCATGTCCGGGAACGACTTGCAGGGATGAGGACCAGCATGACCATCAAATCCGTACTCGAACGCAGCAGCGCGAACACCCAGCTGGATGTGCTCTCCAGCGACATCGGCTTGCTGATCGTGCGCGTGGTCTTCGGCGGCTTGCTCGCCGCGCACGGCGCACAGAAGCTCTTCGGCTGGTGGGGCGGTCCGGGCTGGCGAGCCAACGCCGACGGCTTCGAGCAGATGGGCTACAACCCGGGCAAGATCTTCGGCACGCTCGCGGGTCTCAGCGAACTCGGCGGTGGCCTGCTGCTCCTGTTCGGTCTGCTCACACCGCTGGCCGGGGCCATCGTGCTCGGCACCATGATCAACGCGATCAACGTGACCTGGAGCGGCGGGTTGCTGACCGGCAAGGGATACGAAATGGGCGTGCTGTTCGCGGCGGTCGGCGCGGCACTCGCCTTCACCGGGCCCGGCAAGATCTCGTTGGACGCCGGACGTCCGTGGGAGCGTCAGGGATTCGTGTGGGGTGCGGGAGCGGTGATCCTCGCGGTCGTGACCGGCGTCCTCACGCTGATCCTGAAGTGGGTGCTCTGAGTCATTGCCGAACTCGCGGCGCGGTGACCTCGGTCGCCGCGCCGCGGTCGTTCGTGGCGCACGTCGCGGGTCGTCGATCTGGCTGTCGCGAGCATTCGGTGGTGTCCCCGCGCCGCGTGCAGGGCTTGGCGCGGGGACCAGCGATACGTTCGGTGTGGGAATTGGGGGTCACCGAAGTACCGCTCACCAATCTACTTCCGAGTGGAAATATATACCGGCCCGTGTGCGCGGGATCACACCGTCGCGGCGGCGGCGAGTCGGCGCAGCGCTTTCACCACGACGTCGGGGTCGGCGGTCTCCCAGTAGGGCGGCAGCGACGCGCGCAGATATCCGCCGTAGCGAGCGGTGGCGAGGCGGGAATCCAGGATGGCCACCACGCCGCGGTCATCGACGCTGCGCAGCAAACGCCCGGTGCCCTGTGCCAGCAGGAGCGCGGCATGGTTGGCGGCCACCGTCATGAAGCCGTTTCCGCCGCGTGATTCCACGGCCCGCTGCCTGGCCGTGAGCAGCGGATCGTCCGGGCGCGGGAACGGGATGCGGTCGAGGATCACCAGGCTCAGGGAAGATCCCGGCACGTCGACACCCTGCCACAGCGACAGCGTGCCGAACAGCGAGGTCTCCGGGTCGTCGGCGAACTTGCGGACCAGCGCGCCGGTGGCGTCCTCGCCCTGGCACAGAACGGGCGTCGGCAACCGGTCGCGCAACGCGTCGGTGGCCGCGCGCGCGGCGCGCATCGAGGAGAACAGGCCGAGGGTGCGTCCGCCCGCCGCGGTGATCAGTCGCTCGATCTCGTCCAGATACGCGGGCGCCAAGCCGTCGCGCCCCGGTGGCGGCAGGTGTTTGGCGATGTAGAGGATGCCGGACTTGGCGTGGTCGAACGGCGAGCCGACATCGAGTGAGTTCCAGCGGACGATCTCGGCGTCCGACGGCGCCTCGGCGCCGTTCGCGGTGGCCGGATCGACGCGGTTGCCCGACTGCGCGGGCAGGCCCCAGGTGGTGGCGAGCCCGTCGAACGAGCCGCCGATCTGCAATGTCGCGGAGGTCAGCACGACGGTGGCGGTGCCGAAGAGCCTGCTGCGCAGCAATCCGCCGACGGACAGCGGCGCCATGCGCAGCGAACGGCGGACGACGCCGCGGACCTCGTCGGCGGCCAACCAGATGACGTCGCGCCGGGCGGCCGGATCGGGCTCGTCGAACGCGGTCAGCGCGCGCACCGCGCTGTCGTGCACCTCATCGATCGCGGCCAGCGCCAGATTGCGGGCGGCGGCGCCCTCCGGATCGCCCTGCGCGGTGGTGGCGCCGGGCGGCGCGAGGGCGGTGCGTGCGTTCCATGCCGCGTCCCGTACCAGGGCCAGCACCGGGGCGACGCCGTCGGGCAGCGTGTCCCAGCGCGCGGCGGGCAGCTCGTCCAGCGCGGTGTGCCAGGCTTCGGCCGCGCCCTCCAGGCGGTCCACCTCCTGCTCGTCGATCAGCTTGGCGCAGCGCCGCGCGGCCGCGCTGATCGCGGAAGGGGCGAGTTCGGCGGTGGCCACGCCGGTGACCCGGTCGACCAGCTCGTGCGCCTCGTCGATGACCACCACGTCGTGTTCGGGCAGCACCTGGATGCCGCTGATCGCGTCGATCGCGAGCAGCGCGTGATTGGTCACCACCACGTCGGCCTGCGCCGATTCCGTCCTGGCGCGCTCGGCGAAGCAATCCTGGCCGAACGGGCAGCGCGACTTGCCCAGGCACTCCCGCGAGGACACGCTGACCTGCCGCCAGGCGCGGTCGCTCACACCCGGCGCGAGTTCGTCGCGGTCTCCGGTCTCGGTGTCGGAGGCCCACTCGTTGAGCCGCTGCACTTCGCGTCCGAGGCGGGAGATCGCGAACGCGTCGAACAGCTCCGCCTCGGCGGGCTCGTCCGGGATGGCGCTGTTGATCTTGTTCAAGCACAGATAGTTGTTGCGTCCCTTGAGGATCGCGAACCTCGGCGTCCGGCCCAGCGGTCCGCGCAATGCCTCGGCCAGCCGCGGCAGATCCCGATCGACCAGCTGGCGCTGCAACGCGATCGTCGCCGTGGAGACCACCACGGTGCGACCGGTGCGCACCGCGTGGCGCAGGCTCGGCACCAGATACGCCAGCGACTTGCCGGTACCCGTGCCCGCCTGTACGGCGAGGTGCTCCTTGGTATCGATCGCGTGGTCGACCGCCGCGGCCATCGTCACCTGCCCGGCGCGTTCCTTCCCGCCGAGTGCCTGCACGGCGGTGGCCAAAAGGTCGGAAACGGGGGGCAGTTCGGGCACGCGAGCAGCCTACTCGGTGCCTCCGACAGGCCGAGCCGGTCAGCGAGACCGGACGGTCTACCGGCTGATGCTTCCCTCGAGATCGACGCCCGCCCCGCGCATGCGGTCCAGGGCGGCGCGCACGGTGTCCGGTGCGACCCCGGCGGTGAGATCGAGCAGGACGCGGGTGTCGAAACCCTCGATGCGCGCGTCCAGCGCGGTGGCGCGCACGCAGTGATCGGTGGCGATGCCGACCACGTCGACGGCGTCCACGCCGCGGTCGTGCAGCCAGTCGGCCAGGCTGGTGCCGTCTTCGGTCGTGCCCTCGAAACCGGAGTAGGCCGCGGTGTAGGCGCCCTTGGAGAAGACCTGGTGGATCGGGCCGGTGGTCAGGGCAGGGTGGAAATCGGCGCCGGGCGTGCCGACCCGGCAGTGCGGCGGCCAGCTGTCCACGTAGTCGGGCTCGTCGGAGAAATGCGCGCCGGGATCGATGTGGTAGTCGCGGGTCGCTACCACCACGCTGTAGTTCGTCGCCGCGAGGTGCTCGCTGATCCGGGTGGCCACCGCGGCGCCGCCGGTGACCGCGAGCGATCCGCCCTCGCAGAAATCGTTCTGGACGTCGACGATGATCAGTGCTCGGGTCACGGTGACCTCCCGCGGTGTGACTGGTGACCTAACCAGATTCTGCCGCTAGGTCGGACGACCGGTTCATCCGACGCGCGGGAAATCCCGGTGGACGCGATGTAAACGCCGCTGCCCCGCGCGGTGATTACCGGATGCCCGTTTCTTCCACCCCGGTCCGCCGGGTCCCAGCATGGAGACCGTTATGAGTCACGCAAGGCTGTTCGTCAGCGTAATCATCGCCACCGCCGTCTATCTCGCGCTGTCGTTCGTCCTCGGCGACCGGCCCGGCGAGCCCGCCGCATGGGTGCGATTCGCGCTCATGGGCGTGGTGTTCGCGGTGCTGTTCGGCATCGGCCTGCTCGTGGCGCGCCGCGTCGCCGAGCGCAGGCGCTGACCTCAGACGAAGGTGGTGACGACGGCCGGTTCGCCCGCCGACAGCTTGAGCCCCTCCCAGGGAAGACTGATCAGACCGCGGGCGACCAGGTCGCGGCTCTCGGCCAGCGTGGGCAGGTCCTCGACCGGCTCACCCCCGCGAACGAGCGGGACGAGCAGTTCACGGGCTCGGAAGCCGTTCGACGGCGGCACCGGTCCGGCCGCCGGATAGACGATCTCCTCGACGATCGTGCCGGTGTCGCGGGCCAAGCGGATCGCCTTCTTCGTGCCGCCGCGCGACTGTTTGTGACTGCTGCGTTTGGCGACCGGCAACCCGTCCACCTCGACGAGCTTGTAGACCATTCCCGCCGTCGGCGCGCCCGACCCGGTGACCAGCGCCGTGCCGACGCCGTAGACGTCGACCGGTTCCGCGCGCAGCGCCGCGATGGCGTACTCGTCGAGGTCGCCGGAGACCACGATGCGGGTCTTGGTGGCGCCGAGCGCGTCGAGCTGCTCGCGCACCTGGCGGGCCAGCACGCCGAGATCGCCGGAGTCGATCCGGACGCCGCCCAGTTCGGTGCCCGCCACCTCGATGGCGGTCGCCACGCCCTTGGTGATGTCGAAGGTGTCCACCAGCAGCGTCGTCCCGATCCCCAGCGTCCGCACCTGGCTGCGGAACGCTTCGGCCTCGTGCGCCCCGTCAGGCCCGCTGTGCAGCAGGACGAAGGCGTGCGCGCTGGTGCCCGCGCCCGGAATGCCGTAGCGGCGCACCGCCTCCAGATTGGAGGTGGCGTCGAAACCGGCCAGGTACGCGGCGCGGGCACTGTCGGAGGCGGCGTGTTCGTGGGTGCGCCGCGAACCCATCTCGATCATCCGGCGCCCACCGGCGGCGCTCACCATGCGCGCTGCCGCCGACGCGATCGCGCTGTCGTGGTTGAGAATCGACAGGACCAGTGTCTCCAGCACCACGCATTCGGCGAAGCTGCCACGCACCGAGAGGATGGGGGAGCCGGGGAAGTAGAGCTCGCCTTCGGCGTAGCCGTCGATGTCGCCGGTGAATCGGTAGTCGCGTAGCCAGTCGAGGGTCCGCCGATCCGAGAACGGCGCGGCGACGGCGAGTTCGGCTTCCTCGAAGCGGAACCGCCGCAGCGCCTCCAGCAGCCTGCCCGTGCCACCGACGACACCGTAGCGACGTCCATTGGGCAAACGTCTGGCGAACACTTCGAAGGTGCATTGCCGCCGCGCCGAACCGTCGGCGAGCGCGGCGGCGAGCATGGTCAGTTCGTACTGGTCGGTCAGCAGCGCCGTGCTCGCGGCGCCGTCACGCAGGTCCACGCAGTCACTGTAGACACGACGGCGGGGCCGCGGCGCGGGCATCGTCCCGGTGAACCGGGAATGCGCGAATCGAGGCTGCGTGGGCTTGTTTCTCGGGAGTCGAGTCGTACCCTTGACGTTATGGCCTTGCGCAACATAGTCCGGGGTGACGTCGTGATGGGCGCCGCGAACGCGACAGTGTCGGCGGCGCAGGCGACGCCAGAGGCGGTCGAATACACCGAGATCCTGGAGGCGGAGGACCGCCCCTGGGTGACCGTGGTCTGGGACGACCCGGTCAATCTCATGCATTACGTCACCTACATCTTCCAGAAGCTCTTCGGCTACAGCAAAGCGAAGGCGACCGAGTTGATGCTGAAGGTCCACAACGAGGGCAAGGCGGTGGTCTCGTCCGGTTCCCGGGACAAGATGGAACATGACGTCCAGCGGTTACACGCCGCGGGTCTCTGGGCCACCATGCAACGGGACGATTGACCAGAACGCTACCCTGACGCCGTGCGTAAGTGGAGCAGGAAGAACTCGCTGAGCGGTCTCAAACTGCGTTCCGAGATGGACGCACGCGAGGCCGACGTGCTTCGGTCGTTGGTGGGCGCGGTCTCCGGGCTGCTCACCGAACGCGCCGCGTCCGCCCCCGATGACGATCTGGCCGCCCTGACCGGATTACGATCCGGCAACACCGTCCCACCGGATGATCCGCGGCTGCGCAGGCTCCTCCCGGACTTCCACCGCAGCGAGCCGGGCTCCCCGGACGCCGACCGCGCCGACCTCAACAGCGCGCTGCGCAGCCTGCACGAGCCCGACATCATCGACGCCAAGCTGGCCGCGGGCTCGGTGGTGCTGGACACCGTGCCGAGCTCGGGCGGCAAGATCGTGCTCACCCCCGAGCAGGCCGACGCGTGGCTGACCGCGCTCACCGACGTGCGGCTCGCGCTCGGCACGGTGCTGAACATCGATGCCGACACGCCCGACCATCTCGAGCCCGACGATCCGCGTGCTCCCCATCTGGACGTGTACCACTGGCTGACCTGGATGCAGGACTCGCTGCTGCAAGCGCTGGCTCCCTGACCGGCTCCGGTGCGAAGATCGGCGCGGTCGACCAGCCGATGCGCGCCGTGAGGAGTAGAGATGGTGAAAGCCGAGCCGGGGCAGAACAATTCGCTCACCGATGTCCCCGGTGTGCTGGTCGGTCATCACCACGTCCTCGATCCCGATGCCGCACTGGGCGCAGGGGCGGCCACCGGATGCACGGTCGTGCGCGTCCCGGGCGGCGCCGTGGCGTCGGTCGACGTGCGCGGCGGCGGGCCGGGCACCCGTGAGACCGACCTGCTCGATCCGATGAACACCGTCCGTCAGGTCGACGCGATCCTCCTGACCGGCGGAAGCGCCTACGGTCTCGCCGCGGCCGACGGCGTGATGCGCTGGCTGGAGGAGAACGGCGCGGGCATCGTGATGGACCCGACCGACCCGAGCCGGGTGGTGCCGATCGTCCCCGGCGCGGTGATCTTCGACCTTCCGGTCGGCGCCTGGGATATCCGGCCGACGTCCGAATTCGGCTATCAGGCGGCGAAGGCGGCGGCGGTCGATTTCGCCCGCGGATCGGTCGGCGCGGGCGTCGGCGCACGCGCGGGATCGATCAAAGGCGGTGTGGGTACCGCGAGCGTCGTGCTCAGCGAAGGCGCCGCCGCCGGGATCACCGTCGCCGCACTGGTCGTGGCCAATCCCGTTGGTTCGGTGTTCGATCCGCGCACCGGGTTGCCATGGGGGTGTGGCACCGACGGACCCGATTACTTCGGTCTGCGCGCGCCGACCGCCGAGCAGGTGGCGGCGGCCAATGCGCTCCCGGTGAAGGGCACTGTGCTCAACACCACGATCGGAGTCGTGGCGACGGACGCCCCGCTCGATCCGGCCGGGTGCCGCCGGGTGGCGGTCACCGCGCACGACGGCCTGGCCAGGGCGATCCGTCCCGCGCATTCGCCACTCGACGGGGACACGCTCTTCGCGCTCGCCACCGGGACGGCCGAGGAAATCTCCGGCCTTCCGCTGCCGCCTGCTTTTCCCCCCGATCTGCTCGTCCTCGACGAGATCTGCACGGCGGCCGCGGTGTGCGTCGAACGCGCCGTCGTCGACGCGATCCGCTCGGCGCACGCGGTCGCGGGCATCCCGTCCTATCACGACATATTCGGTGTTTGATGGTCGCGCCTGCGGCGGGCCTGCGCGTCCTGGTGGCCCGCCACGTCCGCAACCTAGCCGCCAGCGGCATCACCCCGGTCGGCGCCACCGCCAGCCAGCGAACATTCAAGTCCTGCGGCCACCACCGCACGCGACCACACTGGCCCCACCCCTGCTTTCGAGCGAAGCGAGACCGAGCATTGCCCGTTCGAGCCACAAGGGGGCCGCGAACACGCAGCGCCGCGGGCGCTGCAAGATAAACACCGGACCGCCCGATATGTCCGGGGGAATAGCCGAATATCCTGGCTCGTTGTCGACTGCGATGGGTCGGCGTTGTGGAAAGGTGTGCGACTCGTGCTGGTGATCAGGGCCGACCTCGTGGAGGCGATGGTGGCGCACGCGCGCGCCGATCACCCCGATGAGGCCTGCGGTGTCATCGCGGGACCGGAGGGCTCCGATCGACCGGAGCGCTTCATCGCCATGGTCAACGCCGAGCGTTCGCCCACTTTCTATCGCTTCGACTCCGGCGAGCAGTTGAAGGTCTGGCGCGAGATGGACGAGGCGGACGAGACGCCGGTGGTGATCTATCACTCGCATACCGCCACCGAGGCTTACCCGAGCCGGACCGACGTGTCGTACGCCTCCGAGCCGTTCGCGCACTACGTGCTGATCTCCACCCGCGATCCCGAGCGGCACGAACTGCGCAGCTACCGGATCGTCGACGGCGAGGTCACCGAGGAGCCGGTGCGGATCGTCGACGCGTATGAGACCTAGACCGATGCCTGTTCCGCGAAACGAGGAGTACCCATGCCGGTAACCGTGTCCATCCCGACCATCATGCGCGGCCTCACCGGAGGTGAGAAGCGGGTGCAGGCCGAGGGCGCCACGCTGGCCGCGCTGATCGACGACCTGGAGGCCAACCACCCGGGTCTCGCCGAGCGCCTGCTCAAGGATGGCAAACTCAACCGCTACGTGAACATCTATGTCGACGACGAGGACGTGCGTTTCGCCGGTGGTCTCGAGGCCGAGGTGCCCGAGGACGCGAGCGTGACCATCCTGCCCGCCGTCGCCGGAGGCTGACCGGTCCCGTGGCGCGTTACGAATCGCTGATCTCGACCCTCGGCAACACCCCGCTGGTCGGGCTGCGCACCCTGTCCCCGCAATGGGACGGCGAGAACCACGTGCGGTTGTGGGCCAAGCTGGAGGATCGCAACCCCACCGGCTCGATCAAGGATCGGCCCGCGCTGCGCATGATCGAACAGGCCGAGGCCGACGGGCTGCTGCGTCCCGGCTGCACCATCCTGGAACCCACCAGCGGAAACACCGGAATCTCCCTGGCCATGGCCGCCAAGCTCAAGGGCTACCGGCTGATCTGCGTGATGCCGGAGAACACCTCGGTGGAGCGTCGGCAGCTGCTCACCATGTTCGGCGCGCGGATCATCGATTCCCCCGCGGCGGGCGGCTCCAATCAGGCCGTCGCGCTGGCCAAGCAGATCGCGGCGGAGAATCCGGACTGGGTGATGCTCTACCAGTACGGCAATCCGGCGAACGCGCTGGCGCACTACGAGACCACCGGCCCCGAGATCCTGGCCGACCTGCCGGAGATCACCCATTTCGTCGCGGGTCTCGGCACCACGGGCACGCTGATGGGCACCGGCCGGTTCCTGCGCGAGAAGGTGCCCGGCATCGAGATCGTCGCCGCCGAGCCGCGTTACGGCGAGCTGGTCTACGGTCTGCGCAACATCGATGAGGGATTCATTCCCGAGCTGTACGACGAAAGCGTGCTGACCACGCGTTTCTCGGTCGGTCCTTACGACGCGGTCAAACGCACGCGCGAATTGGTGCTGGAAGAAGGGATCTTCGCCGGGATCTCCACCGGCGCCATCCTGCACGCGGCGCTCGGCGTCGCCCGCAAAGCGGTGAAGGCGGGCACGCGGGCCGACATCGCGTTCGTGGTCGCCGACGGCGGCTGGAAATACCTGTCCACCGGCGCCTACGACGGCACCATCGAGGAGGCGGAAGAGCGGCTCGACGGCCAGCTCTGGGCCTGATTCCCAGCACGCGCCGGTACCCTCGGTGAGGCGGGGCCACGACCCCGCGCGGCGAGGAGGTAGCCATGACCGGCGCGGGACTCGGGCCGTCGTTCGACCCTGATCGGATCGCGGCGATGCGCGCACGGTTGGGGAGGCCCATCGCCGTGCCGGGGCCGTCGCCCGCGCCGAGCGGGGGATTCGCCGCCACCAAGCGGCTGTGGTTGCGGTCCGGCGTGCTGATCCTGGGATTCGTCGGGTTGCTCTACGGCGTCGAAACAGTCGACGCCGTGGTCGGCGGTCGGCTCGACTACGCGGGCATCGAGCCGCGCGAGGCCGACGGGCTGCCCGGCATCGTGTTCGCCCCGATGCTGCACGATGACTGGAGCCATCTGATCGGCAACACCTTCCCGGTGCTGCTGCTCGGCTTCCTCGTTCTGCTGGCGGGCATCGGCCGCGGGTTGGCCGCCACCGCGATCATCTGGCTCGTGGCGGGGGTCGGCACCTGGCTCACCGGAGCGACGGGCAGCGTGCACATCGGTGCGTCCTCGCTGGTGTTCGGCTGGTTGACATTCGTCATCTCGCGCGGCTGGTTCACGCGCAATATCGGACAGATCGCGCTCGGTCTCGTGGTGCTTGCCCTGTACGGCTCGCTGCTGTGGGGCATCCTGCCGGGACAGCCGGGAATCTCTTGGCAGGGGCATCTTTTCGGCGCGTTGGGTGGACTGTTCGCTGGCTGGGTACTCTCTGGTGATGAACGTCGACACCGCCGCGGGGATCGAGCCGGAGTCAACGCGTCGCCGCGGTGAGCGCGCGGCCGGTCGCGCAATGAGGGGGATCCTTTCGTGAGCCAGAATTCCGCGTGGCAGCATGGGGGAATGCGCCTTACCGTCCTCGGGTGCTCGGGCAGCGTGTCCGGCCCGGACTCTCCTGCGTCGGGTTACCTGCTGACCGGCCCGGACATGCCGCCGACGGTCATCGATTTCGGGCCGGGAGTGCTCGGCGCGTTGCAGCGCTACGCCGACCCGGGTGAGGTCGACATCTTCCTGACCCATCTGCACGCGGACCACTGCCTGGATCTGCCGGGCCTGCTGGTGTGGCGGCGTTACCACCCCACGCCGCCGGAGGGAAAGGCGATCGTGCGCGGCCCCTCCGACACGTCACTGCGGATCGGCAACGCGTCCGCCGAGGTCGGGGGTGAATGCGACGACTGGTCCGATGTGATCGACATGCAGCCGTGGGCCGAGGGCCAGCCGGTGGAATTCGGGCCGGGCCACACCGTCACGGCGCGCCGGATGTACCACCCGCCGGAGTCCTACGGCCTGCGCATCGAGACCGTGAGCGGCCGCACCTTCGTCTACACCGGCGACACCGCGCTGTGCCCGCAGGTCCACGAACTCGCGCAGGGCGCCGACGTCCTGATGGCCGAGGCATCCTGGACGCACGACCCGGCCAATCGCCCGCCCGGCATACACCTTTCGGGCACCGAGGCGGGCCAGATCGCCGCCGAAGCCGGAGTGAAGGAACTGCTGCTCACCCACATCCCCCCGTGGACTTCCCGGGAGGACGTGATCGCCGAGGCAAAAGCGCAGTTCTCCGGCCCGGTACACGCGGTAGCGCCGGGCGAGACCTTCGATCTCTGATCTGGTTCGATCCCACCGTCCGCGAAGCGCGTGCCATTGCGACCCCGTCGCCGACCTGGGGCATGCCCTGAGCTCTGTGGCAAGTCGAAGCGCCGTGCGATCGGTCGCCAACCGCACGGACATCGGGCACCGTGCGGAGACCCGAGCGATCGCTCGCGACGTGGCATACGTGCGGCCGATGCTTCCACAGCGGAGCCGCCAGCTGCGATCATCCGACACGGCCCTACCAGTAGGTCGCGATCATCCGGGTCGTGCGATGGCTTCCTCGAGCAACCACACTGGCCCCACTTGCGTTTTCGAGCGCAGCGAGACCGAGCATTGCCCGTTCGCGGCCCGGCTCGCGTCCGAGCGGCCGCCGCGTCCGCGACGAAGTCGCCAGCGGCGGTCGCTCGGGCGCGAGCCACAGGTGGGCCGCGAACACGCCGCGACGAAGTCGCGGCTGAACCAACACAGCCGCGAACACGCGGCGCCGCAGGCGCCGCAAAAACAACACAGTAGGCTGTGGGCCGTGTCGAGACGAGCCGATGGCAGGGCGGACGATGAGCTCCGCGAGGTCCGGATCACCCGTGGATTCACCACGCATCCAGCCGGTTCGGTGCTGGTGGAGTTCGGGCAGACGCGGGTGATGTGCACCGCGAGCGTCACCGAGGGCGTGCCCGTGTGGCGCCGCGACTCCGGGCTGGGCTGGCTCACCGCCGAATACGCGATGCTGCCCGCCGCGACGCACACTCGCAGTGGCCGGGAATCGGTGAAGGGGAGGATCGGCGGGCGGACCCAGGAGATCAGCCGTCTGGTCGGCCGCTCGCTGCGCGCCTGCATCGACCTGGCGGCCATCGGCGAGAACACCATCGCGATCGACTGCGATGTGCTCCAGGCCGACGGCGGCACCAGGACGGCCGCCATCACCGGCGCCTATGTCGCGCTGGCCGACGCGGTGACCTACCTCGGCGCGGCCGGCGCCTTGGCCGACCCGCAGCCGATCTCGTGCGCGATCGCGGCGGTGAGCGTCGGCGTGGTCGACGGCCGGGTGCGGGTGGACCTGCCGTACGAAGAGGATTCGCGCGCCGAGGTCGACATGAACGTGGTCGCCACCGACACCGGAACGCTGGTGGAGATTCAGGGCACCGGCGAGGGCGCCACCTTCCCGCGCTCCACGCTGGACAAGCTGCTCGACGCGGCGCTGGCGGCCTGCGAGAAGTTGTTCGTCGTGCAGAAGGAAGCGCTGGCGCTGCCGTACCCCGGCGTGCTTCCGGAGCCGGCCGAGCCGAAGAAGAAGTGATGACTCGCCTGCTGGTCGCCAGCCGCAATGTCAAGAAACTGAACGAGCTGCGCCGCATCCTCGACGAGGCGGGCGTGGCCGGGATCGAGATCGTCGGGCTGGACGACGTTCCCCCGTACGACGAAGCTCCCGAGACCGGCGCGACGTTCGAGGAGAACGCGCTGGCCAAGGCCCGCGACGGTGCCGTGGCCACCGGTTTGGCCTGTGTCGCCGACGATTCCGGCCTCGAGGTGGACGCGTTGAACGGGATGCCCGGGGTGCTGTCGGCGCGGTGGTCGGGCGGGCACGGGGACGACGCGGCGAACAACGCGCTGCTGCTGGCGCAGCTCGCGGACGTCCCGGACGAGCGGCGCGGCGCGCGGTTCGTGTCGGCCTGCGCGCTGGTGGTTCCGGGCGGCGCGGAGACCGTGGTGCGCGGCGAATGGCCGGGCTCGATCGGACGCAAGCCGGTGGGCGACGGCGGTTTCGGCTACGACCCGCTGTTCATTCCGGCGGGCGGCGACAGCACCGCGGCTCAGCTGACGCCCGCCCAGAAGGACGCGGTGTCCCATCGCGGGCGGGCGCTGGCTCAGTTGGTGCCCGCGCTGGCCGCGCTGGCGGGCTGACGCGGGAAGATCCGGGTCAGACCCCGTAGTCCCGCTTGACCTGCTTCGCGTTGACGTGCTCGACGAAGAACGACAGCAGCGGGATGGTGCCGGCGAGCAGGGTGCCGACGGTGCGCGGGACCGGCCAGCGCACCTTGACCGCGAGATCGGCCGTGACCAGGAGATAGACGAAATACACCCAGCCGTGCACCACGGCGATCCAGCTCGGGGTGTGCACGCCGAAGCCGTACTTGGCGATCATCTCACCGGTGAGCAGCAGCAGCCAGAGACCGGTGATCCAGGCCAGTGCGCGGTAGCGCAGCAGCGCCGGGGCGATCTTGGCGGCGTTCGCCGTCGGCGCGGGGGCGACGGCGGTCTCGGTGGAATTCTCGCTGGTGGTCAACCGGCGCTCCTCTCGCGGGTGTGCAGGCGGACCTGCGCTTCGATGTCGTTGGCGTGCAGCTCGGCGAGGTAGCGGTTGTACTCGGCGAGCACGGGGTCCTCGTCCCGGACGGCCTTCGGGCGCTCCGGCAGCAGGCCCACCGGGATCTCCTTGGGCGCAGCCGGTTTCGCGGCACCTCTGGGCGCGGCGGTGCCGCGGCCCGGGTCGGCGGGTTCGTTCTTTTCCCCGGCCTCGCGCTCGAGCCGGACGAACCGGAAATAGGCGAAGACGGCGAACGCCGCGAACAGCGGCCACTGCAGCGCGTACCCGAGATTCTGGCCGGTGCCGCTCGCGGACTCGTACCGCTCCCACTGCCACCAGGCCAGCGCCAGACAGCCCAGCGCGGCCACGACCACCAGCGCGATGAGGGCCGGACGATTGTGTGCCGAGCGGCGAGGTGAGGCGGACACGACCTCTACGGTACCCGTTCTACTACGCAGGCCGTAGAGCAGTGTTGGTTTCGCGGCGCCGGCGGCGCCGCTCAGAACGAGTAGATGACGCCGGTCAGCCGCTCGGATTCCGTCCACAGTCGCTGCCACAGGTCTTGGTTCTTCGACAGGCGGGTGGACGAGGACGCGCGCACCGGGCCCTGGGTGCCGAAGAGCCTGGTCGGGCCCCAGTACACGGTGGGATCGGCGTCGGGCATGGTCGCCGCGAACAGCGTCGAGTGGGCCGCCTTGGCGGGGGAGTGTCCGATCAGGCGGATGAAGGGCTTGGAGATGTGGTCGAGCGGGGTCTCGGTGTGCGCGAAGAGGTCGGTGGCCGAGACACCGGGGTGCACGGCGTAGGAGCGTTTGGCGGACCCGGACTCGGTCAGCCTGCGTTGCAGTTCCCGCGCGAACATCAGGTTGCACAGCTTGGACTGTGCGTACGCGAGATTGCGCTGGTAGCGGCGCTGCTTGTAGTCGAGGTCGTCGACCCAGAGCTTCGGGGTCTGCTTGTGCGCGATGCTGGACAACGTCACCACACGATCGGTGATCCGGTCCAGCAAGAGCCCGGTGAGCGCGAAGTGCCCGAGGTGGTTGACTCCCCACTGGGTTTCGAAGCCGTCCTTGGTCCGGGAGAACGGCAGGTTCATCAGTCCCGCGTTGTTGATCAGCACGTCGAATTCGCCGCTGTCGTGCGCGAACTTGCGCACCGATGCCAGGTCGGCGAGGTCGAGTTCGGCCACCCGGACATCGCCGTCGATGCGGTCGGCGACCTCCTTCGCCTTGGCCGTGTTGCGGCAGGCCATGACCACGGTCGCGCCTTTGGCCGCGAGGACCTCGGTGGCCACGGCACCGAGACCGCCGTTAGCGCCGGTGATGACAAAGGTGCGTCCCGTCTGGTCCGGGATCTCAGTAGGTTTCCACGCCATGGGCCAACCTTACTTTGGAGTAAGTTTCTGGGGAAGGTGTTGCGGTGTTCCGGCCTAGATCGTCTCAGACGCGAGCGCCGGTTTGCGGGGATCGCCGCCGCGACACGGGCACTTGCGTGGTCGTCGAGTTGTCGGTCGGCTGCCATGCGGCGGATCCGGACGTCGTGCGCCCGCGCTGCGCATCGCGTACCCGCACGGATCGGTCGCGGTCGCTGTGATTTCGCTACGGTGGAAGGTGTGACGGCCACAGTGGGCAGGCAATACGGCGGGCGCGCTGTCGTGGAGCGGAAGGCCGAGCGGCGTCAGCGGTTCCTCGAGGCGGCGACGCGGATCTTCGCCGAGCGTGGCTACGCCAACTGCTCGCTGGCCGACGTGTGTGCCGCCGCCGGTCTGTCCAAGCGGCAGTTCTACGAGGAATTCCACACCCGGGAAGACGTGCTGGTCGCGGCCTACGACCGGATCCAGGACGCGGCCGCCGCCGCCGTGCTGGCGCGGATGCGGGAACTGGACCCCCGATTCGATCTCACCACCGCGATGACCGCCGTGGTCGCCGCCTACCTCGAATCGATCGGCTCCGATCCCTATCGCGCCAAGCTCGCCTTCATCGAGGTGGTCGGGGTGAGCGACCGGATGGAGCGGCACCGGCGCGAGCGGCGCCACGCCTGGGGGTCGGTGCTGGAGTCCCACGTCGTGCCCGCGGTCGCGCCCGGTTCGCGGGTGCGCGGCGCGCCCGGCTGGGCCGCGAGCGCTCTCATCGGCGCGATCAACGGGCTCGCGCACGAGTGGGTGCTCGCCGACCCGCGCCCGGCCGTCGCCGAACTGGTCGATCTGCTCGTCCCGATCGCGATGTCGCTGCTCGAGCGGCCGGAAGAGAGCTAATCGCCGCGCACGGCGTAATCGCCGATCGCCTGTTCCAGCGTGTCGAACGCGGTGCCGATGTATGCGGTGAGGGCGGTGGCGATGTCGTCGTTGGATTGCCCGTCGAGGGTGCGGCGCAAGGTTTCGTCGAACAGCACGCGATGCACTCCGCCGAGCAACGCGGCCACCACGCGGGGCGTGATCTCGGTGGCGGCGCAGCTGGTCTCGTCGGCCAGGGCGGTGGCGAGCGCCTGCTCGCGCTCGTCGTGGAACTCGCGTAACCGGGCCACCAGAGCTGGGCTGTCGGTGATCATGCGGGCGAATTCGGGTCCGGAGAAGCCGACCACCGGATCGTGCCGCGCCACCGCGTCCAGATAGGCCCGCCGCAGCGCCGTCAACGCGGACTCGCCGTGTTCGCGCTCCCGCACGGTACGCGCGAGCTGGTCGACGAACACGTCGTGCAGGTCGAGGGCGAGGTCCTCTTTGCGCGGGAAGTAGTTGGTCACCGTCATCTTGGCGACCTGTGCCGCCGCGGCGACGTCGGCGATCGTCACCTTGTCGAAGCCGTGTTCGAGGAACAGCAGGGTCGCGTGATGGGAGATGTTGTCCCTGGTCTGCTGCTTCTTCCTGGCGCGAAGCCCGAGGTCCGCTGAGGTCATGCCGCCAGAATATCTGATATCGACACAAAAATCTTCTTGACATATTTTTAGGTGCGTCCTAAGTTTGTGATCACTAGAACGAAGAAGGGTCAGCGGGATGAACCACGGACTTGTCGAAGCAGCCTCGGCTCGCATCAGTTCCACCATCGACCGAAAGGGATCAGCCACCATGCCCGACAAGACCAGCGCTCACGCCGTCATCGAGGCCGCGGTTCGCCTGCTCCGCACCGAAGAAGGCGGCGGAACCCCCGCCCGGTTCGCCGCGGCTCGCCCTGCCCAGTCGTTCCCGAGTGCGGCGCGCCGAGAACGGAAGGCAACCAAGCCGATTCGCCCCGCGACGTCCTATCGCGCCAAGCCGCAGCGTCCGCTGCGGATCCCCGGACGCGGCTGACCACCGCTCCCAACCCCCGTTCGGCGGCGTGCTCGGCGCGCCGCCGAACGGTCCCACCCCGGTAGGAAGGACGTTCCGTGAGCCAGTTGTGCACCCATCCGGCCCGTTTCACAGGCGCTGTCAGCGAGGACGCGATCAAGGACTACCTACGGCTCATCGGTCGCACCGCGCTGCTCACCGCCGAGCAGGAGTTCGAGCTCGGCGAGCGCATCGAGGCGGGCGAGTGCGCCGCCCGTCGTCTGGAAAACTCCGGCGGGGCAGCGGAACTCGACGCGCGGGAGCGTCGGGACCTGCGTCGCCGGATCGCGGATGGTCAACGCGCCAAAGACCATATGGTGGAAGCCAATCTGCGCCTGGTCGTCTCGATCGCCAAGCGGTATCCCACACCGGCGGGCATGTCGCTGCTGGACCTGATCCAGGAGGGCACGCTCGGCGTGATGCGGGCGGTGGAGAAGTTCGACCACCGGCGCGGACTGAAGTTCTCCACCTACGCGACCTGGTGGATCAAGCAGTCGATCGGACGCGCGCTGGCCGATCAGGGCCGCACTATCCGCATTCCGGTGCATGTCGTGGAAGTGCTCAACCGGTTGAACCGGGCACAGCGCGCCCTCGCGCAACGCTCGGGCCGCCCGGCCACGGTGGCGGAACTCGCCGCCGAGTTGGAGCTGTCCCAGGACAAGGTGCGCGAATTGCTCGACCTCGGACGCGAACCGCTCTCGCTGCACACCCCGATCGGTGCGGACGCCACCGAATTCGGCGAGCTCATCGCCGATACCGCGCCGGACCCGTCCGACGTGGTGACCGAGTCCGCGCTGCGCGGCCAGCTCGACAAGGTGCTCGGCTCGCTGCCCGTACGCGAGGCGGAGGTGATCGCACTGCGCTTCGGCTTGCGCGGCGGAGAACCGAGAACCCTCGACGAGGTCGGCAAAACCTACGGGGTGTCCCGCGAACGGGCTCGCCAGATCGAGGCCAAGGGCATGGCGAAGCTGCGGCAGCCCGGGCGGGCCCTGGCCCTCGAAGGCCTGGTCGGCTGATTCGCTGCCGTGTCGCTGGGACGCCACCTCCACGGCAACGTCCCATACTGGGCTGATGACCGGTGCGGTTGCTGTCGCCAATGACCCGGCTGCCCCGATGAGCAGGGCCAAGACCAACATCGTGTTCGGGACAATCGTGCTCGGCATGCTGATGGCGGCCCTCGACCAGACCATCGTGTCCACCGCGCTGCCCACCATCGTCGCCGATCTGGGCGGCGCCGGTCATATGGCGTGGGTGGTCACGTCGTACCTGCTCGCCGAGGCGGTGGCCACGGCGCTGGCGGGGAGCTCGGCGATCTGTTCGGGCGCAAGCTGGTGTTCCAGATCAGCGGGCTGATCTTCATCGTCGGGTCGATGGTGGCGGGTCTGGCGGGCGGCATGCTGCTGCTGGTCATCGCTCGCGGCATCCAGGGCTTCGGCGCAGGCGGGTTGATGGTCACCTCGATGGCGCTGATCGCCGACATCATTCCGCTGCGGCAACGCGGCAAGTACCAGGGCGCGCTGGGCGCGGTGTTCGGCGTGACCACGGTGATCGGCCCGACGCTGGGCGGGCTGTTCACCGACCACGCCAGCTGGCGCTGGTGCTTCTACGTCAATGTGCCGGTCGCGGTGCTAATGATCGCCCTGGCGGCGCGCACCATCCCGTGGGTGCGCGCCGCCGCGAAGCCGGTCATCGACTACGCCGGAATCGGGTTGGTGGCGCTCGGCGTCTCCTGCTTGATCCTCGGATTGGAATGGGGCGGAGAGCAATATGCGTGGGGTTCGCCGATGATCATCGGTCTTTTCGCCGCGGCGGCGATCCTGCTCGGCGCGTTCGTCGCCGTGGAGTCGCGGGCGAGGGAACCGATGCTTCCGATGGGGTTGTTCCGCAGTCGGGTGTTCACGGTGTGCTCGATTCTCAGCTTCATCGTCGGCCTCGCGATGCTCGGCTCGATGACCTATCTGCCCGCGTATCTGCAATAGTCGACGGGGTTTCGGCCACCGCGTCCGGCGTGCGCACGCTGCCGCTGGTGGCCGGTCTGTTCACCACCTCGATCCTGTCCGGTCAAGTGGTCGGCAAGACCGGGCGCTACCGGTACTTCCCGATCGCGGGCACGCTGGTCATGGCGATCGGCCTGTATCTGATGTCCACCATGGGCCGGACCACGTGTTCCTCTGGGTGGTCCCGGTAGCCCTGGCCGGGTTCGTGGTCGCCTGGTTTCTCCCGGAGGTGCCGTTGCGCGACAGCGCACGGGCGGGCGCGGGCGATGTGGGCGAAGGGTTTTCGGTACCCGATTCGCCCGATCGACTGGTGCAGCTGGAACGGGCGCTCGCCGCGGCGGTGCGCAAAGCGCGGGACGAGGAGCCGATCGGCCCGCGCATTCTCGCCGACGCGGACAGCGATCTCACGCCCGGCGAGGCGTGGGCCCTCGGGCAGGTGTATCTGCGCGACCGCATCACGGGCGACGCCACGCTGGCCGCGATCGCGCGGGTGCACCATCTGCCCGACGAGGTGATCGAACCGATCTATGACCAGGTCGGTGCGGAGGGCTATCTGAGTAGGGAGGGCGCCCGGTTGCGGCTCACCGCTTCCGGCGCCGCGGAACTCGACCGGATCAAAGCCGCGTGGCGGCGCTGGCTGGACAGCAGGCTCGACGACTGGAACGCCGCCGATCCCGCCGACCGTGCGCTGCTGGATCAGGCATTGACGAACATCACCACCAAGCTGCTGGAGGACCAGGCGCGCGCGGCGGAGTCCGTGCCCGCCTGACCCCTTGCACTGCAATACTCGTGCGCGTATATTCGTAGACGAGTAAGGGAGGTGCCGCGATGAAGAAACGCAAGGTCGACAACCTGCTGGCGCTCGCGGTGCTGTCTGTGATCGTCGAGCGGCCGATGCATCGCTACGAAATCGCGCAGACCCTGCGTGAGCGGGGCAAAGAGCACGACATGGCGATCAAGTGGGGTTCGCTCTACACCGTCGTGCAGAACATGGCGAAGGTCGGCTTCCTCGAGGTCGTCGGCAGCGAACGCGAGGGCGCGCGGCCGGAGCGAGTGATCTACCAGATCACCGACGCTGGCCGCGCCGAGATGGCCGATTGGACCAGGGAACTGCTGTCCACCCCCGAGCCGGAACATCACCGATTCGTGGCGGGCCTGTCCATTCTCGCGGTGCTGCCGCCGGACGAAGTGATCGAGCTGCTCGGCAAACGCATCGATGCGCTGGAGCAGACCATCACGACGGTGCGCCGCGACCTCGACCAGCTCACCACGACGCTGCCGCGACTGTTCATCATCGAGACCGAGTTCGGGGTGGCGATGCTGGAAGCCGAAGCGGCATGGACGCGGTCCCTGCGCGACGAGCTGACCGAGGGGACCTTCCCCGGGCTGGCGCAGTGGCGGGAGTGGCACGACCGCGGCATGCGACTGTCCGAGGTCGCCGAACTGGTGGAGAGGGGGATGGCCGAGAACTAGCCGAGACCGGACCCGGCGAGGTGCGGCAACACCACCGCCGGGCCCGATCGAACAGTCTCGAACCGCGCCCGCGAACGCGCACCCGGCTACAAGGCTGGCAACCACAGGATAACCGGGTGGATGGCGCGCGGGTCGGTTCGGGCAACCGACAACCCGTATCGCACGAATCCTGGAGACACCTATGTCCACAACACGTACCGCCCTGGTCATCGGAGGCGGCATCGCCGGACCCGTCGTCGCGACGGCCCTGCGCAAAGCGGGCATCGACGCCTGCGTCTACGAGGCCTACCCCGGCCCGTCCTACGGCATCGGCAGCGGACTCGCGCTCGCGCCGAACGGCGTCGCCGCGCTCGACATCATCGGAGCTGGTGATCCCGTGCGCGAGATCGCGCTGCCGGTCACGGGGATGACCATGGCCATCGGAGACAAGCGGCTGTCCCTGCCCACCCTGTCCGATCTGCCGCCGCTGCAATTGGTCGATCGCAGCGAACTGCACCAGGCGTTGCACCGGCACGCGGTCGCGGCGGGGGTCCCGTTCGAGTACAACAAGCGCCTGGTCGATGTGCGCGAGGACGCGTCGGGGATCACCGCCGTGTTCGCCGACGGCAGCACCGCCACCGCCGACGTGCTGATCGGCGCCGACGGCATCCGCTCGACCGTGCGCACGCTGATCGACCCGAACGCGCCGGGCCCCGACTACACCGGCTTGCTCGGCTTCGGCGCCATCGCCGAGTGCGACGCCGACATCCCCGCCGACACCATGACTTTCGCGTACGGCAAGCGCGCGTACTACCTGTACTGGTCGCTCGGCGACGGGCGGGTGGCGTGGGGCGCCAACCTGCCGCACAAGGAGTACCTGTCGCTCACCGCGGCGCGGGCCATCCCCAGCGCGCGGTGGCTGAAGATTCTGCGCGAGACCTACGCCGAGGACACACCGGGCGGCGAACTGGCCCGGCGCACCACCGAGGACCAGTTGGAGGTGGTCGGTGCGCTGCACATCATGCCGCCGGTGCCGCACTGGTACCGCGGACGCATGGTGCTGGTCGGCGACGCGGTGCACGCGCCGTCCAACAGTTCCGGCCAGGGCGCCTCGCTGGCCATCGAGAGCGCCGTGCAGCTGGCCCGCTGTCTGCGCGATCTGCCCGCCCCGGAGGCGTTCGCCGTCTACGAGCGCTTGCGGCGCGGCCGGGTGGAGGGTGTCGCGGCGCGTGCCGCGAAGATCAACCACAGCAAGACGCCGGGACCGGTGACGCGCAAGATGATGGAGTTGCTCGCGCCGATCATGGTCAAGACGGTGATGAAGCCGGAGAAGACCATGGGTCCCGAGCAGCGTTACCGGATCGACTGGGACGCGCCCGCGGACAGCGAACTCCTGGCGGCCTAGCGGCGAAGTCCTGCCGGTCCGCCGGACCGGCAGGACTTCACAGCGCTGGTGGTATCGGCGTGGGAATAGACTTGCGCGGTGCACGATAGGGGTTCCGATGGGAATGTCGATCTGAACCAGCTGCGCACCTTCCTGGCCGTGCACCGCGCGGGATCGATCACGGCGGGGGCGCGGTTGGTGGGGCTGTCCCAGCCGACGGTTACCGGTCAGTTGCAGGCGTTGGAGAAGCGGCTCGGCGCGCGGCTGTTCGACAGACTGCCGCGCGGCGTGGCGCCCACCGCGGCCGCGACCGAGCTGGCGGCGCGGATCGCCGCACCGCTGGACGCGCTGGACACGGTGGCGGGCCCGGCCCGTCGTGCCGAGCCCGCGCCACAGCCCGCGGTGCGGTTGGCCGGTCCCGCCGAACTCCTCGCGGTGCACGCGCTCCCGGCGTTGGCGTCACTGATCGCCCATGGCGTGCGGCTGGTGGTCGACGCGGGACTGTCGGATGACCTGCTCGGCGGGTTGCGCGCCGGACAGTACGACCTGGTGGTGTCCACGGTTCGGCCCAGAGGGCGGACACTGGTCGCCGAACCGCTGTTCGACGAGGAATTCGTCCTGGTGGCCGCGCCGTCGGTCGCCGCGCGGATCGACCGGGAACTGCTGCGCTCCAAGGGGCCGGAAGCGTTGTCCAGCGTTCCGCTGATCAGCTACGCCCCGGATCTGCCGATCCTGCGGAGGTACTGGCGACACGTCTTCGGCGTCCGGCTCACCGCGGAGGCGGCGCTGGTCGTCGCCGACCTGCGCGCGGTCACCGCGGCGGTCGCGGCGGGCGGGGGTATCAGCGTGCTCCCGAGTTACCTCTGTGCGACCGAACTGGATTCGGGAGCGTTGGTCGCGTTGCTGGAACCCGACGACCCGCCGATCAACACGGGCTTCCTGGTCCGCCGTCCCGGCGCGGCGGCCCGCCCGCACGTCGAGCTGGTGTACCAGCGGTTGGTCGCGGCAGCCAGGCAGTGGTGACCCGCGACGAGCGCGGTGTCCGCAGGTGTCTGCGCTACCGTCGCGCGGCGCGGTCGCGCAGAATGCGCGCGGTCTGCTCGTCGCCGGGAAGGAACGCCTCCAGTTGAAGCTCGGCGAGCGTGATGTCGACGGCGGTGGCGAACGAGGTGAGCGTGGTGATCAAACGCAACTCGCCTTCGTCGCAGCGCAGGCGCAGCGGCACCGCGAAGCCGAGGTGGTCGGGGCCTGGATCGGCCTGCGGCAGATAGCCTTCCAGCTCCGCGATCAGCTCCTCCAAGGCGGGGTCGGGACTGCGCGCCATCCGGCCGCGTAGCGCCTCGGTGACGTGCCTGCCCCATTCCGGCAGGTTGAGCACTCGGGCGGCCAACCCCTCGGGATGCAGCGCGAGCCGAAGCACGTTGACCGGAGGTTCCAGCAACCACGGCGTGACGCCCTCGGTGAGCACATCGAAAGCGGCGTTCGCGGCGAGCAGGATGCCGTAGGGCCGCACAACCAGCGCCGGGTAGGGCAGATGACCGTCCAGGATGGCGCGCAGCGCCTCCAGCACCGGCGCCAATTCCGCGTTCTCGAGCTCTGATTCGGGGAAGATCGGCGCGTATCCGGCGGCGAGCAGCAGTCCGTTGCGTTCGCGCAGCGAGAGGTCCAGCGATTCGGCCAGGCGCACCACCATCGTGCGTCCCGGTCGCGAGCGTCCCTGCTCCAGGAAGCTCAGGTGACGCTGGGTGGTGTCGGCGCGGATCGCGAGGTCGAGCTGGCTGACCCGGCGCAGCGTCCGCCAATGCTTGAGCTGCCGGGCGAACCCGGTGGGTTCCGTCACCGTCGTCATAGCAGCAGTATTGGTCGCCGTGCGGTCGCGCGCCATACCCTGCGGGGAATCGCACGCGGTCGCGGCACCGGCAAAGCTCTGCTGCATGAGCAAGCACCTCGATGAACAGGAACTGGCGCACTTCGCCGAGCGGTACGTCGCGCTGTGGAACGAGCCCGACGCCGAGGCCAGGCATCAGCGGATCCGGCAGCTGTGGTCGGCGGACGGAGCCCAAGTGCTGGTCGACCCGCCGCAGGCAATGCGCGAAGCGCTGGCCGCGCTGGCCTTTCCGATCCCGACCGTGGAGATCCGCGGTCACGAAGCGCTGGATCGCCGCGTCGACCGCGCGTACGACGAGTTCGTCGCGCCGGGCGAGCACGTGTTCGCGGCGGGAGGACCAGCCGTGCGCCTGTCGGTGAACCTGATCGGCATCACCTGGCACATGGTGAGCAAGGCCGATGGCGCGGTGGTCGGCGGCGGATACGACGTCGTCGCGCTGGACGACACGGGCCGGATCCGGTGGGATCACCAGTACATCGGGGCCGCGTGATGAATGCCGTCGCCTATCGTCTGGACCCCGCACGCGGCGCGTTGACCGCCGAGCCGCGGCAGCTGCCCGAGCCCGGCCCGCGTCAGGTGGTGATCCGGGTGCGGGCAGCGTCACTGAACCGCCGTGACCTGATGCTCATGGACGGCACGTATCCCTTGCCCGCCGCGCCGGGGGTCATCCCGCTCAGTGACGGCGTCGGCGAGGTGATCGCCGTAGGCGAAGAAGTGACCCGCGCCGCGGTGGGCGACCGGGTGACCGGGACCTATTTCGTCCGATGGATCGATGGACCGCAGCGGCAAGCACACGTCGTCGAGCAGTACGGCGCCACTCATCACGGCATGCTCGCCACCTACGCGGTGCTGGAAGAGGATTCGGTGGTGCACGTGCCCGGTCACCTCACCGACGCGGAAGCCGCCACGCTGACCTGCGCCGGGGTCGTGGCATGGGCCGCGCTCACTACGCCGCTGCCGGTGCTGCCGGGCGAGACCGTACTGACGGTCGGCAGCGGATCGGTCGCGTTGTTCGGCGTTCAGCACGCCAAAATGCTTGGGGCGAGGGTCGTTGCGATCACCTCCAACGCGACGAAAGCCGAGCGGCTGCGTGCGCTCGGCGCCGACGAGGTGATCGATCGGAGCCGGACGCCGGACTGGGAATTCGCCGTGCTCGACCGTACCGGCGGCGACGGCGTGGAACACGTCCTGGATGCGGTGGGCATGGCGACGTTGCCGAAATCCGTGCGGTCCGGCGCGTACAACTCGCGGATCACGATGATCGGCGCGATGCCCGCGTCCGAACCGGCGTCGAGCAGTCCGTTCGGGACGTCGTATCTGTCCATCCGCCGCATCGCGGTGGGCAGCAGAACCGATTTCGAGGCGATGAACCGATCGATCACCGAACATCGGATGCGTCCGGTGATCGACCGCGTTTTCCCGTTCGACGACGCGGCAGCGGCCTATCGCTACCTCCGCACCGGCGATCCGTTCGGAAAGGTGGTGATCGAGTTGCCCTGAGGCTCAGGGGCAGGCGCTCAGCACCCGGACCATGGCGTCTTTCTCGGGCTGGGTAACCCAGAGCTGATAGGCCGCCTTCACCTGGATCTGCCTGGTCACGTAGGCGCAGTGGAAGCCCTTGTTGGGCGGCAGCCACTCGGCCGCGTCGGAATCGCTCTTGGACTGGTTGGTGGGCCCGTCCGCGGCCTGCAGGTTCAGCGGATCGTTCGCCAGGTCGCGGCGGCGTTCGGCGGAAAGCTTCTGAGCGCCTTTCTGCCAGGCATCCGAGAGCGCGACGACATGGTCGATCTGCACATCGTCGGACGACCGCACACCGCGCTCGAAGCGAATGGTCTTGCCCGTGTACGGGTCGTCGAGCGTCCCGGTCGCGACGATGCACTTGCCCGACTTGAACGTCACGTCGGTCATGTCGCGCTGGAGGATGTCGTTGCGGGTGTCGCAGCCGTTGTTGCCGCCGGGCACCGACACGTTGTCCGACCAGGGCGGGCCGAATTCCTCCCGGCTGTAGCCGGTTTTGGGGGCGCGGTCGGCGACGCGCAGGGAATTCAGCAGGGCGAGGGCGTCGCGGCTGGGTATGGCGGCGGTGCACGCCTTGCCGCCGGGACCGCACCCTGTCGCGGCGGTCGACTGGCTGGTGCCGAGGGAGGAGCAGGAGACCAGTCCGAGAGAAGTCGCGACCATGACGCTGATCAGGGCCAGGCGGTGTGCTGTGGATTTCATCGAACTTCCTAACGCCGAACCCACCGGAAACGTAACCGGCGTCAAAGTATCCATTTGCCACGCCGACACAAACGCACGGCGCGTATGAGATTCGGCACAGCTGCCCGGATCGGATTGGTGCGCCGAGGCGGTCGGACAGCAGGAGTGGGGCCCGCCCCCGAATCGCCGTGCCGGCGCCGACTCGGGGGCGGTCTATCACGAGGAGACCTGAGGAGCCGCGCGGTTGTGCGGATGGTTGTCCACTCCGAAGACCGCACTGGGACGACACCACGGGGCTGATGAGGGGGAGGTCCCGAGGTGTCGAGCCGCGCCTGCTCCGGACTCACTCGTGACGATCAGGGATGATCGGGATCCGGTCGACGCGGTCGGGTTCGGGCGACCTGTAGCCGCTTGCGCACCAGCACCATTGCCGCTCCATCTCGATCATGCTCGTTTCTACGTATCGAGACAGTAGATAGCCGCGCCGTTGATTGGCAAGTTCGGTAGTATATTTCGGAAAATTTCTCAGACGATCTTCAGTTTCCACCATGTATCTACTGCATGACTACGGACATTCACGTGCCGTAGCGCCGCACCGGCAAGTGTGACAAGCGTCACCGCACGGTCGGTCACAGGCGGGCGTGATCGTGTGTCCAAACCAGGTGAAGGCAAACAAGCCCGAACCTGGAAGGACGACATCATGCCCACCGTGGAAATACTCGACTCGTTTCTCCACTACCGCGACACCGGCGAGGGTGCGACCCCGGTTGTGTTCCTGCACGGCAACCCCACCTCCTCGTACCTGTGGCGCAACGTCATTCCGCATGTCGCCGACCGAACCAGAGCACTGGCGCCCGACCTGATCGGGATGGGTGAGTCGGGCAAGCCCGACATCGGCTACCGCTTCACCGATCACGCCGCCTACCTGGACGCCTGGTTCGACGCGCTCGGGCTGGACCAAGTGATCCTGGTCGGCCACGATTGGGGCGGCGCGCTCGCCATGCATTGGGCCGCCTCGCATCCCGGCCGGGTGCGTGGCATCGCGCTGATCGAGACCTTCTTGCGCCCGATGGGCTGGGACGAACTGCCTCCGCTCGGAGCTGAGCTTTTCCGCAAGTTCCGGTCCACCGAAGGCGAGCGAATGATTCTGGAGGAGAACACCTTCATCGAGTTCAACCTGCCCCATGGCGTCGCCGACCTGACCGCCGAGGACCACGACGTGTATCGCGCGCCGTATCCGACCCCGGCGTCGCGCAAGCCGCTGCTGGTGTGGCCGAGGGAATTCCCGCTCGACGGGGAACCCGCCGATGTGGTCGCCATCGTGCGCGAGTACGGCGCGTGGGCGGCCGCCACGCCCGAAGTGCCCAAATTGCTGATGGCGCTGGAGAACGGCGTCGGCTTGGGTTCGCCGGAGATGATCGACTGGGCCGCGACCACCTTCGCGGGCGCCGAGGTCGCGCCGATCGGTCCGGCCGGGCACCACGCGCCGGAGGACCGGCCGGAGGAAATCGGTCGCGCGGTCGCGGACTGGGCGGACCGGCACGCTTTGCTCGGTGCGGCCGCACGGTCGTGACGAGGGCTCCTCGACGGAGTCCGCACCGGCTCCGACACCCGGGGTGACCGGTGCCGCTTGCGCCGGCCGCGAGACAGGCCGAATGATGACCGGATGGGCACGGAGCAGGATCTGGTCGCGGCGGACGAGAAGGACATGGTCGCCCGCGCGGTCGCGGGCGACCGGGACGCCGTCGCGCAGGTGGTGCGCCAGTTGCAGGACCCGCTGTACCGGCTGGCCCTGCGCATGGTCTGGCGGCCCGCCGAGGCCGAGGACGCGACACAGGACATCCTGCTGCGCGTCCTCGACCACCTGCACACCTGGCGCGCCGAGGCCAAGCTGCTCACCTGGGCCTACCGCATCGGCGTCAACTACCTGCTGAATCTGCGACGGCAGACCCCGCAGGAGGCCGCCCAGCTGAGTCTGGACGCCTACCGGGAAGGACTGGCCGACGGGCTCGCGGACGCCGACTATCGGGGACCGGAGGCGCAAGTGCTCACCGCGGAGGTGCGGCTGACCTGTAGTCAGGGCATGTTGCAGTGCCTGGCCCGGGACGAGCGGATCGCCTTCGTGCTCGGCGATGTCTTCGAGCTGAGCTCGACCGAGGCCGCCTGGGTTCTCGGCGTCACCCCCGCCGCCTACCGGAAACGCCTGGAGCGCGCCAAGAAGCGGCTCGGCAACTTCATGAACGCGACCTGCGGCCTGGTCGACCCGGCGGCGTTCTGCCGCTGCTCACGCCGGGTGGACAAGGCTCTGGCCCTCGGCCGCGTCGACCCGCGCGAACCCGTGTTCGCGCGCCATCCGGTCAGCGCTGGCGGTCGCAACGCAGTCGAAGCCGAACAGCAGATGATCCATTTGCACGACGCGGCATCGGTGTTGCGCGCACACCCCGACTACGCCGCGCCGCAAGCGAAAATGGACGCGATCACCGGCTTGCTGGGCTCGGGCCGCTTTTCCATGCTGAGCGACGGCTGATCCGCCCGGAGCCCTCGGGGAGCATTCTCGGTAGTGCCGTCGCGCCGCACTCTCGTCGTCGGACAAGGATGCTCAGCCGGAATTTCGGTTGGAAGGGCCGGATGCGCTGCGATCGTCCGAGGCCGACGTTCCGCGCAGTTCGGTTGCGAGCCGGGCGATGTCGGCCGGGCCGACGCGGCAGCATCCGCCGATGACGCGTGCGCCGCGTGCGACCCATGCGCGTGCTTGTGCCGGGGCGTATCGGACGGGGCCGGTCCAGGTGTGGCGAACGGCGTCCCAGCCTTCGCCGCTGTTCGGGTAGGCGATCACGGGTTTGCGGGTGCCCGCGGCGAGTTCGGTCGCGGCGGTGACATCGGCGGGCGGGCAACAGTTCACGCCGATCGCGATGATCGAGTCCGACGCTGCGGCCACCGCGAAGGCGTCCGCGAGCGGCTGACCGGCCCGGGTGCGGGTGCCCGCGATGGTGTAGCTGAGCCACGCGGGCACACCGATGTCGGTCACCAGGTCGACCAACGCCTCGGCTTCATCGATGTCGGGGACGGTTTCCAGAGCGAGCAGATCAGCGCCCGCCTCCGCCAGCACCTCCATTCTCGGCCGATGCCAAGCCCGCAGTTCGGCCACACTGCGCCCATAACGTCCTCGATATTCCGATCCATCGGCACGGGCCGCGCCGTACGGGCCGATCGAGGCCGCGACCCATCGGGGCCTGCCGTCAGCGCAAGCGTCGCGCGCCGCGCGGGCCAGCTGCACACCGCGGCGCAGCAGCCGGATGGATTCCGCTCGGCTCAGCCCGCGCGCGGCGAAACCCTCGAACGAAGCCTGATAACTCGCTGTGGTCGCGATATCGGCGCCTGCCTGGAAGTATGCCGCGTGCACGGCCTCGATCGCGGCGGGATCGTCCACCAGCAGCCGGGCCGACCACAGTGCGTCGGACAGGTCGTGGCCGCGCGCCTCCAGCTCGGTGGCCAAGCCGCCGTCCGAGATCAGCACCCCCGCCGCGGGGTCGAACAGCACGGTTCCACTCTAATGCCTGGACCAGGAACGCTGTCCGCGCGAGGCAGCGGGCGCGATCGGCCGCGGGTTCACTCGTCGTCGCCGGGCTGGGCAGTCGGGGGAACGCCGGTGTCGAGGAAGCGGATCAGCCGCTCGATGCGTGCGGTGTGATCTACGCAGCGCTCCAAGTGGTGCCCGAGCAGTGCGTTGTCGATCGCCATATCGGTGGGCGGCTGGGACGCGGGGTCACGCAGCGCCGAATGCAATTGCTGGTGCAGCGTTTCCATCGCTGGTTCGGCGGCCGTCTCCTCGGGCAGCGGTTGCTGACCGGCGACCGCACGTCCCGCCAATGCCGTGCGCTCGGCCGCCAGCTTTCCCATCGCGGCGAGGATGTCCAGAATGGGCTGCGAGGCAACGTGTCCGGGGTGGCGCTGGTACACCTGATCGGCCACCCGGCTGGCCAGCCATCCGATCCGGGATAGTTCACCGGCGATCTGGATCGCGGTCACCACATGCCGTAGGTCGCGGGCGACGGGCGCCTGCAACGCCAGCAGCACCACGGTGCGCGCCTCGCACGCGCCGTACATCTTCTGCAACTGCTCGTCGAGCGCGAAGGCCTCATAGGTGGCGGCGAGGTCGGCGTCGACCAGCGCGTCGGTGACACGCTCGACGGCGTCGTGGGCGAGCGTGCACATCAGCGTCAAATCCTTGGTCAACGCGATGAGCTCGGCAGTGAACTGGGTCCGCACCGCCAAATTCTCACCTATCGACCGGCGCGGGGTCGATTCCTTACCGGATCTTCTTCGGTAACGACATCGCCTCGGCGCTACCGCCGCACGCTCCACCAGCGAAAGTGCGGCGGTGCAGCGACATCTCCTCGCGAGATCCCGGCGTCGGCGCGGCTGCTGGATACCGTGAGAGGCATGCACAACGATGCGGGTCCGCTACGCGTCCCCGAGTTGGACGCGGTACGGGGTTTCGCGCTGTGCGGGATGCTGGTGGTGACCATTCGGCAGATCGCGGACATGGCCGCGACCGACGAGACGGGGCTGGTGATTCCGGTCGGGCATGCGCTGACGGTGCTGTTCGAAGGACGGTTCCTGCCGATCTTCTCGTTCGTGTTCGGGCTCGGCTTCGCAGTGCTGCTGGACCATGCGGCCGAGCGCAGCGAGCGTCCGCGACTCCTCCTGGTCCGCCACTTGGCCGCGCTCGGCGTCATCGGCCTGATCCATCAGCAGTTCCAGCCGGGGGAGGCGCTGTTGCCGTACGCGCTGGTCGGGTTGGCGATCCTGCTGCCCGCGGCGGTGCTGCCGAATTGGGTGGTCCTGATCGCGGGCCTGGTCGGCACTGTCGGCGTGGCGGTGGCCCTCGGTGGCGACCTGGCTCTGGTGCCCGGCTTGTTCCTGCTCGGCCTGGCTGTGGCCCGCTCCGGGATCGTCGAGACGCTCCCCGAGCGGGGTTGGCAGATCGGTGTGGTCTTCGCTCTCGCGCTGCCCGCCGCAGTGGTGGCGGGCAGGTGGGAGTACCGCACACCGTATCTGGATTTGTGGTCCACCCCGGCCGCGGCGGTGGCGGGTCTGCTCGGCGCGCTCGCCTACCTGACCGGATTCCTGCTGCTGCTGCGCATCGAACCGGGGCAGGTGCTGTCGGAGGTGCTTCAGCCGCTGGGCCGGATGGCACTGACCAACTACGTCGCCGCCACGGCGCTGATCCTGCTCGCCGAACCGCGCCTCGGGCTGTCCGGCTCCGGCGACTACGCGGCGCTGCTGGGATCAGCGGTTGCGATCATCATGGGGCAGGCGCTGTTCAGCGCCCTCTGGCTGCGGTTTTTCGACTACGGCCCGCTCGAATGGGCGTGGTGGTGTGTCACCGTGTGGGCGGTGGTGCCGATCCGTCGTGCGCGGGTGCCGATCCGCCGGTATTGACCTCGGCCGCCAGCGCGGCCAGCGTGGCGGGCACCAGCGGCGCGGTGTCGAACTGGCCGGCGACCTCGACCAGCCACGCCAGCTCACCGGCCAGCGTGGATTGGTCCGGCTCGGTGAAGGATTCGTCGTCGAGGGTCGGTGGCAGGCCCAGCCGATGGGCCCGCAGCGCTGCGGCGATGCGCGCGGCTTCGATCGCGGCCGCCCGCGTGCGCTCCGGGACCGCCAGTTCGGTCGCCAGACGTTCGGCGACCGCGGTCGCCTCGGCGGACAGATGCGGCTGCAGGCGCAGCAGCCAGTCGCGAATCTCGATCACCCTGCGGTACACCCGGTCCCGCGCGTCCGGACGACGCAGGGACGTGTGCGCCAGCTCCGGGGCCACCTCCCGCAGGGCCAGCCACAGCGGACGCAGCCGGGGCAGCGCCCGCAGTCGTGCGACCGTATGCAGCAGCCAGGGCGCCAGCGAGGGGCACAGGTAGCCGACCAGCATGACCGTCGCGCCGAGACTGGCGAACGCGGGCGCGATGTCGGTGTTGAGGCGGCGCAGCCCGATGCCGAACCACGCCGCGACGATCGCGATCACCTTGCCCACGCTGTAGCCGAGCGCGATGGTGCTGCCCACCGCGAGCAGCCGCAGGCCGCGCCGCAACCAGATCTGGTCGACCTCACCGATCCACCCGCGGCACAGCAGAATGATCCGGATCAGCGCCGCCGAGTACACGGTGAGATAGACGCCGAGGAACGCCACCGCCAGCGGGACCTTCGCGTAATGGTCGTCGAAGTCGGTGGGATGGCTCTCGTCGTGCACCGGGGCCATCGTGAACAACAGCGCCAGCACCGCGAGCACGAGCAACGGCAGCGCGAGGATGCGCCGCCCGGCTCGATTGTCCGGCTCCTGGGGCGCCACCATGAACCCGGTCCACACGATCTGGGCGAGAACGGCGGTCGCGATGGCGCCGTACACGACGAGCGAAGCCAGATTGGGAATGCTGGAAACGTCTCCCAGCCAGGTATAGGTCTGCGGCACAGCGGCTTCGAACCCGATCCCCGCGGCGAGAATCGCGAACGCCACGGCCCAGCGGGCGGGATTGTCCGGGCTGCGCAGAGCGAGTCCGATGCGCCACAGGAACGCCGCGAACGCGAACGCGCCGATGCCGCCGTACACCGCCGCGAACCACATCGGCTCAGCCCTGTCCTGGACCGAGCGCGGCCAGCAGCCGACGCGCGGCGACGGGCGCGGAGTCGGGCAGCACCCACTCCTCCCGGGCGGTCCAGTGCGTGATGTGATGGGCCATCAGCATATTCGCGATGTCCTCCGCCTCCTGCTCCTGCGGCTGGGCGTAACTGGTGCGGCCGAGCATGCGCCGCACGACCGCCGGGTCGATATTCGGGGCGAGCAGACCCACCGCCTCCGCGCCGCGCACGTCGACGGTGCGATGCCCGGCCAGCAGATGACCGAGCTCGTGACAGACGATGTGGTCTTGGTGCACCTTCGAGGTATTGCGCTGGTAGGCAATGAAATCGATCGTTTCGGTGACCAGCAGGCCACCGGTGAGCCCGGTTACCGCGAAGCTTTCCGGGCGCAGCCGCAGCGGCCGGGCGCGGCGCTCGGCCACCGCCTCGGCGAGCTCCGCGACGGTGAACCGGCCGGGTAGTCCGAGGCCGCGCAGTTCGCGCCGCAGCCATCGACGATCCAGCACCGGCTGGTCACCTCCGTCCTCGCTCCACGCCGCGATCCGCATCGCTCACTCGCGTTCTTCGTTCTCGATGCGTCGCAGGATGTCCAGCATCGCCAGCACCGACTCCGCGCGGACGGTACCCTGTTGCAGCCCGTCGCGCAGCACCAACTCCAGCACTTCGTGTTCGGCATTTCCCTTGAGCGCGTTGATCAATGCCAGTTCGCTGCCCCGCGCGGCGGCCAGCCGCGGATCGGTGAACGGGTCGAGGCTGTCGAGCCCGAAGTAGCCGCGGAACACCTCCAGCGTCTCGTAGGACGGGTTCACCGCCTGCCCCGTGCGCAGCTTCCAGAGGTAGTTCGCGGACAGGCGCGCTCCGGTGGTGCGGTGGATGTCCTCGGCCAGAGCCCGGTGGGTGATCTCCACGGACCGTCCGTCTTTGCTCGCGGGCGGGTGCATTCCATTGATCAGCGCGTTGAGAGCCCGGGTGAACGGGTGTGGATCCTCCCCCATGGTCAGCGTGTCTCCTGTAGTTGACAGGGTCTGTGTCGTAGATCATACTCGTCCGTGCTCCGCCAGCGCATGCCGGTGTGGCCGCATCGAACGCCGTGCCCGTGGCGATGCTCCGGGCGGCCGCGAGAGGCCCGGCTCGCGAGAGCGGCAGCAGGTGGGGCGATCATCGTCGCTCGCCCCATCTCAACGGAGCTTCATCGGCAGCGTGAGCGGTCCGCGATGCCGGAAACCGGAGCGCCAGACGATGTCCCGCTCGTCCACCCGCAGCACCGAATCCGGCCACCGGGTCAGGATGTGGTCCAGAATCGCCACGGTCAGCGTGTGCACCAGCGCGTTGCCCAAGCAGGCGTGCACTCCATAACCGAGCGCGAGCTGCGCGCCGCGGTCTCTGGTCAGATCCAATTCCTCGGACCGGTCGAAGATTTCCGGATCGTGATTGGCGGAGGCGAGACACAGCAGCACGGTCTGTCCGGGCTGGATCGTGGTCTCGCCGATGGTGAGCTCGGTCGTCGCGAACCGCGGCCCGGCGAGCACCTGCGGGGACAGATAGCGCAGCAGCTCGTCCACCGCGCCCTGCTTGTCGGGCATCGCGCGCAGCAGCTCGCGCTGGTCCGGGCGGGGAAGCAAGGCGAGCACCGATCCGGCGATCAGATCGACCAGCACCTCGTACCAGACGAACAGCAGGTAGAACAGCAGCCCGGCCAGTTCGTCGGCGCTAGGTGACCCGGACCGGGCGTGCGCGGCCACCAGGCGGCCGAGCACGGTGTCCGCGCGGTGCGTGCGCGCGTGTGCGGTGGCATCGGTGATGATCGCCAGCATCGTGGTCAGCGTGTCGCGTGCGCGCGGGGGCGAGGCCGCGGGCAGCAGCGTCGAATTAGCCCAGCCGAGCAGGCTTTTCCGGGTCGGCTCGTCGAGACCGAGCAGCTCCCCGAGGATCGCCGCGGGCAAAGGCACCGCGAGGCGTTCGACCAGATCGATCGGCTCACCCGAATCGACCTCGCGCAGCAGTGAATTCACCAGGCCGGGAGCCAGCTCGGTCCACTCGGCCAGCCGCCGCGGCGACAGCTCGGCAGTCACCAGACCGCGCAACCGCGCATGGTCGGCCGGGGCGGCGTTGAGCAGGTTGTCCAGCGGTGGCGGCACGGCGAAGCCGCGATAGTCCTCCGCGTTCGCATAGTGGGCCCGCGTGGACAGCCGGTGGTCCAGCAATCCGGCGCGCACGTCGCGGTATCGGGTCACCAGCCAGGCCGGGGGACCGTCGGGCGTGCGGATTCGGTGCACGCCGCCCGCGGTGCGCAACCGATCGAGTGTGGGCCACGGGTCCCGCGCGAAGTCGGAGTCGAACACGTCCGTCACCTGGTCATCATCCCGCACACCCGTGCTAGGGATGCCGATGATGCGTGGACTGCCCGCGAAGCGGGCGCATGTGGCGCCGGGATACCCGGCCGGTGGCGCGCACCGCCCGAGACGCGATCAGGAGGCGGCGGCTCCGGTCTGCCGGATGGCGTCGAGCACCTCGCCGTAGGTGAGGGTGGAATTCACCAGGGCGCGCTCGGACGGCACATCGATGTCGACCGAATCGATGCCGTTGACCCCGCGCAGTGACGATTCGATCGCCGACGCGGACTCCCTGGTCACATTGTGCAAAGTAATCGTGTACGTCATGCGTTTCGCATAGACCGATTCGCAGGATGCAAACAATCGGTTTCGCTCGGTTTGATCGCCCCTGCTCCGGGAATAGCGGAGTTGTCATACAACTCGACACAACATGGGATTGTCATGATCATCATCATCGGGCTCGCCGTCTTGATCGCGGCGGTGATTATCGGGGTTGCCGCGGTGGTGGGCAACACCGGCGACGTCCAGCAATTCGCGGTATTCGACTACCAGTTCCACGACTCCACCGGAGCGCTGTTCGGTTACGGGATCGCGCTGGGTGCCATCGGGATGCTCGGGCTGGCGCTCGTGCTGTCCGGCGCCTGGCGGGTCACCCGGCGCGGCGCGGTGGCACGTCGTGAGCTCAGGCAGTCTCGCCGCGAGATGGCGGCGGTACGGCGTGATCTCGCGGCGGAGACTCCTGAGGCAGGCGCGCGGCCCACCAGCGAGCCAGCGTGGCGGCGGTGGCTGCACACACCCGCGCGAGCCGAGCGGGGGAAGACGGCTTCCACCTCGAAACCGTTGACCGCGAAATAATTATCGAGAAAAGGAAATACGGCAATGATTATTCTCGGCCTCATCCTCTTGGTCCTGGGCTGGCTGCTCGGAATTCCACTGCTCACCACTGCGGGCATCATCGTGCTGATCATCGGTCTGGTGCTGTTGATCGCGGGCTCGGTGGGCCGTCCGGTCGGTGGCCGCCGCTGGTACTACTAGCGGCCTCGGCGAGGCAGGAGTTGATCATGAAGTTCGAAGATCGCCTCACCCACCGAGCGCGGGCCACCCGGGGCAGGGTGAAGAGATTCCTCGGTAAAGCGACGGGAAACTCCCGGCTGAAGAACGAGGGGCGTCGTGAGCAGGCGCGCGGCAACCTGGAACGCGCCGCGGACAAACTACGGGATGCGTTCCGGCGCTGATCCGAGATCGGCCGGTGCCATGCGGGCGGCGAGGAGCCGCCGCGTGGCACCGGCTCGCCCGCGTCCCGGGGTCAGCGCGCTCCGGATCAGATTCCGGCCACGTCGGCGAGCTGCCCGATGCCGTAGGTGACGCCCATGGCCAGCGCGCCACCCAGCACCACCCGGATCACCGCGCGTCCGCGCGGGCTTCCGCCCAGCCGGGCACTGATCGAACCGGTGATCGCCAGGGCCGCCAGCACGGCCGCGAAGGTGACCGGGATGCGTGCGGTGACCGGCGGCAACAGGATGGCCAGCAGGGGAAGCAACGCGCCGAGTATGAAGGACACCGCCGAGGAGAACGCCGCCTGCCAGGGATTGGTCAGCTCGGCGGGGTTGAGGCCGAGTTCGGCTTCGGCGTGCGCGGTGAAGGCGTCGTGCGCGGTGAGTTCTTCGGCGACCTTGCGCGCCGTCTCCGCCGTCAGCCCCTTGGCTTGGTAGATCCCGGCGAGCTCGGCCAACTCGTAGTCCGGCTCGTCGCGCAACTCCTTGCGTTCTTTCGCCAGCAGGGCACGCTCGGAATCGCGCTGGGTGCTGACCGAGACGTATTCGCCCACCGCCATCGAGATCGCTCCGGCCGACAGGCCCGCGATACCCGCGGTGAACAGCGCCGCCGTGTCGGTCGTGGCCGCGGCGACGCCGACGACCAGGCCCGCGGTGGACACGATGCCGTCGTTGGCGCCGAGCACCCCGGCGCGCAACCAGTTCAGCTTGGACGCGAAGCCGACACCGTGTGGCTCGTGCGGATGGGGCCCGGGTATGCCGATCGTGCCGTCCATGAACGCAGACTATGTCACCGCGGCCGATCCGCTAGGCGCTCGATGCGCCGGGTCTCGGCCCGGACGGCTGCTTCGGTTGGCGGCGGACCGCTGCCGGATGCGGAAGCATCGCGCGGTGGACGATCTGCAGAACCAGTAGGAACAACACCGAAAGACCCGCGGTGGTGTAGTCGCCGAACAGCACGGCCAGCCCCGCGAACGCGGCGAACACCGGAATCTCCAGCAGCGTGCACCAGCGCAGGATCCGTAGTCGCCGCGCGTTGACGGTCAGCCGCCGCACCCCGTCGTCGATGATGGTGAGCGCGGTCTCATAGCGCACCATGCCGTCACCGACCTGGACGAACATGTGCACCGCTTGGTCGCGACTGAGTTCGCCGAGCCAGGCACGGTCGATCAGGCGTTTGCCCTCCTCGGCGACCTCCTTGACAACCGCGTCCATGCGGCCCCCTTCCCAGTGATCCCGGAGAGTCTAGCGGTCGAATGGCGCCTTCCCAGGAGGGATTCGAGGGCTGTGCTCAGGTGCGGTCGGGCTCCTGGCGGTCGTCTCGGACGCCGATCCAGGCGTAGTCGCGCGCCCGGGTGATCGCCACGAGCTTCTGCCGGTCGGCGAGCTCGGCACGCTCGCGGTTCGCGCCGGTCGGCGGCTGGGCGCCGCCGGACCAGGTCGGGTGGAAGACGGCCGCGAAGTCGAGTCCCTTGGCGCGGTGGACGGTGCCCACTTTGACCGCGGCGCAGGGGGTTCCGTCGTACTCCGTCAGGGGCAGCGTCGCGATGCCGACCGCGTCCAGTCCGCCGATGAGCCGGTCGGCCTCCAGATTCGTCCTGGTCAGCACCGCGATGTCGGACAGCGGTCGGCCGCACTCGCGAATGCCGGTCACCAGTGCGCTCTCCAGGTAGTGGTCGGGTCCGCGCCAGATGTGCACCGCGCCGTCGGGCAGTGTCACGTCGGCGTCACGCAGCGCCACCCCGGACTCGCCGTCGAAATCGCCGAGGGCGTTCACCGCGTCGATTCCCGCCGCGTTTTCCCAGATGCGACGGCGATTGCGGTAGTTCACCCTGAGGATCTCGCCGCGGCCGCGCAAGGTGATGCCCGCGTCGGCCATCCGCCAGCCGCCCGCGTACACCTGTTGCTGGCCGTCGCCGAGCAGTAGCAGCGGACTCGATCCGTTTCCACCAGCGATGGCGTGGGCCAGCCGGAGCCCGGCCAGCGTCATGTCCTGCACCTCGTCGACCACGACCGCGTCGTACGGTTGCGCGAGCGGTTCGTTGCGAATCTCGGCCAGCGCGATGGCGATGACGTCGCTGTAGTCGGAAATGCCACGCTCACGCATCTCGCGGACGTACGGGACATAGAGCTTGTGCCATACTTCGGCGCGTTGGGCATCGTCGAGTCGGATGCCATTGCGGTCGTGGCGTTCCGCGCTCTGATAGACGTCGAGATCATTGATCTCGCGGCCTTTGATGACGCGGTCGATCTCCTCACGCCAGTAGCTGTCGTGCGGTTCTATGGTCTCGAAATCGGCTCTCGCTCGCTCCCACACCCGGGCGAAAACGCGATCGGCGCCGACCGGGTCGAGCCGCGGTCGCGAGATCCGCTGCCCGATAAAATCCAGCGCCCAGGAATGCAAACCGGCGAATTGGACACGTCCCTCCGTACCGGGCGCGAGCTGGCGGAAATACGTTTCCTGGCAGTTGGCCAGCGTCTTGACGAAAGTCGTGTACAGCTGACGTCCGGTGGATCGTTTCGCCTGCCTGGCCATGCGATGCAGCGCCACGACCGTCTTGCCCGTGCCTGCCGGCCCGGCCAGGCGTGCCGGCCCCGTGTACGTGCGCGACACCAGCGCCTCCTGGTCGGGATCGAGGAAGGTCATCCAGTGCTGGAACGGCCGGTGCAGTGCCGCATCGCGCTGTGCGGCGGTGACGTCGGACCGGTCGAGCAGGGCTGGAGCTTCGTGCGGCGGTTCCTCGATCTCCACCAGGTCGTACTCGACGGCCTGGTCGGCGACCGTGCTCGCGATCGCGTGCACCCGGCTCGGCCGCAACTGCCGATGACGTGCGCGGATCACCCGATCGAGCTCGGCGGGCGCGGCGAGGGCGAACCTGCCGTCCGCGCGGACGCCGATCTCGCCGGGAACGAGCAGCACGATCTGCACGTCGTGCGGAACGACCTTCTCTCGCCCGAACTGCACCCTGCCGAACTTCGCCTCGGCATGACGGCGGATTCCGTCCAGCCGGGCGGGCACGTCCTCGGCGAACCGCAACGCGAAGAGTCCGGTGCCGCAGATCAGCAGCGCGTGGGCGTGGTCGTCCGGCGGGTGCGCCGCGTTTCGATGAACGAGTAGACGCCGGTCCGGCTCCGCCAGCGCTTCGGCGAGAAACGACTGCTGCCGCGCGGTCAGTCCGGGAATGCGGCTGATCGCGTCCGCCACGCGCCCGGACCAGCTGTCGGCTCCACCCTGACCACCGGTGTGGCTGTGCTCAATTTCCGCTCGCCCCATGGAATCCCCCTTCCGGCGCACACCTACCCGGTATTCGACGGTAAAGACCGGGCGTCGAGGAAGGAATGGGTCGGCGGCTGTTCTGGGCAACCGTTATCGAAATGGGTGAATCGGAGGCTGGACCGTTGTCGCCCTGTCACCCGAATGTGTTGTGCTGCTCTGTTGTTCCGTTCGAACCCGCGCGACGCAGCGCGGTAGGCGTTGTGCCCCACCATCTCCGGGCGCACCGGGTGAATGTCGCCTGCTCCGATAGCCCGATCAGCGAGGCGATCTGACTCATCGGCATATCCGTCGTGGTCAGGTACCGCCGCGCCGCATCTCTGCGGACCTCGTCCAGGATCGCGGCGAACGAGGTGTGCTCGGCGGCCAGACGCCGTTGCAGCGTGCGCGGATGCACCGTCAGAAGCCGCGCCACAGCGCCGATTTCCGGAGCCGCCGTGCCGAGCAGCTGCCGCACGGCCGCGCGCACCTTGGGCGCGATCGCCGCGTGCGCGCCGCCGGACTGCTCGGCGAGGAACGCCATGGCCAGCCGATGCAGGTTCTCGTCGCCGCCGGTGAGTGGGCGGGTCGCCAGGCTGCGCGGCACCCGCAGCGCCGCGGCCGGACGTTCGACGCGCACCGGCGCGCCGAAGAACTCCTCGTAGCTCGCGACCGGCGCCTCCGGACGGTAGGGCAACTCGACCGAACGCAATCCGTAGCGGTCGTCCACCAGGCGTTGGATGGTGCGATGCACGAACGCCAGCCCCAGGTCGGTGCCCTGGACGGGGGTCGGCCGGTCCGGCCGCACCGCGTACCGCAGCGCGATCACGCCGCGCTCGCCATAAGGATCCGGTTCCAGCGTGAGGCTGAGCGAACGCGCGTGCAGGAACAGATACCGCGCCGCGCACTCGAGCGCGTCGGCCACCGAAGGCGAGTTCCGGATGGCCAGCGCCAGCGGACCGAGCATGTCGAGGTCTTGGCGGTGCGAAATCCGCAGGCCCAGGTCAGGACAGTGCAGCTGGTGCGCGGCCAGCTCCAGCACGGCGGCCACCCGCTGGTCGGGCACCAGCAGGTCATCGGCGTCGAGCGCGGCGACAGGCAGGTCACAGGCCGTGGCCAGCGCCTCGGCGTCCCCGCCCAGCTCGGCCACGGTGGCGCGGAACCCGCGCAGGCCCGCCGACCGAATCACCGACATGTCGTCGAGAATCAAATAGTTGTCGCCCGAAGTCAAGGATGCGGCAGGTTCGGCTCGCACACTGGAGGAATGACGGAGACCCTCGCACCGCCGGAACACCTCGATGTCGTGATCGTCGGCGCCGGCCTGTCCGGCATCGGCGCGGCTTACCGGCTGCAGACCGAATGCCGCGGAAAGACGTACGCCATTCTGGAGGCGCGGGACACGCTCGGCGGCACCTGGGATCTGTTCCGGTATCCGGGTGTTCGCTCGGACTCCGACATGTTCACCCTCGGCTATCCCTTCAAGCCGTGGCTGGAGTCCAAGTCGCTCGCCGATGGCCCGTCGATCCTGCGCTACGTCACCGAAACCGCGGCGGAATCGGGCATCGACCGGCACATCCGCTACCGCACAAAGCTGCTCGCCGCGGACTGGGACAGTCACGCCGCGTGCTGGACGCTGACGCTCGAGCACCGCGACGCGGAGGGCGCCGTCGAAACCCGGACCCTCACCTGCGGCTTCCTGTATTCCTGCGCCGGGTACTACGACTACGAGCGGCCGCACGCGCCGGAATTCCCCGGCATCTCCTCCTTCTCCGGAACGGTGGTGCACCCGCAGTTCTGGCCGGAGGACCTCGACTACCGCGGCAAGCGCGTCGTCGTGATCGGCAGCGGCGCCACCGCGGTGACGCTGGTTCCCGCGCTGGCCGAGCAGGCGGAACTGGTGACGATGCTGCAACGCACACCCACCTGGATCAGCGCCGTACCGGGCCGCGACAAGCTTGCCGACAAGATTCGCGCCTGGCTTCCGGCGAAGCTCGCGCACAGGGCGATTCGCACCAAGAACATCTTGTTCGCCATCGGCTTCTATCAGTACTGCCGTCGCCGCCCAGAAGCCGCGCGAAAACTGCTCACCGGCCTCACCGCGCGAATCCTGAAGGACGACAAGCTCGTCGCCGAGCACTTCACGCCCAGCTACAACCCGTGGGATCAGCGCCTGTGCGCCGTGCCCGACGCGGACTTCTTCAAGGCGATGAGGAAGGGCACGGCCGAGGTCGTCACCGATCACATCGATACCTTCGTGCCGGAGGGCATTCGGCTGACGTCCGGCCGAGTGCTGGAGGCGGATGTCGTGGTCACCGCCACGGGTCTGCGACTGCTCGCCTTCGGCGGCGTCGCCCTGAGCGTCGACGGCGCGCGGGTCGCGCTGTCCGAGCAGTTCGTCTGGCAGGGGACCATGATCACCGGCGTCCCCAATTTCGCCGTCTGCATCGGGTACACCAACGCCTCGTGGACGTTGCGCGCCGACCTCACGTCCCGGCTGGTCTGCAAGGTGCTCGCCCACATGGATCGCAAGGGCCATGCCGCCGTGGTGCCCACGCCGCGGGGCAAGCTGGACGAGCGTCCGCTGCTGGATCTGGCCTCCGGCTATATCCAGCGTTCGATCGGCGAGTTCCCGCGCCAGGGTGACCGTCATCCGTGGCGTGTCCGGCAGAACTATCTGCTCGATTCGGCCATCACCCTGCGCACGGACCTGGGCAAGACGCTCAGGCCGACGCCGCAATCCGCTGTCCGCCATCGGGTGTCCGTTTCCTAGCGCTGTCCAAACGCCCTTCCTGATGGACTGTGCGCCGGGCCACGTCGCAGTGGCCCGACGTCCAACGGAAAGGGTTATCCGACATGACGAGATTCCTTCGAGCAACGGTCGCACTCGGCGGCCTGGTCGCCGCGGGCGCGCTGCTGGTTCCGGCGACCGCTTCCGCGCAGCCGGGTCCTGGAGGCGGGCTGCTGGAGACGACGTGCAGCTTCGCGCAGATCGATGCCGCCGCGCACGCCCAGTTCCCGGAGTTCGCCGCCCGCCTCGACGCGCACCCCGAGCGGAAGGCCAAGCTCCAGGAGTTCCTCGGCCTGCCGGTCGATCAGCGCAAGCAGCGGGCGAAGGAATTCCTGGACACGCACCCGGACGCCAAGCGCAAGTTCGACGAGCACCGGGATTCGCCGCGGGCGCAGGAACACCGGGACAAGGTGCGGGTCGTCCTCGACACCTGCCACAACTACTGAGCACGGGACGGGCGAGGTGTCGGACTCGCCCGTCCCTGCGTGTCACCCCCGGGCGAGTGGGAGATCCACCGTCACCGCGAGCCCGCCGTCCGGGCGCGCCACCGCACGGACCGCCCCGCCATGAGCCTGCGCGACCGAGCGAACGATGGACAAACCCAGCCCGGCGCCGCGCGACCCGGAGTCGGCGAGCCGCTCCGAGGTGGCCAGCCTACGGAACGGTTCGAAGAGCCCGTCCACTTCGAAGGCCGGGACCGGCGGGCCGCTGTTCTCGACGGTGAGTTCGGCATGGTCACCGGCGGTGCGGGAACGGACGGTCACCCAACCGTGTTCGGGCAGGTTGTAGCGGACGGCGTTGTCGAGCAGATTGTGAGCGAGGCGTTCCAGCAGCAGCCGGTCGCCGACGACCGGGGCGGGCTCGAGGTCGGCGGTGACCCGGACGTCGATCCGGTCCGCGTGCGCGGCGACCGCGTCCCCGGCGATGTCGGCGAGATCGGCGCGGCGGTGCTCGGTCAGCCGCTGTTCGGTCGTGGCCAGCACCAAGAGGCCGTCGATGAGCCGTTCATGGCGGTGGTTGACCTCGAGCAGTGTGCAGCCGAGCCTGCGGGTGGATTCGGGGACGTCCGGATCGTCCAGCGCCACTTCGATCAGCGTCCGGTTGATGGTCAGCGGTGTGCGCAGTTCGTGCGAGGCGTTCGCGACGAACCGGCGTTGCCCGTCGAACGCGCGGTCCAGGCGCTCCAGCATCGCGTCGAAAGTATCGGCGAGATCCTTGATTTCGTCCTGCGGTCCGTCGAGGGCGATGCGCTCGTGCAGGCTGGTGTCGGCCACCCGCCGGGCGGTCGCGGTGATGCGTTGCAGCGGGTGCAGGGCGCGTCCGGCCATCAACCAGCCGAAGCCACCCGCGGCGATCCCCACCGCGCCCAGGGACACCAGTGACCACATCAGCATGGCGCGCAACGTGTCCCGCCGATTCTGCTCGGCCTGCTCGGTGAGCGCCTGGTACAGCTCCGGGGAGACCCGGGTGCGGGTCCGCTCGGCACGGTTGGCGAGGAACTCCTGCACTATTTTGTGCGCCGCGGCTCCGGGCCGTCGCTCCAGTGACTGGTTCAGATAGAAGTACATCAACGCGATGAGCACGGCGCCCGCGACGAAGAACGCCGTCGCGTACAGCAGCGTGAGCCGCAGCCGGATCGTGCGCCCGCTCATCGGATCCGGTATCCCACGCCGGGCTCGGTCTCGATCACCTGCGGCTCGCCCAACTTCCGCCGCACGTTCATGATCGTGTACCGCACCACGCCGGTGAACGGGTCGATGTGCTCGTCCCACGCCTTCTCCAGCAGCTGCTCCGCCGACACCACGCCGCCGTCCGCGCGCAGCAATTCGGCCAGCACCGCGAACTCTTTGCGCGACAACGAGACCGGTTCGCCGTCTCGGGTGACGACGAAACGATGCGGGTCGAGACGGATACCGGACCGTTCCAGCACCGGGGGAGCGGCGCTGCGCGCGCGTCGCCCGAGCGCCTGAATACGGGCGACCAGCTCGGCGAACGCGAACGGCTTCGTCAGATAGTCGTCGGCGCCGAGGCCCAGGCCCGCAACCCGCTCGGCCACTGCGCTCGCGGCCGTCAGCATCAGAATCCGTGCCGCGCCGTCCGACTCGACCAGAGTGCCGCAGACCGAATCGCCGGACATCTTCGGGAGGTCCCGATCGAGCACCACCACGTCGTAGTCGTTGACCTGCGCGCGCTCCAGCGCCGCGGCGCCGTCGTACACCACGTCCACCGCCATCGCGTGCCGACGCAGGCCGTCGGCGATCGCGTCGGCCAGCAATTTCTCGTCCTCCACCACAAGTACCCGCACCCCGCCATCGTGCCTGCTGTCGCCGTTGGGCGGCTGTTAGGCGTACCTCTGCCTTCGCTCCGGCCGTGCGCGTTATGCGTACCCTTCGTGTCTTTGCTGCGGCTGTGGGTGTTGTGCGTGCCTTCGTGTCTTTGCTGCGGCTGTGCGTGTTGTGTGCCTTCGCTGCGGCCGTGCGCGGGCTGAGGACGGACTACGTCCGCCAGCGTCGTTGGTGCGGTGGCGGGCAGGGTGCATCCGAGTAGGCTCGGGCACGATCGGCACCCGACCTCAGGAGAAACCGGCATGGCAGGCGACTGGAACACCCGGATCATCGACGAATTCCGTGCCAACCAGGGCAAGGTCGGCGGTCCCTTCGAGGGCCGTGAGCTACTGCTGCTCACCACGACCGGCGCCAGGTCCGGGCTCCCGCGCACCAACCCCCTCGCCTTCATCCGCGACGGCGACGACATCGTCGTGATCGCCTCCAAGGCAGGCGCGCCCACCAATCCCGACTGGTTCCACAACATACGCGCCAATCCCGAAGTGACGCTCGAGATAGGCACCGACACGGTGAAGGCGACGGCAACCCCGATCACCGAGGGACCCGAACGCGATCGCCTCTACGCGGCCATGGTCGCGGTCATGCCCGGCTTCGCCGAGTACCAGGAAAAGACGGACCGGGTGATCCCGGTCGTCAAACTCACCCGGCAGTGAGCTGGCTGCCCGCGGGCACCGGTCCGGTGTGCCCGGCCGGGCGGCTCGGACTCGTTCGCCGCACCGGCGTCGAGCTGTTCGCGTGTTTCAGCCCGCGGTGATTCCGGTGATCAGGGTTTGATCGGCGCCGGTCCGAGTGGTGATGAACTGCGTGAAGGTGTTCGTCTCCTCGCCGGGGAACTGCTGGGTCAGCCGGACTTCCCACCGATCCTGTCCGGCGGGACTGTCGCCCGCGCGGGTGATTCGCACGCAATAGCGGGTGCCGGCCGGAACCTGGTTGATGCCGCGCTGGATCTGCTCGGCGGGTGATACCGCCGCGTCCGGCGCGACCACCGCACGGGCCCGGTACCCGGAACGCTCGGCGTAATAGGCGTACTCGAAGGCGAGGATGGCATCGGGGCCGTTGCCGGTGCCCCCCGGGTCGGTGCCGGAGACGACGTCGGGTGTGCGCCGCTGCTCGCATCCCGGCGTCGCGATCGCCCACGGCGGTTTGGCCCAGGTCGTGGATGTCGAGGTGGACTGTGCGGAACCGGCGGCGCGTGCGGGTGAGGTCGACGCCGCCGTGCGCGTCTTCGTGTCGGAACCGTAGATGATGGTGAGCCCGATCGAGACGGTGGCGGCCGCGATACCGAGCACGATCAGCACGGTCAGCGACCGGTTGCGGCGCGACTGATCTCCGTGCCGCCGGGGATGGCGCACCGGGGTGCCGGGATGGATGCCGGATCGATTGATGATCGCGGGCACCGCGCCGCTGCTCTGTGCCGTGGGTGTTTCCGGCTCGGCGGGCGCGCTGCGCTGCTCCGGGGCAGGCGTTTCCGGCTGCTGCTCGGCGGGTGGGGCCGGTTCGAGCCATTGCTCCCACTCGCCGAAGCGCGGCCGCGTGCTCTCCTTGTCCGGTGCGGGTGGCGGCTCGGCGGCCGCGAACTCCGGTTCGCGACGGCGAATCATCTTGCGGCGGCCGTGCGGACGACGCCGCTTCGACGGCTTCGGCGGGGGAATGCGCAGCATCGGCAGACCCGTGTCGAACGGATTGCCGTGGCTGGCGGCCTGACCGGGATGCTCCCGGTCAGGAGGCGTCATCGTCGAATTCGCCCAGCACCGGCACCACCGCCGTCACGGAGGAGGGAATGGTCACGCCCAGCTGGCCGTCGCGCGGCTTGTGTTCCTGGTCGTTACCGCCCGGAGGCGGCGCCGGTGGCAGCACCATGCCGCCCGGCGAGCCGGGATGGCCAGGATGATCCGCGCGACCCGACGGTGCGGGCGGGTCGAAGGCGGGTGGTGCTCCGGCGGGCGCGGGCCTGCTCTCCGGCTTCGGCGCGTCCGATCGGGCGGTGGGCGCGGAATTGTTCGGCGAGACCGAATTCGGGCCGCTGGAGGATGGCTTGTCGTTCGAGCCGCCGAAGTCGAACAGCTTCGAGGAGTTCTTCGACTCGTCGCCGTTCGCGCCGGAGTTCGTGGTGGAGCCGGGGTTGATCAGCTCGGGAATCGCCTTGTCCGCCGACGCCGCGACGGTGTCGATGGTGTGCATGCCGACTTCGGCGATCTTGTCGATGATGTGCGTGCCGATGTCGACGCCCGCGTTGATGGCCGTGCTGCCGAGCTGCACTCCCGCGGCGATGAGCTGCTGCTGCAACTGCAGTTGCGCGGCCATGGCCGGGTCCATCGGCTGTGTGGTCGCCGGTGCGGTGGTGCCAGGCGCGAATTGGCCTGTGGTTCCCGGCTGTACGGTCCCGCCCTGTGCGACGCCGGATGGCGCGGTCACGGTGAGCGGTCCCATCTCATCGAGTCTTCTGGTGTGGTCGTTCATTTCGGTGCGTGCCGCGGTCACCGTGGTGATGGCGTCACGCAGCGCCTGGGAGGCGCGCGCGATGACGGCGTCGGTCTCCGGCGCCGAGCTCGCGTTGTCCAGGATCTCGCGCGCGTCGCGCCGGAACTCCGCGATGATCTGGTCGACGCGCTGGGCCGCGCGCCCGGAGGTCGCGTGCGCGTCGGCGAGGACGGACAGGTAGGCGGGACCGCGATCGGAGATGTCGCCGATCTGGGTTTGCGTCGTGCGCAGCGCGGGCACCGCCGCGTCGGCGCCACGCGAGGTCCAGGTCGACTCCAAGGCGTGCAAGCCTTCGCGGTGTGGACCTTCGGTGTCGGCCGCCTGCGTGGTGGCGGCCGAAAGGGCGCTGGTCGCCGTGGCATTCGGGACGCCGACACCGGTGCCGAGCGAGGAACGCAACGTCAGCAGCGGACGCACCAGCGCGGCGACGATCGGCGGATCGACGCCCGGTTCGGTGCTCGGCCTCTTCGGCGTCTCGGCGGCGGGCTGGGTGGCGTGCGACCGTTTCCGCAGTCCCATCAGGCTTCTCATGCCAGTGCCTCCCCGGCTTGGGTGATGACGCCCGCCGTGGCGGCGTCGACGCCCTGTGCCTGCTCGCTGTATCCGCGCAGGACCTGGCCGTAGGCGCTGACCAGTTGTCCGGCGGTCGACAGCGCCTGCGCGTGTTCGGACACCGCCGCGGAGAACCGCGCCGCGAATTCCGCGCCGACCAGCCCGAGGTCGGCGGCCAACTGGTCCGGATTCACCGCGCCGGAGGCGACCGCCGCCGCCGACGCCAATTGTTTGGATACCGCGTCCGCGATCGCGGTGTAGGCGGCCACCGCCGCCGGGTCGAGCTCGAGCGTGTTCACTGTTCCCCTCCCGGATCCCAGTCCGTCGCTGCCGCGCCATGATTCACGTCCAAGGGTACTGTGCCGACTCGCTATGAGGCGCCCGATCCTGGGTGGTCCGTTCCAGCTCACCATGTGACGGATGCCCGGTTCGGATTCTCGGAGCGTGGTCCGATCCTCGTCGGCAGTGTGTGCGGTCGATCGACGCGCCTGATCACGACCCCTCCCGCACTCCACTCGCCAACCCCGTGGACAGCCGGTCACCGGGGCAAACGCGCACGTGGCGAGATTGTTATGGCGAACAACAAATTGACTATTGTGCGCTCCGTCACAGTCGGATATGTTGCCGTGAACAACATTCGCTCCACTCCGACCGGCCGGAGCACGTCCCGGCCGGTGAATGAAAGGCCCACTCATGCGTAAGGGCATGTTCAGCGCCGCGGCGTTGTCGGTCGCGCTCATGGCCGCACTCACCGCGTGCGGCGACGACTCAGCGGATTCCGGGAAAGCGCAGATCGGCGTGATCCTCCCGGACAGCAAGACGTCCGCACGCTGGGAGACGGCGGACCGGAAGTACTTGCAGCAGGCGTTCGACGCCGCCGGTGTCAAGGCGGATATCCAGAACGCCCAAGGCGACAAGAACGCCTTCCAGACCATCGCCGACCAGATGATCACCAACGGCGCCTCGGTGCTGGTGATGACCAACCTGGACAGCGGCACCGGCAAGGCGGTGATCCAGAAGGCGAAAGCCCAGGGCGTCACCGTGATCGACTACGACCGGCTCACGCTCGGCGGCGGCGCGCAGTACTACGTCTCCTTCGACAACGTAAAGGTAGGCACGCTGCTCGGTGAGGGAGTAGCGAAGTGCCTCGCCGACCGCAACGCGGTGCGTCCCGTCGTCGCGTACCTCAACGGCGGTCCGACCGACAACAACGCCACCTTGCTGAAGACCGGCTACGACGGCGTGCTGAAGCCCAGATTCGACGCGGGCCAATACCTGAAGGGCCCGGATCAGGCCGTACCGGAATGGAACAACATCATCGCGGGCACCATCTTCGAGCAGATGCTCACCGGACGGCCCGACATCGCGGGCGTGGTCGCCGCGAACGACGGACTGGCCAACGCCGCGATCGCGGTGCTGAAGAAGCAGAAGCTCAACGGCCAGGTGCCGGTCAGCGGGCAGGACGCGACCGTCCAGGGCTTGCAGAACGTGCTCACCGGCGATCAGTGCATGACCGTCTACAAAGCCATCCAGAAAGAGGCGGAGGCGACCGCGAAACTCGCTGTCGCTCTGGCGAAGGGGGAGCGGGGCACGACCAACGGCACGGTGCGCGACCCGGAGTCGAACGCCGACGTTCCCTCCGTGCTGCTGGAACCGAAGCCGATCTACGCGCAGAACGTCAAGGACGTGGTTGCCGACGGCTACGTCACCAGGGACGAGCTGTGCGCGGGCGAGTTCGCGAAACTCTGCGCGGACAACGGGATCTGATACCGCACGCCCCTTCCGCGGTTCGATGAGGGGACAGCGGAAGGGGCCCCATCCCTTTCGGAGGAGCTACCCCATGCCCGAACTGCCGGTCATCGAATTACGGGGAGTAGAGAAGAGTTTCGGCCCGGTCCACGTCCTGCACGACGTCGCCTTCACCGCCTATCCCGGCGAGGTCACCGCGCTCGTCGGCGACAACGGCGCGGGCAAGTCCACGCTGGTCAAGTGTATCGGCGGCACCCATCCCATCGACGCGGGCGAGTTCCTGTTCGAGGGCAGGCCGGTGCAGGTGCACAATCCGCGCGACGCGGCCGCGCTCGGCATCGAGATCGTCTACCAGGATCTCGCGCTCTGCGACAACCTGGACATCGTCCAGAACATGTTTCTCGGCCGGGAGCGCAGGCACGGCCTCGTCCTGGACGAGTACGCGATGGAAGAACTCGCCCTCGAGACGTTGGCGAGCCTGTCGGTGCGCACCGTCAAGTCGGTCCGGCAGCAGGTGTCGAGCCTGTCCGGCGGCCAGCGCCAGACGGTGGCCATCGCGAAAGCCGTGCTGTGGAACAGCAAAGTGGTGATCCTCGACGAGCCGACCGCCGCGCTGGGCGTCGCGCAGACCCAGCAGGTGCTCGAACTGGTCCGCCGGCTCGCCGACCAGGGCCTCGCGGTGGTGCTGATCTCGCACAACATGAACGACGTCTTCGCGGTGTCCGACCGGATCGCCGCGCTCTACCTGGGCCGGATGGCGGCCCAGGTCCGGACCTCCGACGTGACGCACGCGCAGGTCGTCGAATTGATCACGGCAGGCCGCAGCGGCGCGCTCGGCCTCGAAGCGAGCGGAGTCATCCGATGAGCGCGGTAGCGACCCAACAGCGACCGGCGGTGGCGCCGGTGTCCGATCTGGTGACCGGTTACGTCGGACGGCTGCGCGGCGGCGACATGGGCGCGCTGCCGTCGGTGATCGCGCTCGTCGTGCTGTCGGCGCTCTTCTGGGCGGCGCGCCCGGTCTTCATGTCCGAGGCCAACTTCGCCAACCTGTTCACCCAGGGGGCGGCGATCGCGGTGATCGCGATGGGCTTGATCTTCGTCCTGTTACTGGGCGAGATCGATCTGTCGGCCGGGTTCACCAGCGGTGTCTGCGCCGCTGTGCTCGCCGTGCTGCTCACCGACAAGGGATGGCCGTGGTATCTGGCCGTGGGGGCCGCGCTGCTCACCGGCGTGGCGATCGGGCTCGTCATCGGCACGGTCGTGGTGAAGATCGGCATTCCGTCGTTCGTGGTGACGCTGGCCGCGTTTCTGGCCCTGCAGGGCGTCGCCCTGAAGATCATGGACAACGGCCGCAATATCGCCATCCGCGACGAGACCATCGTGGCGATCGCGAACAAGAACGTGCCCCCACTGCTGGGGTGGGCGCTGTATGCCGTCCTCGTGGCCGGGTTCGCGATCGTCCAGTACCGGAAGCTGCGGGCCCGCACGAAACTCGGGCTCACCGGTGCGACGGCGTCGGTGGTCGCGGTGCGCGTCGCGATGCTGGCGATCGTGGCGGGCGCGGCGGTGCTGGTGCTCAACGGCGAGCGCAGCCGCAATCCGGAGTTGCATTCGCTGACCGGCATGCCCATCGTGGTGCCGCTGATCGCCGCGTTATTGCTGCTGTGGACATTCGTGCTCGACCGCACCTCGTTCGGCAGGCACATCTACGCGGTCGGCGGCAACGCGGAGGCGGCCCGGCGGGCGGGCATCGCGGTGGACCGGGTGAAAATCACCGCGTTCGTGCTGTGTTCGACGATGGCGGCGATCGGCGGACTGATCGCGGCCTCGCGGGCGAACTCCGTCGATCCGAACACCGGCGGCAGCGACGTGCTGCTCACCGCGGTCGGCGCGGCGGTGATCGGCGGCACCAGCCTGTTCGGCGGACGCGGGCGAATGCTGGACGCGGTGCTCGGCGCCGCGGTGGTCGCGGTGATCAACAACGGGATGGGGCTGATGGGCTACAGCGCGGGCACGAAATTCGTTGTGACAGGATTCGTGCTGCTCTTGGCCGCCGGAGTGGACGCGCTCTCCCGTAGGCGCGCACTCCAGCATCGATGAATCCCGTATCCCCCGACGAAAGCACGGTGAATGCGAGCAGCACCTTCCCCCGAGGAGATCCGCACGCGTAATCTCGCCACGCTGCTGCGGCACGTCCACCGCGACGGCGCGGTGTCGCGTGCGACCCTCGCCGAGCGAATGGGCTTGAATCGCAGCACCATCCTCGCCCTGACCACCGACCTGGCCGCCGCGGGTTTGGTGAGCGAGGAGCTACCCGGCCAGACCGGCCGGGCGGGCAGGCCGTCCCTGGTGGTGCGGCCGAGGGAGCGACGCGTGTACGTCGTCGCGCTCGACGTCGGCGCGGACCGGCTCGCCGCCGCACGGGTCGGGCTGGGCGGTACGGTGCTCGATCGTAGCGAGACCGCCCGGCCCAGCGGCGCGTTCGACCCGGATGACGTGATCGCCGCGCTGGTGGGGATGGCCCGCGCGATGATCGAGGCGGCCGCGCCGGATTCGGTCTGCGTCGGCGTCGGCGTCGCGTTCTGCGGCATGGTTCGCGAGGAGGACGGCGTCGTCCGGTACGGGCCCAACATCGGCTGGGTGGACGTCGCGTTCGGCGCGAAGATGACCGAGGAACTCGACCTCGGGCTGCGGGTCGCGGTCGGCAACAACGCCAACCTCGGCGCGCTGGCCGAACGCGAACGCGGGGTGGGCGAAGGCCTGGCGAATCTGATCTACCTGCACGGCGATGTCGGCATCGGCGGCGGCATCATCATGAACGGCGAGCTGCTCGGCGGCGAAGGCGGTTACTGCGGGGAGGTCGGGCACATGATCGTGAACCCGCGCGGGCGGCCCTGCGCGTGCGGTTCGCGCGGTTGTTTCGAGGCCGAGGCGGGCGAACTCGGGTTGATCGCGGCGGCGGGACGCACCGATCCGCCGGGGCAGGCGGCGGTCGACGCGATCGTCGAGGCCGCCGCCCGCGGCGACGCGGCCGCCAGGGACGCGCTGCACCAGGTCGGCGAATGGCTGGGCTACGGCGTCGCCAACCTGGTCAACATCTTCAATCCGTCCATGGTGGTCTTCGGCGGCGTGCTGCGCGAGATCTATCTCGCTTCCGCGGCGCAGGTGCGCAGCCGGGTGGCGGTGAACGGCCTGCAGGCCGTCCGCGAACGGGTCCGGTTGCGCACCAGCGCGCTCGGCGGCGACGCGACCGTGATCGGTGCCGCTGAGCTGGCTTTCACCGATGTGCTGACCGATCCGTTGCAGACGCTGGCCCGCACCGCCGCCGCGCGCGCCTGACATCGCGTTCCTCGCTTGCTCGGCGGCGTTTCTGTCGCTGATCGGTCAGGTCTCGAGCGTCACCGGAAGCGCGGCCAAACCGTGGGCACGCCAGGAATCACGGTAGGTCAATTCGGCCTCGGGGATGGCCAGTCGTGCCTTCGGGTAGCGCGCGAAGAATTCCGGGACGACGGCGTCCACGATGAGGTCGGCGGCCTGCGCACCGAGACAATAGTGCGGTCCGCGACCGAACATGAGGCTCGGTCTGCCCGCGCGTGCGGGAGCGGAGTCGGCGCCGAATAGCGACAGCAAGACCGTGTCGCCGCGAGGGATGGTGTGGCCGCCGACGATCAGATCGGTCACCGCGAAGCGGCGGATGGCGAACGGGAGGGGATTGGCTCGCTCCATCAGGTCGCGGCGGCGCATCGACCAGTCGGCCGCCGCGATGCCGCCGGAGCCGAGCAGGGCCGCGATCAGATTGCCGCACAGATGTACCGCGTTCTCCAGACCGGCCAGCATCATCAGGAAGGCCAGCGAAACGAGTTCGTCCTCGGACAGCGTTCGGGCATCGTCGGCGCGCAGCCATCCGCTGAGCAGATCCTCGCCCGGCGCGGCGCGCTTCGCGGCGACGAGATCGGTGAAGGTCGCCGTCAGCCAGCCGATCGCCGCGACGAGCCGCCGCCCGGACTCGGGCGACGCGGCGTCGAACGTCACCATGGTCGTGGCGGCGTCACGCAGGTCCGGATGCAGATCCGCTGGCACACCGAGCAATTCGCCGATGACCAAGGCGGGCACCGGGACGCAGAGGCGATCCAGGAGATCGACCGCTTCGCCCGGGGCCGCGTCCAGACCGTCGAACGTCCGATCGGCGATCCGGCGCACCACCGGTGGAAGGTTCGCGGCCGCGCCCCGCGAGAACGCGGGCGCGGCAAGCCGCCTGATCCGCCCGTGTTCGTCGCCGTCCATATTGAGCAGATTGCGGTCCAGCGCGGGCGGCAGCGCGAAGCCCGCGTAGCCGCCGCCGGAGTGCCGCTTGTCCAGGCCGAGCCGTTCGTCCGCGAGCAGGGCGGCTACCTCGTCGTATCCCGCGACGACCCAAACCCGCTGTCCGCCAGGCAGTTCGGTTTGCCGCACCGAGCCGCGCCAGCCCGCGTGCTCGTCCCACCGTTCCCGCGCCGCCGTTCCGATCGTCCACACCACACCCACCATATTGCTGTCGTCCTCGAAGAACAGGCAGCTGCCTCCGGCTCGCTCCGGCCCGGTGCGGGCTGAGGACGGACGCCGTCCGGCAGTGTCTCTTCTGCAGCTGCGTCCGGCTCGCTCAGGCCCGGTGCAATCCGACCGCTCGCTCGATTTCACGCGCCGGACGCGGAAAGGTGCGCGGCGAGCAGTCGCACGCGCACCCTTTGTTCGGCGGTGGTCTCGTCGGGATGGTGGATCTCGATGCTGAGCCGGTCGTCGAAGGTGCTGATGATGATGGTGCCGCTCGGCTGCTGGAGCCGGTGTCCGGTCTTGTCCGGCTTGCCGAGCATGATCGAGCGGAAATCGGTGACCCGCAGCGCGTCCGGCACCCGTGGCCTGCGCACCCGGCCCCAGTTGGTGGCGAGCACGATTCCCGGCGCGCTCGGCGGAGGCCCCGCGGCGATCTCGGGTATGTGCAGCGGGGTCTGCTGCACGATGCCCGAGCGGAGCCCGGCGCGCAACGCGTCGCTGATGCCGCGGGCCAGCTCCACCAGCGTCGCGCCGGAGGGCGGCACGAAATTCGCGAAGCCGAGGACGTTGGTGCCCTCGGTCATGCCGATCGGCGGCCGCACCCGGGTACGCAGGTCGACCGAGTAGGTGTAGCTCAGCTCGGTCAGCGGCAGGCCGCGCAGTTCGGCCTCGGTGAGCAGGATCGCGGCGGAGGCGAGGCCGTTGATCGTGGTCTTCTCCCGGTGCCCGAGTTCGACCAGCGCCGCGGTCTGCCCCCGGGTCAGCCTGCAGCGGGCCGTGCGGGGCAGTTGGTAGTCGGAATCCTCCTGGCGGCAGGTGATCTGAGCGACGCCGACCGGGCGGGGCGGCAGCGCGGGCGTGTCGCTCTTCTCGACGCCGCGCTCGCGCAGCAGCTCCTCCACCGATCTGGGGAATCCGTGCGAGGCCAGGTCGGGCGGGCAGCCCCGGGTGAGGTCGGTGTAGCAGGACCACAGCTCGGCGAACACGGCCAGCGAATGGTAGGCATCCGCGATGCTGTGGTGGGTCACCAAGGTGACCCCCGCGTTTTCACCGTCGCGTACCACGCACAGCGTCCCGAGCGTTCTGCGCTGATCCAACTGGGCGCCGGTGAGCAACTGCTCGGGATCGCCGTCGGCGACCGAGATATCCGGCGGCGCTCCCGGTGCTTCGAGCAGCAGATGCCCGCCGTGCCCGTCCGATTCCAGGCGGGCGCCGAGGATGGGCCGGGCGCGGACCACGGCCTCGAACGCGGCCGACAGCGCGGTGAGATCCAACCGACCGGCCACCCGGATCGAATAGCCGACGAGGACTTCGCTGTTGGCGAAGATCGCCTCGCTCGGCGCCAGCGGACGGATGACGGTTGCTGCGGTCATGTCGCTTCCTCCACCTGAGCCTGTCGGAGAGGCTAGTCCGAAGCCCGGACGCGCCAGGCACTTTCGGCACCATCACCTCAGCTCTCTATCGAGCAAACGACCAGTGCTGTTTCGGATCGTTGCCACAACGACACCTGCTCGCGACCGAGCGTCGACGTGGACGCCCGCGGATAGCCGGGACGCGTCTAGAGTGCTACTCTAGAGCCCTGCTCTAGAGGAGGCTGTCATGACCGAACTCGTCACCTACCGGCTCGACGACGGTGTCGCCACGATCGCATTGGACGACGGCAAGGCGAATGTCATGTCCGAGAACATGATTCGCGACATCGCCGCCGCGCTGGACCGCGCCGAGGCGGATCGGGCTGTCGTCCTGCTCACCGGGCGGTCGCGCATGTTCTCCGCGGGCTACGACCTGGCGACCTTCTCTCGCTCACCGGGCGACATCCGCCGAACCCTGCGCGCGGGAGGCGAGCTGGTCCATCGACTGCTCGGATTTCCGTTTCCCGTGGTCGCCGCCTGCCCCGGGCATGCGATCGCCCAGGGCGCATTCACGCTGCTGGCTACGGACGTGCGCTTCGGCGTCGCCGGGGAGTTCAAACTGGGCCTCAACGAGGTCGCGATCGGATTGACCATTCCGCACTACGGAGTGGAGGTGGCGCGGCATCGGCTCACTGCGCCCGGATTCGACCGGGCCGCGAACACCGGAATCCTGGTCGGCCCCGAGCTGGCCAGGGAATGGGGATTTCTCGATGAGCTCGTCGCCGACGCGGACGAACTGCACACCCGCGCCACGGCGGAAGCGCGCCGGTTGACCGGAATCGACCTGGCGGCGCATGCGGCGACCAAGCTGCGGGTGCGCGCCCAGGTGCTCGCGGCGGTGCGATCCGGGATCGATACCGAGTTCAGGGCCTAACGTGGCCGCGGGCACCCGGGAGCGGATCTTGGCCGAGGCTACTGAACAGCTTCTGGCCAAGGGCTATGCGGCATTCACCGTGGCGGGCGTACGCGATCGGCTCGGCTTGTCCAGCGGCAGCATGTTCCACGCGTTCGCTTCCAAGGCCGAACTGGCGGCGGCGGTGTACGTCCGCGGCATGCTGAACTATCAGCGCACGGTGCTCGAGCGCCTCGATGCTCCGGAGGCAGGCGCCGAGCAGGCGATCCGCGGGATGCTCGATGCTCATCTCGGTTGGGTCGAAGATCATCGCGAGCTCGCCCGCTTCCTGTTCGCCACCCTGCCGGACGAGGTCGCGCGCGCCGTGGAACCCGAACTGGCTCAGCACAATCGGGCATTCTTTGCCGCGTTGGCGCGCCGGTACCGAGAACTGCTCGGCGAGGTGGACGTGGGTGATCACGGCTATCCGGTGGCGCATGCGATCTGCGTCGGACCGGCGCAGGAGTACTGCCGCCAATGGGTGCGCGGACGCGTCACGGCGCCTCCGCGCGCGCTGGCGCCGATCTTGCAGGAGGCGGCCGTCGCCGCACTCGCGACGCTGACGCGATAGCCGATCGGGTACCACGCGGCGGCCGCGCAAACGATGGCAGTGTGTTTCCGCAGGCGAGGGGAGGTGTCGGCAGGGGATCGACGTGATCGACAGGGTGCAAGAGCGCTATCCGCCTGGCGCAGGCCGATTGCGTGGCTTGCCCGCGAGAGTCGTCGTCTTGCCGATGTTCGCGGGATTCGGCGCTGTGACAGGGAGACTCGCGACTGCGCCGGTACGGCGCGCGTTGGTGGCGTCACCGGCGGCGGAAGGTTGCCCGCGCAGCCGGATGTTCAGACCGGTTGCGCGGGGGCGGGACGTGATCGACAGTGGTTGTCGAGTTACGGGTGCGGCGACGGGAGGCCACCATGGACCGCGCGGACGTGGTTGTCGTCGGTGCAGGCTACGCGGGGCTGTGTGCGGCGCGTGCGTTGCGGGCGGCCGGACGCGACGTCGTCGTCCTGGAAGCCGCTGATCGGGTCGGCGGCCGGACGCTCACCGCGCGAGTCGGCGACGGATGGGCCGTTGATCTGGGCGGACAGTGGATCTCGGGCGCGCACACCAGGTTCGCCGCGCTGGCCGAGGAGTACGGCGCCGCGACCTATGCGCCGCCGAGCGGGATCGACTTGCTGGTCGAAGGCGTGGTGCGGCGTCCGTTCACCGGCGCGCGTCCGCCACTGCCCACGCTCGTCCTGATAGTGCTGGCCCAGGCCATGTGGCGGCTGGAACGGATGGCCGCCCGCGTCGACCTGGCGCGCCCGTGGACCACGCCCGGCGCGGATCGCCTCGACGCGATGACGGCGGCGACCTGGTTGCGCCGGAATCTGCCCGAGCGGCGCGCTCGCCACCTGGCCGAGGTGATGATCGGCGAAGAGCTGTGCGTCGATGTCGGCAGCGTCTCGATGCTCGGGCTGCTGACCACGATCCGGTCGGCGGGCGGCGTCGACGCCGGGATCACGGCCGAGACGGTGACCCGGCTGTTCGTCGACGGAGCCGATGGACCCGCGATGGCCATCGGCGTGGAGTTGGGCCGGGCGCTGCGTCTCGGCGCTGCCGTCACGTCGATCCGGCAGCAGGCGGACGGCGTCCGTGTCGGCGGAGCGTTCGGTGCCGTGCACGCCGAGCACGTGATCGTCGCCGTGCCGCCGGCCATCGCGGGACGCATCGCCTACGATCCGCCGCTGCCCGCGGCCCGCGACCAACTGACCCAGCGCGTGCCGATGGGGTCGGTGCTGAAATCGTTCGCTGTCTACGAGCGGCCGTTCTGGCGCGAGGAAGGGCTCACCGGCCAGTCGCTGAACCCGCACGATCCGGTGCCGGTGAGCTTCGACGCCACCCGCCCCGGCGGGCCCGGTGTGCTCGGCGCGCTGGTTCCCGGTCGCGCCGCCCAGCGGCTCACCGCGCTGCCCGCATCCGAGCGGCGGGCCATGATCGTCGGTTCGCTCGTGCGAGCCTTCGGGCACGCCGCCCGCGACCCGATCGAGTGGCACGAAAAGATCTGGGCCGACGATCCGCACACTCGCGGCGGCTACGGCGCCTACTTCCCGCCCGGCGTGCTGACCACCTTGGGTTCGGCACTGCGGCAACCGGTCGGAGCGATCCACTGGGCGGGCAGCGAAACCGCCACGGAGTGGTCGGGCTACATCGAGGGAGCGATCCGCTCCGGTGAGCGCGCGGCGGCCGAAGTGCTGGCGTTACATCGATCCGTGACCGCGGCGTGACCGTCCGGGTAGCCGGAATGCTGGTTCGGGCCGACGCCGAGGGACCAGAATGAAGGGGTGTTCCAGCGGATCGTGGTGGGCTACGACGACTCACCCGGCGCCCGAGCCGCCTTGACGATGGCGCTCGACCTGGCGGCGGTGCACCGTTCCGCGCTCACCGTGGTGGCCGTCGAAGAGTATCTGCCGCACTACGGTCCGGTGGTCGGCGAGATCGAGGACGAGCGCTCGATCGGCGAGCAGGCCTGCCGACGGTGGCTCAACGCCGCCGCCGCGGCCGCCGAACAGCGCGGCATCGCGGTGCAGGCGGAGCTTCGCGCGGGCCAGGCGGCGCGGGAACTGGCCACGGCCGCCGCGGAGCACGATGCCGACCTGCTGATTCTCGGCCGCAGCGGACACTCGGGCATCTGGGGCCGATTCATGGGCAGCACCGCGGAGAAGGCCGCCAGGCACGCGGGCTGCTCGGTTCTCGTCGCGCACGACGGCGACGGACGAGGCGAGCAGCGGTGAGCGCAGGCGGGATGCGGCTTCGCCGATCCCGGGAACACCGGCGCCGCGCGGGTCGCGTCGCCGGTTGATTTATCCTGGTGTCCGCGCGGCGGTGGGGCTCGCCGCTCCGGTCATCCGGAACAACCGCGGCATTCGCCGCCGACAGTCCCTACCCGAACACCGCACCCGTTCGTGTAGGAGACATCCGTGCCCGGTGAACTGACCGAAGAACCGATCGAGACCGACACCCTCGCGCCTGGTCGCGCTCTGTGGCGTACGCACGGCGTGGTACTGCTGGTCGTCGCCGCGGGCGGCGCGCTCGGCGCGCTGGCTCGCTATGGTCTCGCCCAGGGATTGCCCGCCCACCCGGGCCACTTTCCGGTGGCCACGTTCGTCACGAATGTCAGCGGTTGCTTTCTGATCGGCGTCCTCATGGTGGCGGTCACCGAGATCTGGGCGGCGCACCGGCTGCTGCGCCCTTTCCTCGGCGTGGGCGTGCTCGGCGGATTCACCACTTTCTCCACCTACGCCAATGAGATCCGCGGTCTCCTCCAGCCCGGCACCGTCGCCGTCGCCTTCGCCTACTCGGCGGGCACATTGATCTGTGCCCTGCTTGCTACGGCCGCGGCGATGTGGCTCACCCGGGCCGGGTACGAGCGTCTGCGCCGCGCGCGGGTGGGGTCGGCATGAGCGCGGGGCTCGGTATTGCGGCCCGGGTAACCGCCGACGGGCCGCGAGGGCACAGCATGAGCGTCGGATCCGTCGGCGGCAGCCTGGTGAGCGCGGCGAGGTGGCGCGCCGAAGCGGCTCCGCGCGTCGGCGGTTCGGGCGCACACGGAGTAGCCGCGCAGGTCGATCGAGAACCCGCCATGACCCTCGCATGCGGCAGTGGCGGCCCGGGTGACCACGAGCATGCCGAGGAGGGCACCGCATGAGCGTGCTGCTCGTCGTCGTGGGCGGCGCGATCGGAGCGCCGCTGCGGTACCTCATCGACCGCGCGGTACAGGATCGCCGCGACAGCCTGTTCCCGTGGGGCACATTCCTGGTCAACGTGATCGGCTGCCTGCTGCTCGGTGGGCTCACCGGCGCGGGAACCGCGCTGGCGACGCCGCTGTTCGCCCTGCTGGGCACCGGATTCTGCGGGGCGCTGACCACCTACAGCACCTTCGGTTACGAGACCGTGCGGCTGGCCGAGCGAGGCGCGTATTTCTACGCGGCGATGAATATCGTGGTCAGCGTGGCCGCCGGACTGGCCGCCACCATATCCGCCTACGCCGTGGTGCACGCCGTGCTCGGCTGAGGACGCGTGGTCGGCGCAGACGTGTGATCGGACATCGACAGGGCTTGTCGTCACTTTCCTTCGGCCGCCTCTGCTCCGGCGAAGCCGCGTGCTACGTGATCCAGCTCACTGAGTTGATCTACCGGAAGCCGGTCGGGGTGCGTTAAGCTGACCGAACTGATGCAGATATGCGCATACATTTCGGTGACGGGAAGGGGCTGAGTCAATGGAACACGAGCACGGGCATGGCCATGCGCACGGACACGGGGTGTCCCGTGACGCGGACCGCAGATGGCTGACCGTCGCGCTCGCCCTGATCGCCGGATTCATGGCGGTCGAGGTCGTGATCGGTGTGCTGGCGAACTCCTTGGCGCTGCTGTCCGACGCGGCGCACATGCTCACCGACGCCGCGGCCATCGTGCTCGCGCTCGCCGCGATCCGGCTCGCGGCCCGTCCTGCGAACGGCAAGTACACCTACGGCTACAAGCGCGCCGAGATCCTGTCGGCACAGGCCAATGGTGTCACGCTGCTCGTGCTGGCGGGCTGGCTCAGCTACGAGGCGGTGCGGCGGCTGCTGGAGCCGCCGGAGGTGACCGGCGGGCTCGTGCTGGCGACCGCGTTGGCGGGCGTCGCGGTCAATGTCGCGGCCACCTGGGCGATCAGCAAGGCCAACCGGTCCAGTCTCAACGTCGAGGGCGCCTTCCAGCACGTGCTCAACGACCTCTACGGATTCATCGCCACCGCGGTGGCCGGCTTGGTCGTGCTGACCACCGGATTCGCCAGGGCCGACGCCATCGCCACGCTGGTCGTGGTCGCCCTGATGGTCAAAGCGGGGCTCGGGCTGGTGCGCGAATCCAGCCGGATCTTCCTGGAGGCGGCGCCCGCGGGCGTCGATCCGGACCTGCTGGGGCGCAGGCTCGTCGACATCGCGGGCGTCGACGAGGTGCACGACCTGCACGTCTGGCAGATCACCTCCGGCGACATCGCGCTGTCGGCGCACGTGCTGGTCCGCCCCGGCGCCGACTGCCACGGGTTGCGTCAGCGGATCGAGCGGCTGCTCGACCACGACTACGGCATCACCCACACCACGCTGCAGGTCGACCACAGCCACGGCGTCACCTCCTCGGCGGCCCCGGCAGCGCAGCGCCTTCTTCCGGTGCTCGACGGCCACTGCGACGATGCCCACGGTCCGGTGCACCGCGACCGCCCGTCATCCGCGGCGGGAATCAGCGCATCCTGATCTACCGCACGCCACGCGCGTGGACTATGGCGGGCGGAATGTCGCGCAGCACCGGAAGACGTTCGAACAGCGGCAGACTCGCCGCGAGCGGCCCGCGGGAAGGCCCGAAGGACGATACGGTCACCTCGGCCACCCGCGGGCTCCACTCGTGCAGCAGCCGGGCCACCCGGCTGCGTTTGACGCCCCACGGCATCGGGGGCGCGGTGTAGTGCGATGTCTTGCCGTACCCCCGCAGGGTCTTACGGGAGAACCACGGCGGGATGATGTCGAACATCAACTCCACGCCGGGCAGGCGGTCGAAGATCGTGGCGCACAGGCGCCGCACGTCGTCGGGCTCGAAGTACATGAACAGCCCCTGCGCCGTGACGAACACGCCGCGGCCGGTGTCCACCTCGTCCAACCAGGCGGGATCGAGTGCGCTGATCGGCAGGTGGCGACAGCGCGCGCTCGGCGGCAGGAACCGCTCGCGCAGCGCGATGCCTTCGGGGACGTCCACGCACAGCCAGCGCACCTGTCCGTTGTCGCACCGCTGGAACTGGGTCTCCAGCCCGGAGGCGAGTTCGACGACGGTCCCGCCGGGGTGCGCCGCCAGCCAGGGCCGCAGCGCCCGGTCGAAGCGCAGCGACCGCACCGCGTGCGTGCCGTCGGGAGCGCCGAACGCCCGCTGGTAGTCGTAGTCGAGCGCGTCGAAGATCCGGACGCAGTCCGGGTCGCGCAGGATGCCGTCCGATCGCTTCGCTTCCGACGCTCGGTTGTAGAGCGTCCACAGCATGGTCTCCGGGACGCCCGCCAGTTCCACCTCGGTACCCATGGCGTCGTCCTCTCCGACCGTCGGGCCGTCTATGGCAAATGAAAACCAGATGCAATAAGCCTACCCTAATTCGCTCTGGTCAGCGATACAGACGAGGGAACGGCTGCTCGGACTCGACCAGATAGGCCAGTTCCAGCAGGGTGCGTTCGTTGCCGCGGGTGGCGGCGAACTGCACGCCGATGGGGAGCCCGGCGGTGGTGCGGCCGCCCGGAACCGTGATGGCGGGTGTCCCGGTGATGTTGTTGATGGGGGTGAAGCAGACGTAGGCGCGCAGCCGGTCGATCAGTTCGTCGAACGGCACGGTCGGGCTGAGATACCCGAGTTCCGGAGTGGTGTGGCCGAGCGCTGGGAGCAGCACCGCATCGTAGGGTGCCAGCGCGCGTTCGTACATGGGGGCCGCCGCGCGGAGGCGGTAGAACGTCAGCGGTGCGTGCACAGCCCGGCGCAGGAAGAACCTGCGCAGGCCGATGGTGAGGTCGTCCACGCGTCGCGCGTCGAAACGCCGATCGAGCAGCTTGCCCGTCGTGGTGATCGCCGCCGCCAGCAGCCCCCAGTAGTGCAGGAAGGCGTCCTCGATCGCCACGTCGAACGGCAGCCGCACCGGCTCGACCGAATGACCGCTGGATTCGAGGGTGCGGGCCACCTTTTCGACGGCATCCCGGGTCGGACCGGCCGCAAGCGGCCCCGCGACGTTGTCGAGCACGAGCGCGATCCGCATCCGCCGGGTCGCGGGCCCTTCGACGCGGCCGATCGGCGGCAGCGCGGGGTTGCGCCAATAGCGTTCGGCCGCCGCCGCGTATGCCGCCGTGTCGCGCACCGTTCTGGTCAGCACGCCCTCGCTGACGATGTCAATCGGCAGCGTGCGGGCCAGCCCGGACACGACGTGTCGTCCGCGGCTCGGCTTCAAACCGACCAATCCGGCGCAGGCGGCCGGAATGCGGATCGACCCGCCGCCGTCGTTGCCGTGCGCGATCGGAACGACCCCGGCCGCCACCAGTGCGGCCGCCCCGCCGGACGACCCGCCCACCGAAAACCCGGTGTGCCAAGGATTGCGCGTGGGCGGCGCGTGCGGCGGCTCGTTGCTGGCGTTGAAACCGAACTCGGGCATGGCGCTCTTGCCCAGGACGGTCAGGCCCGTGCTGAGGAACTGCCGGGTGTAGCCGCTGTGCGCGCGGGCGGGTGTGGCGCGGAAGGCCGCGGTGCCCTGATTGGTCGGCATGCCCGCGACGTCGGTGTTGTCCTTGACGAACGTGGGCACGCCGTAGAAGGCGCCGGTCGGCTCGGCGGGGATCAGCGGTTTCGCGTAACTCGGATAGGCGACGGCGGCCAACTGCTCGACCCGGTGGGCGCGCGCCACCGCGGCGTCGGCCAGTTCGCGCGGCGAGACCGCTCCCTCGCGCACCAGCGCGGCGAGGGCCACCGCGTCGTGATCGCCGAGCGCGTCGTCGCCGAAGGCGTGGACGCGCGTGGGTAGCGGCATATGAGCGTCGGCGGTCATGTCCCGAATCTAGTGTGTGCACCAGGCAGTCCGTCCAGATGAGAAAGGACAGCAGGTGCCCGCGACACATCCGGAGCCGGTGCCGCCGAAGCGCCGGGTCGGCACACAGCTGTTCGCCCTGCCGCCCGCGGGCAGACGGTGGAGCCCGGCGCTGCGCGCCGCCGTGGCATTCGCCGTGCCCGCCTCGCTCGTCACCGCTCTCGGGAATCCGGATGCGGGGCTGTTCGTCACCTTCGGCGCCTTCGCCGTGCTCTACGGCGAGGGACGGCCGTTCCGCGTGCGCGGCCGGGTGGTGCTGGCGGCCGGTCTGGCGCTGCTTGCCGCGTGTGGCCTGGGCGGGCTGGTCGGCGGCCTGCTCGCCACCGGGTTGGGCGCTTCGCTGGTCATGGTGGTCGTGGTGTCGGCGGTCGCGGTGCTCGCCGTCTTCGTGATCGACGCGCTGCGGCTGGGTCCGCCGGGCGCGCTGTTCTTCGCGCTGGTCTGCGCGGGCGCGATGAAAGCCGTGGAATCCGGCGCGTCGCTGGTGACGCTGCTGCTGTGCACGGCATCCGGTGTGCTCGCTTCGATCCTCGTTTCGATGGCCGGAATGCTGCGTGATCACCGCAAACCGGAACGCATGGCGGTCGAGGCGGCCGTGCGCGCGGTGGACGCGTATGCGGCGGCCCGGGAGACGGGCGATTCCGCCATCGATCTTCGTCATCGGGCTGGCGCCGCGATGGCCGACGCATGGGCCGCGGTCTACGACGGTGGCCTGCCGAGTGACCCCGGGGAAGCGACGCTGCTGGCCACCCTGCAGCGCGCACGGCGCACGCTCGCGGGTTTCGCTCCCGCCGACGACACCGACGATCTGCTCGTCGATCCGTTGGTGTCGTTCGCCCGTCCGAGCGTGGGCTTCCGGTTGCGGCGTTCGTTGTCGTTCTCCTCGCATGCGGCGATCAGCGCGATGCGTGTCGCGGCGGGCTGCCTCGGCGCGGGTGCGCTCAGCGCGTGGCTGGGTCTGGAGCGGCCGCACTGGGCGGTGCTCAGCGCGCTGATCGTGTTGCAGAGCGGGCCCGATCGGGTGCACGGCCAGGTGCGGGCCATCCATCGTTTCGTCGGCACTGTCGTCGGCCTCGGTCTGTTCGCGCTCGTCTACCAGCTCGGGCCGACCGGCTATGCGCTGGTCGCCCTCATCGCCCTGCTGCAGTTCTGCATCGAGCTGTTCGTGCCGCGCAACTACGCGCTTGCCGCCGTGTTCATCACCCCGGTCGCGCTGATCGCGGGCGGCGTCGCCACCACCGACGGACCGATCGGGCCGGTCATCCGGGATCGGCTGGTGGAGACCGTGCTCGGTGTCGCGGTGGCCGTGTTCGCGCTGTACTGCGTCGCGCCGCACGGGCATCGGCGCACCTTCCACTGGATGGAACGCCGCGCGGTCGCCGACGCCCGCGCCCTGCTCGACAGGCTGCGCCGCAAGCCGATGGACCTCGGCGCATGGGTGCTGGTCCAGCGGTTGCAATTCGAGTTGGTCGGTGTGGTCCGCAGCGGTATCGACTCGGCGACCGATGACCCCGAGTGGACCCGCGAACACTGGCCGGAGCACGCCGCTCTCGCGCATTTCGGTCATGACCTGCTCGCCGCCTGCTGGGTGCTGCAGCCGGGCCAGCGGCTTTCCGACGTGGACGGCTGGACGGCCCGCCTGGAATCGGCGCTCCCGGGTCCGTCGGCGCCGAGCCGACTGCCTGCTAGGCGGCATCTGCGCCTTCGTTCCGGCCGTGCGCGTGCTGGGGACGGACCTCCGTCCGACAGCGCCCATTAGGGTTGGACGCATGCACGACAGCGTGACCGTCCGGATGTCCGCCCCTGCCGACAAGATCTGGGCACTGATCAGCGATATCGAGAACACCGGGCGGTTCAGTCCCGAGACGTTCGCGGCGGAGTGGCTCGGTGGCGCCACCGGCCCGGCGGTGGGTGTGAAGTTCCGTGGGCACGTCAACCGGAATGGCTGGGGACTGAAGTATTGGACGGTGTGCCGGATCGTCGCCTGCGAGCCCGGCCGGGAATTCGCGTTCACCGTGCTCGGTCCGGGCGGCATGCCGGTCAACACGTGGCGCTACGTGCTCGAGCCGGTGGACGGCGGCACCGACGTGACCGAGTCGTTCCAGCTGCACGACAACCCGGTGCTGCGGCTGTACTGGCTGGTGGCCGGATGGACGCGCGGCAAGACGAACGTCGAGGGCATGCGCGAGACGCTCGAGCGCATCAAGGCCGTCGTCGAATAACCTCCTGGCACAGCGCTATTCGACGCGATCGCGGCGGCGGACCTAGGCTCGACAACCATGACTGCTCCTGTGTTCCTCGTGCTCGGCGCCGGTCCCGGCATCGGGCTGTCGGTCGCCCGCTTGTTCGCCGATGACGGGTTCGCCACGGTGCTGGCCTGTCGCTTTCCGCAGGAGGCCGAACCGCTGGCGGAGCAGTTGCGCGGGCAGGGATTCGACGCCGAGGGCGTCGGGGTGGACCTGACCGATCCCGCCGACGTGGCGCGCGTCGTCACCGAGGCGGGTGAGCGCCACGGCCGCATCGACGTGCTGCACTTCAACCCGAGCGTCTTCCGTCAGGCCGACCCGCTGCAACTGTCGGTTCCCGAACTGATCGCGGACTTCACCGTCGGCGCCGCGGCGCTGCTGCCCGCCGTCCACGCCGCGCGTCCCTTCCTGTCCGAGGGAGGCCGCGTGCTCGTCACGGGGAGTGCCGCCGCGGACAAGCCGTGGCATCAGGCCGCCTCGCTCGGCGTCCAGAAGGCGGCCGTGCGCAACCTGGTGACCAGCCTGGACACCACTTTGGCCCCCGCGGGCATCCGCGCCGTCGCGGTGCAGGTCAACGGTGTGCTCGGCGAGGGCGCGTTCACCCGGGATCGCGTGGCCGCGGCCCTGCACGCGGCGGCCACCAGGCCCGCCGACGCATGGACGCCGCACGTCTCCTACGACGGCTGAATTCCGTCTGCCCGGCTCATGCACTGCTCCGGCATCGTAGTGACCGAAGTCGATTCGCTGAGCGAACCGAATCGAGGCCGGTCTCGGTTGAGCTTGCGCGTCAGCGGGGGCGGATGGCCGCGAATTCGATCGGCAACTGCGCGGGTCCACGCAGATTGACGTGCTCCCGGTAACGCGGAGGGTCCACGGGTAGTGATGGGGATTCGACGCGCTGGGCGAACCGGGTCAGCGCAACCCGCGCCTCCAAGCGGGCCAGCGGCGCGCCGACGCAGAAGTGGGCTCCGAGCCCGAAGGCCAAGTGGCGGTTGTCGCGTTCCGGGTCGAAGCGGTCGGGGTCGGCGAACGTCGCGGGATCGCGGTGTGCGGCGGCGATCAGCAGCACCACCAGATCGCCGCGCTGGATGTCCATGCCGCCGATGGTCAGATCGTCGGCGGCGACGCGCGGAATCAGTTGAACCGGTGGGTCGAAGCGCAGCGTTTCCTCGACCACGCCGGGCGCTCGGTCCGGGTCCGCGCGTAGTGCGGCGAGCTCGTGCGGCCTGCGCAGCAACGCGAGAGTCGCGTTGGCGATGAGGTTCACCGTGGTCTCATGTCCCGCGACCAGCAGCAGCGCGCAGGTCGAGATCAGTTCCGCGTGGGTGAGCGCGTCACCGGCGTCCTCGGCCGCGATGAGTTCGGACAGCAGGTCCGGGCCCGGCGTGTGGCGGCGGCGCTCGATGAGTTCTTCGAAGTAGGCGTGCAATTCGGTGCCCGCGCGCTGGATTTCGGCCTTGTCGGCGCGGAATTGCGGAGCCGCGCGCGAGGTCGGGTCGAGGGTGCGCGACAGCAGCGCGGACCAGTCGCTCAGTCGCGCTTCGTCTTCCAACGGCACGCCGAGCAGTTCACAGATCACCGTCACAGGAAGCGGATAGGCCAAGTGCTCGACCGCGTCGAAAGTTCCCGCGAGGGCGCGCTGGTCGAGCAGGTCGTCCACGATCTCGGTGATTCGCGGCTCCAGTCGCCGCACGACGCGCGGGGTGAACGCCTTCGACACCAGGCGGCGCAGCCGGGTGTGGTCGGGTGGATCGAGGAACAGGAACGACGGTTTCGCCTGTGCGGCACCGTCTTCGTGGGTTCCGTCGTAGATCGGCATGGAACCGAGTTGCAGCCGCGCGAGGGACCGGTCGACGCTGGCCCGCGGATCGCGCAGCACGGCGGCGCAGTCGTCGTAGCGGGTCAGCACGACCACGGGTGCGGTGCCGATCCGGAACGGACCGGACTCGCGCAGCCGGGCGAACAGGGGGTACGGGTCCGGCCGCACCGCCGGGTCGAGCAGTCGCACGTAGTCATCGGTCGGGTGGTTCGTGGTCGTCATCGACACTCCCAGCTGTCCGGCCCGGGGTCGGCGCCGGGCTTGTCGGTATTATTCCGATACCAGCGGTAGGAATGCAATACCGGCGCGGGATGCGAAAATGTCGCCATGACACTCCGGCGCCCGGTCGACGATTCGGTCACCCGCGTCGTCGAACTGCTCGGCGACCGGTGGACCATCCTGCTGATCGCCGAGGCGTTCTTCGGGGTGCACCGCTTCAGCGATTTCGCCCGCAACATCGGCATCACCAACCGCAATCTGCTCACCAGCCGCCTGCGCATGCTGATCGACGCGGGCATCCTCACCCGCACCGACCACGGCGGCGGCCGCGTCGACTACCACCTCACCGCCGCGGGCCGGGAGCTGTATCCGATCGTCATCTCGATGATGGTCTGGGGCGACAAGCACCTGGTCGGGGCGGAAGGCCCGCCGATCGTCCTCGAACATCGCCGTTGCGGTCACGAGACCGCACCCCTGCTGGTGTGCGACCACTGCCGCGAGCCGCTCGACCCGCGCGAGGTCGAACCCAAGGCGGGGCCGGGCTTCCACCTGCCGCCGGGCGCCGAACAGGCCGGTTAGCCAATAGAGTGTGCCCATGGCGCAACCGATCGCCGTCGACCGGGCTCGTTGGCTCGGATTCCGCTGACGGGCAAGGTTTGAGCGGCGCGGAGGGTTCCGGCGCGCTCGATGACCTCCTTCTGCTCGGTGTGCAAGGTGGACGTGGCGGTGAACCGGAGCAGTCGCTGATCCAGCGCACCGCGGTGATCGGCGGTACGCCCGTCGCCGAGGCGGTCCGGCCGGACGGTCCGCTGGTGAGTGTGTGGTCGGTGCGCGGCGCTCCGCATGCCCATCCGCTGACCAGGCTGGACACGGTGTGCGACGCCGTGGCCCCGGTGGCGACGGACGAGGGCGGATCGGCGTATCTCCGATCAGCGTGTCGCCAGGAAGCCGGAGCGCTACTTGCGGCGGATTCTGGCCAGCCACGCGGCGAGGTCGACTTTGCCGGATGCGGAGACCTCCAGGCCTTCGGCGTCGTGCCCCACCGCGTCGGTGACCCGTCCCCGGTAGTGAGTGGGACGCAGGTCCTCCACCGTCCAGCCGTCGCGGAAGGACTCCCGGATCAGCGTGTCACTGATCCGGGGGCCGAACCCGGGTTCCACATCCGAGAGCGCGAGGACATGGAGAGTGCCGCCCGGCTTGCAGACCGCGTGCAGGCTGCGGACGTACGCGGCGCGCTCCGCGTCCTCGGTCCCGAAGACATGGAACAGCGCGCTGTCGACGATGGTGTCGAACGCGGGCGCGGAGCCGGGCGGGTCACCGGCGAAATCGGGCCGGTCGCCGAGCGCGAGGGCGTCGGCCACCTCGAACGCGGCGGTCGGCACGCCCTGGGCGGCGGCATTCGCGCGGGCATATTCCACCGCGCTGGGTGACATGTCGATCCCGCGCACGTCGTATCCGAGTTTTGTCAGCAGGATCGTGTGCTCACCCGCGCCGGAGCCGGGATCGAGCACACGTCCGGTGATCCACCCCTCGCGTTCGAGTTCGACGATCGCGGGCTGCGGCTCGCCGATCACCCACGGGGCGGTGTCGTTGTCGTAGACGGAGTTCCAGAAATCAGCTGGACGAGTCATGTCTCCATGCTCCATCCTCAACCGCGCTCGAGGTCAAGATCGGATATGGCCGCCGCCCGCGGCCGGTGATTCTGCGTCGGCAGCGCGCGACCGGGTACGCGCCCGGTATGAGCACACCGAATATCGATCCCACCACGGCGGAGTCGATGCGGCAGGACGCGGATTTCGCCGACGAGCACACCAAGCCCACACACGCCGACGAGCATCCCGCCGACGAAGAGCTGGAGACCGACGAGTCGACCCCGCGCGGGCACAGCGGCATGGACCGGTGACCACGGCCCGTCACGGCCCGAGGAACAATCGTTCGCACGGCAGGCGCGGCAGCAGCCGACAGTCCTCGATGGTGCTGCGGAGCAGTTCGATCGTGCACCAGCGATTGCGCATCCAATCCTGGATCAAATTGGATACCGCCGCCGCGGCCGCCGTGTAGTCGAACGCCACGTCGGCCAGCCAGATCCGTAGGTGCACATCACCTACGGGAGGGAACCATCCCTCGGCGGTCATGGCCTATCGCCTCCTGAACCTTTCCGGATGAGGCAATCACTCGACTTCGCGCGGCACGCGGCATGGACCGGCTGAGTACGGCGTGGCACGGTCCGGCAGGAACCGTGCCACGCACGGGCTCAGGCGACGGCGACCAGCCGGGCCGCGTTGGCGGATTCGTCGTCGGCCGCCTGGTTGGCGGCCAGTTCGGCATGCACCCGCTCGCGGTAGCGGGCGATCTCGCGCTCGGTGGTGGCGGCGTCCCAGCCCAGATGGCCGCCGATCAGCCAGGCGACTTCCGGGCCCGCGGCCAATCCTCGGTCGGACGCCTCGATGGAGATCCGGGTCCGGCGGGTCAGCACGTCGTCCAGGTGCAGCGCGCCCTCGTGCGTCACCGCGTACACCGCCTCGGCGCCGAGGTAGTCCGGTGCACCGGCCAACGGCTTGCCGAGTTCGGGCTCGCGTTCGATCACCTCGAACAGGTCGGTGATCGCCGAACCGTACCGGCCCAGCAGACGCTCGACCGTCACCCTCGGCAGGCCCACCCGCTGGGCGAGGCTGTCCAGGTCGGCGGCGAGTTCCTGGTAACCCACCGCGCCGAGGATCGGCAGGTGCTCGGTCACCGACGGGGCGACCGCCCGGCCCAGCCCCGCCACCGCCGCGTCGACGACGTCGGCGGCCATCACGCGGTAGGTGGTGTACTTGCCGCCCGCGATCACGAACAACCCGGGGGCCGGTTCGGCGACCGCGTGCTCCCTGGAGAGCGTCGCGGTGTCGGCCGACGCACCCGACAGCAGCGGGCGCAGCCCCGCATAGGTGCCGACGATGTCCTCGCGGGTCAGCGGGTCGCGCAGCACCCGGTTGACGTGGTCGAGCAGGTACTGCACGTCGGCGTTGCTGGCGGCCGGGTGGTCCTTGTCCAGCGACCAATCCGTGTCGGTGGTGCCGATGATCCAGTGCGCGTGCCACGGGATGACGAACAGCACGCTCTTCTCGGTGCGCATGATCAAACCCGTGTCCAGGTTCAGGCGGTGGCGCGGCACCAGGATGTGCACGCCTTTGGACATGCGGACGTGGAACGGGAAATCGACCCCGGTCATCCGGTTCATCTCGTCGGTCCACACGCCGGTCGCGCTGATCACCCGGCGCGCGCGCACGGTGTGCACCTGTCCGGTCTCCAGATCGGTGACCTCCGCGCCGACCACGCGTTCGCCGTCGCGCAGCAGCCCGGTCACCTTGGTGCGGGTGAGCACGGTCGCGCCGTGCTGGGCCGCGGTGCGGGCGATCATCATGGTGTGGCGGGCGTCGTCGACCTGCGCGTCGAAGTACCGGATGGCGCCGGTCAGCGCGTCCGCCCGCAAGGCGGGCGCCAGTTCCAGCGCCCGCGTGCGGGACAGGTGCCGGTGCATCGGCAGAGCGCGGGCGCCGCCGATGGTGTCGTACAACGCGACACCGGCTCCGATGTAGGCGCGTTCCCACACCCGATGCCGCAACGGCAGCAGGAACGACACGGGCCGCACCAGGTGCGGCGCGAGGCGGTGCAGCAGCAGGCTGCGCTCCTTCAACGCCTCGCGCACCAGCCAGAAGTCGAGCTGCTCCAGATAGCGCAAGCCACCGTGGATGAGCTTGCTGGAGCGGCTCGAGGTGCCCGCCGCGAAGTCCCTGGCCTCCACCAGGGTCACGGTCAGGCCGCGGGAGGCGGCGTCGAGGGCGGCGCCCGCACCGACCACGCCGCCGCCGATGACGAGCACATCGATCTCGGTGTCGCCGAGTGAGTTCACCGCGCGGGCGCGGTACTGGGAGTCCAATCGTGCGGACACAGCGGTATCTCTCCTTGTTTCGGTGTTATTCGGATAGGCCGACGTCGCCCCTCATTCGTCGACGTCGATCCAATCGAGGGTGCGGGCGACGGCCTTCTTCCAGCGCGCGTAACCGCGCTCGCGCTGCTCCTGCGACCAGGTCGGACTCCAGCGTTTGGCCTCGTTCCAGTTCTGTTCGAGCTCGTCGGTGTCGCTCCAGAAGCCGACGGCCAGCCCCGCGGCGTAGGCGGCGCCGAGCGCGGTGGTCTCGGCGACCACCGGACGCGACACCGGCACGCCGAGGAAGTCGGCCTGCAACTGCATGCACAGCTCGTTGGCGGTGACGCCGCCGTCCACGCGCAGCACGTCCAGCTGCACACCGGAGTCGGCCTGCATGGCCTCGACCACGTCGCGGGTCTGGTAGCAGATCGATTCCAGCGTGGCCCGCGCGAGATGGGCATTGGTGCTGTAGCGGGAGAGGCCGACGATGGCGCCGCGCGCGTCCGAGCGCCAGTACGGCGCGAACAATCCCGAGAACGCCGGGACGAAATACACCCCGCCGTTGTCCTCGGCCTGCCGGGCCAGCGATTCGCTCTGTGCCGCACCGGAGATGATGCCCAGCTGATCGCGCAGCCACTGCACCGCCGAGCCGGTCACCGCGATCGAGCCCTCCAGCGCGTACACCGGCTTGTCCGAGCCCAGCTGGTAGGCGACCGTGGTGAGCAGTCCGTGCTGCGACCGCACGATCTCGGTTCCGGTGTTGAGCAGCAGGAAGTTGCCGGTGCCGTAGGTGTTCTTGGCCTCGCCGGGACGGAAGCAGACCTGCCCCACCGTGGCCGCCTGCTGGTCGCCCAGCACGCCGGACAGCGGGACCGCGCCGCCGAACGGACCGTCGGCGCGGGTGGTGCCGAACAACTCCGGGTTGGACGAGGGCGCGATGGCGGGCAGCATCGCGCGCGGGATGCCGAAGATCGACAGCAGCTCGTCGTCCCAGTCCAGCGTCTCCAGGCTCATCAGCATGGTGCGGCTGGCATTGGTCGGATCGGTGACGTGCACCCCGCCGTCCACGCCGCCGGTGAGCTGCCACAGCAACCAGGTGTCGGTGGTGCCGAAGAGCGCGTCGCCGCGCTCGGCGTCCTCGGCGACTCCCGGGACGTTGTCCAGGATCCAGCGCAGCTTCCCGCCGGAGAAGTAGGTGGCGGGCGGCAAGCCCGCCTTGCGCCGGATGGTGTCGCCGTGTCCGGCCTTCTCCAGGTCGGAGGCGATGCGATCGGTGCGGGTGTCCTGCCACACGATGGCGTTGCAGTACGGCCGCCCGGTCTTGCGGTTCCACACCACCGTGGTCTCGCGCTGGTTGGTGACGCCGACCGCGGCCAAGTCGCTCGCGACCAGGTCGGCCTTGGTGAGCGTGCTCTGGATGACCGCGCGGGTGCGCTCCCAGATCTCGGTCGGGTTGTGCTCCACCCACCCCGGGCGCGGCAGAATCTGCTCGTGCTCGAGCTGGTGGCGGGCAACCTCGTTGCCGCTGTGGTCGAACACCATGAAGCGGGTGCTCGTGGTGCCTTGGTCGATGGCGCCGACGAACTTGGTCATCGCGGTCCTTTCGAGAAACTGCTGTCGGAAAAGGGATTCAGAACAGGAACTGGGACGCGAGACCGGCGAGCGCGCCGCCGACCAGCGGGCCGAGCACCGGCACCCAGGCATAACCCCAGTCGGACTTCTTGCGGCTCGGTTCGGCGTCGACTTCCGGAGATTCCAGCGACGCGCCGCCGCCCACGGTGACCGGCACCCGCTGTGCCTCGGCGGGCACGGGCTTGCTGACCGGCAGCAGTGCGTGCGCGATGCGCGGACCGAGGTCGCGAGCCGGGTTGATGGCGTATCCGGTCGGGCCGCCGAGCGAGGCGCCGATGCCGACGACGAGGAACGCCGCCGCGACCGGGCCGAGCCCGCTGGGGGTGTGCCCGAACGCGAGGATCACCAGGACCAGGGTGAACGTGCCGATCACCTCGGTGGCGAAGTTCCAGCGGAAGGCGCGGATCGCGGGGCCGGTGGCGAACACCGCGAGCTTCTTCTCCTCGTCGGTCTCCTCGTCGAAGTGGCGCTTGTAGGCCAGGTAGGCAGCGGTCGCGCCGAGGAACGCGCCGACCAGCTGACCGCTCAGATAGGCGAGCGTGGTGGCGCCCGAGATGGCTATACCGGAGGCGTACTCGTCGGCGCCGCTGAACAGGATGCCTATGGTGACCGCCGGGTTGAGGTGGCCGCCGGTCTTGTAGGCGACATACACGCCTGCTAGCACCGCGAACCCCCATCCAATGTTGATCAGCAGCCAGCCGCCGTCCTGTCCTTTGGACTTGGCCAGCAGTACGTTCGCGACCACACCGACCCCGAGCAGCAGCAGTACTCCCGTACCGAGTGCTTCGCTGAGGAAGATTGAGCCGAAGTTCATCGTTGAGCCTCCGTTTCGCCCCGCAGGTCGCGGGCGCGACCGTGCGTGAAACGGAAATTACGGCGGGATTTCCGAGTCGGACATAGCGCCCGTTCGACAATGTCGAACGGCTCGGCTGGTTGCCGGAACGCGGCGCCACTACCGTCCGACCCGCTAGGAGGATGTATGGCGCAGCTCACACTGGGTTTCAATGATGTAACCCAGGTATTACCGAGGATTCGACATTGTCGAATCGCGACTCGCCGGATAGGTTTCCCGACATGCCGGGTCCGATCCAATCGATCGAGCGGGCGGCGGCCGTGCTGCGGCTGCTGGCCCGTGGATCCGGCCGTCTCGGCATCGGCGACATCGCGGGTGCGCTCGATCTGGCCAAGCCGACCGCGCACGGCATTCTGCGCACGCTACAGGGCGTCGGTTTCGTCGAGCAGGACCCGGCGACCGGCAAGTACCAGCTCGGCGCGGCGCTGCTGCATCTGGGCACCAGCTACCTCGACGCCAACGAGCTGCGCTCACGGGCGATCAACTGGGCCGACGCGCTGGCGGCGCGCACCGGAGAGTCGGTGCGGATCGGCGCCCCGGTCGACGGCGCGGTGGTGGTGGTCCACCACGTGTTCCGGCCGGACAACACCGAACAGGCGCTCGAGCTCGGCGAACTCCTGCCCCCGCACGCCACCGCGCTGGGCAAGGTCCTGCTGGCCTACGACACCGATCTGGCCGCCACGGTGCGCGGAGCCGAACTGGCCCCGCTCACGCACCGCACCCTTGTCGACCGAGCCGCGCTGGCCAGGGCGCTGGCCGGGGTGCGACAGGCCGGATGGGCGGGCGAGACCGAGGAATTCCGGTCCGGCGAGGCCGGTATCGCGGCGCCGATCCGCGCGCCCGGCGGACTCGTGGTCGGCGCCATCGGCATCACCGGCCGCGTCGATCGACTGTGCGACGCACAGTTGCGGCACCGGCGGACGCTGGTCGGTCACGTGCTCGACGCCGCACGGGCGGTCTCGAGGGATCTCGGTGCCCCGCACTGACTTCCGGCAGGCCGATGACCGGACCCCGGCAGGGGGCGGCCGCCGATGACGCAACGCTACGTGCTGTCCATCGACCAGGGCACCACCTCCACCCGCTGCATCCTGTTCGATCAGCGCGCCCGCTTGGTCGGCGTCGCGCAGCGCTCGCACCAGCAGCACTATCCCCGCCCCGGATGGGCCGAGCAGGACGCGCTGGAGATCTGGCGCAACGTCGAGCGGATCGTGCCGCAGGCGATGCGGGATTCCGGCGTCGCCGCCGATCAGATAGCCGCGCTCGGCATCGCCAATCAGCGCGAGACCACCGTGGTGTGGGACCGCCGCACCGGGATGCCGATCGGGCGCGCCATCGTCTGGCAGGACGTGCGGACCGAGGAGTTGGTCGGCGAACTGCGGGAACGTCCTGGCGCGGACCGGATCCGGGAGCTGTGCGGTCTGCCGCTGGCCACGTACTTCGCGGCGCCGCGGCTGCGCTGGATGCTGGACGCCGTCCCGGGTCTGCGCGAGCGCGCCGAGCGCGGCGAGGTGCTGTTCGGCACCATGGAGACCTGGCTGATCTGGAACCTCACCGGCGGGGTCGACGGCGGTCTGCACCTCACCGATGTCACCAACGCCAGCCGCACCCTTCTGATGAACCTCAGCACCCTCACCTGGGACGACGAACTGCTGGCGTTCTTCGGCATCCCCGCCGCGATGCTGCCGCACATCCAGCGCTCCACCGCCTCCTACGGCGTCACCCGCAGGGTGGTGCCCGGCATCCCGATCGCCGCCGCGCTGGGTGACCAGCACGCCGCGCTGTTCGGCCAGACCTGTTTCGCGCGTGGGGAAACCAAGTGCACGTACGGCACGGGCGGGTTCCTCATGATGAACACCGGACGGGAACTGGTGCGCTCCGAGCACGGCTTGCTCACCACGATCGGATACCAGATCGGCCCCGAACCGGTGTACGCGTTGGAGGGTCCGATCGCGGTCACCGGCTCGCTCGTGCAGTGGGTGCGCGACAACATCGGCTTGGTCACCAGCGCGCCGGAGATCGAAACCCTGGCGCGCACCGTCGAAGACAACGGCGGCTGCTATGTGGTGCCCGCGTTCTCCGGGCTGTACGCCCCGCATTGGCGCAGCGACGCCCGCGGCCTCATCGCCGGACTGACCTCCTACATCACCAAGGGGCACATCGCCCGCGCCGTGCTGGAGGCCACCGCGTGGCAGACCCGCGACGTGGTCGAGGCGATGAACGCCGACTCCGGACTGCAGGCCGCCGCCCTGCGCGTGGACGGCGGCATGACGTCGAACAACCTGCTCATGCAGATCGTCGCCGACGTGCTCGACCTTCCCGTCATGCGTCCGTTCGTCGCCGAGACCGTCTCACTGGGTGCGGCGTACGCCGCCGGACTCGCCGTCGGCTATTGGCCGGATCTGGAAGGGCTACGCAACAACTGGCGGCTTGCCGCCCAATGGGTTCCGCGCATGGACCCGGCGCATCGCGAGGACGAATACGAGAAGTGGCGTCGCGCGGTCGAACTGACCTTCGGCTGGGTGCGGCCGAAACCGCGCGCTCGGTAGCTGCGCACAGAGTCCGGCGGACCGGGACAACTGATTTCGAGAGCACATGGGTAACTCACCGGGTACGCCCAGAACCCGAGCGGCACCCAACGCAGGACCTGAACGCAAATCCCGCGTCACCCGACTGGTACGGCCTGAAGTCCGGAGAGGCGGAACAGCTAGCGTCGAGCCATGCGGCTTCATGTGGGATGCGCGATGTGGACGCACGCGGCATGGCAGGAACGGCAGCTCCCTCCCGGAGAGCGGCTGCGCTGGTACGCCACGTGGTGCAACGCCGTCGAGGGCAACACGACGTTCTACGCCACCCCGTCGCGGCGCACCGTGGAATCATGGGCGAGTCAGTGCGATCCGGAGTTCCGGATCGTGCTCAAGCTGCCCAGACCGATCACACACGAGCGCAGGCTGTCCGGCGTCGAGGAGGAATTGCGATCCTTCCTCGACGCGATGGCGCCGCTCGGGGAACGTGTCCACGCGCTGTGGGTGCAGTTGCCCGGCTCGTTCGGTCCGACCGACCTCGGTGCGCTCGCCGGATTCCTGCGCCTGCTACCGCACGGCTACCGGCCCGCCGTCGAGGTCCGGCATCCCGTGTTCTTCACCGACGAGCAGGCCGCGCGCAGGCTGGAATACGTGCTGTCGCGCGTCGGCGCCGAATGGATACCATTCGACACCACAGTGCTTTTCGACGGTCCAGCCACCAGCGCGTCGGAGCAGGAGGCGGCCGCGAAGAAGCCCCGGGTGCCGCGCAGGATACGCGCGCTGACCGAACACCCGATCGTGCGCTATCACGGCCGCGACGACGTCGAACGGACGGTCGCGGGCTGGCAACCGTGGGTCGGCACGGTCGTCGAATGGTTGCGCGACGGCAGGTCGCCGACGGTGTTCCTGCACACACCGGACAATGCGGGCGCGCTGGAGCTGGCCCGCCGTTTCCACGACGAGGTCCGTGCGCGTCTGCCGGAGCTCGACCGGCTGCCCGAGCCCGCGCCGGTCGAGCCGATGACGCTGTTCTGACCGAGAAGGACGTTCCCACAGGGTGATGCGGGAACGTCCGACCAATTCAGGACTGCAGGCCGACCTCGACCGCGAGCGTGAGCGTGATCTTGTCGCCGATCACCGCGCCGCCGTCGGGCAGCGGCATGTCGATGGTGATGCCGAAATCGCGGCGATTGATCACGGTCGTGGCCTCGAAGCCGGCGACCGGCCCCTGGCCCATGCCGGGATTGACACCGAGGAACTCGACGGCCAGCGATACCGGCTTGGTGACGCCGCGGATGGTGAAGTCACCGTCCACCACGAAGTCGTCGCCGTCGACCCGGAACCCGGTGGACTTGAAGGTGGCCACCGGGAACTGCTCGGCCTGGAAGAAGTCCGCGGTGCGCAGGTGCGCGTCGCGCTGCGCGTTGTCGGTGGTCACCGAGTCGACCCGGATCTCGGCCTCGGCCGAGGCGCTGCCGTCCTCGGCGATGACCAGCTTGCCGGAGAAGTCGGTGAACCGGCCCCGCACCTTGCTGACCATCAGGTGGCGTACCGAGAAGCCGAGGGTGGAGTGGACGGGATCGATGGCCCAGGTGCCTGCGGTCAGTGCCTTGGTCGCTTCGAGTGTCATGGTGTTCTCCTTATGTGATTGAGATTTGAACTATGCGGACGGAGAGTTGGACTGGGGTAGTGCGGAAAACTCAGTGGTTGCCGAGAAGCTGTGCGAACGGTAACGGCTCGTCGTACGGATCGGTGGAACGCGGTCGCGGCGTTTTGGTCAGCAGTGCGGCGAATTCCGTTGCGGCGCGGTCGATCCGGGTGCTCAATCCATCCGACTCGGCGGATGCCCAGTCTTCCGACGCCGCGTACACCGATGTGGGCGCGACCACTGCACGCAGATAGCTGAACATCGGCCGCGACGCGTGCTCCAAGGCAAGGGAGTGGCGGGCGGAGCCGCCGGTCGCACCGAGCAGCACCGGCATCCCGCTCAGCGAATCCGGTTCCAGCACGTCGAAGAACGTCTTGAACAGGCCGCTGTAGGAGGCGTTGAAGATCGGCGTGACGGCGATCAGTCCGTCCGCGGTGACGACGGTATCGATCGCTTCGCGCAGTGCCCCCGCCGCGAATCCGGTCACCAGGTTGTCGGCCAGATCGCGAGCGTGCTCGCGCAACTCGACGATGTCGAACGTCACGTCGGCACTGGAGTTCGCCAAGGCTTCGCCGGTGGCCGTGGCGAGCCGATCGGCGAGCAGTCTGGTCGACGAGGGCTGGGACAGCCCAGCGGAGACGACGGCGATGCGAGTCATCGGGTCGCCTCCTGCGCGGCGTCGCGGGCGGCGACCAGACCGGCGTGCGTCGGCGCGTCCGGAACGTGCGCGGGACGCAGGGCGTCGAATTCCTTGCGCAGCACCGGCACCACTTCCTCGCCGAGCAGGTCCAGTTGCTCGAGCACCGTTTTCAGCGGAAGGCCCGCGTGGTCCATCAGGAACAGCTGGCGCTGGTAGTCGCCGAACGACTCGCGGAAGGTGAGCGTCTTGTCGATGACTTCCTGCGGGCTGCCCACGGTGAGCGGGGTCTGCTCGGTGAACTCCTCCAGCGACGGGCCGTGTCCGTAGACCGGCGCGTTGTCGAAGTAGGGCCGGAACTCCCGCACCGCGTCCTGGGAGTTCTTGCGCATGAACACCTGCCCGCCCAGTCCGACGATGGCTTGGTCGGCCGAGCCGTGCCCGTAGTGCTCGTAACGCGAGCGGTACAGCGAGATCAGGCGCTGGAAGTGCTCTTTCGGCCAGAAGATGTTGTTGGCGAAGAATCCGTCACCGTAGTAGGCGGCCTGCTCGGCGATTTCGGGGCTGCGGATCGAGCCGTGCCAGACGAACGGCGGCACGCCGTCCAGCGGACGCGGCGTCGAGGTGAACGATTGCAGCGGCGTGCGGAACTTGCCTTCCCAGTCGACCACGTCCTCGCGCCAGAGCCGGTGCAGCAGGTGGTAGTTCTCGATCGCCAGCGGGATGCCGTCGCGAATGTCCTTGCCGAACCAGGGATAGACCGGTCCGGTGTTGCCGCGGCCGAGCATCAGGTCGACGCGGCCCCCGGCCAGGTGCTGCAACATGGCGAAGTCCTCGGCGATCTTCACCGGATCGTTCGTGGTGATCAGCGTCGTCGCGGTGGAGAGCTGAAGCCGCTCGGTCCGCGCCGCGATGTAACCGAGCATCGTCGTCGGCGACGACGGCACGAACGGCGGGTTGTGGTGCTCGCCGGTGGCGAACACGTCCAGACCGACTTCTTCGGCCTTCTGCGCGATCGTCACCATCGCCGTGATGCGCTCGTGCTCACTCGGCGTCCGCCCGGTGGTCGGGTCGGCCGTCACATCGCCGACCGTGAAAATTCCGAACTGCACGACGCCTCCTTCGATCTCAGTCTCACCCAATTTGGTGGATATGGCAACCAATGGAACGGCGGCGTGTCCAGGGCTATTCCCCAGCTGCCGGTGTGTCCTCGGTTACAGCAGGTATTCCTCGAGCCACGTGCGGGTGAGCAGGCGGGTCGCCTGGGCGCCGGTGTCGAGTTCGGTGGTGCCGAAGGCGTGGTCGAGGAAGGGGAGTCCGACGTAGCGGTGGGGGATGCCCGCGGCGTCGAGCGCGGCGGCGTAGGTCGCGGTGTGCTCGGCGAGCACGAGGTGGTCGTTCTCGCCTTGGACCAGCAGCGTCGGCGGGGACTTGGCGGTGATGTGCGGCGCGGAGTCGGTCCCGGTGTAGCGATCGGGGTACTGCTCGGGCGTTCCACCGAGATACTGCCGAGCCGCCTCGGACCCCACCACGGTCTCGGTGCCGGAGGCGGTGAGGTCGACGGCGGGATACAGCGCGATCACCGCGTCCACCCGGGGTAGGTCGGCGGCGCTGCCGCAGCTGGGCCGCAGGGCACCGGCGTTGATCTTGTTCGCCACGTTGATCGCGAGATTGCCGCCCGCGGAGTCGCCGAACGTCGCGACCCGGCGCATATCCAACTCGTACTGCTGTGCGTGTGCCGCGGCCCAGGTCAGTGCGCAAGCGACATCGGCTTCCGCGGTGTCCCAGCGGTGGATCGCGTCGTCGGAGAGGCGGTAGTCCACATCGAGGACGGCGTACCCGTTGTCGGCCAGCCACCTGGTGTAAGCATTGGCGCCGCGGCCGCCGCCGACAAAAGCGCCGCCGTGGATGCTGACCACGAGCGGCGCCGGTGCGGCGCCGGGCGCGGGTAGGTACAGGTCCGCTCGGACCGGCTGCCCGTCGATGGTCGCGTACGTGACGGTCTCGTCGGGCGCGCCGCCGACGGTGCTGAACGGGACGGCCGGGGCGAATGGAATCCACGCGCCCGCCGCGTCACGCGCGGCGAACACCAGCGCCGCGCTCGTCGTCAGGGACAGGACCAGACCGACGGCGGCCGCCCCGGCCACCATCCCCGCGACGCGCCGACCCGCCGCGCTCCGGCGCAGCGCTCCCAGCGCCAGTCCGGCCGTCACCACCGCCAGCACCACGTTCCATGAGCCCATCGCGTCGCGCACCGCGCCGAGCAATAGCAGAGCGGATTGGATGATCGCGTTGCGCAGCAACGGCATGACCCACGAGACCGGCACGACGGCGATCAGCTGGCTGAGTACGAGGTACGCGGCAAGCGTCGCCGCGAGCGTCAGCAACCCGATCCGGGCCAGGCGCCGCGGCGGTTCCGGCCGTCCGGGTGCGGCCACGTCCGCTCCTCGCTCGTCGCTCATTCGGGCTCTCCGCTTCCGGTGTCGGTGGGGGTCGACTCCAACATAGGTTTGCCGCCGCGCCGCGCCCTTCCCGCTGGCGACGCGCGTGCGTACTCGGGTAGCCGACTACGCGCGACTTCCGGTGGCGGGTCCGCAGAATCGGTCGCCACAGTGATTTCGGACACAGCGGTTGTGGAAGGGGTTTGGATGGCTGGATATCGCGATTGGTTGGCGCCCGCTCCGAATCCGGAGCCGCCGTTGGACAGTCGGCGCCGCACCGAGGCCGACGAGACGGCGAGCGATCCGGCGGCAGCGCGCGCACTACCGTGCCGACCGCGGACGCACCTCGCCGCGTCCGGGCGGCCGAGCGCGGGTGTGCGCGGCGCGCTGCGCCGGAGTCATCCGCAGGGCACCCGCAGCGACGGCGAAACGCTCGCCACGGCGCGGCGATTCGCCGATTCGGCGGTGCGGATCGTGCTGGAGGTGCTCGACCGCAGGCGACCGGTGGCGCAGCTCGCCGTGGTCGCCGACGCCACGGTCGTCGCCGCGCTGCGCACCCTCATCGTCGCGGACCTGGTGCCGGGCCGTGCCCTCGGCGTCGCGGTGCCGATCCGGGTCAGCGTGGTGTTGGTGGACGCCAAGACCGCCGAGGTCTACGCCGCGTACGCCCGCGGCGCGAGGCATTTCGCGTTGGCGGCCCGCATCGTCCGCACCCGGTCGGCGGGCTGGCGGCTGACCGCCCTGCGCATCCGATGACGGATATACGGGCCGTCGGCGGCGTCACACGCACGTCGAGCTGCTGGACCGGCTCGCCGGACGCGCCGGAGGGGCGGTCGTGATCGAACCCGTCGACCCGCCTTGTCTTCGAGGTCGAGTAGCCAGCTACCTGGATCCGTACTTCGCTCGGCGGCCGGACCGGTGACCCGCCCTGGAACCGAGCGCCGTATCGGCCCCCGGAGCAGCCGTTGTATGCCCACGCGGCTGGCTTACCGTGGTCTCAGTATGCGGCGGGCGTTCCCGGCCGTTTGGTGTCGGCTGCGTCAGGCCAGCGAGCTCAGCCAATCGTGCATCCAGGACAGCGCGGTTTTGCCGCCGCCGACGGGGTAGCTGCCGTAGGCGGTGTGGGTATCGGAGCGGTAGAACTCCTCGAACAGCCGCGCGCGTTCCTGGTTGGCCGACTCCGAAAGCTGGCTCTGCAGCAGCGCGATCCCGCCGCTGGACATGAGATCGCCGAGGATGGCGTTCATTTCGAGTTGGTAGCGCCAGAGGTAGGCGGGGTCCGGGTGCGAAGTCTGCGCCAGGAAGCCCGCGAAGCGGGTCACGAAATCGTCCGCGGCCGTCGCGCAGTAGAGGTCGCCGATCGCGCAGATGGTGCGGGTCTGCGGACTGACGAAACCGAATCCGCCGATCCGCGGACCGCCCGCGCCCGCACCGCCCACCGCGGGCCCGACCAGCGCGTCGGCGGGGGAGCGGCGCGGATCGGAGATGAGTCCCACCGCCGCGATCCGGTGCGGCGGCACGACGCCGAGGCCGGTGCCGATCTCGGCGGCGAGATCGCCCGCGGCGTCGGCTCCCTGGCTGTAGCCGAGCAGCGCGATCTTCGTCGCACCGCACTCCCTGGCCATCGCCGCGATCATGCCGCGCGCGTTGTCCACGGCCTCCCGCTTGGAGGCGCCGTAGACCTCGCTCTCCCACGGGAACGCCGTCGCGGCGTAGCTCACGTAGTCCACCCGCGCCGAGCTGGGCAGCCCATCGGTGACCCCCGAGAGCATCCCGGGTCCGGGGCGTTCGCCGTCCGGCCGATCGGTGGTCTCCCAGGTTCCCGGGATCGCCACTACGTACAGGGTGGGGCACTCCGGTTCGGCGGCGGCCGGCCCGCTGCCGGGGCCGACACAGGACAGCGCCATCGCCGCGATACCGATGGCCGCCGAGATCAACTTCGATCGCATGCGTTCGCTCCTGGTAGTCCACGCGCCGCAGGCGCTCCCCGGCAGGAATCGGCCTCCGCCGGTGCCGCGCGGTGGTCGGACCCGGCCCCGTCGAAGGCAGCATTGAGACTCGGTGGTCTCAAAGTGCAGCCAGGATAGCGAGACTGTGTGAGACAGCACAATCGACCAGCCAAGTGACGCACATCACAATTCATTCCCCTGCGCGCACGCCGGACGATTGCTACGGGTTGTGGTTCAGCAGGATGCCGATGGCCTCCGCCCATCGATCGATGGTTGCCGCGGCGGCGCGCTCGGTTGAGCGCAGTGGCCGGGACATCGCGGTGCCGCGCAGTATCGCGACCGTGAGATCGCGGACGGCCGGATAGCGCGGATGGGCGACGAACTCCGGCCCGAACAGCGCGTCGACCACGCGATGCAGATCCCGCCCCGCCTGCCGTTCGGCGGCGCGCAACGCCTCGGCCAGCGACGGATCGGTGCGCGCGGCCGCCCACAATTCGAACTCGGCCTGCGCCGCCGGGCGGGCCATCGACTCGTACAACGCGGTCAGGGCGCGCAGCACCGGGTCGGAGCCGTCGCCGAGCCGATCCGCGGCCTCTCGGACGGCCGCTTCGTTGCGTGCCACCAAATGGGCGACCAGTTCCGAGACCAAGGCGTCGATCGTGGGGAAGTGGTGCAGGAGAGCCCCGCGGCTGACGCCCGCCGCGCGCTGCACCGCCAGGGTGGACAGCGCCGAATACCCTCGCTCGGCCAGCAGATCGGCGGCGGCGTCGAGAAGTCGGACGCGAGTCGCCCGCTTCTGCTCCTCGCGTCGTCCGGCCATCGGGCTCCCTTCATCGCCGAGGACGATTTCACAGTCAGTATTGACTGTCAAATGGTTCGTGAGCCAGACTGCGCATACCCGATTCCGGCCGACGTCGAAAGGGAAACCGATGACCAACAGTGAATTCCAGGACGACGCGGCCCCGTGGTACCGCAATTGGGCCGAGATCCCGGGCTCGCCGTGGGCGGACCGCCCCGAACCGGACGACGCGGGCGAGTACCGCACGCTGACCTACGAGCGGGACGGCCGGATAGCGCGGATCACGTTCAACCGGCCGGACAAAGGCAATGCGATCACCCCGGACACCCCGCTCGATTTGGCGCGCGCGGTCGAGCGCGCCGATCTGGACCCGCGGGTGCACGTGATCCTGCTGTCCGGGCGCGGCAAGGGGTTCTGCGGCGGGTACGACCTGAGCATGTTCGCCGAGCAGAGTTTCGCGGTGACCGGCGGACCCGATGACGTGATGGGCACGGTCGTCGATCCGGTGGCGCAGGGCCGCAACCACGACCCGGCGCGAACCTGGGATCCGATGATCGACTACGCGATGATGAGCCGGTTCAACCGCGGGTTCGCCAGCCTGATGCAGGCGAACAAGCCGACCGTGGCCAAGCTGCACGGCTTCGCCGTGGCGGGCGGCAGCGACATCGCCCTGTTCGCCGATCAGATCATCTGCGCCGACGACACCAAGATCGGTTATCCGCCCACCCGCGTGTGGGGTGTCCCGGCCGCGGGCATGTGGGCGCATCGGCTCGGTGACCAGCGCGCCAAGCGCCTGCTGTTCACCGGCGACTGCCTCACCGGCAAGCAGGCCGTCGAATGGGGCCTCGCGGTCGAGTCCTGGCCCGCCGACGAACTCGACGCGCGCACCGAGGAATTCGTCGCCAGGATCGCGCGCATGCCGGTCAACCAGCTCATGATGGCCAAGCTGGCGCTCAACTCGGCGCTGTACGCGCAGGGCGTCGCCAACTCCGGCATGATCAGCACCGTCTTCGACGGCATCGCCCGGCACACCAGAGAGGGTTACGCCTTCACGAACCGTGCTTTCACCGTCGGTTTCCGCGAGGCGGTCCGCGAGCGTGACGAGCCGTTCGGCGACTACAAGCGCGCGCGGTCCGAGTGATCGATCGGCACGTCCGCGTACGGCGGCCGCGAGTCAGTGCTCGGGAGAAACCCTCCCGGCCGCCTCGTCGTCGACGTCGTAGCCGAGCCGCACATCGTGCGCCGCGTCGCGGCCGCACAACGTGACCCGGCTGGTCACCGGCGGATAGCCGCGCGCGACGATCGTGTAGTCGCCTTCGGCGAGATCCGTGACCAGGTACCGGCCGTTCTCGTCGGTGCGCGTCGTCGCGATGAGCACGCCCGCCGTGTCGAGCACGCTGATCTGGACATCCGAGACCGCCCGGCCGTCGTCCGACCACGCTGTTCCGGTCAGCACAGCCATCGGGGCGAGATCGATGTCGTGGCGCAGGGGTCCGTTGTCCGGCACCGTCAGCGTGGTCGCGCTCGGACGCATGTGCTCGGCGATCGCCACCAGGGTGTAGGCGCCGGGGACCACGCCATGGCAGACGTAGGCCCCGTCGGAGGCGGCGGTGGCGGAGCCGACGACCTCGCCGTCCGGATCGGTCAGCGTGACGGTCGCGCCGGGCAGCGGCTCGCCGTGGGTGCGCGACCGGACCACGCCGGACACCTCGCTCGAGCCGAGCAGCGTGATGTCGACCTGCTGCGGCCGGTCCGCGAGCGTGACATTGAGCGCCGCCGGTTGATGCCCGGCGGCCGAGACGATCAGCACGTAATTGCCCGCCTCGGGCGCGCCGACGACATAACGGCCGTCGGAGCCGCCGCTCGCCCGTGCGGCCTGACGTCCGCGCTGGTCGATGAGGGTCAGCGCGGCTGAGGCCACGGGGTGGCCGTCGGCCCGGTGGACGTAACCGCTGAGGGAGCGTCCCTCGTACTCCACGCTGTCGGCGTCGAAACTCGCGCGCGGCTCGAGATGCCGCGCCCCGTTGCCCGCGGGATCGCCCGACGCGTGCTTGCCCGCCCCGGCGAGCACCGGCTCCGGTTCCGACAGCGCTTGCGCGGCGCCCTCCCAGACCTGATCGGCTTCCCACCGCGACTCGGCTTCCTCCCGCTTCGCGCTCGGCGCCGCCGCCGGAACCGGATTGTCTTGCAGCGGAATCTCTTTCATGAACATCAGCACCACGCAGGCCAGCAGCGCCACTCCGGCCGCCGCGTAGAACACCCCGTGCATGGAGTCGGTGAACCCGGTGAGGATCGGTATCTTCAGCGCGTCGGGCAGGGCCGCGATACCGCTGGTGTTGGATTGCATGCCGCTGAGCTGGTCGGGGCCGAATCCGGGCGGCAGCACGCCGCCGAACGCGTCGGTGATCCGGTGCGGCAACAGGTTGAACAGGATCGTCAAGAACACCGCGACGCCGAGGGTGCCGCCCATCTGGCGGAAGAAGGTGGCCGAGGCGGTGGAAACGCCCATGTCCGAGCGTGGTCCGGCGTTCTGCGCGGCGATGATCAACGTCTGCATGCAGCAGCCGAGCCCGAGGCCGATCACGCCGCCGTAGACCAGCGGCTGCCACAGCGGACTGTCGTAGTGCACCTGCGCGTACAGCGTCGCGCCGAGCGCGACGATGAACGTGCCGGTCACCGGCAGGAACTTGTAGCGACCGGTCCGCTTGGTGATCCGCCCGGCCGCCTGCGAGCCGATGGTGATGCCGAGCACCAGCGGCAGCATCAGCAGGCCCGCCTTCGTCGGCGAGTACCCTCGCACCACCTGGAAGTACTGCGGGACCATGGTGATCGCGCCGAACATCGCCACGCCGACGATGAATCCGCCAAGGATGGTGACGCTGAAGGTCGAATTCTTGAACAGCCGCAATGGGATCAGCGCCGCGTCCTTCATCAGGAATTCGACCAGCACGAACAGCAGGAAGCCGACCGCGCCGATGCCGTAGCAGATCAGCGCGCGCTCCGACGACCAGCCCCAATGGCGGCCCTGCTCGGCGATGATCAGCAGCGGCACGACGAAGACGGTCAGCGCCAGCGCGCCGAACCAGTCGATGCGGTGGTGCTGGCGCTGGTGCGGCGTGTTGAGCACCTTGGCCACCACGAGCATGGCCAGCACGCCGACCGGGACGTTCACCAGGAACACCCAGCGCCAGCCTTCGATGCCGCCGAGTTCTTGGTAGTCGGAGAAGAAGCCGCCGAGCACCGGGCCGAGCACGGTGGCCGTACCGAAGACCATCATGAAGTAGCCCTGGTAGCGCACCCGTTCCCGCACGGGGACGATGTCACCGATGATGGTGAACGCCAGCGACATCAGCCCGCCCGCGCCGAGGCCCTGGAAGGCGCGGAACCCGGCGAGCTGGTACATCGAGGTCGCGAAGGTGCAGGCCACCGAACCGATGACGAACAATCCGATCGCCACGAGGTAGAACGGTTTGCGGCCGTAGATGTCGGCCAGTTTGCCGTACAGCGGCGTGGTGATCGTCGCGGTGATCAGGTACGCCGTTGTCGCCCAGGCTTGTTCGTCGAAACCGTGCAGGCTGTTGGCGATCTTCACGATCGCGACGCTGACGATGTTCTGGTCGAGCGCGGCCAGGAACATGCCGAGCAGTAGGCCGGACAGGATGGTCAGGATCTGCCGGTGCGACAGTGTCGTGCCCGTGCTCGGGTCCAGGTCCCGCGGAGCCTGGGTGGTGGAGTTCGTCATGGATGAGCCCTATTTCCAATCGGCTGGCTGTCGGGGGGTTGTCTCGATTCCTGCGGTGAGCCGGTCGAGCAGAGCGGTCAAGGTGTCCCGGTCCTGCGCGGACCAGTCGGCGAGGATCTCGGCCAGCCACCGGTTGCGCAGTGCGCGGTTGCGCTCGAAGACGCGCACGCCCTCCGCGGTGGCCGCCAGCACGCACGCGCGGCCGTCGACCGGGTCGGCCCGGCGCTCCACCAGGCCGTGTTCCACCAGGGATCTGCTCTGTCTGCTGATGGTGGAGGCTTCGGCGTGCAACAGTTCGGCGAGCCTGCCCGCGCGCTGTGGTCCCTCGTGGACCAGGCAGAACAGCACGGAGTAGGCCAGCCGTTCCAGCCCGTCCGGGCCGGGCTTGGCCAGCTGCGACTTCGCCCGGTTGATCGCCCGCATGAACCGCACGAGCTGCTTGCCGAGCTCGTCGGCGGCCGCGAGTTCGGCCGCCGAGACGGTGCGCTCGCGAGCCGTAGCGGACATGGCACTCACCTCGATGTTCCTATCAGCAGATTAGTTAGCAAGGACAACTAGTTGCTTTAGGCAACTATACATCCGCTGTGCCGAAGCTTTGCGGGTGGGTCGCTGCGTCGACGCGGTGCCACCGTGGCCGCCGTCCTCGCGCACGCATCGGCCTTGCCTGTTGACCATTCGACCGACAGAATCCACCGAAATATGCAATGTTGTTACTGCCCAACGGCATTCAGAGGGAACCCACGGTGGCCGAGTAGGCACCGGTAAAAGGGGGTGCGGCGAGATCATGTCGTCGAACACGTCCGAGGGCGGGCGGCCCGCCCGCCCTGGCCGGGCACGGCCCGAGCGCGTGCCCACGTGGCCCGGGATGATCCCCCCGCAGGGCCCGTCGCACCGCGCCGTCAGCGATCGGCGCCGTGCGCCCCGCGATCGGCGCCGGGCTCGGCGCGGACCACGTCGGGTCTGGTTGGTCGGCGGTGTCGGGATGGCGGCGTCGCTCGCCGCCGCGGCGTTGGTGCTGGTGTACACGGACGCGGCGTCCGCGCCACGGCAATCGGCCACCGTCGCCGATCCGGTGCTCGGCGGTGGCCCAGGTTGTGAGCCGATCCGTGGCGAGCAGCTGGTGCGCGGCAACGGCACCGGTTCTCTCGACTCGGGTCCGGACGTGATCCTGGCGTTCCAGCACGCGTATTACGTGACCCGCTCGGGCGCGGTCGCCCGATCGCTGACCGCACCGGACGCCGCCGTGCCACCGGTCGCCGTGATCGACGCGGGCATCGCTTCCGTCCCCGCGGGCACCCAGCACTGCGTCATGATCACCTCCATGCTCGACGGGCGCTACGACGTGGTCATCACCGAACTGCGGCCCGACTCGGCCAACCGCACCTATCGCCAGTTCGTCACGGTGGCCACCAGCGGCGGCAGATCCACCATCATCAAGATCGCCGCACCGAACTGATCCGCTCGGGTGCGCCGGGGCATCGGCATTACACCCCTGGAGCGCAGGGCATTTCGCTACGATTTCCCTGCCGGAGCGGTCGATCGGCGACGAATGCGGGGTAGGTCGGGTCGGTTCAGGGGAGGTCGTCGGTGGGATTCGCACGGTGCGGCGCGGTTGTGGGAGTGGCGCTTTCGGTTCTTCTGGCCATGCCGGTGCCGTCGGCGGCGTCGCCGGATGGGTTGCAGCCCTTACCTCCGGAGCAGGACTCGTTCTACTGGCCACCCGCCGATGCGATCGCGTCGAAACGGCCGGGCGAGATTCTCGCCGCGCGGCCGATCCAGATCGCCAACCAGCTCGGAGCGTCGCTGGATGCCGAGGCGTGGCAGGTGTCCTACCGGTCGAACAACAGCGCCGACCAGCCGATCGCCGCGGTCGCGACGCTGCTGAAACCGCGCATCGGAACCGGGAAGCTGGTGTCGCTGCACCCCGCTGAGGACTCAACGGGGCTGTTCTGCGCGCCGTCGTATACGGTGCGCCGCTCGGCGCAGGCGGGGTTGCTGGACGGCCAGATCGATCCGCTGCGCGGCGCGGCGGCGCTGCTGGCGCAGGGGTGGAGCGTCGTGGTTCCCGACCATCAGGGGCCGAACGCGGCGTTCGCCCATGGTCCGCTGGCCGCGCGGATCGCCTTGGACGGCATTCGCGCCGCGGAGCGTTTCGCTCCACTGGGGCTGGCAGGTGCGGACACCGAGGTGGCGATGTGGGGCTATTCCGGCGGATCGATCCCCACGCTGCACGGGGCGGAACTGCGCGCTGTCTACGCACCGGAGGTGAATCTTGTCGGCGTTGTCTCCGGCGGCACCGATGTCGATCTCGAGATCCTGTCCCGGGAGGCGAACAGAGGGCCCGGAGCCGGTCTGGTCGCGGCCGCGATCATCGGTCTCGCCCGCGAGGAACCGGAGTTGGACGCCTTCCTGCGCGCGAACGCCACCTCACGCGGCCGCGAACTGCTCGCGGCGAAGGACCGGATGTGCGTGCTGAAACAGGCCGTGACGGACCCATTTCTCGACATCGACAGCCTGGTGCAGGGCGGTCTGCTGCACACACCGATCATGCGGGATGTCTTCGCCCGCACCAGGATGGGCAAGTCGGTCCCCGACGCCCCGGTCTATCTCTACCACGCGGCCGCGGACTGGCTGGTACCCATCGGCCCGGCCGACGACCTCGCCGCCGCCTATTGCCAGGACCCCACCGCCCAGGTCACCTATATCCGCGACCACCTGAGCGAACACCTGACGCTGAACACGCTCGCCGAGCACAGCGTGGTCGCCTGGTTACGCGATCGGTTCACCCGGCTTCCCGCTGGAAGCGGTTGCACCACAGTGAACATCGCTTCCATAGCACTCGGCCGCTAGGCCCGCCGCGGGACTGGGTTGTCTCTCACGCTGAGCCGTCCGCGCTCATGTCCGGGTCGACGCGGCGTAGCGCTGAGGCCAGCCACGCGGTTCCCCGGTGCTCGACGGGCATCGCCGCCACTCCGTGCGTCGCTTCTCGAACCGCGTCGGCCGTGTGCCCCAGCAGCGCGAGGACGCCAGCACGCTGCACGGCCGCGAACCCAGGGGTCCACCAGTACATCGACTGCGGAGGGTCGTTCGCCGCCTCCGGCTCCGCTGCGGACAGTACCCTGCCCGCCTGTCGGGAATCCCCCCGCGCGGCCAGCAACTCGGCACGTCGCATTCGCCCGTAGGCCACGAGGGTGGGGTGCGCGCCCCGTACCGCCAGCGCGGCATCCGACAGGGCGATGACCTTGCCGTAATCTCCCGTACTCACAGTCACGTAACCCGTGAAGCCCAGGGCGTGCACCAGCCGGTCGGGGTCGCGGGATTCCTCCGCCAAATCTGTCGCCGTCCTCATGGTGGCCCGTGCGGCGGTATCGGCTCCGATCGCGTGCTCCAGCCATGCCCGGTACTGCACGACTTCAGACGCCAGGGCTGCGGCTTCGGTTCGTGCCGTACGTGCCTCCCTGGCAAAGGTTTCGGTCATGGCGGACATGCCGCGCACCGTCGGGAGTACCGTCACAGCCCCTGCCGCGTCCTCGATTCGGCGCATAGCCGACAGCATCGACGCCACATCGGCCAATGTCGTAGCGTCCACGCTGGCGGGTGAGCGCGCCACCGCAGTCAGTCGATCCAGGTCCGCGCCGAGCACTCGTTCGTAGGCGGCGACGACACCGGCAGGCACCGGGCGCTTACCGGACTCGATCAGCGATAGATACGCGGGACTGTAGTAGGTCCGTTCGGCCATGGCACGTAGCGAAATCCCCGCCGTCTCGCGAGTGGCACGCAGCAGCGAACCCGGTTCCACCATCTGCCCCCTCTCCGGCGCGGTAAACCTCTGTCAACAGCGTATCCGGGTCGGCTTGGGCCGAGCCCGCTTAGCGTGATTCTCGGCCCAGCCGCCGGGTGAACACCGTACCGGGAAGTGAACCCCCGCAACGCGATTCGTACCGCCGGCGGATGCTCACCAATACCAGAGGACACAGGCAGGGGGTCCAGATGGCTACCGGAACAGCAGCGGAAACAGCGGTACTGTCAGTTCTCGCGCCAGGCGGAATGCTCACCGCCACCCAGATCACGCAGCAGGCTCAGCTCACCGGATGGAGTGCCCGCCGTGCGATCGGTCAACTCGAAGGACGCGGGCTGATCATGTGCGTGCCCTACGCCTCCCGATGGTCCATCACCCCACGCGGACGTTCGGTGTGGGCTGCCAAAGGCGGCCGGTAGATGATCGGCGACGGATGGATCATGGTCGGCATCGCGGTCGCTGCGGGTCTGCCGCTGGCCGTGCTCATCGCGGTGGTGCTCTGGCCCGAACCCATCCCGAAGGGGCGGTCGGTGGAGGAGATCAGGCAGCGGATCGACGACGAGGATGAGGACCGGTCACCCTGACGCTGAACGCATCGCCAAATTGCAAGACCTCAGCTCAGGCCCGCGATCTTCCGGCAGCGCCATTCCAGGTAGTTGATCACCATCCAGAAGTCTTTGAACGCCGGGTTGGTGGTTTGCCCGTGGTGGTAGCGGTAGTAGATCTGCTGGGCGATGACGGCCAGGCGGAACAGGCCGAAGACCTCGTAGAACGGCCAGTTCTCGGCGGAGCGGCCGGTGCGTTCGCAGTAATGGTCGACGATCTGCGCGCGGGTCAGCATGCCGGGCAGGTGGCTCGGCTGGCGCCGGAAGGACAGCATGGCCTCGTCGTCGTCGGCCTGCACCCAGTAGGCCAGCGCGCCGCCGAGATCCATCAGCGGGTCGCCCAAGGTCGCCATCTCCCAGTCGAGTACGCCGACGATCGCGCCCGAGCCAGCCGGGTCGAGCACGAGATTGTCGAGACGGAAGTCGTTGTGGATGACGGTGGTCGCGACGTCCGGCGGCTGATTGTGATCCAGCCAGGCCATCACCGCCGCGAAATCGCTGACATTGTCGGTGCGCGCGTTGACGAAACGGCGCGACCAGCCCGAGACCTGGCGGCCGACGTAGCCCGCGCCCTTGCCGATTTCGCTGAGTCCCGCGGCTACGGGGTCCACCTCGTGCAGTTCGACCAGACAATCGAAAGCCGTGGTGGACAGTCGCCGCGCCTGATCGACGGACAGGCTCATCCCCTCCGGCAGGTCACCGCGCAGGATGGTGCCCGCCACACGCTCCATCACGTAGAACTCGCTGCCGATCACATCGGGGTCGATACACCGGGCGACCATCCGCGGCACGTACGGGTAGTGCGGGCGCAGCCGTTGCTGCACCAGGAACTCACGGCCCATGTCATGGGCGGAGGCGGCCTTCGTGCCGCTCGGTGGCCGTCGCAGGATCAGGTCGCGGTCCGGATAGCGCAGGAGATAGGTGAGATTCGACGCGCCACCGGAGAATTGGCGCACCTGCGGCGGACCGACGAGGTCGGGCACCTGCTCGGCGAGCCAGGCGTGCATGGCCGCAACGTCGAAGGCGTCCTCGGCGCGGACGGCACCGGCCTCGGGGGCGCTCACCGGTCGGTCCCGTACTTGCGTAGTTCCTGGCGGGCGATCACGCCGAGGTGTACTTCGTCGGGACCGTCGGCGAAGCGCAGCGACCGAATGCCCGCGAACGCGCGCGCCAGCGGGAAGTCATCGGAAAGTCCCGCGCCGCCGTGCAATTGGATCGCCATGTCGAGCACTTCCTGGGTCATCCTGGGCACGACCGCCTTGATCTGGGACACCTCGCTGCGCGCGCCCGCCAGGCCTTTCGTATCCAGCAGCCAGGCGGTGTGCAGGACGAGCAGCCTGGCCTGATTGATCGCCACGCGCGCGTTCGCGATGCGCTCCCGATTGCCGCCGAGATTGGCCAGCGGCTTGCCGAAGGCGGTGCGCGAGAGGCTGCGACGACAGGCCAGCTCGAGCGCGCGCTCGGCGAGGCCGATGGCGCGCATGCAGTGGTGGATGCGGCCGGGACCGAGGCGGCCCTGCGCGATCTCGAATCCCCGTCCCGGCCCGGCGATCACGGCGTCCAAGGGAAGCCGCACGTCGGTGAAGGTGACCTCGCCGTGCCCATAGGGTTCGTCCAGGTAGCCGAAGGTGCTGAGCATCCGCTCGATCCGCACGCCGGGCGTGTCGAGCGGGACCAGGACCATGGAGTGGCGCTGATAGGGGTGCGCCGCCGGGTTGGTGAGTCCCATGAAGATGACGAACGCGCAGTTCGGATGGCCGATGCCGGTGCTCCACCACTTGCGGCCGTTGAGCACGATCTCGTCGCCGTCCACCACGGCGGTCGCGGCCATGTTCGTCGCGTCCGAGGAGGCGACCTCGGGTTCGGTCATGCAGAACGCCGAGCGGATCGTGCCGTCCAGCAGCGGCCGCAGCCACTCCCTGCGCTGCTCCGCGCTGCCGTAATGCAGCAGGACCTCGGCGTTGCCGGTGTCGGGCGCGTTGCAGTTGAACACCTCCGACGCCCAGCCGGAGCCGCCCATCGCCTCGGCCATCGGCGCGTAGTCGACGTTGCTCAGACCCGCGCCGAATTCCGGATCGGGGAGGAAGAGGTTCCACAGTCCCGCCGCCCGCGCCTTCTGCTTGAGCTCTTCGACCACCGGCGGGACCGCCCACGGCGATTCCCGCAGGAAGGCCGCGTGCTCGGCCTCGCGCGGCTCGATCTCGTCGCGCACGAACTGCCGCACCTGGTCGGTGAGACGGACGGCTCGGTCGGAATGCGTGAAGTCCATACCCATCCTCGAGGCTGTGCTGAGCATTGCTCAACTCACGGTCGGGTCATTGGTAGCATATTGTTGAGCATTGCTCAATAGAGGGGGCGTGCTGAGGAACCATCGCGCAGCGCCTCATCGCGCCGACCGGGTGCGGGTGTTCCACAAGACGCAGGAGGCTGGATGACCGAGGTTGCCGCGGAGCCCGGCGGCCGTCGCTCGGCGCAGGACCGGCGCAGACAATTGATCGGGATCGGGCTGGGCATGCTGATCGACCGGCCCTGGCATCAGATCACCGTCGACGCGGTCGCGCAGCAGGCCGGTATCTCCCGCGGACTGCTCTTCCACTACTTCCCGACCAAGCAGGACTACTACGCGCAGCTCGTCCGAGCCGCGACCCAGCGATTCCTGCGCGCGACCGGTCCCGACCAGGACGCCGCCGACCCGCTCGCGTCGATGATCGCCAACTTCGTCGGCTACATGCGCAGGCGCAGGGGACCGCTGGTGGGATTGCTGCGTGCGGCGGGGCAGGACCCGGTGCTCGAGTCGGTCATGGAGCAGATGCACGACGAATTGACCGATCGTGTGTTCGCCGCGCTCGGGCGGGACGAGCCCACGACCGCCCAGCGTCTGGTGGTCCGGTCGTGGTGGGCGATGGCGGAAGATCTCACGGTGCAGTGGCTGGCCCGCGACGACGTCGACCAGGACGGGCTGGACCGGCTGCTGTTCGACACGCTGTCTCGGGTGCTGGATTCGGTGGACGCCGATCGCGCGGCGGGTCGGTGCTGATCGCTCGCGCATAGGGCGTCGTCGAAAATGCTCTGTCCGCATGGATGATCGGCGTGCAGGCGGCCCGATGCCGCCGAGGGGCGAATCTCGGCGGCACCGGCGTATCCGAGCGCCCCGGGGGGAGCGCACGCGCCGTCGCGAAGGAAAGCACGCCACCTCAGCATAGAGTGATCAATGGTTCGGCGCTCGGCTCGATGCGGAGGGTAGGCGGTCAGGGCAGACGCGTGTCATCCGCGGCACGCCGAATAGTTTTACGAGATGGCAAATGAATAGGTTTCGCCAGCAGCGGTGCATCGACTATGAATGGGGTGTGCCGTTGCCATTCGTGATCACTTGTCTGCCATCGACTCTCCCGTGCGGGGAGCGCTGATGGTCATCGAACATCCCATCGAGGACGAGGTTACACAGCTGGCGAGACGGGTCGAGAAGGCCCGTGGACGGCTCGCCTACCAGTTCGATCCCGCGCTGACCGAAGCGCTGTCGGAGGACGAACTGCATGCCGAACGTGAGCTCGCCGAACGGATTCGCACGCAGGAGCGCGGACAGCGCTGGAAAGAGGCGCAGGCCGCTGCCGCCGCCTCCGACCGGGCCAGGCAGACCACCGAAGCGATCGAAAAGGCCGACATGCGAGATCTCCTGCTCGCCCGCAAGGCGATTGCCGCGCAGCGACGCGAATCCAGCCCGCACGCCAAGCTGGCCTCGCTGTATCGGCATAGATCCTGGTCGCTGCGCGCGCTGGCCGGTGTCGTCGCGGCGGGCATGCTGTGGTCGGCGGTCAACGTCCAGCACAACATCGCGCCCGGCGGGCCGACCGATCCGCTGTACTGGTTCAGCTATCTGCTCGAAGGCATGATCAGCGTCTGCTTGATCATCATCATGATCGGCACCAACAAGGTGGCCGAGTGGGGTGTGGTCGACAACCGCCGCCAAGTCGCCGCGGCCGAAATGGCCCTGCTGACCCTGACGGTCACCCTGAACACCTACCCGTATCTACGCATCGGCGCCTGGTACGACGCCGCCGTGCACGCCATCGCGCCGGTGATGATCGGTGTCGCGCTGCTCATCCACGACGCCGCCAGCGCCCGCTACGGCCTGGCCATCGCCAGGGCCACCGAGCAGGTCCGCGAGCTCCCCGACCCGGCCGAGCAGATCCGGCTCACGCTGCCCAGGTATCGGATGCCGATCCCTCCGGAGGTGAGCGCGTCCGGCGTACCGCACGAGCAGCCGGTTCCCGACGAGTCTCCGTCGGCGCCACCGGTCGAGGAGGTGGCGGAGGCGGTCGTGGAGACCGAGGTCGAACCGGAACACCCGGCTCCGGTGCAGGCCGAGCCGAAGCGCGCCCCGGCTGAAACGCCCCGCAAGCCAGTGCTGCCCGAGACCATCGAGGCACTGGACGCGATGGAGAGCTTCGAGGTCCGCCCCGCGGCGACGGTGAAGGTCGCGAGCGCCGACGCCGCGGTGGTCGCCAAGAGTGGTGCCGCGACCAACGGCAAGAAGCCTGTCGCGGACAGCGAGCCTGTCGCGCCGACTCCGGTATCCCCGATCAAGTCCGACGACCGGCCGGTGTCACGGGTGCTCGCCGACGAACCCGCCGCGGCGAAGGTGGTCGTCCGGCAGGCGCAGACGCGTCCCTCGGTGGCCGAGACCGAAATCCCGACCGCCGCATTGCCGGAGATCGCGGCGACACGACGCCCGCTCGCCGACGCCAAGAGCGACATGCCCGCGGCCGACGCCAAGAACGGCAAGGACAGCGCCAAGTCCGACCTCGCGCAGCCGCCGACGGCCCGCACGCCGGACATCTACGACACCGGTTCGTTCCGCGTCGCTGACATCCTCGAGCAGGAACTCGCCGAATTGCAGGCAGAACGCCGCCGCGCCCGCACCAACCGGCAGCGGTCCGCCTCGACCGCGGGACGCGAATCCTGACGAGTCGCCTTCCGCGGCAACGATGCCCGTCGGCGCACGCTGCGCCGACGGGCATCGTTGTCTTGCACGCCAGCCATCCATCCAGGCGCACTGGGTTGAGCACTGGTGGCGAACCGGACGCGAGCTGTGGTGTGCTGCTGAGGCTTTTGGCGATTACCACGTCACGGCCTGCGTGCGCGTTCGCGACTCGGCTGCTGAGAGCAGATCTGCCCAGGGCAGCGTGGCACCGGAATCGTGGGGCGCGTGCGGCACGGTGGAGGCATGGCTCACGATGACAAGACCCCGTTGTTCAGCTGGCGGGCCCGGGAGCAACTGCTCAGCCGCCGCGTCCTGGTGTTGGACGGCCCGCTCGACGACGACAACGGCACGCTGCTGATGACGCAGCTGCTCACCCTCGCCGCGGAGGATCCGGAGACGGGCATCTCGCTGTGGATCCATTCCCCGGGCGGATCGGTTCCGTCGATGCTGGCCATCCGCGATGTGATGCGGTTGGTGCCGTGCGAGGTCTCCACGCTCGCCCTCGGATTGGCGTGCAGCGCAGGGCAATTCCTATTGTCGTCCGGCAGTCGGGGTCGGCGTTTCGCGTTGCCGCATGCCCGGGTGCTGATGCATCAGGGGTCGGCGGGGATCGGCGGCACCGCGGTCGACGTCGAAGTCCAGGCCGACGACCTGCGTCACACCGTGGACACGGTGCTCGGCATCATCGCCGAGGACACCGGGCAGCCGTTCGACCGGATCTACGAGGACTCCCTGCACGACCGCTGGTTCACCGCCGCGCAGGCCAAGGAGTACGGCTTCATCGACCACATCGTCGACTCGTTCGGACAGATCGTTCCGCAGCGGCAACGGATCGGAATCTCGGCATCATGAGTACCTACACCATTCCCAATGTGATCGCGCAGCATCCGCGCGGCGGCGAGCGGATCACCGACATCTACTCCCACCTGCTCGCCGAGCGGATCGTCTACCTCGGCACGCCGATCGACTCGGGCGTGGCCAACGCGCTCATCGCGCAGCTGCTGCACCTGGAATCGGAAAGCCCGGAGCAGGAGATCAACCTGTACATCAACTGTGAGGGCGGCGATCTCCCGTCGATGCTCGCGGTGTACGACACCATGCAGCACATCAAGTCCCCGGTGCAGACCACCTGCGTCGGCCAGGCCATCGCGGTCGGCGCCGTCCTGCTGGCGGGCGGGGAGCCCGGCCGCCGTGCCATGCTGCCGCACGCGCGGGTGGTGCTGCACCAGCCCGCCGCCCGCGGTCAGGGTGCGATACCCGATTTGATCCTGCAGGCCGACGAACTGGTGCGGATGCGCGCGGAGATCGAGTCGATCCTGTCGCGGCACACCGGCCAGTCGGCGGAGCGGCTGCGCCACGACACCGATCGCGACCGGGTCTTCACGGCGCAGGCGGCGGTCGACTACGGCCTCGTCGACCAGGTGCTCGGCGCCCGCGACTGATCAGGCCGCCAGCGCCATGAGCGTCGGCCCTGCGCTGGAACGCCGCGCGGGCCGACCGAGGAAGGCGACACGACGCTGGGCGCGCAGGTCATCGGCGACCTGTCCGATGAGCTCGCCCAGCGTAGTGCCGAGCGATCCGGCCAGAGCGGCGATCATCTCACTCGACGGCTCTTTGCGGCCCCGCTCCACCTCGGACAGGTACTGCGGGGAAATGCCCGCCCGCTTGGCGGTTTCCACCAGCGTCTCGCGCCGATCCTGGCGCAGCGCGCGCAAGTGTTCGCCGAGCGCCTCGCGCCAGAGCGGTTCCGGAGCCGTCCGCGGTTGCGGGTCCGGAATCCGGTCGTCGCGTCCTCCCGGGATCGAGTGAAGTCTCGGATGCTCGGTCATGGTGCGAGCGTACGGTCCCGGATCCACGGTCCGCGTGCCATTACGCTCAGGGCGTACGGGTTCCGGCGTGCCGCACGACCGCGGACGCCCCGATCGCAATGATCTGGTTCGGCGTGGTCCCTGCCGTTCGCGCGTCCGACCGAGGATGATAGGGAACCGTGCCGGAGAATCCGAAGGTGTCCGACCTCAAACCGCGCAGCCGCGACGTCACCGACGGCCTGGAGCGGGCGGCGGCCCGCGGGATGCTGCGCGCGGTCGGCATGGGCGACGACGATTGGGAGAAGCCGCAGATCGGGGTGGCCTCGTCGTGGAACGAGATCACCCCGTGCAATCTCTCGCTCGACCGGCTCGCCAGGGGATGCAAGGACGGCGTGTTCTCCGGTGGCGGCTTCCCCATGCAGTTCGGCACCATCTCGGTGTCCGACGGCATCTCCATGGGGCATGAGGGAATGCACTTCTCCCTGGTCTCACGCGAGGTGATCGCCGACAGCGTCGAGACGGTGATGCAGGCCGAGCGGCTCGACGGTGCGGTGCTGCTGGCCGGTTGCGACAAGTCGCTGCCCGGTATGCTCATGGCGGCGGCCAGGCTGAACCTGGCGAGCGTGTTCCTGTACGCGGGTTCGATCCTGCCCGGTATCGCGAAACTGTCCGACGGCAGCGAGCGCGAGGTGACGATCATCGACGCGTTCGAGGCGGTCGGCGCCTGCGCGCGCGGACTGATGAGCCGCGACGATGTGGACGCCATCGAGCGGGCCATCTGTCCGGGCGAGGGGGCCTGCGGCGGGATGTACACCGCCAACACCATGGCCAGTGCGGCCGAGGCGCTCGGCATGTCGTTGCCGGGCAGCGCGGCGCCGCCCGCGACCGACCGCCGCCGCGACGGCTACGCCCGGCGCAGCGGCGAGGCGGTGGTGGAGTTGATCCGGCAGGGGATCACCCCCTCCGACATCCTCACCAAACCCGCCTTCGAGAACGCGATCGCGGTGGTGATGGCCTTCGGCGGTTCCACCAATGCGGTGCTGCACCTGCTGGCGATCGCACACGAGGCGAACGTCGACTTGACGATCGATGATTTCGCCCGCATCGGTCGCCGGGTGCCGCACCTGGCCGACGTCAAACCTTTCGGCAGGCACGTGATGACCGACGTGGACCGGATCGGCGGCGTGCCGGTGCTGATGAAGACGCTGCTCGACGCCGGGCTGCTGCACGGCGACTGCCTGACCGTGACCGGCCGGACGGTCGCGGAGAACCTGGCCGACATCACCCCGCCGGACCCCGACGGCAAGGTGATCCGGGCCATGACGTCGCCGATGCACCCGACCGGCGGCATCACCATCCTCCGGGGTTCGCTCGCGCCCGACGGCGCCGTCGTCAAGTCGGCGGGCTTCGAATTCGATGTCTTCACCGGCACCGCACGGGTTTTCGACGGCGAGCGGGCCGCGATGGACGCCCTCGAAGACGGCACGATCTCGGCGGGAGACGTGGTGGTCATCCGGTACGAGGGCCCCAAGGGCGGTCCGGGCATGCGCGAGATGCTGGCCATCACCGCGGCCATCAAGGGCGCTGGCCTGGGCAAAGACGTCCTGCTCCTCACCGACGGACGGTTCTCCGGCGGCACCACCGGTCTGTGCGTCGGCCACGTCGCCCCCGAAGCCGTGGACGGCGGCCCGATCGCCTTCGTCCGCGACGGCGACCCCATCCGCCTCGACGTCGCCGCGGGAACCCTCGACCTCCAAGTCGACCCCGAAGAACTCGCCCGCCGCCGGGAGGGTTGGAAACCCTTGCCGCCCCGCTACACCCGCGGCGTCCTGGCGAAATACACCAAGCTGGTGGGCTCGGCATCGATCGGGGCGGTCTGCGACTGAGGGCACGGCATCCTGGCAAACATTTCGGCTACGCGGAACCCGAGAGCCCCGCGAGTCGGCGGGCTCCGAGGATCTCCTCGATCGCCTCGGGTGTGAGCAAGCCGAGTTCGATGGCGATCTCGGCGACGGATCGGCCGGTTTGCAATGCTTGTTTGGCGATGCGGGCGCTGGCGGCGTATCCGATGTAGGGGGTCAGAGCCGTCACGATGCCGACGGAGCGCCGCACGCCCTGCTCGAGATGGTCGCGATTGGGGGTGATGCCCGCGACGCACTTGGTCGCCAAGGTGTCGACCGCGGCGGTCAGATGAGTGGTCGTGCGCAGCATGCCGTAGGCGATGATCGGTTCGAACGCGTTGAGCTGGAACTGCCCCGCTTCGGCGGCCATGGTGACGGTCAGGTCGTTGCCGATGGCCTCGAAGGCGACTTGGTTGACGATCTCCGGAATGACCGGATTGACCTTCCCCGGCATGATCGATGACCCGGCCTGCACCGGCGGCAGATTGATCTCGCCGAATCCCGTTGTCGGACCGGACGACATCAACCGCAGGTCGTTGCACGTCTTGGACAGTTTGACCGCGACCCGCTTGACGATGCCGGAGACCTGAACGAAGGCGCCGCAGTCCTGGGTGGCCTCGATCAGGTTGGCCGCGGGTGTGACGAGTTCGCCGGTGAGCTCGGCGAGGTGGGCGCAGGCCAGCGCGGGGTAGCTGGGATGGCCGTTGATTCCGGTGCCGATCGCGGTGCCGCCGAGGTTGCTCTCGCACAGCAGGGCGATGCCCTCCTCGAGCCGGTCGCAGTCCTCGCCCACCATGACCGCGAACGTGCCGAATTCCTGTCCGAGGGTCATGGGCACGGCGTCTTGCAGCTGGGTGCGGCCCATTTTGATGACGTCGGCGAATTCGTCCGCCTTGGCGCCGAACGCGTCCGCGAGCCGCCGGAGCGCCGCGACCAGTTCCCGGATGTGCCGCACCACGGCGAGCCGGACCGCGGTCGGGTACACGTCGTTGGTGGATTGGCCGAGGTTGACGTGGTCGAGCGGGTCCAGTTCGGTGTAGGTCCCGCGGTCGTGGCCGAGCAACTCCAGCGCCCGGTTGGCGATGACCTCGTTGGCGTTCATGTTCGTCGAGGTTCCCGCGCCGCCTTGGATCGGGTCGATCGGAAACTGGTCGTGCAGCGCGCCGCCCCTGATCTCCGCGCAGGCCGATTCGATCGCGTCGGCGCGGCGAGCGTCCAGGATGCCCAGTTCTCGGTTGGCGCGGCAGGCGGCCTGCTTGACCGTGGCGAGCGCGACGACGAGCGCGGGGTAACGCCCGATGCTGTCGCCGGTGATGGCGAAATTGTCCAGCGCGCGTGCGGTGTGGATGCCCCAGTAGGCGTCGCCGGGCACGGTGCGCGTGCCGAGCGAGTCTCGTTCGGTTCGGGTGCTCTCGATCATCATCGGCTCCGGGCGGTCAGGGCGTCTTCGCGGGTTACCAGGGGCGGCGCGGCGGGGTTCGACAGCTCGCCGAGCATGTTGGTCGTCATCCAGTCCCGCAGTTGCCCGCCGGAGAATCCGAGGTCGACGAGGTAGGCCAGTTTGGCGAGCGCCGCCTCCCTGGTCATGTCGCCTCCGCTGATCACACCCGCGTCCAGCAGGGCCCGTCCAGGCAGGTATCGCTCCAGATCGACCGAACCGCTGTCACATTGGCTGATCACGACGACCGGCGTTCCACGCCGCGTTGCCGCCCGGATCGTCTCGATGACGTCGGCTCCGTGCGGCATCGTGCCCGAGCCGTAGCATTCGAGGACCATTCCACCGGGATACTGCCGAATCGCCGCGCCCAGCAGGTCGGCGTGCAGGCCGGGAAAGACGGTGAGCAGCCCCACCGGAAGGCGGGTCGCCGTACTGTGCCGACGCGGTAGCAATGCCGCGGGGGACAGGGGTGGCGTGAATTCCCGAACGGTGGTGAAGGCGTCGTAGTCGTCACACGCGCGTTTGCTGGCCCGCACGGCGGGGTGCAAAGCCGAGCCGAACGCGATGTAGGTTCCCGGACGCGGTTGTGCGCCAATGGAATCCAGTGCGAGATGCAAGTTGCGTTGTGCATCGCTGCCGGGATGACCAAGGGGTATCTGGGCGCCGGTCAGCACCACGGGCACAGCGAGATCGCGCAGTTCGAACGCCACGCGGGCGCCGACATAGGCCATGGTGTCGGTGCCGTGAATGACGACCACACCGTCCGGGCGCTCCGATTCGACGCGGTACCGCACCCACTCCGCGATCCGGAAGGCGGTGCCCGAGTCGGCGGCGCCGCTGTCGATGACGCGGTCGAATTCGGCGTACCGGACCTCGACCGACCGGCCCGTCACCTCCTCGTATCGGGCAATGGCCTCGGCGATTTCGGCGCCGATTCCCGAACGCGGTCCCATACCGGCGCCCTGGTCGGCCATTCCGAACGTGCCGCCGGTGTAGAGGACGTTGACCCGCAATGCCACGGGATGTGTTGTTCCGCGAGTCATCATGCGCTCCGCGTCCCCTCAGCGGCGTCCGGCCGATCCATCGGGGCGAGCACGTCCGGATCGAGGCGGCCCCTGATCCGGAACCATCCCGCGACCATGGCCGCGACGACGACGGTGAACACCGCGAGTGTGATCCGCCCGATCTCGTCGTCGAAGAACATCAGCGCGACGACACCGGCCAGGAACACGAGGGTCAGGATGTTGAGCACCGGAGCGAACGGAAGCCGGAAGGCCGGTCGGCGGTACTCGCCGCGCTGGGACTTCCGCACGAATATCCAGTGACAGATCATGATCGAAGCCCAGGTCCCGACGATGCCGAGCCCGGCAAGGTTCAGCACGATCTCGAACGCTTTCTGCGGTACGAGCAGATTCAGCACGACACCGGCGATGCCCACCGAACTGGTGATCAGGATTCCGCCGTACGGAACGCCATGGCGATTCATCCGGGCGGCGAAGCGTGGCGCCGCCCCGGCGACGGCCATCGACCGCAGGGTGCGACCGGTCGCGTAGAGACCCGCGTTCAGGCTGGACATCGCGGCGGTCAGCACGACCAGGTTCATGACATCGCCCGCGTGCGGGATGCCGATGGAGCTCATCACGGTGACGAAGGGGCTCTCGCTGGCCGAGTACGCCGTCCACGGCAGCAGCAGCGTGAACAGCACCACCGAGCCCGCGTAGAACAGGATGATCCGCCACATGATCGAGTTGACGGCCCTCGGGACCACGGCGGCGGGGTTGTCGGACTCGCCGGCGGCCACGCCGATCATCTCGGTCCCGCCGAACGCGAAGACCACACCGAGCGCGATGGTGAGCATCGGAGCGAGGCCGTGCGGGAAGAAACCGCCGTTGTCGGTGATGGTCGAGAAGCCGGGGACATTGCCGTCGACCGGTGTCCCGGTGACGAGGAACACCACGGCCAGCAGCATGAAGGCGACGATCGTGCCGACCTTGATCAGCGCGAACCAGAACTCGAACTCGCCGAACAGGCGCACCGACACCACGTTGAGCCCGACGACGACCGCCAGCGCGATCAGCGCGAGCACCCACTGCGGTATCGGTACGAACGGGGACCAGAAGTGCGCGTACAGCGCCACGGCGGTGATGTCGGCGACCAAGGTGGTGGACCAATTCAGGAAGTACAGCCAGCCGACGGAATAGGCGCCGCGCTCGCCGAGGAATTCGCGGGCGTAGGAGACGAACGCCCCGGATGACGGCCGGTACATCACCAGCTCGCCGAGCGCGCGCACCACCATGAAGGTGAAGACGCCGCACACGATGTAGACGATGGCCAGCGACGGCCCGGCCAGCGCCATGCGGCCGCTGGCCCCGAGGAAGAGCCCGGTGCCGATGGAGCCGCCGATCGCGATCATCTGCATATGGCGCTTGCGTAGCTGCTTCTGGTAGCCGACGTCGCCGATGTCGAGCTTCGCCGCTGGTGTTGAGGTGGCTGGCCGGGCCGACAGTTCGTCGTGGTGCGTCATGGAAACCTTCCTTGGGCCGAATCCAGCCTGCGTGGCAGCGACCGCCCGAGATAGGTATGGCTGCCATGCGGTCAGGCTGTAAGACAGGTTGCACAGTAACGCGGGTCACATCGCCTGTCAACGTCGATCTCGGCACGAACACGCTGGACCCGGCGTTTTGACGCCCTATCGGCGGATCTCCATACTTGGTCACGTGACAGTCGAAGAAGGCCGGGTGCACCGCATCGGCGCCACGGAAGCGGTCTTTCGTCGGCTGAAGGAGCTGATCCAGAGCGGCGAATACGCGGTAGGCGACCGCTTGCCCGCCGAGCTCGCCTTGGCCCAACAGTTCGGCGTCAGCCGTCCGGTGGTGCGGGAGGCGCTGCACGCCTGCGCGACCCTGGGCCTCACCGAAACGCACACCGGCCGGGGAACTTTCGTCGTCTCCAAGAAGGAGAGCCCGCAGCTGACGTTCGCCGGTGTCGACGCAGGCGATCTGATCGAGGCCCGCCAGCTCATCGAGATCCCCACCGCGGGGTTCGCGGCGCAACGCCGCACGCCGGACCAGCTGCTGCGGCTCTTCGAACTGCTCGACAAACTGGCGGCGGCCACCGACGCCCGTGAGTGGGTCCGTTACGACGGCGAGTTGCACACCGCGATCGCGGCCGCCAGCGGAAACAAGATGCTGACCGCGGTGGTCGCCGATACCCGCCGCGCGCTGGACCCCCAGTCGGAATTCCTCAACCTGACCCAGGACCGCCGCGCCGACTCCGACCGGGAACACGAGGCCATCGTCCGCGCCATCGAGGCGGGCTCACCCGAGGCCGCGCGTCAAGCGATGGCCGACCACCTGGAACGGGTGGCGGAGACGATAGCCCGCATCGGCGGGTAGGCGCGGCGGCGCGGGACTACTGCGCGGCAGCGCGAACGATCAGATCGCTGACCACCTCCGGCCGGGAAACCGCTACCGCGTGCGAGGCGGAGACCTCGACGATCTCCGCGCCGGCGCGGTCGGCCATGAACCGCTGAGCTTGCACCGGAATGTTCTTGTCCTCGGTGGTGACCAGCGCGAACGTCGGGACGTCCCGCCACGCCGCCGCGGTCGCCGGTTGTTGCAAGGCGTCGAGGGCGACCGGCCGCTGGGTCGCGGCCATCAGCTCGGCGGTGGGTGCGGGCACGTCGGCGGCGAACTGCTGATGGAATTCCTCCTGCCGGATGTAGAGCTCGGTGCCGGTGCCGCCGCCGGGGAGCGGATAGGACGCGGGCCGGGTGGTCGGTCCGAGGGTGGATCCGGGGAACTTGTCGGTCAGCTGGAGGGCGCTCTCACCCTTGTCGGGAATGAAGGCGGCAATGTAGACCAACGCCTTGACGCCGGGTTTCGCCGCGGCCGCGACCGTGATGACGCTCCCGCCGTAGGAGTGGCCGACCAGGACGCACGGTCCTTCGATGCCGTCGAGGACCGCCGCGACGTAGGCGGCGTCGCTGTCGAGGCCGCGCAGCGGGTTGGCCGCCGCGATCACGGGATGCCCTTGCGCGCGTAACCGTTCGACGACCCCGTTCCAGCTGGAGGAGTCGGCGAAGGCGCCGTGCACCAGCACGATGGTGGGCGCGACGGCAGGATCGGTGCTCACGAGTGTGGTTCCTTCGAATTCGATGATCGGTACGGATCGGGTCGGGTCAGGCCGGATACAGCGCGGCCCGCAGCGTCGCGACAGCTTGCGCCACCGCGGCTTTGGCCGCGTGGGTGTCGTGCAACGAGTTGACCATCACGAAGTCGTGGACGATCCCGCCGTAGCGCACCTGGGTGACCGGGACGCCCGCGGCGCGCAGCTTGCCCGCGAAGGCCTCGCCCTCGTCGCGCAGCACGTCGGCTTCGGCGGTGATGACCAGCGCGGGCGGAAGCCCGGCCAGCTGCTCGGTGGTTGCCCGCAGTGGCGACGCGGTGATCTGCGCGCGGTCCTCCGGGCTGGTGGTGTACTGGTCCCAGAACCACTTCATGCCTTCGCGAGTGAGGAAGTACCCCTCGGCGAACTGCTGGTAGGAGCCGGTATCGAAGCTGGCGTCGGTCACCGGATAGAACAGCACCTGCTGGACGAACGAGACATCTCCGCGCTCCTTCGCCATCAGCGTCAACGCGATGGCCATGTTGCCGCCGACCGAGTCGCCCGCGATCGCGATCCGGGACGAGTCGAGACCTTTCTCCGCGCCATCGGTGGTGACCCACTGGGCGACCCGGTAGGACTGCTCGTTGGCCACCGGGTAGCGCACGTCCGGCGACCGGTCGTATTCAGGAAACACCACGGCCGCGTGCGCGCCGACGGCGAGATCACGGACCAGGCGGTCGTGGGTGTGCGCGTCGCCGAACACCCACCCCGCGCCGTGGGTGTAGACGATCACCGGCAGTGTTCCGGTGACGCCCTGCGGCTTGACGATCCGGACCCGCACCGAGCCGGTCGGCCCGCCCTCGACGGTGATCCACTCCTCGTCGACCTCGGGCTTGAAGATCGGCGAGTCCTGGACCGCGTCCACGGCCTTGCGTCCCTCTTCGGGCGGGAGCTGGTAGAGGAACGGCGGCTGCGCGGTCGCGTCGACGAACTCCTGCGCCGCCTGCTCGAGCGAGATACCCAGCGGATTTCCTGACATGACGGTTCCTTTTCTTATCGGAAGGTGGGCAGTGGTGGTGAAAAGTGCGGCCGCTCAGGCGGATTCGGTGATCGCGCCGGTGATCACGGCCGCGACATCGTCGGGGTGGGTCTGCATCACAAGGTGCGGTCCGTCGATCTCGACGACCGCCCGCAGCCCGGCTCGCTGATAGCCGAAACGTTCGACGTCCGGGTTGATGGTGCGGTCGGCGCTGGACACGATGCCCCAGCCCGGCTTCGTCTTCCATGCGGCCGCCGAGGCGGGCTCGTTGAACGCGATCGCCGACAACGGCCGCTGCGAGACCGCGAGGACCCTCGCCTTCGCGGGATCGAGGCCCGCCGCGAATATCTCGGGGAAGGCGTCGATGTCGACCGAGACGTCCGTGCCGGGCTCGCCGCCCTCGACCGGGTAGGGCGCGTAGACGAGGTTCGCCGCGAGGTCGGATTCCGGGAATCCGCCCTGGAGTTGTCCCAGGCTCTCGCCTTCTTCCAGGGCGTAGCCGGACACATAGACGAGCCCGACGACATTCTCGGTGACACCGGCGACGGTGATGACGGCTCCGCCGTACGAGTGCCCGGCCAGCAGCACCGGTCCGTCGATCTGCTCCACGAATGAACGGATGTAGGCCGCATCGGCGGACAGACTGCGGTTGAAGACCGGTGGGACGACAACGTGGTGGCCTTGGTCGAGCAACCGCTCGGTCACCGGGTACCAGCTCGAGGCATCGGCGAAGGCGCCGTGCACGAGAACGATGGTCGGACTTGCCACGGAGGACATGAGTTCCTTTCTGCGGGGGAGGCGCACTGCGCTGTGCCCGAGTCAGCTTCGGTCACGGACTCGGTGCCGCGCCCCTCACCACGGGCCGCGAAAGCCTCCGATCAGGACACGGCGCGCTCGATCGCCGGGTCCATCACGGCGGTCGTACCGGTCGACCGGAAGCGCTGCTGATACTTTCGCGGGGAAACGCCCAGCCGGGCCACGAACGCGCGACGCAGCGCCTCGCTGCTGCCGTACCCGGCGGCCATCGCGGCCTCGGTCACGCCGTATCCGGCGTGCAGCATGTCCCTGGCCATGCCGAATCGGATGAACGCGACGTATTCCGCGGGGGACCGTTCGAGCTCGGTGCGGAACAGCCGGGTGAGATGCCGGACGCTGACCCGCGCGTGGGCCGCCAGGGTCTGGACCGTATGCGGGAACGCCGGATCCGCGCAGATCAGGTCCACCACCCCGCGGACAAGGGGACTGCGCGGCGCCGGTCCGCGCAGCGACGCCGAGAACTGCGACTGCCCGCCCGCACGTTGCATGTAGACCACCAGCGACTGCGCCACCCGCCGGGCGACGTCGGCGCCGTGGTCCTCCTCGACCAGTGCGAGCGCCAGATCGACACCCGCGGCCACGCCGGCCGAGCTGTACAGGTTGCCGTCGCGCACGAAGATCGCGTCCGGCTCCACCTCGATGGAGGGGAACCGCCGCGCGAGATCGGTCGCGAATTTCCAATGTGTGGTCGCGCGTCGGCCGTCGAACAGGCCCAGATCCGCCAGCACGAACGCGCCGCTGCAAATCGAGGCCAGGCGTCGGGTAGCGCAGGACAGATGCCGCGCGGCCGCCAATACCTCGGGGGTCACGAACTTCGTCGGGTGCAGTTCGCTGCCGGGAATCACCACCGTATCGAAGCGACCCGCGTCGGCGGCCGCGCAGCTCACCGCGATCCGCGCGCCGATCGAGGTCTGGGCGTCCTTGCCGTCGGCCGAGACCAAGACCACCTCATAACCCGCCAGCGACTGGTTCGCCTCCACGAACACCTCCGCGGGACCGGCGAAGTCGAGCATCTTGACGCCGTCGAAGACCAGGATGCCCACCCGCCTGCGGGGCTGGTCGCGGTATTTGGAAGACATGTCCACCATTATTGTGGAGGCGTGGCTCCAAAACAAGCGGCGTGCGCGACCTCGCAGGTGGATTGGTACGGTGAGGGCCATGGGACGGCCGCGACGGTTCGACGAATCGGACTTGCTCGACGCCGCGACCGAGCTGTTCTGGTCGAAGGGTTTCGACAACACATCGGTAGAAGATGTCTCGCTCGCGACCGGTGTCGGCAACGGGAGCATCTACGCTGCCTACGGCAGCAAGCGCGGCCTTTTCCTCGCGGCGTTCGAACGCTACTGCGAGCGGCGTGCTCGCCTCGTCCGGGAAGCCATCGGGTCGACCTCCGGCCCGGCGCGTTCGGCGGTTCGTGCGTTGTTCCAGGCGATCATCGACGACTGCGCGGCCCATCCGGACCGGCGTGGCTGCCTGATGATCAACAGTATCGCCCACCTCGGCACCCGCATTCCCGAAGTGGCCGCCATCGGCGCCCGCACGACCACGGCGATGGAACAGGGCGTCGCCGAACGGCTGCGTCCCGCCATGCGCCATGCGGGAGATCTCGACGAAGCCGCACTGTCGGCTCTGAGCGCCAATATCGTGGTGGTCGCTCAAGGCCTGATCCAACTGAGCCGCTTGGGGATTCCGGCGAACCGATTGCGCGAGATCGCCGATGTGTCCTGCGACGCCCTGCCGTCGTCGTGGGCTGATCAGCTCGTCCACTGACCGGTCCCGCACATCGTTCGCGACCGTTCCTGAAACGGATTTCAGGGGACTTCAGGCTGCCTTCAGCCACATCCTGCGACGGTGATGACCGACTTCGAGACCACGACTCCCGCAGGAGGTTTCACCATGGATGCCATTTTCGGTCGCGCGCTGGCGGTCGCGGCGATATCGACGCTGGCGATGACCGGCATCACCGCCGGAACAGCTGGCGCAACTCCTCAGGCCGCCGACAGCGGAATCGTCAACTACACCGCTACCACTTCCGAGGAGAGCGTGGTCGTCGACATCGACTCGGGTTCGATGGAGGTCGACAACGGGGTGTTCGAAGTCAAAGCAGCCAACGGCACCGTACTCGCGGGTACCCCGCTGGAGTTCCGTGTCGACGATTTTCTCTTCCCCATCACCGCCGACATTCAGGGCCGAACCGCCACGCTGACACCGCGATTCGACCTGGCGCACGCGGTGTACCGGCCGGTCGCGCTTCCGTTCGAAGACCAGGCTCTGTGGCGAACGCCGTACGAACGCGAAGTCGCCGCGTTCACGCGATTGAAGGACACTATCGCGACCGGTGCCGCGATCGGCACCACCGTCGGCGGTATCGGCGGCGGCATCGTCGGCTGTGTGCTCGGCGGCATCGCCGGCGCCACCATCGCCGCCGCGACCATCGTCGGCATGTTCGGGCCGTTCATCCCGGCCGCCGCCGTCGGCTGCCTGGGCGGCATCCTCGCCGTGGGTGCACTCGGCACCTTGGCAGGCCAACTGTTCGTCACGGCTCCGGTCGCCATCGCCGCCTTGGCCCAATACTTCACCACGATCAATCAGCCGTTCACTCCGGCGCCCAGGTAAGCGGTTTCGTCGTCATGAAGCGCCGGGACCCCGCCAGGGTCCTGGCGCTTCATGCGGCTAGCACCAGCAGCCGGTTGCCGGAGGGATGCCCGCACCGCGGCGACCGAACTGGAAGACCGTAATCGGAATCACCTACCATGCCCATGATGTTGTCGCCGCTTCCCGGCGTCATCGCGTGGCCGGTGATCGGCTATACCGCGGTCCTGATCGCGGGGAGGCTGCTGCTGTTCCGCGACACGATCGCCGATCAGTTCCTGAATCGAATACTGCTGTGGTGCCTGCTCAGCTTGCTGCTGTATCGCTGCACATGGACGCCCGGCATCGCCCACCTCGGCGCGGCAACTGGCCATCTGTTGCCTGGTCGTGATGTCGGTCTACGTGATCGGCTTTGATCGATTCTGGGATGTCGACAGCGACGTCGCGGCGATATGGCGCCGCCAGCGCATCTACCGCCTGATCGGGGTGGTCTGCGTGGTTGCGATACTCCTTCGCGGGGGCCCGCGACCGAGCCGAAGGGCGGTCGGTCGACCTGGGCTTGGATCTCGAGGGGCTGGTCATCGGGATCGCTTTCGCCGCACCGATGGCGACCGGCGCATCGATGTTGATGTGGATCGGTCTTCGGGAGATCCGGCGAGTCGATCGTGACGTTTGCCGCCGTGCCGCTGGGTGCCTGGTTGATCGAAACCGCGGGTCTGGACCGCAACGCACGTGCCTGTCGTCGGCTGCGACCACTGTGGCGAGATCTCACCGCGGCGGTGCCGGAGATCCTGCTGTTGCCGGACACCGACACGCTCCAACCGACTGTTCCGGCCACCCGCCTACGTCGGATAGCGATCGAGATCCGCGATGCCTCTTGCATCTGCGGCCGTACTTCCCGCGGGAATCGGCTGGCGCGAGCGCGGACTGGACGAAATGGCGTTCGGCCCAGCTGATTACGCCCGTCAGCTAGCGTATGCCGTGCAGGCGAGGAAAGCCGGTTGGCCACCGACGAGTTCGGAGGCCATGCCACGTTCATTGCTGGGCGCCCGAGATTTGGACGCCGACCTGCGGCATCTTCTCGACCTCGCACGACTCTGGCCGCCGGATGGTCCAGGACTGGCATAGCCACTGGTAACCGCGCCGGTGATCGGGGAGCGAGGTCCCGTTTCCGCCTGGCCGGTCTGGGTAGGTCCGGAGTGGGAACGCGTGGAAGTCCAGGCCGGACGCTCGCTCGGCCCGCTGGGAGGAACAATGGCTCGTTCGTTGATGAAGGTTGTCGCCGTGGCGGTTCTGGTGTGTGGCCCGGTCTCGGCCGGTGCCGGTGTGGCGGTCGGTGCTCCGCGGTTACCCGTGCCGCCGATAGGCGGTGGATCGGGAATTGTGATCGATGACCAAGCCGAGTGCACCCTCACCACCATCGGCCACGACGCACGGGACAGGTTGGTGGGTTTGACGGCCGGTCATTGCGGCGAACCCGGGGACAGCGTCGCGTCGGTGGCATATCCCGGCTACGGCGTGCTGGGGCGATTCGTCTACGCCGATCACGAACTGGACTACGCGATCATCGAATTCGATGCCAGGCGGGTCGCTCCCGCCCGCGAGGTCGGTGGGTTCCGCATCGACGGTCTCGGCGCTCCCGCGCAATTCCCCGACATCGTCTGCAAGAAGGGCCGGACCACCGGGCACACCTGCGGTGTCGCCTGGGGCGACATGATGGGCGACAGCACCGACACGTGGACCCAGATGTGTGTGCTCAAAGGCGACTCCGGCGCGCCGGTGGTGATCGGGTCGACCTTGGTCGGCATGGTGAACGCCTACCTGGGCATCGGATGTCTAGGACCCGAGGTGGGAACGGACATCAACGCCATCCTCGCCGACATCGACTCCCGAAACAGCGTAGGCGCTGGATTCCGGCCCGTCTGAGCTGCGCGAGTCGATCTTGGGCTGTCTTCCGGCTGACCACCGACAACGCATCCGCCGCCGCATCGGTCAGAACAAAACGCCAACCACCGCAGAATTGCGGGTCCCATTGCGGTAGCGCGGCGGCTGGCCCGATTGCGGGTTGTGGCTTTCTGCGGCGGGATTGGGCAGGCACCGCATTTGCCGCGGCTTGACTTCGAGCGCACTCGAAGTCCTAGCGTGAGGGCATGACAGCAACGCTGATCACCGGCTCGAACAAAGGTCTCGGCTTCGAAACCGCCCGCCGACTCGTCAACGCGGGTCACACCGTCTATCTCGGCAGCAGGGACGCCGAACGTGGGCGTCAGGCCGCCGCACAACTCGGCGCACGGCCAGTCCAGCTCGACGTCACCGACGACGCGTCGGTGGCTGCCGCGGTCGAAACCATCGAGGCCGCTGAAGAACTGGACGTCCTGATCAACAATGCCGGTATCGCTCCGGAGTGGGGTGACGACAACGTCGTGATCGGCGCGGCGGATGTGACAGCCGACTTGATGCGCACGACGTTCGACACGAACGTCTTCGGCACGGTGCGCGTCCTGCACGCCTTCCTCCCGCTGCTGCAACGTTCCGACGCACCGGTCGTGGTGAACGTCAGCAGCGGGCTGGCGTCGCTGACCCGAGTCGCCACACCGGGCACCGCGGCGTATGCCTACCCGGGCCTTGCCTACCCTGCGTCGAAAACCGTGGTCAACATGATCACCGTGCAGTACGCGAAGGCGTTGCCGAACATGCGGATCAATGCGGTGGAACCCGGCTTCACCAAGACCGACCTGAACGGGAACACCGGTACCCAGACCGTCGAGCAGGCCGTGGAAATCATCGTGCGCATGGCGCAAGTAGGACCCGATGGACCCACTGGGGGTTACTTCGACGCCGAGGGAGCCCTTCCCTGGTGATCGAACCCGGATCTTGGCCACGAATCCGATTGCGGCGTCAATGAAACGGCTCGTCGACGCAGGACGTGGTGAGCCCAGCGAAATGCAGTGCAGCCGGGCTCGCGACCTCGATGCCGAACACGAAGAAGTGGGCCGCCGCCTCGCGGTCTCCCGGTACTCGGCGGCGCGGATTCTCCGCCGACCGGCTTCCCGGTGATGGTATGGGTTGCCACGCTGAGGCGTGACCGTCTGGCTATGTTCAATTCGTGGTGATCGAACATCAGTTCGCGGGGGATTTCGAGGTGCACCTGACAGTGCACCCTCGTGCGGACGAATCGCGGTTGGTCGACTGGGCCGCAGCCCGTAGCGTGCGCTACACGCGGATCCTGCTGGATCGTGGAAGCGTGCCGGACCAGCCGATGCTCACATTCGCAGTGCCGGGGACCTTCGCCGACGCGAAGCGGGCGGTCGAGGACTACGCTCTCGCCCTGAGAGTGGCCGGTTTCGCTCTGGTCCGCGCCAAGATCGAGGCGAGTCCGTTCAACGAACAGATTCCGCAGACGGCCGAGCAGGCGGTGGCGCTGCCGACGGGCTGTTACTTCGAGCATCATGTCAAGCTGCTCTTGGGCGGTGAGGCGGATGTACTGCGGGTGCGAGCTCTCGTCGAACCTCATGCCGCGCACGTCTCCCGCAATGCCCGCCGCTCGGCGGGGCACGGGCGACACGAACGGTTCGTGACGCAGCGGGCTCATGGCGTCGGCCTGTCCGAAGCAGGCGACCGGCTCGAGGCACTCCTCGCGGACGTGGCGGCCGCGGGGTTTCCCGTCGTCGAGGTGGAGCGGGAGTTCGTCGTGTACGACGATCGCCCGGGACTCGATGCGGGGTGGATCACCGAATCGACCGCTGTGGCGCCATGATCGTGGACGAGGCGCACCGCGCGGCCCTGGACCATGTGCTCGCTGTCGTCGCCGGTGCGGAGTGGGCCGCCGGGCTGGTGCTGCGTGGCAGCATGACGCTGCAAGCGTGGGTGGGTGAACACGCGCGACCTCCGGCCGATCTGGATTGGATCGCGCCGGGGCTGTCGGCAGCCGATTTTCCGGACCCGCTCGATCCCTTCCCGTACGTCGACGACATCACCTGGGTGCAGCAGTGGCCCGAGGCAGTCGATGGGGCGGCCGAATATCAGATCTGGGCCGAGGACGAGTTCGCCACGTTCGGCAGCCGTCCGGTACTGCCCCCGGAGGGCCTGCGCTGGATGCAGGCCGAGGAGCAGTGGTGGCCGCAGCCGGATAGGGACAGCCCGCCTGCGATTTTGACAGATCTGGTCGAGGCGATCCGGGCCGATCCACATGCGGGCGGCGGTGTCGTCCTCGATGCCGACGCCGCCGAGCATGACGGGAAGTGGGGCTACTCGTATGGATACGATTACGGATACGACACGCCCGGCGTGCGGATCCGGGTGCCGTACCACACCGATAGCGGGGAATCGGGTGCGATACGGCTGGATTTCGCAGCCGAGGAACCGCTTCCCGACGCACCGGTCTGGACAGCCATCCCGCGCGGTGACGGCGGTCCGCCCACACCCGTGATCACCGCGAGCCGTGAGCTGTCGCTGGCGTGGAAGTTGCTGTGGCTGCGCTCGGACTCGATGGAGAAGGACCGCGTCGCGGGCAAAGACCTCTACGACGCTGTGGTCCTCGCCGAATGCCCACAGACACATCTGACACCTCGGCTGCTGCGTACCGTGCTCGGTGAACACGCACACGGGTTCGGCCCTGAGACGATCCGCCGCTGGCGAGTCGACTGGGATTCATTCGCCGTCACCCACTGGGTCTGCTACGAGATGGACATCGACTTCGACGCGAACAGCTGGCTCGAACGGCTCGCTCACGCATTCTCAGCGTTGATCGCCGGATCAGGCTGACCTCACCCCGATCTCGACGCGACCGACTGCTGCGTCGCTGAGAATGCGGCTGACCGTTGACCGACGCGATGGCGGTGGTCATGGATGTTCCTGCACATGCCGTAGACGATGTTCCGGTCCGCAGTGCGCACAACCGGGGTCGCGGACAGCGGGCCGTGGATGAGTTCCTGCAGCGGCGACTGTGGTGGAACGACGAGCGCGATCACCGTCGATCACCCCCGCCAGCAAGCGTTTTCGAGGTCACCGTGACGGCGTGATCCGTCAGGTGTGTCGCATATCGGCGCAGGTCAGCGTAACGATTCGCTAGTCATGCCCGGTGGGTCCGAGTGCACTCGCACACACGGCACCGACACCCAACAGATCTGTTGCGAAGCTGTGCGCGAGAGGGGACTTGAACCCCTACGTCCGTGGACACCAGAACCTAAATCTGGCGCGTCTGCCAATTTCGCCACTCGCGCTTGATGGTACGACCGTCCAAACTCTACCGGGCATTTCGGCCATAGCGAAGCATTGGGTGGGCGTGGCGTACTCGCCAGTAACCTCACCTGGGATTATAACGATTTGGCAACGGCCAACATGAGGAGCACTCATGTTTCCTACGTGTTGGTAACCCATGGACCAGCGCGTTCAAACATGAGGCTGGGTCATGTTTCTGACCATTCTGGTACGGACGTACTCGAATACGCCGGAGTAGGGGGCTCGCCGGGGGACAAACGTGAGGATTTCCTCATGATTTTGTGCCATCCTCGCCGGTATCAGGCCGATCGCCCGCGAGCGCCCGCGTACCGAGAGGGACCGGCGTGTCGCCGAGGCATGTCGCATGGAAAAGGAAGTCGAAGCGCCTTGACGATCAACGAGAGCACCAAGACCGGGACCGGACGGAGCACGAAGGTGGTCGCGGCCGCCGGGAAGGCCGCGCCGGACGGGGTGCGGTCGCCGCTGTTGGATCGTCTGCTCGGCGGCGTGCCGTACGCGCTCGCCTTCGGGGGCCAGGGTGCGCAGTGGCTGAACGAGCTGGAGGAGATCGGGCGCGACAGCGCTCTGGAGCCGGAGCTGACCGCGCTGGTCAACGAGGCGGCCACGCTGCTGGAGCCGGTCGCGGCACAGTTGCTGGTGGTCCGGCCGGTGGGCTTCGACCCGATCGGCTGGATGCTGGAGAACGAACTCGCCGACACCGACGAGGGCGAAACCTCCGCGGCGCCGTCCGAGTACGTGCTGCGCTCGGCCGCGGTGTCCATGCCGGGTGTGCTGCTGACCCAGGTGGCCGCCGTGCGGGCACTGCGGCTGCAAGGTCTGGACGCGGCCGAGCACGCGCCGGCCGCGATCGTCGGGCACTCGCAGGGACTGCTGGCGGCGGCCGCGGTCGAGTCGGGCGGCACGCGTGACGCCGAGCTGCTCGCGATCGCCCAGATGATCGGCGCCGCAGCCGGTTTGGTCGCGCGGCGGCGCGGACTGATGCCGGTGGGCGATCGGTCGCCGATGGTCGCGGTGTCGAACGTCGATCCTGAGCGGCTGCGCGATGTGGTGGCCCAGGTGTGCGAAGGACTCGACCCGTCCGCGTCGGTGGTGGTCTCGATCCGCAACGGACGCCGTCGCGCGGTGCTGTCGGGCCCGCCCGCGCAACTGGAGCGGGTGCGCCAGCGGTGCGCGCGGATCCACGACGAGGAGGCCCGCGAGCGGGACGCCAAACTGCGTGGTGGCTCGGTGTTCGCCCCTGTCTTCGAGGACGTGTCCGTCGACGTGGCGTTCCACCACCCGGCCCTGGCCGACACCGTCGACCTGGTGAGCAGCTGGGCCACCCAGTGCGGCCTGGACGCCGAGCTGGCTGGCGAGCTGGCGCGACAGATCCTGGTGGACCCGATCGACTGGGTCGACACCATCGAGAGCGTCGTTTCGGCCGGGGCGCAGTGGATCCTGGACCTGGGTCCGGGCGATCTGCTCTCCCGCATCACCTCTGGCACGCTGAAGGGCACCGGCGTCGGCATGCTCGCCGCCGCCACCCGCGCCGGACAGCGCAGCCTGCTCACCCCGGGTGCGGCGCCCGAACCAGCGGCACCGTGGTCGGCGTTCGCGCCGCGACCGGTCCGGCTGCCCAACGGGCGCATCGTCGTCGAGACCGCGTTCACCAAACTGACCGGCCGCTCGCCGATCCTGCTCGCGGGCATGACACCGACCACCGTCGACGCGAAGATCGTCGCCGCCGCGGCCAACGCGGGGCACTGGGCAGAGCTGGCGGGTGGCGGTCAGGTCACCGAGCAGATCTTCGCCGACCGGGTGACCGAGCTGAAGAAGCTGCTGCACCCGGGTCGCACGGTGCAGTTCAACTCGCTGTTCCTGGACCCCTACCTGTGGAAGCTGCAGCTGGGCGGCAAGCGACTGGTGCAGCGCGCCCGTGCGGCGGGCGCTCCGTTCGACGGCGTCATCGTGACCGCGGGCATTCCCGAGCTGGAGGAAGCCGTCGCGCTCATCCAGGAGCTCACCGAGGTCGGCATCGCGCATGTCGCGTTCAAGCCGGGCACCGTCGCGCAGATCCGCGCGGTGCTGCGCATCGCCGACGAGGTGCCGGACTACCCGGTGATCATGCACATCGAGGGCGGCAAGGCCGGTGGCCATCACTCCTGGGAGGACTTGGACGACCTGCTGCTGGCCACCTATGCCGAACTGCGCAACCGCGCCAACGTCGTGGTGTGCGTCGGCGGCGGCATCGGGACCCCCGAACGCGCGACCGAGTACCTCACCGGTGAATGGGCGGTGCGGCACGGTTACCCCGTCATGCCGCTGGACGGCGTGCTGGTCGGCACCGCGGCCATGGCGACGCTGGAGGCCACCACCGCGCCGGAGGTCAAGCAGCTGCTGGTGGACACCCCCGGCACGCCGGATTGGGTCGGCGCGGGCACCGCGTCCGGTGGAATGGCTTCCGGCCGCAGCCAATTGGGCGCCGACATCCACGAGATCGACAACGCCGCCTCACGCACCGGCCGCCTGCTCGACGAGGTCGCCGGTGACGCCGACGCGGTCGCCGCGCGCCGGGACGAGATCATCGCGGCGCTGAACGCGACGGCCAAACCGTACTTCGGCGACCTGACCGCCATGACCTACCAGGAGTGGCTGGAGCGCTACGTCGAGCTCGCGGTCGGCTTGGACCACCGCAAGGACTTCGACTGCGGCAGCGACCTCGGCGACGCGATCGCCGAGGCCACCCGCTCGGTCTGGCTGGACATCACCTGGCGCGACCGATTCGCGGAGATGGTGCGCCGCACCGAATCCCGCCTGCACCCGGCCGACCGCGGCGAGATCCCCACGCTGTTCTCGAGCGACGACGACTTCGAAGACCCGGTCGCCGCGCTGTGCACCCTGAAGGACCGGTACCCCGCCGCGGCTCGGACCGTGCTGCACCCTGCCGACGTCCCGTTCTTCGTGTCGCTGTGCAAGACACCGGGCAAACCAGTCAACTTCGTCCCCATTGTCGACGCCGACGTGCGCCGCTGGTGGCGGTCGGATTCGCTGTGGCAGGCGCATGACCCGCGCTACTCGGCCGATCAGGTGTGCGTCATCCCGGGCACCGTCTCGGTCGCGGGCATCACCCGGGTCGACGAGCCGGTCGGCGAGCTGCTCGACCGCTTCGAGCAGGACACCGCGTACTCGCTGGTGCGCGCCGGCGTGGTGCCCACCCCGGTGGACGCGCGCCGCACCGCTGGCATCACCACCGGCCCCATCGACGCCGTCCTGGCCGCGCCGGACGTCCAGTGGGCCGGGCGCACCACCATCAGCCCGGTGCACCGGCTCGGCGATCTGTCCGAATGGGTGGTCGACGGGAAGGGCGCGGTGCACCCGCCCACCGGCGCGACACTCGTCGAGACCAGCGGACCCGAGCCGGAGCATTCCTACCTGGAACTGACCGTTCCGTTGCTCGCGGACAACGCGGTGCGCATCCGGATCACCGTGCCGACCACCGTCTACAACGGCGGCTCCCCGGTCGTCACCGAGGCCGACGCGGACGAGGCCATGTCCGCGCTGCTGGCCGTGGCGGCCGGGCAGGCGCTGCCGGAGGTCAAGGGCAAGGTCGCGCACGTGAACCTGGCCTGGACCCCGGATCTCATCGCCGATCACGCCGGAGTGACCGGCTCCGGCCTGCCCGCCGGGTTGAGCACGCTCGGCCGCACCGTGCCCGACGTGCTGGTCGGCGCCTGCTGGCCCGCCGTGTTCGCGGTACTGGGCGCCACCCGCACCGCCAAGGGCGAGAGCGTCATCGAGGGCATGCTGGACCTGGTCCACCTGGACCACCAGATCCACCTCGCCGGGCAGCTGCCCGCGGAGACCAGCGTGCTGGCGGTGCGCGCGGAGGCCGGGGAGACCCTCGACACCGATCTCGGCCGCGTCGTCGAGGTCACCGTGCGGATCACCGCCATGCTGGACAAGCCCGAGACCGGCATGTCCATGCCGGTGCTGGCCACGCTCACCGAACGGTTCGCGATCCGCGGACGCAACGGCACCGGCGAACTCACCGATCCGCCGCGCGCGGCGGGCACGCTGTCCGACGCGGCCACCGACACCCCGCGCAGGCGTCGTCGCGACATCACGATCGTGGCGCCGCGCACCATGCACGCCTTCGCCGCCGTCTCCGGTGACCACAACCCGATCCACACCAGCGATTCCGCCGCGAAGCTGGCCGGGCTGGGCAGCCCGATCGTGCACGGCATGTGGCTGTCGGCCGCCGCGCAGCACGCGGTGTCGGCGGTCGACCCGGCCGCTTCCGTCCCTGCGCGGACGCTGACCGCCTGGACCACCCGTTTCCTCGGTATGGTCCGCCCCGGCGCGGAGATCGACGTGCGCGTGGAGCGCGTCGCGGTCGACGCGGGCAGCGAGATCGTCGAGGTCTCCTGCCGGACCGGCGGCGAGCTGGTGATGACCGCGACCGGTCGCACCGCGGCCCCGAAGACCGTCTACGCCTTCCCCGGACAGGGCATCCAGCGCAAGGGGATGGGGCTGGACGCCCGGGCCCGGTCGAAGGCCGCCAAGGAGATCTGGGAGCGCGCCGACAAGCACACCCGTGCCGCGCTGGGCTTCTCGATCCTGGCCGTGGTGCGGGACAACCCGACCTACCTGAAAGCGCGCGGCGTCGAGCACCGGCACCCGGACGGCGTGCTGCACCTGACCCAGTTCACCCAGGTCGCTATGGCGACCCTCGGCGTCGCCCAGGTGGCGGAGCTGCGCGAGGCGGGTGCGTTCGTGGACGGCGCGATCTTCGCGGGTCACTCGGTCGGCGAGTACAACGCGCTCGCGGCCGTCGCGGGCGTGCTGCCGCTGGAGGCGGTGCTCGAGGTCGTGTTCCAGCGCGGATCGGCGATGCACGAACTGGTGCCGCGGGACGCGCAGGGCCGCAGCGACTACCGGATGGCCGCGATCCGGCCCTCCCAGATCGGGCTGCCCGACGAGGACGTGGTCGACTTCGTCAATGGCGTCGGCGAGCGGGTCGGCGAGTTCCTCGAGGTGGTCAACCTGAACCTGCGCGGCTCGCAGTACGCCATCGCGGGCACGGTGGCCGGGCTGGACGCGCTGGAGCAGGAGATCGATCGGCGCCGTGCGGAATTCGGCGGCAAGCGGGCGTTCATCCTGGTCCCCGGCATCGATGTGCCGTTCCACTCCACCGTGCTGCGCAAGGGCGTTCCGGAGTTCCGGAACAAGCTCGAGCAGCTGCTGCCCGTGGACTTGCGCCCGGAGATCCTGATCGGCCGCTACATCCCGAACCTGGTGCCGAAGCCGTTCTCGCTGGAGCGCGCGTTCATCCAGGAGATCGCCGATCTGGTGCCGTCGGAGCCGCTGGCCGCGGTGCTGGCCGACTTCGACAGCTGGGCGGCCCGCCCGGCCGACCTGTGCCGCGTCGTGCTGATCGAGCTGCTGGCCTGGCAGTTCGCCAGCCCGGTGCGCTGGATCGAGACCCAGGACCTGCTGTTCACCGAAGCCGAGCAGGGCGGCCTCGGCGTGGAGCGGTTCGTGGAGATCGGCCTCGGCGCGACGCCGACGGTGGCCAACCTGGCCAGCCAGACCCTGAAGCTGCCCGCGTTCGGCGGCGCGAAGGTCGAGGTGCTCAACGTCGAGCGCGAAGCCGCGATCGTGTACGCGACCGACACCGACCCAGCGCCGGTCGACGAGCCGGTCGAGGAGCCGACGGCTGCCGCGGCCCCCGCACCCGCCGCCGCGGCTCCGGTCGCCGCGCCCGCCCCGAGTTCGGCGGGCCCGCGTCCGGACGACATCGCGTTCACCGCCGCCGACGCCACCCGCGTGCTGATCGCGCTGTGGACGAAGCTGCGGCTGGACCAGATCGGTCCGGTGGACACCATCGAGGGCCTGTGCGACGGCGTGTCCTCCCGGCGTAACCAGCTGCTCGTCGACCTCGGTTCCGAGCTCTCGCTCGGCGCGATCGACGGCGCGGCCGACGCCGACATGGGCGCGCTCTCCGCGACCGTCGAGCGGCTCGCCCGCACCTACCGTCCCTTCGGGTCCGTCCTCACCGATGCCATCGGTGACCATCTGCGCAAGGTGTTCGGCCCGTCCGGCAAGCGTCCGGCCGCCATCGCCGAGCGGGTGAAGAAGGTCTGGGAACTCGGCGACGGGTGGGCCAGCCACGTGACCGCCGAAGTGTCGCTCGGCACCAGGGAGGGCACCAGCGTGCGTGGCGGCGATCTCGGCGGGCTGGTCTCCGGCTCGCTGAGCGACGCCGCCTCCGTAGACGCGGCCATCGACGCCGCCGTGCAGGCCGTCGCGGCCCGCCGCGGTATCGCGGTGTCGCTGCCCGCCGCGGGCGGCGGTGGCGGCGGGACCGTCGACGCGGCCGCGCTGGGCGAGTTCACCGAGCAGATCACCGGCCGCGACGGCGTGCTGGCCACGGCCGCGCGTGTGATCCTCGATCAGCTGGGACTGTCCGAGCGGGTCTCCGCGCCGGATGCCAGCGACGACTCGCTGGTCGACCTGGTCTCGGCCGAGTTGGGTTCGGACTGGCCGCGTCTGGTCGCGCCGGTGTTCGACGCGCGCAAGGCGGTGCTGCTCGACGACCGGTGGGCCACGGCCCGGGAGGACTTGGCCAGGCTCTGGCTCGCCGACGACGCCGGAAGCGGGAACGGACCGGTCACCGGATTCCTCGGGGCAGGCGAAGCCGTTGCCGCGCAGGCGGATTGGTGGCGTCAGCGCGCGATGCACGAGGCTCGGTCGGTGCTGGCCCGGCTGTACGAGCGGATCGCGGAAGCCGCGCGCAGCGTCGCGGAGCCGGGGGTCTGGTCCTCGGACATCGCCGTGATCACCGGCGCGAGCAAGGGATCCATCGCCGCGGCGGTGACCGGCAGGCTGCTCAGCGGTGGCGCCACGGTGGTGGTCACCACGTCCACGCTCAACGACGAGCGTCTCGCCTTCTACCGGAAGCTGTACCGGGACAACGCCCGGCACGGCGCGGCCCTGTGGGTCGTGCCCGCCAACATGGCGTCCTACCAGGACATCGACGCGCTGATCGACTGGGTCGGCACCGAGCAGGTGGACAACGCGGGCGGCGCGAAGGTCAAGGTCAAGGACGCGATGACGCCGACCCTGCTGCTGCCGTTCGCGGCGCCGCGGGTGGCCGGTGACCTCGCCGACGCGGGTGCACGCGCCGAACTGGAGATGCGGGTACTGCTGTGGTCGGTCGAGCGGCTGATCGGCGGGCTGTCCACGCTGGGCGCCGACCACGACGTGGACGCGAAGCTGCATGTGGTGCTGCCCGGTTCGCCCAACCGCGGCATGTTCGGCGGTGACGGCGCCTACGGTGAGTCGAAGGCGGCGCTGGACGCGGTGGTCGCCAAGTGGCGGGCCGAGAAGTCGTGGTCGGCCCGGGTCACGCTGGTGCACGCGCTGATCGGCTGGGTGCGCGGCACCGGCCTGATGGGCCACAACGACCCGATGGTCGCCGCGGTCGAGAAGGCGGGCGTGCAGACCTGGTCCACCACCGAGATGGCCGACGAGCTGCTCAAGTGGTGCACCTCGCGGGCCAGGCAGGTGACCGTCGCCGGTCCACAGCAGATCGACCTGACCGGCGGGTTGGCCAGGGCCAAGCTGGACCTGCCCGCGCTGGCCAAGCAGGCCGCGGAGCTCACCGAGCCCGAGACCGCGGCGGACGCGGAGAAGACCATCCCGGCGCTGCCCGCGCCGCCGACCATGTCCTCGGCGCTGCCGGTGCCCGAGTGGGGCGAGGTGACCGCGGATCCGGCCGACATGGTGGTCATCGTCGGCGCGGGCGAGCTCGGCCCGTACGGCTCGGCGCGCACCCGCTTCGAGATGGAGGTCTCCGACGAGCTGTCGGCGGCGGGCGTGCTGGAGCTGGCCTGGACCACCGGCATGGTCACCTGGGAGAACGACCCCAAGCCGGGCTGGTACGACACCGCCTCCGGCGACTACGTGCCGGAGCACGAGCTGGCCGAGCGCTACCACGACGCGGTGGTCGCTCGCTGCGGTGTGCGCCGCTACGAAGACGACGGCGCGATGACCGACAACTCGGCTCCGCTGATGACCTCGGTCTTCCTCGACCAGGACCTGTCGTTCACGGTGGGCGGCGAGGCCGAGGCCCGCGCCTTCCACGCCGCCGATCCCGAGCACACGGTGATCACACCGGTCCCGGATTCCGGCGACTGGACGGTGACCCGCAAGGCGGGCACGGAGATCCGCGTGCCGCGCCGGGCCAAGCTGTCGCGCACCGTCGGCGGCCAGATCCCGACCGGCTGGGATCCGACCATCTGGGGCATCTCGCCCGATATGGCCGCCTCGGTGGACCGGGTGGCGCTGTGGAACGTCGTGTGCACGGTGGACGCGTTCATCAGCTCCGGGTTCAGCCCCGCCGAGCTGATGAGCTGGGTGCACCCCTCGCTGGTGGCCAACACGCAGGGCACCGGCATGGGCGGCATGACGTCGATGCGCTCGCTCTACATCGACAACCTGCTGGGTGAGCCGCGGCCGAACGACATCCTGCAGGAGGCGCTGCCGAACGTCGCGCTGGCCCACGTGGTGCAGTCCTACGTCGGCAGCTACGGCGCGATGGTGCATCCGGTGGCGGCCTGCGCCACCGCCGCGGTGTCGGTCGAGGAGGGCGTGGACAAGATCCGGCTCGGCAAGGCGGAGCTGGTGGTCGCGGGCGGTTACGACGACCTCGGCATCGAGGGCATCGTCGGCTTCGGTGACATGTCGGCCACCGCGGACTCCGCGGCCATGAGTGCCAAGGGCATCAGCGACCGGTACTTCTCCCGCGCCAACGACCGCCGCCGCGGCGGGTTCGTGGAGTCGCAGGGTGGCGGCACCGTGCTGCTCGCCCGCGGCGATATCGCCCTGGAGCTCGGTTTGCCGGTACTCGGCGTGGTGGCCTACGCGCAGTCGTTCGCCGACGGCGTGCACACCTCGATTCCGGCGCCCGGCCTCGGCGCCCTGGGCGCGGGCCGCGGAGGCCGCGAGTCGCGGTTCGTCGCGGAGCTGCGCAAACTCGGCGTGCGGCCCGACGACATCGCGGTGGTCTCCAAGCACGACACCTCGACCGCGGCCAACGACCCGAACGAGTCCGAGCTGCACGAACGCCTGGCCGCCGCGATCGGGCGGTCGGACGGCGCTCCGCTGTTCGTCGTCTCCCAGAAGAGCCTGACCGGCCATGCCAAGGGCGGCGCGGCCGCGTTCCAGCTGATCGGTCTGTGCCAGGTGCTGGAAAGCGGTGTGGTACCGCCGAACCGGAGCCTGGACTGCGTCGACGACAAGATGCGCGAATACCCCCACCTCGTGTGGGTGCGTGAGCCGTTGCGCTTCGGCGACCGGTTGCCGCTCAAGGCGGGCCTGGTGACCTCGCTCGGCTTCGGGCACGTGTCCGGTCTGCTCGCGGTGGTGCACCCGCAGGCGTTCATCCAGGCCATCGAGCCGGGCAAGCGGGAGGAGTACCAGCGCAGAGCGCAGCAGCGGCAGCTGGCCGGTCGGCAGCGGTTCGTCGAGGCCATGTGCGGCGGCGCGCCGCTGTACGAGCGGCCCGCGGATCGCCGCCTCGGCGGGGAGGGAACGCCCGCCAAGCGGATTCGGCAACTCGAGGCGGACGTGCTGCTCTCGCCGGACGCGCGTCTGGCCGAGGACGGGGCGTACCGGGCGAAAGGGTTCGGATGCGCGTAACCGGAAGCGCGGCGGGGCAACTCGCCGCGCCGGGTCCCCGCACGCCGTCGTGGACAACGTCGTAGGCTGCGCGCCTATGACGATCCTCGGTATCGGCTTGGACTTGGTGACCATCTCCGAGTTCGCCGAACAGCTCGAACGCGCCGGAACCACCATGCTCCGGGAGAGTTTCACCGCGGGCGAGCGGCGCTACTGCCAGAGCAAAGGGACCGACCCGGCGCGCAGCTATGCGGCGCGGTGGGCAGCCAAGGAGGCGGTGCTCAAAGCGTGGGCATCCTCGCGGTTCGCCCGCCGCCCGCAGATCGGGGACAACCCGTATCCGCTGATCGAGGTGGTCAACGACGCCTGGGGGAGGCCGAGCATCAAGCTGCACGGCCTCGCCGCCGAATTCCTGCCCCGGGTACGGGTTCACCTGTCGTTGACCCACGACGGCGACACCGCGGCGGCGATGGTCGTGCTCGAAGACCCGGGTGAGCTGGCCGATCTCATCGAAGGACGCGACAGCGTCGGCTGAGCGGTGCGGTGGTCCCGGTTCGCGCCGGGACCACCCTCTACCTCTTCTCGCTGCCGGTGCGCGATTCCTTCTCCGCGACGAGCAGGTAGGCGACCATCAGCCGCTTGAGTTCGGCGACCGCGTCCGCGCTGCTCTGTTCGTCCTGGACGGAGAAGTTCAGCATCGAATAGACCACGTGCACCAGCACTTCGGCCATCATCGTGCGCCGCGCCCGCGGCGTGCGCGGGGTGAGCGGGCGCAGCATTTGCGACACGACCTCGGCGAACTGCTTCTCGTGGATCGCGCCGGTGGCCCGGGTGGACGGCGTGGACTGCATGGCGAGCCAGACTTCGCGCCGGGACGGGTCGGTCATCCACAGGTTTGCCAGATGGTCGACGAACTGGTTCATGTGCCGCAGCCAGTCCAGTGACGGGATCTCGCCGTGGAAGTCGGCCAGCTCTTGGGAAACGGCCACCAAGTCTTGGCGATTCAGCTCGCAGACGATGACGTACTTGTTGGCGAAGAACTGATACAGCGTGCCGATCGGCACCTCGGCCCTTGCCGCCACCTCTTCACAGGTGAACGACTCGAAACCGACCTCGACGAGCAGTTCTCTGGATGCCTGGAGTAAGGCGTCGAATTTGCGTTTGCTGCGTTCCTGCGTCGGCCGGCGTCGCGGCATGAGCTCCTGTGGGTCGTCCTGCAGCTCCAACGCAGGGTCCGGACGGTGCTTCGACCTGGCCTCCGCGCGTACTTCCACGCATCAAGGCTAGCGGTATGGGCACGTCGGCGGCACGCGCGTTCGCTGTTCGAGTTCAGCCCGGTTGATTTTCCGCACCCATCCGCGCGGCGATGTGGCGCCGAACACACTCCGAGCGCGCGTGTCTCGCGTCGTGTGCTCCGAGCAGGGGAATCCATGCGGCTCATGGCTTTCGGTAAGCGCGTGAGCTCGGTCAATGCCTAGAGGGAGGCGTGATCAGTGGTGGCTGAATCTGTGGTGACTCTCGGCGTTTCCACCGAACGAGGTGCCGTGTACGCGGTGGCGCTCGCCGATGGCGAGAAGCTCGCGGATCGTGTGCTGCTGCGCCGGGTGGGACGGACCGATGGCGACAGCACAGCGGATGTGGCGGCGTCCGTGGAGGCGGTGTTGAACGCTGTGGCCGCCGGACTCGGTTCGGATCGGGAGATCGGCGGCGTCGCGGTCGCCTACCGGGACGCCGCGGAGCGGCGTGCCATCGTGACCCGGCTGGCGACGGGTCCCTGGCACAGCGCTTCCATGGTCTCGGCGAAGTCGGCCCATCTGAGTGTGGCGGGCATGCTGACCTCGCTCGATATCTTCGACAACCTGCTGGTCTGCGAGGTGGTCCCCGGATACCAGGCGTTCACCCTGGTCGATCGCGGGCGCCGCCGGGTGCTCGCCGCGGTGGGGCGGGCGGGCCGGACGACGCCGCAGTCGCTCCGCGGCGCCGTGACGGCGGCGTGGGAGCAGCTGGAGGCGGCGGCGACCAGGCCGGACGCGGTGGCGTTGATCGGTTCGGCCGCCACGGAACCGGCGGTTTCGGCCGCTGTCGAGGACTTCGGGGTGCCGGTGATTCCCTGCACGATGGCCGCTTTCGCCTGCGCGGCGGGCGCAGCGTCGAGCGCGCGAATGGAATCCGACCGCCATGTCGAGCCGGTCGAGGAGCCGCACCGGGCGCGTGGCGGGGTGGCGTTGTTCGCGGCGGCCGGTGTGCTGGCCAGCGGAATGGTCGTCGGCGGCGGTTACGTGCTCAATGGTTTCTCGCGCCCGATGCCGACCGTGGTCGCGGACGCGCAGCGCGACGGAGCCGGTGCGGAGGATGTCTCCGGAGGGCTGGATCGGACGCACGGCGCCGAAGCGGAGGGACCTTTCGCCGCCCCGCTCGGCTCGACCGGTGCCGCGAGCGGATCGCAGCTTTCGGGCGAGCACTGGGGCGATGCTCCAGAGAGCGACCCGTTGCCGTTGTCGGTCGTCGAAACCGCTGGCCACGAGGAGTCGGATGCCCAGGACCCGTTGATGCCGGGCACCGGCGTCCCGTCCCATCGCAAGGTGGGCGCGCCCAACGAAGCGCTGCTGTTCCCCGGTGAGTCTCCGCCGCCCGCCGCGTTCACCCCGGAAGCGGCGGACTGGTGGGACGAGCATCTGCGCTTGATGGCGCAATGGGCCGCGCAGCAGGTGATGCCGGGTTGAGCGCTACACCGACAGGTCGCGGCGCAGCTTGGCGACGTGGCCGGTGGCGCGGACGTTGTACTGCGCCGCGGCGATCTTGCCTTGCTCGTCCACCAGGAAGGTGGACCGGATGACGCCGACGACCGTCTTGCCGTACATGGTCTTCTCGCCGTACGCGCCCCACGCGGTGAGCACGGCGCGCTCGGGATCCGACAGCAGCGGGAAGGTCAGCCCTTCGGTGTCGCGGAACTTGGCCAGCTTGGCCGGTTTGTCCGGCGAGATGCCCACGACGTCGATGCCGGCGCCGTTCAGCTCGGCCAGGTTGTCGCGGAAGTCGCAGGCTTGCTTGGTGCAGCCCGGCGTGCTCGCGGCGGGGTAGAAGTACACGATCACCTTGCGGCCGCGGTAGTCGGCGAGCGAGACGTCTTTGCCGTCGGCGTCGGGCAGCGTGAAGTCGGGGGCGGTGTCGCCGGGGGAGAGTCGTTGGTTTGTGGTCACCTTCAGCACGGTAACCGAACACTCGGACAGGACATCCTCGCGTGGCCCGATCGCGGGCTGCGGGGCGGATAGACTCGTCCGCGTGCGCTGGGCGCTCCGCGAACGGCCGAGCACTCGGCGTGTTCGTGCTCCCGGCGCGGCAATCGACAACAGGAGGGTGGAACGTGGCAAGGGATACCGAGCGGATCGAGCGGGAGATCGAGGCCGCCCGCACTCGGCTGGCGAGCACGCTCGACGAACTCGCGGTACGCGCGGATCCGCACCGGATCGCGGACGACACCAAGCAGATCGTGGTCGCGAAGCTGAACGAGCCGAAGGTGAAGTACAGCCTGATCGGCGCCGCCGCCGTGTTCGTCGGGTTGGTGCTGCTGAAGGTCTTCCGCTAACGCCGCGCGAGATCTTCCGCCGAGCTGGAAAACGACGACACCCGGTGTGGCGATGCCCACCGGGTGTCGTCGTTGTCGCGGTCGGTTCAGACCGTCGGGCAGGCGAAGCCGTCGCCGTCGGGATCCAGGTGCGGACCGAAGCCCGGTTCGCCGCGGACCAACGGTGCCCGTCCGGCGGCGCGGGCCTCATCGCAGTTGGCGAAGGCGCCACCAGCTGAACCGGTCTGCGACAGGTTGGCCGAGCCGGTCGCACCGGAGCCGGTGTCGACGGCCGAGGAGCCGGTACCGGAGGAACCGGTCGGAGGGGCGGCTAGGGCGGCCGGTGCCGCGAGAAGGGTCATTCCCGCGACGGCCGCGCTGACGGTGAGCCGGCGAACGTTCATGTATTCCTCTGTTGTCTGCTGCGGTGGTTTCGGCGTCCGACCGGACGCCGCATCCACTGTTGTGACGGCTCGCTCTCTTGTCAACCGTAGGGGGACGGAATTAGGGCATTAGGGGGTGGCGGATACGGCGGGCGTCACACTGTCGGCGCGGCGCCACCGAGATGCTCGGCCGGGATGTTTCCCATCCGCCCGGCCTGGTAGTCCTCGATCGCCTCGATGATCTCCGCGCGGGTGTTCATCACGAAGGGTCCGTACTGCACCACGGGTTCCCTGATCGGCTGCCCGCCGAGCAGCAGCACCTCCAGCGCGCCGGTCCGATTGTCTTGGCGCGCATCGGATGTCACGGTGATCGCGGCACCGTCACCGAAGACCGCCAGTTGTCCTTCGCGCAGCGGCCTGCGCTCGGCGTCCACCGTGCCACTGCCGGACAGCACGTACGCCATCGCCGTGAACTCCTGCGGCCATGGCGTTTCCAGCCGGGCGCCGGGTGAGATCGAGGCGTGCGCGTAGGCGATCGGCGTGTATGTCGAACCGGGACCGGTGAATCCGCCGACCGCGCCGGCGATGAGCCGGACCAGCGCGCCGCCGTCGTGCGAGCTCACCAGGGTCAGTTCGCCCGCACGCAGATCCTGATAGCGCGGCGCCGCGAACTTGAGGGTGCGCGGCAGGTTCACCCAGAGCTGGATGCCGTGGAACCAGCCGCCGGAGGCGACCATCTCCTCCGGTGGGACCTCGTCGTGCAGGATGCCGGAGCCCGCGGTCATCCACTGGGTGTCGCCCTCGCCGATGACGCCACCGCCGCCGTGCGAATCGTGGTGCACCATGGTGCCGTCGAGCATGTAGGTCACCGTCTCGAAGCCGCGGTGCGGATGCCAGGGCGCGCCTTTGGCCTCGTGCGGTTCGTAGGCCACCGGGCCCATCTGGTCGAGCAGGATGAATGGGTCGGCCGCGCGCAGATCCATGCTCGGGAAGGGTCTGCGCACCTCGAATCCAGCGCCCTCGCGCTGTTTCTGGGCGGTCACCACGCTCCGGACCGGCCGCTCGCGCAGCGTGACGTCGGGGCGAGGGAGGCGCGGCAGGACCATGATGTCGGGAACGGTGACGGCGGGCACGGGAACCTCCTGAAGAGTTGGTGTCCATGTCAACCAATCGTGACTAGACTTCATTCCCATGGTCCGGTGGTTGAGCGACGACGAGCAGGAGACCTGGCAGGCCTATGTGCGGCTGCGCCAGCGTTTGGACGGGGCGATTTCGGCCGGGCTGGCCGAGGACGGCCTGTCCCTGGCGGACTACGAGTTGATGGTGGCGCTGTCCGCCGCGCCGGGCGGCTGTCTGCGCGCCAAGGAGCTGGCCACCGAGGTCTGCTGGGAGAAGAGCCGGTTGTCCAAGCATCTGGCCAGGATGGACGCCCGCGGGCTGGTCGAGCGGCGGCCCGCCGAGGAGGATGCCCGCGGCATCATCGTGCAGCTCACGCCGGAAGGGCGCGCCGCGCTGGAGCGGGCCGCGCCGAACCACGTGGATCTGGTCCGCCGCGTGTTCGTCGAGCCGATGACGGCGGCGGAGGCGCGGGCGCTGCGCGCGCTCGCGGACAAAGTGGTCGCCGAGGTGGAGCAAGCGACCGAACTGGACGCCTGAGCGCGCCCGCTACTCGGCGCGGGGGCCGCGGCCCAGCCAGCGGAGCCACCGGCGCCGCCGAGGCGGATGGGCGACGACCTCGTCGCCGCGCGCCTGCGCAGTCGCCCTCGACGATGCCGCGCGGCGCGCCCGCGCGGCATCGCGCGCGGTTCGCCATTGCGCGACGATCTCATCCGCGTTCACCGGCGCGATCGGCACGAACGGTCCCTCCGGCAGGCGCAGCCACTCCACGATGCGTTTGTTCAGCTCGCTCACCGCCGCCCGCACCTGCCGTTCGGCGGTGCAATCGCGCACGGTCTCGGGCAGGCGCTCGATATCACGCCGCAGCAGCAACGAGGGCGGCAGCAGCGCGTCGCCGCTGACTCCCTGGCGGCGGAGGTACCCGCGCAACCACCAGTCCTCGTCGTGGGCCGCACCCGCACCGGGAATCGGCTTGCCGGTGCCCGGCAGGTTCTCGAATTCGCCGCGCTCGGCCGCCTCGTGGATCTGCTTTTCGATCCACGATTCGAAGGTCAACTTCGACGGCTTGCGCTCGGTCATCACGACGGCGGCGTCGGCGGATGCATGGGGCCAGTCTACGGAATCTTGTAGTAGACGTGGAAAGGCTTGCCCCGGAAGGGTTTTCGGTGACGCTCAGGACCAGGGCGTGATCGGCGGCTTGACCCAGAGCAGTTTTTCGTCGGCGTGCTCGCGCCGTGCCGCGGGATGCTCCGGATGCCGGGCGGCCCAGTCGTCCTTCTCCGCCAGCAGCGTCGCGACCGTCACCCAGGTCTCGTCGGTGCTCGGGGGATTGGTTTCGGCCGCCCTGGCCAGCTTTCGTCGCACGGGCGCGGACATCGCGAGCACCTCGGCGCCGGTGATGCCGCGCTGCCAGAGGTAGCCCGCCAGCCGTCGCGCTTTCTCCGCGCGGCTCTTGGCCGCCGCTTCGCTGTGTGCGTAGTCGGTCATGGCGTGTCCCTCGGTCGGGGGTGTGCATCGACCTTAGACCCGCCACAGCCTCCCCGTCGGCGGACGGGGAGGCTGCGTGGCGGTGACGGACTCAGTACGCGCTGTTGACGTTGTCCATCGAGCCGTAGCGGTGCGCCGCGTAGTTGCAGGCGGCGACGATGTTGGCGACCGGGTCCCAGATGTCCCACGACGTGCCCTCGACGTGGTAGGCGCGGAAGGTCGGATCGATCACCTGCAGCAGACCCTTGGACGGGATGCCCGCGGCGGCGTTGGAGTCCCAGAGGTTGATGGCCTGCGGGTTGCCGGAGGACTCGCGCAAGATGTTGCGGTGGATGCCGTTGTAGGTGCCCGGGATGTTGTTGGCCGCCATGATGTCGAGTGCCTGGCGGATCCAGCCGTCGAGGTTGTTGGCGTACACCGGCGCGGGCGGCGGGGGCATCGGCGCGGGGGCGGGCTCCGGAGCCGGGGCCGGGGCGGGAGCGGGCATGGGCGCGGGGATCGCCTCCGCGACCGGTGCGGCGACGGGCGCGGGCGCGGCGGGCGCCGGAGCTGGGGCGGTCTGCTGCTCGGCCACCATGGCGATGCGAGACGGGACGCTGTCGTCGGCCACGGACGCCGCGGAGGAGGCTGCCACGGCCACGACACCCGCGGCGGCGACGGCGACGGTGATGGTTTCGCGAAGGGAGGGGCGACGAAGGGCGGAAAGGCGTCTGTCAGGCATTGCGAATCGGTTCCTTTATCGGGGACTTTCTCGATCCGGCCGCGTTCGGGCAGCACGGATCCTGCGGCGGACGCTCGTTGACGTTCGCCGAAACGGCCATCTGCTGTTGTGTGCTTTGGTTGTGGGGGACTCGTGTCCCCGGAACGCGGCGCGCTTCGTGCGTGCGGCGCCGGTTCGCCCTCGATGGGGCCTGGAGCGCGGTGTGGCGCGGGACTCCGCATCCTGGATGCGAAGAGACGGGCGGAAGTATGGGGATTGCGGGTCCGTTTCCGGATCCGCTCCGCCGATCGCGTTGGCTGACAGCTGCCATCCGTGCGATCGTTACCGAATCGGTGTCTACAACTCCTCGGGCTGACCAAACTTCAGGTCGCTTTGTGACCTGATTGCAGAATGGTCACGCTAGGTGAACAAACGGTGAACGAGCCGTGAATGAATGGGGTGAATGATCTTGGAAAGCCCAGGACAAGGTCATCAAAGCGCACGCTGACCTGGGAGTTTGCTGGTAAACATAATGTGTGCTACATCACAGAAATTTTCGGCCCGGCGACTGGATTCGCCGCTCTCGAAGGCGTAAAGCTGTCCGGATTGAGACCTGTGGTACTTGTGGGAAGCGGCGCAGGTCACGCAAAGGTCACGGGCATTTCGGGCTGCTGGGAGAAGAAAAGACCGTGCCCTTGCCGTCGGGGGACTGGCAAGGGCACGGTCTGTCTGTGCTGTGCGCCATCAGGGACTCGAACCCCGAACCCGCTGATTAAGAGTCAGCTGCTCTGCCAATTGAGCTAATGGCGCGCGGCGTTTTCCGCTGCGGGACAAACCTTAACAGGCTGAGGCGCCAGAAGTGAAATCGTGCCCTGACCGGCGCTGATGTGGTGTCCGCCCGGGCGGTAACGCCGGGGTGCGCCGAGTTGATCTACCGGTTGTAACGCTGCAGTGACGGGCGCGGTGTTCACATTGGCCCAGGCGTGACGTGCTGGCAGAATGTCCGATTGTGGTCCCGACCGCCCGCGACACGGCGGGGTGAACGGCGTGGTGGTTGGTATCCGAAGCCATCGGTGTGTTCCGGGAGCACCGAGACTTGAAACGGGGTTGAAATGAGCGTTGGTAAGGGTCGGCGCAGACCGGCCGGACGGTGGTCGATTCGCACGATCGCCGCACCTGTGATCGTCATGACCGTCGCCGCGCTGGCGTTGACCGGGTGCTCGTCATCCGACGCCTCGCGCGCCGCGCAGGTGGCCATCGATCGCAACCCCATCACGGAGTTGATCAAGCCCAAGCTGCTGTCTCCGGTCAAGGACGGCGAGGTGGGGGTCTCGCCCGGTGTGCCGATGACGTTCAAGGTCGAGGACGGCAAGTTCACCACCGTGAGCCTGGTCAGCCCGCAGGGCAAAACGGTGAACGGCAAGCTGGCCGCCGACGGACGGTCCTGGGAGACCACCGAGGTGCTCGGCTACGGCAAGACCTACCGATTGAAGGCCGAAGCGATCGGGCTCGGCGGCGCGAACTCCACCACGCTGAGCTTCACCACCAGCTCGCCGGACAACCAGACCAAGCCCTACCTGGTGCCCGGCGAAGGCGAGGTGGTCGGCATCGGTCAGCCGGTGGCCGTCCAGTTCGACGAGAACATCCCCGACCGGAAGGCCGCGCAGTCCGCGATCAAGATCACGACCGAGCCGCCGGTCGAGGGCGCGTTCTACTGGATCAACAATCGTGAGGTGCGCTGGCGGCCGGAGCATTTCTGGGCGCCGGGGACGAAGGTCACCGTCGATGTGAACGTCTATGGGCGTGATCTCGGTGACGGTCTCTACGGCCAGGACAACATCCACTCGTTCTTCACCATCGGCGACGCGGTGGTCTTCACCGCCGACGACAACACCAAGCAGGTGACCGTCGAGCAGAACGGTCAGGTGATCCGGACCATGCCGACCTCGATGGGCAAGAACAGCACGCCCACCGACAACGGCATCTACATCGTGGCCGACCGGCACGAGAAGATCATCATGGATTCCTCGACCTACGGCGTGGCGGTCAACTCGCCGGACGGGTACAAGACGCCGGTGGACTACGCGACGCGACTGTCCTACAGCGGCATCTTCTTCCACTCGGCGCCGTGGTCGGTCGGTGCGCAGGGTTACAGCAACACCAGCCACGGCTGTCTGAACCTCAGCCCGGCGAACGCGCAATGGGTGTATCAGAACGCCAAGCGCGGTGACATCACGATCGTGAAGAACACCGTGGGCGGCACGCTGTCGGGCGTGGACGGCCTGGGCGACTGGAACATTCCCTGGCCGGTCTGGAAGGCAGGCAACGCGGACGACAACCGCTGAGCCACAGCACGAGAACGCCGAACGGGCCACCGGGGAATCCGGTGGCCCGTTCGGCGTTCCAGGCCGCACTCGCGGAACGTGGCGCAGCCTGGCCCGGGCGGATTCCGCACTGACCTGAAGCGGCGGTACGCCCACTGTCGGGGTGTTGCGACTGGCGAAGCTCAGCTGTGCTCCGGCGAATAGCGAGCGGGCCAGGTCAGGAACTCGATGCCCTGACCTGGCCCGCATGGGGTGAGCGACGGGACTCGAACCCGCGACAGCCAGGATCACAACCTGGTGCTCTACCAACTGAACTACGCTCACCATCGCCGGTGAAGAACCGGCGGGCTAGATATTAGCGTGTTACCCCGCCGACTCCCTAATCGGCGTCCAGCGAGCCGTTGACCTGGGCTGATTCAGCGACTTCTTCGACGACCCGCTCGGCCACCTCGGCGGCGACGGCGGCGATTTCGGTGGTGGACGGCCCGGGCGGGGCGACGAACGCCGTGCGCCGGTAGTACTCCAGCTCGCGGATGGACTCCTTGATGTCGGCCAGCGCGCGATGGCTCAGGCCCTTCTCCGGCTGGCCGAAGTAGATGCGCGGGTACCAGCGGCGGCACAACTCCTTGATCGAGCTCACGTCGATCATCCGGTAGTGCAGGTGGGCGTCCAGCAGCGGCATGTCCCTGGCGATGAAGCCGCGGTCGGTGGCGATCGAGTTACCGGCCAGCGGCACCGTGCGGGGGGTCGGGATGTACTCGCGGATGTAGTCGAGCACCCGCTGCTCGGCCTCCTCGACGGTGACGGTGGAGCGGCGGACCTCCTCGGTCAGGCCGGAGCGTGCGTGCATCTCGGCGACCACGGCGGGCATCGCGGCCAGCGCGTCGTCGTCGGCGTGGATGACGATGTCCACGCCCTCGCCGAGGATGTTGAGGTCGCTGTCGGTCACGAGCGCGGCCACCTCGATCAGCTTGTCGCTGTCCAGGCGCAGGCCGGTCATCTCGCAATCCATCCACACCATGTATTTGTCGGACACCCGTGCAACATTAGCCGGATCGAATCGCCCGGCCCCGCGGTACGGCGCGTTCGCCGCCTGCGCGCCCGTGTCGGCGGGGCCGTCACAAGCCACCGATGCGTGTGGTGAACCCCAGCGGTGGGGATATGTCGCTCAGCCGCCGAGCTTCTTGTAGAACGCACCCGCGATCGGTGCGGTGAGCGCGCGCGGCCCGTACTGTCCCGCCACGCTCATTCCCTTGCTGATCAGGCCGGGAACCACGCGCATCTTGTTTCGAGCGAGCGCGTCGATGGACACCTTGGCGGTGGATTCGGAGGAGACCCACATGAAGTCGGGCACCATCCGGTCCACGATCGAGGCATCGGCGGGATCGGGGGTCTCGGTGCGGACCGGGCCGGGGGCCAGCAGGGTGACGTGCACGCCGGAGCCCTTCAGTTCGCCGCGCAGCGACTCGGCGAAGGTGTTCGCGAACGCCTTGCTCGCGGCGTAGGTGGCATTGTTCGGGATCGGCATATTCCCGGCGGCCGAGCCGCTGATCAGGATCCCTCCGCCGCCCCTGGCGATCATGCCGGGCAGCACGGCCAGCGTCAGATCGTGCACGGCGACGGCGTTGAGTTCCATCTGCGCGCGTTCGTAGTCGGGGTCGAGGTCGGCGACGGCGCCGAAGGTCGCGATGCCCGCGTTGTTGCACAGGATGGCGATGTCGCGTGCGGCCAGCTCCTGCGCCAGTACGCCGCGCTGGGCGCGATCGGACAAGTCGACGGGACGCACCTCGGCGGTGATGCCGTGGGCCAGGGTCAGCCGCTGTGCCAGCTCGGTGAGCAGCTCCTCGCGGCGGGCGACCAGGATCAGCGAGTAGCCGCGCGCGGCGAGCTCGGCGGCGAGCGCGGTGCCGATGCCGGAGGAGGCGCCGGTGACGACCGCACGGTTCTCGGAAGTGGGGGAGGGCAGGCTCACCCGGTGCAGCTTAGTGGGCGCTGTCGGACGTAGCCCGTCTCCTGTCCGCGCACGGCCGGAGCGAAGGCGGGGGTACGCCCAGGCGCGGCCGTAACGGCGGCCGGGGCGTCGATGCCCGGCCGCCGCAATCGTTCACAGCCGGGCGGCGAGGCGGGTGCCCTGGTCGATGGCCCGTTTGGCGTCGAGTTCGGCGGCCAGTTCGGCGCCGCCGATGAGGTGCGGGCTGACACCCGCGGCGCGCAGCGGGGCCTCCAAGTCCCGGACGGATTCCTGGCCCGCGCAGATCACCACGTTGTCGACCGGGATCAGCTGCGGCCGCTGGCGTTTCTCGCCGAAGCTGATGTGCAGGCCGCTGTCGTCGATGCGTTCGTAGTTCACGCCACCGATCTGCTCGACGCCCTTCGCCTTCAGCGCGGCGCGATGCACCCAACCCGTGGTCTTGCCGAGGTCCTTGCCGAACGGTGTGGTCTTGCGTTGCAGTAGAACGACTTCCCGTGCCGCCGGGGCGGGCGTCGGAGTGGTGAGCTGTCCGGGCACCTGCTCGTCGTCGGACGTGACGCCCCACTCTTCTTTCCACTCGTCCAGCTTCAGCGTGGGATGACCTTCGACAGTGAGGAATTCGCTGACGTCGTACCCGATCCCGCCTGCGCCGATCACGGCGACGCGCTTGCCGACCGGCTTCTCCTCGCGGACCAGCTCGGCGTAGGACAGCACCATGGGGTGATCGATGCCCGGGATGTCCGGGATGCGCGGCTGCACGCCGGTGGCGAGCACCACCTCGTCGTAGCGGCCGGCGATGAGTTCGTCGGCGCTCACCCGCTTGTTCAGGTGCACGGTGACACCGGTGCGCTCGAGCATCCGGTGGTAGTAGCGGATCGACTCGCTGAACTCCTCTTTGCCGGGAATGCGGCGGGCGATGTCGAACTGGCCGCCGATCTTGTCGTCGGCCTCGAACAGCTCGACGCGGTGGCCGCGTTCGGCGAGGTTCACCGCCGCGGCCAGCCCGGCCGGTCCGGCGCCGACCACCGCGACGCGCTTGGTGCGGCGGGTCGGCAGCAGTTTCAGCTCGGTCTCGTGCCCGGCGCGCGGGTTGAGCAGACACGACACGGTCTTGTGCCCGAACGCGTGGTCCAGGCAGGCCTGGTTGCAGGCGATGCAGGTGTTGATCTCGTCGACGCGATCCTGCGCGGCCTTGTTCACCCATTCCGGGTCGGCGAGGAACGGGCGGGCCAGCGAAATCAGCTGGGCATCACCGCGGGTCAGGATCTCCTCGGCCACTTCGGGCATGTTGATCCGGTTGGACGCGCAGACCGGAATGTTCACCTGAGCGGTGATCTTCGCGGTGAACTCGACGAACGCCGCGCGGGGCACGGAGGTCACGATGGTCGGCACCCGCGCCTCGTGCCAGCCGATATCGGTGTTGAGGATGTTCACCCCGGCGGCTTCCAGTTCCTTTGCCAGCGCGACGATCTCGTCGAAGGTCTGGCCCTTCTCCACCAACTCGGCCATGGACAGCCGGAACACGATGATGAAGTCGGGGCCGACCGCGGCGCGCGTGCGGCGGACGATCTCCACCGCGATCCGGCGCCGGTTCTGCGCGGAGCCGCCCCATTCGTCGGTGCGCTTGTTGGTGCGCGGCGCGAGGAACTGGTTGATGAAATAGCCTTCACCGCCCATGATCTCGCAGCCGTCGTACCCGGCGAACTGGGCGAGCTTCGCGCAGCGGGCGTAGTCGTCGATGGTCCGCTCGATGCCCTTGGCCGAGAGCGCGCGCGGCCGGAACGGGTTGATCGGAGCCTTGATCGACGACGCCGAGACGCTGCCGGGCATATAGGAGTAGCGACCGGCGTGCAGGATCTGGATGGCGATCTTGCCGCCATGCTCGTGCACCGCCTTGGTGATCCTGCGGTGCCGGTATGCCTCGGTCTTGTTGGTCAGCTTCGCGCCGAACGGCAGCAGCCAGCCCGCGCGGTTGGGTGCGTAGCCTCCGGTGATGATCAGGCCCGCGCCGCCGCGTGCGCGTTCGGCGAAGTAGGCGGCCAGTTTGTTGATGTCCCAGGCGCGGTCTTCGAGACCGGTGTGCATCGAGCCCATCACCACGCGGTTGCGCAAGGTGGTGAAGCCGAGATCCAGCGGCTCGAACAGGTGGGGGAAGGAGCTCATGGGTGAGGTCGCCTTTCTCCGTCAATCCGCGTGCGGGGCTGCGGCGCGCGGATGCAGTGCTTGCAGAACTTCGTCGCACCATTCGACGAATCCCGACTCCGCGCGGATCCCCGCGCGCAGGACGAGGTACTGGTGCAGGGCGGTCCCTGCGAGCTGACCGGGGGCCGGGAAGTCCCGTTTCTCGATGTTGCGGTACAGCTCGAGCCGCTGGGCGTGCTCGTCGCGGTGGCGGGCCACCTCGGTGCGCAACGCCGTGATGTCGCCGTAGGCGGCGGCGCGGATCTTCACCGCGAGCTCGTTGCGCGGGATGCCGGAGTCGCTCGGTTCGGCGATCCAGCGGGCCAGCTCGGTGCGGCCCGCCTCGCTCACCGAGTACACCTTCTTGTCCGGCCTGCCCTCTTGGACCACGGACTCGCCGTCCACCCAGCCGGACTCCTCCATCCGCTTGAGGACGCGATAGATCTGCTGGTGCGTCGCGCTCCAGAAGTAGCCGATGGACTTGTCGAAGCGGCGCGCCAGCTCGTAACCCGAGCCGGCGCGCTCGCTCAGCGATACCAGCAACGCATGCTCGAGTGCCATGCGCCGAGGATAGCCGTGACATCCGGTACTATGCAACTGGGTGCATAGCGGCGTGGACGGTTCCGCGGCTGCCCAGCCTTCGCAAAGCTTCGCACCCACGTTCCCCGGCCGCGCCCATTAAGCTGCGCGGCATGACCGAGGTGAACGCGCGGGCGACGGTCGGGCAGGCCGCCGGGCGCGGGCAGATGGTGGCGTGGGGGCTGTGGGACTGGGGGTCTTCGGCGTTCAACGCCGTCATCCTCACCTTCGTCTTCTCGGTGTATCTCACCGACAAGGTCGGCGACGACCTGCCCGGCTCGGTCTCCGCCAGCGCCTGGCTCGGCTGGGCGCTGGGTATCGCGGGCCTGATCGTGGCAGTGACCGCGCCGGTCAGCGGGCAGCGCTTCGATGCCTCGGCCAAACGCAAACACTCCCTCGGCGTGCTGACCGCGCTCATGATCGCCGCGATGACGCTGATGTTCTTCGTGCACGACGACTACCACGACTTGTGGCTCGGCTTGGTGCTGCTGGCGTTCGCGTCGGCCTGTTTCGAATTGTCGAACATTCCGTACAACGCGATGCTGCGGCAGGTGTCCACCCCGCAGACGGTCGGGCGGGTCTCCGGTTTCGGCTGGGCCATGGGCTATTTCGGTGGCATCTTCCTGCTGTTGATCTGCTATTTCGGCTTCATCTCCGGCGAGGGCGACAATCGCGGGCTGCTCGGCGTGCCCACCGACGACGGGCTCAACATCCGCTTGGTCGCGGTGCTGGCCGCCGTGTGGTTCGCCGCCTTCGCGCTGCCGGTCATGTTCGCGGTGCCCGAACTGCCCCGGACCGACGCTGATCCCGGCGCGGCGAGCGCCGGGTTCTTCGCCTCCTACCGAGTGCTCTGGCGTGATCTGCGCGAACTGTGGCGCACCGACCGGCGCACGGTCGGCTTTCTGGTCGCCAGTGCCGTGTTCCGTGACGGTCTCGCCGGAGTGTTCACCTTCGGGGCGGTGCTGGCCGTGCGGGTCTACGGCATCGACGACTCGGACGTGCTGCTGTTCGGCATCGCCGCCAATGTGGTTGCCGCGTTGGGCGCGATCGTCGCGGGACGCTTCGACGACGGGGCCGGGCCGAAGATCGTCATCGTGGTGTCGCTGGCGGCGATGCTGGTGTGCGGGCTGGCGCTGCTGGTGGTGTCCGGCCCGCTGATGTTCTGGATCTTCGGGTTGCTGCTCACGGTTTTCGTCGGCCCCGCGCAGTCGGCGGCGCGCTCGTTCCTGGCGCGGCTGGCGCCGCCGGGCCGCGAGGGTCAGTTCTTCGGCCTGTACACCACCACGGGACGCGCGGTGTCCTTCCTGGCCCCCAGCCTTTTCGGGTTGTTCGTCTGGCTGTTCGACGCCGACCGTGCGGGCATCGCCGGGCTGCTCGTCGTGCTCGCGGCCGGACTCGCGGTGCTGCTGCCGGTGCGCTCGCCGGACCCGATGGAAGTCCGCACCGATCAGGTCCCGCGGGATTCCGGATCGGAGGGGATTCGGCCGTGAGCGGCCCCGATCACCGCCGTTTCGGTGGCCGCCACGCGCCCATGCCCAGTGCGATCAGGCGCATTTGCTGCACGGTGCGGTCGACGATCGACTGCTCCTCGCGCGGCGCCGCCGACACGTAGGCGGCGATCCCGTCGGTCACCGTCGTCACCATCAGATCGGCGGCGATCTCCAGGTCTCGCGGCGTCCAGGAGTCCAGGGCCCTGATCCGGGACAGATCGGCGACGAGTTCCCGCACGATCAACTGGATCTCGCGCGCGATCGCCGTGCGCAGCGCCGCCGATCCGCCGTGCCGCTCCCTGGTCAGGAAGCCGAACAGCTCCCGCTTCGGCTCTACTTGCGTGAACACGAATCGCACCGTGTCCGACAGGCTCGCGTCGGTGTTGCGGCGCACTTCGCGCAGCGCGAGGCGCAACGCGGTGACGCCGTCGTCCACCAGTGTCGCGCCGAGGTCCTCCAGCGACGCGAAGTGCCGATAGAACGCCGTCGGCACGATACCGGCCGATCGGGCGATCTCCCGCAGGCTCAGCGCGGGGAAACCCCGGTCGGCGGCCAGCGCCAAGGTGCCGTCCAGGAGTGCCTGCCTGGTTCGCTCCTTGCGTTCGCCTCGGGTCGCTGCCTGCTCA
>NZ_BAGF01000022.1 GCF_000308755.1 Nocardia pneumoniae NBRC 100136
CGACAGTGGGGCTGCGGATGCTCATGGGTGGAACGCTGGCATGTGCCTCGAATTCGCTGGGAGCCTGAGTGTTTCCGGTGTCGGGGATGTAGTCGACACACTGTTGGGTCCTGAGAGAACAGACGTTCTTTCTAGGCAATATGACGATCCGCTCGGATCTCTGCGATACCGCCGGCGTGGCTGGTCAGGTCGTGGGTGAAGGTCAGGG
>NZ_BAGF01000020.1 GCF_000308755.1 Nocardia pneumoniae NBRC 100136
TGCGGTGCGGTGCGGTGCGGTGCGGTGCGGTGCGGTGCGGTGCGGTGCGGTGCGGTGCGCGTGGTCCGTGGCCGTCCCGGTTCGGGCAAAGAAAAACGGCCCGGAACTGGATGTTCCGGACCGTTTTCTAGTAGCGGGGACAGGATTTGAACCTGCGGCCTCTGGGTTATGAGCCCAGCGAGCTACCGAGCTGCTCCACCCCGCGTCGGTAGGTACAACACTACACAGGTGTGTGCGTACTACCGAATCCGCTGGTGGATGGGGATGTTCAGCCGAACTTGATGCCCTGGGCGAGGGGCAGTTCGGTGGAGTAGTTGATCGTGTTGGTGGCCCGCCGCATGTAGGCCTTCCAGGAGTCCGAACCCGATTCGCGTCCGCCGCCGGTCTGCTTCTCGCCGCCGAAAGCGCCGCCGATCTCGGCGCCGGAGGTGCCGATGTTGACGTTGGCGATCCCGCAGTCGGATCCGTCGGCGGCGAGGAAGCGTTCCGCCTCGCGCTGATCGGTGGTGAAGATGGCGGACGAAAGACCCTGCGGCACTTCGTTGTGCAGGGTAATCGCGCGGTCGAATTCGTCGTAGGTGAGCACGTACAGGATCGGTGCGAAGGTCTCCTCGCGCACCACCGCCGTCTGGGCGGGCATGCGCACGATGGCGGGCCGCACATAGTAGGCGTCGTCGCCGAACCCCTCGACTCGCTCACCGCCGCAGACCAACTCGCCGCCGTCGGTCACCGCCTTGTCCAGCGCGGCGCGCATGCCGGTGTAGGCCTTTCCATCGATCAGCGGACCGACCAGCACCTCGTCGTCGAAGGGATTGCCCACCGGCAGCTGCCGATACGCCCGCTCGAGCCGCTCCACCAGCGGGTCGACCACGTCGCGGTGCGCGATCAGCCGCCGCAGCGTGGTGCAGCGCTGCCCGGCCGTGCCCGCGGCCGCGAACACGATGGCGCGGGCCGCGAGCTCGAGATCGGCGGAGGGGGTGACGATCGCGCCGTTGTTGCCGCCCAACTCCAGCAGGCAGCGCCCGAGCCGCTCGGCGACCCGCGGCGCGACGAGCCGCCCCATCCGCACCGAGCCGGTCGCGCTCACCAGCGCGACCCGTTCGTCGTCGACCAAGCGAGACCCGACGTCGCTGCCGCCCTGGATCAATTGATGCACTTCGGGATCCGCTCCCGCCTCGCTCGCCGCGCGCCGCAGCAACGCATGGCAGGCCACCGCGGTCAGCGGCGTCGTCTCCGATGGCTTCCACACCACGGTGTCCCCGCAGATCAGCGCGATCGCCGTATTCCAGGCCCACACGGCGACCGGGAAGTTGAACGCCGAGATCACCCCGACGACGCCGAGCGGATGCCAGGTCTCCATCAAGCGGTGTCCCGGTCGTTCGGAGGGCATGGTCTGTCCGTACAGCTGCCGGGAAAGGCCGATGGCGAACTCGCAGATATCGATCATCTCCTGCACTTCGCCCGCGGCCTCGGCGGGGATCTTGCCCGCCTCCAGGGTCACCAGCTCGGCCAGGTCGCTCTTGTGCGCGGTGAGCAGCTGCGCCAGCCGCCGCACGACTCCGGCCCGGACCGGTGCCGGGACGCTCCGCCACCCCTGGAAGGCGGTGGCGGCGCGGCCGATCGCGGCATCGACCTCGTTGAGCGAGCTGGGTCGCAGGGTCAGCAGCTGCCCTCCTGTGATCGGGGTGCGCGCGGGCAGCGCGCCGGGCTCCGGGGGACGTACGCCGAGTTCGCGTAGCACCGCGGTCGCGCGATCGCCGAGTTCCTGAGTAGTGGTCTTGGCGCCGAGTACTTCAGTCATCTGTTGTTCCGCCGTACCTTTCGGCCGCAGCGCGGCATCATTGGCCCGCAGAGCGGGGGTGTCGTCCCACATAGCGGGAGGATGGGGGTCTGGTTCCGGACACGAGGTGGGCCGCCTGGGTTAGCCTTCGCTGATGGCGGATACACCGGCAAGACCCGTACTGGATGACATCGATCGCCTGCTGATTCGTGAACTGATGGCCGATGGACGGGCCACCCTGTCGAATCTGGCCGAGAAAGCGAGTCTGTCGGTGTCCGCCGTGCAATCGCGGGTCCGTCGATTAGAGGCGCGCGGCGTGATCCGCGGGTACACCGCGCACGTCGATCCGGAAGCGCTCGGCCAGCTGCTGTCGGCATTCGTCGCGATCACTCCTCTCGACCCGTCGCAACCCGATGACGCGCCCGCGGTGCTCCAGCACATCCCCGGCATCGAGGCCTGCCACTCGGTGGCCGGCGACGAGAGCTACATCCTGCTGGTCCGTGTGGCGTCCCCGCGGCACCTCGAGCAGTTGCTCCAGGAGATCCGAGCCACCGCCAACGTGCGCACCCGAAGCACCATCATCCTTCAGACATTCTATGACAGGTAGCGATTGCTAGGAATTAATCCGTTTTGGTTGTAGAGCTTGCGTAAATTTTTACGTACCCTCAGGGCGTGACCATCGAACTGGAACGCACCCGCCCGGCGGTCACCCCCGCCGCCCGGGTCCACGAGATCTTGTCGGCGAGCATCCTGGCCGACGGCTTCGACCTGGTACTCGACCTCGAACAGTCCCGCGGCTGCCGTCTCGTCGACGAACGCGACGGCACCGCCTACCTCGACATGTTCGGCTTCTTCGCCTCCAACGCGCTGGGTATGAACCATCCCGCGCTCGCCGACGACGAACAGTTCCGTGCCGAACTCCTCACCGCGGCACTGAACAAGCCGAGCAACTCCGACATCTACACCGTGGAGATGGCCCGCTTCGTCGAGACCTTCGTGCGGGTGCTCGGCGATCCGCGGCTGCCGCACCTGTTCTTCATCGACGGGGGCGGCCTCGCGGTGGAGAACGCCCTCAAGATCGCGTTCGACTGGAAGAGCAGACACAACCAGATCCACGGCCGCACACCGGAACTCGGCACCAAGGTGCTGCACCTGACCGGCGCGTTCCACGGCCGCACCGGCTACACCATGTCGCTCACCAACACGGATCCGGTGAAGACGGCGCGGTTCCCGAAGTTCGACTGGCCCCGCATCAAGGCGCCGTATCTGACCGACGCCTTCGACATCGAAGAGGCGGAGGCGTGCGCGCTGGCCCAAGCGCGCCGCGCGTTCGCGGAAAACCCGCACGATATCGCGTGTTTCATCGCCGAGCCGATCCAGGGCGAAGGCGGCGACCGGCATCTGCGCGCACAGTTCCTGCAAGCCGTGCAGCGGCTGTGTCACGAGAACGACGCGCTGTTCGTCCTCGACGAGGTGCAGACCGGCGTCGGCATGACCGGAACCGCTTGGGCTTACCAGCAACTCGGGCTGGCGCCGGACGTCGTCGCCTTCGGCAAGCGGACCCAGGTGTGCGGCGTCATGGCGGGCGGGCGGGTGGACGAGGTGCCCGACAATGTGTTCGCCGTCAGCTCCCGGCTCAACTCCACCTGGGGCGGCAACCTCGTCGACATGGTGCGCACCCGGCGCATCCTGGAGGTGATCGAGCGCGACGAGCTCATCGAACGGTCCCGGCCGCTGGGCGCGCACCTGCTCGACCGGCTGGCGGGGGTGGCCGCGCGGCACGCCGACGCGAGCGAGGCCCGCGGGCGCGGTCTGATGTGCGCGATCACGCTGTCTTCGGCTCGGCTGCGCGATGAGGCGCTCGCGGCGTTGCACGGCCGCGAGCGCGTGCTGATTCTCGGCACCGGCGAGCGGGGCATCCGTTTCCGTCCCCCGCTGACCGTCACGATCGCCGAGCTGGACGAGGCCGTCGACGCCCTGGATCGGGTGCTGACCAGCCTCGAATAGCCGCGAAGAGGATGATCCGGGCATTCCGGTGTCCTCGGCGCGGGGTGCGCCGGAATCCCGGATCCACCTCCTAGGCTTCGCAAACATGTCCTCTCGTCTTCACCACTCTCCGAGCGGGTGCGGCGCGTGAACCGACAGCGCGTGTACCGACATTGCGCACCCCACCTCGTGGCTTCCCTCACCCTGCTGTCCGCCGTGGCGGGTTGCGCCGCCAGCGACGCGGGCACCGTCGGCGCCGAGGCGGGACAGGCGGCCACGGCCACCGTGGCCGCACCGACCGGCGGCGCGTTCCCGCCGCACATGACCGATCTGCTCCCCGGGATGCCGCCACCGCTCTCGCCCACCGACGTGTACGCGGCCAACCGCGAACTGAGTCCCAGCGTGGCCGACCATCGCCCGCTGGTCTACGTGCCCAACAGCCAGTCGCACACGATCTCGGTGATCGATCCGGACACCTTCCAGGTGATCGACACCTTCGCGGCGGGCGGCAAGGAGCCGCAGCACGTCGTCCCGTCCTACGACATGCAAACGCTCTACGTCACCAACGACTTGCCGCTGGGCGGGGGAAGCTTGTTGCCGATCGATCCGCGCACGGGCAAGCCGGGCGAGCCATTTCCCGTGCGCGACCCGTACAACATGTACTACACGCCCGACGGCCGGTACGCCGTGGTCGTCGCGGAGGCGGACAAGTCGCTGGACTTCTACGACCCGCAGACCTGGGAAAAGGTCCACGCGCTTCCGGTGCCCGACTGCGCGGGCATCGATCACATGGACTTCACCGCCGACGGCCGGTTCGGCCTGGCGTCCTGCGAATTCATCGGCCGGATGCTGGCTTTCGACGTCGCCGAGCGCAAGGTCGTCAAGGTGGTCGATCTGCCCGTCGGCCGCTCCGGCAAACCGCAGGATGTGAAGCTGTCGCCGGACGGGCACACCTTCTTCGTCGCCGACATGACCGCCGACGGCGTGTACACCTTCGACGCCCACACGTTCGAGAACACCGGTTTCGTGCCGACCGGCAAGGGCGCGCACGGGCTCTACGTCACCCGCGACTCCCGCCAGATGCTCATCACCAACCGGCACGAAGGCAGCATCTCGGTGTGGGATTTCGCGGCGAACGCCCTGGTGCACAAGTGGTTCGTGCCGGGAGGCGGCAGCCCCGACATGGGCAACATCTCCGCCGACGGGCGCGTCTTCTGGGCATCCGGCCGCCACCACGGTGAGGTGTACGCCATCGACATCGTCAACTGGCATCTCCTGGCGCGCATCCCCGTCGGCAAGGGACCGCACGGGCTCACCATCTGGCCGCAACCAGGACGCTATTCCACCGGGCACACCGGCGTCATGCGTTGATCCGCTGAGTCCATCGGCGGCGCGCACGGGGAGTAGCGCATTCGCGGACTCAGCGCAGGACCGCTGCCCCTCCTGGGCCAGTGGAAGGTCGAGCGTCGGTGGGCTATGAGCGAGTACCGACCAGCCGCAGGCCCAAACCGCCCTCGACGAAGCGGCGGACGGAGGCCAGTCCGGCGTCCAGGGCAGGCTGGTGGCCCGGGCGCGCCCACCCGGTGATGGTGGCGGTGCCGTCGCCCGCAGGCGTCACCCCGATCTCGGCCACCAGCTCGGCGGTGGTCGGTTCGCACACCGCCCAGGAGAAGTGAGTTTCCTCGGCCCAGCCCGCCTCGCGCCGGGCCACATAGTCCGGGTCGGTGATGCCGCCCGCCGCCAGCGCCGGGCGGTCATCGATGCGGTCGTCCGCGCGTAGCGCACGCAGATACCAAGCGCCCGCGTTGATCTCGATCGGTTCCATCAGCCTTCCCCCGCTTCGTCACGCCGGTCGGCGCGAACGACCAGTCTGTCGCATTCCGCGGCGCGGAGCCGCCCCGCTGCGACATGATCGGCCTTCAGCGGCGCCATTTGCGCGCGTTCCGCGGTACCGACATGGATTTCGGGTAGCTCCTCCATGAGGAGAAGGCTAGCGGGAGGTTCTATAGACATGGGCGAGCTGTGGTTCGGCCACTACCGTCTCGACCGGTTGCTAGGCTGCGGCGGCACGGGTGAGGTGTGGCTCGCGTACCACACCACCGCCGACCGTGCCGTCGCATTGAAGGTCCTGTCCGCCGTGCACGCGGCCGATACCGGCTTTCGGCAGCGGTTCACGAGAGAGGCCCGGCTCGCCGCGCAGGTGCGCGGGCCGCATCTGGTGCCGATCCATTCCTTCGGCGAGCTCGACGGACGTCTCTACATCGAGATGGAGTTCATCGATGGCCTCGACGTCGCGGCGCTGTTGCGGCGCCATGGGAGGCTGGAGCCCGCGCATGCGGTCGAGATCGTCGCGCAGACAGCCGCCGCGCTCGATGCCGCGCATCGCGCCGGTCTGGTGCACCGCGACGTCAAGCCGTCCAACATCATGGTGCGGCCGGACGGCATGGTGTACCTGATCGACTTCGGCACCGCGCACCGCGGTGATCAGCCCGCGATCACCGCCACCGGGAATGTGGTGGGCACGCTGGCCTACATCGCGCCGGAGCGGTTCGACGGCGTGGCAGGCCCCCAGGCGGACCAGTACTCGCTGGCCTGCGTGCTGTACGAGTGTGTCACCGGCCGAAGGCCGTTCGGCGACGGCGAGGCGCCGCGGCTGGTGCGCGCCCATCTGCTGGACACGCCGCCGCTCGCGTCCGCGGTGAATCCGGGTGTGCCCGCGGCGCTGGACGCGGTGATCGCACGCGGCATGGCGAAGGACCCGGACCGGCGGTGGTCCAGCGCGGGGGAGCTGGCGTCCGCGGGATATGCGGCCGTGATGGGCCGGGACGCGACGACGGCCGAGCTGACACCGGCGGTGTCGACCATCCGGCGACCGCCACACCGCCGGGCATGGGCTGCCGAATCGCGCAGACCGTACGCGCGGACGTCTCTCGGACCGCGCCTGGCGCTGGCGGCCTTCGCGGCTCTCGTCGCGGCGGTCGCGGGCGCGCTGTGGTTCGGGCGGCCCGAGCCTGCCGACGCGGGCCAGGCAGCCGCGCCGATTTCCTCCCCGAGGCAGGAGCGCACGTCGCACTCGCAACCGTCGTCGCTGGTCCCGGCCGCGCCCGGGCCGATTTCGGCGCCGATTCAGGTCGAGCCCGCAGCCGGACTGCCGTGCGATCCCACCGTCGACGTGCACGGTGTCGTGGTCGACGGCATCCGGTTGACCTGCACCCCGCTGGCGACGGGCAGAGCCGATTGGATTCCGTCGGGGTCCAATTCGGGTGCGGGCCCAGGGAACGTCGACAACGGCCCGAGCGGACCCGGCGGTGACAACTCGGGCAAGGACAAGCCGGACCATTCGAAACAGGGCAACGGCAAAGACAAGCCGAAACCGCCTCGCTAGGCGGCCATTCCGCCGGACTGTCGTCCAGCACACAGTGGTGCGCGACGCGGGGTGCGGTTACGCTCCGAAGAGGCCACGTCCTTCGCTTTCAACGCGGTGAGCTGCTGATTTTCCGTTGTCGGCGGCGCGACGACGGGCGGGTCGGCCAGACGTCGACGGTGACTGGAGGTTCGCGATGGGGGAGGTGCGATTCGGGGGTTACCGGCTGGAGCGGCTGCTCGGGAAGGGCGGCATGGGTCAGGTGTGGCTGGCGTACGACACGGCGGCGGCGCGACGGGTGGCGTTGAAACTCTTGCCCGCCGAACTCGCGGCCACCGGGGGTTACCGCAAACGATTCGAGCGCGAGGCCGCGGCCGTGGCGCAGCTGCGCGACCCGCACGTCCCCCGGATCCACCGGTTCGGCGAGATCGACGGTCGGCTCTACATCGACATGCAATTCGTCGAGGGCACCGATCTGGCGGGCGAACTCGTGGCCGCGGGGCGGATGAGGCCGGACGTGGCGGTCGGCATCGTCGGTCACGTCGCCGCGGCGCTGGACGCGGCGCACCGGGCGGGACTGGTCCACCGCGACGTCAAACCGTCGAACATCGTCGTCCATCCCAGCGGCTTCACCTATCTGATCGACTTCGGCATCGCGCACGGGCTCGGCCAGACGGCCGTGACCACCACCGGCATGGCGATCGGCACGCTGGCGTACATGGCTCCGGAACGATTCACCGGTGCGGTGGACGGTCGCGCGGACGTCTATTCGCTGGCCTGCGTGCTCTACGAATGCCTCACCGGCTCCCGACCCTATGGCGACACCGATCCCGCGCAGCAGATGCACGCCCACTTGATGACCGAGCCACCGCGGGCCCGCGCGGTGTGCGGCGAGGTTCCCGCGGCGCTGGATGCCGTCATCGCCCGCGGGTTGGCGAAGGACCCGAACGAACGGTTCCCCACCGCGGGCGAATTCGCCGCCGCCGCACGCGCCGCGATCGGCGCTGGCGTCCCGGACGCCGTACCGCCACCGGCGTCGGCTGGGGAAGGGCGTCCGAAGGCGCTGGCCGATGGACCTGCGGCGCCCGTGCCGAAGCCGACCGAGCACCTGCCCGAAGCCGGGAACGCAGCGGGACCGGGCGGGCGCTCGCAGGAACGCGTAGCCGACTCCGTTGCCGATGCCGCCGACGACAGGACTCCCCATCGGGCCGCGGATTCGACGGCGGCCGCAGGGCCTGCTCCGACAAAGGTCCTGCCGGAGCCGGGTCTGCCGCCGACCTTGGTGGCCACGAAACTCGACTGGTCGCTACATGCGCCCCGACCCCATCCGGCTCCGAGGCAGTATGCCCCCAATCCAGGATCTTCCGTACAGGGCTATTCCCGCACCCCAGCGGGCAGCGGTCACCCCATTGCCGGACAGCCGTACACCGCTGCTCGACAATCCCACCCTGCCGCCCAGGTGGGACATCCGGGCAACGGTTGGCAGGCGCGGTTGCTGGCACTTCAGTCCCGTGTGCTGTCGCCGAGGCCGGGCCCCGCCTCTCCGCAGCCCTATTCGCGGCCGGGCGTGCCCGCGCGCAAAGTCTTCCCGTCGGTCGGACGTCCCGCGTATCCCGTGGTTCCGCAGCGACGCCCCGTCGCCCCGGTGCTCCGACGACGGCCGCGGCGCCGGAGCCTGATGTCGAAGGTGATCGGCGCGCTGGTCGTAGTCTTCTTCGCGCCCTTCGCGTTCGCGGCGGGGTGCGTCGCTCTGATCGCGGCAGGCAGCAGGGCGGGCGACTCCGGCACGCCTGCCCCCACGTTGCCGCCCTCCGTGCTCGCCGTAGAGCACCCGGGACCGCCCGAGGATCAGCGGCTGCCCGACCCTGCCGGTGTGGCACCGGTCGGCACCGCCGTCCGCGACGGCAAGTTCGAATTCGTCGTGACCACAGTCGACACGGGCGTGTCCCGCATCGGACTGCAAACGGCCGCAGGGTCGTTCCTGACCGTCACGCTGGCCATCCGCAACATCTCCGACGAAGTGAAGTGGTTCCTACCGCTGGGGCAGCGCCTCGTCGACGCCAATGGCACGGCCTTCGATCACAACGCCACGGCCACCATGTGGCAGAACACGCAGCAGGGTTTCGGCTACTCCTTCGAGCTGCGCCCCGGCCAATCCGCCACCACCAGGCTGGTCTTCGACCTCCCACCCGACGCCAGCCCCGACCACCTCGAACTCCACGATTTCGTGCTCTCCAACGGCACTCGCGTCAAGATTCCTTGACCACCGACCGCTACACGGCGGGGATGGTGGTGGAGAGGGCGTCGAGAACGGCATGGCGGCCGATCTGGAGCGCCGCGGACAGCAGCGCCGTGTCGCGGGTGGCGCTGTCGACATCGGGCGAACCGGCCGGAGGGTGGATCTGTAGAACGGAATCGCCGAGGTCGGCCAGCGCTTTGTCCTCGACGTCCTGCTGACGCGGCCGTTCGAGCCAGGCGCGGTAGGCGCCGGGGGCCACCGCGCGCAGATAGCCGCCGCCCACGATCTGGTGCAGACGGGAGGCGGGCGGGCGTCGTTCGTCGACGCGTCGCGTGCGCAGCACCAGGGCATGCGTCGCGCCTGCTTTGACGGCGGTGCGGATCGGCACCGTCTCGGCGAGACCGCCGTCGAAGTAGGCGCAGCCGCCCAGGCTGACCGGCGGCCCGGCCAGGATCGGCAGGCCCGCCGAGGCGCGCAGCGCACGCATGAGCGCGCGCTTGTCGGTGATATGCGGATGCAGGTCGACCGCCAGACCGGTCCGGGTGTCGGTGGCGATCGGATGGAAGGTCGTCGAGTTCGCCAGAATCGCGTCGAAATCCATCGGTTCGATGCCGTCGTACACCTGGTGCACGAGGTAGCGCAGATCGAACGCGGGCCGCCCGCGCAACAGGCGGGCCGGGTCGATGGCGCGGCGCATGATCACCGGGTCGGTCCAGGCGCGCATCCCGGCGATCGCGCGCCCGCACAGCAGCCAGGCGCCGTTGATCGCGCCCGCCGACGTGCCGTACACCGCGTCGAACACCGCGGCGACCCCGAGTTCTTCCAGCGCGGACACCATGCCGCTGGAGTACACGCCTCGGCTGCCGCCGCCCTCGACGACGAGCACGAGCCGATGGCCGTCGGCCCGGCTGGACGCGGCGCGGCGCGCGCGGATCAGCTCCGCGACGGGGGAGACGCTTGACGAGCTGGTCACCGCATCACGATACGACACCGCGGCACGAATACCAGGCCCGCAGACGGAAGCTTGCGTGAACACAGAGGGGGGCGGTGCGGGCGCCTACGATGCGGCGGGTGCGTTCCGCCCTGAGGAACAACGCCGCCGATCGAACACCGCTGTGTGGGTGTCGCCTGTCAGGCAGCATGTGCGCTGTCAACGGAGTGGGGCGGGCGCGGACGACGTTGTCCTGCGCCCGCCCCGGAGACGGTCTTCGCCAGGTGTCTACTTGATCTCCGCGAGAACCGTGCCCTGCGTGATCGCCGCGCCCGCTTCCACGGACAGGCCGGTGACCACACCCGCCTTGTGGGCGTTGACCGGGTTTTCCATCTTCATGGCCTCGAGCACCACGATCAGATCGCCCGCCTCGACCGTCTGGCCCTCCTCGACGGCGACCTTGACGACGGTGCCCTGCATCGGAGCGGTGACCGCGTCACCCGAGGCCGCACCGCCGCCCGCGCCGCCACGCTTGCGGGGCTTGGGCTTCTTGCGGATGACACCCGCGCCGTTGCCCGCGGCCCCGCCCGCTCCGGCGCCGACGGTGAAGTTACCGGGCAGCGACACCTCGACGCGACGCCCGCCGACCTCGACGACGACCTTCCGCCGCGGCAGTTCCTCGTCCTCGTCGGCCGGGGCGCCCGCGCCCGCGAACGGCTCGATGGTGTTGACCCACTCGTTCTCGATCCACTTGGTGTAGACGTCGAACTTCTCGCCGTCACCCACGAACGCCGGGTCCTCGACGATCGCCCGGTGGAACGGGATGACGGTGGCCAAGCCGTCGACCTCGAATTCGGCCAGCGCGCGACGCGCGCGCTGGAGTGCCTGCGTGCGGTTCTCGCCGGTGACGATCAGCTTGGCCAGCATCGAGTCGAACTGCCCGCCGATCACGCTGCCGGCCACCACGCCGGAGTCCACGCGCACACCCGGGCCGGACGGCTCCTTGTAGACGGTGACCGGGCCGGGGGCGGGCAGGAAGCCGCGGCCGGCGTCCTCGCCGTTGATGCGGAACTCGAAGGAGTGGCCGCGGGGGGTCGGGTCTTCGGTGATCTCCAGCTTCTCGCCGTTGGCGATGCGGAACTGCTGGCGCACCAGGTCGATGCCGGAGGTCTCCTCGGTGACCGGGTGCTCGACCTGCAGACGCGTGTTCACCTCGAGGAAGGAGACGGTCTCGCCCTGCACCAGGTATTCCACGGTGCCCGCGCCGTAGTAGTGGGCTTCCTTGCAGATGGCCTTGGCCGAAGCGTGGATCTTCGCGCGCACCTCGTCGGACAGGAACGGCGCCGGGGCCTCCTCGACGAGCTTCTGGAAGCGCCGCTGCAGCGAGCAGTCGCGGGTACCGGCGACGATGACGTTGCCGTGCTTGTCGGCGAGCACCTGCGCCTCGACGTGGCGGGCCTTGTCCAGGTACTGCTCGACGAAGCATTCGCCACGGCCGAACGCGGCGGTCGCCTCGCGCACGGCGGAATCGAACAGCTCGGGGATCTCCTCGATGGAGTGCGCGACCTTCATACCCCGGCCACCGCCGCCGAACGCCGCCTTGATCGCGACCGGAACGCCGTAGGTCTTCGCGAACTCCACGACCTCGTTCGCGTCCTTCACCGGGTCCTTGGTGCCCGCGGCCATCGGCGCGTTCGCGCGCTCGGCGATGTGCCGCGCGGTGACCTTGTCGCCCAGGTCGCGGATGGACTGCGGGGACGGGCCGATCCAGATCAGGCCCGCGTCGATGACCGCCTGGGCGAAGTCGGCGTTTTCGGAGAGGAAGCCGTAGCCAGGGTGGATGGCGTCGGCGCCGGACTTGGCCGCGGCGTCGAGAATCTTGTCGAACACCAGATACGACTCGGCCGAGGTCTGGCCGCCCAGGGCGAAGGCCTCGTCGGCGAGCTTGACGAACGGTGCGTCGGCGTCCGGCTCGGCGTACACCGCGACGCTGCCGATACCGGCATCCTTGGCCGCCCGGATCACGCGCACGGCGATTTCGCCTCGGTTAGCTACGAGTACCTTCGTGATCCGCGCGCTGGCATGGCTGGGCACTGAGCCTCCTGTGTGCATTCTTCTGGTCGCTTCGCCGGGGATGGGGTCGCTGCGCAGGCTCCGCTCCCGTACTCGACAAATTTCCGTCTCGGCGAGTGTAGGCAGTCTGCCAACAGACGCCGCACTCGGCTAGTCCTACTCCACAGTAGGTCGTGGATCACAACGCACATGTGCTGTGGCAGGGACCGCACACGGTCCCCCCGGCCCTATCTCCCGCGGGTGCGCCGCGGACCAGCACCTGAGGGGACCTCGCCGGGTTCAGCACCCTTGGCGATCGGCATCCGCACCGAGTTGCCCCACTCGGTCCAGGACCCGTCGTAGTTCCGCACGCGGTCGTAGCCGAGCAGATAGGTCAGCACGAACCAGGTGTGGCTGGATCGCACGCCGACCCGACTGTAGACGATCAGGTCCTCCTGAGCGGGTAGCGCGCGGTAGACGTCGTCGAGTTCGGCGCGGGAACGAAACCGTCCGTCCGAGGCCAGCGCCTCGGTCCACGGGATGTTCGACGCGGTGGGGATGTGACCGCCGCGCAGCGCCGCGTCCTCCGGAGTGTCCGGTTTCTGGGCGAGCGCGCCGGAATACTCGTCGGGCGCGCGCACGTCCACCAGCGGTTTGCCGAGGTGGGCGAGCACGTCCTCGCGGAAGGCGCGGGTGCTGCCGTCGTCGCGGCGCACGGCCGGGTAGGCGCTGGGCACGGAATAGGCGGGCTCGAAGGTCGTGTCGCGCTCCTCGGAGATCCACGCCGCCCGGCCGCCGTCGAGCAAGCGCACATCCTGGTGTCCGAACAGGGTGAATACCCACGCCGTGTGCGCCGCCTGAGCGTTGCCGCGGTCGCCGTAGATGACCACGGTGTCGTCACGATCTATTCCTTTGGCGCGCATCAGTTCGGTGAATCGCGTTCCGTCGATATAGTCGCGCGTGACCGGATCGTTCAGATCGCTTCGCCAATCCAGCTTGGTGGCGCCCGGAACGTGCCCGATGTCGTAGAGCAGCGTGTCCTCGTTGGCCTCGATGATCTTGAGTCCCTTCGCGCCTATGTTTGCCGACAGCCATTCGGTGGTTACTAGTCGGTGAGAGTGTGCGTAGGAACCGAACGAGGGATGAGGATCCGGGGCAACGGGCACGATGTGGGTCCTTCACGCGTGGGTAGGGCGGCGGTGACGGCGATTGGGAAGTCTCACAGCGATGGTAGGTGTGAGACGACAGTGACTCTCGTTTCAGATCACAAATCGGATGAGGGGCGAATAAATGGCACCTAGATCCGATAAAGTCTCCCGGGAGGAGGGGTGAGCTATGTCCGATTCTTGGCCGCGGCGGCGACTGCTCGCGATCCTACGTGGCGCCAGCGAGCCTCTCGACGCTCAGGAACTGGCCAGGATCACCGGACAGCACGTCACCACGGTCCGGTTCCATCTGGACGTGCTCACCAGGGAATCCCTCGTCCGGCAATTCCAGCAGCCGCCGCGCGGTCGCGGCCGTCCGCGCATCGGATACAGCGCGGTGCAGCGATCGGTCGGCTATCAGGACTTGGCGCAGGTGCTCGCCGACCAGTTGGGGCCGGACCCACGGCGTAGATCGGAGGCCGCCGTCGCGGCGGGCCGCGCCTGGGGGACCAAGCTCGACATCGGCGAACACCGCGTCGAATCGCTGGAGGACGCCAAGGACATCACGATGACGTTGATGTCGGAACTCGGCTTCGCACCCGAACGCGACCCTTCGTCGGAGACCGCGGAAAAGGCGCTCATCCGGTTGACGGCGTGTCCGCTGCGCGAACTCGCGCGAACGCATTCCGAGGTGGTGTGCGGCGTGCACCTGGGTCTGATCCAGCAGGTGCTGGAGCGGGGCGGCGCGCGCGGCGAGATCGGCGCCCAGCTGCATCCGTTCGTCGAGCCGGAATTGTGCGTGGCACGGCTGGAACTGATCGCCGCGTCGCGCGAGAAAACCCAGGAGGCGGCCACCGTGCCCCCTGGCGGCGACGCGGAGGCGTTCCCGGCGCCGTCAGGCCGTGTGGCCCCACAACTGCGTAACGCTGATCCCAACGTCGCCAAGCAATCGGCGCAGCAGTGGTAGCCCGATGCCGATGACGCTGGACGGGTCGCCGTCGATGCGATCGACGAACCAGCCGCCGAGTCCGTCCAGGGTGAACGCGCCCGCGACCTGCAGCGGCTCTCCGGTGGCGATGTAGGCGTCCAGCTCGTCCGGCTCCGGCTTGGCGAAATGCACGGTGGTGCTGCTGCAATCGACCGCTTCGGCGGTGACCTGACCGTCCTGGAGCCGCACGACGCAGTGGCCGGTCACGAGATCCGCGCTGCGCCCGGCCATGTCGCCCCAGCGCGCGCGTGCGACCTCGGGGGTGTGCGGTTTGCCCTGGAGCTCGCCGTCGACGAGCAGCATCGAATCACAAGCCACCACAACGCAGTCGGCGGCGAACTCGGGAATGTCGGCGGCTACCGCGGCCGCTTTGGCCCGCGCGAGCTCCACCACGACCACCCGGGGCGGTGTGCCCTCGGGGAGGGCGGCGGCTACCGCGTCCTCGTCCACGGCGGAAACGCGGACGATCGGGTCGATGCCCGCCGAGCGGAGAACCTCCCGGCGGGCAGGCGACGCGGAAGCGAGAATCAGACGGGTCACCCGCGCAGGTGGGACAGCTGCGGGAAGGCGTACGGGGAGAACGGGGAACTGCCACGATGCATCAGCGTCGGGCGGCCCCACAGGTCCGGAGGACCGGACGGGCCCGCCGGCGCGGCGTCGCTCGCGAGGGCGGACAGCACACACACCAGCGCGGCGAGTTCCTCGTCGGTGGGCGAGCCTTTCACGACACGGAAGAACGGCTCGGCGGTGGCTTCGGCGGGTAGGGCGGCCGCGTCCGGGTCGGTGGCCGTACCGACCTCGTCCGTGAGCGGGTCGACTGCGAGATCCAGTTCGACGGCGCTCAACACATCTTCTTCTGCCACGGTCGTCACAGTGCCAGGTCCTCTCTTTGCCTCGATCGGGATGATCACCTGATCAGGCTGTTCCCATTTTCCGGCTGTTTACGGATGAAGCAATCATCCTCGGATTCACTCATTGCGTCTCTGCAACCAAGGCGGATCCACGCCGCATGAGTAGTACCGAGGCCGATGCCACCCTTTGTGCGCGGCCTAACGAGGGTATCGCTCGATCACAGCGGAATGTTGCCCTTCATCACAGCGGAATGTTGCCGTGCTTCTTGGGCGGAAGGGTCACCATCTTGCGCTCGAGCAGTCGCAGCGCGGACACGATCTGGCCCCGCGTGTGCGACGGCGGGATGACCGCGTCCACGTATCCGCGCTCGGCGGCGACGTACGGGTTCACCAGGGTGTCCTCGTACTCGTTCTGCAGCTCGAGCCGCAGCGCATCGACGTCCGCGCCCTCCTTGGCGGCTTGCTGCAGCTGCTTGCGGTAGACGAATCCGACGGCGCCGGAAGCGCCCATGACGGCGATCTGCGCGGTCGGCCAGGCGAGGTTCACGTCGGCGCCCATGTGCTTGGAACCCATGACGTCGTAGGCGCCGCCGTAGGCCTTGCGGGTGATGATCGTGATTTTGCCCACAGTGGCCTCGCCGTAGGCGTAGAGGAGCTTCGCGCCGCGCCGGATGATGCCGTTGTACTCCTGGCCGGTGCCGGGCAGGAAGCCGGGAACGTCGACCAGGGTGATGATCGGGATGTTGAACGCGTCGCAGGTGCGCACGAACCGGGCGGCCTTCTCCGAGGCGTCGATGTCCAGGCAGCCCGCGAACTGGGTGGGCTGGTTGGCCACGATGCCGACGCTGCGGCCGTCGATCCGGCCGAAGCCGACGATGACGTTCATCGCGCGCTCGGCCTGCACCTCGAGGAACTCGTCGTCGTCGAGCAGGCGACGGATCACCTCGTGCATGTCGTAGGGCTGGTTCGGCGAGTCCGGGATGATCGTGTCCAGCTCGAGGTCCTCCTCGGTGAGCGAGTCCTCGATCGCGCCGGTGATCGGGTCGGTGGCCGGGAACCGCGGCGCTTCGGCGCGGTTGTTGCTCGGCAGGTAGGACAGCAGGTCCTTGACGTAGTCCAGCGCGTCCTGCTCGCCCGAGGCTACGTAGTGCGCCACACCGGACTTCACCATGTGCGTGTGCGCGCCGCCCAGGTCCTCCATGGTGACGTCCTCGCCGGTGACCGTCTTGATGACGTCCGGGCCGGTGACGAACATCTGGCTGGTGCCGTCGACCATCACCACGAAGTCGGTCAGCGCGGGGGAGTACACGTGACCGCCCGCGGCCGGCCCCATGATCAACGAGATCTGCGGGATCACGCCGGAGGCCTGGATGTTGCGGTGGAAGATCTCGCCGTAGAGGCCGAGAGAGACCACGCCCTCCTGGATGCGCGCGCCCGCGCCCTCGTTGATGCCGATCAGCGGACGGCCCGTCTTCAGGGCCAGGTCCATCACCTTGACGATCTTCTCGCCGTAGACCTCGCCGAGACTGCCGCCGAACACGGTGACGTCCTGGCTGAAGATGCACACGTCACGGCCGTCGATGGTGCCGTAGCCGGTGACCACGCCGTCGCCGAGCGGGCGGTTGTTCTCCAGGCCGAAGTTGACGCTGCGGTGGCGGGCGAGTGCGTCGAGTTCGACGAAGGAACCCTCGTCCAGCAGGGCGAGGATGCGCTCGCGGGCGGTCATCTTGCCCTTCGCGTGCACCTTGTCGACCGCGGCCTCACCCATGGGGTGCTTGGCCTCTTCCAGCCGATTCCGCAGGTCAGCCAGCTTCCCGGCGGTGGTGTGGATATCGGGGGAGCCCGCCGGGCCGGAGGAGGGCTGCTGCTGGACACTCGTCATGGCTCCGGAGTGTAACCAGTGCCAATGCTCCTCTGTAAAGGTGTCGGCGCTACCGGCGAGTAGAAAACCGCAGCTAGATCATATTTCCGAGGCAAAATTCCTGGTCGGTCACCGGGCTGGACGGCGGAAAATGAGTATCGCCCGCCGGTCGTGTCCGGATAGCCTGGGGCACGGTGATTTTCGAGCTCAGGGGAGGAGCGCGTCATGTGGGGATGGAGTAGAACGGTCGCCGAGTACGCCGCCGCTGCGGCGTGGACGTACACGCAGAGCGCCGAGACCGAGCCGAAGTACGGGGAGCCCGAATACTGGGCCGAGACCACCGCCGAGGAGCTGTCCGCCGACGCCGATGGGGTGCGTATCGCGGCGCGCGATCCGATGCTCCGCGAGTACGACCTGGCCGGGTAGCGCCTCACCCGACGGGTAGCCTGCCGGTATGCAGAGGCCACCGTTGGATGCGGAGCAATTACGGCGCAGCGTCATCGAGTCGCCCGAGCTGTCGTTCTTCTCGCAGATCGACGTGGTGGAGTCGACCGGGTCCACGAACACGGACTTGATCGCGCGCGCGGCCGAACCGGGCATCGACCACGCGGTGCTCCTGGCGGAGGCGCAGGAGCAGGGGCGCGGCAGGCACGCGCGGGTTTGGGTCAGCCCGCCCCGGGCGCAGATCTCGATGTCGGTGCTGGTGCGACTGCGTGGCATCGACCCGGCCACGCTCGGCTGGCTGTCTCTGCTGACCGGCGTGGCCGTGGTCGACGCGCTGCGGGCGACCGCGGGCGTGCCCGCCGAACTCAAGTGGCCCAACGACGTGTTGATCGATGGCCGCAAGGTCGCGGGCATCCTCGCCGAGGTCGCTGCGGGTGCGGGCGCACCCGTGGTGGTGGTAGGCGTGGGGCTCAACGTGAGCCTCACCGAAGCGGAACTGCCGGTGCCGCACGCCACCTCGCTCGTCCTGGCCGGGGCGCAACAGATCGATCGCACCGTGCTCGTCCGCTCGCTGCTGGCCGAGTTCGCCCGCCGTTTCACCGCCTGGCGGGACGACGACTGGGCGATCGGCGAACTGGCTGCCGCCTATCGCGAGCGGTGCGCCACGATCGGCACCAAGGTTCGCGCCGAATTGCCCGGCGGCCGGACGCTGACGGGCGTCGCGGAAGACATCGACGACGCCGGGCGCCTGCTCATCGGTGGCGAAGCGGTGTCGGCGGCCGACGTGACGCACCTGCGCCCTGAGCAGTGACCGCCGAAACGGCAAGCGGCACAACGCCATACTGCGCTGCACGTCTGTCTTCAGCGCGTCGGCGGTCGGTCGATCCGAGCGACGACCGTGCTCGGCCATCAGCGCGCTGACGATTGCGCGGCATGACGCGCTGCGGTGTGCGCCTTTCCGGCATCCGCAGCCGGTAGGGTGCGTGACATGGGTTATCCGGAGGATGTCCTGGCGCCCGACGAACAGCTGATACTCCATCGTCATCCGCATTGGAAAATGCTGTTCTGGCCGATCGTGACGCTGATCGTCGCCACCGCGCTCGCCGGTTTCGCGGCGGGACTCGTCTCGCGCAAAGCCGAGGGCACCGTACTCTCCGCGTCGCTGATCGCGGTGCTCGTGGTGTACGTGGGAATTCTCCTGTGGCGTTGTGTCGCACCGATTGTCACGTGGAAGTCGACGCATTTCATCGTCACCGACCGCAGGGTGCTGGTGCGCCAGGGCGTGATCACCCACAGCGGCATCGACATCCCGATGAGCCGGATTTCCAGTGTCCAGTTCCGGCACGGCCTGTTCGACCGGTTGCTCGGCACGGGGACGCTGATCATCGAGTCGTCCTCCTCCGAGCCGTTGGAGTACGACGACATCCCGTCCGTCCAGCAGGTGCACGCGCTGCTGTATCACCAGGTGTTCGAGGTCGAACGCCACAACAACGGGCACGACGAGCGCTGGGACGACCGCCGCAGCTACCGGTGAGCCCGTAACCTGGGCGTATGACCGCCGTACTGCTGGCCGAAGACGACGAGGCCATCGCCGCTCCGCTCTCGCGCGCGCTCGGCCGCGAGGGCTACTCGGTGACCGTCGAGAGTTTCGGGCCCGCCGTGCTGCGGCGTGCCCTGGAGGGCGGCCACGATCTGCTCATTCTCGACCTCGGCCTGCCCGGCATGGACGGGCTGGAGGTGTGCCGTCAGGTGCGTGCCCGCGGCGCGGATCTGGCCGTGCTGATGCTCACCGCGCGCACCGACGAGGTGGACTTCGTGGTCGGGCTGGACGCGGGTGCCGACGACTACGTCGGCAAGCCGTTCCGTCTCGCCGAGCTGCTCGCCCGGGTGCGAGCGCTGTTGCGGCGCAGCGGGATCGGCGACGACACGGTGGAGGTCGGCGGTATTCGCTTGGAGCCGGCGGCGCGGCGGGTGCTGGTCAACGGCGTCGAAGTCGGTTTGGCCAACAAGGAATACGAGCTGCTCAAGGTGCTGATCGACCGGGCGGGCCAGGTGGTGCCGCGAGACACCATCCTGCGCGAGGTGTGGGGCGACGCCGAGCTGCGCGGCTCCAAGACTTTGGACATGCACATGTCCTGGCTGCGCCGCAAGATCGGCGACGAGGGGCCGATGGCCGAACGGCGCATCGTCACCGTTCGCGGTGTCGGGTTCCGGCTGAACACCGACTGACATGCGCCGCCGCATTCTGCGTTCGATGCTCACCGTCCTGACGCTCACCACGGTGGTGCTCGGCGTGCCGCTGATCTACACGGCGTGGCTGTGGGTGGAGGACATCACCCGCAACGACCTGCAGAACCGGCTGGACCGGATCGCGTCGGAGATCATCGCGCAGGAGCACGGCGATGGGATGGTGCTCGGCGAGCTGGACACCAGGTCGGTGGCGCCGCTGGTGCCCGAGAACAGCAGACTGACCATCGTGTATCCCTCGCCAGGGGACAACGCCTCCCGCCGCGACCTGGGCGCGTCCGACGTGCCCGACCCGCTGGTCGAGTCGCTGTCGATGGGCACGTCCGGGTCATTGCGGCTGGAGGTGCCTTCGGCGCCGATGCACGCGATGCAGCGCCAAGCGGTCGCGGTGGTGGCCCTGGCGGTGCTCGCGTCGCTGGGCGCGGCCGTCTCGGTGGCGGTGGTGACCGCGCGCCGGGTGGCCGATCCGCTGCGCGACGTCGCGGCACGCGCCGCGCGGCTTGCGATGGGCGATTTCCGTCCCGATCCGCGCAGGCACGGCATCGCCGAACTGGATCGCGTCTCCGACGTGCTCGATTCCGCGACCGTGGAGATCGCCGGTCGACTCCAGCGCGAGCACGCCCTGGTCGCCGACGTCTCGCATCAGCTGCGCAGCAGGCTCACCGCCGTGCGGCTGCGCCTCGACGAGCTGTCCGCGCACGCCGATCCGGAGGTGGTGCACGAGGCCGAGGAGGCGATGGCCCAGGTGGACCGGCTCACCGAAGCGATCGACGACCTGGTGCGCGCGTCCCGCGACGAGGACGCGGCCGACCGCGACCCGCTGCCGGTGATGGACGAACTGCGCGGCGTGGTGGCCGAATGGACCCACCCGTTCACCGAGGCGGGCCGCACCCTGACGCTGACCGGCGACGAGTCGCTGCGCGCGCCGATCACGGGCTCGCGGTTGCGCGAGGCGGTGGCGGTACTGGTGGACAACGCCCTCATGCACGGCGGCGGGACCTGCACGGTGTCGGTGCGTTCGGTGCGGCCGGGAGCCGACCGCGAGCCGCTGGTGTGCGTCGAAGTCGCCGACGAGGGCCACGGCGTGCGCGACGAGCTGGCGCCGCACATCTTCGACCGGGGATTCTCCGCGGGCGGTTCGACGGGTGTGGGGCTGGCGCTGGCGCGGGCCCTGGTCGAGGCCGACGGCGGTCGGCTGGAGTTGCAGCGGCGCAGGCCCGCGCTGTTCGCGGTGTTCCTCGGGTCGTCGAAGGTTCGTCCACCCGCGGTGGTGCCCGAGCCGCGGTGAATTCAGCTGCGGCCGAGTTCCTCTTCCACGAGATCCACGAATTCCGCTTCCAGCTCGCTCATCTCGTCCGGGAAGACCCAGCGGCGCATCGCCCAGAACCGGAAGGCCATCTGCAGCAGATTGCCGATGATGAACGCGCTGATGAAGTCGGCGATGTTCTCCACCGTGAAGCTGACGTTGGGTTGCCGCAGGTCGAAGATGTAGCTGGAAATCCAGAGCGGAGTGAAGGCCAGGACGACGCCGACGCCGCTGACGCCGAAGAACAGCAGCGCTTCGTGATGGCGCTCGCGTCCGCCCCGGTTCTTGAACGACCACTCCCGGTTGAGGATGTAGGAGGCGATCACGGCGATGACGCCGGAGATGATCTTGGCGGTCACCGGTTTCTCCGCCAGCACCGTCCACTTGAGCATGTAGAAGATGCCGCTGTCGATGACGAACGTGGTCGCGCCGACGATCGCGAACTTGATCAGTTCCCGATGCCGGTACGCGATATCTTGCAGCGGCTTGGGGAGGACGCTGACCACGTCGTCGACGAATGACACAAGACCGGAGTGTACCGGTCCCGATCATTTGCGCCGGACATGACAATATGGTCCGACGTGAGCGCTCGTTCCTTCGATCCATCGGCCATGCCCACCGTCACCATGATCGGTGGTGGCCAGCTCGCGCGCATGACCCACCAGGCGGCGATCGCGCTGGGCCAGCGGCTGCGCGTGCTCGCCGAGAACCCCGACGACCCGGCCGCGCAGGTCAGCCCGGATGTCGTGCTCGGCAGCCACACCGATCTGACCGCGCTGCGCAAAGCCGCGGTCGGCTCCCACGCACTCACCTTCGACCACGAGCATGTGCCGACCGAGCACTTGGAGGCGCTGGTCGCCGAGGGCGTCAACGTGCAGCCGCCGCCGCGGGCGCTGGTCCACGCGCAGGACAAGCTGGCCATGCGCACCAAGCTGAGCGAGCTCGGGCTGCCCGTGCCCGCCTTCACACCGGTCACCTCGGTCGCCGACGCGGTGCGCTTCGGTCAGGAACACGACTGGCGGATCGTGTTGAAGGCGGTGCGCGGCGGTTACGACGGGCGCGGTGTGTGGATGCCCGAGTCCGCCGACGCGGCCGAGGCGATCGTCAGCGATCAGCTCGCACACGGCGTCCAACTGCTCGCCGAGGCGAAGGTCGACCTGAAGCGGGAGCTGTCGGCGATGGTGGCGCGTTCGCCGTTCGGGCAGGCGGCGACGTGGCCGGTGGTGGAGACGGTGCAGCGCAAAGGGCAGTGCGCGGTGGTGATCGCGCCCGCGCCCGGTCTGCCGGACGACACGGCCGCCGCCGCGGAGACCATGGCGCTGAATCTCGCCAAGGAACTCGGCGTCGTCGGCGTGATGGCGGTGGAGCTGTTCGAGACCACCGACGGCGAACTGCTGGTGAACGAGCTGGCCATGCGGCCGCACAATTCCGGGCACTGGGGAATGGACGGCGCCCGCACCGGCCAGTTCGAGCAGCATCTGCGCGCCGTGCTCGACTACCCGCTCGGCGACACCGCTCCGCTCGCGCCGGTCACGGTGATGGCCAATATCCTCGGCGCGCCGCAGGCCCCGGCCATGTCGATGGACGAGCGGCTGCATCACCTGTTCGCCAGGATGCCCGAGGCGAAGGTGCACCTGTACGGCAAGGGCGAGCGCCCCGATCGCAAGATCGGGCACGTGAACGTCCTCGGCGACGACGTGGCCGAGGTTCGGGAGAAGGCCGAGCGGGCGGCGCACTGGATGTCGCACGCGGTTTGGACCGATAGATGGGATCCGCATGAGTGAAGCAGAGGCCGTGACCCCGTCGGTCGGCCTGATCATGGGCAGCGACTCCGACTGGCCCACCATGGAGGCCGCGGCCGAAGCGCTGGCGGAGTTCGGGATTCGCTTCGAGGTGGGCGTCGTCTCGGCGCACCGCACCCCCCAGCGCATGCTCGACTACGCGCGCGAGGCCGCGGGCCGCGGGCTGAAAGTGATCATCGCGGGCGCGGGCGGCGCCGCCCACCTCCCCGGCATGGTCGCCTCCGCCACCCCGCTCCCGGTGATCGGCGTACCGGTCCCGCTGAAGTACCTCGACGGCATGGACTCGCTGCTGTCCATCGTCCAGATGCCCGCAGGCGTCCCCGTCGCCACCGTCTCCATCGGCGGCGCCCGCAACGCGGGCCTGCTGGCCGCCCGCATCCTCGCCGCGCACGACCCATCCCTGCGCACCCGCATGGAACAGTTCCAGGCCGGACTGGAACAGATGGTCCTGGACAAAGACGACGCCCTGCGCACCAAACTCCTGGGCTGACCCGTTTCCGTCAGCGGTCGCGACGACCCGCCCGCAAGCTCGCGACCGCCTCCACCAATCCGGCGTTCTCCAAGCGTCCAGCACATCTTCGACGGTCTCCGGCGGGATGACGCGTGAGTCGGTGATCTGCTGAACGCACGCCCACACCACGCGGTCGTCCGAACTCTTGGCTTCGACATGCCATGGCGCTAAGGGTGGGAAACCGTGGCCGTCGCAACCTGATTACGGTGGGTCCGTGACTACAGGGGATATCGCTCGGCCGCGGGGCAACGACGACACCGCGTACTTTCGGCTCACGGTGGTCGATCAGGCGCTGCGGTTGTTCGCCGAGAAGGGGTACGAGGCGACGACGGTGGATGAGATCGCGGAGGCCGCCGGGATCTCGCGGCGGACGTTCTTCCGGCAGTTCCGGTCGAAAGAGGATGTGATCTTCGCGGATCACGAGTCGCAGTTGGCGCAGGCGGCCGAGTTTCTATCCGCGTCGCGCGAGGACCCGTGGGAGGCGGTGTGCTCGGCGGTGGTGCAAGTGTTCGAGCGATTCACACAGTGGCGGGACATCGCGGCGCGGCGGTATCAGGTGGTGCGCCGGGTGCCCGCGCTGCGTGAGCGGGAGATCGTCACGGTCTTCCGTTACGAGCGGTTGTTCACCGACTACCTGAGGGAGCGGCTGCCCGAAGTCCCGGATCTGGCCCGGGTGCAGTTCACCGCGGCCGTGACGGCCACGCACAACTACCTGTTGCGCCGGATGGTGCGGGGCGAGTCGGACGCGGGAGCCACGGATCTGCGCGTGGAACTGGCCGCGATTCCGCGCGGCGCCAGGCGCACGGCGAACGCCGATGAGCTGGTCGTCGCCGTGTTTCCCCGCGACGCCCCGCCCAGGCAGGTGGCCGATCTGCTCCTCCGCAAGCTCGGAACGCTCTGAGCACGCCAGGAATGCGACCAATCTGACACTGAGTGCCACAGTTTATCTGCATGTGGTTGCCGTATATGTGGGTATACTCGATGGCAAAATGGCACTGAGTGCCGAATGCTGGCGGACATCAGCGATCACCACCGACGACCAGGAGTGAGCCCGATGGCGGGAAACCCCGATTTCGACCTGTTCAAGCTCGAGGATTTCCACGATGAGCTGCGCGAGGCGATCCGTGCGCTCGCGGAGAAGGAGATCGCCCCGCACGCCAAGGACGTCGACGGCAACTCCCGGTTCCCCGAAGAGGCGCTGACCGCGCTCAACGCCTCGGGCTTCAACGCCGTGCACGTCCCCGAGGCGTACGGCGGCCAGGGCGCCGACTCGGTGGCCACCTGCATCGTGATCGAAGAGGTCGCCCGCGTCTGCGGCTCCTCCTCGCTGATCCCCGCGGTGAACAAGCTCGGCACCATGGGCCTGATCCTGAACGGCTCCGAGGAGCTGAAGAAGAAGGTGCTGCCCGACATCGTCAACGGCGAGATGGCCTCCTACGCGCTGTCCGAGCGCGAGGCCGGCTCCGACGCGGCCAGCATGCGCACCCGCGCCAAGCAGGACGGCGACGACTGGATCATCAACGGCTCCAAGTGCTGGATCACCAACGGCGGCAAGTCCTCCTGGTACACCGTGATGGCGGTGACCGATGCGGACAAGGGCGCCAACGGCATCTCGGCCTTTCTGGTGCACAAGGACGACGAGGGCTTCGTGGTCGGCCCGCTGGAGCACAAGCTCGGCATCAAGGGCTCGCCCACCGCGGAGCTGTACTTCGAGAACTGCCGCGTGCCGGGTGACCGCATCGTCGGCGAGCCGGGCACCGGCTTCAAGACCGCGCTGCAGACCCTCGACCACACCCGCCCGACCATCGGCGCGCAGGCCGTCGGCCTCGCCCAGGGCGCGCTGGACGCGGCCATCGCCTACACGAAGGACCGCAAGCAGTTCGGCAAGTCGATCGCAGACTTCCAGAACACCCAGTTCATGCTCGCCGACATGGCGATGAAGATCGAGGCCGCCCGCCTCATGGTCTACAGCTCGGCCGCCCGCGCCGAGCGCGGCGAGAAGAACCTCGGCTTCATCTCCGCCGCCGCCAAGTGCTTCGCCTCCGACGTCGCCATGGAAGTCACCACCAACGCCGTCCAGCTCTTCGGCGGCGCGGGCTACACCACCGACTTCCCGGTGGAGCGCATGATGCGCGACGCGAAGATCACCCAGATCTACGAGGGCACCAACCAGATCCAGCGCCTGGTCATGTCCCGCGCGCTGCTCAAGTGAGGTTTTTGTAGATCGCCGGATGTTCGGGCGTGCCCGGCAACGCTTCTCAGGCCGTCTCCAGGCCGTCGAGGAGCGCAGGCCGCCCGAGCATTCTGTCGATTGCACGCGGCGCCGCTCGTCCTCGACGAAACCAAATGCGTGTAGGTCCGCACGACATGGCCGTCTATGAGAACTTCGAGCGCTGTGTACGGCGTATCTTCGAGCTGATCAAGCGTACGCAATTGCGGTTTCCTGGCAAGCCGCGCCATCTCCTGTTACGTGTGCAGGGGCACCGCAATGCTGCAGGCGGGTTCGCCGCGACGCTTTAGAGGCTGCGGTGACACCGAGCGTAGTCGAAAGGTGGTTGGCCCTGCCTGGCTGAGCCGCCATTTCACTCCGCTCGGTAACGGGGTGCGACTATCCGACGAGGTCGGCGTATTCGCGGTGTTCGGTGATGTACTTCTCGACGTACCAGCAGGTGGGGATGACCGAGAAGCCCGCTTTGCGGGTGTCGTCGAGGGCGTAACCGACGACTTGGGCGGCGATGCCGTGGCCGCGGAATTCGGGGAAGGTCAGGGTGTGGTGGAAGTCGCGGACCTTCTTGTCGGCGTTTTCGGCGTAGTCGGCGTACCCGGCGAGGGTGTCGTCGATGTAGATCTCGAAGCGGGTGTCGGCGACGTTGTGTTCGAGCCTGGTCGTCATGATGGGGTAGAACTCCTTGGCGGCGGGGAATGTTCCGTGGGCGCGGTTACAGGATCGCGCCGGGGTTGAGGATGCCGTTCGGGTCGAGTGCGTCCTTGATGCGCCGGGTCAGGGCCATCACGTCGGGGCCGAGCTGATCGGGCAGCCAGGCCTTCTTCAATCGGCCGACGCCGTGTTCGCCGGTGATGGTGCCGCCGAGGGCGATGGCCAGGTCCATGATCTCGCCGAAGGCGCGGTGTGCTCGTGCGGTGTGGTCCGGGTCGGAGGGGTCGTGCACGATCAGGGGGTGGGTGTTCCCATCGCCCGCGTGCGCGATCACCGACACCGTCACCGCGTTGCGTTCCGCGATCGCGGCGATGCCGGTGACCAGGTCGCCGAGCCGGGGCAGCGGCACGCCGACGTCTTCCAGCAGCAGGGGGCCGAGTTTCTCCACGGCGGGGATCGCGAAACGCCGTGCGGCGGCGAAGGCTTCGCCCTCCGCGGGGTCTTCGGTGTGGAAAACCTCTGTCGCGCCTGCCTTCTCGCAGGCCGTCGCCATGATCTCGGCCTCGCGCCGAGCGAATTCGCCGGGTGCGTCCGACCGGGCGACCAGCAGGGCGGCCGCCGTGCGATCCAGGCCCATCCGCAACTCGTCCTCGACGGCGTTGATCGACACCGAGTCCATGAACTCGAGCATCGACGGCCGCAGTTCGCCGGTGATGGTCAAGATCGCCTCGGTGGCGGCGGTGAGCGTGCCGAAGCTCGCGACGACCGTGCTCTGCGGCGGCTGCGCGGGCAGCAGCCGCAGGGTGAGCTCGGTGATCACCCCCAGCGTGCCCTCGCTGCCGACGAACAGCTTGGTCAGCGACAACCCCGCCGAGTCCTTCAGTCGCGGACCACCGAGCCGCACGACGGTGCCATCGGCCAGCACGACTTCCATGCCGAGCACGTAGTCGGTGGTCACCCCGTACTTCACACAGCACAGGCCGCCCGCGTTGGTCGCGGCGTTGCCGCCGATGGAGCAGATCTCGAACGACGACGGATCCGGCGGGTACCACAGTCCGTGCTCCGCGACCGCGCGCTTGACCTCCGCGTTGAGCAGACCCGGCTGCACCACCGCCGTCCTGGTCACCGGATCGACCGTGATCGCGCGCATCCGCTCGGTGCTCAGCACGATCCCGCCGTCGACAGCGGTCGAGCCGCCGGACAGGCCGGATCCAGCGCCGCGCGGGATCACCGGCACGCGGTGGGCGCTGGCCCACCGCAGTGTCGCGGCCACGTCATCGGTGCTGGTGGCGCGCACCACGGCCACGGCGGTGCCCGCGTCGGGATCACGCGCCCAGTCCTGCCGGTAGCTCGCGAGCAGATCGGCGTCGGTGAGCACCGCGCCGTCGGGGAGGCAGGCGATCAGGTCTTCCAGGTCCACATATTCACGCTAGCTGCCCGTGCCCGATATGTGCTGCCGGGGCGACGCGTCAGCGTGCAACGGGCGGAAGCGAGACAAGATAAGTCGACCGCGGTATCGACCCGGGTACCGACACCAGACCACCGACCGTCCGCCGCTCGAGCACGCGGGCGAACACGACCAATGGTTGATCGGCTGACCGCTGCGTGGTCTGCGGTCGGTGAAGCGGCCCGATGCTCAGCGCCGCGATGCCCGCGGAGGTGGTCGCAGACGCCGACGTGCCCTCGCGACTCGGGCTCGACGATCCGGCGGCGCGTACCATGCGCGGATCTGCCGAGCTACCGGCCGGTCTCCCGCTGCTCATCTGACGGACACCTGCCGCTGGCAGGCTGGCCGCGTGCACGAGCTGTCCGAGACCGCCGACACCATCGCCGATCGGTTCACCCGCTGGTGCGAGGCGGTCGTCCACCGTTTGCCGTTCGGGCTGGATCGTCTCGTCCCGCCCACCTTCCTGGGCTTCGCTCTGATCAACAGCTTCACCTTCGGTGTCGACTTGGCTCTGCTCACCCTCTTGCACGGGTGGTGGGGGCTGCCGATCTGGCTGTCGGTGACGGTGGGATACGTATGCGCGTTCGGCCTCAGCTTCGTGCTCAACCGAACGTTCAATTTCCATTCGCACGCGCCGGTCGGCAGGCAGGCCGCCGTGTACGTCGTGGTGATCGTCATCAACTACCTGGCGTTCATCCTCGGAGTCGGTAGCGGGCTCACCGCGCTCGGTGTGGAATACCACCTGTCCCGCCTGCTGGCGGGTGGCTGCGAGGCCGTCTACATGTACAGCGCCATGCGGTGGGTGGTCTTCCGCCGCCGGGCGGCCGAGCCGGAACCGCGACTGGCGCCTGAGGCGACGTGAGCTCGTCGCGCAGGTAGTTCAGCGGACGCCGTCCGTCCGTACGGCAGCACTGCGGAATCGATTGGGGTGCAACGATTCTTGACGCCGTGATCACGTAAGGTGGATGCACCTCCAGCCGAGGGGCGGTGGACATGGTCCACACACCGCGCCCAGGAAGGAGGTGGTGGGGGATGGCGAAACATCGCCGGAGAAAGCAAGAGACCCCGGTCGACTACGGCATCGTGCTGGTTGCTGCTGCCGTGATCGCCGGGGCGCTCATGCTGGTCCGCCGAGCGTGGACTAGGTAACCCACCGGGTGGGGCCGTCGGCTAGGGCGGTCCCACCTGCTCAGCATCACTCGCGTGACGCATTCAGTGTAGAACCGCGGTGCAGAAGTTGCATAGCAGCGATCCAAGTCGGCCCCAAGGCCGACCACAGAGGCGATTCGGTGTGCGAACTTTTCGGCCATGTGCTCGATGTCGATCGGGCAATACGTTGCCAAGAATACGAGTACTCGACCCCGGATAGTGCCTGGGGAACGTTTATGTTGCCGTGGGACCGATCAGTTCCTCGACGCGTGCTCCATCCACGACGATCGCATCGTCGTCGGTGAGCGCCCAGTGCTCGACACCCTCGGCTCGGTAGCGAGCGGCGAGCCGGTTGCTCTCGCCATCCGGATCGGTGGCGGAATCGATGTGCGGGACGATTGCCCGATCGACCAAACCGAGTCCGTCCCATTGTGGTTCGATACCGCACGCGGGCGCTACTTCGGCGGGATCGTCGACCGAGTCGATGCCGTGCAGGTCCGGTGTCAGCACACAGGCGCCCGCGCTGTAACCCGCGTATGCCAGCGCGTCGTCGGCGAGCAGCTTTGTGAGCGCGAGATCCGCTCCGCTGCGGGCGAATTGGGCGCGCAGCACGAAAGTGTTCCCGCCGCGGACCCACACGAGGGGAAACTCGGCGAGGCGGCGCTCGAGTTCCGCGGTACCGCCCACGAAGTCGCGCAGATCGATCTCTTCCGGAGCCCATCCGAGTTTGCGCAACGGCACGAACTCACTGGTGACGGCGGACGCTCGCATATCCGGCCAAGCGTCGCAAGCGTTTCCGATGACCGCGACCCGGCCCGGCGGCCCGGCGAGCGCGACCAGCCGGTGGTAGTGCGCTCCGAAACGGTAGCTGGACAGAAAGAGGCGCACGCGGATCAGAGGGTGAAGGCCAGGTGGCGAACCAGCCGTTGCCCGAGTTCGGCGTCGCCCTCGATGGTGATCTCGTCGAGGTGCTCCTCGGCCTTCGTCCGACCGCAGCCCAGCCGCACGAACAGCCCCGAGTCCATGCCGATCTCGACCGTGGCGGGCTGGTCGAACGCGTCGACATAGTTGGCGCGGCCCGCCACCTGGATGAGCAGCGTCCTGGCCAGCGGGCCGGTCAGCGTGAAAGCGATCCGCGCACCGTCCGGCGCCTCGCCCTTCTTGGCGACCACGCGCGGAATGCCGAGCAGGAACTCGGCGAAGGCCAGCTCGCCGCGCGGACCGCCTTCCTCGACCCGAACGCCCAGCGCGTCGGCGATGTCGAGCTCGTGCATCCAGCAGTCGAACAACCGCACCCGCATGAACCGGCCGTAGCTGATCTGACCGATCGGCGACACGGTTTCCTTCGCCCACTCGGCGTCGCCCATCGCCGCCAGCGCCGCTCGCCTGCGGTCGACGACGTCGCGGTAGAACTCGAGCAGCCGGGCGCCGGACAGCGGGCGCAGCCGGTCCACCCAGATCTCGTTGAGCACCGCGGTCTCGTTGCGCACGTAGGGAAGCGTGCGCACATCGGTCTTGGCCCTGGTCGGGTCGTGGGCGGGCGGACGGTCGCCGAGCAGCCAGGACTCGGTGCCGATGACGTGGGCGACGATGTCGAACACGGTCCAGCCGGGCAGCGACGACGGCGTGCGCCAGCCCTCCTCGTCCAGCGGGGCGACCAGCGCTTCGATCGCGTCCCATTGCTGCGACAGGAGGCTGATCTGCGCGGTGCGGTCCAGCGTCTCGGTCATCCGTCGGATTCCTTTTCCGGGCCTTCGCCCTCGTTGTCCAGTGCCGCGATGCCATCCCGGATGGCGGCGGCGGTCGTGACGGGATCGTGCGGGCGTCGCAGCAGAAAACCTTTGGCGAAGCGGAGCGTGTCGCCGTGGCGGCGGGGGATCACGTGCAGGTGGACGTGCGGGACCGTCTGAAACGCGGCGATGCCGTCGTTGAGGACCAGGTTGGCGCCGTCCGCGGCGAGGCTGCTGCGGCGGATGGCCAGCGCCAGCCGATGTCCGGCCCGGAAGATCTGCGCGCCGAGTTCGGCATCGAGGTCCTCCAACTCGGCCGCGTGCCGCTTGGGGATCACCAGCGTGTGCCCGCGGGCGACCGGCCGGATGTCGAGGAACGCGCACAGCGTGTCGTCCTCGTACACCTTGGCCGCTGGAGCCTCGCCCGCCACGATGCGGCAGAAGACGCAGTCGTTCACACGCTGGACCATACGGCGTACGAGCTCCCCGGAACACCCCGTGTGCCGATCGAGCATGACGCGCGTCACTGTTCCACGACACGCCGAGGCCGTGACCAGTTGTCGAACCTCGAGGTAAGTAAGGGACTTTTCCGTCCGGTCTTGCCGCGTTCACCTGCGGAGACCACGATCACACAGCGAGAGGGAAAACGAGTAGACCGCGGGTTCGGCAGTCGGCGGCCCGCTCCACGATGACCGGCCATCCCGGTGTCGCGGTGCGATCCGTCCGGCGTGTGTGACTGGCATCTCAGCTACGCTCACGGCGAGCCGGGTACAGTTGCGAGAATTTGGACGAACTTACTAAGCGGTCATTTAGTCCGCTCGTCTACCCGTTGCCTGAAGCTCAGAAGAGAAGGAAGTCTGACAAGTGGAGACAACGCAGAGCGTAGGCGATCCATCGCCACGCGGCGCGCGTGTCGGAGTCGTCCGCGAATCCGCCGCGGGTGAGCGCCGTGTCGCCTTGGTGCCGAAGATCATTCCGAGCCTGACCAAGCAAGGTGTGGAGGTTGTCGTCGAGTCGGGTGCCGGGCTCGGTGCGCTGATTCCCGATAGCGCCTATGTGGAGGCGGGTGCCGCGATCGGCGATCCGTGGTCGGCGGATGTGGTCGTGAAGGTGGCCCCGCCCAGTGACGAGGAAGTCGCGAAGCTGTCCGAGGGGCAGACGTTGATCGGGTTCCTGGCGCCGCGGAACGCGGAGAATCAGATCGGCGCGTTGAAGTCCGCCGGGGTGCAGGCCTTCGCGGTGGAGGCGATTCCGCGGATCTCGCGTGCGCAGGTGATGGACGCGTTGTCGTCGCAGGCGAACGTCGCCGGTTACAAGGCCGTGCTGCTCGCCGCGTCGGAGTCGACCCGCTTCTTCCCGATGCTGACCACCGCGGCGGGCACGGTGAAGCCCGCGACGGTGCTGGTGCTCGGCGTCGGCGTGGCCGGGTTGCAGGCGCTGGCCACCGCCAAGCGTCTCGGCGGGCGCACCACCGGGTACGACGTGCGGCCGGAGGTGGCCGATCAGGTGCGTTCGGTCGGTGCGCAGTGGCTGGATCTGGGCATCGATGCCGTCGGTGAGGGCGGATACGCGCGTGAGCTGACCGAGGAGGAGAAGGCCACCCAGCAGCAGGCGCTCGAGGACGCGATCAAGGGTTTCGACGTGGTGATCACCACCGCGCTGGTGCCCGGCCGTCCCGCGCCGCGGTTGGTGACGGCCGCGGCGGTGCAGGGCATGAAGCCGGGCAGCGTGATCGTGGACCTGGCCGGAGAGACCGGCGGCAACTGTGAGCTGACCGAGCCGGGCAAGACCGTGGTCAAGCACGAGGTGACCATCGCCTCGCCGCTGAATCTGCCCGCGACCATGCCCGAGCACGCCAGCGAGCTGTACTCGAAGAACATCGCGGCGCTGCTGGAGTTGATGCTGGTGGACGGCGAGCTCGCGCCGGACTTCAGCGATCAGGTGCTCGCCGATTCCTGCGTCACCCGTGATGCGGAGGCGCCCGAATCCGCCGACGCCACCGCGGCGGCCGAGTCGACCGAGGTGGCGGAGTCGGCTGAGGTGAAGGACGTGACCGAGGCGAAGGTGGAGAGCTGATGTACACCGAATTGTTGGCGAATATCGCGATCCTGGTGCTGTCCGGGTTCGTCGGTTTCGCCGTGATCTCCAAGGTGCCCAACACCTTGCACACCCCGCTGATGTCGGGCACCAACGCCATTCACGGCATCGTGGTGCTCGGTGCGCTGGTCACGCTGGGCAACGTGCAGGATCCCTCGATCCTGACCCAGCTGATCCTGTTCGTGGCGGTGGTGTTCGGAACCCTGAACGTCATCGGTGGTTTCGTGGTGACCGACCGGATGCTGGGCATGTTCAAGGGCAAGAAGCCCGCTGCCGCGCAGAAGGCCGGTGAGTGATGCACACCTTCGACAATGTGACCTATCTGGTCAACGGCCTCTACATTCTGTCGTTCGCACTGTTCATCTACGGTCTGATGGGTTTGACCGGCCCGAAGACCGCGGTGCGCGGCAACCTGATCGCCGCGGTCGGCATGGCCATCGCGGTGGGAGCCACGCTGATCGCGATCCGGCACACCGGCAACTGGATCCTCATCATCGCCGGTCTCGTGGTCGGTGTCGTGCTGGGTGTTCCGCCCGCGAAGTACACCAAGATGACCGCGATGCCGCAGCTGGTGGCCGCGTTCAACGGCGTCGGCGGTGGCACGGTCGCGCTGATCGCGTGGTCGGAGTTCATCAACTCCCAGGGCTTCTCGCACTTCGACGAAGAGCCCACGGTGCACATCGTGATCGGTTCGCTGTTCGCGGCGATCATCGGTTCGGTGTCGTTCTGGGGCTCGCTGATCGCGTTCGGCAAGTTGCAGGAGATCCTGCCCGGGCGGCCGATCGGGATCGGCAAGTTGCAGCAACCGTTGAACCTGCTGCTGTTGCTCGGTGCGATCGCCGCGGCGGTGGTGATCGGCGTCGGCGCCACCGGTGACGGGGTGTCGCAGCTGTGGATGATCGCGGTGCTGGTGCTCGCGGGTGTGCTCGGCCTGATGGTCGTGCTGCCGATCGGCGGCGCGGACATGCCGGTGGTCATCTCGCTGCTCAACGCGCTGACCGGCTTGTCGGCCGCGGCGGCGGGTTTGGCGTTGAACAACACCGCGATGATCGTCGCGGGCATGATCGTCGGCGCGTCCGGCACCATCCTGACCAACCTGATGGCCAAGGCGATGAACCGATCCATCCCGGCCATCGTCGCGGGCGGATTCGGCGGCGGCGGAACAGCGCCGGGCGCTGGTGGTGGGGAGCAGAAGCAGGCGAAGGCCACCTCCGCCGCGGATGCCGCGATCCAGATGGCGTACGCCAACCAGGTGATCGTCGTCCCGGGTTACGGCATGGCTGTCGCGCAGGCCCAGCACGCCGTCAAGGAGATGGCCGAGTTGCTGGAGAAGAAGGGTGTGGAGGTCAAATACGCCATCCACCCGGTCGCGGGTCGCATGCCCGGGCACATGAACGTGCTGTTGGCCGAGGCCGAGGTCTCCTATGACGCGCTCAAGGAGATGGACGAGATCAACGGCGAATTCAACCGCACCGACGTCGCGTTGGTGATCGGCGCCAACGACGTCACCAACCCCGCCGCCCGCGAGGACGCCTCCAGCCCGATCTACGGCATGCCCGTGCTCAACGTCGACCAGGCCAAGTCCGTGATCGTGCTCAAGCGCTCCATGAACAGTGGTTTCGCCGGTATCGACAACCCGCTGTTCTACGCCGACCACACCTCCATGCTGTTCGGCGACGCCAAGAAATCCGTCAGCGAAGTCACCGAAGAACTGAAGGTCTTGTAGGCCAGAGGTTCTGCCCTGACGCCCCTCCACCGACCTCGGCGGAGGGGCGTTCGCGTAATTCGATGGACACCGTGGACCGCCACCCCGGATCATGCTCGGAGTGTCCGCACGTCATGAGCCTCTTCGGTTGATCGGTCCCGGGCAGCCCGCGGTCGATCCCGCCGAGCGGCTGCCGTGGGCCATCACGGTCGATTCCACCTATTCGGTGCGCGACGCGATCGATGCCCTCGCGCTCGGTCCGTTCCTGCGCGGCGACCAGCCGTGCGCGCGCACCGCGCATCTGGAGCGGGTGCGTCCCGACGCGCCGCTGCGACCGCCACGCGGTCGTGTGGTGCGCACGGTGCGCGACGACGACAGCGGCGCGACCCTGGTGGTCGGCGCCGGGTGGTCGCTGCGATCGGTTCGCTGGTCGGGTGGATCGGCGCTGGTCGAGGTCACCGCCGTCACCGACGCGCTCGCGGACGAACTGCTCGCCGAGGCGATCCGCGACGCGGCCGCTCCGCCCGAGGTGGGCGAGACCGTCGAAATGGGGTTCTGGCATCTGCACAGCCACGGACCGCAGCGGCGCGCTCGTTCGATCTCCGCGCCCGAGTGGTCCGCGATCCGCGGCAATTACGCGGGGCAGGTCGCCGCCGCGATGGACCACCTCATGACGCTCACCGCCGACGACGTGCGCGGCCGACTGGTGCTGCTGCACGGACCTCCCGGCACCGGGAAGACCACCGCGCTGCGCGCACTGGCTCGGGCGTGGGGTTCCTGGTGCCAGTTCGATTGCGTGCTGGATCCCGAAGTGATGTTCGGCAAGCCCGGATATTTGATGGACGTGGCCGCGGGCGTCGACGGTGACGGCGGCGAGCGCCGCTGGCGCATGCTCGTCTTGGAGGACTGCGACGAGCTGATCCGCGGTGAGGCGAAAGAAGCCGCGGGCCAGGGACTTTCCCGGCTGCTCAACCTGACCGACGGCATGCTCGGCCAAGGCCGTGACGTGCTGGTCGCCATCACCACCAACGAGGATCTGTCCCGGCTGCACCCGGCGGTGACCCGGCCGGGGCGGTGCCTGGCGCGGATCGAGATCGGGCGGCTGTCCGCGGCGGAGGCGGCGGCCTGGCTGGTCAGGGAGGGAAGCGACGCCACCGCGGGACCGGATGGCGCGACGCTCGCCGAGCTCGTCGTGCTGCGCGATGGTGACGTCCGGATCGATGCCGTCGCACGAGACGCGGTGAATCCAGGTCTTTATCTGTAACTGTCTGGACGCCGGGGCATTACGCCGTTCGGGCGCGGTGGCCGAAGTGGACCACGCGGTATCTCATGCGGCGGAGCCCGCGCCGATCCGCTAGATTCCATGGGTTCGCCCGTCGGTCAGTGCGGACGGAACCACGCGAGACCCGGGGAGGGGATCCATGACCACACCACCGAACTATCCGTATCCAGGTCAGCCCGGCGGCCAGCCGGGCTTTCCGCAGCAGCAGGGCGCGCCGCAAGGCTTTCCGGGCCAGGCACCCGGTTACCCCGGGCAGCCTCAGGGCTACGCCCAGCCGGGATATCAACCGCAACCGGGTTATGCGCCACAGGGCGGCTTCCCGCCTCCGCAGCAGCCGGGCTACCCCGCTGGCGGTTTCCCTCCGCCGGGGGCGCCGCCGCAGCAGAATCGCGGCGGTGGGAGCGGGATCGGGAAGATTCTTGTCGGGCTCGGTGCGCTGGTGGTGGTTGGTCTGCTGATCGTCGGCGGCCGCACCTTCCTGCGTTCCGACGGCGAGAAGATCGAGATCGGACAGTGCGCGAAGTTGTCGGGCACGACCATCAAAGCCGAGTTCGCCACCAAGGACTGCTCCGACCCGGAAGCCAATTACGTGGTGGCGCAGCGGCTCGACGGCTCGAATGCGGACTGCCCGACCAAGGATTACGCCAGCTACTACCAGACCGGCGGCGACGAGTACACGCTCTGCCTGCGGCTGAACGTCAAGGAGGGAGACTGCATCGACGGCGGCTTCCTCGGCGCCAGCACGAAGGTCGCCTGCGGCGCGTCGGCGGACTTCAAGATCGGCCGGATCGTGCGCGGCACCGCGGACACATCCGCGTGCGGGTCGAAGGCGACCGAGAACGACACGATCGTCTACCCCAAGCCCGAACCCATCACGCTGTGCCTGGTGCCGCCCAAGTAGGCCGAGGGCTACCGGCGCGAGCGTTCAAAGGCGTACCGACACCTCAGCGCGAAGGTTTTCGCTGCGTGTCCACGACGCTCGCGTACCGGAAGCACAGCAGCATGGCCACCAGCGGCACCACCATGGCCGTGGTCAGCGATACCACCGCGGTGAGCCAGCCGATCACCGTGGGACCGGCGAGCAACCCGAGATAACCGACGCTGAATACCCGGGACATATCCGTGGCGGCGGTGTCCGAGCCGAGATTGCCTGCCGCGGTGAAGATCTGCGGGACGCCGCCGGAGAGTCCGAGCCCGGCCATCGCCCAGCCCAGCAGCGTCAGCGGTACCCACGGCGACACGATGATCACGCCCAACCCGATGGCCGCGATCAGCGCGCCGTAGCGGACCACCGCCACCCGGCCGAACGCGTGGCTGACCCGGTCGGTGCCGAAACGTCCGACCGTCATCGTGGTGGAGAAGGCGCCGAACGCGAGCGCCGCGGTCGCCTCGTCGGCGCCGAGATGCTCGCGCATCTGCAACGTGCTCCAGTCGGCAGCCACGCCTTCGGCCAGCAGTAATGCGAAGGCGATCGCGGCCAGGGCGAGTACTTTCCGGCTGCGATCGCGGGCCTCGGTACGCACGGTGTGTTCGGCCGGATTCCGTTCGGGCTCGCGCAGCGGTGGTACCGGCCGGGCGGCGTCGGCCCGGACCGGTGCGGTGTTGTGCTCGAGGCCGACATCGAGCACGGTCTCTCGTTCGAGTGTGGTCGTGTCGTGCTCGCCGAGTTCCCCCTCGGGCCGGGGAGCGCCACGCCCGGTCGCGTGTGCGGCCGGGACGTCGCGGATGGTCGTCTCCGCGTCGAGCGTGGTGTCGCGCAGCAGCCGCGGCACCAAAGTGAGCGTCAGCGCGACGCAGCCCAGTGCGGCCAGCGCCAGAGTCAGCCGCACATCCCAGCCCGCCCGCAACGTCGCGGCGCCGACCAGCGAACCGAGCAGGCTGCCGCCGGAGAACAAGGCGTGGAACGCGGCCATGATCGGACGCCGGTAGGCCCGTTCCACGTGCACCGCTTGGGTATTCATGGATACGTCCAGCGCGCCGTTGCCGAAACCGAAACAGGCCAGCGCGAGGGCGAGGGTGACGGGTCCGGTGGCCAGACCTGGTCCGAGCACCGCCACCGAGGCGATGCACGCGGCCGTGCCGACCAGCGTTCTGCTGCCGAACCGGTCGGCGAGCGGACCCGCCAGCCGCATGCCCACAATGCCCGCACCGGCCATCAGCAGGATGAACATCCCCAGCGTCGATTTCGCGACGCCGGTGCGGTCGGTGACGACCGGGATGTGCACCACCCACATGGCGAGCAGGAAGCCGTTCAATGCGAATACCGTGAACACCGCGGCACGCGCGATGCGGATCGGACGCTCCACCGTCGGGCTCAACACCACTTCGACGGTACCGACGAACGATCCGCTCTCGCCAGCACACCCGCGGACCGGTCCAGGGCGCCGTTGACCTGGTAGCTGCCGTGCGTGGCGCTCGACGTTGCGCGTCACGTCCGCGGGCATGCTCGTTTATAAAATCAACGTCTCATCGCGCCGGGACATTCCAGACTTCCGCGAGCACCGTCTCTACGTGGTCCGCGAAATCCTTCGGTTCCCGTCCGAGCGCTCGGCGTACCCCGTCGGCAGGCGCGGCATTGCGGCCGTCGAACAGGGTGCCGAAGAGGTAGTCCAGCAGGCTCACCGTGTCGGCGGGCACCCCGTAGTCGGTCAGTCCGGCGACGAAATCCGTGCGGGAGATCGGCACGAAGGCGATCGGCCTGTCGGTGGCCGCGGCGATTTCCACGATCGCTTCGGCGAAGGTGATCGCTCAGTACATCTGCCCGGGACGAGACGGAATATCGTTCATCGGCTCATGGTCATGCGCGATCGTCTACAGTTGACGGGTGGATGCGCTAGCCAGTCTGCTCGAAGGTCCGCGCGCCCGCGGGGCGTTCGTGATGTGTTCGCTGCTGGACCCGCCGTGGTCGCTGCGGATTCAGGACCGTTCCCCGCTGACGGTGCTGTCCATGATCCGCGGTCGCGCCTGGATCGTCACCGGCAAAGGCGCGCCGCGGCAGCTGGGCGCGGGCGATGTCGCGATCTTCCGCGGGCCCGATCCGTACACGGTGGCCGACGACCCGGCCACCGAACCGCAGGTCGTGATCCATCCGGGCCAGGTGACCAAGACGCCGGACGGCGAGATCCTCTGTGAGACATTGAGTCTCGGCGTTCGGCAGTGGGGCACCGACCCGGACGGGGCCACCATGATGGTCACCGGGACCTACGAGTCCGCGGGCGCGGTCAGCGAGCGACTGCTGCGCGCGCTCCCACCGGTGATCGTGTTGCGACGAGGCGACTTCGACAGCAGAGTGCTCGACATCCTGGTCGACGAGGCGACCAAAGATCAGCCCGCGCAGAGCGCGGTACTGGATCGCCTGCTGGATCTGGTCCTGATCGCCGCGCTGCGCGCGTGGTTCACCCACAACGACGCGCCCGCCTGGTACCACGCCTATGGCGACCCGCTGGTCGGCAAAGCCCTGCGCCTGCTCCAGCACAATCCGGCGCACGGGTGGACGGTCGCCGGGCTGGCCGAGGCGGTCGGGGTATCCCGGGCCGCGCTGGCCCGCCGGTTCACCGACCTGGTCGGCGAGCCGCCGATGGCGTTCCTCACCGAATGGCGGCTGGCGCTGGCCGCCGACCTGCTCCAGGAATCCGACGCCACCATCGAGGCGATCGCCCGTCAGGTCGGCTACGGCAGCGCGTTCGCGCTGAGCACCGCGTTCAAGCGCCACTTCGGCGTCTCCCCGCGCGACCACCGCCACGGTGTGAACCCTACTGAGCTATCGTCGGCCGGGTGACGCAGCAGTATCCGGTGCTCTGGCCGGTCCCCACCCGGTGGGCCGACAACGACCACTACGGGCACGTGAACAACGTGACCTATTACTCGTACTTCGACACCGCGGTCAACGCGTGGTTGATGCACGCCACCGGCACCGACATCCGCACGCTGCCCGCGCTCGGTGTGGTCGCGCAGACCTCCTGCCAGTACCTCGGTTCGATCACCTTCCCGGATCAGTTGCAGGTCGGCTTGCGCGTCTCGCGGCTCGGCCGCTCCAGCATCACCTACGATCTGGCCATCTTCCGCGAGGCCGACGGCGGCCTGGAATTGGCCGCGACCGGCACCTTCGTGCACGTTTACGTGGACGCGGAGACGCGTAAGCCGGTCGAGATCCCGGAGGTCATCCGCACTGCCGCCGCGGCGCTCGTCACGGACTGACACCTCACCAGCTACACGCGGCTGAGCAGCGTCAGGGGGTCCTCCAGCAGGCTGGCGGTGGTGGCGAGGAAGCGGGCGGCCAGTTGTCCGTCGATCATCCGGTGGTCGAAGCTCACGCCGAGCGTGGTGACCCACCGGACCGCGAGCTCGTCACGGAATACCCACGGCCGCTTGCGGATCGAACCGAGACACAGGATCGCGGCCTCGCCCGGATTGACCAGCGGTACCCCGGCGTCCACGCCGAAGACCCCGACGTTGGTGATGGTGAAGGTGCCACCACGCAGATCGGCGGGTGTGGCGCCGCCGGAGCGGGCGGTGTCGACCAGCCAGCCGATCTCGCGGGTGAGATCGCGCAGGCTCAGGGTCTGCGCCTCTTTGATGTTCGGCACGAGCAGGCCGCGGTCGGTGGCCACCGCGATGCCGAGGTTCACATAGTGTTTGGTGACGATCTCCTGGTTGGCTTCGTCCCAGAAGACGTTCATGCCGGGGAAGTCGGCGAGTGCGGCCAGTGCCGACTTGGCGACCACCGCCAGCGGCGTCAGCGTCAGGCCCGCAAAGGATTTCGTGCTGCGCAGATGGTCGAGCAGCTCCATCGAGGCGGTGCAGTCGACGGTGACGAAGGTGCTGGCCTGCGGGATGGTGCGGGCGCTGTTCAGCATCGCCGCGGCGGTGCGTTTGCGGATACCGCTGATCGGGGTGCGAACCTCACGTGCTGGCGGTCGAACTACCCCGGCATCGGCGACGGCAGTTGGCGCCACCGCGTGTCCGACCGGACCCGGCTGCGAGACGGGCACCGCGCCGCGCACGTCGTCTACGGTGACCGCGCCGCCCGGGCCCGACCCCGCGACGAACCACAGATCAATGCCGAGTTCGCGTGCGAGTTTTCGGGCGGCAGGCGTCGCCGCCGGACGCGCCGAACCGAGGGCCGAACTCGGTCGCTCGGGCTCGTCGATAGCGGTGTCCGCCCCGGCATTCGTCGTGTCGAGTGCTGAGCCCCGTCGTTCGGTCATCTGGTCGGTCGGGCCCAGTTCGGCTGAGGTTTCTGCCGCGACATCGCCTGTGCCGAGTGCCGAGCCGGATCGTTCGGGTTTGTGGACGGTGGTGCCCAGTTCGGTTGAGGTTTCTGCCGTGACATTGCTTGTGCCGAGTGCTGATCCGGATCGTTCGGATTCCCGGACGGCGGTATCTGCCGCATCGTCCGCCGCGACCGGCTGCGGAATTCCTTCCGCCGGTTGCCCTGCGGGCCTACGCCGCCGAGATGTCGCTTCCTCGTCAGGGCCGTAACCCACCAGAACCGAGGAGCGGCCCGATTCTCGAGCGGTGGTGTCTTCCGGTCCCGTTTTCCGCTCCTGCTCCACGCGAATCAGCGGTGCGCCGACCGCGACCGTGTCGCCCGGTTGCGCCAGTAATTCGACCACCCGGCCCGCGAACGGACACGGCAGCGACACCACCGCTTTGGCCGTCTCCACCTCCGCGATGGTCTGGTTCAACTCCACCGTGTCGCCGACGTCCACCGCCCAGGACACCAGCTCGGCGTCGGTGAGCCCTTCGCCTAGATCCGGAAGCCGGAACTCCAGCACCGACGCCGGAAGAGGTTGGGGGGCATGGTTTTCCACGTGGCACCTCTCACTACGGCGAACCCGCGTCAGGCGGCGAGGGAGCGGTCGACCGCGTCGAGAATGCGGTCGGGGTCGGGCAGGTGGTGCTTCTCGAGCTTAGCCGGGGGATAGGGGATGTCGAATCCGCCGACCCGCAGAACCGGTGATTCGAGGTGGTAGAAGCAGCGCTCGGTGATCCGCGCGGCGATCTCCGCACCGAGCCCGGCGAATACCGGCGCCTCGTGCGTCACGACCAGGCGCCCGGTCTTCGCGACCGACTCCTCGATCGTGTCGAAGTCGATCGGCGAGAGACTGCGCAGGTCGATCACCTCGAGCGAGAGGCCCTCCGCCGCGGCGATCTTCGCGGCCGACAGCGCGGTCGCGACGGTGCCGCCGTACGCGACGACGGTCGCGTCCGTGCCCGTCGTGCACACCCTGGCGCGGTCGAGCGGCAGCCCGCCGTCACGGTCGAGCGCGGCGAAGTCGACATCGGCTTTGTCCCAATACCTGCGCTTGGGTTCGAAGAAGATCACCGGGTCGTTCAGCGCGATCGCTCGGCGGATCATCGAATACGCGTCCGCCGGGTTGCTCGGTGTCACGACGCGCAAGCCCGCGGTGTGTGCGAAATAGGCTTCGGGCGACTCGGAGTGGTGCTCGACCGACCCGATGCCGCCGCCGAACGGGATGCGAATGGTGAGCGGCGCGTTGACCTTTCCCTGCGTCCGGTAGTTGATCTTCGCCACGTGCGAGACGATCTGGTCGAACGCGGGGTAGACGAAGCCGTCGAACTGGATCTCGCACACCGGCCGGTAGCCGCGCAGCGCCATCCCGAAAGCCGTTCCGATGATGCCGGATTCGGCCAGTGGCGTATCGATGACGCGATTGTCGCCGAAGTCCTTCTGCAGTGTGTCGGTCACCCGGAACACCCCGCCGAGACGGCCGATGTCCTCGCCCATCAGCAAGACTTTCGGGTCGTCCTCCAGCGCGCGCCGCAAACCGGTGTTGAGCGCGGCGGCGAAGGTGGTGATCATTGTGTGACTCCTTCTCCTCGTGCGGAGGACAGGCCGGGATCGCCGGTCAGGTACTCCGCGTACGCCCTCCGCTGTTCGGTGATCAGCGGGTGCGGGGTGGTGTAGACGTGGTCGAACAACTCCATCGGGTCGGGGTCGGGCATGTCGATGGTGGCGCTGCGCACCGCCTGGGCGATCTCGTCGGAGCGCTCCGCGACGCGCCGGGCGAACGCCTCGTCCCACAGGTCCTCGCGTTCGAGCAGTTTGCGCATCCGGTCGATCGGATCGCGCCGCGCCCACTGCTCGGTCTCGGCGGTCGAGCGGTAGCGGGTGGGATCGTCCGCCGTAGTGTGCGGACCCATCCGATAGGTGAGCGCCTCGATGAACGACGGGCCGCAGCCCGAGCGCGCCCGCGCCACCGCCTGCCTGGTCACGGCGAGCACGGCCAGCACGTCGTTGCCGTCGACCTGCTTGCCCGGCATGCCGTATCCGTACGCGCGGTGCGCGATCGGGGTGGCGCTCTGCACGCGCACCGGTTCGCTGATCGCCCAGTGATTGTTCTGGCAGAAGAACACCACGGGCGCGCTCCAGCTCGCGGCGAACCCCAGCGCCTCGGCGATATCGCCCTGACTGCTCGCGCCGTCGCCGAAGTACGCGATGGTGGCGATGTCGGCGCCGTCCAAGTGCGCGGCGAAGGCGTAGCCCGTGGCGTGCAGGCCCTGGGAGCCGACCACGATGTTCGGGTTGGTCATGTTCACCGCGTGCGGATCCCAGCAGTGGTGGGCGGCGCCGCGCCACAGCCGGGTGAGGTCGGCGGGCGGCACGCCGCGGCAGTAGGCGACCGCGGTCTCGCGGTAGCCGCAGAACACGTAGTCGTCGGGATGCAGCGCGTGCGCCGAACCCACCTGGGCGGCTTCCTGCCCGAGCAGCGGCGCCCACAGTCCGAGCTGACCTTGGCGTTGCAGCGCGGTGGCCTCGGTGTCGATCCTTCGGGTGACGACCATGTCCTCGTACAGTTCGCGCAGCTGCTCGGAGCCGATGTCGGCGACCAGCGCGGCATGCTCGGGATCGAGCACACGGCGACCATCCGGCTGTACCAATTGGACCGGGTACTCGGACTTGCCCGTCATCGGTGCTCACCCCGTCACGCCACAAGGAATGTGTTCTATCTCACAGCATCCACCAGAATGCGAACTGCGCAAGTGCTTGACAGGCGAATGGGCAGAATGCTCAATTCTGCCCCCACGAATGGTGTCATACTGCGTGGTATGACCAGAGAAAACGTCGGCGTGACCCTGGACGCCACCGACGCCAGGCTGTTGCTGGAGCTGGTCGCCAATCCCAGGGCGACCGGCGTCGAGCTGGCCGCCCGGCTCGGCCTGTCCCGCAATACCGTGCAGGCTCGGCTGTCGCGCTGGGAGGCGGGCGGCGTGCTCGGCAGTTTCGAGCGCCGCGTCGAGCCGCGCGCGCTCGGTTATCCGCTCGCGGCGTTCGTCGCGGTCGTCGTCGATCAGCACCGGCTGGATTCGGTGGTCGACGAACTCGCCGAGGTGCCCGAGGTGACCGAGGTGTGCGGCATGACCGGGCTGACCGACCTCACGGTTCGGGTGGTCGCGCAGGACGCCGACGACCTGTACCGGATCGCGGGGCAGATCCTGAAGATTCCCGGCGTCGAGCGGACCAACATGGCGCTGGTGATGCGCGAGCTGGTCGGCCCGCGGACCGCGCCGCTGTTGGATCGCCTGGCGAATTCGAGCTGAGTCCTCTTCGATCCGGACGCGCCGACCTACGCCATCGCACACCCGTGGCGGTACGAGGTGGTCGGGAGCTCTCGGCGAGGGGCGGATGGCTCCGAAGGCGCGGAGGCGAGGCAGCCGCCTAGGGTGAGGGGATGGAGATATCGGGCAAGGTTGCGATCGTCACGGGGGCGGGTGCTGGGATCGGGGCAGCGCTGGCGAGCCGACTCGTCGCGGGTGGGGCGCGGGTGGCGCTCGCCGACCTCGACGAGGCGAGTGCGGCGCGGGTCGCGGAGTCGCTCGGCTCTGCCGCGGTCGCGATCGGTGGCGACGTGGCTGACGAAACGGTGATCCGCGGGCTCATCGAGCGCGCCGAGGCCGAATTCGGTCCGGTGGATCTGTATTTCGCGAACGCGGGCATCGGCGGCGGCGCGGGTCTGGACAGCACCGATGAGCAGTGGGCGGCCGCGCTCGAGGTCAACGTGATGGCCCATGTCCGCGCCGCGCGGCTGCTGGTGCCCGGCTGGCTGGAGCGTGGCGGCGGTTATTTCGTGAGCACGGCGTCGGCGGCGGGTCTGCTCACCCAGCTCGGTTCGGCGCCTTACGCGGTGTCCAAACACGCGGCCGTCGGTTTCGCCGAGTGGCTGTCGGTCACGTACGGCGACAGAGGGGTCAGGGTGAGCTGTGTGTGTCCGATGGGCGTGGACACCCAGCTGCTGCACGGCGGACTCGTCCCACCGGAACACGCCGCCGAAGCCGAGCTCGCGGTGAAAGCCGTCACCAGCGCGGGCGCGGTGCTGTCCCCGGACGAGGTCGCCGAGATCGTCCTCACCGGCGTCGCGGACGAGCACTTCCTGATCCTTCCGCATCCGGAGGTGTTGAAGATGTACCGCCACAAGGGCTCGGATTACGACCGCTGGATCGACGGCATGCGCCGTTTCCAGGCCGCTCTCCAGGCGTAGCGGCGACCGGCCGGTATCTAGCGGAGCGCTGTGCGCACCAGCAGACCGGCGAGCAAGGCCCAGAAGGCCGCGCCGATTCCGGCGAAGCCGATGCCGGATGCCGCGATCACGAAGGTGATGACGGCGGCCTCTCGGTGTTCGCTGGCGCTCAGCGCCGCGTTGAGCGCCGTGGCGAGCGTTCCGATCAGGGCCAGACCCGCGACGGTTTCCAGCGTGCCCGCCGGAGCGGCCGCGACCAGGGTGACCAGAGCGGCGGAGCCCAGCGCCAGTAGCAAGTAGGCCACGCCCGCGGTGAACGCCGCGATCCAGCGTCGCTTCGGGTCCGGATGCGCGGCGGGCCCCGCCGAGAGCGCCGCGCTGATCGCGGCGAGGTTGATCGCGTGCCCGCCCGCGAGCGCCCCGAGGACGGTGCCGAGGCCGGTGACGGTCATCGCCGCGCGCCACGGAACGCGGTAGTCGAACGAGGCCAGCACCGCGGTGCCGGGAATGTTCTGCGACGCCATGGTCACGATGTAGAGCGGGATCGCGACGCCGATCAGCGCCTGCCAACTCCAGTGCGGCAGGGTCGGTTCCAGCGACGGAACCATGGCGCCGACGTCGAGCGGCCTGTGCTGGACCACGATGCTGATCGCGGCCCCGGCCGCCGCGGTGGCGAAGGCCGCGATCACGGCCCAGCGCTTGGCATACCGTTGCAGCACCAGCCAGACGAGGATCACCGGAACCACCACCGCCGGACTGGTCTGCACCGCCCGCACCGGAGCCAGGCACAGCGGCAGCAGCACTCCGGCCAGCATGGCCTGCGCGATCTCCACCGGGATCGCGGCGACCAGCGCGCCCAGCCGCTGCCACAGCCCGGTGATCACGATCAGCACCCCGGCCACCACGAAGGCGCCGATCGCCGCGGGCCACCCGCCCGCCACCGCCCCGGTGCCGGCCAGCAGCGCCGCGCCCGGCGTGGACCAGGCCAGCGTGATCGGCATCCGATACCGGTAACTCAGCAGGATCATGCCGATCGCCTGCGTGAGGCACAGCGCGAGCAGACCCGACGCCGCCTGTGCGGCAGTCGCGCCCACCGCGGTCAGCCCGCTCAGCACAACGGCGAACGAACTGGTGAACCCCACCAGCGCCGTCACCACGCCCGCGCCGAGCGGCGGGACGAGATCGGCCTTCGATCGTTCGGGTCGGCGCGCGGTGGTGGCCGGGGCCGTGGAAACGTTCGACATTGGCCGGATATTGCCCCTGGTCACCGGGCCGTGTCACCAGCCAGTGCCCGGAAACTGGCCTGACTCGCGCCACCCGGCTTCGCCGGACGCGCTGCGGTACGCGCGAGTATGGCGACATCGGCGCATCCGGATGCGTAGGGTGGGGGAGTCGGTGCGCGAGGATGCGATTCGGGACGAGGAGCTGGGTTGAGCGCGGTACTGATCTCACCGGGGGAGCTTCGGGAAGCCTTGGCGGACAAGCGGCTTCGCCTACTGGACGTCAGATGGGCGCTGGGCGACCCGGATGGGCCGCAGCACTATCTCGACGGCCACATCCCCGGGGCGGTCTTCGTCGATCTGGAAACCGAACTGGCCGCGCCTCCCTCACCCGCCCGCGGCAGGCACCCGCTGCCCGACCCCGCGCAACTGGAGAAGTGCGCGCGCAGCTGGGGGCTGTGCGACGGCGATCCGGTGGTGGTCTACGACGCGACCGGCGGCATGGCCGCCGCCCGCGCCTGGTGGCTGCTGCGCTGGGCGGGCGTCGCGGACGTGCGCATTCTCGACGGCGGGCTGCCCGCCTGGCGCGGCGCGGGCGGACCGATCGCGACCGGCGCCGAAGCGGATCCCGAGCCGGGCGATGTCGAATTGAGCCCCGGTCGGCTGCCCGTGATCGACGCGGACGGCGCGGCACGCTGGCAGGGCGTGCTGCTGGATGCCCGCGCGGGCGAGCGCTACCGCGGTGAGGTGGAGCCGATCGATCCCCGTGCCGGACACATTCCCGGCGCGGTCAGTGCTCCGACCGCCGATAACCTCGACGCCGATGGCCGCTTCCGGACAGCGGACGAACTGCGCGACCGCTTCGCCGGATTCGGCTCCGGGCCGGTCGCGGTGTACTGCGGGTCCGGCGTGACGGCGGCGCATCAGATCGCCGCGCTCGCGGTCGCTGGTGTCGAGGCGGCGCTGTATCCCGGTTCGTGGTCGCAGTGGTCGAACGATCCGAAACGGCCGGTGGCGACGGGGAACTGACGGCGGCAGCCTTACAGCCAGGCGCGCGCCAGCAGATCGTCGTCGGTGACCTCGCTCACCCGGGGTGGGAATCGGGTGGCCGCGATGGACTCGATGTGTGTTCCGTCGTGCCCGATCACCCACGAGCCGCCGCGTTCCTCGCACTCGGCGATCTTCGCGAACGTGGTGAGCAGGAACGTGACCGCTTCACGCGGGTCGCTTGTCCGCGCCAGACGCTGCGATTCCCCAGGTCGCGACAGGTCCAGCCACACGCCGGACTGTCCGTCGCAGCGCATGCCGACGATCTTGTCGGCGTGCACGAAGGTGAACTTCCGTCGTTCCCACGCGGTCGTCGGTGTGAAGCTCTGTTCGAGGACCTGGAGCAGAATCGTCATGCTGCTTCCTCCGCTTCCCTTGACACCAAGCTGCGGTTCTTCCGCGATGACCAGCGGATATCCCAGTATGTTCCTTTTCCGGTCCGTTGGGTACTGCCCGTGCGTTCGGCGGGGGCGGAGTCCTCGCGTCCTCCGGCCCGTGCCGTCCCGCCTGGCTCGTCCCTGCCTTCCCGGTACTGGCCGCACCTTCGAAACTACGCCTGACCTGCGTTGTTCGCCCGCTGCGGCACGTCGTCGGCGTGTCCGCCGGTCGCAGCCGTTGGGGCTGCGCAATGTGTGTGTCAGGCGTGGCAGGCGCTTCACCGATCGCGGTCGCCCGCGTATCTCGTTGGACGACAGCAGGTCTGGGCGTCCCGCGCTGAAGCGGCCACCCGGCGGTACCTGGACTCGGCGCTGATCAGTGTCCATTTGTCGGCGGATATGCCGATCGCAACCCGGTGCGGTCACGACCTGGACGGGTCCCCGGCGGCCGCGACTCTGTCGGACCCGCCTGCTTGGATGGGGTGATGCTGCACGGTCTGTGGTCGCCGGGTGGCGGGATGCTGCTCTGGTACGACTCGCCGGTCGCCGCGCTGCCCCACGAACCGGCTGCCGCGCTACCCGACCCGCTGGGCAGCGTGCTGCGTGCCGCGAAGTTCCGGCACCGTGCCGAGGTCTTGGCCCCGGGGTCCGGCGGCGCCGAGCAGGTCCGGGCGCATGCGCTGACTCCCGCGGTGGCGGCCCAGGTGCTGCGGCAGCGGCTGCCCGCCGAGATGGTGGCGGGCGATCTGCGCTTCCTCGCGCACGTCGCGCGCGGGGTCGAGCGCTGGGTGCGCGCCGGGCGGGTTGTTCCCCAGCTGCGCCGGGAGGACGGCGAGTGGTGGGTGCGCTGGCGGTTGGTCGGCGGCGAGCGGCAACGCGCCTGGCTGGCCGAGCTGGCCGTCGCCATGCCGCAGGCGCTGCGAGTGGCCGGGCGTCCGGCCGCGCTGCTCGACGATATGGTCACCGAACTCACCGACCCGATCGCGCGAGCGCTGGTCGACCTGACCGATTCGCCGCATCCCCTGGTGGCCGCCCTGGTCGGCGACACTCCGCTGGACAACGGCAGTTATCAGGTGGCCGAGGTGCTCGAGCAGTGGCGCGCCAGCCTGACCGGCGACGAACCGGAGCTGGTGCTTCGCCTGCTCGAGCCGGACGGCGAATTCGGCACCGGCGAGCAGACGGGGGCGCTGTGGCGGTTGGAGGTCTGTCTCGCCGTCACCGGCGAGGCGCCGAAATCCGTCCCGCTGCATGGTGATCCGAACCTGGTCCGGATCGCGGTGGACAAACTCGGCGCGGCGCAGCGGGCCTACCCTCGATTGCGCGATCTACCGAGCGACCCGCGCGGCATGGATCTGCTGCTGCCCACCGAGGTGGTGCTCGATCTGGTCGCGCACGGCGCGCACGCCCTGCGCGCCGCGGGCGTCCGGCTGCTGCTGCCGCGGGCGTGGAGCGTCGCCGAGCCGAGCATGCGGCTGCGGGTGGACAGCGCGGTACCCGCCGCCGAGAGCACCGTCGGGATGCGCGGCCTGGTCTCCTACCGCTGGGAACTCGCGCTCGGCGACATCGTCCTCACCCCGGCCGAGATGGAACGCCTCGTGCACGGCAAGTCCGATCTGGTCCGATTGCGCGGACAGTGGGTGCAGGCCGACCACAAGGTGCTCGCCGCCGCGGCCCGCTACGTCGCCGCGCACACCGACGACTCTCCGGTCACCTTCGCGGACATGCTCGGTGAGATCGCGGGATCACGGGTGCAGCGGGTGCCGATCGCCGAGGTCACCGCCTCGGGCTGGGCGGCGGACCTGCTCGATGGCGCCCACGCGCCCGCCCCGGTCGCGCCGCCGGTCGGGTTGAAAGCCGAGCTGCGGCCGTATCAGGAGCGCGGTCTGGCCTGGCTGGCGACCATGAGCGGGATGGGTTGCGGCGCGATCCTCGCCGACGACATGGGGCTCGGCAAGACCGTCCAGGTGCTCGCCCTGCTGGTGCACGAGCGCGAGACGGCCGCCGAGACCGAGCAGCCGGGCCCGACCCTGCTGGTGTGCCCGATGTCGGTGGTCGGCAATTGGCAGCGCGAGGCCGAGCGATTCGCGCCCGATCTCCGCGTGTGGGTGCACCACGGCGCTGGGCGTCTGGTGGGCGCGGAACTCGACGAGACGATCGCCGCGGCCGATCTGGTGATCACGACCTACGCGCTGCTGGCCCGCGATGTCGAGGAACTGGGCAGGCAATCGTGGGACCGCGTCGTGCTGGACGAGGCACAGCACATCAAGAACGCGGGCACGCGGCAGGCGCGGGCGGCACGGTCGCTGCCCGCGCGCCACCGGCTGGCGCTCACCGGGACTCCGGTCGAGAACCGGTTGGAAGAGCTGCGCTCCATCATGGATTTCGCGATGCCGAAGGTGCTCGGCAGCCCGCAGTCGTTCCGCGCGCGCTTCGCGGTGCCCATCGAACGCGAGCGCGACGAGAACGCGATCAGCCGCCTGCGCTGGCTCACCCGGCCCTTCGTGCTGCGCCGAGTGAAGACCGACCCCGCGGTGATCAGCGACCTGCCGGACAAACTCGAGATGACGGTGCGGGCCAACCTCACCGTCGAACAGGCCGCGCTCTACCAGGCGGTTGTCGACGACATGCTCGCCAAGATCAAGGACGCCGAGGGGATGGCCCGCAAGGGCGCCGTCCTCGGCGCGCTCACCCGGCTCAAGCAGGTGTGCAACCATCCCGCGCATTTTCTCGGCGACGGATCGGCGGTGCTGCACCGCGGCGCCCACCGTTCCGGCAAGCTCGCCCTCGTCGAGGACGTGCTGGACGCGGTGCTGGCGGACGGTGAGAAAGCCTTGCTGTTCACCCAGTTCCGTGAGTTCGGCGAACTGATCGCGCCGTATCTGGCCGAGCGGTTCGGGGCCGCGATCCCGTTCCTGCACGGTGGGGTGCCGAAGAAGAAGCGCGACGACATGGTCACCAGGTTCCAGGCGCAGGACGGGCCGCCGCTGATGTTGTTGTCGCTCAAGGCCGGTGGCACGGGACTCAACCTCACCGCCGCCAATCACGTCGTCCACCTGGACCGCTGGTGGAATCCGGCGGTGGAGAACCAGGCCACCGACCGCGCGTTCCGGATCGGGCAGCGGCGCAACGTCCAGGTGCGCAAGCTGGTCTGCGTGGACACCATCGAGGAGCGGATCGACGAGATGATCACCGGCAAGCGGCAGCTCGCCGATCTGGCCGTCGGCGCCGGGGAGAACTGGATCACCGAGCTGAGCACCGACGAACTGCGCGATTTGTTCACCCTGGGCGCCGCGGCGGTGGGCGAATGAGTCCCTTCGTCGACTACTCCGAGTACGGAAAGAAGCTGCCGGTGCGCGGCGGGGTCGCCGCACGCAGCCGCCGCGGGGCGTTCGGGCGCACGTGGTGGGGCAAGGCCCTGGTGGACTCCGTGGAGCGGATGGCGGAGCCGGGGCGTCTGGCGCGCGGCCGCAATTACGCCAGGTCGGGACAGGTGGTGAACTATCGGATCGAGCCCGGCGCCGTGACCGCGGAAGTGCAGGGCAGCCAACCGCGTCCGTTCACGGCGGTGTTCACCGTGCGTCCGCTGCGTGAGGACGAGCTCGAGCTGCTGATCGAGGCCATCCGTTCCGCGCCGGGCATGCTCGCCGAGATCGCGTCGGGCGCGCTGCCGACCGGCCTCCGGCCGCTGCTGCTGCCGAGCACCGCGGCGGACCTGGATTTCACCTGCACCTGCCCGGATCCGGGCTGGCCGTGCAAGCACGTGGCCGCGGTCTGCTACCTGCTGGCCGAGCGGCTCGACGAACGCCCGCGCGAGATTCTCACCCTGCGCGGCCTCGACTTGGACACGCTGATCGGCGGCATCGAGCGCGAGGCGCGGCCTGCCGTCTCCGACGACCCGTACGGCGACCACATCGTATTGCCGCACCTGCCGAACCCGGAAAACCGTCCAGCGCCAGAGGATTTGGACCCGCTACTGGTGCGCAAGGCGCTGCGGATGACCGCCCCGGACGAGACGACGGCCGCGACCGGCCTGCGTGAACTCACCGCGCTGTATCGTCGATTCGACGACTGAACGGGTTTGGTGGGCACCCAGCATCGGGGCTGTCGGTACAACGCCGGATAGTCGGGGCGGGATCGAGTCCGGCGCAGCGAAGGGACCGGAGACTTCCCGACGCCGGGTGCCTTACTCAGTCTCCCGCTGGACCCTTCCGTATGGAACTGCCCCCGCACTGCCCTTGCGCCGAACTTGACGCGTAAACCACGGTCCCGCTGGACATCAGCTCGGCCGAGCCCGGGGGCGGCGTGCGACTGAAATGCATACCGACCAGCGCATATGTTCTGTTATAGGCTGGCATGCGTGGCAGGGAAGAGTCCACCGGCAGCGTTGCCGCGCGACGACCTCGGCGCACCCGTCGACATCCGCACGCCCCCGCGCCGGGTGGTTTCGCTGGTGCCGTCGCTGACCGAGGCGGTGGCGATGACGTGTCCAGAAGTCCTTGTCGCCGCGACACAGTGGTGCACGCACCCGGCGGACCTGGCGGTCGAACGGGTCCGCGGCACCAAGAACCCGAACGTCCGGCGCATCATCGAACTCCGCCCGGATCTCGTGCTGTGCAACATGGAGGAGAACCGCCGCCTCGATGTCGTGCGGCTACGCGCCGCGCGAATCCCGGTGTGGGTCACCAGGATCGAAACCGTCGACGACGCCATGGCTTCCCTGGCCCGGCTCTGCGTCCAGGCGCTCGGCGTCGGCATCCCGCCCTGGCTGGTCGAGGCCGAATCAGCCTGGGCCGCACCGCCACCCGAGCCGGAACGCGCCGCGGTCATCCCGATCTGGCGCAATCCGTGGATGGTGGTCGGACGCGACACCTTCACCGGAGATATCGCGCGCCGTCTCGGGTTACGGCTGGTGCACGCCGTTCGCCCCGAGCGCTATCCCCGCGTCACAGAGGCGGAGCTGATCGAGGGTGTCGACCTGGCGGTGCTCCCCGACGAGCCCTACGTCTTCACGGAATCCGATGGGCCGGAGGCATTTCCGCACATTCCGGTCGCGTTGGTCGAGGGTCGCGCCCTCACCTGGTACGGGCCGTCGCTGGCGACCGCTCGCGCCGAACTCACCGCGCGACTGGCCGCTGCGCGGCGGCCGGATCAGCCGATCTCGTAGTCGAACCAGAGGTGGTGGGTGTCATGGTCAGACGTCGTGCCGGTTCAGTCCGCGATCCGGTACACCCGCTGCGCGGTGGTCCGGAAGACCTGCTCGAGTTCCGTTTGCCCGCCGCCGTGACCGGTGATCGCGGTCGCGATCGTCTCGATGCTGTCGGGAATGCTGGTGATCGGCTTGTCCACGGGGAAGTTCGAGCCCCAGATGAGGCGATCGGCGCCGAAGACGTCGAGGGCGTGCTCGACCAGCGGGCCGACGCGGTCGAGCAGCTGCGGCACGGGCGTCGGCGTGCCGCGGGGCGGGACCGGGTGGCCGAGAATCGGCATCATCAGCCCGCTGACCTTCGCGACCACGTTCGGCTGCGCGGCCAGAGCGCTGAGATCGTCGCGCCATCGCACCAGCAGTTGTCTGCGCAGTCCGGGACGGGTACCGGTGTGCTTGCCGACCGCTCCGAAAATCCCCGCGGGCGTGCCGAGATGGTTCAGCACGATCGCCACCTCCGGATAGCGCTCGGCGAGAGCGGTCACATCCGGAATGGCGTGCGAGTACACCCACGCTTCGAAGGACAGGCCGCGGTCGGCGAGGTGCGCGAAGCCGTCCAGGAACGCCTTGCTGGTGAGTTTGCCCGGCGCGTCGGTGAACGACCGCACGCCCGGATCCGGATGGTGGGCGACCATCGTGCGAATCCCGCGCAACAGCGGCGAGGCAGCGGCGTGCGCGTCCAGTAACTCGGGAAATCCTGGCTCCGCCGGGTCGCCTCCCGCGAGGATCGCGCCCAGCCGCGGCGCGGCCTCCAGCGGCAGCCCCGCCACCCAGGCGGTCTCGCCTGCCTTCCCCAGCGGACCCGGCTGCGACCATTCGACCTCGATGTGCGCGACCGCCTCGATCGGCGCGTTCCCGGCGTCGGCGCGGTAGTCGAACGGAAGGTAGGGCCGCAGGTAGGCAACCGGGTCGCCGACGAATTCGCGGTCGCGTCGCGGTGCCAGGCGCTTGGCCAGGTCCACCGGCACCGGCAGCCGCCGCAGCAGCTTCGCCAGCCCACTGAAATCCCGGGGCGTGGTGAACGGGTCCCACTGGTGGATGTGTGCGTCGATGATCCGAATGCCCGAGAGATCCATGTCTGCCGTCCCAACCGCGCTGAAGGTCTGCCCGGGCCCGATTGTCACACGTCCCGCGAAGCGGGTCCGGTGATCAGCGAGACCCGTAGGCGGCCAGGAAAGTACGGATCGCGGCCGCGGCGATGCTCTCGAGTTCGTCGGCGGGGACCGGGCGGGTCCCGAGCCGGGAGCGGGCCTCCAGGGGGGCGGTGAGCAGGGCGAGCAATTGCTCGGCGGCCTCCGACGGCTCGGTGACGCGGAGTCGGCCCGCGAGCGCGAGCCGGGCGAGCCGATCGGCCAGCGCCTCGGCGACCGTGCGCGAGGTGCGCGTGAGAACGGTGTCGACGAGGTCGGGAAACGCCGCGAGCTGGGCACAGGTGAGCGCGCGCAAGGCACGGGCGCGATCACTCGCGCAGACCTCCAGCAACCGGCGCGCCGCATCGGTCAGCGCCGCGGCCAGATCATCCCCGGGCTCGCGCAACTCCTCGACGATCGCCAGGGTCTGGGCCGCGACGGCGTCGGCCGCGGCGAGCGTCGCGTGCTGGAACAGCGTCTGCTTGTCGTTGAGATGGTTGTAGACCGTCGGTTTGGCGACACCCGCCTCGTCGGCGATCTCCTGCACGCAGGCCTTGTCGTATCCGCGGCGAGCGAAGACGGTGAACGCGACATCCAGGATCGCCTGTCGCTTGTCGATGCGGCCGCGCGCCGCCGTTGTTCCGGCCATCCCTGCATGTTATCGCCTCCCACGATCTGAATGAACTCGCGAGTTCAATCTTGTGTATCTACTGATAAGTTCTCTAGATTGAACCAGAAAGTTCAATTGGAGGAGGAGTTCATGATCGTTCACCTGCTGCGCTTCGGTTTCCGCCCGGAGACCACCGAGGAGCAGAAAGCCGAGGTACTCGCGACGATGCGGCGTACCGCGTCGGTGGAGTCGGTGTCGTTCTCGACGGTCGGCCAGAACCTGGGCGACGCGTCCGAGGGGCTGACCCACGCCTACTGCGTCGGCATCGAAGACCTGGACGCGCTGCAGCGCTACATGCACGACCCGGTCCATCTGGAGGGCGATCCGCGGATCATCCCGCACTTCGCGAAGATCGCGATCGGTCCCGACGTCACCGATCAGCCCGATCCCGAGCTGCGGGAGAAGATCATGGCGCTGCACGAGGCGAAGCTCGCGAAGTACCCGGAGTGGGCCGCGCTCATGGACAGCATCCCGGAGGTGCGAATCTTCTGAGGGCTCAGGGCTTTCCGCGCCTCACACGTTGCGGCGGTACTGCCCGCCGACGCGGAAGAAGGTGTCGGTGATCTGTTGCAGCGTGCATACGCGGGCGGCGTCCATCAGCACCTCGAAGATGTTGTCGTCGGTGCGGGCCACCGCCTCCAGACGGGCCAGCGCGGCGTGGGCGTCGTCGCGATGGCGCCGCTGGAATTCCCGGACCCGCCGCAGCTGCGACTGCTTCTCCGCCTCGGTGCCGCGCGCCAATTCCAGCACCCGGCGCGGTTCACCGTGCGAGTTGCGGAAGGTGTTCACGCCGATGATCGGCAGTGAACCGTCGTGTTTGCGCTGCTCGTAGCGCATCGATTCGTCCTGGATCTTGCCGCGCTGGTAGCCGGTCTCCATCGCGCCGAGCACGCCGCCGCGCTCGCTGATCCGGTCGAACTCGGCCAGCACGGCCTCCTCGACCAAGTCGGTGAGCTCGTCGACGAGAAAGCTACCCTGCAGCGGATTCTCGTTCATCGCGACGCCCCACTCCCGATTGATGATGAGCTGGATGGCCAGCGCGCGGCGCACCGATTCCTCGGTCGGGGTGGTCACCGCCTCGTCGTAGGCGTTGGTGTGCAGGCTGTTGCAGTTGTCGTAGATCGCGATCAACGCTTGCAGGGTGGTGCGGATGTCGTTGAAGTTCATCTCCTGCGCGTGCAGCGACCGGCCGGAGGTCTGAATGTGGTACTTGAGCTTCTGCGAGCGTTCGCCTGAGCCGTAGCGATCGCGCATGGCAATGGCCCAGATGCGCCGGGCCACCCGGCCGATGACCGAGTACTCCGGGTCCATTCCGTTGGAGAAGAAGAACGACAGGTTGGGCGCGAAGTCATCGATGTGCATGCCGCGCGCGAGATACGCCTCCACGTAGGTGAACCCGTTGGCCAGGGTAAAGGCCAGCTGGCTGATCGGGTTCGCGCCCGCCTCGGCGATGTGGTAGCCGGAGATGGACACCGAGTAGAAATTGCGGACGCCGTTGCGGACGAACCATTCCTGGATGTCGGCCATCATCCGCAGGCTGAACTCGGTGGAGAAGATGCAGGTGTTCTGACCCTGGTCTTCCTTGAGAATGTCCGCCTGCACCGTGCCGCGCACGGTGGCCAGCGCCCTGGCGCGGATGTCGGCCGCTTCGGCGTCGCTCGGTGGGCGTCCCTGTTCGGTGGCGAACCGATCCAGCGCCTGGTCGATCGTGGTGTTGAGGAAGTACGCCAGGATGGTCGGCGCCGGCCCGTTGATGGTCATCGACACCGACGTGGTCGGCGCGGTCAGGTCGAAGCCGTCGTAGAGGACCTTCATGTCGTCGAGCGAGGCGATCGACACCCCCGATGTGCCGACCTTGCCGTAGATGTCGGGGCGCTCGGCAGGGTCGTGACCATAGAGCGTCACCGAATCGAACGCCGTGGAAAGCCTTTTCGCGTCGGAATGCTCGCTCAGCACCTTGAACCGGCGATTGGTGCGGAACGCGTCGCCTTCGCCCGCGAACATCCGGGCCGGGTCCTCGGTGTCGCGTTTGAACGCGAATACCCCGGCCGTGAAGGGGAATCGGCCCGGCAGGTGCTCGGCGCGCAGGAAGCGCAGCAGCTCACCGTGATCGGTGTAGCGGGGCAGAGCGACGCGCGGAATCGAATTGCCGGACAGCGTCTCCCGGCGCAGCGGGGTGCGGATCTCGCGGTCGCGCACGCGCACCACTTGCTCGTCGCCCCGATAGGACTCGGACAGCGAGGGCCATTCGGCCAGGAGCGCGGCATTCGCCGGGGTGAGCTCGGCGCGTGCGCGTTCGGTCAGTTCGGCTACGGCGTGGTCATCGGGTAGCTCGGCCGCCACCTGCTCGAGGCGTTGCAGGCGTTGCGCCGCGACGACTTGGGCGGCGGTCTCGGCGTGGTACGCGCGGACGGTCTCCGCGATCTCGGCCAGGTAGCGGACCCGTGCGGGCGGGATGAGCTGTGCGAAGCGCGTGGAAACGCGGGTGTCGACCCTCGGGAGCGTGCCGGGCTCCAGCGGCAGGCCGTGGTCGGCGAGCAGACCGGTCAGGTGCTGGTAGAGCGCCGTCACCCCGTCGTCGTTGAAGGTCGCGGCGCTGGTGCCGAAGACCGGCATGTCCTCCGGCGTCGCCTGGAACTCCTCCCGATTGCGGATCAGCTGCCTGGCTACGTCGCGCAACGCGTCTGCCGCGCCGCGGCGCTCGAACTTGTTGATCGCCACCACGTCCGCGAAATCCAGCATGTCGATCTTCTCCAGCTGGGAGGCGGCGCCGAACTCGGGCGTCATCACGTACAGCGAGACGTCCACATGGTCGGTCACCGCCGCGTCGCCCTGGCCGATGCCCGGCGTCTCCACGATGACCAGGTCGTACCCGGCGGCCTTGCACGCGGTGATGATCAGGTCGATGTTGTCCGGCAGCTCCCGCCCGCCGCGGGTGGCCAACGAGCGGAAGAAGACGTGATCGCCGTCCAGCGCGTTCATCCGGATGCGGTCGCCGAGCAGCGCGCCGCCGCCGCGCCGCCGGGTGGGATCCACCGCGAGGATCGCGACCCGCAGCTTGTCCTGCTGGTCCGACCGCAGTCGGCGCACCAATTCGTCGGTCAGCGAGGACTTTCCGGAGCCGCCGGTCCCGGTGATGCCCAGTACCGGCACCCGGCGCGCCGCGGCGGCTTCGGCCAGCCTCTGCCGGTCGATCTCCGGCAGCGTGTTGCCTTGCAGGCAGGTGATGGCGCGGGCCAGAGCGGATCGCTCACCGGCGAGCACCGCGTCCGGCGCGGGCGGCTCGGCCGCCACGTCGATGTCGCAGTCGCGGATCAACTGATTGATCATCCCGGGCAGGCCGAGTCGCTGCCCGTCCTCGGGGGAGAAGATGGTGACGCCGGATTCGGCCAGTCGCGCGATCTCCTCGGCGACGATCACGCCCCCTCCGCCGCCGAAGATCCGGACATGCTCGGCCCCCGCCTTCCGCAGCGCGTCCGCCAGATATTCGAAGTACTCGACATGGCCGCCTTGATACGAGCTGACCGCGACGCCCTGTGCGTCCTCGGTGAGCACCGCGTCCACCACCTCGCTGACCGCGCGATTGTGGCCGAGGTGGATCACCTCCGCACCCTGGCTCTGGAGGATGCGGCGCATGATGTTGATCGCCGCGTCGTGGCCGTCGAAGAGGGCGGCGGAGGTGACGAAGCGAACGGGATGGATGGGCGTGTAGAGCGCGCTGCGGTCGGCCACGGGATTCCTCCGGCGAGTCCATTGGCGCCCGATACTAGGACGTCAAACTAATCTTACGGTGATCGTGATCACACCGCCAGGTTGTGGGCCGTATCGGGCGCGACGGCAGCGGTGCCACCGCGGAAATGGAATCCACGGTCCTGGTGGACGAACGGATTCGACTCCGGATCACGCTTGGATAACCGACTTGGACAGTGGCTGGTCGAGTTCGACGGCGGTCGTGCGAGGCGGTCCGCGTTGTCGGGGCGCGAACGTGGTTCCGCAAGGTCGACGCCAACAGCGGTACGGGGCAAGGTTGTCCGGGACTGATTTGTGTTGCCCGCGCTATCGACTCGGACATACTGGGCGCATGGTGAGCGACGACAGAGCGGGGACCGCGGTGGGGCGGCTGGTCGCCGAGGGTGTGCTGTCCCGAGAGCAGGCCGACGCGGTGCTTGCGGCGCTCGCTGTCGAGCAGGCTGCGGCGGCGCGCGGGAAGGTGCTCGCGGAGATCGCCGCTTACCTCGGCGCCGGTCTGGTGTTCGGCGGGATCTTCCTGGTGATGGCTTCGTCCTGGGAGGACCTGGGACGTCCGGTCCGGGTCGGAGTGCTCGCCATCGTGGCGGCCGCGTTGCTGTTCGGCGGAGTTCTGCTCGCCGGTGCGTTGTTCACTCGCCAGAGGGCGCACGGCGCGCGCGCCAGGCTTGCGGCGGTGTTGTTCGCCTTGGCTTCCGTCGCGCTCGCCGGGGCTGTCGGCACCGCGTTCGAGGGCGGAAAAGTCGACGACGGTTGGGTTTTCGCGTGTGTGGCGGGAGCGGTGGTCGCGGTGCTCGGCTACCTCGCGCTGCCATCGGTGCCCGGCATGCTCGTCTGCGCCTGCTTCGTGCCCGCGGCCGTCGCGGGGATGCTCACCGAGGTGTTCGGCCTCGACGACGCGTGGGGCAGCGCGGCCGTGCTGCTGCTCGGTGGCGCGTGGTTCGCGCTGACCAGACTCGGCGTCCTGATCGAAACCCAGGTCGGATATCTCATCGCGATCGTCACCTCCATCGCGGCCGCGCAGAGCATCGACATCGAGGGCCGGACCTGGGCTTACGGTCTCACAGCACTGGTAGCTCTGGTCTGCTTCGTCCTCTACGCGACTCAGCGATCGGCAGTGCTCGTCATCGGCGGCGCCGTGTCCGTCGCGCTCGCCGTCGGCGAGGCCGTCGCCGAATGGACCGACGACGCCCTCGGCGCGGCAGCCGTCGTCGTAGCGATCGGCGCACTCACCCTCACCTTCGGCGCATTCCGCCTCGCCCGATCCAAGTAGCTCCGCGAGTGGCACACCATGGCGGCTCCTTCTCGCGTTTTGCCGCAGCCATGTGCCACTCACCCTCGGGGTAGCGGAGGCGTGGGATGAATCACATCGGGCGGGACTGTCTGTTGATAGTTGGACATCCAACTATAGGATTCCCGCATACCGCATCGGCTACGAGAACAGGACTGGCATGGTTCGCGAACTCACCCACTTCATCGGCGGACAGCATGTGCCGGGGGCGTCCGGCAACTTCGGTGATGTCTTCGACCCCAATCTCGGGCAGGTGCAGGCCCGGGTGCCGTTGGCGAGCAAGTCCGAAGTCGAGGCGGCCATCGCGAATGCCGAGGCTGCGCAACCGCAGTGGGCCGCGTTCAACCCGCAGAAGCGGGCGCGTGTGCTGATGAAGTTCCTCACCTTGGTGCAGGACGAGATGGACTCGCTGGCCGCGCTGCTGTCCTCCGAGCACGGCAAGACCATCGCCGACGCCAAGGGCGACATCCAGCGCGGACTGGAGGTCATCGAGTTCGCCACCGGCATCCCGCACCTGCTCAAAGGTGAGTACACCGAAGGCGCGGGCACCGGCATCGACGTCTATTCGATGCGCCAGCCGCTGGGCGTCGTCGCGGGCATCACCCCGTTCAACTTCCCGGCCATGATCCCGCTGTGGAAGGCCGGTCCCGCGCTGGCCACCGGCAACGCGTTCGTGCTCAAGCCCTCCGAACGCGACCCCTCGGTGCCGCTGCGGCTGGCCGAGCTGTTCCTCGAGGCCGGTCTGCCCGCCGGTGTGTTCAACGTGGTCAACGGCGACAAGGAAGCCGTCGACACGCTGCTGCACGACCCGCGGATCAAGGCCGTCGGCTTCGTCGGCTCCACCCCGATCGCGCAGTACATCTACGAGACCGCGACCGCGAACGGCAAGCGCGCCCAGTGCTTCGGCGGCGCGAAGAACCACGCGATCGTCATGCCGGACGCCGACCTCGACGACGTCGCCGACCAGCTGATCGGCGCGGGCTACGGTTCCGCGGGCGAGCGCTGCATGGCCATCTCGGTGGCCGTCCCGGTCGGCGAGGAGACCGCCGATCGCCTGGTGGCCAAGCTGACCGAGCGGGTGCACAAGCTCAACGTCGGCCGTTCCGACGACCCCGGCGCCGACTTCGGCCCGCTGGTCGGCCAGGACGGGGTGAATCGCGTGAACAACTACGTCCAGCTCGGCGTCGATGAGGGCGCCGAGCTGGTGGTGGACGGTCGCGGGCTGGTGGTGGACGGCGCCGAGGACGGTTACTTCGTCGGCGCGACGCTGTTCGACAAGGTCACCCCGGACATGCGGATCTACCGCGAGGAGATCTTCGGTCCGGTGCTGAGCGTGGTCCGCGCCAAGGACTACGAAGAAGGGCTGCGGCTGGCCAACGAGCACGAGTACGGCAACGGCGTCGCCATCTTCACTCGCGACGGCGACACCGCCCGCGACTTCGCCGCGCGGGTGCAGGTCGGCATGGTCGGCATCAACGTCCCGATCCCGGTGCCGATCGCGTACTACACCTTCGGCGGCTGGAAGCGTTCCGGTTTCGGCGATCTGAACCAGCACGGTCCGGATTCGATCCGCTTCTACACCAAGACCAAGACCGTGACGCAGCGCTGGCCCTCCGGCCTGAAGGAGACCAACGCGTTCGTCATCCCGACGATGGACTGACGCCGATGTTCGACTTGGACGACGACGAAAAGGCGATCCGCGACACCGCGCGCGGCTTCGCCGACGAATTCCTCGCCCCGAACGCGCTGGAATGGGACGAGCAGAAGCATTTCCCGGTCGACGTGCTGCGCAAGGCGGGCCCGCTCGGACTCGGCGGCATCTACGTCCGCGAGGACGTGGGCGGATCCGGCCTGCGCAGGCTCGACGCCGTCCGCATCTTCGAGCAGCTGGCCACCGGTTGCCCGGCCATCGCCGCCTACATCTCCATCCACAACATGGCCACGTGGATGATCGACCGCTACGGCGACGAGGAACAGCGCGACCGCTGGCTGCCGCGCCTGACCACGATGGAGCTGCTGGCCAGCTACGCGCTGACCGAACCGGGTGTCGGCTCGGACGCGGCGGCCTTGGCCACCAAGGCCGTTCGCGACGGCGACGACTACATCTTCAACGGCGCCAAGCAGTTCATCTCCGGCGCGGGCGCCACCGACGTCTACGTCGTCATGGCGCGGACCGGAGACGCCGGGGCGCGCGGGATCTCGGCGTTCATCGTGCCCGCCGACACCCCCGGCGTCTCGTTCGGCGCCAACGAGAAGAAGATGGGCTGGAACGCGCAGCCGACCCGTCAGGTGATCTTCTCCGACGCCAGGATTCCCGCGGCGAACCGGCTCGGCGCGGAGGGCGATGGCTTCCGCATCGCGATGAACGGACTCAACGGCGGCAGGCTCAATATCGCCGCGTGCTCGGTCGGCGGCGCGCAGGCCGCGCTGGACAAGACGGTGCCGTATCTCGCCGAGCGGCACGCGTTCGGCAAGCCGCTGTTGAAGAATCAGGCGCTGCAATTCGAACTCGCCGATATGCGAACCGAATTGGAGGCCGCGCGCACCCTGCTGTGGCGGGCCGCGGCGGCACTGGACGCCGACGCGCCGGACAAGGTCGAGCTGTGCGCCATGGCGAAACGATTCGCGACGGACGCCGGTTTCGAGGTGGCCAACAAGGCGCTTCAGCTGCACGGCGGCTACGGCTATCTGGCCGAGTACGGCGTGGAGAAGATCGTCCGGGACCTGCGGGTGCACCAGATTCTCGAAGGCACCAACGAAATCATGCGGGTGGTCGTCGCCCGCTCGGTGGTAGGAGCGGCATGAGTGAGCGCAGCGAGCGAATCATCGACACCGCGCGCACCGCGCATGACGGAGCCGAGCGCCAGCGAGGCGCAGTCATGAGCGGTCAGGCCCGGAGGCGGCAGCGCAGCGTGACCATGGAGGGCCCCGCTCATGCCAGAGAGGACAGAGCATGACCGAACCAGAAGTTCTGCTCGAACAGCGCGACGGGCTGGGCCTGATCACGCTGAATCGGCCGAAGGCCATCAACGCCCTGAATCACTCGATGGCCCTGGCTATTACGGATGCACTGCGCACCTGGGCCGAGGACGACGCGGTGCGCACGGTGGTCGTCACGGGTGCGGGTGAGCGCGGCCTGTGCGCGGGCGGCGATATCGTCGCCATTCACGACGACGCGAAAAATGGTGCGAATAGCGCGGATTCGGCGACCGGTCGGTTCTGGCGCGACGAGTACGTCCTGAACGCGCTGATCGGCCGTTACCCGAAGCCGTATGTGGTGGTGATGGACGGCATCGTGATGGGTGGTGGCGTCGGTCTGTCCGGGCACGGCAGCCACCGCATCGTCACCGAACGATCCAAGATCGGCATGCCGGAAGTGGGCATCGGCTTCGTTCCCGATGTCGGCGGCACCTATCTGCTCGCGCGCACACCGGGTGAGATCGGCACCCACGTCGCGCTGACCACCGCGCGCATGAGTGCCGGTGACGCCATCGCGGCGGGCTTCGCCGACTACTTCGTCGCCTCGGATGACCTGCCCGCGCTGCTCGAGACGCTGCGCTCGGAGAGCGCCGATATCGCGGTCGCCAAGTTCGCCACGGACGCACCGGAATCCGCGCTGGTCGCCGGACAGGAGTGGATCGACGCCTGCTACAGCGCCGACTCGGTCGAGGAGATCGTCGCACGCCTGGAGGCACACGAAGCTCCTGAGGCACGGGCGGCCGCCGCCGAGATCCTGGCGAAATCCCCGGTCGCGCTGAAGGTGACGCTGCGCTCGCTGCGCGCCGCGCGCACCGCGCCGAGCCTGGAGGCGGTGCTGAACGAGGAGTACCGGGTCTCGGTCGCCTCGCTGTCCTCACACGATCTGGTCGAGGGCATCCGCGCCCAGGTGATCGACAAGGACCGCGACCCGCGGTGGTCGCCCGCGACCCTCGCCGAGGTCATGGACGCGCAGGTAGACGCATACTTCGCCGAGTTGGGTGAACGAGAACTGGGTCTGGTGGCCCCGGAGGTGGCGTGATGAGCAAGCGAATCGGTTTCCTCGGTGTGGGCCACATGGGCGCGCCGATGGCGGCCAACCTGGTGCGGGCGGGTTACGAGGTGCTCGCCTTCGATCCGGTGCCCGCGGCACGGGAACAGGCCGAGCGCGACGGCGCGAGGGTGGTCGGCGCGGCAACGGAGGCGGCCGCCGCCGACACCGTGATCACCATGCTGCCGAACGGCAAACTCGTCCTCGACGTGTACGCCGAACTCCTCCCGGTCGCCGCGCCCGGCACACTGTTCATCGACTGCTCCACCATCGACGTGGCCGACGCCAAAGCCGCGGCCGAACGCGCCACCGCCGCCGGACATCGCGCGCTGGACGCTCCCGTCTCCGGCGGTGTGGCCGGTGCGGCGGCGGGCACGCTGACCTTCATGGTCGGCGGCGGCGCCGAGGACTTCGCGGCTGCTCTTCCCGTGCTCGAGGTGATGGGCGGCAAAGTCGTGCACTGCGGCGGATCCGGCGTGGGCCAAGCGGCGAAGATCTGCAACAACATGCTGCTGGGCGTCTCGATGATCGCGCTGTCGGAGGCGCTGGTGCTCGGCGAGAAGCTGGGGCTGAGCCATCAGTCGTTCTTCGACGTGGTCTCCACCGCCTCCGGACAGAGCTGGGCGCTGACCAACTACTGCCCGGTCCCCGGCCCGGTGCCGACCAGCCCCGCCAACAACGACTACCAGCCCGGTTTCGCCACCGCCTTGATGACCAAGGACCTCGGTCTGGCCGCGAACGCACTGCGCGAGAACAACGTCGACGGCCAGCTGGGCATGCTCGCCGCGGACATCTACACCCGGTTCAACCAGACGGACGCCGGGCGGGACTTCTCCGCTATCGTCACCGATGTCCGTAACCGTTCCGACCAAGAGGGTGCCCAGTGAGAGACTTCGAGACGATTCTGCTGGAACGCAAGGGCCGGGTCGGCTGGATCACGCTGAACCGCCCCAAGGCGCTGAACGCGCTGAACGCGCAGGTCCTCGACGACGTCATCGCCGCGCTCGACGAGCTCGAGCACGACGACGAGATCGGCGCCATCGTGATCACCGGATCGGAGCGGGCCTTCGCGGCGGGCGCCGACATCAAGGAGATGCAGCCCAAGTCGTACATGGACATGTTCCTGAACGACTACTTCGCCCGCTGGGACCGGCTGGCGCAGTTCCGCAAGCCCACCATCGCCGCGGTCGCGGGCTACGCGCTCGGCGGCGGCTGCGAGCTGGCCATGATCTGCGACATCCTGCTGGCCGCGGACACCGCGAAGTTCGGGCAGCCGGAGATCAAGCTGGGCGTCATCCCCGGTATCGGCGGCTCGCAGCGCCTGACCCGCGCGATCGGCAAGGCGAAGGCGATGGATCTGGTGCTCACCGGTCGCAACATGGACGCCGAGGAAGCCGAGCGCGCCGGTCTGGTCTCGCGCGTCGTGCCCGCCGCGGAACTGCTGGACACCGCGCTCGAGGTCGCCGAGACCATCGCGTCGATGTCGCTGCCGGTCACGATGATCGCCAAGGAGGCGGTGAACCGCTCGTTCGAGACCACCCTCGCCGAGGGCCTGCGCTTCGAACGCCGCGTCTTCCACTCGCTGTTCGCGATCGAGGACCAGAAGGAAGGCATGACCGCCTTCGTCGAGAAGCGCCCCGCGAAGTTCACCAACCGCTGACGACGACTTCGCCCGGCCGCCCACTCGGCCGGGCGCGGTCGGCTCGGGGACGCCGTTCTGGACGTGAGCGGCGCCGTGATCGTCCTACGGCGCGCCGACGGCGGCATGCCGATGACCACTCGGATCGCTGTGGCCGAGGCGCGCAGCTTCCTGGCGCGATCGTCGACAGCATCCAGCACCTGCACGGCGGTGACTTCGTCCCCTTCGCCGGTGGCGTCCTGATCACCGATGACGGCGTGGTCCTCGGCGCGGCCGAAGCTTCCGGGGCTCATGCGCAAGAAGACGAGGAGGCCGTGCGGACCGCTGTGGACCGGTGGCACGAATACCGCTCCGGCGCAGAATGACCAGCGTTGTACAGGGCTCCGAAGGGCAGGTCATCCGAAGGAACTGGGTGTGGGCGCGACGATTTCGGCCGGTCTGCGCTCGCTGCCGTTTTCTGGGCGGGGCGAACCTTTGTCGGTGGCGAGGAGTCCGGCGATGGTGGCGCCGAGGGCGACGGTGACCGCGATCGCGGCGATGAGTTTGCGCCGGTCCACGGTGGGTGGGACCAGGGTGGCTCCGGCGCGTGCCCGGGGCATGCGCAGGTCGCCGCTGCGGCGTTCGGCGGCCAGCAGGACGGCCCCGCGTGCGGAGACGAGGTCTGGTTCCGGGTCGTAGATGATCGGCAGATCGACCAGTTCGGCCAGTTCGGCGCGGATGCTGGGACTGCGGGTGCAGCCGCCGAGCAGCACCAAGGCCTCCGGTCGCACGCCGGTTTCATCGATGATCTGGCGCACGAACGACGCCGAGTGGTGGATGCCCGCGGCGAAGAGCTCGGTCAGGTCGCTGCGGGTCAGCACGGCTCGGTCGCCGGTGTCGGTGTCGATCGCCGTGACCACCCTGGCGTCGCTCAACTCCTCGCGATGCCGCCTGCTGGTCGGCTTGTCGGTGAGTACGCCGTCGCGGGCCAGCCGCCAGCGCAGCAGGGCGTCGTAGCCGTCGCCGCCGAGCACCGTGCTGCGTCTGCTGGACAGAATCGTGTCGGTGCGGCAATCGGCGTGGGTGATGGTCAGCCCGGAACTGCCCAAGTCGTAGAGGATTACCGAGCCGCTGTTTGGAAGTTGCCCGGTGAAACGCAGATAGCGCAACTGGGCGAGCGGTTCCTCGACGATGGTGAGCCTGCGCTCGCCCGCACCGGCGCGAATGGCATCGGCATGCGACGGACACCGGCAGGTCACGGCCGTCCCGGAGACCAGCTCGTCACGCGCGCCCGCGGCGCCCATCATCTGGTGGATCGCCTCGAAGACCGATTCCTCGACACCGCCGCCCGCCCGCCGGGGCACCTCGCAGTGATCGATCGGGGGAAGGTGTGGCTGATCGGAGTGTGTCAGCATCGCGTGTGCGCCTCCAGCGCCCGCCGATACACCCAAGACCAGCACCATGGATTACATGGTGAACCCTTTCGGTGCCGCTGCCAAGACGACGGGCCCGGCAATTCGCCGCTCGGATGCCGGGGAGTCACTTGCCGATTGGGGCAAAACGGGTATGCGACCGACCGGTACTGTCGCTCATTCCCCGGCGGTGGCCGACCAGCGGGCGGTTCCCTCTCCGGTGTCGAAGTCGCCCGCGGCGTGGCGGAATTCGGCCAGCAGTTGCAGGAGGGTGTGCAGCCGGTCCGGCGGGAGGCCGGGGCGCGCGAAGACTTTCTCGTTGAGTTCCTTCGTCGCTTTCGCGACCAATTCTCTTCCGGCGTCGGTGATCTCGATCAAGGTAGCGCGCCGATCGCTGGGATGTGGTACGCGCTCGACGAGTTTCGCCGCCTCCAGTCGGTCGACGGTGTTGGTCACGCTGGTGGGGTGCACCTGCAAGCGCGCGCTGGCCTTCGCCATCGGCAGCGCGCCGGTCTTGCTGAAGCTGAGCAGCATCAGCAGTTCGTAGCGGGAGAAAGTCAAACCAGTAGGTTTCAGTGCCTCGTCGACCCGCGCCATCACGATTTGCTGGGCGCGCACCAGCGAGGTCACCGCGGCCATGCCGTCGGCGACGTCGCCCCAGCCGTGGCCGACCCACTGACGGTGGGCCTCCTCGATCGGGTCGAGCGGAAGCGGGCGTGGCCGAGACATATTGTGATCATTCCATGCGACCAGGGCGAGCCGGGGACATCCGGCCCCGCCTTCGGATCACCGTGAGCGCAATAGTGCCCCCCGCTGCCCCTCCACGGCACCATCTAGGTCGAGGCGGGCGTGGCTGAGTGGTTGAGGCAACGGTCTGCAAAGCCGTTTACGCGGGTTCAATTCCCGCCGCTCGCTCCAAACACCCTCGATGCTCGGCTCGGTGCACGCCACCGCCGAGCCGAGCACCTCGAGGCGCATTACCGAGCGGCACATGGCTGCGGTAAAACGCGAGAAGACCTCTCCATGGTGTGCCACTCGTGCGGGGTCAGGGGGTGGCGTTGTATGCCACTGCTGAGCCGAGCACGTCGAGGCGCACCCGTTGGCCGGTGGCGGGGGCGTTGACGCTGGTGCGGCGGACTCGGATGGGGGTGGTGGTGCCCTCCAGGTCGATTGTCAGGATGACGTCGGCGCCGCGGAATTCGATGGCGCGGATCCGGCCGCTGTCCGGCTCGCCTTCCGAAACGGACTGGGCGACAATTTGTTCCGGTCGCATCATGATGGTCACGGCTCCGGTCGGTGCGTTGCGCTGCACCGGGATCCGGCCCAGCGCGCACTTCGCCACGTCGGCTTCCACCACCGCGTCGAGCAGCACGCAGTCGCCGAGGAAGCGGGCGGTGAACAGGTCCTTCGGCGTGCCGTAGACCTCCTCCGGCGTGCCGACCTGGGTGAAGCGTCCTTCGCGCATCACCGCGACCTGCTCGGCGAAGCTCAACGCCTCCTCCTGGTCGTGGGTCACCAGAATGCTGGTCATGCCCGCCGCGCGCAGGGTGTCGGCCACCGCCTGCCTGGTCGTCGCGCGCAGGCCCGCGTCCAGTGCGCTGAACGGCTCGTCCAACAGCATCACGGAGGGCTTGCGGGCCAGCGCGCGGGCCAGTGCGACGCGCTGCTGCTGGCCGCCGGAGAGCTGATGCGGTCGCCGGTCGGCGTAGGAGGGATCCAGCGACACCATCTCCAGCAGTTCATGCACCCGATGGCGGCTGGTGCGGCGCAGGCCGGGCAGCCCGTAGGCGATGTTCTGGCCCACGGTCAGGTGCGGGAACAGCGCGCCGTCCTGCGCGACGTAGCCGATGTTGCGCCGCTGGGGCGGTACCGAGACCCGCTCGCTCACAACGGTTTCCGAGCCGATCGACACCGAACCCGCATCCGGCGACTCGAATCCCGCGATGACGCGCAGCAGCGTGGTCTTACCGCACCCGGACGAACCGACCACGGCGGTCGCGGTGTGGTCGGGCACGTCGAGGGTGATCCCGCCGAGTACCCGGTTGTGCCCGAACGTCTTCGACACGTCGGCGACGACGACGCGACTCATATCCCAGCCGCCTTCCGAGAGTGGGTGAACAGCAGATACGTCACCGGCACCGCGGCGGCGATCATGATCAGGGCGTACGGCGCGGCGGCCGCGTAGTCCAATTCGCCCGACAGCGCCCAGAACCGCATCGCCAGCGTCCGGGTTCCGTTGGGCGCGAGCAGCAGTGTCGCGGTCAGTTCGGTCGCCACCGCCACGAACACCAGCGCCGCCGCCGCGGCCGCGGCCGGAGCGGTGAGCCGCAGGGTGACCAGAAAGAATGTGGCCGGTCCCGATTTGCCCAGCGAGTGGGACGCCTCCTCCAAGCCGACCGGCACCTGCGCGAGCCCGGCCCGCACGCTGACCAGTGCCCTGGGCAGGAACAGCAGGACATACGCCGCGATCACCATGAACATCGTCTGATAGAGCGGCGGCGCCCACCGGATGGTCACGGTCACCATGGCCAGCGCGATGACGATGCCGGGCAGCGAACTCGTGATGTAGTTCGCGCCCTCGACCAGCCGCGCGAACGCCGACGTCGAGCGCACCGCGATCCACGCGACCGGAAACGCGCACAGCGTGGTGAGCAGCGCGGCGAACGCCGCGAGGCCGACCGTCTGACCCAGCGCGTTGCCGATCTCGGTGACATCCCACACCGCCGCGCCGCCGATGCGCAACCAACGCCCGATGGTCCACAGCGGTACGCCGAGCGCGCCCGCGGTCACCGTGACGAGCACGGCCAGGACCGGAATCGCGCCGATGCCCAGACGAATCCGGGACGCGGCGCGCGGCGCGCCACCGCCGATCCGCGCGTAGCGGGCCCGGCCGCGCAACCCGGCCTCGGCCCCGAGCAGGGCAAGGCAGCACAGCACGAGCACACCAGCGAGCATGCTGCCCGCGGGCCCGGCGAAACTGGACTGGTACTGCTCGAAGATGGCCGTGGTGAACGTGTCGAACCGGACCATGACGAAGGCGCCGTATTCGGCGAGCAGGTGCAGCGCGATGAGCAGCCCACCGCCGAGAATGGCCAAACGCAACTGCGGCAGCACGATCCGCGCGAACACCGCCACCGGCCCGGAGCCGAGCGCCCGTGCCGACTCCTCCACCGCGGGGTCCAGGCGACGCAGCGTGGCCGCGGCGGGCAGGTACACCAGCGGGAAGTAGGACATCGTCGAGATCACCACGCCAGCCCACAAGCCGTGCATGCCAGGGAAGACGCTGACCCACGCATAGCTGTTGACGAACGCGGGCACCGCGAGCGGCGCCGCGAAAACCGGCCCCCACCACGATTTCCCCGGCACGTCGGTGCGCTCGACCACCCACGCGAGCCCGACGCCGAGCGCCACGCAGATGGGTACGGTGCACACCACCAACCCGAGCGTATTGCGCAGCAGCTCAGCCACTCGGGGCCGGAACACCAACTCGGCCGCTTGCTCGGGACCGGTGGAGAAGACCGTCGAGACGATGTATCCCAGCGGCACGAACGTCGCCGCCACCAGCAGCAGCGCGATACCCGTGACGAGGGGCCCCGGCCTGCCGACCCGGGGCGCGGTGACAACGGTCCGCAGTGCCACGGCTACAGCAGACCCGCTTCGGTCATCAACGCCGTGACCTTCTTCGAGTCGAGCTTCGACGGGTCGATCGCGGGGGCCTGCAAGTCGGCCAGCGGCGGCAGCGCCGGGTTGGCGGCCACGCCGCTGGCGACCGGGTACTCCAGCGAGGTGCCGTCGCGCAGCACCTCTTGCCCGGCCTTACCGGTGATGAACGCCAGGAACTTCTGCGCCGCCTCCTGCTTCTTGCTCGACTTCAGCACCCCGCCGCCGGAGATGCTGAGGAACGCGCCCGGGTCTTGGTTCCTGAAGTAGTGCAGCGCGGTATCGGCGCTGCTCTCCTTGGTTTTGGCCTGGTCGCGGTACCAGTAGTAGTGGTAGATGACGCCGCCGTCCGGGCTGCCGGAATTGACCGCCTTCATGGTGGCGACATTGTTCGGGAACGGCGTCGCGTTCTCCTTCATGCCCTTCAGCCAGGCGCGGGTGGCGTCCTCACCCTTCAGCGCGAGCAGGCCCGCGACGATGGCCTGGAAGTCGGCGCCGGACACGCCCGCACCCCAGCGGCCCTTCCACTGCGGCTGCGCCAGATCGAGCAGCGATGCGGGCAGCTGACCGGGCTGGACCTCGTTCTTGTTGTAGACGAACACCGTTGCGCGGGCCGCGATGCCGGTCCACTTGCCGCTGGACGGACGGAACTGGGCGGGCACCTGCTCCACGATCTTCGCGTCCACGTCGGCGAACAGGCCCGCGTTCTCCACCAGCGCCATCGCGGGAGAATTCTCGGTCAGGAAGACGTCGGCGGGCGAGGCCGCGCCCTCGGCGACCAGCTGGTTGCCCAGCGCGGTGTCGCCGCCCTGGCGCAAGGTCACCTTGATACCGGTTTCCTTGGTGAACGCGTCGGCCCATTCCTTGGTGAGGGATTCGTGCTGCGCGTTGTAAACGGTGATCTCGTTCGCGTCGTCCGAGGAATTCGAGCAGGCCGTCATGCCGAGTGCCGTCATCGCGACGGCCAGTCCAGCGGCAATCGTCTTCCATCTGACCGGCTTCATCCTCGTCCTTCCGATGGCGTCCAGTGCCTCGTGCGTATGTTGAGGCTTACCTAAGGAAGATACCGCCTCCGACGTGCGGGAAACGGTCTCGGTCCCTCGGCGGATGCCGCGAATCCGGCCCGCTCGTTACGTCAGCCCCGAGAAGTCGCGCAACACAACGTGATTGCGATCCGGGCAGGTGCCGAACGTGTAATCCGGCACCAGTCCGAAATACTCGCCGCGGGTCAGGGCGCTCCAGCGCCGCGCGCCCTCGGTGCGGGTCTTGTAGAAGTTGACCATGTAGCCGCCCTCGTAGACGCGCAGCAGGCTGTAGCCGCCCGGGTACTCCTTGATCGCGGCGACCTCGAGGAATTCCACCGCGCACGGCGCGTCCGGCCGGGTTCGCCGGTTGCGATGGGTGTGGCCGCTGTGATGCAGGAAGACGCCGGGACACCGGGCGTAGAGCGCCTGCAATTCGGCGCTGTCGCGTCCGTTGAGCACGAAGCCGGGCCCGGCGACATTGGTCAGCCCGGACTCCATGGTGACCGGGTGGTGGCCGAACACGAGCGTCGGCCGGTCCGGGTCGGCGCTCGAGCGCTCGGTGAGCAGGTCGAATTGCGAGCGATCAATGGAACCGCCCGCGCCCCGCAGTTCGCTGGTGTCCAATCCGAGCACCCGGAGGCCGCCGATCTCGTGTTCGATCAGCTGCTGGCGCGGGGAGAAGGCGTCGGCCCAGCAGTCGTGGTGGTCCGCTGGGGCGAGCGCGCATCCGGTGTATTCGGCTCCCAGGTGCGGCCGGTCGTGGTTGCCGCGCACGGCCAGGTAGTCCCGGCCGAGCGAACCCCACGCGTCGAGCCGGGCGCGCACGGCGCGAGTTTCGTGCTCGGAGGCTTCGGCGGTGAGATCGCCCGCGACCAGCAGGCACTCGGCCGCGCGGTCGGGGCGGCGCAGGTCGTCCAACATCGCGGACAGCATCACCTCGGGGTAGGGCGCCGAGCCGGGGTCCTGCCGGAAACCCGGCGGCAGTTCGCCGACGATCAGACCGCTGACCTGCTCGCCGTAGTGCACGTCGTTGGCCAGGGCTATCGTGCGCAGTCGGCGCCCGGGCGGCGGGACCAGCGTGGTGAACTCGCCGCGTGCTTCCGGCGCTCCCGGACCGGAGGTGGTGAGCGAGAGGGCGGGCGTGGCGCGAAGACCCGCCGACCACGCCTCGAAGCGGTAGGCGCGGCCGGGTTCGAGCCCGTCGATCTCGGCGTAGTGGAACGGTGTCGGCCGGTCGTCGGCGTATACCGGCGCCGGTCCGCGCGGGGAATCGGCGGGACCGATGCGCACCTGCGTGTCGGCGTCCACCGGGGTCAATCGCCCGGCCGAGTCGGGCGCGAGGGTGGTCCAGGTGAGGATGACCGAGGTGTCGGTGATCGTGACCACCTCGAGATCCGTGGCGACGAGTGGACTCCGCTGCGCAGGAGCGGTTTTCGCGGGACCGGCGAGGGGGAGCAGTGCGGCGAGGCCGAGCGCCCCGAGTACGGTCCTGCGGGTCGGCCCGCAGCAACTCATCCCTTCCAAGCCATGCCGCCCTCCGTCTGCACCGATGCCTTACGGCAATTTGCGTGCCCGACAGATCGGAAACCAGACCGGCGGGACCGTTCGCGAGCTTACGGAAACCGACGAAGGGGCTGCGTAGGCGTGATCAGGCGCCGGCATCCGCGAGCGCGTCATACCAGCGTGCGGTGTCGGTGTACTGGTGCAGCCGCGTGATGCGGCCGTCGTCGTCCACCTGCCAGAGGTGCACGAACTCGGCGTCGTACGCGCGACCGGTGGCGCGGGCGGCGCCGCGATAGTGACCGGTCACCACGACGGTGCCGTCGGTGGTCTCGTGCCAGGTCTCGTCGTACGGCGCGGTGTCGAACTCTCGGGCCACCGCGCCCCAGATCCGGGTCATCGCCTCCAGCGGGCCGTGGAAGGTGCCGCCCGCGCCGCACGGCAGGCCGGGCGCGGTCTGCGCCACGAACTCCGGATGCAGCAGGGCCAGTATCGAGGGCCCGTCGGCCGCCTGGGTGGCCGCATAGAAACCCTTGACGACCTCGAACTTCGCTGACATGTCGCACTCCTTCTAATATGGTCGTTCTAGAACGATCATATTAGAAGCGCGTGCAGGAGAAGGCCAGGATGTGTGGCGGCCGTCATGCCGTCGGATTCGAGGGCGGGTTGCCTGGTGCTTGCCGGGGAATGGCGGCTACCATTCGAACATGGGTTCGACAAGCGATGACGTGCCGCGAACCGAGGGCACGGAACCGGAGCTGGTCTACCCGAGCAGGACCGGCCACTACTACCGGACGCTGACGTATCCGCCGCGGCCGGTCTGGGTCCGGCTGGACGCGATCCTGGTCCGTGATCCGGGTACCCCGCGGCATGTGAACGGCGCGGGCGTGATCATGCGCGGCGAGCGCCCGGGAACCCTGACCCATTGGCTGCCCACCGTCGACGGCGACTGGATGGGCCGCGTGACCTACAGCATCCAGTTCGCCGACGGACGCCCGGATCTACATGTGCGGGACCAGTTGGTTCCGGCCTATGCTCTGCGCCCGCGGCGCGGCCCGTCCGCAAATTCGCAACTGTAACTTCGTATCAGCGTACAAGGCCTTCCTGTACAGCGACTTTCACCGATCGGCTCGATCCTCCCCTGCAGCCTCGGGCCATCCACACAGCAGCCGTTCACACACAACCGCTGATTTCGTAAGAACATGGGTAACTCGCCGGGTACGCCCAGAACCCGAGCGGCACCCAACGCAGGACCTGAACGCAACATTCGCGCCACCTGACTTGTACGGCCTGAAGGCGCGGAGAGGCGGGGGAGCTGATACTTTGCCCGGCATGGGATTTCAGTTACCGCATCCCGAGGTTCTGTGGGCGCGGGTGACCGTCTTGGATGTGATCACCGCCGCGACCCACGCCGACCAGCGGGCTGCGGGCGGAGAGGAGATCGGGCAGACGGCCAGAGTGGCAGGTGGCCGGCTGATCAACGACGACGGCGAGGGCAATTGGTACTCGCTGGTCAGATATCCCGGCGAGCGTGCGCTCCTATTCGGCAGAGACGAGGACAACGAGGTCGCGGGGACCGCCTACGATCCGCTGGCCGCGGCGCCCGCCTGGGTGCGCGCGGTGGATCCGGCGACGAATCTGCCCGGCGGGGTCGACGGTCCGATCACGTTCGCGCGCTGGTGGGAATTCGGTCGCTGGCAACACACGCCGACCGATCTCGACGACGGTCTGGAGATGAGCCTCAGCGCCGCCGCCGACCGGGAAGGCTTCACCGGCAGCGTCATGAGCGCCGCGATCCACGCGAAATGGGTGGAGATGGACTACGAGGCGGGCAAACTGACCGCTCTCACCGTCGACCCCACCGCCCTGAACGCGCTGTGCGACGCCACCGAGAACGGCACGCTCACCAAAGCCCACCTCTACTTCCTCCAGCCGGGCCTGACCGCGCCCGCGTTCGGCTACCTCTCCGCCGCAGGCGTCCTCAGCGCGACCGACAAGCCGACCGCGCCCCTGCCGTGATCGCGGAACCGTAGACGACACCCGACCACCCCGACGAAGGGCTCCCGGGTACCGGGAGCCCTTCTCTCGTACGCGCCCCACGTTCGAGGCAGGTCTGGTCTCAGATCGCGTACATGCCGATGACCGGCTTCCTCGACGGTTCGAGGGTGATCAGCAGCGTCCGCATGACATCAGCGCCGACCGCGACGCACCCCGCGGTCGGCCTGCCCGCCTCGACGTGGACGAAGAAGGCCGAGCCCTGCTCCGGCATGACGGGGAAGCGGTTGTAGTCGATGACCAGCGCGTAGTTGTACTGCGGCTCGGTTCGCCCGAGATTCTCGCTGAGGCTGGTGTCGAACGGGCAGTCCCCCTCGGCGCAGTGATATTTCTGGTTGTACAGCGGGCTCGCCGTGTCGGACACCCACCACCAGGTGTTCGACGGGTCCACCGACAGATAGGGAAGCTTGGCGCCGACATCGGGCAACCGGCCGAAGCTCTCGGTCAACGCGAAAGTGCCCTCCGGCGTGTACGCGGCCCCTTCCCTGGCCTCTCGGGAAATCCCTCCCGCGCCGACCCACGCTGGCACCGCCAACGTCTGTTTCCACTGCCGGAGCCGGTTGCGCTGCCAGAGCTCGAGCGTCCCACGATCGGCCCCCGCGGGTGCCGTCACCCAGACGACCTGAGTTCCCGGAACCGCGGCCGTGTCGAACGGCGGCCGTTCGCCGGTGACCTCGGGCAGCAGCACGATGCCGAGTGTCGCGACGACCACAGCGACCGTCGCGCCGATGACCGCGATCGTCCGCCTCCGTGCCGATCTGCGTCGAGTGTCACTGTCCGCCAATGCTATTCACGCTCCTGTGATCGGTTGCTGATGGTCACATAATGCTCCTTCGAACGCGTTGTGGGCGGAACGACGGCCGAATTCGGCGTGGGCGAAACCCGCGGAGAGCAGCCGCACGAGGAGCCGATCAGCGTGTGCGCCACTCGAGCTCGGGCCAAACCGGCACCGGCGCCGCCGCGCCGCGCAGCTGCTCGTCGAGGAATGCGGTGACAACGCTCCGGATGATCGCGGCGGCACGCTCGGCGGACAGTGACCCGCACCGGACCGTCGATGGCGCGAGCGCGGATAGATCGGTTGCCGCATAGTGCCCGGCACCGCGAATCGTACCGAGCGTGAATGCCGGGCTGTCCGAAGCGAACCGGATCCACGACGCGTGCAGCATGTCGCCGGAGGCGAGCATCAGCACGGGCCGGTCGACACCGCCGCGCTCCACGTCGGTGTTGTCCGTCCAGCCTGCCGGGCCGTCGAGTACCACGCCCGCCCGGACGAGCGGTTCGGCGCGCATCGCGGCCACCGCGGTCAGTCCTCCGTAGGAGTGGCCCGCCACCGCGATCCGATTCAGGTCGACGTGCGCGCCGACGACCGGCAGCCCGGCGAGCTCGTCGAGGACCAGGCGCACATCGGCGACGCGGATGTCCAGCGCGCGGCGCATGTATTCGGCGTCCTCGTAGGCCGGTGGCGTGCCGAGCAGGAGCTCCCCGCGCACCTCGACCGCGGGCGTCTCGCCAGGGTGGTCGACACCGATCACGACGTAGCCCCGCGAGGCGAGCTCGGCGGCGAGTCCCGACGCGAGCCAGCGCGGCGTGCCGAGACCCGGTGAGTACACCACCACCGGTAAGGGGCCGAGTGCGGTGTCCAGCGGCGCGTCCTGCCCGGCCGCGAGCGTGGTGGTGAGCATCGTGGGCACGGCGACGGGCTCGTGCAGCCACAACGCCGCGTCGATTGCCAGGAACGCCGCGGCCACCCGGCTGGACGCGGGAACGTAGTGCGCCGGGATCGCCGGTGCGGCAGCCGGATACCAGACCGACACCGGCAACTCCCGGCCACCGGCCGCAACGCTGGTGTCGATGCGACCGACAAGATGCTCGCCGGTCGGCGCGGGCACCTCGGCGTGTGCGCGCCCGGCGAAGCAGGCGGCGCTGAGGAAGAGGACGATCGCGGCAGCGAGCCCGGAGACGGCGCGAGCGATCATCGCCGGTCACCACCCGGACCCGCCTTCCGCCGAGCCCGCGGGCCGATACTCCAACCCGTCTCGGGATGTTCCGGGGTGCGGTTCGCGCGCATCGCGTCGCCTGCCCGGCCGCGCGGGCAGATCTCGTCTACCAGCCACTGGGGATTCTCGATGGAGGGATTTATACCCGAGGGTCTGCGATCGGAGCCGCATCTGACAGGCGCGTCCGGATTGTCCTCGCCGATCACACAAAGAACGAGCCTTGCTCGCGCATTCCGCGAGCAAGGCTCGTCCAACTCGTACGTGCCCTCGGCAGGATTCGAACCTGCGGCCTTCTGCTCCGGAGGCAGACGCTCTATCCCCTGAGCTACGAGGGCGGGATAGGGCTCGATCGGGGCCGGATGGCGGTCCGATCGGGCTGGGTCAGCCTATCGTATCGACCGCCGTCCGCCAAAAAGCGCGTCGGGCGGCGTGGATTCGGGTCAGCTCGCGGGGAGGGGAGTGGCGCCGCGGGCGGTGAGCATCGTGGTGATCAGCGCGGATTCGCCGCGTTGGGTCTTGGCCATGGTGTCGGCGAGGGTGCGCACCGCGGTGGTTTCGGCGTGCTGGGCGGCGTAGTCGATCATCGGCAGGCCGCCCTCGTGGTGGCGCAGCATCAGCTGCAGGAACATCGTGTCGAGTGCGCGTCCGGTGGCCTGGCGCAGCGCGGCGAGCTCGGTGGGCGTCGCCATGCCGGGCATGGCAGGCACCGGGCCGGAATGGTGTGCACTCGGCGCGGAATGATCGTGGCCGGTCATCGGTTCGGTCATCCAGCCCATGTATCCGTCCACGCCCTGCGCGGGTTCGCCCCAGAGCTGAAGCCAGCCCTGCATGCGGCCGACCTGGTTCTGCTGCGTGGTGAGGATGTCGTAGGCGAGGCGGCGTACCTCGGTGTCGGTGGAACGAACCAGCACCACGCCCGCCATTTCCACCGCTTGGGCGTGATGCGCCGACATGTCCTGAGCGAAGCCCACGTCGACGGAGCCAGGCTCCGGCTCGCCGGAACTGTCCAGCGGAATCCGCGCCAGCACGCCGATCGCGAAGCCGATCAGCATGGCGCCGATGGTGCCGAGAATCACCAGGGCCGTGCGCTGGCGGCGGAACTGACCGCCGAGACCGGATTCGGTCGGGGCGTCATCCGGAACCTCCGCGGGGGATGCCGCTGCCGCGCCCGCCGCCCCGGTTTCGGTGTCGTTCGAGATGTCGGCGGACACTGCTGTCTCACGCCCCGGTGCGGTCTCGGCTTCCGAGCCACCGTTGACGGACGCTTTCTCGGCTGCCACTACTGCCCCGCACCCGGTGCAGGCTGCGTCGGCGCGGGCGCGGGCGCGCCGGGCACACCGGGAAGAGCGGGCACGCCGGGCACCCCCGGCAGGCCGCCGGGCAGCCCACCCGGGGGCATGCCGCCGACCTCGGACGGGTCCGCTTGCAGGCCCTTGCCGTCCATCGGCACCGCATCGGGTCCTGGCGGCGTCGGATCGAACGGCGGCGGGTTGTCGGTGTCGAAGACGATGGTCGAGCAGTCGGCGCCGACCTCGGGGTAGGTGTAGGAGTTCAACCGCAGCGCGGTGATGAACTGGCCGACGCGCTTGTCGTCGGGGCTGTCCAGCTTCAACTGATGCCCCCAGGATTGCAGCGACACCGCCGAATCCTGGCCCGGGTAGGGCGACATCATCGTGTACGGCTTGCCCTCGACCTTCGCTTTCAGCGTCGCGATCCCGTCGGCGTTCACCTTGTCGGGGTTGTAGGTGATCCACACGGCGCCGTGTTCGAGCGAGTGCACCGCGTTCTCCACCCGGATCGGCTTGGTGTAGACCGTGCCGGTGCAGGTCGCCCAGGACTGGTCGTGCGGGCCGCCGAACGGCGGCGCCTGGTCGTAGGCCACCCGCTGGTTCCCGCTGATGTGCAGGCCCGCGGGGTATTCCTTCTTCACCACGCCCGCGATCCCGTCGGAGGGATCTTTCCGCTGCGCGCTGGGTGTGTACTTGTCCAGCTCGGCCTTCTCCCGGTACTTGGGGACCAGGCTGTAGGCCAGGGCGCCGATCAATGCGATGATGACTACGGCCGCGCCGATGGCCAGCCAGGGGATCTGGCGATTCTTCTTCGGAAGTTGCCCTTGTGTGCCCCGCTTGCGGGGAGCCGACAACTTGGCCGCGGCCTTGGCGGCCTTGGCCGATTTGGCGCTGGGACTGTTCGGCATCGCTCGTTGTGCTCTTTCGACGTGGTGGATCCGCTGGCTGCGCAGTGCCCACCCCGTGGTGTACACCCGCCAAGACCATAGGATAGAGACTCGTGACTCCAGCTGACCTTGCAGATCTCCTTCGCGCCACCGCGGCGAAGGTGCTTGTCGAACGTGGACTGGACCCTGCGGTCCTGCCCGACGAGGTCACCGTGGAGCGCCCCCGCAACCCGGAACACGGCGACTATGCCACGAATGTCGCGATGCAGGTGGCCAAGCGCGCCGGAACCAAGCCGCGCGAGCTGGCGACCTGGCTGGCCGGCGCACTGGCCGACGCGGACGGCGTCGCCGCCGCCGAGGTCGCCGGGCCCGGCTTCCTGAACATCCGGCTCGCCGCCTCCGCGCAGGGCGCGATCATCGAGCGGATCCTCGCCGCCGGCGCCGCGTACGGCACCGCGGACACGCTGAAGGGCACCCGGATCAACCTCGAGTTCGTGTCGGCCAACCCGACCGGCCCGGTGCATCTCGGCGGCACCCGCTGGGCATCGGTAGGCGACGCGCTCGGCCGCATCCTGGCCGCGCAGGGCGCCGACGTGGTGCGCGAGTACTACTTCAACGACCACGGCGCGCAGATCGATCGGTTCGCCGCCTCGCTGGTCGCGGCCGCAACGGGCGCCCCGACCCCGGACAACGGTTACGCGGGCGCCTACATCGGCGAGATCGCCGCCAAGATCGTGGCCGCGCACCCCGACGCGCTGAGCAAGCCGGAGGCCGAGCGCCTGGAGCTGTTCCGCGCCGAGGGCGTCGAGCTGATGTTCGCGCACATCAAGGAGTCGCTGCACGAGTTCGGCACCGACTTCGACGTCTACTTCAACGAGAGCTCGCTGTTCGCCTCCGGCGCGGTGGAGCAGGCGGTGGAGAAGCTGAAGAACTCCGGCGACCTGTACGAGAAGGACGGCGCCTGGTGGATCGCCAGCTCCGAATACGGGGACGATCAGGACCGGGTGGTCATCAAGAGCGACGGCAAGGCCGCCTACATCGCCGGTGACATCGCCTATTTCCAGAACAAGCGCTCGCGCGGCTTCGATCTGTGCATCTACATGCTCGGCGCCGACCATCACGGCTACATCGGCAGGTTGAAGGCCGCCGCGGCCGCCTTCGGCGACGACCCGGCCACCGTCGAGGTGCTGATCGGGCAGATGGTGAACCTGCTGCGCGACGGCGTCGCGGTGCGGATGAGCAAGCGCGCGGGCACCGTGGTGACGCTCGACGACCTGGTCGAGGCGATCGGCGTGGACGCGGCGCGGTACTCGCTGGTGCGCTCGTCGGTGAACTCCAGCATCGACATCGACTTGAACCTGTGGGCCAGCCAGAGCAACGAGAACCCGGTCTACTACGTGCAATACGCGCACGCGCGCACCGCGTCCATCGCGCGGAACGCCGCCGAGTTCGAGTACGACGCCGTCACCCCGGATCTCGCGCTGCTGTCGGCCGACGAGGAAGGCGAGCTGATCCGCACCCTGGGCGAGTACCCGCGCGTCGTGGCCGGCGCGGCGAGCCTGCGCGAACCGCACCGGGTGGCTCGCTATCTGGAGGAACTGGCCGGCGCCTACCACCGCTTCCAGACCAACAAGAACCTGCGCGTCCTGCCGCTGGGCGACGAGCCCGTCTCGCCGACGAACGCCGCCCGCCTCGCTCTGGTCAACGCCACCCGTCAGGTCCTGGCCAACGGCCTCGGCCTGCTCGGCGTCAGTGCGCCGGAGCGCATGTGACCGGGCAGCGGACCAGAGCGAGGAAGGAAGCCATCGTGAGCGAGCCGAGCGGCAGCGAGGTGGAGGCATGAGTGAGCGCAGCGAGCGAGCCATCGACACAGCCGCGTGCGCGGTCATGTCGGAACCGAGCGGCAGCGAGGTGGAGGCATGAGCGCGCATCCCGCCGGGCCCCGGCACGCCGAGATCCCGCACGCGCCGAATCTGCCGGAACGTCCCAGCGATCCGGCGCAGATGATCGATCTGCCCGCGAACGTCTGGCCGCGCAACGCCGCTCGCGACGCCGACGGCGTGGTCCGGCTGGCGGGCGTGCCGGTGCACGAGCTGGCCGCTCGGTTCGGCACTCCGCTGTTCGTGGTCGACGAGGACGACTTCCGGTCCCGCTGCCGCGACATGGTCCGCGCCTTCGGGGCGAACGCACGCGTCCACTACGCGTCCAAGGCGTTCCTGTGCGGTGAGATCGCGCGCTGGATCCGGGACGAGGGCCTGTCGCTGGACGTGTGCTCCGGCGGCGAACTCGCCGTGGCGTTGCACGCCGGTTTCCCGGCCGAGCGAATCGCCTTGCACGGCAACAACAAATCGGTCGCCGAGCTGGAGGCCGCGGTATCCGCCGGGGTCGGCCACATCGTGGTCGACTCGCTGATCGAGATCGAGCGACTGGAAGCCGTCGCCGGCCTCGCGGGCGTGGTGCAGGACGTGCTGGTCCGGGTCACGGTCGGCGTGGAAGCCCATACCCACGAATACATCTCGACCGCGCACGAGGATCAGAAGTTCGGTTTCTCGATCGCGGGCGGCGACGCCATGGAGGCCCTCGCACGGGTCTTCGACGCCGACAATCTGCGTCTGGTCGGCCTGCACAGTCACATCGGCTCGCAGATCTTCGAGATCGACGGATTCGAGATCGCCGCGCGGCGCATGCTCGGTCTGCTGCGCGAGGCCATCGACAAGTTCGGCATCGAGCGCACCGCTCAGATCTCCACGCTGGATCTCGGTGGCGGACTGGGCATTTCGTATCTGCCGTCGGACGATCCGCCGCCGTTGGACGAGTTCGCCGCGAACCTGCGCGAGCTGGTCGCCGCCGAGGCCGAACGCGCGGGCCTGCCCGTGCCGGTGATCGCGGTGGAGCCGGGCCGCGCCATCGCCGGCCCCGGCACGGTGACGCTGTACGAGGTGGGCACGATCAAGGACGTCTCGCTGGACGGCGGCCTGCGCAGACGCTACGTCAGTGTCGACGGCGGCATGAGCGACAACATCCGTCCCGCCCTGTATCAGGCCGATTACGACTGCCGTCTGGTCTCGCGCTCGTCGCAGGCCGGTCCGGTGGTCGCGCGTGTGGTCGGAAAACATTGCGAGAGTGGCGATATCGTCATCCGCGATACCTGGTTGCCCGCCGATGTCGGCCCCGGTGACCTGGTCGCCGTCGCCGCCACCGGCGCGTACTGCTATTCGATGTCCAGCCGGTACAACCAGTTGACCCGCCCCGCGGTCGTCGCGGTGCGGGACGGACAGCCGCGCCTGATCCTGCGCCGGGAGACGGTGGCGGACCTGCTCAGCTTGGAGGTGGAAGCGTGACGGCGAACGCGAAGAACGGTGTCTGGGGGACCGATCGCCCGATCGGGGTGGCGGTCCTCGGCATGGGCAACGTCGGCACCGAGGTCGTGCGCATTCTGCGCGAGCACACCGAGGACCTGCGTGCCCGCGTCGGCGCCCCGGTGGTGCTACGCGGCGTGGCCGTGCGCAGTCTCGGCACCGACCGCGGCATCCCGGCGGACCTGCTGACCACCGACGCCGACGCTCTCGTCGCCCGCGACGACGTCGATCTGGTCGTCGAGGTGATCGGCGGCATCGATCCGCCGCGCCGGCTGATCCTGGCCGCGCTGAACGCGGGCAAATCCGTGGTGACCGCGAACAAGGCGCTGCTGGCCGACTACACCGGCGAGCTCGCCGCGGCCGCCGAACGCAGCCGCGCCGACCTGTACTTCGAGGCCGCCGTCGCGGGCGCCATCCCGGTGGTGCGCCCGCTGATCCAGTCCCTGGCCGGGGACCGGGTGAACCGGGTCGTCGGCATCGTCAACGGCACCACCAACTTCATCCTCTCCGCGATGGACGAGACCGGCGCCGACTACTCGGACACGCTGGCCGAGGCCACCCGTCTCGGGTACGCGGAGGCCGACCCGACCGCCGACGTGGAGGGCTACGACGCCGCGGCCAAGGCCGCGATCCTCGCCTCGCTGGCGTTCCACACCAGGGTCACCGCCGCCGACGTGTACCGCGAGGGCATCTCGCGGATCACCGCGGAGGATCTGGAGACCGCCTCGGCGCTGGATTGCACCGTCAAGCTGCTGGCCATCTGCGAGCGCGTGGACGCGGGCCCCGGCGAGCCGGGCCCGGACGAGGGCGGCAAGGAGCGCGTCTCGGTGCGCGTCTACCCGGCGCTCATTCCGCGCAAGCATCCGCTGGCCGCGGTGACCGGCGCGTTCAACGCGGTCGTCGTCGAGGCGGAGAACGCCGGACGGCTGATGTTCTACGGGCAGGGCGCGGGCGGCGCTCCCACCGCCTCCGCGGTGCTCGGCGATCTGGTGATGGCGGCGCGCAACAAGTTCTACGGGGGTCGCGCTCCCGGCGAATCGGTTTATGCTGAGCTACCGATCGCGCCGATCGGCGATACGCCCACCCGCTATCACGTGAACCTGCAGGTCGAGGACCGCCCTGGGGTCCTGGCCAAGGTGGCGGGCGAATTCGCCAAGCACGAGGTGAGCATCTCGACCGTCCGTCAAGAAGGGCACGGCTCGGGGGCGCGCCTGGTCGTGGTGACCCACCACGCAACGGAGTCGGCGCTCGCGGACACCGTCGCCGCACTGGCGGAAATGGCATCCGTCACATCCGTGACCAGCGTTCTGAGATTGGAAGGCACCGAAGAATGACCACAGTGTCGCCAGATGGCACAGTGTCGCGCAGCGACGCCACGGGGGGTGGTGGCCGGGTGACGGGTGGGCGTACGACTGGCGTCGCCCCGCAGGCAGGAGTGCACTCGCGCTGGCCGGGCCTGATCGCGGCTTACCGCGACCGGCTCGCCGGCGCGGCCGACTGGGAGCCGGTCACGCTGTACGAAGGCGGAACGCCGCTGGTGCCCGCGCCGCACCTGTCCGAGCTGACCGGATGCGAGGTGTACCTGAAGGTCGAGGGCCTGAACCCGACCGGGTCGTTCAAGGACCGCGGCATGACCATGGCGATGACCGACGCGAAGTACCGCGGCCAGAAAGCGGTGCTGTGCGCGTCCACCGGCAACACCTCGGCCTCCGCCGCGGCGTACGCTACCCGCGCCGGCATGAGCTGCGCGGTGCTGATCCCGCAGGGCAAGATCGCGATGGGCAAGCTGGCCCAGGCGGTCATGCTGGGCGCGAAGATCATCCAGGTGCAGGGCAATTTCGACGACTGCCTGGAGCTCGCCCGCAAGGTCACCGCCGACTTCCCCAGCATCGGCCTGGTGAACTCGGTGAACCCCGCGCGTATCGAGGGACAGAAGACCGCGGCCTTCGAGATCTGCGACGTGCTCGGCAAGGCGCCGGATGTGCACGCGCTTCCGGTCGGCAACGCGGGCAACATCACCGCCTACTGGCGTGGGTACCGTGAGTACCACGCCGACGGCGTCACCAGTCGGCTGCCGCGCATGCTCGGTGTGCAGGCCGCGGGTGCCGCGCCGCTGGTCAACGGGGCGCCGGTGAAGGACCCGGAGACCATCGCGACCGCCATCCGGATCGGCGCGCCGGCCTCCTGGAACGGCGCCGTCGAGGCCAAGGAGCAGTCCGGCGGAGCGTTCCGCGCCGCCACCGACGAGGCGATCCTCGAGGCATATCACCTGGTCGCGGCCACCGAGGGTGTGTTCGTCGAGCCCGCGTCGGCGGCCAGCGTCGCCGGTGTGCTCGCCGCGCGCAAGGAAGGCTGGCTGGACGCCGGACTCACCGTGGTGTGCACCGTGACCGGTAACGGTCTCAAGGATCCCGACACGGCGCTGTCGGGCATGCCGCAGGTGCAGGCCATTCCGGTCGACCCGGTCGCGGTCGCCGCCGAACTCGAGCTGGCCTGAGTTGAGTTCGCGCGACAGCCAGGTCATGGGTGGGCGAACAGTGAACACAGCCGAGCAACTCGCTGACGCCGCAGCCGAGCGCCAGCGAGGCGCGGGCGTGAGCGTGACGCTGCCCGCCGGTCTCACCGTGACCGCGCGGGTACCCGCGTCGACCGCGAACCTCGGCCCCGGTTTCGACTCGCTCGGGATGGCATTGGGTCTCTATGACGAGATCGAGGTGCGCACCACCGATTCCGGGCTCACCATCCGGGTCGAAGGTGAGGGCGCCGACGATGTGCCTTGGGGCCCTTCGCATCTCGTGGTCCGCGCGATCGAGCGCGGCCTGGAGTCGGCGGGCGTGTGGGCCGACGGCCTCGATGTGGTGTGCCGCAACGTGATTCCGCACGCGCGTGGGCTCGGCTCGTCGGCCTCCGCGGTGGTCGGTGGACTGGCCGCGGGCTGTGCCCTCGCGGCGAAGCTGGACCCGGCACTGGCCACGCCGGCCGATCAATTGGTCCAGCTGGCCTCGGAATTCGAAGGTCACCCGGACAACGCGGCGGCCAGTGTGCTCGGCGGAATCGTGGTCTCGTGGACCGAGGCCGAGACCGAGCTGGCCGCCGACGCGGGTCGCGATATCGCGCCCGAGGCGCAGTACCACGGCCGCGTCTACCGCGCGGTGCGGCTGGAGCCGCATCCGGCGCTGCGACCGGTCGTGCTGATTCCCGAGGAGCGCTCGTCCACCGCGCACACCCGCGGTCTGCTGCCCGAGGTCGTGCCGCACGGCGACGCCGCCTTCAACGTCAGCCGCGCCGCGCTCGCGGTGGTCGCGCTGACCCAGCGCCCCGATCTGTTGCTGCCCGCCACTGCGGACCGCCTGCACCAGCCCCAGCGTGCCCCCGCGCTACCGTTGACCACGGCCTGGATCGCCCGCCTGCGCGCGGCGGGGATCGCGGCCACCGTCTCCGGCGCGGGGCCGACCATCCTGGCCCTGAGTACCAGCGAATTCCCCGCGCACCTCGGTGAACTCGCGGCCGCCGACGGCCTGCGCGTGGTGGAGCCGGGAATCGCCGAAGGCGTCCAGGTCGACTGACGGCGAGTCTGCCTTGCCGAGATTCGCGATGGACAGCTATTCTGGGCAAGTCCGTACATCGTGCGCATCAGACGCCGGTGCTTCATCAGGGCAATCGCTCCAGCAGGCTCCAGGCTCGAGCCTCCAGGCCATGGGGGTGCTGCGTAGCTGCGCAACTGGAATGATCACTCCCCACCTTTCGCCAATGGTGGAGAAGCCGCCGGTCCGGCGGGGCAGGTGATACGGCACATAGCGCCCGGACGGACGCATCCCAGTCCGGCAGAATGCCCGGGCTGCGGGACGAACCCTCGAAACAGCACACGGCAATCGAGGGAAGGAAAGGATTTCCGTGACAGATACGGACCTGCTCGCGACACCCGGCGTGGAATCGAACCCGACGGGCGACCGCGAAAGTGAATCCGGACAGATTTCGAAGATGAGCGAACACACCGACGTCGCACGATCGGGGCTGACTGGAATGTTGTTGCCGCAGTTGCGCGCACTCGCGGGGGAGCTCGGTATCCGAGGTACCTCCGGAATGCGCAAGGGCGATTTGATCGCCGCCATCAAGGAAAATCAGGCCGCCGGTAAAGCGGCGAAGGTGGAAAAGCCCGCCAAAGGCGAGGCGAAGTCCGCGGTGACCGCCAAGGCAGATGCCCCGGCGAAGGCCGAGCAGGCGACCCTCGACGTAACGCCAGCGGCTTCGGCCGCGGCCACCGAGGCTCCCGCCCCGGCGATGTCCGCGCCCGCCGAATCCGCGCCCGCGGCTGACTCCGCGCCCGCCCCCGCCCCCGAAACCACCGAGGAGCCCGGCCGCGAGGGCGGCCAGCGTGGCCGCGGACGGCAGCGGCGCGGTCGTGACCAGGCGCGATCCGGCGGCGAGAGCGCGCCCGCCGAAGCGCGTGGTGACGAGGCGAAGCAGGATGCCGACCAGGGCGGCGAGCGTCGCCGCGAGCGTGGTCAGGGCGAACGCGGCCAGGGTGAGCGTGGTCAGGACAAGCGCGACCAAGGCGAACGCGGCCAGGGTGAGCGCGGCCAAGGCGAGCGCGGCCAGAGCCAGAACGGCAGCGCGGCGCGCGGTGGTGACGAGGAAGAAGGCGGTCGCGGTCGGCGCGGACGCCGCTTCCGGGAGCGTCGTCGTGGTCGCGACCGCGAGAGCGGTGGCGGCGAGGCCCGCGAGCTGGAGATCCGCGAGGACGACGTGCTGCAGCCGGTCGCGGGCATCCTCGACGTGCTGGACAACTACGCCTTCGTCCGCACCTCCGGCTACCTGGCCGGGCCGAACGACGTCTACGTGTCGATGAACCTGGTGCGCAAGAACGGTCTGCGCCGCGGTGACGCGATCACCGGCGCGGTGCGCGCCCCGCGCGACGGCGAACAGGCCAACCAGCGTCAGAAGTTCGATCCGCTGGTGCGGCTGGACACGGTCAACGGCGGTGATGTCGAGGCCGCCAAGCGCCGCCCCGAGTTCGGCAAGCTCACCCCGCTGTACCCGAACCAGCGGCTGCGGCTGGAGACCACGCCGAACAAGCTGACCACCCGGGTCATCGACCTGATCATGCCGATCGGCAAGGGGCAGCGCGCGCTGATCGTGTCGCCGCCGAAGGCAGGTAAGACCACGATCCTGCAGGACATCGCGAACGCGATCGCGACCAACAACCCCGAGTGCTACCTCATGGTCGTGCTGGTCGACGAGCGTCCGGAAGAGGTCACCGACATGCAGCGTTCGGTGAAGGGCGAGGTCATCGCCTCCACCTTCGACCGGCCGCCGTCGGATCACACCTCGGTCGCCGAGCTCGCCATCGAGCGGGCCAAGCGCCTGGTGGAGATGGGCAAGGACGTCGTCGTGCTGCTGGACTCGATCACCCGGCTCGGCCGCGCGTACAACAACTCCTCGCCCGCCTCGGGCCGAATCCTTTCCGGTGGTGTCGATTCCACCGCGCTGTACCCGCCCAAGCGGTTCCTCGGCGCGGCGCGCAACATCGAGAACGGTGGATCGCTGACCATCATCGCGACCGCGATGGTGGAGACCGGCTCGACCGGTGACACGGTGATCTTCGAGGAGTTCAAGGGCACCGGTAACGCCGAACTCAAGCTGGACCGCAAGATCGCCGAGCGGCGCGTGTTCCCCGCGGTGGACGTCAACCCGTCCGGCACCCGCAAGGACGAGCTACTGCTCAGCCCCGACGAGGCGGGGGTGCTGCACAAGCTGCGCCGCGTACTGTCCGGCCTGGACTCCCACCAGGCGATCGATCTGCTGATCGACCGTCTGAAGAAGTCCAAGAACAACCTCGAGTTCCTCATGCAGGTGAGCAAGACCGCGCCGGGCGCACTCGACGAGTAATTCGCAAAACCGAGCTGCGGCTATGGCAACGGCCGAGAGGGTCCCGCTCGTGCGGGACCCTCTCGGCGTTTGCGGGGCGAAGAAGGCCAGTCCGATCGCGGCCGCGCCACTGATCAGGAAACCGAGGATGAGCGCACAGGTCACGTCCGCGGGTCCCGGCGCGGCGGTCGGCACGTACACCGCGTGCGCGGGGGCGGGATAGTTCGTGGTTTCGGGGAGTGCGCACCACCCGACGGCCGCGGTGAGGATCAGCAGAACGAAAATCGCGGACGCGATTCGGATTGTCACGCCGGTCTCCTTCCTGCCGCCAGCGGCGGTGTGCACGATGTCCGCAACTCTATGAACGGATCTGTTCACATTCCTGAGTAGCGGACTACCCGACTTCAGGGTCGGTGAAGGCGGCGAGGATTCGCGCGCCCGAAATTCCGGGGGCGCAAACGACGGGGGGAATACCTAGGGCGGGAACAAACCACTTGCCAGGGGCGTTTTGGGAGCGTAACGGCAGTTCTGGCATACTGAACGGTCGTTGCGTCTGCTCATGTGAGCAGACCTCCCGCCTAGTCGGTTCCGGTTCACGCTCGTCGCGAGTTCGCGTGGGCGACCCGGCGGCCATATCTCGAGAGGACATCCATGAAGGCAGGAATTCACCCGGCGTATGTCGACACCACGGTCGTCTGTGGTTGCGGCAACACCTTCCAGACTCGCAGCACCAAGGAGTCGGGACACATCACCGTCGAGGTCTGCTCGCAGTGCCACCCGTTCTACACCGGCAAGCAGAAGATCCTCGACACCGGTGGCCGCGTGGCCCGCTTCGAGGCCCGCTACGGCAAGCGTGCCGGCAAGAAGGCCGACGCCAAGTAGCTTCCTCGCCGACGCCCGGTCCTGCTGCGCAGGCCGGGCGTCGGTGTTTTTGTATGGACAGGTAACCAGGAGAAGGAAGCACCCGTGACGCAACCGTCCGCCATCGATGACGTTCTGGCCGAGTACGCCGGCTTGGAGACGCAGCTGGCCGATCCGTCGCTGCACAACGATGCGGGCGCCGCGCGCCGGGTCGGCAAGCGGTTCGCCGAGCTGGCCCCGGTCATGGCCACGTACCGCAAGCTGGAGGCGGCGCGCGACGATCTGTCCGCCGCCCGGGAACTCGCCGCCGACGATGCCGCCTTCGCCGCCGAGATCCCCGGCCTGGAACAACAGGTGCAGGAACTGGAACAGGCCCTCGCCGACCTGCTGGCCCCGCGCGACCCGCACGACGGCGACGACGTCGTGCTCGAGGTGAAGTCCGGGGAGGGCGGCGAGGAGTCCGCGTTGTTCGCCGCCGACCTGGCCCGCATGTACGTGCGCTACGCCGAGCGCCACGGCTGGAAGGTCGAGATCCTCGACGCCACGCTGTCGGATCTGGGCGGCTACAAAGAGGCCACGTTGTCGATCAAGAGCCGGGACGCCGCGCGGGACGGCGTGTGGTCGCGGTTCAAATTCGAAGGTGGTGTCCACCGTGTGCAGCGTGTCCCGGTGACCGAATCGCAGGGACGCATCCACACCTCGGCGGCGGGCGTGCTGATCTATCCGGAGCCCGACGAAATCGAGGCGGTGCAGATCGACGAATCCGATCTGCGGATCGACGTCTACCGCTCCTCCGGCAAGGGCGGTCAGGGCGTCAACACCACCGACTCCGCGGTGCGCATCACCCATCTGCCCTCCGGCATCGTGGTCACCTGCCAGAACGAGCGGTCCCAGTTGCAGAACAAGGCCCGCGCCATGCAGGTGCTCGCGGCCCGGCTGCAGGCGCTGGCCGAGGAGCAGGCCGAGCAGGAGGCGGCCGCGGGCCGGGCGAGCCAGATCCGCACCGTGGACCGCTCCGAGCGGATTCGCACCTACAACTTCCCGGAGAACCGGATCACCGACCATCGCATCGGCTTCAAGGCGCACAACCTCGACGCGGTGCTCGACGGCGACCTGGACGCGTTGCTGGATGCTCTGGGCAAGGCGGATCGCGAAGCGCGTATGGCCGCGGAATGATCCCGTTTCGGGCAGAGTCGATGCCATGTCCACCACCCGAGTAGCGCTGCGCCCCGCCATCAACGACGCCATCGAGACTTTGCGCACCGCCGGGGTGCACAGTCCGCAGGCCGACGCCGAGCATTTGGCGGCGCACGTCCTCGGCGTGGAACGAACCAGGCTGGCGCTGATTCCGCTGGTGCCGCCGGGCAAGCTGGCCGAGTATCGCGAGCTGGTCGATCGCCGTGCGCAGCGGATTCCGTTGCAGCACTTGACCGGGACGGCCGTGCTGGGTGCGCTCGATCTCGCGGTGGGACCCGGCGTCTTCGTGCCGCGCCCGGAAACCGAGCTGCTGTACGCGTGGGCGCTGGCGCAGCTGGAGGCGCTGCCGCACGATCACGCCCCGATCGTCGTCGACCTGTGCACCGGCTCGGGCGCCTTGGCCCTCGCCATCGCGCACGCGCGGCCCGACGCCGACGTGCACGCGATCGAACTCGATCCCACGGCGCTGGTCTGGGCGCGCCGGAACGCCGACGACCGCATCGCGGCGGGCGACACACCGATCACGCTCTACGCCGACGACGCCACCGACCCCACGCTGCTCACCGCCCTCGACGGCCGCGTGGACATCGTGGTCTCCAACCCGCCCTACATCCCCGAGGGCGCCGCCCTCGACCCCGAGGTGGCCGAGCACGACCCACCGATCGCCCTGTTCGGCGGCCCGGACGGTTTGTCGGTCATCCGCGGCATGATCCCGAACATCACCCGCCTCCTGCGCCCAGGCGGCGGCGTCGCCATCGAACACGACGACACCAACGGCTCAGCCCTGGCCGCCCTGCTGGCAGAGCACGGTGAGTTCACCGACATCGTCGAACACCCCGACCTCGCGGGCAAGCCCCGCTTCGTCGCCGCCATCCGGACATGACCTGACATCCGCGTGCGAGGTTTGCGCCCAGTCGATCAAAGCGGCTCCCGTGCCAGGCAGCCTCAGCCTTTGGGCGCTCGGCGAAGACAGTCGCGGCGGCAACGCCGCCGAGAACGTGCTAACTGATTTCGAAAGTACATGGGTAACTCGTCGGGTACGCCCAAACAGAAGCGGCACCAAACGCAGGACCTGCACGAAAATCCCCATCATCTGACTAGTACGGCCTGAGTACCCGGAGGGGCGGGGGAGTGAGGCGGACAGGCGTGACAGGATGGTCGCTGTGAGTACCGTCTACGACTGCGCGGATCCCGACTCGCGCGCCGCCGGACTGTCCGCGGCGACCAGTGCCCTGAAATCCGGACGGCTGGTCGTGCTGCCCACCGACACCCTGTACGGCCTGGCCGCCGACGCGTTCGATGCCACCGCGGTGAGCTCGCTGCTCGCGGCCAAGCGCCGGGGCAGGGACATGCCGGTGCCGGTGCTCGTCGGTTCCTGGCACACCATCGACGGCCTGGTGTTCTCGGTGCGGCCGCAAGCGCGCGAGCTGATCCGGGCGTTCTGGCCCGGCGGCCTGAGTCTCGTTGTGCAGCAAGCGCCTTCGCTGGCCTGGGATCTCGGTGACACGCGCGGGACGGTGATGCTGCGGATGCCGCTGCACCCGGTCGCGCTGGAGCTGTTGCGTGAGGTCGGCCCGCTGGCGGTGTCCAGCGCCAACGTGTCCGGACAGCCACCGGCGAAGACCGCGGCCGAGGCCAAGGACCAGCTCGGTGAGCTGGTCGGCGTGTACCTCGACGGCGGCCCCGCCGAGCACGCCGTCGCCTCCACCATCGTCGACCTGACCGCCGACCAACCGCGCATCCTGCGCGCGGGCGCGGTGCCGGTCGCCGACATCGCCGAGGTGCTCGGGATGTCGCCGGAGGCGCTGGGCGGCGCCGCGCAGCGGCTCGGATGATGGGTTCGAGCGCTGTCGTTCCCCTGCGGGAGCTGCTCGTCGTGCTGCTCATCTCCGCGGTGGTGACCTTCCTGGCCACCGGCGGGGTGCGCGTGCTGGCGATCGGTTTCGGCGCGGTCGCCGTGCCGCGCGATCGGGACGTGCACGTCAAGCCGATCCCCCGGATGGGCGGCGTGGGCATGTACATCGGCGTGGTCGCCGCGGTGCTGTTCGCCCACCAACTGCCCGCGCTGCGCAGCGGATTCGATTACAAGCCCAATATCCCGATCGCTGTGCTGGTGGCCAGCACGCTCATCGTCGCGGTCGGCATCGTCGACGACCGGTGGGGCCTGGACGCGCTCACGAAGTTCGCCGGACAGGTGACGGCGGCGGGCGTGATGGCCGTCATGGGGCTGGGGTGGTACGTCATCTACAACCCGTTCAGCAACACCACGGTGGTGCTGGACGGTTTGCAAGGTGGCTTGGTCACGGTCGCGGTCACCGTCACCCTGGTCAACGCCATGAACTTCGTCGACGGTCTGGACGGCCTCGCCGCGGGTCTGGGCTTGATTGCCGCGCTGGCCGTTTTCGTGTTCTGCGTGGGATTGATGAACGAACAGGGCGGTTCGGTCGACACCTACCCGCCCGCGCTGCTCGCCGCCGCGCTGGCGGGCGGATGCCTCGGATTCCTGCCGCACAATTTCCAGCCCGCGCGCATATTCATGGGCGACTCCGGCTCGATGCTGATCGGATTGATGCTGGCCGCGGTGTCGACCGGCGCGTCCGGCCGAATCCCGTTGCAGGGATACGGGCCGCGCGACATCGTCGGTCTGCTCTCCCCGCTGTTGCTGGTCGGCGCGGTGATGTTCATTCCGGTGCTGGACCTGTTGCTCGCCATCGTGCGCCGGGTTCGCGCCGGGGTGAGTTTCTCGACGCCGGACAAAATGCACTTGCATCATCGCTTGCTGCAGATCGGGCATTCGCACCGGCGCGTGGTGCTGCTGATCTATTTGTGGGTCGGTGTGCTGGCGTTCGGCGCGGTGGGCACCTCGCTGATGGACCGCAGGTTGGTTGTCCTGATGATGGCGGGCGGCCTGGTTTTCGCGTTGGTGATCACCGCGATTCCGGGGCTGCGGCGGAGGGACCCGGCGGGCGACGGATCGGCGCCCGGGTAGAGTCGAGGGCTGTGACTTTCACACCCGAACCGATTCCCGGTCCCGATGCGCCGCTGCGGTCCGCTCTGCGCTACGGCCTGATCGGCTTGGGTGTTCTGGTGGTCCTCGCGGTCGGACTGGGCGCGGCCGTCTCGGGAATGTCCGGCGTATGGGGTGCGCTGCTCGGCGCCGCGATCGGCGGCGGCTTCATTCTCACCACCGCGGCTGTCGTGCTGTTCGGCGCGAAACTGCCGCCGACCACCGCCGGTCTGGTCATGCTGGTGAGCTGGGTGGGCAAGATGCTGGTGGCGTTGATCGTCATCGCCATCCTCAATCAGTTCGATTTCTACGACCGGGTCGTTCTGTTCCTGACCGTGGTCGGAGCCTTGGTCATCGTGCTCGGCGCGGAGACGTACGGCGTTGTGCGCCAGAAGGTTCCATACGTGACCACGACCGAGCCGGAAGCGTCTGATACCCGCGAGTAACAAAAAACGCACACCCCCTACACGCTGTCGTAGATCACTTGGTAAAGTGTTGGTAAGCAAGCGACCAAGTGAGGGGTCACCCGCTGGATCCCCCACAACGGCAGCTATGCTTACTGCCGTGCCGGGCTCCGAGGGGTGTTCCGGTTCTGCATGTCGACGATGTCGCCGACACACGTACAGACGCCGGGTGGAGTCCAAACCGCCGCACAGCTGCTGACGAACTTCGAGCCGACCTGAGTCGACCCAAATTGATCGTCAATGTCCGATCGAACCGCGGGAATGACCGTACCCGCGGCCCGAACACGGGAGAGAACGCTGAGCGTCACCACTCTGGCGGCCGAGTTCCATGCGCCGTCGCTTACCGACTTCTTCCCTCCAGCTGTGCTGTTCGAGGGAACGCCGTTCGAACTCGATCGATTGATGCTGGTCCGCATCCTGATGTCGGCCGTTCTGGTCGCCGTGATGCTGCTGGCGTTCCGTTCGCCGCGGATCGTTCCGCGGGGTCTGCAGAATGTCGCCGAAATCGGCCTGGTCTTCGTCAAGGAGCAGATCTGCGAAGAGGTACTGGGCAAGGAATCGGGACGCAGATTCTTCCCGCTGATCGCGACGATCTTCTTCACGGTCCTCTTTCTGAACTTCTCCGGCATCATTCCGGGGTTGAACATCTCGTCGAATGCTCGAATCGGCATGCCGCTGACGCTGGCCGTCATCGCGTACCTGGCGTTCAACTACGTCGGTATCAAGAAGTACGGATTCTTCAACTACATGCGCAGCAGCATCGTCGTTCCGAATGTTCCCCCCGCACTGCACGTGCTGTTGATTCCGATCGAGTTCGTCTCCACCTTCATCCTGCGTCCGTTCACGCTGACCGTCCGACTCATGGCCAACATGCTGGCCGGTCACATCATGTTGGTCCTGTTCTTCAGCGCCACCTGGTTCTTCCTGTTCGACGCCGCCGCATGGATGAAGGTGTTCTCGCCGTTCTCGCTGCTCGCGGGACTCGGATTCACGCTGTTCGAGATGTTGGTCATCTTCCTGCAGGCCTATGTGTTTGCGCTGCTGACCGCCGTTTACATCGGGCTCGCACAGCACGCGGCCGATCACTGACCTGACCGACACAACTACCGGAAACCTGCTACACCACGCCGACCGGCGGGTGAGCAACAGAAAGGGAATGGAAGACTCATGAGCCTCGCTTACCTGGCCCAGGAAGCCGCGACCAACGAGAGCACCTTCAAGGGTCTCGGCGCCGTCGGCTACGGTCTCGCCGCGATCGGCCCTGGCATCGGCGTCGGCATCGTCGTCGGCAAGGCCATCGAGGGCATCGCGCGTCAGCCTGAGCTGCAGGGCACCATCCGCACCAACATGTTCCTCGGTATCGCGTTCACCGAGGCGCTCGCCCTCATCGGTCTCGTCGCCGGCTTCATTTTCTGATTCCGATGTACGAGTCAGTTTTGCTCGCGGCGGCGGAGGGAGAGGAAGTGAATCCTCTCGTCCCCGAAACGTATGACATCGTCTGGTCGGTCGTCTGCGTCGTCATCATCGCGGCCTTGTTCTACAAGTACGTGATCCCGCGTCTGATGAAGACGCTCGACGAGCGTTCCGACAAGATCGAAGGCGGCATCGCTCGCGCGGAAGCCGCGCAGGAGGAAGCTCAGCTCACCCTCCAGCAGTACCAGCAGCAGCTGGCCGAGGCCCGGCTCGAGGCCGCCCGCATCCGCGAGGACGCGCGCACCCAGGGCCAGGAGATCCTCGCCCAGATGCGCTCGGAGGCCCAGGCCGAAGCCGACCGCATCATCGCGGCAGGCCACACCCAGCTGGAAGCCCAGCGCCAGCAGATCCTGACCGAGCTGCGCTCCGAAGTCGGCCGCACAGCCGTCGACCTGGCCGAGAAGATCATCGGACAGTCGGTGTCGGACGAGGCCAAGCAGGCCGCGTCGATCGAGCGGTTCCTCGACGAGCTCGACGAGTCGGACGCAGGCATCGGGGTCGGAAGGTAACGACGCGAAAGTGAGAAGCATGTACGCAGCGAGCCGCGAGGCAAGCGCCCGGTCCCGGGAGGCGCTTCGGGCCGCTCTGACCGGAAGCGATACGGCTGCGGCCACGACGGGCTCGGAACTGTTCGCCGTTGTCGCCGTGCTGGACGACCAGCGTTCGCTGCGTGTGGCGCTCGCGGACGTGTCGGTGCCGGGTTCCGCGCGCGCGGAACTCTGCGAGCGGGTCTTCGGCGGCAAGGTCAGCGCTGCCACGCTGGCGGTGCTGACCACCGCGGTGGCCCAGGACTGGTCGCGCACCGCGGACCTGGTCGACACCCTGGTGCTGCTCGGCCAGGAGGCGTTGCTGGAGTCGGCGGCGCAGCGCGGCCGCCTCGACGCGGTCGAGGACGAGCTGTTCCGGCTCGGCCGCATCATCGGCGACAACCCCGAGCTGGAGCAGGCTCTGTCGGATCGCGCGAAACCGGCTTCGGCCAAGCGCGAGCTGGTCGCCCGCCTGCTCGCCGACAAGACCGAGCCGATCACGCTGACCCTGGTGGAGCAGGTGGTGGCCAGGCAGCGGACCAGCCTCGGCGCGGCCTTCGACGAGCTGTCCGACCTGGCGGCGGGTCGCCGCGAGCAGATCGTCGCGCACGTGCGTGCCGCGATCGCGCTCACCGAGCAGCAGCGTGACCGGCTGGCCGCCTCGCTGGGCCGTATCTACGGCAAGGCGATCACGGTACACGTCCAGGTCGACCAGAGTTTGCTGAGCGGGCTCGTCGTGCGCGTCGGTGACGACGTGATCGACGGCAGCGCCCTCGGCCGACTGGAAAAGCTGCGCCGGGCCCTGACCTAGCGCGCTTCCCACCACCCCCGACATTCCAGACCCAGACAGCGAGAGCAGGAAGAACATGGCGGAGCTGACGATCTCCTCCGACGAGATCCGTAGCGCGATCGATAGCTACACCCAGAGCTACACCCCCAAGACCTCCATCGAAGAAGTCGGTGTGGTCACCGACGCCAGCGACGGCATCGCGCACGTCAGCGGCCTGCCGTCGACGATGGCCAACGAGCTGCTCGAATTCCCGGGCGGCGTGCTCGGCGTGGCGCTGAACCTCGAGGACCGTGAGATCGGTGCGGTCATCCTCGGCGAGTTCTCCCGGATCGAGGAGGGCCACGAGGTCCGCCGCACCGGTGACGTGCTCTCGGTTCCGGTCGGCGACAAGTTCCTCGGCCGCGTGGTGAACCCGCTCGGCCAGCCGATCGACGGCCTCGGCGAGATCGAGGCCGAGGAGCAGCGCGTGCTGGAGCTGCAGGCCGCGACCGTGCTGGAGCGCCAGCCGGTCGAGGAGCCGCTGGCCACCGGCATCACCGCCATCGACGCGCTGACCGCGATCGGTCGCGGCCAGCGTCAGCTGATCATCGGCGACCGCAAGACCGGCAAGACCGCGGTCTGCATCGACGCGATCCTCAACCAGAAGGCCAACTGGGAGACCGGCGATCCGAGCAAGCAGGTGCGCTGCATCTACGTCGCCATCGGCCAGAAGGGCTCCACCATCGCGGGCGTGAAGGCCGCGCTGGAGCAGCACGGTGCGCTGGAGTACACCACCATCGTCGCCGCCCCGGCCTCCGACTCGGCCGGCTTCAAGTGGCTGGCCCCGTACACCGGTTCGGCCATCGGCCAGCACTGGATGTACCAGGGCAAGCACGTGCTGATCGTGTTCGACGACCTGACCAAGCAGGCCGAGGCCTACCGCGCCATCTCGCTGCTGCTGCGTCGCCCGCCGGGCCGCGAGGCGTACCCCGGTGACGTCTTCTACCTGCACTCCCGTCTGCTGGAGCGTTGCGCCAAGCTGTCCGACGAGATGGGCGCCGGCTCGATGACCGGTCTGCCGATCATCGAGACCAAGGCCAACGACATCTCGGCGTTCATCCCGACCAACGTCATCTCCATCACCGACGGCCAGGTCTTCCTCGAGTCCGACCTGTTCAACAAGGGTGTCCGCCCGGCGATCAACGTCGGTACCTCGGTCTCCCGCGTCGGTGGCGCCGCCCAGACCAAGGGCATGAAGAAGGTCGCCGGTTCGCTGCGTCTGGAAATGGCGCAGTACCGCGAGCTGGAGGCGTTCTCCGCCTTCGCCTCCGACCTCGACGCCGCGTCGCTGGCGCAGCTCGAGCGCGGCGCCCGCTGGGTCGAGCTGCTCAAGCAGGACCAGTACTCGCCGGTGCCGGTCGAGGACCAGATCGTCTCGATCTACCTGGTCGACGGCGGCTACTACGACTCGGTCCCGGTCGCCGACATCCGCCGCTTCAACACCGAGCTGCTGGAGGACCTGCACCGCACCGCCGCGGACGCCTTCAAGGCCATCGCGGGCGGCAAGGTGCTCGACGGCGATGCCGCCGAGGCGATCAAGGCGGCCACGGAGAAGTTCAAGCAGGGCTTCCTCGCCTCCGACGGCAGCCGCGTGGTGAACGAGGCCGAAGCGGGCGAGCTCGACCACGAAGAGGTCGAGTCGCTGTCGGTGACGCGCAAGCACGTCGAGAAGTAATCGAGCCCGCAATGCGCTATTCGATCCGCGGCATGAGCGACGGGCACGAAGGAGGAAGCGTGCGTAACCACGTAGTGCCCCGCGAATGCCGCCAATCAAACGCAGCGAATGAAGGGAGTGTGAACCGCTGATGGCAAGCTTGCGTGAATTGCGCTCCCGCATTCGTGGTGTGAATTCGATCAAGAAGATCACCAAGGCTCAAGAGCTGATCGCGACCTCGCGCATCTCCAAGGCCCAGGCCAGGGTCGCGGCCGCGAAGCCGTACGCCGAGGAGATCACCAAGGTCCTCAGTGAGCTGGCGAGTGCGTCCAAGAACCTGTCGCACCCGCTGCTGACCGAGCGCCCCGACCCGCGTCGTGCCGCCGTGCTGGTGATCACCAGCGACAGCGGTATGTGCGGTGGCTACAACTCGAACGTGCTCAAGCGCGCCGAAGAGCTGATGACCACCCTGCGCGACGAGGGCAAGGAGCCGGTGCTCTACGTCATGGGCAACAAGGGCCTGACGTACTACACCTTCCGCAACCGCCCGTTCGTGTCCGCGTGGACCGGGTTCTCGCAGCAGCCGAAGTACACCGATGCCTCGGCCGCCTGCCACCACCTGGTGGACGCGTTCATGGCCGGGTCGGACGGCGAGGTTCCCCACCCGCACGGGACGGGCGACATCGCCGGAGTGGATGAACTGCACATCGTCTACACCCGCTTCGTGTCGATGCTGACCCAGACCCCGGAGGTGCGCCGGTTGGCGCCCATCCAGGTGAGCTTCGTCGACGAGAACTTCGACCTGGGCGAGGACATCGTGTCGGATTCGCCGACCGCGGAGGTCCACGCGCAGTACGAATTCGAGCCCGACGCCGATGTGCTGCTGGCGGCGCTGCTGCCGAAGTACATCAACACGCGCATCTACGCGTCGTTGCTCGAGGCAGCGGCATCCGAGTCCGCGGCTCGGCGCACCGCAATGAAGGCCGCCACCGACAACGCCAACGAACTCGCGAGCGTGCTTCAGCGCGAGGCGAACTCGGTGCGTCAGGCCCAGATCACGCAGGAAATCAGCGAAATCGTCGGCGGCGTGAACGCGCTGGCGGCGAGCTCGGACCGCGACTAAGCGCCGCGGCCCCAGTGCCGCCCATCGACACGGAGAGAACCAACACCAATGACCGCAGCTGTCACTCGAGAAGACACGAGCCGGACCGGCGCCGCCACGGGCCGCGTCGCCCGGGTCATCGGCCCCGTCGTGGACGTCGAATTCCCCCGCGGAGCCATCCCCGAACTGTTCAACGCGCTGCACGCCGAGATCACCCTGACCTCGGTGGCCAAGACCCTGACCCTCGAGGTCGCCCAGCACCTCGGCGACAACATCGTGCGCACCATCTCGATGCAGCCGACCGACGGCCTGGTTCGTGGCGCCACCGTCACCGACACCGGCAAGCCGATCTCGGTGCCGGTCGGCGACGTGGTCAAGGGCCACGTCTTCAACGCCCTCGGCGACTGCCTGGACACCCCCGGCCTCGGCCGCGACGGCGAGCAGTGGGGCATCCACCGCAAGCCGCCGTCGTTCGACCAGCTCGAGGGCAAGACCGAGATCCTGGAGACGGGCATCAAGGTCATCGACCTGCTCACCCCGTACGTGAAGGGTGGCAAGATCGGCCTGTTCGGTGGCGCCGGTGTCGGCAAGACCGTTCTGATCCAGGAGATGATCACCCGTATCGCGCGGGAGTTCTCCGGCACCTCCGTGTTCGCCGGCGTCGGCGAGCGCACCCGTGAGGGCACCGACCTCCGCCTGGAGATGGAAGAGATGGGCGTCCTCCCCGACACCGCCCTCGTCTTCGGCCAGATGGACGAGCCGCCGGGCACCCGTATGCGCGTCGCCCTCTCGGCCCTCACCATGGCCGAGTACTTCCGCGACGTGCAGCACCAGGACGTGCTGCTGTTCATCGACAACATCTTCCGGTTCACCCAGGCCGGTTCCGAGGTCTCCACCCTGCTCGGCCGCATGCCTTCGGCCGTCGGTTACCAGCCGACCCTGGCCGACGAGATGGGTGAGCTGCAGGAGCGGATCACCTCGACCCGCGGTCGGTCCATCACCTCGCTGCAGGCCATCTACGTGCCCGCCGACGACTACACCGACCCGGCTCCGGCGACCACCTTCGCCCACTTGGACGCGACGACCGAGCTCTCCCGCCCGATCTCGCAGAAGGGCATCTACCCGGCCGTCGACCCGCTGACCTCGACCTCCCGCATCCTGGAGGCCTCGATCGTCGGCGACCGGCACTTCGCGGTGGCCAACGAGGTGAAGCGGATCCTGCAGAAGTACAAGGAGCTGCAGGACATCATCGCCATCCTCGGTATGGACGAGCTCTCCGAAGAGGACAAGGTCCTCGTCGGCCGCGCCCGTCGTCTGGAGAAGTTCCTCGGCCAGAACTTCATCGTGGCCGAGAAGTTCACCGGCCAGGTGGGTTCGGTCGTGCCGCTGGAGCAGACCATCGACGACTTCGACCGGGTCTGCAAGGGCGAGTTCGACCACTTCCCGGAGCAGGCGTTCAACAGCTGCGGTGGTCTGGATGACGTCGAAGCTGCCGCCAAGAAGATCGCCGGAAAGTAGTCACCGATGGCGGAAATGTCAGTCGATCTCGTCGCGGTTGAACGGCTGCTCTGGTCCGGCCAGGCGTCGTTCGTCAGCGCGCAGACCACCGAGGGCCAGATCGGCATCATGCCGGGGCACGAGCCGCTGCTCGGCCAGCTGGTCGAGGGCGGCACCGTGAACATCGTGTCCACCGAGGGTGAGCGCATCGTCGCCGCGGTGCACGGTGGCTTCTTCTCCGTGACCGCGAACTCGGTTCGGGTACTGGCCGAATCGGCGGAGTTCGCCGACGAGGTGGATGTCGAGGCGGCCCGCCGGGTGCTGGCCGACTCGGAGGCCAGTGCAGAGCAGCAGAAGGCGGCTCAGGCCCGGGTGCGCGCGGTCGAGCAGACCTCGAACGCGTAAGCGACAACCTGTCATAGCGGCACGTCGGCTGTCGGCGGTGAAGACACTCTTCACCGCCGACAGCGTCTTTGTAGGCGAGTCGGACACGGCCGGGCCATTTGTAAACTCGGGGCCGTGGTTGAATGACCGCACGCGGTGTGCGCATCGGGCTCGGAAACGGCGGCCTGCGAAACACCGCCAATCGAATACCGTGTCGACGACACGGCGGCGCAGCGAAGGGACGAACGGCATTGCAAACCGGGATGGTTCTGCTGATCATTCTGGTGCTCATGCTCGTGTTCCTCGCGCTGGCCTCGACCTATCGCCTGATCATGTTGCGCCGCGGCGGAACTGCCGCGATTCTGCGCGTTCTCCCCGCCCGCGGCGGTCAGGGCTGGCGGCACGGATTGATCCGGTACGACGAGGACCGGCTCGTCTTCTTCAAGCTCACCAGCCTCAAACTGGGCCCGGATTCCACGATTCGGCGTCAAGGCATCGAGATCGGAGATCGCCGCGGCCCGCGCGGCGACGAATACGACATCATGACCGACGACATCGCCGTGATCGCGGTGTCGGACCGGACCGGCGGCTTCGAGCTGGCACTCGATCGCGACTCGCTGACCGCCTTTCTCTCCTGGGTGGAGTCCCGCCCTTCGGACCGCACCCGGCGGATGCCGGGTCTGTAGCACGCTTCGGGGCGGACTTCGCCCGGCCGCGCCCATTAGGGTTGTGCTGTGAGTGTGCACTTGACGCGGATCTACACCCGGACCGGCGATGACGGGACCACGGGACTGAGCGACTTCTCCCGGGTCGCCAAAACCGACCCGCGTCTGGTCGCCTACGCCGACTGTGATGAGACGAACGCCGCCATCGGTGTGGCGATCGCACTCGGGCAGCCGGAGGAGGCGATGCTCGCGGTGCTGCGGCAGATCCAGAACGATCTGTTCGACGCGGGCGCCGACCTGTCCACACCCGTGGTGGCGGAGCCCAAGTACCCGCCGCTGCGCGTCACACAACCCTACGTCGACCGGCTCGAAGCGTGGTGCGATGAGTTCAACGCCGAACTGCCCGCCCTCAATTCGTTCATCCTGCCCGGTGGTACGCCGCTGGCGGCACTGCTGCACACCGCCCGCACCGTCGCCCGCCGTGCGGAACGCTCCGCGTGGGCCGCGATCGAGGCGTATCCGGACGACACCGGCGTCCTGCCCGCCAAGTACCTCAATCGCCTCTCGGACCTGCTGTTCATCCTGAGCCGGGTGGCCAATCCCGGCGGCGATATCCTGTGGAAGCCCGGCGGGGACCCGCCGGGCGCCTGATCGCGTCGGCGAGAACATGCGAGTACGCGAGTAACCACCGGGTATGCCGGGAACACGACGCCGACCACGCCGTCGGCCGCGCAACGCCCAGCTCACGGCGCTCGCTCGTACGGCAAAGACGGCCAAGGCGAGGGGAGTCGCGGAGAGGCGGCACCGTAGTGGGCCGCCGCAACTATCCTTGCACCAACAGTGCGCCGAATACGCGGAGAGGCGGCATGGAACGGTTTTTGGTTACCGGCGGAAATCGACTCGTCGGTGAGGTCACGGTGGGGGGCGCCAAGAACAGCGTCCTCAAGCTGATGGCCGCTGCGTTGCTGGCCGAGGGCACCACCACCATCACGAACTGCCCGGACATCCTCGACGTGCCGCTGATGGCCGATGTACTGCGCGGCCTCGGTTGCGATGTGACCATCGACGGCGGGGCGGTCACCATCACCACCCCCGCCGAGCCGAAGTACCACGCGGACTTCCCCGCGGTCACCCAGTTCCGCGCCTCGGTGTGTGTGCTCGGTCCGCTGATGGCTCGGTGCAAGCGAGCGGTCGTCGCGCTGCCCGGCGGTGACGCGATCGGCTCGCGTCCGCTCGACATGCACCAGGCCGGTCTGCGTCTGCTCGGCGCGACCAGCGAGATCGAGCACGGCTGCGTGGTGGCGAGGGCCGACGAACTGCAAGGCGCCAGGATCCGCCTCGACTTCCCCTCGGTCGGCGCGACCGAGAACATCCTCATGGCGGCGGTGCTCGCCGAGGGTGAGACGGTGATCGACAATGCCGCGCGCGAGCCGGACATCGTCGACCTGTGCAACATGCTCGTCCGGATGGGCGCGCGGATCAGCGGGGCGGGCACCTCGGTGCTCACCATCCAGGGCGTCGAGCGGCTCTCGCCCACCACCCACCGCGTCATCGGCGACCGCATCGTGGCCGCGACCTGGGGGATCGCCGCCGCGATGACCCTCGGGGACATCCGCGTCACCGGCGTGAACCCCAAGCACCTGTCCCTGGTGCTGGACAAGCTGCGTTCCGCGGGCGCCCGGATCTCGTTCGAGCAGGACGGCTTCCGCGTGGTGCAGGCCGAGCGCCCGCGCGCGGTGAACTTCTCCACCCTGCCGTTCCCCGGCTTCCCGACCGACCTGCAACCGATGGCGATCGGGCTCGCGTCCATCGCGGACGGGACGTCGATGATCACCGAGAACATCTTCGAGGCGCGCTTCCGCTTCGTGGAGGAGATGATCCGGCTCGGCGCCGACGCACGCACCGATGGGCACCACGCCGTGGTGCGCGGCATTCCCAGGTTGTCGAGCGCTCCGGTGTGGTCGTCCGATATCCGGGCGGGCGCCGGCCTGGTCCTCGCCGGATTGGTCGCCGACGGGACCACCGAAGTGCACGACGTCTTCCACATCGATCGCGGTTATCCGAATTTCGTCGAGCAGTTGCAAGCACTGGGCGGCGATGTTGTGCGCGTCGGCGGCGCGGATTGATCGCCGATTCGATCCCGGTCGCAGCGACTTCTGATCGTTTCCTTGAAAACGCTTTCTGACCAGCGGATTTGACATCGTGCACGCAGACACGTAACTTTGTCCAAGTCAGAGCGACACGGACACCGACCCGGAGCCGAGGAGCTGAGCGGAAACGCTGAGCGAGAGGCCAGGGAAACGAGGTAGGACGAGGAGCGCCTGACGATCACACTAGCTCGAACGCGAGCCTTGTTTGCAACGAGGTTCGAGGCTGAGCTAAGCTGGAAAAGTTGCTTCACCGATCAATCGGCTCGAACCGGGCGACGG